>NZ_JBIQFF010000003.1:0-665286 GCF_045369295.1 Priestia sp. 179-F W1.4 NHS | reverse complement strand
GATTGGTACTCTATTGATTGGAGTATTATACAAAAATATGTAGCGAAGTTACGACAAAGAATTTATCGTGCCGAACAGCAAAATCAACAAAGAAAAGTAAGGAAACTTCAACGTTTACTCCTACGGAGTAAAGCAAATCTGCTGCTTTCCATTCGCAGAGTAACACAACAAAACAACGGTAAGCGAACACCTGGTGTAGATGGCTATACGGCTTTAAAACCAAGCGAACGTATCAAACTTTATAAACAGATAGTTAAATGTAATGTCTTCCGACATCGTCCAAAGCCAGCAAAACGAACGTTTATCCCGAAGAAAAATGGAAAAATGAGACCTCTCGGTATCCCCACGATACGAGATCGAGTGTATCAAAACATAGTAAAAAACGCACTCGAACCACAATGGGAGGTCAAGTTTGAACCAACTTCTTACGGTTTTCGTCCTAAACGAAGCACACACGATGCTATAAGTAATCTTTTTAATAAGCTTAACACGAATAGTAAGAAAAAGTGGGTATTTGAGGGAGATTTTTTAGGATGCTTTGACCATCTTAATCATGATTGGATAGTAGAACAAACATCTATGTTTCCAGGAAACACTCTCATCAAAAGATGGCTTAAAATGGGTTACATAGAGCAGGATATGCTTCGTACGACAACAGAAGGAACCCCTCAAGGGGGTATTGTGTCTCCCCTTCTAGCTAATATCGCCTTATGCGGTATGGAAGAAGAAATTGGTATTGTTTATAAAAAGACATACAAACCAAACGGAGGATACGCAATCGATCCAAAATGTAAGATAGGACGTGTTCTCTATGCCGATGACTTTGTCATCGTAACGGAAACGAAGGAAAAGGCTGAAAGCATGTATGAGAAACTAACTCCTTACTTACAAAAGCGAGGAATTACACTTAGTAAAGAGAAAACTAGAGTTACACATATTGAGAACGGGTTTGATTTTCTCGGTTTCTCGCTGCGTCAATACAAGACGGAACAAGGTAATAAGCTACTAATCAAACCTAGCAGAGACAGCATTAAAAAAGCAAAAAATAAGATAAAAGATACGTTCGCATTAATGAGAGGACGCCCAATAAAAGAACTAATACGTGTTTTAAATCCAATTATTCGTGGTTACGGACAGTATTGGAAACATGTCGTTTCTAAAAAGACGTTTGGATATATGGATAATTACTTATTCCTTAAAATAACAAAACACCTTAAACGACTACATCCAAAGAAGGCGTGGAAATGGATTATTAAACGTTATTTTAAGAAGCCCAACCATGGAGGGAATGATAAATGGACTCTCACATGTCCACTTACTAACATTCAATTGTTAAAGATGTCTTGGATTAAAATAGAACGGCATGTCATGGTAGCCTATAAAAACAGCCCAGATGATCTGAGTCTAAGAGAGTATTGGGAAAAACGAGACCGTAAGGTCTTTAATAATGAAAATACATTGGATAGGATGAAACTCGCAAGAAAACAAGGATATCGTTGTGCATTGTGTAAGCAGACTTTACAAAATGGAGAGAAAGTTACAGTGCGAAACTTAGAGGTTTCTACAGGTGAATTTGCTAAATTAGTACATGTACCATGTATTAAATAAACAAGTTGTTCGGATAAAAAGAAGGCTTGAGCCGTATGACGGGAAATCTGTCACGTACGGTTCTTAGGGGGGCGGGCGCTCGTGAGAGTGCCTGCCTACCCGACGTAACTAAGTTTTTTACCCAAACTATTACTTTAATGTTATTTTTAGTAATAGAGGTGAATGAGATATGAATTTTAAAAAGAGCCAATCTTATATTGATTTGACGGTAAGAAATTGGGATAACACAGAGTTTGGCAGTACTTTAAGGGAAATGTGTGAAGCAGCTAGAGAATATGAAAATGATCAAGTAGAAGTTCACCAAGTAGTAAATTTAGGGAAGCGTAAGGGAGAATGGAATTACCTAATTATCTTAAATATCAGTCAAGATTTAGATAATTTGGGGGCACCTGTAGAAAGTAATTATAGGTAAATAAATCCCCTTTGCCTAAATAGGAAAAAGGGAGATTGGTTCCTGTAAGCTACATTAAGTTAACAAGAAACTATATGATACGCAGGGTCGATTAATATACTAAAGAAATCAACCATTACAACGGATGGTGTAGGGACAATGAAAGTAAATTGCTTCATACTAGACACCTCTAATTCTATTCTTTATCAATCTATCCTTAAAAGAATGGAATAAGGCGCAGAAAAACAACAAATGGTATAATAAGACGCACTATTTATCTTGTAAAAGGAGGAATTCAGATGGGAAAAGTTCTATTCTTTAATTATCCTGGAGAAGGCCACGTTAACCCTACAATTGCATTAGTGGAAGAACTAATAAAAAAGGGTGAAGAGGTTGTCTATTACTGTATAGAGGAATATAGAAATAAAATTGAGAAAACGGGAGCCACATTTCGTCCCTATAAAAATTTCACACGCAATGCAGATTTAGTGAAAAAAATGGCAAAAAGAATGGACCCTTTGGAAATGCTATTATATATGGTACGCTCTGCGGATACAGTCATAGAAAGTGTTCTAGAAGACATAGGGGATGAAAAATACGACTATGTTATTTATGATAATAATTTCGCTGCAGGATGGATCATCGCTGATATATTGAAGATACCTAAAATATCTTCTTGTACAACGTTTGCTATTGATGAAGAGGTCTTTTCAAACGTTATGAAAAGTCAAGGAGAAATTAATAAGACATCTCCATCATATCAAGAACTTGAAGAGATATTAAAAAAATGGAGACAAAAATATGGTATAACGATCAACGATAATCAAAAGCTGATGTCTTGCCCTGGCGACATTACTCTTGTATATACCTCAAGATCATATCAACCTCGTGCTGAAAAGTTTGATAACTCTTTTATTTTTGTTGGTCCTTCTATTGCGCCGCGAAAAGATGTAGAAACTCTTTCTTTAAAAAATATTCCTGGTAATAAGCTCATCTTTATTTCAATGGGAACAATATTTAATCAGCAACCTGAGTTATATACTACCTGTTTTGAAGCATTCCAAGAAATGCAGGCTACAGTTATATTATCAGTAGGAAAACAGACGGACATTAGCCAATTTAAAGAGGTTCCATCTAATTTCATTATACGTAATTATGTACCTCAGTTAGAAATACTAAAACAAGCAGATGTTTTTATTACTCATGGTGGAATGAATAGTACGAGTGAAGGGCTTTATTTTGGTGTACCTCTTGTTGTTATGCCTGTTGTGGGGGATCAATTAATAGTGGCTAATCGGATTGAAGAATTAGGAGCTGGTCTACAACTTAACCGTCAAGAACTAGATGCTAGCACCTTACGGAATACAACAGAACAAGTGCTATCGAACTCTTCATTTAGAGAAAAAAGCTTGGAAATTGGAAAATCGTTAAGGGATTCTGGAGGATACAAAAAGGCAGTAGAAGCCATTTTAAAATTTAAAAAGGAAGCTAAAATAAAAGGTCTTATTTAATTTTATCAGATTTTTAACCCTAACATTTAAATTAGTCTAAAAGGAAAAATTAATGAAGATAGAAAAGAAGTCTCAATGGGAGGCTTCTTTTAACTACTGTCTATATTAAACATTAGGTTACCAAAGCCCCTTTATTCTATGTAGAATAGAGGGGCTTTGGTTCCTGTAATATCTGTTATGATAACTAGAGTCTCATACTAACTATTTCTTGACCTCCAAATAAGACAAAGAATATGAAGAAAGGTATTGTATGATGAAAAAACAAGACCGACAAAAAAGATTAGAGTTTCTATTGGCAAAGAGAAAAGAATTAGAGAAAAAAGAAGATAAAGGGCCTCTTTTTTCAGACTGTGTAAATGCCTTAGGTAAAGGCGTTATTATTTATTCTCCTGAAAAAAGTGAAGAAAGATATTACTCGTTTCAAAAAGAGGTTTCATTCACATTTTACGGAAGGATAGAATGGGATAAATTTGATAAATACTGCGTAATTACTTATTTAGAAGATGTAAAAAGCTTAATAAATGACGATGATCTTGAGATATATTGGAGTACAAACAATTTTCCTGTACTAAAGACAAACTTTGAGAACATCTTAAACGATTAATTGAAGAGATGATGATTGTACAAGAAAATCAACTTCTAGTAAGAAGCATACTCCAAAAGGTGTCCCCCACCTTTAAGCAACTACTTCTTTTAAAATACGAGCTAGAGTGGTCGTATAAACAAATTGCGGAATATGTAGATATGAAACCTGAAGTTGTGAAAACGTATTTAGCTCGTGCTAGAAAAACATTTAAAGAGATGTATAGGAGAGAATGTAATGAAGAAAACGAATGATGAGTTAGACTCTATTTTTGATGAAAAGTCTTTACATAGAACGCTTAAAAAAGCAAAATATAGAGCAATTTTACGAACAGTTTTTATCTCCGCACTCGTAGTTAGCTTTGTTATTGGTTTATTTGTCAAAGGAAATAATTATTTTATTGCCTCAAAAGGAGACCAGATTACTGATCGGATAATTACTGAAAATCAGGTGAGGATGTCTCCAAACACATACACTAACACTGATAGTAAATCAATTGGAGTTTTAAAGGGAACTATTAAGAGTGCAGCATTTAAAGTAATTGAAGACAAAGTGATACCTTGGGGGACAGAAGAAATAACATATGATTTATTTGGAAACTTGAATGTATCATTCTCCATGAGTAGTACAATTGTCAATGACACGACAATTTATCATATTCCTAATGGGCAACGTGAGATGTTATTTTATGTACCTAAGTACAAATATAAGTTGTATGCGAATGACTTCGACATGATTAAAGATTATCCAAATGACAAATACATGGAGATGGCCATATCTTTCAATAAAAATTACACATTGAAAGAAGTACAAAAGATGTTGCCTACATCTGCTCACCAAACGTGGTATTGGGTAGATAACTATGCAAAGTCTACTGCTTACAGAGGTGAGCCAGAAAGTGGACGATGGTTATTAGGTATTTCTAAACCATCACCACAACTAGGAATAAAACTAACGAGTAATAAAGTCAAAACAGAAGCAGACTTTTTAAATGAGCTCCAAAAAACAGATCCAGGAGATGTCAAAAGTCTAAAAAACAGACAGAAAAATGGATTAATTATAGGCGTAGTAGCTACAGGAACAAAAGAAGAACTGCTTTCCTTGAGAAATAAACCATACGTTAAAGCAGCTAGTTTAGGAGCAGTCGTCGATAAATATTAAGTTTTAGGGACTTGAAACGGAGAAAATCGGTTGTGAATTGACTGATAGATAAACAAAAAGAATCCTTTGCCCTATATAGGCAAAGGATTTTCAAATTTATTGGAATAGGGGGAATACGTTGTTAGTCTGGCCAGATTTGTAGATTCATATACATCTATTTTCAAAAATAAATGTTGTGATTAAATATTTTATTAAAAAGTAACTTTGTTTAAGTTTTGTTGTTAGTTAAGTAAACGATAAATTATTTTATGTATTATTAATGTTTTACTATTTACACTTAGTGACGACAAATATGAACTTTTTCTACAAGGTATGTAATAGACAAAATTATTTTTAAGTAAATAATTTAAACACTACTCAAAGGTAGTAGATGTTTATGTGCAAACTAATGATTTAAGAAACAATTATTTTTATATTAATAATTATTTTTTTATTCGAAAAACTAAGTTGACAAAATGAATAGATAGATATAATATTGCATGTAATCAAATAACGATAAGCAAAGATTGGAAATAATAGAAGGATATATAAACTTTTCAGAGAGCCGACGGTTGGTGAGAATCGGTAGTTATTGCCTTTGAACTCATCCAAGAGCTACTCCCTGAATATTATAAGTAGGGGATGTCGGTTTTCTACCGTTATGAAGATAGGTGGTGATAGCTGCCGAAAATGAGTGGGTTAATTATGTAATGATTGATCAATTAGAGTGGTACCGCGAGCAACGCCTCGTCTCTATGTTTTTATAGAGACGGGGCTTTTTTTATGCATTAATATGACAAAGGAGTGTTTCTGAAATGACGAGAAAATAGTTTGTTAAGGTATGGGCTTGTCAATATTTACTGGATACTAAGTTAGGCTACTATGACGAATGAAAAGAAACATGAATACAAAGAAAACCTTAGGAGTCTATAGATTCCTAAGGTTTTTGTATTCCGGGAACCTGAATTACTTTAACTAAAATTGAATATGACATATCGGCTGTAAAGGTAAATTAATTTTTGCTCGTCCAAAAAGGTCTAATTTATTAACTGAATAGACCTTATATCAATTATGTAACTATTTTTAAAAGAGGGCAGGGCGGATGCGCGAGTACGACAGTTGTAGCATAGGAGGAATAAAACACCTTTACGTGATTACCAAGTAATCACGTAAAGGTGTTTTTAATTATTTTGTCAAAACTGATGTATTCGCCGGAATTACAAGCTGATTTTTGACTTTTTTAGCACCTTTTTCACTAGCAAAAATCAATTTACCTTTCGCTGCTACAGATACTTTTACAGGTTGATTTGAAATATTATGATACACACTAATGGAGTTGCCTTTATACGTACGGCTATAAGCAACAACTTCTTTACTGTCTACTGAAATAGATTGAAGCGTTCCTTTTACTAACTCTTCGTGCTGCTGACGCACGCGAATCATTTCGCGGTAATGATTTAACAAAGAGTCCTTTTGTTTGGTTTGTGCTTCTACAGACACGCCGTTGCCGCCTTTATTGTATACAGGTGTTTCCCAACTAGTTTGTCCAAGTCCGTTTCCTTCGTACCAGCGGAACGGTTCACGGATTAATTCATCAGGCTTTTCACCGGTCATGCCGATTTCTTCACCGTAATAAATATACGGATTTCCAGGAAGCGTAAGTAAGATAGAGGCAGCTGACTTTGCTTTATTGACATCTCCGCTTAACTCACTCATGACGCGATTTTGGTCATGGTTGGTTAAGAAAATGCCGTCAATTTTATTTGGATTGTATGATTTGAACAGCTCATCCGTTGCCGCTGCTGCAGTAGCGATTCCTTGATCATTTCCTGCTTTTACAGAGCTGACAATTTTTCCTGCTAAATCAAAGTTAAATAGGGAATCAAGCGACTGATAATAAGGAGCTACTACTTCCGGCTGATCCCATACTTCACCCGTTAGATATACGTTAGGGTTTTCTTTTTTCATTGCATCTCTAAACTCATTCCACCACAGGAGATTTTTCTTAGCGCCTTCAGGTGTTTGACCTTTAAAGATATGAAGGGCAGCATCTAAGCGGAAGCCGTCAACGCCTTGCTTTAGCCAAAACTTTCCGACATTAATCATTTCTTTTCTTACTTCAGGGTTATCGTAATTTAAGTCAGGCATTCCTTCCCAGAACGTTCCATAAAAATACTTTCCGTTTGGAGCTTTATGCCATACTTGCTGCCCCCAAGATCCTTTTTCATTCAAGTCGGTATCTTTATCAGCCCAAATATAGTAATCTCTGTACTTGCTGTTTTTATCTTTTAACGCAGCTTGAAACCAAGGGTGTTCACTGCTCGTATGATTCACAACAAGGTCCATAATGACTTTTACGTCTCGTTTATCTGCTTCTTTCATCAGCTTGCGAAAATCTTGCAGATTTCCGTACTGCGGATCAATATTATAATAGTCCGTTACATCGTATTTATGATAGCTAGGAGAAGGGTTGACCGGCATCATCCAAATCCCGTTTACTTGAAGATCATTCTTTGTATGAGAATTTCCGTCATTTAAATAGTCCAACTTTTGTGTAAGGCCTTTTAAATCACCATGTCCATCTTTATTTGCATCGTAAAAAGAGTTTACATACACCTCATAAAAGACACCGTTTTTATCTGCTGTTGGAGCTTTACCTTTATGTACGGTTTCGGCGTGAACACCTGTTGATAAGCTAGCAGCCAGCGGCAGTGTTAGAGCTAAAGCTGTCCATTTTTTCCCTTTCATCGTTTCATCCCCTTTTTTGCAATCGTTTGCATAAATTGACTACAATTGAAATATAGCACCTCTTTGAAAACGATTACAACGAAAATTTCATTTTGATTATTTTGAACTAGTAATTATTCTGACAACCTAGTTATTTACTGTGTCCAATGACATTAATCGGCTGCGTTATATTAAGGCTATAGATAGAAAACATCAATAAAATAAGGTAGTATTATTCAAATGAAAATAATGACTATGTCAAATATTCTGACAATGTTGTTGTTCAATTCATCATCTCGTGCTAAAATCCAAATATAACTGAAAAACGGTACTACGGTTCCGAAAAACGGAACTTAAAGTATTGATGCAGATAATAAAGCTTGAATTTTATTTACTATCTGCAAATGATTACGCTTACATTAAAGGGGTTAAGGGGGAAGAACGTATTGAGTAAAGTAGATTTAAACTGTGATTTAGGGGAAAGCTTTGGTGCTTATCGTATTGGCAATGATGAAGCCATTTTAGAGCACGTGACGTCTGTGAACGTAGCCTGTGGGTTTCATGCAGGAGATCCGAGCGTCATGAGAAAAACGGTAAAATTGGCCGCTGAAAAAAAAGTACAAATTGGGGCTCATCCTGGTCTGCAGGACCTTATTGGTTTTGGACGCAGAAACATGAATATTTCATCTCAGGAAGCCTACGATATCGTGGTCTATCAAATTGGGGCATTAAACGGTTTTTTGCAAGCAGAAGGGTTATCGATGCAGCATGTAAAACCTCACGGTGCACTATATAACATGGCTGCTAAAAACAAAGCGTTGTCTGAAGCAATAGCAAAAGCTGTTTACAACGTAAATCCTGAGCTGATTTTGTTTGGATTATCTGGAAGTGAGCTGATTCAAGCAGGTAACAGAATTGGTTTGAAAACGGCCAACGAAGTATTTGCAGACCGTACCTATCAGTTAGACGGTTCTCTTACGCCTCGTACAGAACCAAATGCTTTAATTGAAAATGACAACGAAGCTGTTTCTCAAGTTATTACAATGGTGAAAGAAGGGAAAGTCAAATCTAAGCAAGGCAAGGATGTAGAATTGCAGGCAGACACGATTTGTATTCATGGAGACGGGGCTCACGCACTTGAATTTGCTCGTCATGTCAACCGTTCTTTACAAGCATCAGAAGTGGTAGTTAAGGCTATTTCACAATAAAAACTACATACAATCAGGAGGAAGATGATATTGGAGCCAATAAAAAAATCAACACCTCAGCAAAAGCTTTCGGCTGCGCCTAAAGTAAACTGGACGTTAATGCTTGGAGCCGCTTTTTTAATGGCCACATCGGCTATTGGACCAGGCTTTTTAACTCAAACTACCGTATTTACACAAAATTTAGCCGCAAGCTTCGGATTCGTTATTTTAATTTCAATTATTCTTGATATCTTTGCTCAAACCAACGTATGGAGAATTATTGCTGTTTCTGAAAAACGCGGACAAGAGATTGCCAACATGGTATTTCCAGGATTAGGATACGTGCTCGCTATTTTAATTGTAATCGGAGGACTTGCATTTAATATTGGAAATATTGCTGGTGCCGGACTTGGTTTAAATGCGATTACAGGTATTTCTCCGACAGCAGGGGCAGCAATTAGTGCAGTAATTGCTGTATTAATCTTCGTTGTAAAAGAAGCTGGAAAAGCAATGGATCGCTTCACGCAAATTGCAGGTTTTATCATGATTGGGCTAATGCTATATGTGGCAGCTACGACTTCACCTCCCGTTGGAGAAGCTGTAGTGAAAACTTTTGTTCCTGATAAAATCGACATTATTGCTATCGTTACGCTTGTTGGAGGAACTGTAGGTGGTTATATTACCTTTGCTGGCGGACATCGTCTTTTAGATGCTGGCGTAAAAGGTATTGATTCTTTACCTCAAGTAACAAAAAGTTCTGTAACAGGAATTCTTATCACTTCCGTTATGCGAATTGCTTTGTTTTTAGCTGTACTTGGCGTTGTGTCTAAAGGGATGCAAATTGACCCGGCCAACCCTCCAGCATCCGTTTTTCAGCTTGCAGCAGGAAACGTCGGTTATAAAATCTTTGGTATTGTCATGTGGTCTGCCGCTATTACATCCGTGGTAGGAGCTGCTTATACGTCCGTTTCATTTATTCAAACGTTTAGTGAAAAACTTAATAAAAACTCCAACTGGATTATTATTGGTTTTATTATTATTTCAACTTTGTCGTTCGTCTTAATTGGAAAACCTGTAAAAGTTCTTCTTTTAGTGGGCGCACTCAATGGATTAATTCTGCCGGTCGCTCTTGGAACATTATTAATTGCTGCGTACAAAAAAAGTATTGTTGGCGAGTATAAACACCCTTTATGGCTTACCATTTCTGGTGTACTTGTCGTTATTGTGATGGCTTTAATGGGCGGCTATACGTTAATGGATCAAATTCCTCAATTATTTAAATAAAATAAGGTGCCCGCACGCAAGTTGTGTGCGGGCAATGATGGGAGATAGAAACATGTCAAACCTTTCACAACTAACTCCAGCTGAACTTCGTCAGCAAATCCGTAACAATCAGCTTATTCAACCAACAGCGGGCATGGCAAACGGCTATGCTCAAGCTAATTTAGCTATTTTACCAAAGCAACAAGCCTTTGACTTTCTATTGTTCTGTCAGCGTAACCCTAAATCTTGTCCACTTCTAGATGTAACAGACGCTGGATCTCCGGTGCCAAAGTCTGCGGCTCCGTCGGGAGATATTCGTACAGACATCCCTAAGTATCGAATCTATGAAAATGGGGAACTGGTAAAAGAAGTAACCGATATCAACGACTATTGGACAGAAGATATGGTTGCTTTTCTTATCGGCTGCAGTTTTACATTTGAACATGCACTGTTAAACAACGACATACCTGTTCGTCACATTGAAGAAAATTGTAATGTTCCTATGTATAAAACAAATATTTCGTGCACTGAAGCAGGGATATTCCGAGGCTCGACGGTAGTTAGTATGCGTCCAATTCCTCAGCAAGACGTAGTACGGGCAGCCCAAGTAACTTCACGTTTTCCAGCTGTGCATGGAGGACCTATTCACATTGGAGACCCCGCTGCGATAGGGATTAAAGACGTTCACTCTCCGGATTTTGGTGATGCCGTTTCCATTAAGGAAGGCGAAGTTCCTGTGTTCTGGGCTTGTGGTGTAACCCCTCAAGCTGTAGCAATGGAAACAAAACCTTCTATTATGATTACACATGCTCCGGGGCATATGTTTATTACAGATATTCGAGATGAAAAACTAGGTGTTTTATAAAAGAAAGAGGTGTAGGTATGAATCAAACCGTAACAAAAGCATCCGCTGTTATTTCTCCGCTTGGCGATTCAGCACTTGTTATAACGTTTGGAGATAGCATTCAGTACGATATTCATAAACAAATTAAAACGTGTAAAGATTCCATAGAGTTAGATCCGTTTCTTGGATTTATCGAATGTGTGCCGGCATTTACAAATCTTACAATCTTTTATAACCCTCTTGAAGTTGTAGCAGCTGTGAAAAAAAAGCCGAAGAAGGAATTTGTTTCTCCTTTCGCGGTAGTGGCTTCTATTATTCAAAAAAAATTAGAGAACGAACAGACAGAAAAAGAGTTAGCACATCGCACGGTGTCCATTCCAGTTTGCTACGGAGGAGAGTATGGTCCTGACCTTGAATATGTCGCTCGTCATCATAACTTAACACCTGAAGAGGTAATTAGTATTCATTCTGAAGGCGAATACTTAGCGTACATGATTGGATTTGCTCCTGGATTTCCATTTCTCGGAGGGTTATCTGAAAGAATTGCTACGCCTCGCCGGTCGTCTCCTCGCACCTCTATTCCTGCCGGCTCGGTTGGTATTGCAGGAATGCAAACAGGAGTGTACCCTATTTCCACTCCCGGAGGATGGCAGTTAATTGGTCAAACGCCTATTAAACTATTTTTACCGGAGCAAAATCCTCCAAGTTTGCTGCAGGCTGGAGATATTGTAAAATTCGAGCCTATCTCTAAAGAAGAGTATCAAGAAATGAAAGCAAAGGAGGAGGGGAAATGAGTATGCGAGTAAGTAAAGCCGGGTTATTAACAAGCATTCAAGATTTGGGAAGAAACGGATTTCAGCAGCACGGTGTAATTGTAAGCGGTGCAATGGATTCTTATTCTCTTCGAATTGCTAATTTACTAGTTGGTAACGATGAAAAAGAAGCGGGACTTGAAGTTACGCTAATGGGGCCTACCCTTGAAATAGAAAGTGATTGTTTAGTAGCAATTACCGGAGGAGATTTAACTCCTTCGGTCAACGGAAAGCCAGTCCCGATGTGGAAACCTTTATTTATTCCAAAAGGAGGCACTTTATCATTTGGGCCTTGTAGAACTGGTTGTCGTTCCTATCTATCTGTAGCAGGAGGATTTGCTATTGATGAAGTGTTAAATAGTAAAAGTACGTATTTGAGAGGAGAAATTGGTGGCTATAAAGGAAGAGCATTACAAACAGACGACGTTTTACCTCTATCTGTTCCTGCTGCTTCAAAGCCTGCTTTTCTTTCCAATGAACTGATAAACGGAGTATATACTTCTTCATGGTCCGTAAATTATAAAGAATTTGTCCATTTTACAAAGAAACCAAGTGTCCGTGTTATGAATGGGGGTCAATTTGATTTATTTACAGCTGAAAGCCAAAGTCATTTTACTCAAGAATCCTTTAAAGTATCAAATCAATCAGATCGAATGGGTTATCGAATGGATGGACCTTCTCTTCAGCTTCGAGAAAAAAAAGAGCTATTGTCTGAAGCCGTCTCACAAGGTTCTGTTCAAGTCCCGCCAGATGGAAATCCCATTATCCTGTTAGCAGACCGTCAAACTACAGGAGGATATCCTAAAATCGCTCAAGTCATCACAGCGGATTTACCGCTTTTAGCTCAAGTAAAGCCCGGAGAATCCATCTATTTTTCTCACATTTCGCTTCATGAAGCAGAAAAAATCTATTTAGAAAAAGAACAGCTGCTTCAAGAATTGAAGATTGCTATTAACCTTGCGTCAACTAAATAACATAAAACGGGAGTGACAAGAAATGATAAACGTACGTGAATTGCAAGAAGTTGTTTCATTAATGAATGAATCTGGTATTCAAAAGCTCCATATTGAACATGAAGGAACAAAAGTTGTCATTGATAAAGCGGGAATTCCTTTAGAAGACACAGCTGTTACAGAAGTAAAAACAGAGGAAGTAAAAGCCGCTGCTGCTGAGCAAACGCCTCAAGATTCTATGTCTGTAAACGCAGCAGAGAATAATGAAAAACAAATCTTATCACCAATGGTTGGAACCTTTTACGCCAAGCCAGAAGCAGACGCTGATCCGTTTGTTCAAGTAGGACAAACTATTGAACGTAAAGATGTTGTATGTGTAATTGAAGCGATGAAGCTGTTTAACGAAGTAGATGCAGGAATGGAAGGAGAAGTGCTTGAAATTCTTGTGAAAGACGGAGATGTTGTTGAGTTTGGACAGCCTCTATTTACCGTAAAATCATATTAAAGTATACATATTGTCAGGAGGAGCCACTATGTTCAAAAAAGTGTTAATCGCAAACCGCGGTGAGATTGCAGTTCGTATCATTCGAGCTTGTAAAGAGATGGGAATTGCAACCGTGGCCGTGTATTCAGAAGCAGATAAAGATGCACTTCACGTAAAGCTAGCAGATGAGTCATTTTGTATTGGTAAAACGTCTTCTAAAGAAAGCTACTTAAATATTCGGAATTTGCTTACCGTAGCACAAGTAACCAAGGCAGACGCTGTTCATCCCGGCTATGGATTTTTAGCTGAAAATGCTGATTTTGCTGAGATGTGTGAATCCTATGATATTTCCTTTATTGGTCCAAAAGCGGAAGCCATCCGTAAAATGGGAGCAAAAGCTGTAGCAAGAGAAACAATGAAACAAGCCGGTGTGCCTATTGTACCTGGCACGGAAGGACTGATTGAAGATAGCAGCACCGCTATTCCAGTAGCAAGAGAAATAGGCTATCCAATCATTGTAAAAGCTACAGCGGGCGGCGGCGGAAAAGGAATGCGGCTAGCTCATAGCGAAGCGGAGCTAGAAAAAGCGATTCGTCAAGCTCAGCACGAAGCAGAAACAGCTTTTGGAAACGGCGGAGTATACCTTGAAAAATATTTAGAAGAACCGAAACATATCGAAATTCAAATTATTGCTGATGAAGAAGGTAATGTAGTTCATTTAGGTGAACGAGATTGTTCGATTCAGCGACGTCATCAAAAATTAGTAGAAGAAGCTCCGTCTCCTGCAGTAGATGAAAATCTTCGTGCGAAAATGGGCAAGGCGGCAGTCTCGGCAGCTAAAGCAGTCGATTATACAGGTGTGGGAACGGTGGAGTTTCTGTTAGATAAACACGGACATTTTTACTTTATGGAAATGAACACACGGATTCAAGTTGAACACCCTGTTACAGAACTTGTAACAAATATCGACTTAATTAAAGAACAAATTTCAGTAGCAGCAGGCTACCCGCTATCATTTGCTCAGCGGGATGTTCAGTTAAAGGGATGGGCAATTGAATGTCGAATCAACGCAGAAAATCCGGCTAAAAACTTTATGCCTTCTCCTGGAACAGTCGAGATGTATTTACCTCCTGGCGGCTACGGCGTTCGTGTAGACAGCGCGGTTTACCCAGGCTATGAAATTTCTCCATTTTATGATTCAATGGTGGCGAAATTAATTGTAACAGGGAAAGACCGAAATGAAGCGATTCAACGAATGAAACGTGCGCTCGAAGAATTTATCATTATAGGTATTCACACAACTATTCCTTTTCATTTAGAATTACTGAATCATCCTTCTTTTAACGAAGGGGATTTTACAACCAAATTTCTAGAAAGTAACCCTATTTCAATTAAAGAACTAGAAACGGTGTAAGAAAGGAAAGTGCTCTTATAAGGGAGTGCTTTCCTTTTTTTCTTCATGTATAATAAAAAGAACATATGATTAGCTAGTAAGCTATACGTCTATCAAATACATGTATTCGCACAAATAAGGGAGAAGGTTTTATGCAAGCTAACAATAAAACAGTCGTTAAATCCATGCAGATTCTCACGCTTTTTATCAACCACCCTAAGCTGACCTTCACAGAAATGATGGAATATTCAGGCGTTCCGAAAACTTCTTTGCATCGAATGGTTGGTTCGCTTGAAGAGATGGGATTTTTAACAAAAGACGCGCAAGGATACTATTCGCTAGGACTTTTATTCTTGCAATTTGGTCAGCTAGTGGCTAATCGCTTAGATATTAGAAATATCGCAAAGCCCGTAATGGAAACGCTCCGAGACGAAGTAGAAGAAGCGGTTAATCTAATTGTACGAGATGGGGATCAAGCCATGTATATTGAAAAAGTAGATACGCTTCATCCCGTGCGTCTCTATACATCAATTGGAAGGCGTTCACCTCTTTATGCAGGAGCTTGTTCACGCATTATTTTGGCGCATTTACCCGAAAAAGAACAAGAGGCATATATTACTCAAACGGAGCTAACTCCAATAGGTATTGGAACCATTACAGATCAAAAGAAACTAAGAAATGTATTAAAAGAAGCAAAAGAAAAAGGGTATACCATTAGCACCTCTGAATTAGAAAACTTTACAACATCCGTGAGCGCGCCGATTGTAAATCATCAAAACGAAGTGGTTGCAGGCATTAGCGTAGCGGGAATTGAAGCGAGATTTCAAGGAGACAGACTGCCGTTCATTATTCAAAAAGTAACAGAAGCGGCGAGCCTAATTTCTGAAAAACTCGGTTATCAAGGTTCATTAAAGTAGCATACATAGAAAAATGGAGGTAAACCATTGAAACGATTAGAAGGTAAAACAGTCGCACTCGTAGGTCAGCGTAAAGTAGAAGAAATCAGCAAAATTGTTGAAAACCTTGGCGGGACCCCGCTTGTACGACCTGCACAAGGAACCATCTTTTTAGATGACACACACTTAGAAGCAGATATTAAAGAACTGGTAAAAGGAAATTATGATTGGTTTATTTTTACGACAGGCGTCGGGACGGAAATTTTATATAAAACAGCAGATCAGCTAGGACTAGCTGATGAATTCCTTTCTTCTTTACAAGCAGCTAATATTGCTGCACGCGGGTATAAAACCGTAAATATGTTAAAAAAGCTCGGTGTTACTCCAACCGTTCGAGATGATGATGGAAGTACAGCGGGCCTAGTCAGAGCGCTTCATTCGTTTTCTTTTGAAGGAAAGCATGTAGCGCTTCAGCTTCACGGAGATCCTGCACCAAAATTGATTGATTTTCTTTCGAATCAAAAAGCCCAATTCAAAGAGATTTTACCGTATCAGCATATTCCTCCAAAAGCAGAAGTCATGGAACAGCTTATAAACGAATTAACAAGCGGGAAAGTCGATGCTGTTAATTTCACAAGCGCTCCCCAAGCCCGCTTTTTATTTTCGTTTGCAAGAGAACACGGACAAGCTGATCACATTCGAGAACTCTTTGAAAGCTCTGTAGTAGCTGTGGCCGTTGGGAAAGTAACCGCTGCTGCTTTAAAAGAAGAAGGAGTAGATCGTATTGTTATTCCTGACCAAGAAAGAATGGGAAGCGCAATTGTAGCTTTAGAACACTATTATCAGCAGCGTGATTAAAAAAACCTTCTCGCCTCATGGCGAGAAGGTTTTTTGTATGGCTTCATCCAAGCGTTGTCGAATATTGTTTGAAAATTGCCTATTGTCCTCTTTTTGAACTTCTTCAAACATCGAATAGAAATAAATTCATTGTTATTCCAGAAAATCATTTTCAAATATTGTAAAAATGGTAGATAAAGGGTAAAAATAGACGAATATGTTAAAGAGTTGTTACGTTTCTTTTAGAAATATCTTAAATCTAAACAGCTTAAACAATAACAATTATCTACTTTATAACGCTAAAAGCACTGCTGTTTGAAGCTTGATAGATCTTTCACTGGCATGGGGAAATAAAGGTATATTTTTGCAGGCAAGAAGTGAATGTATATACAAGCGTTAAATGTTACATTACTGAAATACAATTGTAATATTGTTATTCTTTTTTTGAACGTTTATCGTGGTATAATTTTCGTAGATTTTCATTAGCATATTTAGCTATTTATCGACAAATACAGTGAACTTTACATAAATTGTCAGACTTTTATACATATTGATACATAATTAGAAATTACTAGTTTAACAGAGCGAGAAAGCGGAGGAATTCATATTGAAAAAGAAAATGCTTTTACTTAACACAACGGTTTTATTAGGCCTAGGAGGAGTTTTATCAACTCCAGCGTATGCCTCTACCATTCAGGATATGGAATCACAAAAATCTCAAATTCAAAATCAACGCCAAGATGTGCAATCTAACATCAAAGCAGCTTCTGATGAATTAACACGCCTTCAAGCAGAACAAGATCAAATGAAAGCACAGCTTGAGCGATTAACATTAGCAGAAGAAGAAAATAATAAAAAAGTCCAAAAAACAGAAGCGGATATTAAAGAAACGTCTAAACAAGTAGACCAGCTTGAAAAAGAAATTAAGCTGCTTCAAGAAAAACTTGAAAAGCGAAATGATATTTTAAAAGATCGTGCACGTTCCATGCAAGAAAGCGGCGGTAACGTAGAGTATTTACAAGTTTTACTCGGTTCTTCAAGTTTTGGTGATTTTGTAGACCGCGCGCTAGCTGTTTCGACTATTGTAGATGCAGACCGCGGTATTTTAAAAGAAACTAAAAATATGCAAGACGAACTAAAAACAAAACAAGCAGATGTTAAATCTAAGCTTGCTAGCTTAGAAGATATGAAGGCAGAACTGGATGAAATGACTGTCCAGCTAGCAGCTCAAAAGAAACAAAAAGATGCGTTGGCAAAAGAACTAAAAGATAAAGAAGCAAAAAATGAAGAACTAAAAGCTTCTCTACAATCAAAAGACAGCTCTCTTGCGAATGAACAGTCTACGCTTGAACAAAATATTAAAGATCAAAAAGCGGCGGAAGAAGCAGCAAGAAAAGCAGCTGAACAAGCAGCTAAAGAGGCAGCTAAGAAAGCAGCCGAACAAGCTCAAAAAGCAGCGGCGGAACCAGCTGAAAAAGCTGATTCGCCTTCTCCTAAAGCAGCACCAAAAGCAAGCAGCAATGATGTTGCACCTACAAGCGCTCCGGCTCCAAAAGCTAGCAATGTTGTAACGGTAGGAAACCGCTGGATTGGAAACTCTGCTTACGTATTTGGCGGAGGACGCAGCCAGTCTGATATTAACCACGGTTTATTTGACTGCTCGTCATTTGTACACTGGGCATATTCTCAAGTTGGTGTTAACCTTGGGCCTCTTGGATCTGTAAGTACAGAAACATTAAAGCATGCTGGAACGCAAGTGTCTTCTAGTCAAATGCAGCCTGGAGATCTTGTTTTCTTCGATACATATAAAAAAGACGGACACGTTGGTATTTATGTAGGCGGCGGCAAGTTCATCGGTGCTCAAAGCTCAACAGGTGTTGCAATTGCAAACATGAGCAGCGGCTACTGGAAACAAAAATTCAACGGACGCGTAGTTCGTATTTAATAGGGTATAGTAAAAAGAAAACATCCAATTTGGATGTTTTCTTTTTACATTGTAAGGAGCGTATGACTATGAACTCTATTTTTGATCATATACAGCCCAACTTAGATATTTTATTTGTCGGTTTTAACCCAAGCATCCGTTCCGGTGAAACGGGTCATCATTTTGCTAATCCAACCAATCGTTTCTGGACGATTCTTCATAAAGCAGGTTTAACAGATCGTAAATACCATCCCGAGGAAGATCACTCGCTGTTACAGCTAGGATACGGTTTAACAAATATTGTGGAGCGTCCTACAAAGGCAGCTGATGAGATTACAAAAGAAGAATATGCAGAAGGCAGAGAAATCCTAAAGAAAAAAATCGCTACATACACGCCTAAAATCGTTTGTTTTGTTGGAAAAGGTGTCTATCAGCAGTACAGCGGACGCAAGCAAGTGAGGTGGGGCAAACAAGAAGAATCGATGGTATCAGGAATAATGGATTTTGTTGCCCCGTCTTCAAGCGGGCTCGTTCGGATGAAAATAGATGAAGTAGTGGCTATTTACGCAGAACTTCCGAAGTTGCTGCGTACATTAAAATAGAGAAAGCCTTAGGGCTTTCTCTATTTTGTAAATGAAATATCAATTTGAATAATTTCTGACCGGCTTCCGATTCGAAGAGGAGGACCCCAAAAGCCAAATCCTGAAGAGACAATGGTATGCAGCTGATTAGTTTGTTTGTAGCCCCAATCAATTTCAAATAACCGCTTTGTGATTAAATGATTAGGGGCCATTTGTCCTCTGTGAGTATGACCGCATAAAAGTAAATCTACGCCTGCTTGTTCCGCTTCTTTTAAAGAAAGCGGCTGATGATCCATCGCAATGACTGGAAGAGAACGATCCGTTTCACTCGCTAAATCGAAAAAGCTGTCTCGATTTTTATCCGTTTTATCTTTTCTTCCAATTAAGTACAAGCTATCGCCTATGTTTAACACTTCATCCATTAAAATAGGAATGTTCATTTCTTTCATTCTTTCCACAAACTGAGGGATCTTCCCACCGTAATACTCATGATTTCCCAAAATTCCATATGTGCCTAAAGGCGCTTTGAGCTGCTTCATCATATAATCCATTTCTTTTTTAAAGAATACGTGGGGATCATCGTCAATAATATCTCCAGGAAGTAAAATAATATCTGGCTGTATCTTTTGTACATGAGTGATTAGCCGCTGTAAATGTTTTTTGCCGGACAATGTGCCAAAGTGCATATCAGATGCTACGGCAATGCGAAGGTTTTTCCGATTCGTCTTTTTAGGAAGCGAAATTGTATATTTTCTTACTACAGGACTGTAAGCATTATACGTACCGTAAGCAAAAATGAATAAAAAAGCAGCAATCATGAAAAGTCCGATTGAATCGATAGCTGTAGAAAGCGAAGCGCCTAGAAAAGTGAGAATATATACGGCTAGATTACTTATAGGAAGCAAAAGAACTGAATATTGAATAAATCCTAACCAATACGATCCTACAATTTTAAACATGCTCACTTGTTGAAACGCGCGACTGATGATAAAGGAATAAGCAAAAAACACAACGATCACCGTAAGAATCCATTTGTTTTCCACTTCAAACATTGTGTGAAGCCACACCCAAGCGTTCCATCCGATGTACAGAACGAATAAATTATATAAAATAACAACTAAAATAGACCTTACTAACACACTTACTTTCATACGCTAACCTCTTTTCTTTCATCCGTAATTCCACTATAGCTCATTTTTATTGCTTCAACAAAATTTTATCTCTTCTTTCATCAATAAAATTTTTGCCTGTTGCACAAACGAAAAAACACACCTATAAAACAAGGTGTGTTTTTTGTATTAATGATGGTGATGCGCGTGGTGAAGGCTGCTAATCACAAATTCAGGCTCTGGAACGTGGAAATATTGAATCCATACGCCTTCTAAAAATTTCTCGCGTTTATCTAAAACGATATCGATATCTTTATCTGTTTTTACGATTTCATCATGTTCAGTCGGCGTATCGAATTTCCAATCATAATGCGCATGATCACCGTGGTCGATAGTTACATATACACGGATCATTTTTCCTTGACCTTCTGGGCTAGCCAAGGCATTTTTTAATACTTTTGCTGCGTTTCGATTAATTTTTACTTCCATTTTGAAAACTCCATTCTGTAACTTAGTATGTAAAGTATTTTCGCAAACTTAAACGAAAAAGAGAAATTTTTTGCCTGACGCTCCGTATAGAGTTGCTTCATTCCAACATAATACGCTACACTACACCATATTGAATGAAAAAGGAGCGTATCATAAATGAAGATCGTTATTTTAGGTGACACTCATATTCCCAAAAGAGCGAAACATTTTCCAAAAAGACTCCTAGCTGAACTGAAAACAGCTGATGCGATTATTCATACCGGAGATTTTCAAACGATAGATGTCTACAATGAACTGCGCGTTTTTGCTCCTGTACACGGCGTGATTGGAAATGTGGACAGTGAAGAGCTTCAACAGGTACTTCCAACTTCATTACTTCTTCCGGTTGACGATGTTACGATTGGCGTAGTCCACGGTCATGGCAAAGGAAAAACGACTGAAAAACGTGCACTTTTGGCATTTGAACATCAACAAGTCGATGCAGTAATTTTTGGTCATTCTCATATTCCTGTTCATAAACAAATTGGTGATATTACATTGTTTAATCCAGGTTCCGCTACTGACAAGCGGCGTCAAAAGCAATTTTCGTTTGGACTGCTGTACATACAAAAAGACACGCTGCACTTTGAACATGTTTTTTATGATTCTAAAGACTAAAACAAGAGGGGACTCTTGTTTTAGCACTTTTACGTTTACGTTGTGTGGTCTAAATGAGCAATATATTCGTGAAGCTTATTTTCTTCATAGTCGTTTAAGTCATGCATTGGAATAACCTGCTGAGTTTGAGGATCCGTTCCTCTTACTTCCGCAATTTTTACTCCTTCTTTATAGATATTAAAAATATCTTTTTCTTCTCCGCGCTGAACCTTTTCTGTTTCAAACATTGAAAAAGACTTGCTGTTTTTACTTTCTTCCATTAAAATCACCTACTTTTTTTATCGTACTCTTATCTTTTCACTCCCATTGTTAATTATGTATACACTCGATGACTAAAGGAATATGAAGTCTTGCCGATAGAAAGGAAGTGCACGATCACTTTTAACTACAGAGAGAGAGGCTACATAGCATGGAGAGAGTAAGAAAAAAAAGGTCCCTTAATAACTTTAAGACAAAGCTGGTGCTAGCATTTGCAGCGATCTTATTAGTGCCATCTGTTACGATAGGTGTATCAGCTTACATAACAGCGAAACATGAAATTGAAAACCAAATTATTAACACAGCACAGCAAAATGTACAGTCCATTAATTCGGTGATTGACGATACCATTGGACCAAAAATTCATGATGTAGAGTTTTTTGCATCAGTGGTAAACAACGAGCGCTACAATGAAAAAGATATGGCTACTTTACGCAAAGATTTTAACTTATATGCTTCGCTTCATCCAGAAGCCGTCAGCATTTTTACAGGAAATCAGCAGGGGAAGTTTATTCAAGCGCCTAAAAAAGTGACACAAGCAGGCTATGATCCCAGAAAACGAGATTGGTACAAGCTAGCCATGCAAAACAAAGGGAAAACAGTTGTCACTGAACCTTATCCCTCAGCCTCTACAGGTCAAACCGTTATTACTGTAGCAAAAACAACGGCGGATGGCACAGGGGTTATTGCTTTAAATTTAGATATAAGCCGCATCAATAAAGCTGTCAGCAAAGTGAAAATCGGAGAAAAAGGATATCCATTTCTTTTAGATGGAGAAAGAAAATATATTGTTCACCCTACGGAAAAAGCAGGTACAAAAGCAACAGATTCTCTTTTTGACAAGCTTTATGCAAAGAGCTCCGGATTCTTTGAATATACCTTTAACGGTGATGAAAAAAAGATGGTCTTTACGACAAATAAAACAACGAACTGGAAAGTTGCAGGCACTATGTATTCATCAGAAGTGAGTGAAGCAGCACATCCTATTTTTTACAAAACGCTATTTATTATTGTAGTTTGTCTGATAATCGGGAGTCTTACCATTTTTTTGGTGTTACAATCGATTATTAAACCGCTCAAACAGCTTAAAAATCAGGCTCTAAGCGTTAGTGAAGGAGATTTGACAACAGCGATTACCGTCAATTCAAAGGATGAAATCGGTGAGTTAGGGTATGCTTTTAGTCAGATGCAAAACAACCTTCGTACATTAATTCAAAATGTTGAAATGAGTGCAGAACAAGTGGCTGCTTCTTCAGAAGAGCTAACGGCCAGTTCACAGCAAACGAGCGCTGCGACTGAACAAGTATCGGTTGCGATACAAGAAGTGGCTTCTAGTGCAGAAAAACAAACGGCTGTTATTGACCAAAATGCAGCTTCTTTAGATGAGATTGTACAAGGAGTTTATACGATTGCCAAGCGTACAGAAACTGTTTCTCAGCTATCAAATCACACAACGTCTGAAGCCGTAGAAGGCGGAAAAGCCGTGAGAGAAACGGTCGAACAAATGGAATCCATTTCTCAGTCCGTCGAGCTATCTAATACAACGATTCGTACTTTGTTTCAACGTTCAAAAGAAGTTGGAACCATTTTAGAAGTAATCAGCGGCATTGCTGCTCAAACAAATTTACTAGCCTTAAATGCTGCAATCGAAGCGGCACGAGCTGGGGAACATGGAAAAGGATTTTCTGTTGTAGCAGCGGAAGTGAGAAAGCTGGCAGAACAATCACAAGTGTCTGCGTCTCAAATTTCTGAGCTTATTCAAGCTATTCAACAAGATACTCAGGAATCTGTACATACAATGGAGCAAGTTACAAACAAAGTTGAAGAAGGACGAACAATTTCACAAACGGCTATTCAAAAGTTCGAACAGATTCTAAGCAGCATGAATGAAACGACTCCGCAAGTAGAAGAAGTGGCTGCGACTGCTCAGCAAATTTCAGCAGCGGTTGAAGAAGTGGCTCGTACAGCAGGTGAAATGGCAATCCTTGCTAAAGGAAATGCAGCTACATCTGAAGAAGTGGCTGCATCAACTGAAGAACAGCTGGCTTCAATGGAGGAAATTGCTGTTTCCGCACAATCTCTGTCTCAAATGGCAGAACAATTAACAGCGCTCATCAGCAAATTTAATTTGTAAACTTTCGTCAAATCGTCATAGACCTCTTTTATATTGGAAAAAGTAGAACATACACATATGAAAGAGGTGACAGTATCTGATGGAGCAAACAAAAATGACCTTTGAGCCAGCTTCAATTAACGATGATATGCATGCAAAGCTTAAACAACTAGAAGAACAGTTTCAACAAACGTTGGGAAAAAGAGTAGCTTTAGTTGCATACGAAGCTGAAAAATAAAAAACAAAAAAAGAAAAGACCTAGTGTCTTTTCTTTTTTTGTTTTCAATAAGGTTAACATACATTAAATCACAAGGTTTTTTCATATATTTTCTCAAAATAACACTAATATAGTGTAAAATTACACTACATTAGTGTTATTCCACTTTTGATATGGTATAATTTCACAGAAATAAAGAAAGGAGCTTACAGTTTGTGATGAAGAAAAACGTGTTGTTAGGAATTTTTTTATCTATTTATCTAGTAGGTTCGTATACCTCATATCATATCTATAAACAGCAGCAAACCCGTCCTGTAACGGAGGATGTTGCGCAGCTTCTTCCTACAAAAGTCAAAGAAATAAAGCATGGAACCACTGAAAAACAGCTGAAAAATTGGGTGAAAACCGCTTCACAGCATCATGAAAAAATAGCGATTTCAGGCATGCAGCACAGTCAAGGAGGGCAGACGTACTATCCGAATGCTATTTTACTTGATATGAAGCAGTACAATAAAATTATAGATTACAAGCCCCGTCAAAAAGAAATTACGGTTCAAAGCGGGACGACGTGGAATGATATTCAGCAATATATACATAAAGACGGTCTTGCTCTTAAAGTTATGCAATCACAAAATATTTTTACCGTTGGAGGTTCTATTAGCGTGAACGTACACGGCAGAGATATTCGATACGGTTCTTTAATGGATACGGTCAAATCTATGCGTCTCCTGCAGGCGGACGGATCTATTATCGAAATTAGCCGGACGAAACACCCCCAGCTGTTTTCTTTAGTAAACGGAGGCTACGGGTTGTTTGGAGTCATTTTAGATGTGACGCTTCGTTTAACGGATGATGAATGGTACGAAGATGAAATTATTCGCTTAGATTATAGGCAGTATACAGCGTATTTTAAAAACTACGTACAGCATAATCCTGACGTTCGTATGCATATGGCGCGTATTTCTGTTTCTCCTAATCAATTGCTAACAGATATGTACGTCACAAACTACCGTTTATCTTCTCAAAATACTTCTACTGCAAACGAACCGCTCAAGACAGAAAAAATAGTGGCACTTCCTAAATTCATGCTAGGGCTGTCTCGATATAGCGACTGGGGCAAAGATATGCTGTGGGAAACACAAAAGGCTTATTTCTTAAAACAAAATGGACGGCTTGAAACAAGAAATAATGTTATGCGTTCTGAAAGTGATTTTATGGAATACGAAAGTGCTAGCCGGACGGAAATTTTGCAAGAATACTTTGTTCCAGTTGATGAATTTGCTTCTTACATCGATGATTTACGTCAAGTGTTATCAACTGAGGAATTAAATTTATTGAACATTACCGTTCGCTATGTAGAGAAAGATAATAAAGCAGTCATGTCTTATGCAAAAGACGATATGTTTGCTCTTGTTTTACTTATTAACCAGAAAAGAGACAATAAAGGCATCTCTGGTACACAAAAAGTTGTCCGAAAAATGGTGGATGTGACGCTGCAACATCAGGGAAGCTATTACTTGCCTTACTACGGCTACCCAAGCAAGAAGCAGTTAGAAGAGGCTTACCCTCATACAACCGCCTTTTTTAATTTGAAAAGAAAATATGACCGGAACGAAACGTTCGTTAATTTATTTTATAAGGAGTATGGAAAATGACGTACAAACAACTCTTACATTCACAAAGCCTGATGATTACCGCAAGCAGTATTGTTTTTCCTTTTTACCTTTTACTGCTTCGAAATCTTGGCGATAGCTATTCGCAATTTGGCTTAGCTTACGGAATTTTTGCTTTAACCGCAGCTTTGAGTCATCCGTTGATCGGTTCATGGAGTGACAGAGTAGGAGAAAAGCGCTTGCTTCTTTTATATACGTTTGGGATGGCCGTTGTTATGATTGTGATTCCCGTTTTAACAACGATCACACAGGTGTATATCATTCAAATTATAATGGGTCTGCTTGGAGCTCTTCAAAAAACAGCAGAAAAAATAGCGTTATCTAGGCAGACAGATCGTGCTCACACAGGAAAACAAGTAGGACACTATCATTTATGGACCTCTATATGGGCAGCCTTGGCCGTTATTGCAACAGGGTATATCATTGATTTTCTGACAATCGGAAGCCTTTTTTACATCACTTCGTTTATGTACGTAGCGGCAGGGGTATTAATATGGCAAAAACCAAAAACAATCGAGCTTGAACACCACCATTCGCTGTAAAAGCATATATGGACAGGTCACCTGAATTTTTTAGTTCGTACAGTAAGATACTATAAAAAATTTATGTTCTCCCGATATAAGTACTGAAAGGAGAAACGTTTATGCAAGGTATAAGTATATCAGGGCAAGATGCATGGTCTTCTATTATAGTATCGTTCGCTATTTTCATCATTATATGGGGTCTGATTCCAGGCTTAACTATAAAGTATGTATGTAAAAGTCAAACACTAGGTATAGCAAGTTTTTTTATTGGTATTGTCTATGGAGTTAAAGCGGGTCATTTTCTTATTTAAATACGGTTTAGGTTAAATAAGGAAGCTTGGACCACTATTAGCTAAGTCGGAGTCCCTTTTGTTTCCTGTTATTTTTTTAGAGCAATTCTCCATAATAACGGTTAAAGAGGTGAATCCGATGACAGATAACAATGTTGGGGTTGGAGTTAGTGGAAGCGAAGAGACTAGAAAAAAATCTACTGTTTCTAGTAAAACTCCTATATCTAATGATGTACAACAAAATCAAAAACAAGATAACTACGAAAAGCTTAGCCATCAACTAAATTCATTATCTGATGATGAATTTAGAGCAGATCGTGATGAAGATTAAGGGCTACCTATCAAAAAAGAATATTTAAATTAAATAAAGTATTATGAAAGTAAACTAAGTGGATTCCATGACTTTAACGTGATAGCATTAAGTACTGGTACAAACATACCACTTGACTATTTTGACATGCTATCTTGTCAAAGTTCTTAGTTATTTCTTTGATAACTAAGAATTCATTTGTAACCTTTAAGTAGAGATATAAAGGTAATCCTTCACTTTAATAAGTGAAGGATTTTTTTTCATTCCGTAAAAGTTTTGCAATCGTTTGGATTAATGATGATAAAACAGATACATTGTATACAATGTAAACGTCGTCATGTATAATGTAACTTATTCTTAGTTGAAAACTTGAATGAGCAGGATAGACATACTCGAGATAAGCGGAGGCATACACCAGTGTCTAAAAAAATACATAATTTTAATGATATTATCCGAAAGCTGCGCAAAAAACTTTTTGGAAAAGGTCCAGAACGAATTCATACTGTATTCGTTCAAAACATGGCTATTTCAACTTTGTACGGCAATTTAACGCCAGCTGAACAATTTATCGCGAGAACAACCGAAGGTAAAGAGACGGTACATATGGCAAGAACGAAGCTTATTCAAAACCTTTATGCTTCATCTCCTCCAGAAGGACTTGAAGACTTGTTAGGAGCTAAGCTGAACTATTTATTTTCCGATATCAAAGTGGAAGAAGATACCGCTGTTTCCGTATTTGTGTTTGAAACCAATATTCAGTAGAAGAACAACGCAAAATACATAATTTAATTAAATGAAAGAGAAGTAGGATCTGCTTGTTTTTTATTTAGTTTTATTATAAATAATGATGACTGATATACTGTAAAGAAAGTGCAGGATTATTAGGCAGCATTCAAAAACCTTGTGTAAAAGGTGTTTTTGAGTGCTGCCTTTTTTAATTAAGGAGGAGTTTTATGGCATTTCACAAGCCGGATAAAATGTTAAACATCGCTTTAGAAGCGGGGGTTTCAAAGACAAAGTTATCCCTTTCTTCTATTCTTATGCTTGGGTTTCTAGGAGGCGCATTTATTGCGCTTGGTTTTTTACTAGATGTGCGCGTCATTGGTAATTTACCAGCTGAATGGGGAAGTTTATCAAATCTTTTAGGAGGGGCCGTATTTCCTGTAGGTCTTATGCTGGTAGTACTTGGCGGAGCAGAGCTCATTACGGGGAATATGATGTCTGTCTCCATTGCCCTGTATGCAAAACAAATTCCGCTTCGCCACTTACTTCATAACTGGTTTTGGGTCACGCTTGCAAACTTTTTAGGAGCCGTATTTATCGCGTATTTCTTTGGACATATTGTCGGTTTAACAGAAACGGGGCCTTTTTTAGATAAAACGGTAGCAATTGCTCAAGCTAAAATTGACGACTCATTTTTAAAAACGCTTATTTCTGCCGTGGGCTGCAACTGGCTTGTATGTTTAGCTATTTGGCTTTCATACGGCGCTGATGACGTTACGGGGAAAATTCTTGGTATTTGGTTTCCGATTATGGCATTTGTTGCGATTGGCTTTCAGCACGTTGTAGCCAATATGTTTATTATTCCCGCTGCTATTTTTGCAGGTCATTTTATATGGATTGATTTTATGACAAATATTATCCCTACCTTTATTGGAAATATGATAGGTGGAGCTGTATTTGTAGGCCTTATTTATTTTTCTTCTTATCAACAGAAACAAAAAGAACGATTAAAAAAAGCTTCTTAATCAGGATTTATCAGTTGTCATTAAAAAAGCAGTCTCTTAGTAAAGAGGCTGCTTTTTTGATAGTGAAAGGTGAAAAAATGTACTTTTAACAATTTATGTATGATAACATATAAATCGATTAGAATATGGTACCATGAGCGTTTGAATCCACACTATTATTTCCATAATAATATTATGGTTAACTAGATGTTGATTAATACATTCGCAATTGAATATCTAGTACTACTTACTGTTTTATTGATTATACTTGGTAGTATTTTAGTTGGTTTGACTAGTAACAGTCTAGGCGCAACAGGTAATAACATCATGCATTTAGCTGGAATTGGATGCCTTATAGCAGCTATTTTTATAGCAAAAGGCAGAAAAGATACTAAACACCGTACAAAAAAAGAATGCGATGTTTAATCACGCATTCTTTTTTGATGTAAGCAGCTCTGGGCCTTTGTCGTCCACTTTTTCTTACGATTATTATAAAATAGAGAATAACAGCTATACATACAGCAGTAAGGTGGTATTTAACAATGAAACAATTCAACAAAACAATCGGTATTGCAGCGCATGTGGATGCAGGGAAGACTACGTTTTCCGAGCAGCTTCTTTATCACACAAAAAGTATTAAACAGCGAGGAAGAGTTGACCACAAAGACTCGTTTCTTGATACTCATACGATTGAGAAAGAACGAGGCATTACGGTATTTGCTGATCAAGGAACTTTTTCATATAACGGTTCTACTTATTATTTAATTGATACGCCTGGCCACGTCGATTTTTCACCTGAAATGGAACGTTCTATTCAAGTGATGGACTATGCGATTGTTATCTTAAGTGCAGTAGAAGGAGTTGAAGGCCATACAGAAACGGTTTGGCAGCTGCTTCAAAAACATCGTGTGCCCGTATTCTTTTTCATCAATAAAATTGATCGTGTAGGAGCAGATCCTGAACGTGTTATAAACGATATTAAACATAACTTAACCGCTGATGTTTTTGACATAACATCAGATCTTATAGATGGTTCGTTAAGTGAGGAACTTATTGAATTTATAGCTGAAAAAGATGAAGAGCTTTTGGATGCATTTATGGAAGGCAAGAATGATCAAGCTTATTGGAAAGCTGCTATGCAAAAGCTTATTCAAACCAATCAGCTTTTCCCGTGTGCTTGTGGCTCAGCTTTACAAGACATCGGAATTGAAAGTTTTTTAGAAAAACTCGATTTGCTAACAGAAACTTGCTACTCGAAGGAAGAAGCATTTTCAGGACGTGTATATAAAATCCGACACGATGAAAACGGCATGCGCATCACGTTTATCAAAGCTCTAAGCGGGACGCTGCAAGTGCGTGATGAAGTGTCTTATGAAAAGAACGGAGAGCTATACGAAGAAAAAATCACTCAAATTCGTGCTTACAACGGAAACACATTTAAAAACGTTAATGAAGGTTCAGCCGGCGAACTTTTTGCAGTTACGGGGTTGTCTTCACCATTGATTGGAGACGGTCTTGGAATGTTAAAAGAAAGCCGCTCCTACGAACTTTTGCCTACGTTAAAATCAAAAGTTGTTTTTGATCCTTCTGTTCATCCAAAAGAAGGAATTAAACTTTTTCAATTATTAGATGCTGAAGACCCTTCTTTACATGTGACGTGGGAAGAAAGGACTCAGGAGCTTCATATTCATGTGATGGGAGCCATTCAGCTTGAAGTTCTCGAAAAACTGATAAAAGAACGGTTTAATATAAACGTACAGTTTGAAGAACCAGAAATTTTGTACAAAGAATCCATTGAAAATACAGTGATGGGCTACGGACATTTTGAACCGTTAAAACACTATGCAGAAGTTCATTTAAAGATAGAAGCAGCGGAACGAAACAGCGGAATCACCTTTGAAAATGCTTGTCACGCCGATGATTTATCCGTTGGGTATCAAAATCTAGTCCGTCAGCATATATTTGAAAAGCCGCATCACGGTTTGCTAACGGGGTCGCCTATTACTGATTTAAAAGTGACGTTGTGTACCGGACGAGCTCACAACAAGCATACAAGCGGTGGAGATTTTAGAGAAGCAACGTACCGAGCATTACGACAAGGGTTAGAAAAAGCCAAAAGTATTGTGCTAGAACCGTATTATGACTTTAAAATTAAAGTGGATATTGATCAAATGGGGAGGGTATTAGCTGATGTTCAAAGCGCACACGGCCGCTTTGATTCTCCTGTAACAACCGAAAACAAAGCGATTATTACAGGGAAAGTTCCTGTTGCTACTTTTATGAACTACGGTTCGACGCTAGCATCTTTTACGCACGGAAAAGGAGCGATGTCTCTATTATTCGGAGGGTATGAACGTTGTCATAATGAAGAAGAAGTTATTGAACGAATCCGCTACAATAAAGAGGCAGATCCGGAATACAGCTCATCCTCTGTCTTTTGCGCCAAAGGACAGGGATATACGGTTCCTTGGAAAGAAGCAGAAGAAAAAATGCACTGTTTATAACAAGCACTGTAGCAATTGCTACAGTGCTTTTTTCTCCATACCTTACCTTTACAATAAAAACCACATTATAGTATAGTTTACTTATATTTCTAAAAAATGAGGTGATAGAAACGTGGATGCTACTGTTAAAACAACTAAAAGCGGGATAATAGGTGGGGTTCTTGGAGGAATTTCACTTTTATATGTTATCATTAATACTTTATTGATCCTTAACTTTTTTACAGGACTTGTTGAGGCTGAAAAGCTTCAAGGTCTTCCTATTATCGCACCTATCTTTTTAGTTCCGCTCATGATTGTCCCTGCAATTATTGGTTTTTTTATAAAAAAAGACAAGCTCTGTCTATGGGCGATTATTTTAAATATCATCTTGTTTCTTGTACCAATTGGCTACCATGTCATCGGTACATTAGTATTTGGCCCTTAATTTAAAAAAACGAACAAACTTTATATTGAAGTTTGTTCGTTTTTTTATATCATATAACCTTCTATAACCACTATTGAGCCGGAGCAGTAGCTGTACTGCTGTTTTCGTCTTTTACCATCATCCTTACACCTTGTACAACCGCAATTCCTTCCCACTTATCAAGATCAGGTTCGAGAAATTCTAAAGCAAACGTGTGTGGACGTAATGACAGAAACGAAGAAAGTGTGCGGACTTGAATGACAGGAACGCCGGAACGCAAAACGTCAAATTTACGATCTGTTATATTCCCCGTAAATTCATATGTATCGCCGTCGTTTCTAATATAAAGATACTTCTTTTTAAAAAAAGTGAATTTCCGTTGAATCATTCCAACTTCATTTCCGTGGTGATCTGAAATAATCATCTTTGGCATAAGGGCAAACATTTTAGATTTACCTGTAAACACGATCTCTTCGTTTTTTAAAATCTCAAATTTATTAGCAATAGATAACTTATATGCGACATTTCCAACAATGTCTTGTGATTCATTATAGATAGGAGATTCACCTAATTCGAAAAACTTGTCTTGCAAAATAATTCCTTGTTTCTCCATCTAAAAACCTCCTTTAGAATATATTACCATATCTTACACCTTTTGAGTTTGATAAGACTATTTTCATGGGTATTATTAAATAAAGTTCGTCCTTACGTGCTACGAATAATGAAAAGAATGAAAATAGGTTTCAAAGCTCATAATGTGTAAAGGAGACCTGCTTGTTACAACACCAGGTGGAACGTAAAGCAATTTGTTAGATATACATAAGGAGATGATACTTTATGCCTCAATGGCATCCGCATCGTGAACAAAAAAATTTACCTGATGAATTTCCTGTTAATCCGCTTTTTTCTCGACAAGGAGAAGTGACGATTCCAAGGCTGCGTATTGGTGATCAAGGTATGCTTCCCGAAACAGCTTATCAAATCATTCATGATGAAATTGCTTTAGACGGGAATGCCCGCTTAAATTTAGCTACGTTTGTTACTACGTGGATGGAGCCTGATGCAAAGCGTTTGTATGGAGAGTCTTTTGATAAAAATATGATTGATAAAGACGAGTATCCGCAGACAGCGGCTATTGAAGAGAGATGTGTACGTATTTTAGCGGATTTGTGGAATTCACCTAATCCTGATACAACGATGGGTGTTTCTACTACAGGTTCATCTGAAGCTTGTATGCTTGGTGGACTGGCGTTAAAAAGACGGTGGCAGAAACTGCGTAAAAGTAAAGGGCTATCAACAGACCGGCCGAACATTGTATTTAGTTCATCCGTTCAAGTGGTGTGGGAGAAGTTCGCAAACTATTGGGACGTAGAGCCTCGTTATGTGAACATTAATGCAGATCATCCTTATTTAGATCCAGAAGGCGTCATTAATGCGGTTGACGAAAATACAATTGGTGTCGTACCGATTCTTGGAGTGACGTATACAGGAGTTTACGAACCAATTGCTGCTATTGCAAAAGCATTGGATGAGTTGCAGGAAAAGACAGGATTAGATATTCCTATCCACGTAGACGCTGCTTCTGGAGGTTTTATCGCTCCGTTTCTTCAACCAGACCTTATCTGGGATTTCCGCTTGCCGCGAGTAAAGTCCATTAACGTATCGGGACACAAGTACGGTTTAGTCTATCCTGGTTTAGGGTGGGTGATTTGGAGAGAAAAAGAAGACTTGCCTGAAGATCTTATTTTCCGCGTTTCTTATTTAGGGGGCAACATGCCAACTTTTGCGCTTAACTTCTCTAGACCAGGAGCACAAGTCCTTTTACAGTACTACAATTTCTTACGTTTAGGTAAAGAGGGCTATTATGCCGTGCAAAAAACCTCCCAAGAAAACGCGCTGTTTCTCAGCCAAGAAATTGGAGAAATGGACGCATTCGAAATTATCGCCGATGGTTCAGATATCCCGGTTCTTGCTTGGAAACTAAAAGAAGGATACACGCCAAACTGGACTCTTTATGACCTGTCTAGACAACTACGCACGTATGGATGGCAAGTGCCTGCTTATCCACTCCCAGCAGACATGGAAGAAATCACAATCATGCGCATTGTTGTTAGAAATGGATTTTCAAGAGACCTTGCTCATTTATTTATGGTTAATTTCAAACAAGCCGTTGAATTTCTTAACTCATTGGATAGACCTGTTCTTAAAGACACGAAATACGACAATGGATTTCATCATTAACATCGATTACGAACACACAAAGCCATGTTATGAAAAGTACATGGCTTTGTGTGTTTTATACATAAAAAGATAATCTTTTCAAAAAAATCCCATAAATTAAACAAGAAAATATTCTTATATTTTCTTAATTTTGGTATAATAACCCCTAAGGTTTTATAGTTCTTTAGAATTATATAAAACCTAAAAAAAGATAAAAAAAGGGGATAATAGTCTATGAAAATGTTGAAACTTGCTTTTGGTATTCCGCTGTTAGCCGTATTGCTAGCAGGGTGTAGTGATGAGTCCAGTGAAATGGTATCACCAAAAGAAGAGCCTACAGAGAAATCAACAGCGGTTCATACGAAAGAAAACGGCAACAAAACGGCTGTAAAAGAATCATCGCCAAATACATTACAAACAAAAGCATCAACCATTAAAAAAGCCGTTAATTCTAAAGAAGCTGATCGCGATTACTTATTAAACGTAATGAATGGTTATCAGTATATCCAAGTAGGTGACAATCAGTATATTTACTACGGGATTAATCAAGAGCAAAATGTTTTTTGTATGATGGAAGTTAATTTTGACGCCAGTGGTGATTATGTAGAAAACATCAATTTTGTTGATAATGCTTCAGAAGAACAAATTGCTTTGCTTCAAAACCAAATACAAGAACAACAAAAGCAATTATCAGACCTTGAACAGCAGCAAATGGAAAAAGAATTAGATGATTACTACGCGCAGCTAGAAGAAGACAAACAAAAAGAAGAAGAGGCGCAGGCCAAGGCTGATGCAGAAGCTGAAGCTCAGGCAGAAGCAGATCGCAAAGCGGAAGAAGAACGTTTAGCAGAAGAAGAAAAGAAACAGCAGGAGGAAGAGGAAGCTCAGGCAAAAGCGGATGAGGAAGAAGCTCAGGCTGATTCGGAAGATGAGGCGCAAACAGAATCAGAATCAGAGCAAGAAGAAGATACAGAAACCCTTGAGGAAGAGGAACCAGCCGAACAAACAGTTTCCCAAGAGCAAGCTATCCAGCTAGTTCGTGACCAACAAGGCATATCTGAAGATTCACCTCTTCTTGTAGAATACGATCACCTTGACGACTCAGGAAACTATATTATCCATGTTTATGAAAATGTTGTGGATAATGAAGATACAGGAGAGGAACATACAGCTACACAAGGTTGGTATCAAGTAAGTCCTAGTGATGGGTCAATTACTGATGTTACGGTAGATGGTTACTAATGCTGTAGTAGGTTTTTAGATGATAGATGAATACCTTTAAAATTAAATTACAAATGAGGGATAATTTATGAGTGAGTTAAAAAATATAGTAATCAAACCTTTACACGGAATTCCAAATGACCAAAATACGTATCATTTTATGCAAGAGACAATTACGATATTAGCTTCAGGAGAAGATACTAATGGTGCCTTTTCAGTTGTTCACCTTGTAGAACCTCCCAAAATGGGGCCTCCTTTGCATGTCCACGAAAATGAAGATGAAACTTTTTATATAAAAAAAGGGAGATTTATATTTTTGGTAGGTGATGAAATCTTTGAGGTAAATGAAAACGAGTACGTTTTTGCTCCTAAAGGAAGTCCACATCGATTTGAGGCCGGAATTGACGGTGGAGAAATGATTGTCACAGCATCACCAGCTAAATTTGACAGCTTTGTAAAAGAATTAGGCTTACAAGTTCCAAAAGATTCTGGGCTACCAGATTTCCAAGGTCCAACTCCAGAGCAGATGCAACAATTAGTTAATGTTGCGGAAAAATATAATTATAAATTCATCTTAGAATAAGCTTATATGCAAGTGAATTTCAGTTTATTTTCCTTTATATAAAAAATAGATGCGAAGTCTAAAAACACCTGATCCAACCTATAAAGCAAACGAAACAAAGGTAGGTACGAACTTAAGTAGTTCGCTGCATTGAAGTCAATCATCCAATGAATAAGAAGGTGAGGAACTTGTTATGAAGATGAAACGCTTACTGGCACTTCCGTTTTTAACACTAGGATTTTTGGCAGGCTGTGGGGAAGGTGCGCAAACATCTCAAGAAAATCAATCAAATACTGCAAAAAAAGAAATTACGTCATCGGACCAAACAGAGAGAGAGAAAGTTAAAAAAGAATAAACAACCAACAATAAAACTAATTCAACTCATGTAGCGGAGCAGTCTCCAACGTATAAACAAGAGACACCTTCATCAAAAGAAGGAAACATTCCTGCAGGTAATGCCCATGGGTCCGCAACAGAACACCCTAAAAGTAATTCAGTAGAAAAGGAACAATCAAAAAGCGATCATTATTCTTCAGAATCCTCCCTACAAGGAGAAGACAAGACTGTTCCCTCTGAAGAAGAAGCACCATTGTGGGAAGATTCAGCAGCTATCGCGAAACATGCAGAAGAGGAGCAAGAACGAACTAGAAAAGCGGAAGAAAAAAGTGAACGTGATCGTGCCGAAGATGAAGAAAAGTCTATTGCCGAAGATGGGTTATTCATTAAAGTAACACCCGTCATGGTAGAAGAAGAAAAAGCAGCGGCTTATCTTATTCCAAAATTACCTACTGAAACACAGAAAAAAGTGGCAGAGGAAAAGAAGGAAAACCCTTCTGGATTTAGTAGAACTTTATGGAAGTGTTCACAAGTTCGGTACGCGCTAGATAATGGTATGCAGGAAGTGGATGATTCAGGTTTTTGCGGATTAACGAAATAATTAAAAATAGCACATGGTGTTCTGGTTACACCATGTGCTATTTTTCACTTAATGTTCAATCAGTTTGTATTCTTAATGAATCACCATTGTTTACTTACAAAAGAAATAAATTTGGGCTATTTGATAAAATTCATGACTACGATTAGGAAACATACCTTAGTGAGTGAAGCCTTGAAACTAGTAACTTGAAAAGTTTGTATGACAAGCGGATGGAGGGGAAGAAGTTGTTCTTTTTCCTTTTTTTTCGCTTCTACATTAAATCAACTACTATCACACTGATTCATAGCTACCTTAAACTTGGGATGCAAAATTGTAAAGTTCTAGGATAAACCATAAGGCATTACTTAATTACATATAAAATGATACGTACTGGCGTATTCAGGAGATTGCGATTAAGTGAGCGGCTATTTTAACGATTTTTAAGATACAATCTATCCATAGCTTCTACATAATTTAATTCATTTGACCTTAAGCGCGTCATTCAGTCGATTTTTAAGAGTTCTGTTCACAACCTTAGAATTAAAATACCGAAAGCAAAAACAGCTGATTTAAAAGGAACCTACACACTTTAAAAGAAAAGCAAAGTATTCCAAGGATCTAAGAGCAAGGGAGACCCTAACGATTTTATTTCTTTTTCTAGTTTACATAATATATATTCTAGGAACCAATTGATAAAACACAAATTCTATCTCATTACAAAAGTATACTTATGATAGTGAGACAGAATTTAAAAATGAGATAGGGTTCGTATTTATATGATCTAACTCACTAAACTAATTAGCAACAAGATTTGTTCTAATTGAACAATTGCAGATATGATTTTATAGAAATACATATGAATTTCACCAGTTTATTTTTAGGATTGATCAGTTCGATTGATGTTTAGATTATATTTAGAGAGTTTGAAAAATGAATGACTTATATAAATTAAATTTTACACTCATTCATTTTTTCTCATCGTATTCTCAATGAACCTTTTGCAAAACGATGAAAAAGGATTTATTTGCTACTGAACGTATATTTTTCATTTAGTACATATGTTTGCATTAAATGGATTTTTATTCATCAACAAAAGTAAAAACCTCGTATTTTCTGTAATAAAATACAGTTATAAGTATTTTTATTCTACCTAATTCCTTGTTAAAATCACTATAAACCCCTTTCCTATCAGCTTTTTAGTGATTTTAGTTGTAGTTTCCTTTTTCATCGGGTATAATATTAAACAAATAGATGACGGTATAAATTGGATGTCATTATCCAGTTTTAAAGGAGCGATACTCATGAACATTACAATTTATTATGGAAATCATGAAGATAAAACAATTCACACAATGGATTGTCACGTAGATATCGATTTAGATGATGAAGATATGGTAGCTTTAACAGAAGCTCGTTAATGAATATATAAAAGGCTGTGGATGCTTTTCATCTGCAGCCTTTTATTTTTTTGCTCCCCCTCTTCTTTTCCACCTTTTAATGACCGCTGCGTTTTAAGATCATTAGCTACTTTTATTATAAAATTTCAAATTCTCCGTTAACTTCTCTTTACTTTTCGACACATTTTTTGTATCATTAGATAAGAACATATGTTCGATTTATTTTTTATCGTATTGATGATCACAAGGAGTGTTTTTGAATGACGGTACGAAAAAGAAAAAGAAAGAAGCTCCCTCCTACCCTATCCAATACAGGCTTTATTGGAGCAACGTTTGCTGATACAGATGAATTAGCACGCAACGAATATCACTTTCCTCGTAAACAAATGAAAATTACCCATCATGTCTTAGATGCTTTGCTTCAAGGGGCAACGCACTTATTTCAACAGCATAAAGTTGAAGCCGCTATCTCATGCGTGTATCTGCCTAAGTACAAAAAGATCGGTTTGGTTCTTTCTAAACAACCTTTTGGCCGTGATGAAGGCATTGGGTATTTTATTAATTACTTAAAGGAAATCGGACATATTGAATGGGATGAAAAAACGAAAGACTACGAAATACATAATACGAGTTTTATCGGCGTGGTATTTGCAGATCTAGAAAAAATTGCTAAGTTCACCTTCGACTTTGAGTTAGAATTACTGTCGAAGTTCGTCAAGGACTTAATTATTCCCGCTAAAGAGCTATTCTTGCAGCATAATGTAAAAGCGTATCTCTCAGGCGTTGAAAATGAAGATCAGCATAAAGTAGGGTTTGTTTTATCGATTAAGCCTTATGATGAACGTAAGGAAGCAGACTTATATTTTGTGGAATACTTAAAAGAACGTGGTTTATACGAAGAGGACGAGTCTGAAGAAGAGCTAGTACCTATTCATACAAAATGGAGCTTATTTAAATAACATATGTTATACCCGCTGTCGTAATAAGACAAGCGGGTCTTTTTTTGCTTTTTTACTAAAACCCAAAACAAATTAGTAGCAAGTACTAATAGTTAGTAATATAATAATAGTAATGATAAAAAATCATTGATATCTATAATATAAGGAGTCGTTTTTATGATTCAACTAAAAGATTTAGTTCCAAGTGAACATTACAACTTAACAGAGGAAATTGAAAAACATGCATCCGATCAGCTTGCGCTAAAGTGGCAGGACGCTGACGGTGTGCGTGAGGAAATTACATATAACCAGCTGTTAGCAAAAGCAAATAAGGTGGCAAACGGGCTAACGGAGCTAGGATTAACAAAAGGCGATCACGTGTTGGTTATCGCACCTCGCCTTATTGAATCGTATGCTATTTACTTAGCATGTTTAAAAGCAGGTATTATTGTAATTCCTTCTTCAGAACTATTACGCGCAAAAGATATCCAATATCGTTTACATCACGCTGAAGCAAAAGCGATTATTTCTTACCATCCTTTCTGCAATGAGATCGATAAGATTGAAAACTTCCCTACTTCTCTACAACATAAAATTACATTTGGTGCTGATGTTACGTCGTGGACGCGCTTAGAGTCACTTACAGCGGATGTATCAGAACAGTTCCAAGCAGCTAACACAACTAAGGATGATACGGCATTCCTTCCTTATACATCTGGTACAACAGGACAGCCAAAAGGCGTTGTTCATACTCATGGATGGGCTTATGCTCACCTTCGTATCGCTGCTGCTGAATGGTTAGATATTAAAAAAGGCGATACGGTCTGGGCAACAGCAGGTCCTGGTTGGCAAAAATGGATTTGGACTCCGTTTTTATCTGTACTTGGACAAGGTGCAACAGGCATTATCTATAACGGACGTTTTGAACCTAAAAAGTTTTTAGAAATTTTACAGGATGAACAAGTAAACGTACTGTGCTGCACGCCAACAGAGTATCGCTTTATGGCTAAAATTGATGAACTTGAACGTTTTGACCTGTCTCACCTTCATAGCGCTGTATCTGCCGGAGAACCGCTAAATGAAGAAGTAATTAATGTGTTTAAAAAATATTTTAATATCCAAGTACGTGATGGATACGGCCAAACGGAAAATACCCTTTTGATTGGTACCTTAAAAGGTGTAAAAACGAAGATTGGTTCAATGGGTAAACCGATGCTTGAAGGGTTTGTAGAAATCATTAATGAAGACGGCGAGCCTTGTGAGCCTGGAGAAGTTGGAGACATTGCCGTTCGTAGAGACCTCCCTTCTCTGTTCAAGCACTACTATAAAGACATGGAGCGCACTGAGAAAACGTATAAAGGAAACTACTATTTAACAGGTGACCGCGCTTCTAAAGATGAAGAGAACTATTACTGGTTCCAAGGACGCGGAGATGATATTATTATCAGTTCCGGCTATACAATTGGGCCGTTTGAAGTTGAAGATGCGTTAATTAAGCATCCAGCAGTGAAAGAATGTGCCGTTGTAGCTAGTCCAGATGCTGATCGCGGCCATGTAGTAAAAGCGTATGTTGTTCTTGTTGATCATGTAAAAACAACAGATACAGGGTTTATTAAAGAGCTGCAAAATCACGTAAAAACTCTTACTGCACCTTACAAGTATCCTCGCGTAATTGAATTTATTGATGAATTACCAAAAACTAATTCAGGTAAAATTCGACGTGTGGAACTTCGTGAACGCGAGCAACAAAAAGCATAATAAATGAAAAAAGACGTATCTGTTAGGATACGTCTTTTTTTATTAGATAGCACGCTGTGAAGTACGAACATCTACCGTTAAAACACCTGTATTTACGTTTGCATATGCTTTAATGATGACAGGATAATCTTTGTTGTTTGTGAACTTAAAATCAGGTCCTCCCCACGATACGGTCGCATCTCTTCCCGCAGGTACATAACCTACATGTTTTGAATGGTGAGACCTAGCTGTCACTTGAAGACCAGCGCCGTCAATCGCATTAAATAACGTAGAAGATGTTTGACAAATACCTCCGCCAATTCCCATCACCAGCTGTTTATTGATAATTTCAGGAGCAGGCTGATAGCCTCTTTCTGCTGTGCGCTCCCCAACTGTTTGATTATAAGAAAATGAATCTCCTGGTCCTAACACAACGTTATTAATTGCTTCTGCTGATAGCTGAACATTTCTGTTTCTGCTTGTATCACTTGGACGAAAACGTGTAGAATACGAAGCTAATGATACATCAGCGATCCCTTGAGCAGATGCTGCCGTGACATTTGGAGCGGTTTCGTATATCGGAACCTTTACCTCCAATTGTTTCGTATTTAAGTTCTGCAGATTTTTAACAAGTTCGGCTTCTTTTAAGATGATTTGCTTGGATCCGCCAGTCAGCGATCCATTTTCATCTATTTTTATGTTTTGCATAGGTGTATCGATCCCTTTTGCCAGCTCAGACGCTAACTGTTTAATTTCTTGATCATATACACCTTTATCCTTGTAATGAACCGGCTTGAATTCTTTCATTACTTTTCCTGTACGGGAATCTTTTAACTGATACGTCAGTTCTTCGACTTTAAGGACTGGCTTTTTCTTTTTCTCAGCCTTTTTTTCTGGTTTTTTAGCCGCTTGTTTTTGTTCTATCGCAGCTGTTTGCTTTGCGGAATGATTTGTATACATGCCGTACGCAATAAACGCACTAACAATTGTCGCGCCAAGCAAGAGCGCCCCTAAGACTTTCTTCATGTAATTGAATCCCCCCATATCTCGGCTTTACCTCAATATGTTTTTTCTATAAAAATATGTATACATTCATTTTATACAAACATCTTATAAAAGACGATCTGCCAAAGTGAATAATCACCATTTTTTATATTTTTTCTTTGTTCAACACATGAGGTAAAGCGGAATGATGTTCATAGACCCCATTTTTTCTTATGAACTCAATAGAAAACAAATGTTGTATGCGTTTCCTGTTATTACTATTCTTATATATAATAGCACGAAAACAAGGATTTTTTAACGAATTATGGTAATTATTTTAAAATTTTTCTGACAATTTTCGCGGTGTTGTTCATTTTTCTATGGGCATTATACATGATATAATGGTAAAAATGGAATTTGTTTTATGAGGAGGATTTACGCTTGACTGAACGTTATAGCAAAGAAGAGATTAGTCATCAGCTAGAAAGTATAGATCATGTAAAAGAAGCTCTTTTAAAATATAAAAACACCGTAATCGGTGAGAAATATGATTTGCTTCCCTACCATTTAACTTCAACAAAAGAGGCAATCTTAAAGACGATTCACGATAAAAAAAGCTGTATTGTTAGCGATATCACAAAAGTACTTGGGCTCTCACCCGGTGCTATCACCATTGTATTGAATCAATTAGAAGATGATGAGCTTGTGAATCGTATATATAAAAAGCAAAACCGCCGAAGCGTGTGGGTAGAGTTGACGGAAAAAGGCGAAAAAGTTGTCGAAATATTGCAAGCTACTCGTGTCGATTTTTGGTCAGATTTACTTTCACACTTATCAGAAGAAGAAAGAGATCAATACTTTCACATTATGAAAAAAATATCTCAAAAATTACAGCAATAAATATAAAAAAAGCGGCTATAAGGCCGCTTTTTTATTATGCGTGTGCTAAGGCTTGTTTTTTCACTTCGTTTTTCAACACTTTTCCTACACTGTTTTTAGGAAGTGATGAAACAAATACAACAGTTGGCACTTTATATGGTGCTAATCGTTCTTTACAGAAGTTCACTACGTCTTCTTCAGTTAAAGCAGATACTTCTTGTTTAACAACAAATGCATATGGAACTTCTCCGTACACATCATCAGGCATGCCGACAACTGTCGCTTCTAACACACCGTCTGCTGCTAGGACAACTTCTTCTACTTGATCTGGGTAGATGTTGTCTCCTCCATATACAATTACATCTTTATAGCGTCCTTCAATATAAAGAAATCCGTCTTCGTCTAATCGACCTGCATCGCCCATCGCTAACCAGCCATCTTGTAAGACAGCATTTGTTGCTTCTTCGTTTTGCCAGTAGCCTTTAAATAGATAAGGGCTTCGTACAAGTACTTCACCTTTTTCTCCAGTTGGAACTTCTTGACGTGTTTCAGGATCTACAATTTTAACTTCCACATGTGGAGCCGGTTTCCCAGCTGAGCTTACTTTCTTCCATCCCATTTGAGGATGCCATGAACTGATAATCCAAGCTTCTGTGCTTCCGTATCCTTGAGCTAAAATCATACCGTTACGGTCATATTGTTCGATTAAAGACTCTGATACTTTTGTTCCGCCTGACACAGCAAGTTTTAGAGGGAAATCATAGTGATCTCCTTTTTCAAGCTCTTCTACGATGTATTTTAATGCTGGTGGTAGTGCAAACAGCATTTTAATGTTTTCTTTTTCGATTACCTCAATTACTTTAGCTGGATCTGTTTCTTCAGAACATACCATTGTGTTTCCTGTGTTAATGCACATAAATAAAATGCTCATCGAACTCATGTGGAAGAATGGATGAACAAATAAATAGCGCATGCTTTTATCAATATTTGCACGTTCTTCCTGTCCGCCAGAGTTTAAAAAGGCACTTACCGATCCATGTGCAATCATACATCCTTTTGATTTGCCTGTTGTACCTGATGTGAACATCATTAATGCTAAATCTTCAGGAAGTACTTCAGGAAGTGCTTCTGGTGTATTTGTATTGTACGCTGAGAATTGAGTTGTAAATTCTTTTGCATCCTCAATTTTTAACGTAAAGCTAAGTCCATCCGTTTGTTCCGCCTTTTCTAATACAGACGTAAATTCATTGTGGTGGATAATCGCTTTTAACTGTCCGCTCGTAATAATGCTATCTAGCTCATAAGGTGTCATACTCTTACTTAATGGAACAACGACTGCTCCCACTTGTAAAATTCCCATTGTAACGACTGGGTAAGCAATGCTTGTATGAGCTAAAATACCAATACGATCTCCTTTTTGAATTCCCTTCTCTAAGAAGTAATGAGACAATTGATTTACCTTTTCATGAAATTCGTTAAATGTATAACGTTCATTATGTTCAACTAGTGCTTCATGTTGAGGAGAAATCTCTGCACGTTCTGCGACTAAGTATTGTAATGTGTTCATTTTATCCTCTCCTTTGTCCGCTCGGACTAAATATTTCGTTCGTGAATATTTTAATGACTAAAACATAATAACAAAAAATTTTTCCGAAGTAAAAGTTTAAAATTATCAAAATGGGTTTATATAGGTTGTATCGGGAAATGTTAAAAGAGATACTGTTTTTAAGAAGTGCTGTATTACCAAGGGTTTGAGAAAATTTTACAAAATTTAAATAGTTCAGACACTGGGTTTAATGAACTATTTTTTTCCATTTTTTGTTTGTAAATTAGTTTTTATTTCTTGTTTTTCATTTTTTTAATATATTTTCTTACTTTCTCCTTATTCACCTAATTTTGAGCTCATTTGTTGAATGGAAACGGTGAATATGAAACAATAGTGTATAAGTATTTGGATTTGAAAGGAGCAAATTTAGACATGAAAGTTCTCGTAATTGGTGCGAATGGTCAAGTGGGCAAACATATTGTAAACATTTTGAATGAAAGTGATGTGCACACTGTACGTGCGATGGTTCGTAAAGAAGAACAAGCAAAAGAGCTTGAAGCAAGAGGTGTAGAAACGGCTTTTGCAAGCTTAGAAGGCACTGTGCATGAAATTAAGGAAGTGATGAAAGGCTGTGACGCCGTTATCTTTAGCGCAGGATCAGGCGGCAGCACAGGTCATGATAAGACACTTTTAATTGATTTAGATGGAGCAGTAAAAGCGATGGAAGCTGCAGAAGATTTAGGAATTAAACGATTTGTGATGGTAAGCGCCCTTCAAGCACATCACCGTGAAAACTGGAATACTTCACTAATTCCTTACTATGTAGCCAAACATTATGCAGATAAAATCTTAGAAGCAAGCGGATTAACATATACAATTGTTCGTCCAGGCGGATTGTTAAACGAACCAGGAACAGGACGTGTAGATGCCGGTGAGAACAAAGAGCGCGGATCCATTCCTCGTGAAGATGTCGCGCGTGTGGTAGTAGAAACGTTAAGTGAAGATCATACATTCGGACGTTCTTTTGATTTAGTTTCAGGTGATACACCTATCACAGAAGCTATTCAATCTATTTAATATAAAAAAGCAGCGAATGCGTATTCGCTGCTTTTTATTTATCATTTAATACATGTATTAAATGGTAAATTACTTTTGCTGTCAGTCCCCATATGACTCGATCTTCATAGTAATAAAAATGTTCTTCCATCTCTCTTGTTTGCCAATTATAATTTTCACCACCAATAATCGCGTCATAAGGAAAATTATGTTCGGGTTCTACTCTGAAATTAATATTGTGTATATCAGGTTCGGTACGCTGAAAAAAAGAAAGAGGCACGGTAAATACTTCTGCTACTTCCGAAGGATTCGGTCGAAGTTCAAGCGACTCATCAATGAAACCTACATAAGGATAAATGATTGTTCCGAATTGAGAAACAATATAATCTAAAGCTTGTACGTGCTGAATAGATTGGGGGGTAATCCCTAACTCTTCAGAGGTTTCACGGATAGCCGTTTCTTTTTCATCTGCATCCGTCTTTTCAACACGCCCTCCTGGAAAACAAATTTCTCCGGGCTGTCTACGTAAATCGAGCGCTCTTACTTCAAATAAAACTTGTAGTTCCCCTTGTTTTTCAATAAGTGGAACAAGAATGCCGAAGCGGGAGAACTGCTCCATCCCAAGGATTGTCGGCATCCGGTTTTCTAACTTAGCTATAATGCGGGATGCATCCATACGTCCACTTCCTTTCACAAAATGAATTATCAAAAGAATAGCGAGTTATAAGCTGCGATGTCAACTAACCTGCAAAAGAAAGCTGTTATCTTTATTATATGAAGAGATGTATTGAATTGACACTACAATTGATAAAAATATATAACATAAATATAAATAAAAACAGATAGCACCGGCTACCTGTCTTTTTGTCTTGTTTTTAACAAACCATAAATAAGTAAAAAGAATGCCACCACACTGATAAGCAATCCTCCTACTTGCTTATCAGTGAGTCCAAAACGAAGCTGAAGCCAAAAGATAACCAAGCAAATCAAAATGACGCTGGTAGCTAAATAAAAGTAAATGCTGTAGAAAAACGGATTCGTTCTTTTCCGTTTATAGACAAGTAGTGAGATGCCTATATACGTACCTAATAGTGTGAGTAATACAACAACTTCCGTTAATGTTCTCACTGCATTCTCCCCTTTCCCTTTTTTCTTCTATACCCCGTTTCTTCTTTTATCAAAAGGTAAAAAGGTATTCATAAAAAACCGCTTTTACGACATAAGGCGGTTTTCTCGCTACGCTTTATCCTGAATTATTTCCTTTTTTACATCGGTCGTTTTCATCTTGCTAACATCAGCTGCTTTTTTACAAAGGCGTTTGTATTATACATCAAGAACAAAGGTAATGACCGCTTCACAAGCTAATTCGCTGCCTACAAATGCTTTTCCTTTTCCTTTTACAATCTTTCCGCGCTGCTTAAGAATCTCAAATTCTAAGCGTAGTGTATCTCCTGGCCTTACTTGACGCTTAAAGCGACATTCATCTATTCCTGCTAAAAAAGCAAGTCTTCCTTTTTGGTGGTCATCCGTAGCCATGGCAAATCCGCCGAGCTGAGCAAGAGCCTCCACAATAAGTACACCAGGCATTACCATGTAGTCCGGGAAGTGACCTTGAAAAAAAGGTTCATTTGCTGTTACTTGTTTGATTCCTACAGCAAGCTTTCCTTCTTCTTGCTCTAAGATGCGATCAACAAGTAAAAAAGGATAGCGGTGTTGAATGGTATGTTTTATTTGTTCAATATCTTTCATATGTATCGCTCCTTTTTCTTATAATAAAGGGTCCTTACCGTCAAATGCAGGAAACGTATCTGGATGAAGAAGCGGCGCGAGTTTTTTTAATCCTAACAGCAATCGAGGTGAAGGACGACAATACAGCCATTCTTCTAGTACATATACACGATGTTCTTTTATGGCCGGCATGTCAGACCAGTTCGGTCTCTTGTGTAAAATCGTTGGATTTACTTTGTTTGTCTGTACGCCTACCCAAGCCAAACACACGTGATGTGGATTTCGTTTGAGCACTTCTTCCCAATCACTCTGTACATTTGCTTCTTTGTGATCAGCAAATATATTTTCTCCTCCCGCTAACGCGCTAATTTCGGTCAGCCAGTTTGCTTTTCCAGGAGTAAAAACGGGTTTTGGCCACCATTCCCAGTATACAGTGGTTTTTTCGATTTGACGTGCCATTCCTTTATATGTAGAAAGAAACTGATCATACCGCTCTAACAGTTCAGCTGCTTTTGTTTCAATATTTAATCGCTGGCCTAAATCCTGTAGATTTTGACGGATATCTTCTAGCGAATTAGGATTATATACGACGTAAGGTATCTTTCGTTTTTTAAGTTCTTCAATATTTCGCTCCATTCCAGGAACGCTTAGTGAAGCTAGGACTAAATCTGGCTTGGCTTCTTCCACCGCATCCATATTAATAGATAAATCGGGACCTAAACGCGGCAGACTCTGAATAGACTGCGGCCAATCGGAATAATCATCAATTGCTACGAGCAAATGCTCACATTTTAAATACGCTATTAGTTCTGTATTGCTTGGACAAAGCGAAACAATTCGCATATTTCCCCTCCTGCATCCATTTCTTTTTTTTCTATTATACAATAGATTTCCATATAAAAAGCAGAGACTTTCACTGAAGTCTCTGCTTTTGGTGCTCTTTCTTATCCACCCATCGCACGATAAAAGAAATAAAAGAAACCCAAACAGCCAAGTGAACTAATGCTTGTAGTCAAAATACCGATTGAAAGCAGCACCTGTCCGTCTCTTTTTTGTTTGTATCGCAGCATATAATAAAAAGCTAGAAGGGTGCCAATAAGTAAATAAATAGCCCATATGTAAGGTAGATTCTTTAGTTGAAAGATGTATCCTTGATTAAATAATAAACAGTAAATAAAAAAAAGATTTACGATAAAAAAGATAGGAAGTACACTTTTATTCATCTATTAAACCCTCTTCTATTCTTTATTTTCTGCTATAGTTATCTTGTTTTGATTTCTCAGTTCATCCCGTATTTCACGTAAATATTGATTTCTCTCTTTCATTCGCTTTAACACTATAACAATAACAGCTATCATACCAGCAATGATTCCTATATAAAGAACTCCAAACACTAAGATAGGTACTACACCCCAAAGCTCCATCTCATCCCTCCTACTTTTTGGTTATTACCTTATTTTACCGTATTTTGTAAAGATGTCACGTCTTTTATCCATGAAAAAGGGAGTTTGAATATACATTCAAACCCCCTAAAGAGATAATAAAAAATAATATTTATTATAGCGCTTTGCTTTTGACACTTGCTCCCGTTCCGAAGAACTTATTAAAAATTTGATAAAGAGCAGACAGGCCAACTAACCAATAAATCGTTGTTACTAACCAATCCCAAGAGCCAAATAGCTCTTCTACTACATTCACGCCTAATGCTACAGCTAACCAATTTAAACCGCCTAAAATCACAAGAAGAGTCGTTAAACCTGAAAGAAATTTCACGTTGTCACCTCCTTGCGAACTGCATTAGGAAAAGCAGCTCATGTTACATCTTATGCGCTGTATAGATCAGTATATGCATAGGCGCTATGTAAAATAGTTATAAAGAATATGTGATTTATTCTTTTTTATTTCCTTATTGTGCAGCTGCTGCTTTCCCAATTTGCTTAATCGTTTCTACATGCATCGCTTCATGATAGAAGCTGAATAAAAACGTTTCGCCAACTGTTGTAAAGTTGATACCCGCTTTATTTGTAAAAGGTGTGATTAACTGCTTATCAAACTGCTGAGGCATGAACTCTTTAATACGATGTGCTTGATCTTTCAACACATTCGCAATTTCTTCAAGAGAAGGAGCAGCCTCCGTCCAATCGGCAGGTTTTGTTCCTGCGCCGAAAAAGCTTTCATAACTCTCTGGCGTTTGCATCGGTTCACCAGCTAAGCCAAACACAAGTTTTTCTTGAATAAAGGCAATGTGTCCGAGATTCCAGCGGATATTGTTATTGAATCCTTTTGGTGTGATGTCCGCTACCTCTTCTGTTGTTTTTTCGAGGATACTAATCGTAATCCCTCTTACAACGTCCATATGTTTTAAAATCATGTTTTCCATCGTCTAATCTCTCCTTACGTTGTCGTATTAGATAAACTATTCAATGTCTATTGTGCACAAATTAATCTTTAAATGCCACTCATAACATTTAAAGATTAAAATAAAAGAAAATTCAAAAGAAAATCCCCCTATATAAAAACTAGGGGGATGTTTTAAGCAGAAGACTTTAAATTTGAGACAGGCCCTTTGTTTGGCTTCGGTTTTAGTTGACCAAGCTTATTTTTCAGATAATCTTTTAATGTGCCGCGTTTTCTCTTGCGTCTTTTATCACGATTTTTAATAGTAATCTCCTCCTTTCCTTTTAGTTTTAAGACCTGCGTATTAAATGGATTCTGCTTTTATACATAAAATCCTTTTGAATTCTCAAATTTACCTTCATGTAATTCTTTCCTGTTTACAAAAAAAGACCAAAGTATTAAAACTTTGATCAATCAAGCTACATACGTAATCGACCCAATAGTGGAAATAATAGCGCTGTTTCTGTCGTACCAAACAACAGGTTCGTATCTAACCGCAAAATAACTGAGGTGAACGGTCTGAAGCCTCACAATTTCATCTGACAGGTAAGCCGAGCGTTTTGAATCGTCTTTTCGCTTTAAATTTAACACTTCAATAATTCTTTCACGCGTCGTAATCCCAATTCCATGACCAAAATATAAAGTCTCGTCTAATACAATGGTATTTTCACCTTTCCACTGAGGAGTATCAGGATTATAGTCAGGGTTTTTAAAGTATGCACAGTCTCCGGGCAAGTAGTCAGATCCTTTATAACCATGGAGCTCAAGATCTTCATCGTATTGCCAATCGTGTAAGTAAAGGTCAGCAAAAAGCCGGTTAAAGTTTGCTTTTCCAATATTGTTTAATACGGCTTTATAAAAGATGATGATAACAGCCGTCGCGCATTCAAATGCATATTCGTGTCCGTTGTAGAAAATATCATCGATGGCCTGATGAGGAGAAACGGTAGAAAGTAGCTGAAATCCTCCATCATCGGTTCGTTTCCAATACTTTTCGTTACATCTAGAACGTGCAAATGTAGCAAACCTGGCGCCGCTTTTACGCAATAATACAGATGATTCAATGATTTGCAATTTAACAGATACATCAAAATCAAGCTGGTCAAATGTAGCATACTCATACACTTCCCTATAGGCATCCATTTGTTTTAAAATGTCTGCTTTTTCTTTTGTTAACGAACTATTATTTAAATCGCTTATTTTCACAATTTGTTGATTAACTTTAATCATAGACGTTCTCTCCTTTACAGAAAATGATATCAATCACCTTCTCTAACAGGATATTGATAAAAAATTATTTTGTGTATCTTCATTTATTTAAAATCGTGAAGATTAGGAAAAACAATAAAAAAAGTAAGTTAACCGCTAATTTTTTCATTTGTTCCTCTTTGTCCTTTTGTCACCTTTTTAAATATAAAGCGAGCAACTAACACGTACAGTGGTAACACAATAATGACGGCAATAACATTTAAAATCCAAGGTATTGTTCCCATAAAAACGTTTGAAGATGCTTTATCATACCAGCTCACAATAATTATTAAAAAGACAACACTGGATATAAAAGTACTTACATATCCCTTCTTATAGTTTGTACTTCTCACAGCAACAACAAAGCCAATTACCAATGAAATGCCTGCTGTAATTAAGACAAAAATCAAAAATAAATTTGCTACCTTTTGAACGTCCATTACTTCCCTCTTTCTTATAAAATTTTCACTCCAGAATCTTCGTTACGTCACTTATAAAAGAAAGTAAATTTAAGTACTTTAAACTTCTAAAACAATTAACGCCTTTTTCTAGATACAATTCCTACAGTATTTTGATTAGCCGCTTCACTTTGTTTTTGATCAAAAGTTACTATTAAATTGTATATAAAAATTAACAAACCACACCCAACCATAATCCAACGCATACTTCCTTGGAATGCAGAATTAAAAATGTTTGCTAAAGCTATTATAAGTCCTGTTGACATGTTAAGATAATTCCAAAACAAGCAAATTGCCCCTCCTTAACCATTGCTTCTTCTTTTCTTAGGTCTTAATATAAATTCGTAGATGAACCAATAAATTAGAGGAAATAAAACGATAACGAGAAACCCGTTTTCAGCCGGTATATATTTGTAGATTAATAGCATAATAATTGCAAACACAAGGTAAGCTATCCAAAACCCTTTATCTCTTTTACGCATACTTACCACCTCTCTCTGAACTGAAATAGCATTCTAACGTCTAACGTATTTTCTATATACACACCCAAATCCTTTCTTAAAAGTACGTTATTAGCGAACGCCATACCAAGATAAGCCTAATTTTTAAGTCTAGGCTTATCTTGGTACTACCTATTTAGCAAGAAATACTTCTTCATTCACATTTTCAAAAAACGACTCCAACCTAGAAAAGTCCTCCTTGTTTCCCCGTGTAGAGAAAACTTCTTGATCATCATGAACAACAACCATCGTAAGAGTTGATTTGAAAATTGTAAGAATTTTCTTTCCTGTTTTTATTTCTCTGATTTTATTGAATGGGATATGTAATACAATAGGCAGCTTAGAGAAAACTTCTCCGTAAAAAAGTAGGCTTTTTTCTGTATAAACTAAAACACCTCGAATAGGTATAGAATTTCCATTTGGTACACCTACAAGTCCCGAAAATCCATTTTCACATTCATAGTAAGTTAGAATAGATTCTCTAATTTCTTCTTCGCTATTAATCTTTTCTTTAAACTCTTTAGTTGCTCTCTCTTTTAAACTCATACTATCCCCCCCTATAGAAATTACTTCTGTTTAACGTGCACATAACTAAATTTTATAATAATTACACTTTTTTGTAAATTTTAGGTATCTGCCACCTAATTAATCTTTCCAGTTAAAATAATTCATACAAAAAAGTGCTTGGATATTTAAATATCCAAGCACTTTTTGTTAATCCCCGCAAACTTCAAAAACTTTATAGGAAAGATACGTTTTTTGGAGCTACAGGAGGTTTACTAACCGCGTAATCTTCCTCAATTTTTATTTTACTTGTTTTTCTAAATATGTTTTAATTATACACTAGTAACATCTTAATTGAATGCGTAAGAACTCCATCAGTTAAACTTGGTTTATTTGTGTAACTACGCTCTTATAATTAAGAGAAAGGAAAATGCTAATGGCCTTCGTAAAAAAAATAAACATCTCGTCCGAAGCTAAATCAATGGGTATAGACTTCTATGTACCTTTTTTAATTGTTTTAATTGCAATACTTTATACGTGCTTTTCCCCTGATCTAGAAAGCCTTCAATATATATCAAGAATAATAGAATTTGTTGTATGTCCTATAGCCAGTTGGTGGTCCATATACTTATTTTTAGATCACTCTTTTGATAAAGATAAAACAGCTGAGTTAACACCTAACTCCCCGATACCTGTTTTGTCTTACGGCCTAATTAGAGTGACATATTTCTTTCTTATTTTTCTAACGGCATTTTTTGTACTACTAATTTCTATTACATTAAGGTACCCTTATCCTTACATATCATTATCTAATTTAACTATTATTTATGTTCCTCAAACTGTGTTGTACTGTTACTTAGGATTTTTCCTTATGGTGTTATCACGAAACATTGCTATTCCGCTATTTATTTTATTAACATATATAGCGGTCAAGTATTGGACGACTAGGGACATTCCGGTATATAACGTAATGTCATTCTCTATAGATATGCAGTTATATCCACGGATTATCCTATTAGCTGTAAAGAATATTGCATTAGCTCTTGCTTTAGCGATTGCAGGACATTTCATTTTGGTCAGACGAAAGAAGATATAAATATTACAACATCGAAAGACTTAAAAAACATTAAAATGTAATTAACATTTTTTTTTGCTTTTTCATAGTTGGCCTCCATTTCAGACGTTTTTAGTACTCAGGCTTAGCAACACCTAAATCCGATTCAAAATCAGTAAGGTACGTGCGGGCTCCGTTATATTTTTCTTCTTCTTCATAGTCATAATTATTACTTGTGTACGGATTGTTAACAATGTTTTTATATGATCTGATGGTTTTTAATTGAGTATCCAAGGAATAATCAAAACCTTTCATTGCTGTTTCTAATTCTTCAAGCTGTTCCTTACTAAAAGCATCTCGATGCTTTTGTAATTCATCTTTTATTATATGCAGTTTGTATACTGGTCCGTTTGTTATGTCATTAACTGTAGGTTTTATATCTCTATTAATATCTTCTTGAGAAGAATGGAGGTGGTCGTAGAAGAATGATATACCTAGATCCTTGCCGTCATCCCAACCTCTGGTGGCCTCGATAACCGAATGCATATTTTTCATCATTGTCACTTTATATATTGTTTTAGGGGAAGTGTATTTCGTATAAGCTTTTAAAGCCTCTTCTCCATTTAGTTTATCAACATCTTTTTCAAGGTTATTGATACTTATTTCTAACTCGTCATTATTCATTTTATTAACCTTTGCAGTACTGTTAACGGACGTAGATAACAAATTAAAATCATTTTTATAACTTTGAAACGTTTTTTCTATGTCCTCATCTTTATTAATAAGACGATCACATTCATTTTGGAGAAACGTTAACTCTATTTTTATTTCTTTTTGGGCTTCTTCTTGTTTTGTATTTTTGCTAATTGATTCTTTTGAGGTACATCCCATTAAACTAAAAGCAACAGTTAGAACAGCTGCTCCTGCTGCTATCTTCCTTGAATTCTTCATTGTGAAACTCCATTTCTTTGTTGTTTAACTTTTACATACTGAACAACTATATCACATAAATGGATTATTTTAACTATTTATATTAAGATTAAAATTAAAGAAATTAATAAAACGGGGGTTTGTATGAAAAAGTTATATTCTGCATTACTCGCATCTCTACTGTCAGCCAGTATACTAACGGCTTGTTCAGCAACGAACGTAAACAGTAAAAAAGACGTGGAATTCTATTCTAGTGAAGATGAAGCCTTTGAAAATGCAAAAAAAGAGTCTACAGGAATACAAGATATTATCGGTGAAAGCAAATATGTAGATAACGAAAAGATTGTTATCTATACAATTAAAGAAAAATCGAATGTAGGTATAGGAACAGCTACATTAACTCAAAAGGATCAAAAAATCCGTTGGTATTTTAATGGGAATCCAGCTATTATTAAACAATCAAAGGGAAATACAGATATCACTAGTGAAATAACGACTCCAAAAGGTGTAAAGTACGATTTTTATGCCGGTACCCCAACAAAATCAAATATGACAATTGAAACCCGTACCGATACTAAAGTGGTCCCTCATATTGATAAAGAATATGATATTTATTATTACCTCTCCCCTGTTCCAAGCAATTAAGCAGCAATGTTTTTATTAGTCGCAACTAACTAAGGGGGACATTATATATGAAAGAGTTTATAAAATTATCTCTGTTTACGTTTATTATCGTTGGATTATCAGGGTGTATAGGCGAGGAATATGACTTCTCTCCCCCTACGGTTACATTATCAGCCAATGATGTTGTGGATGTTGAACTGAAAGAAACTAATGTAGATTGGCGCGGTGAAGAAGGAAAACAGTACAGAAAGGAAACAAATACAAGGAATAGTATAAATAGAGCTAAAAAGCAACAACAGCTAGCTGTAGCCCCTGAAACACCAGGGAATTTAAGGTTTGATAGCGAAGATTTTCTTGTTAATGACATTAGTTCTTATACAATAAGCACTAGTAATGCGAAGCAAGATATTAGAATAAACGAACAAGATAGAACTTTTACGTTCCCAAAGAAAAAAGGGAATTATGTTTATTTGCTAGAACTCCAAACTGATAGAGGCTACGCACAATATGTAGGGAACGTTGTTGTTAAATAAATAACATAGAAATTAATAAACCCCAACCTCTACAAAGAGATTGGGGTTTATTACTATTATAGTATTCTACTATACCTAAATGAGAGGTCACTTATTATCATTAGTAAGCTCTATAGAAAGATCTTGTCCAGATATTTTTCGACTTACGTATGAGAATAAAAAAGTGCTAACTACAAGCATTGATACTACTACAGAAAGAATTGTTTTATAATCTATAACAAACTTCCCTGGATCCATTGATAGCAGAATTAATGTTATTAAAAGTCCCATTACAATTCCATATATTACTCCAATCGTAATATATAAATTCACTTGTGAAAGAATGACTTTACGAATGGATTTTGGCGTCATGCCCATCGCGCGTAAAACAGCAAATTCTTTTCGTTTTGAATAAATATTATTTGCCAATGAATTAAATACTCCTACCATGGTAGAAACAACCAACGTGGCAATAACAACTATAAAAATTCCCCAGCGCTGATAAAACATTTCGTTTGCCTCTTTAACAGATTGATCATAGCTGCTTACCTTTAATTCGGGATACTGGCTTTTTAAACCTTCAATTTCTTTTAAAGCGGCCTTTACATCCGTAGCATCTATATATAGGCGGTAAAAATTCACATCTTTAAACTCCTTGTTTTTCCAATCTAAAAATGCCTCATAGTTGTCAAGAAGGTGGTCAGGTATAGCTGTTACGACATAATCTCCCTTAGGTATTATATTTCCCTCTATCATTGATTCATCTTGATTTTCAACATACATACCTAAATGGAGTACCTGACCGACTTTTAAACCATGACTTTCAGCAAATTTTTCAGACACTATTATACTATTCTCTTTATTACTTCCCTTTACATACGAGAAGCTCTCTAGAAGTCCTTGCTTCTGCAATCTTTTCAAGTCAACCACATTGTAACGAATATCCGCAACCTTTTTTGAATTTAAAATCTCTCCTAAGCCCTGATTACTCATGTTGCTAACGCTTTTTACGTGAGGCAATTGTTCAGCCTTTCTAGTGAGTTCTGCTACATCTATTTTTGAATCATCAAGGCGAGTTTCCACAATAATGGGCATTACATATTCTTTTTTTAAGTATGTTAGTCCATTAATTTGAATGGTTCTAAATGTAATTGACCCAAATACAGTAATAACCATTAATCCGCATATTATTAAGATAATCATGGTATTTTTTCTAACTTGAGGAATTAGGTTTTTAACGGAAATATAAAATTCTTGCCCAAATAGTTTTTTTCCATATGGTAAAAACCACTTTAATCCTTTAGTCACTAGGATAGGAAAGATTAGTATAAAGGCAAACAAGACTAAAATAACTGTAATTAGTAACATCCCAGGTCCGTATGTGCCTCTTGTAGGAAATACCTGGCTTCCTATAACTAAAAATAAGGACATTGCTATTAGTACTTTAAAAATTACTATTCTTGTCTTGGAAAAACCATAGTTAATTTTCTCGTTCTTCTGCATTGTTTTTAGTGGCAATACTTTTGTACTTCGATAAGCTGGAATGAGTAAAAAGAATTGAATAATAACAAACATTACAACTGTAATGATAACGGCAGTACCTACGTTAAAATCAGATGGAGAGGAAGATATTTTCGACACTTTTCTTAACCAGCTGTATAAGTACCTTTGACTGCAAAAGGTTAGCAAAAACCCGACACCTGTACCTACGGTGTTTATAACGGTGCTTTGAAGTGTGATAATCTCGCTAATCTGTTTAGCAGTGGCTCCTATCGACCGCATAATGGCGAACTGATTCCTCATTTTGTAAAGCAAAAGCTCAAAGTTTGAAATGAGAATAAGAGACGTGATGATTAATACCAATGCCGATAAAACCATAATAAATGTATGTAAGGATTGTAAATTATTTTGCACGCCTGCATCTTGTTCAGCTATATCAATACGTAAGTCCTTGTTATATGATTTAATATGATTGGCCAACTTTAAGGCGCTCTCGTTTTTGTGTGCCTTTATTAATAAATAAGTCGCTTCTGCGCTGCTTTTTTCTTTTGTTTGAATATAGCGTTTTACATTCTTTTGATTAAGTATCAGCATATCCGGTGCTACTCCAGTAGCGGATAAATCATTTACGGTTTCCGCTAATGTGTATGTTCTGTTTTCAATAAGGACTTTATCTCCAATTTTTATGTCTAAATCTTGGGCTAAGCTCTTATTCATTGCCACAGAGCTACTATTTAGAGGTTTGGAAAAGCGATATCGACTTTTAGCTAAGTAATCATTTTCAACACCTACTGTATAGATAGAGGCATGTAGTTGATTTAGGTTTAAATGAGCAATAGATACTTTTGATACCTTATCTACCATTTTATCCTGGTGAATTTCTTCAACTAAATTTGATGTCAAAATTTTGCCTTGATTCATATCAAACCCTACGGACAAATCCATCTCACCGTAAGTTTGTTTTAATTGACTTTTTAATGTGTCCTGCGCATTAAAAGAGAATAAAACCATACTAAGTACAAGCATGGTAGAAATAGCTATACTTACAATAGACGAAAACACTATGAATTTATTGGACTTAAATAAACGAAAAGCTAAACCTCGTAGTGTTTTCATATCTTAGGACTCTCGGCTTTTGTAATAAGCTTAAACTTCTCTAGTATATGATCCAAATCACTATTTCCACTACAGATATACGTATCGACAATAGAGCCATCATGAAAGAATAGAACGCGATCTGCATAAGTAGCTACATTAGGGTCGTGAGTAACAAGAAGTATGCTTTGGCTAAGTTCGTTTTTTGTGGTTACCAGTGTGTCTAGTATGCCTTCGGAAGTATTAAAATCAAGGTTACCTGTAGGTTCATCTGCCAGAATAATAGGTGGTTCAGTTATAATAGCTCTTCCTATAGCTACCCGCTGCTGTTGTCCACCTGACAGTTGTACAGGACGGTGTTTTTTCCAAGCTGTTAAGCCCAAGAGCTCAACAATGCTATTTACTTTTGAATCAATTGCATCCGATGTAAGTCCTTTTAAAACTAGCGGTAGAGCTATGTTTTCTTCTACAGATAAATCTTTTAATAAGTGAAATGATTGAAAGATAAATCCAATGTTATCTCGTCTGTACGCTGAAGCTTGAGGTTCTTGGAACATATCTTTTGAAAGCATTCCGTTTAATTTAATCGTTCCACTAGTTAGCTCATCGAGTGCTCCTAAAATGTTCAGCAGCGTACTTTTTCCTGAACCACTCGTTCCCATAACAGCAACCATTTCACCTACCCCTAACTGAAAGGATATATCATTTAGTGCAGTGACTTCATATCCCTCTCCTTTATAAACTTTAGTTAAATTTTTCACCTCTAAAATATGTTGATTCTTCACGTCTTCACCTCGAAGTAAGTTTCTTTTTTGTAGTAACAAAGATGGTTAACTCTTTTATCGCATCTACCTTTGTAAATTTCTCCTATATCTAGTACGTTTCAAAACAGGAATAGTTTTACATTTTGTGAAAAAAAGGAAAAATTTTTAGTTATTTATAAGAAACACAAAAAAGTAGAATTTTATTAGATAAGCTGATACATTCAAATTCAAACAAAAACAGTGTTGTATTTGACTCTGTTTTCTTGCTTAAATTTACTTGAACTCACATAAAATATTTCCACTTTTACCCCTATGTCTTGTAGTCCAACAAGCAAACAATTATACTTATTTTAGTAAATATTCATAAAAAAAGGAAGGTGAGAAACGTCATGCCGCCAAATCCATCACACCATCCTATTATTCTATTTGATGGTGTTTGCAATCTTTGCAACAAATGGGTACAGTTTGTTATCAAACGAGATTCACGTGCTCTATTTCGTTTTGCGTCGCTTCAATCTGATACTGCGGGAACCTTGCTGCGTAAGCATAACTATGAGCACCCACCACTTCACTCGGTCATTCTTCTTATGAACGGGAATCTTTACACAGAGTCTACGGCTATCCTACATATTGTCCGCCAGCTTCGAGGACCCATTCAACTAATGGCGTGTTTCCAAGTGGTTCCCGCGTTCATTCGAAACCTGTTCTATCGTTTCATTGCACGTAATCGGTATAAGTGGTTTGGAAAACAAACGTCATGTATGTTGCCAACCCCTGAAGCCAAAATGCGATTTTTGGACTAAGCATACAAATGGAGGAAAACAATGAGTTTATCAACAAAAGAGAAATTTCGTTTAAGTATTCTTGCGACCCTAAGGTGGACCATGGCTATTACGTTTCTTATTTATGGAATGGCCAAAATCTACCCAGGACAATTTATAACAGGCGATTTCGTGTTCGATTCAACAAAAGATTCTGCGATGAAACTGGCGTGGTATTTCTTTGGGTATTCTGATTTCTACAACTATTTTATTGCCACTGGCGAATTATTAGCTGCGTTGTTATTGGTGATTCCGCGTACCGCGACACTAGGGAACATTATTTTTCTCCCCATTATTGCTAACATCACCGTCCTTAACTATTGTTTCAACATTCCTGCCAAAGTGGTGTGTGTTCCGCTTCTTGTGATGAGTTTGCTATTAGTATTGATGGAATACTCAAAGTTAAAAGGCATCTTCTTTGTCAACACTGCTACCCCAACGCAGAAAGTAGACGTTCAATCATCCGAAAGGAAGGTGACCGTTAAATGATCGTCTTTCTTTTGCCGCCCATTATCTTCGGTTTGGCGTGTACTTATTATTTTGGTCTTCGCAAAGAAGACTGAACACAGACAACTCCTTTTTTGTTCTGATTGTTCTGACTAGTAGTTACGGAAACCAGGGAAGTTCGCGATAAGATACTAAAAAGAACTGCTGCAGGTAAACCCATAAAAGTGCAAATTGATGCCGCTGCATGTTGGCATTAAATTTCTTTATGCCACTTTCAAAAACAATAAAAAAGGCAGCAGCTCAACTTATGAGCTGCTGCCTTTTATTTATAGAAACACAGAAATAACCTTCTAACGATACCAAATTGTTTTATCTTGATACGGAATACGTTTTGATGAAGCTTCTTTATTAGGATGTCCGACGTAAATTAAGCCTAGGAGCTTATCGCCGTCTTCTAGAGATAAAAAGTCATTCAGTTCTGACTGATAGACAATGTCACCCGTTCTCCAAATTGTAGCCAAACCTTGTTCTTCCGCTACTAATAGCATATTTTGTATGCTTGCCGCTACCGCAGAGATTTCTTCAATTTCAGGCACTTTTCCTGAAGGACTTACTGCTACAGCAATAATGACAGGAGCACGAAGCGGGCCTTTTTTAGCTTTTGTTGTTTTTTTCAACGCTTCTTCTTCACTTAAGTGAGCAGTTTTTTGCTTCATAATACGTTCCATTTCGTCTCCTAAACGAACGCGTGAATCCCCTGTAAACACTCGGAATTTCCAAGGCTCTGTCTTTTTATGGTTAGGAGCCCAAGTGCCTGCTTCTAACATAAGATTGATAGCATCTTCTGATACTTCTTTGTCTTGCATAGCTCCAATCGTTCTTCTGGCTTTAATAATATCTAATACGCTCATGCTTTTCGTCTCCTTTTTCACATTCAATTTATTATAGTTATGTATTTGTCTTGAATATAGAATAATTGAAAATCATTCTCACTGTCAAATGTTTTGATTATCAATTAGGTAACGATGAATATGCCAATTTTTTAAGCGTGTTTATTTTTTTAGCAGTTTTTCTTTTAATTATTTGGCAGTTCCGGCAAATAAAAAACGATTTGGAACATGTAATCCAAATCGTTTTTTTATCTTATACCCAGCCGCGGAAACGAGAAGCTTCAGCTGATTTTTTGATTCCTGCCATGTAAGCAGCGAGTCTCATGTCTACGTCATTTTCTTGAGCGATTTGATAGATCGTTTCAAATGAATCCACCATTACCTTGCGTAATTTGTAAGCTACTTCCTCTTCAGACCAGTAGTAGCCTTGATTATTTTGCACCCATTCGAAGTATGAAACCGTTACACCTCCAGCACTCGCTAAAATATCTGGCACTAAAAGCACGCCTTTTTCGTCTAAAATGCGCGTAGCCTCAAGTGTAGTCGGTCCGTTCGCGGCTTCGACTACAATAGAAGCTTTAATGCGATCCGCGTTACGAACCGTAATTTGATTCGAAATGGCTGCGGGTACTAAAATATCACATTCTTTTTCTAATAGTTCTTCGTTTGTCATCACATTGGTAAATAAATTCGTTACGGTACCAAAACTGTCGCGTCGATCAAGGAGGTAATCAATATCAAGACCAAGCGGATCATAAAGAGCTCCGTACGCGTCTGAAATGCCAATTACTTTTGCTCCTGCGTCATGCATGAACTTAGCAAGAAAACTGCCGGCATTTCCGAAGCCTTGAATAATAATCCGTGCTTCTTGCAAGTTAAGGTTTTTCTTTTTAACAGCTTCTTCTATACAAATAGTTACTCCTTTAGCCGTTGCAGTTTCGCGTCCTTGAGATCCTCCGAGTACGATAGGTTTTCCGGTAATAAAACCAGGAGAATCGAACTCACGCAGTCGGCTATATTCGTCCATCATCCACGCCATGATTTGAGAATTTGTATAGACATCCGGTGCAGGAATATCTTTAGTAGGCCCAACTATTTGACTGATGGCTCTTACATAGCCGCGGCTGAGTCGCTCTAGTTCACCAAACGACATGTTTCTTGGGTCACATACAATTCCGCCTTTACCTCCGCCGTACGGAAGGTCGACAATCCCGCATTTTAAACTCATCCAAATGGATAATGCCTTCACTTCTTCTTCATTTACTTCAGGATGAAAGCGTACGCCTCCTTTAGTGGGCCCGACAGCATCATTATGCTGAGAGCGGTAGCCCGTAAATACTTTTACCGATCCGTTATCCATTTTAACTGGAATACGAACCGTCATCATGCGCAGCGGTTCTTTCAACAAATGATATATTTCTTCACCATACCCTAGTTTTTGAAGTGCTTCTTGAATAACGGTTTGAGTAGATAAAAATAAATTAAGTGATTCCTGTTCTTGCTGCTGTTCTTTTTTTAATTCACTAGCTGTTTTTGTAATGGACATTCTGTTCACCCCATATTAATCATTGAAATTTCTCAATGATTTAATATGCAATTCCTGTGCCAATTTCAGCGATTTTACAACGCTTTTATTTTATAAATAATCTGCATTAGCACGCCTTATATTCCCTGCATAGGCTGATATTAGTATATACTTAAAGAAATAAGACAAACTATTTATACTGAAAAGGAGGAAAGTGCTATGTTACATGAAAGAAAAGAACAAGAGCGAAACAATCACTATATAGAATGCTGTTCCATCTGTGGAGAAAGGCTAACATCTTTTCAAGAAAAAGAAATCTTCACATGCGACAGCTGTTTTGAACAAAAAGTCAACGATGTGCTTTCTGAGTTGTAATCAGGTACTCTATTTTTTAGAAACAGGTGTCACAATATTAAAGTTTGGATCAATAGAATCCTGACAAGACAAAAAGAAATCCCATTTTGATTTATCTCCTTGAACAAATATGACCGAGCTATAAGAGTGATCATTTGTAGTTGTTAGCCGGTATAAGGTATCTTGCCACACTGTTACCGTCACCTCAGCTTTCTTTCGCGTATCTCCAAGATACCTAAAGATTCCATACTTAAGTTCTGTGAGAGCTACTTCATTACGATCGGGTATCACAAACAATATACGATAGTTACATGCGCCCGCCTTTAATCCATCTACGCGAATGCTAAATAGTTCTAAAATATTTTTCAAAGGAAGTGTATCCCATACTTCTTTTGTAATAATATTGACTGGCAGCGGTATATTACCTAAACGAAGTTCTTTGGCTCCTGTTAAATATTCATTTCGCCAAGGACCAGATTCAGCTATATACCCTAATTGTTCAAGCGCGTCTGCGCATAAAAGTTTTGCCTTCACATGGTGAGGATCAGCGTAAATAACTTGTTTGGTCACTTCAGCTACCCATTGATAGTCACCTTGTTGAAAACAGCGCTGTGCTTTTTGGACAATGTTGTCCGCTCCGCCCATATACTCTACATATTTCTTAGCTGACTCTTCAGGAAACAGTTTATTTAAATCTACAGGATTGCTGTTATACCAGCCCATATAGCGCTGATAAACCGCTTTTGCGTTATGGTTAACCGTTCCATAAAAGCCGTTTGTATACCAATCGTGAGATAGGGTTTCCGGTAGCTTCATCATTCGGCCGACGTGGTCGATGGTATAACCTTGATTCACCAGCCTTAATGTTTGGTCATGAATATATTGATAAACATCTCGTTGATTTTCGATATAGGTAATACACGACTCGTTTCCGAACCTTGGCCAATTATGTACCCCAAATACAGTTGTTAGTTCTTGGCCAAATAAATCGATTGCTTGCTGCAAGTACCTTGCCCACGCTGCTGCGTCTCTTACTTTTGCTCCTCTAAGGGTATAGAGGTTGTGTTGAGTGGCCGTACAGTTTTCTGCAATACAAAGAGCCTTTTCACTAGGAATATAGATGTTCATTTCAGCAGGCGCCTCCGTCCCTGGCGTAAGCTGAAACTGAAATGAGACGCCGTCAATTTTCTTACTTACATAAGAAGGATGTTCGGAAGGATGAATTTCTTCTATTCCTTTAATAAGCGTGATTGTTCCAAATGAAATTTCTTTTCCAATGCCGTTGTCAATTAAGCCTTTTTCATCGCGTCGCAGTCGAATACCGTACATGTATTGACTTCTTCGTGTCATTGCTGTTGCCGCCGTGACGTTTTCATCAATAACCGCATCCATAAATCCAGCAGGAGCATAAACTTTACTAGTTTTATTTTGTGTTGAGTCAGGTAATATCCCTAGAACTCCGCCGTAATGATCTATATGCGAATGAGAGAAGATAACAGCTCTAACAGGACGCTTCCCGCACTGCTGGTTTACTAGTTCAAGCGCTTTTTCTGCCGTTTCTTTGGATGTTAAGCAATCAATAACAATCCACCCAGTTTTCCCTTTAACAAATGTAATATTAGCCATATCAAAGCCTCTTACCTGAAAGATGTTTTCAGTTACTTGATATAAACCGGCTTGTACATTTAATTTTCCTTGTTCCCACAGTTTAGGGTGGACAGTAGCAGGTGTAGATTGTTCAAATAAAAAAGCGTACTTTCTTAAATCCCATACAGGATACAGCTGATTTTTTTTGAAAATCAGCGGAAAAGGTACGCGTACAAGGGCTTGGTCATCCGCAAGATTTTGTTCTGATTTCACTTGTTCCCAGTCTATTTTTTTATAAGTCTCAGCATTAGTGACTGCAGTCTTTTGAGTAGCATCTTTTCGGTCAATCGTTAACTCCCGTTCATAATCAAACAGCATAACCCCCTCCTTTTTATTATTTTATGCGTAAAAATAAGACGAAGTACAAAAGAGAGAGAAAATAGAGTCAACAAAAAAGAAGATGCGCTTAGCACGCATCTTCTTTTTTATACTGAATGTTATGTTTGAATAAAATAGTCGAGTATTCTGTCTGAATTAGACAGCCTAGCACTTAGTATAACGATTGTTTACCAATGTTCCTTTTGTAATTAAAGCAAATCTTCCTTCTAAGGTGCTCAATACATTTCTTGAAGTCGCTGTAAAACAATGCATGTGTACAGTCTCTCCTTTCCTGTATTGGCCTTACACAGAATATATACCCGGGGAAAAATAATTAAAACTTGATTTGGGTATTTTTTCAAAAATAATAATAAATCCATTCCGGTGTTTTTTTAAGAGAACGTTCCCATTTAGGGATTTCATCTATTACTGTTTTGGTTAATCTGCGGCTGTTTGTTTTATCTTCATTCATTTCTCGTTCTATGTGTGCAATCATCTCGCGATCATAAATAAGACAGCTCGCTTCATCATTTAAATAAAAACTTCGGGGATCCCAGTTGGCTGTGCTAATATTGGCAATCGTATGATCGATGACCATTACTTTTCCGTGAAAAAACCCCTTTTTATATAAGAAAATTCGAATACCTTTGTTTAATAGTTGCTCTGTTTTAGGGTAACTAGGCGGTTTAGTGAACCACGCATCGGTATTGTCCGGAAGTATGATATCGATTAAAACGCCTTTTTCTTTTGCTGAAATAAGTGCATTCATTAAATGTTCACTTGGAATAAAATAAGGAGTAGCAATGGTAAGCTTTACTTTGGCACGGTTGATTAGTTCAATCATCTTTTGCTCAAGTTCTTCTCCAGTTGAAAACAATAGCTGATAGTTTGCTCCGTGAGAGCGAGCGATAGGAACTCGCTGAGGAGATATATGTTGTCCCGTGTCTTCTTCCCAATCTTTCAAAAATTGCTTTTCAATTTCAAAAATACCTTCTCCTTTAATTCGCAAGTGATAATCACGCCAATAGCCCAATTTTTTATGCTTCCCTAAGTATTCTTCTCCTATATTAAAACCTCCGAGATAGGCTTCTTGGCCATCTACTACGACAAACTTTCGATGATTTCGATGATTAATGCTATAAAAAAAGTGCTGCCTGCTTGCTTTTCGACTAAAGGTAAACTCAACTCCATTTTTCTTAAGATCATCTATGAGTGTTCGGGAGAGATCGTTTCCTCCAAAACGATCTACAGAAAGTTTAATCTTTACCCCTTCAGCTGCTTTCTCTTTCAATAGCTCAAATAGCTTTATGCTGATGTTGTCCGCTCGAATAATAAAAAATTGAATGTACACGTACTTTTTTGCTTTTTTAATATCCTCAAATAAAGCAGGATATAAATTACTTCCTTGTGTATACAGCGCTATCTTGCCTTGGTAAACAGGCGTTTCGATAAGCGGATGTACGCGAACATAAGCGTTATAGCCTTTTTTTACGTCCCATTGAAAAAACAAACACAAACAAAGCCCGCATACTAAAATAAACAGCATTTTTTTAACCATACTGTACTCCTGATTCGTCTAATATGTATATATAGGCTTTGGAGGTTTGTTTTATTTTATATGAGGAAATGTATGGGAATATAAAACGTGTAACACAAAAAGCTTAATCATTTTTTGATTAAGCTTTTGTGTACTTCGCTAGCATTTAGTAAATATAGTCCTTATACAAGTCAGACTGAATAACCTTTTTATAAGCGAGACCGTGTTTCTTAGTAAGAGATTTCACCTCATCCACACAGCTTTGAGCACTTCTTGGTGATACGTAAATTTCATTGATCAGCTGATGTAAACTACATGTAAGGAGGTTACCATGCTCGTGAGAAAACTCATACGATCTTTTTTCGAGGATATCCATTCGTTTTTGCCATTGATTTGCGGAAATACCTTGAATTTCGAATAGCTTTTGCAGCTTCCAAGCGTGTATACGACTTGCTACAATAACAAGCCTCAGTTCATTTTCATGCTGGTAGGATTTGCGCTTGTAAAATAATGTGTCATATACAGAGTGACTGATCATTTCTTTTTGGAAGTCTATGTACTGCACTTTTCCAGAGAAGATTTTATAGCGTAAATCTTTAATACTGCATAATAAATTTTCATAGGTTGTTTTAATAGCTACGCCATCATTCCCTTTTAAATATAGATCCCACATTCCAGCGGCTTCGTAATCATTGATATGCCAGGATGAAACAGCAGAAAATTCATGGATTTTTCTTATATAGGTTCTAGAGGTACGGTTATGACGTTCGCCTTTTTTTCTTAACTCTTCTATGTTCCACATCGAAGAGCATCCTTCAAGGGGGTCTGAAAATGCATCAGGTTTTGCAAAAAAAAGCGCATTGGTTTCTAGTAAATCTTGAAAATCAGACAGCGGCATAAATCGCCATACCGTCGGATTATTGTGCACCTTATAGCGTTCATCATAATCGTCATAGCTAGATTCGAATCTTTTGGCATATTCGTACGCTTTCTCTCTATAAGCTAAATCCATTGGTTTTCCTCCTCTGAATGCATATTCATACTTGAATTATAGCACTTAATTGTTGTAATTTTCAAAATTATCCACCTGCATTAAGTGCTATTATCAGAAAAGAAGACACACCTCAACATCTACAGCGTGTCTTCTTATTTAATGAAATGAATGTTTTGCTTAACACTTTCACTTTCTGGCTGATTTAATTCCAATAAATAAATTTCATCCGCTCGAAAATCTGTATTCTTCATTTCTTTTTTTAAGGTACGAATAAAGGCAGCTGAACTTTTTCCATAAGCTTCAAAATAATGAAACGTGTGTACAACAAATAAAATGGATGCGCCACTATAATCTTTTTTGCTCTTTTTTTGAATGTTCTCTAGCACTTTTTCTATATACTCTTCCACAGAACCTTCCGTCTGGATACGGGGTAGAGCAAAATTTCCTGAATTGACCCTCTGTGCATCTTCAAATTCCAGTTTCCCATCTTTGTAAGAAGTAATTTCAATTCGTTTTTCAGTACCATCCGGCTGAATAATTAATCCGTCGTATCCTTGACTTCCAATAATAAGCTTCAATTTTGAATTCCTCGGACAATAAGAAGATTGGCTGAAGCAATAAAGCGGATAAAACTCTTCAAAAAACTTTTTGAAACGCCCTTTTTTAAGTCTGGCTAATTTTATATACTCTTTGTTTTGATGAATCATTTGCTGCGTATGTTCAAAATACTGCTTCATTTCTTCTTGCGTTCTGTACAGATCAAGATCTTTAAATAATTCATCCATCTTTTTCACCTTCAATCCCACCAACTAAAAAAGTCTTCTTACTTAGTAGATACATATTCATAAATGTGTGTGACAATCAATTTTCTTTTTTTAAAGATATAGCTTTTTTAAAACAAAACGTGCACACTTTTCATTTTTTTGCATATCCTGTTATTCGTGCGTTCAATCATGAGCGTACGTTTCAGCCTTTAGTTGTAAAAGATAAACCGTAAAGTTACAGCTGATGGCCGATGATATGCGTCTGATGATTTCATAAACTATAACAAACAGGAAACTTAACAATAATTGAGGTGTTGGAAATGTTTGATAATGATTACGTAGTTAAAACCATTCACGATTTACATGTAAAACGTACAGAAAGTCAATTAAAAGTTTTATTAACTTATTTTTTCCATAAAAAATAACACGTATTTATAGATGATAATATATAGTCAGTTGTTACTTGATGTTTTTTATAAGAAGAATAGTTTGATACAAATAAAAAGGAATAGTGGGTAATCCACTATTCCTTTTTTTACTATACTTGCAATTCCCGAATCAGTTCAGCAAGAATTTCAATGCTTCTATCGATATCTGGTAAAGAGGCATAGGCATAAGAAAGCCGAAGATAACTGCCGGTTTCTTGTGCATAAATACTTCCAGAGTTAAGCAATATCCCTCTTTTTAAAGCACGAGAGTATAAAGATTTCATTAAAATAGAAGGTTGAATATGCACCCATATAAAAAAGCCTCCTTCAGGATTCGTCCATGTTGCTATATCTCCTGCGTATGTTTCCAAAGCATTCAGCATCACTTTTCTTCTTGTTCGCAATTCCGTTCGTACAGTTTCCATATGCTGTTGATATAAGCCATTTTTAAACCATTCTGCTGCTACTCTTTGAGATAATGAGCTAGATCCATAATCTGTTTGCATTTTAATATCCGCCAAACGCTCAATGACTGGTTCTGGGCCGACTATCCATCCGATCCGTAATCCCGGGCTTAGTGTTTTAGAAAGACTGCTAACATATAACACGTGTCCATTTTTATCTAAAGCTTTTAATGGCAGCGGAGGCTGTTTATCTAGCCATAATTCGCGGTATAAATCATCTTCAATAATAGGAAGCTGATGTTCCTCACATTCTTCCAACAAATCGTAACGCCTATTTTGTGACATTAATGTTCCCGTGGGGTTATGGAAACATGGATTTGTATATAAAATAGCTTGCCCTTCTTGAGGGTCGGCGCGTTTTATAGCTGTTACTTTTATTCCTTCCTCATCCATAGCAAGGCCTTTGAGTTTCATTCCGGCTGATTGAAATACATGTAAGGAATATAGATAAGAAGGTTTTTCGAGCAAAACCGAAGAGTTTCTTTGCAGCAGTCCAATTGAAATAAGCTGAAGAGCTTGAAGAGCGCCGGAAACAATTAAAATAGAATCTGGAGAAGATTCAATCCCTATTGTTTTCATATATGCGCTTAACTCTTTTCGTAAAGGAAAATACCCCTTTGGTTCTTCGTATCCTAGAACCTCCATATTTTCTGCTACTTTTTCTACGGCGTATTTCATTTTGTTTTTAGGAAATATGTCAGGTGAAAGCTCTCCTTTGCTTAATTGAATAAGGTTTGAGTTAAATTCTGATTCATTAATATCTTGTACCATTGCTTGACTCGGATGATGCATGCCTGATTTCACATGAACATCCCAATCGGGCGGAGTTGTAGCCAAAAGTGTCCACGTATTATTTATAACGATGGTTCCCTTTCCCATCTTACCTTCAATTAAACCGTCCGCTGTTAATTCCTCTAATGCGGTGATGACCGTACTTCGGTTAACATCAAACATAGCAGCAAGCTTTCGCTGACTAGGAATTTTACTTCCAATCGGCCATTCTCCACGTGCAATTTTCTCTTTCATAAAATCAATGATTTGCTTGTATTTTGGATAACTCGAACTGTTCTCTTGATTCATACACGTACTCCTGTTTTTAAAGTGGTTGGGTTAATTGCTTTCAAACTGGTTGAAGACATTTTATCAAATGTTTATTAACATGGGAACCACAATAGATACTGGTTGGATTCAAAATAAAAAATGGAGATGAATAGGTATGAAATTAACGTTTAGTCTGGTGTTCTTACATATACTGATGATTAGCTTATGGGCTTCAGCATTTCCAGTTATTCAAATAGGGCTGGAATCGTTTTCTCCTCAGCACCTCGCTTTTGTTCGGTTAAGTATTGCTTCTGTAGTGCTGTTAGTTATTGCAATAGCCACACGCATGTCCTTGCCTGATAGAAAAGATATTCCACTTCTTTTAGCGCTCGGTTTTTTAGGTTTTACCGTCTATCACACAGCCTTAAACATTGGAGAAAAAACGGTAAGTGCGGGTATTGCGAGTTTACTGATCTCGACTACTCCTATTTTTTCTTCGCTTTTAGCTATTTTTCTTTTTCAGGAGGAGTTCGGAAAAAGAAAATGGATTGGATCTGCAGTAAGCCTTGCGGGTATTGTACTTTTAACCTTCAGCAAAGAGAATTTTGTACACTCAGTTAATGGAATCTTACTGGTTCTGCTAGCTGCCCTTGCAGAAAGCTTCTATATAGTATGTCAAAAAAATTTATTAAAAAAATATGGTTTCCTTTCTTTTGTGACGTACAGTATTTGGGGAGCTACAATTTCTATGCTTGTTTTTTTACCTGGGTTAGAAACGGAACTTGCGTATATCTCTGTCAGATCAGCAATAAGCGTGATATATTTAGGATTATTTCCAACCGTTATTCCCTATATGGTACTCGCTTATCTGACATCGCGTATAGGTTCTGCTGAGGCTGCCATCTCTCTTTACTTAACTCCTGCGCTGTCCTTTTTCTTAGCGTGGCTGCTTTTAAAAGATATCCCGAGTGCAGCTTCCATTGCTGGAAGCATCATTACGTTATGCGGCGTGTTGCTTACGCATAGTAAAAGACGAGCAGTAGTAAAAAAGACGAGGTTCACAATACAAAGATAATGTGTATGGTTTAGGGAATTCTCTTAGGCGATATGCTTTTTATTTATATATTTTATTTAGAACATACTTTAATTTCTTCTTTTTGCAGTTTAATTAATATAAAAAAGCACCTTTCTTTAATCTTGGTTTAAGATCTAAAGAAAGGCGCTTTTTTATGTAGTTTCTAATTCTGCTTTTATTTTTCCAGCCACCGTGTGAGTCAGCTGCTGAAGATCGTAAATCTCTTCTCCTGAAAGTACTACGTGTCCGTTTAAAACATGGTTATGTTTATATGCTCGATACGTCACTTCAATACTTTTTATCGCACGCTCTACTTCATCATTCACCATAATGCTTTCATAGTGATAGGATAGCGTTTCAATTCGAATCTGCGTATTTTTCATATTCATTCACCCTCCATGAGCCGTTGACTAAAAATATGACTGTTAGAGGTGGACTATACATAAAAACTTTTTTGTTACCACCTAATTTGTTATTTAGAACATATTTTAATTACTTAATTGATGCCTGCTCCCCTTTTTTATAAATCTCAAAATAAAGCCACACTCCAAAGAGCGGGGCTTTATTGCTTGTAGTACCAACCTTTTTTATCTAAAAACTGCTTAACTTTTACGAAATCAAGTCCAGCTACTGTGAGTTCGGCTGACGGATTACCTATTGCATGTACATTTAATTCACTGTCAATTCCTTCATTTTTTAAGAAAGCACGGAACTCCGTTTCCATGTCTTTACTTAATCCACCTGTTTTAATTGTAACGGGAATAGGTTCCACGTCCTTCATTTGCACAAATCCACCTGGAACAGCCCATGCTGCACTCGTATAGCCATATACGCTAAATACCGTGCCTTTTTTTATAGTTCTGAAATTCTCTGTTACATTCGCATATTTGTAGACTCCAATATCCTTCTTCGCTTTTACTTGAAAAGAATATTTATCTCCCAGTGAAGTAACCTTAGGTAATGCTTCTTCTATAGGATTGCTTACACCTTTAAGCAATTCCATCATTTTAGCTAAGGTTTTTTCATCAGCTTTTCCAGTTGACGTTAATCCATACTTCTCTTGAAAAGCTTTAACAGCTGCAACGGTTTCATTTCCGTATTGACCATCGCTTCCTTTTTGAGAAAGATCAAACCCTAATTTAATTAAGTTTTGCTGCAGTTCTTTTACGGCTAGTCCGCTATCACCTTGCTGCAATTGTGCTGAGGGATTATTATTATCCACCACCGTAATGCCTGTATTAATACTATTAAAGAAGTCCAGATCCATTTCATTGATATCAACATTGCCGTTAATTCCTTTTACTTTTCCTTGATCTGTATATTGGAACATAGCCCATCTATCCCAGATTGTTGTATTCCCTGGATTAATAAATCCCTTAGAACGGTTACTCCCACTGTAACGAGCTACCCATAGCGGATATTTTGCTACAGCGCTTGTAAAATTGGATGTAATAAAACTATATCCCGTATAAAGAATAGGCGTGATGCTTGTTTTCCTTTCAATATACTCCATCCATCTAACAGCAAAGGCTGTGACCTGCGCTTTTGTTTTCCCTTTATTTTCTTCCAAATCTAAGCAATGAGGCAAATCAACTTTCATGCTGCCCAATTTATTTAAAAAGAAATTAACTTCTGCAATAGGATCATTATCAGCATGAGCAAAGTGGTAAAATCCCACACGTAAGCCTGCGTTTTTTGCTCCTATATAATTATCATATGATTTTTTATCTAAGAAGGTTGTGCCTTCTGTTAATTTAATATACGCGCCTTTTACCCCATCTGACGCCACTTTTGTCCAATCAATTGTTCCGTTGTGATGAGAAACATCAATGACCTTAATATTTTGATTATTACGGTTTTGCACTGCTATCACTCCTTCCTACAAACTATGAATAAAAAAGAAAATGGCAACTGATACAGGCCTAATAGATAGATTTTAGGCTTTGTAGTAAGCTGTCTGATAAGGAGTGATTTGAGCTACTAGGACCTTTTTTGAGGGTTATCTTATTAAAAAATAAAGGAATTTATTTAATTTAATAAAGTTATAAGAGCCATAGTCGTTTATACTAAATATAAAAATATTGTATAAAAAGTGGAGGAATATGATGTCTATAATAAAGGAAGCACGTAAATATGCTGAAGACGCTCATGGCGGTCAAATGCGCAAATTGTCTGATAAACCTTATATTGTTCATCCTATTAACGTAGGTGATATTTTAGAAAAAGCGGGTTTTAGTAAAGAAGTAATTGCAGCAGCTTATCTGCATGATGCTGTAGAAGATACAAGTGTAACACTTGAAGAAATTGTACAAAGATTTGGCTTAGAAGTAGCGGAGATTGTTGCAGCTCATACAGAAGACAAATCAAAAAGCTGGGAAGAACGTAAACAGCATACAATCCAAACCGTTAAAACAGCTTCTCTTGAAGTGAAAGCCTTAATTGTAGCAGATAAATTAGATAATTTACGGTCTTTAAAAGAAAGCTACAATCAGCAAGGAGATGTGATTTGGAATAGTTTTAAAAGAGGATTCGAAAAGCAGAAATGGTACTACGAATCCATCAGTAAATACGCTGTAAAAGGATTAGAATCAAGTCAGATTCCAAGCTTCTTTTATACGTACGAACAAGAAGTAAATGATTTTTTTAGAAGTTAATATTCATATAAAGAAATTAGAAAACACTGAAAATAACTATTGCGAACGTGCCATATACGTATTAAAATATAGTAGAGTCAATAAACGATAAAGACTCTACATAATCGGGACTGTAGTTCAGTGGGAGAATACTTGTCTGGCAGACAAGGGGTCGTGGGTTCGAATCCCATCAGTTCCATAAAATCAGTTGTATCAAGGGTTTAAAACACTTTAAAACTCTGCACGATGGAATGGTCGCAATACTGTTTCATTTGACCTCTTCATGATTTCCATGAAGAGGTTTTTTATTTTCTTTTTTTATGATTGATCCTCATGATTTTTATAATTGTTCTTTTCAATGCTTCTACTTACAATTTCTCTAAGTTCGCCCTCGTCGCCTTTTGCATTAATAATTTCAAAAAGCTGATTCAGCCCTTCACTTGTTTCATCTTTTGTTTCTTTGTCCATTCTATCCCCTCCTTTTGCTTTTAGGATGCCCATTTTTTACACAATGTTTCATTTAAAAAGCAATTTATACACATTAATGGTCCATAAAAGTATACCTTTACTCGATACACGGATATACTTAATCAATCCTTTAAGTTTTGCAGCGCTTTATAGTTTTTTTAATACTCATCTATAATAAAATACTCATCACAAACTTCATCAAAATCGTTCTCTTCGTGAATTCTATTTCTTGATCTTTAGATATCTCGTTTTTTTGTGTAAATAGTTTAAAAAACTTGTTTAACATTGCTCCACCTCATATAAATTATTCATACATTCAGTATGATTAATTTATATGAAGCCAGTATGAATTGAAGCTTAAGATAATTTGAAGTTAGATATTAACGTGAGATGTTAAGCGTGTTTACTTCTCTTTGGTTCTATCGATAATCGAAAGAAAAAATGCAAACTATAAAAAAGAACTTTGCATGCTGCTGCAAAGTTCTTTTTTGTACCATCGTTAAAAGCTATTCAGTTAACAGTCCTTCTTACGCTTTTTTTCAAACCATCCATAGGCAATTTCAGCTTCGATTTCTTTATTTCCTGGAGAAACTAAGAAAATAACGTATGAACCGTTGTTTGGAAAGATAAATTTGCCGTCTTCATCACTTACTAATGTACTTTTCGGCGGAACAACACGGTTAAATACGTTTACCCCTTTAGCAGGAACGCCTTTTACCATTTCTGCAAATTTAATTTTCCCTTTTGGCTTTGAACGTATTGTAGTATTTGCTGGACTCACATTATCTGAAGTTGTTCCTTTTCCAGGGGGGATAGAATTAAACCAAATTTCAGCAGTAAAAGGTTCGTTTGAATAGTTAGTGATAGTAAAAGCATTCACAAATAAATCTACTCCGGAGCCGGAAGTGTTCACTAATCCGCCCCAAGCGTTTCTGTTTCCGCCAAAACGAATAGGCTCAGTTTGTCCAACAAAATAGTCTCCTTTTAACGATTGATATAAAGGATTAGGTATATTAACCGCTTTAATATACTGTTTGTTCGACTCGTAACTTGACATACAATCACCCCCCTTTTTTGTACTATATTTTATGAAGTTTTTCGATAAACGCTTGGACAAGTGTATATATAAACGAAAAAAAGATAGACACCCTCTTATGCCTACCTTTTTCTATCACTTTTCCAAAATGAAATTTCACTTTTTTCTTTTCTTCCTAGCACTCTTGTCTATACTTGGTGTATAAAGGATTGTTTCGTTACTTTATCGTCCAATGTTTATTTAATATTCCCACAATCACTTATTCTTAACATAGTAATCATCTATTCTTTTACGGTCATAAAATGGAGAATTTTAATCTTTTTTTCGCAATATTCAACTATATCATAACAAGTTGTGAGGATATCATGTCTAGACAGTTCTATTTCATCCAATACAAACTTTGAAAGCTGCTTTTGCAGAACCTCCAGCTTTTTGCTGTCTTCTTCATCGATCCACAGTCCTTCCGTAATACATACATCTGCTAGTTTGTTAATAGATTGAGCCGTCCAGTTTAAGCCGGCTGAAGAAACGGTTATTGTCAGTAAATCATTTTTTATAGCTAAAATAACCTGACACACATGGGTATAGGCATCAACTTTCTTTTGGATAAATGCTTTGCGAAGCTCTTGCTTGTATTGCTCTTTCGACATCGCTATAGCTACGACAGACGTAATGAAAGTTCCTGCCAGCGCGATGAGTGACCCTATCAAAATCCCTATCATTTCTCCTGACAAAACGTTCACCTCTTTAAAGGTATTTCTATATGCTATGGGAATGAAGGAAATGATATGAGGATAAGCACCATGTAAAAACAGCCCTAACTTAAAAAAGTTAGGGCTGAAACACTAAAATAGGATGATAACCAAATTAGATAATGCGACTTGTAATAATTCCTTCAATTTGACCAATTTTTTCTTCTAGCTCAGGCACAATCTCGTCACTTACTTGATTGTCAATATCGATCATTGTATACGCATATTCACCGCGGCTTCTGTTCACCATATCTGCGATGTTTAAATTGTAGTTTGAGAATACTTGCGTAAGTTGTCCTACCATATTCGGTACGTTGTGATGGAAAGCAGCTACGCGTTTTTTCCCAGTGTAAGGAAGAGATGCATTCGGGAAGTTCACTGAATTTTTAACGTTTCCTGTTTCTAAGAAATTTTTCACTTGACGTGCTGCCATTACCGCACAGTTTTCTTCTGATTCTTGTGTTGATGCCCCTAAATGAGGAATTGGCACAACATTTTTCATGTTCAAGACATTTTGATTTGGGAAATCTGTAATATATCGACCAACTTTTCCACTTTCAAGAGCAGCTTTCATATCTTCTTCGTTTACAAGCTCACCGCGTGAGAAGTTCAAAATATGAACATCTGGTTTCATGATGCTAAACGTCTCTTTATTGAAAACACCTTTTGTATCGTCCGTTAATGGAACGTGAACCGTAATATAGTCAGATGCTGCAAATAGTTCTTCTAGAGACATTGCACGCTGTACGTTGCGAGACAAATTCCAAGCTGTATTAACAGAAATAAATGGATCAAAACCAATTACGTCCATATCTAAATCAAGCGCGTCGTTTGCTACAAGAGCACCAATTGCACCTAAACCAATAACGCCTAATGTTTTACCTTTGATTTCTTTTCCAACAAACTGTTTTTTACCTGCTTCAACTAACTTAGGAATTTGATCACCTTGGCCGTCTAATCCTTTTGTCCATTCAACTCCAGCAAATAAGTTACGAGAAGAAGCCATAATTGTAGTTAAAACCATTTCTTTTACTGCGTTTGCATTAGCTCCTGGCGTATTAAATACAACGATACCTTGCTCCGTGCAAGCGTCCACCGGTATATTGTTAACCCCTGCTCCAGCTCGTGCAATAGCTTTTAAATTTTGGTCAAATGCCATGCTGTGCATGTTAAAGCTACGCACGACAATCGCATCTGGATTTTCGCTGTCGTTGTCAATCTGATAACCTTCTTGATTAAAAACATTTAGACCTTTTTGTGCAATGTTGTTTAATGTTTTGATTGTTTGTACTTTTTCTAATGTTAATGTGCTCATTTTGTACTCTCCTCTGATTATCATCGTAGTTTTACATGTTTTTACCTTTGGATAAAGAAACTTCATTTTTAATTTTTTTAAAAGTCTGGTTTTTTAGCCTACATGTCTGATAACTTCTATATCCTCTCCCCCTAAACAGAAAGAGGTAAGAGATATGTATTAATCCCTTACCTCTGCCCAGGCGAACGGCTACGTCACTATATGCTTCCTCACGGTTATCCGCGTTTCGCCAGTCACATATAGTCTTTGAAATTAAGTATATTCTAGCAAACTCTTTCAGAACGTTCAACCTTTTTTTAAAAGTTTGCTTTTTTCAGTCTAATTTTTAATCTCTTTAGCGAATCTCCTAATATATTGACAAATATCCTAATACATGTTAAATAAAAAGAGTGATTAGCACTCTATCCACTCAAGTGCTAATTATTTTATAAGCCCTATTTGGAAAGGAGAACTTCTTATGTCAAAAAAAGAATTCAAAGCCGAATCAAAGCGATTATTAGAGATGATGATTAATTCCATCTATTCTCAAAAAGAAGTATTTTTGAGAGAACTTCTATCAAATTCAAGCGATGCAATCGATAAAATTTATTACAAAGCCTTAACAGACGACTCCTTGCGTTTTAACAAAGAAAGCTATTACATAAAAGTAACACCACATAAAACTAACCGTACATTAACCATTACGGATACTGGAATTGGCATGACGCAAGAAGAGCTTGAAAGCAGCTTGGGCACAATTGCGCGAAGCGGTTCCCTTGCGTTTAAAAACGAAAATGAAACAAAGGACGGGCACACGATTATTGGTCAATTCGGCGTTGGGTTTTACGCAGCGTTCATGGTGGCAGATGTCGTAACGGTGATTAGTAAAGCGTTAGGCAGCGATGAAGCCTATAAATGGGAATCTACCGGTGCTGATGGTTATACAATCGAACCTTGCGAAAAAGAAACGGTTGGGACTCAAATTATTTTAAAAATTAAAGAAAATACAGAAGATGAAACATATGATGAGTATCTAGAAGAGTATCGTTTAAAAGAGATCATTAAAAAGTATTCAGACTTTATCCGCTACCCGATTAAAATGGACATAACGGAAAAACGTCCCAAAGAAGGTGCTGATAACGAGCTAGAAGATTATACAGAAGAGCAAGTTATCAACAGTATGGTACCGATCTGGAAGAAAAATAAAAATGAATTGACTTCAGAAGACTATGAGCAGTTTTATTCAGAAAAGCGCTACGGATTTGATAAACCGCTCACTCACCTTCATATTAATGTGGATGGAACGATTCGCTACAATGCCATTTTATTTATCCCAGAAAATAGTCCGTTTGACTACTACTCAAAAGAATTTGAAAAAGGGCTTGAACTGTATTCAAACGGCGTCTTAATTATGAATAAATGTGCAGATCTTCTTCCAGATTACTTTAGCTTTGTAAAAGGTATGGTAGATTCTGAAGATTTATCTCTTAATATTTCACGTGAAATTTTGCAGCAAGACCGCCAGCTTCAGCTGATTGCCAAAAACATCGGCAAGAAAATCAAAAATGAATTAAAAAGCTTGCTTAAAAACGAACGTGAAAAGTACGAGAAGTTTTATGAATCATTTGGCCGCCAGTTGAAGTACGGCGTTTACAGTGACTTTGGCAGCAACAAAGACGTATTAAAAGACCTGCTTTTATTCTATTCTTCTACAGAGAAAAAGCTCGTAACACTAGATGAGTATGTATCGCGCATGCCTGAAGATCAAAAGTATATCTATTATGCATCAGGTGAATCGTATGACCGAATTGAAAAGCTTCCTCAAGCAGAATTGGTTGCAGATAAAGGGTACGAAATTCTGTATTTTACAGAAGATATCGATGAATTTGCAATTAAAATGTTAATGACGTACGAAGAAAAAGAATTTAAATCTGTTTCAAGCAGTGACTTAGGGATTGAAGCAGAAGAAGAAGAAGAGCTCAATGAGTCTGAGGAAAGAGAAAATAAAGAGCTATTTGACTATATGAAAAAAGCTTTGGCGGGAAAAGTAGGAGATGTGCGCGCGTCTAAACGTTTAAAAACACATCCCGTTTGCTTATCAGCTGATGGTGAAGTAACGATTGAAATGGAGAAAATTTTAAGTGCTATGCCTGATAATCAACATGTAAAAGCAGAAAAAGTGTTAGAAATTAACGTAAATCATGATGTATTCGCTTCTTTAAAAGATGCATTTGAAAATGACAAAGAGAAATTAGACCTTTATACAAATTTATTATATAACCAAGCTCTTTTAATTGAAGGCTTATCTATTAGTGATCCCGTTGAATTCACAAATGATATTTGTAAAATTATGATATAAAAATCAGGCGCAGAATCATTCTGCGCCTGATTATATGTATGGCATAATAAAAGCAGTTATATAGTAAGAAGCGATAAAAATGGGTACGGGCAGTTCTTCTGTTACTCTTATTGAGTGTTTTCCTTCTTTAAAATGAAAAAGATCTGATTTAAACTCTGCGACTTTTTCTCTTTTTTGATTAAAAATACACGCTTCCTCTACGGTTTCATGACTGCTTAACATGTAGACGTTATTTCCCCATCTAATTTCTTGTGCGCCTTCGTTTTTAATTATTCCTTTACCTAATAGATCCCCTATTATTTTTCCATTTTCTTTTATCACCCACCGGTGTTTTTTCACGTGATCAATAAACACCGTTCTTCCTTCCCATTGAACTTGTACATGTACCTTTAAGCCGCAGGAAAAGATAGGAAACCAAGAAATAGAATCTAACACTGGAAGTCCATCACGAGTTAAAAAATCAATACTTTTAGTCCACATGTTTTTATGCACTCTCTTAAGCTGTCCGACATTTTCTCCATTTTCATTTGTAACTGCTACGGTCTTTCCCGCTGATTTAAAATAGGGAAGATAAAAGATATATTCTTGCATATAAGCCTCCAAAGATTCTGTACCTTATATTAACAGCATGTACATAGTTATGTTTCTATCTTTCATATAGTTCGTTTGTTTCTTTTGATTTCTTACTTTGTTTAAATTGGCTTTGATTTTCTTTTAAATGCTTTAGTAAAGCAACAATCAAGAAACTAACAATCACAAGAAGAAGCCAAGAGCTAATTTTACTTATATGAACCATTGTCCACTGCTGCTGTTGATCTGGATACTGCCATGCTCCGAAAAATGTTGCGATATTTTCAGCGATCCAAATGAAAAAGCCAATCAGTACAAAAGACAATACTAAAGGCATGCGATATGTACGTTTGTTAACCGTAAAATATACAAAAGTTCGATAAAAAATAAGTAAAGTAAAAAGTTTTAAAAACCAGCGGAAGTCGTAAATAAAATGATGCGTGAAAAAATTAAGGTAAATAGCCATACTTAGTATACTGACAATCCACGTAGAAGGCCAATTCGTAAGCTTTAATTCAAGCCTTCTCCACACTTGGCACATGTAGCTGGCTACACTAGCATACATAAATCCGCTGTACAGCGGAACTCCCCAGACTTTAGTGAAAGCTTTTTCTGGATAGCTCCATGAGCCCATATGAACTTTATAGAGTTCTAACGTTAGTCCAATTAAATGAAATACTGCAATGACTTTTACTTCATCAAGCGTTTCTCGTTTAAACATCACCATTAAAACTTGAGTTCCTAGACAGGCTAATAAAATAAGGTCATATCTAGAAATAAACGGTACTTCAATTATTTTTGTCATAGCTAATGTCAGAAAAATAATAACAGGAAAAACACAAGATTTTGCTTGTTCTAAACCAAAATAGATTAATTGCTTCATTGTAACATCCTATCTTTATAGTATTCCTTAGTATTTTCACAGAAATGATTACCTGAAAATTATTGCAGATTTTTCAAATTTATTCAATAAGCATCTCCGCTGTTTTTGTAACCAAACTATCATATCCAGCGGAGATTTGTTTTCTCCGTTAACTTTTCAAAAAATCGGTTACTGTCTGCACATAGCGCTCTTTATCATAAGATAAGTACAGATAACTGGTTAACTGTACAGGCTCTCCAAAGAAAAAACGTTCATACAGTGTTTCTCTTGTGCCAAACGGACTCATAGTTAAATCCCACGCTAGTCGAAAAAGCTTAATTCGATCTTCTGCCCCTCTCGATTTAGCTTGTAAATAACGCGTAATATCTTCTTTAACCAATGAGCGGCACGTATTTTCTGTCGGTATTGCCATTAGTCCGCTTGCACCTAAAAGCTGGATAATCTCTGTAAAGGTAGGATATGTTTTTGAAAATATATTTGCGGCAATACGAAGTGTAGTTTCATTCGGACGCATGTATCCCCATGGATCAATTTCCGCTTCTTCTTCTGCTTTCATCATGAGAGCTTTCATTGTTTCTAACGCAATAATAAGCTCCGTTGCTTTTTCTCGCACATGCGGATAATCCGTAATGTTAATGGTTTCAATCAGAGATTGTACAATCCCTAATACAAACTCTGTTTTGACAATTCTCCTTGAAGTTACCTGATGCAGAGCAAAAGCTGAAAAGGAACTAGAAGCAAGGAATGTATTTGATACGTCTACATTTTCATAGAAAAAAACGCGGTTCCACGGTACTAATACATGGTCAAAAACAACAACTGTATCCATTTCTTCAAATCTAGAACTTAATGGATAATCAAACGTCGATTCTTTTCCTGCAAATGATTCTCTACAAATAAATTTAATTCCTTTTGTATTACTTGGAATCGAAAAAGCAAATCCTTTTTCTTTTCCTTGAATGCCCGCTGAAGACAGTACGAGCAGCTCATCCGTCATTCCGCCCTGTGTAGCAAGCAGTTTCGCGCCTTGGATAACGATTCCCTCATTGTTTTTATCAACTATTTTTGCTGCTATCGGTTCGTCGTTTTGCTCGTAATAAAATTGGATTCGATTGACTTGAGGATCGATGAATGTATGAGTGAGCGATAAATCGTGCTCTCTCACATATTCATAATAAGAAATGATGTTTTCAGGAAAGCAATTTTCTTCTCCTCTCAGGAGTTCTGCAGAGGATGCAAAAGCCATTAATACTGTATTCATATAATCTGGACTTCTTCCCATCATACCATGGGTTAATTGCGCCCATTGCTGGGTCATCTCTCGTCTTTTTTTTAACTCTTCTTTTGTTTTAGGCTGTAAATAAGATGTACCAACAAATTCTTTAGAAGCCGGAGATTGATATGTCATGATATCTTTAATTTTTTTGTCATGCTGAAGATCATAAAGCTTAGCTTGACTGTTAATGGCTCCTTTAAAAGCCGGATGTTCTGATATATCGCCTGTTACGAGCTTGCCATCAACCCATACATTTGCTTTTAATTGATTAATTCTCTCTACGTATTGCTTCCCATTAATTGCTGACATACTCCCACTCCCAGACTTTCGATAAATATTTTTACCTATTGCATTTTTATCATATTACGATGTCTTTTCCATGTTTCCTTCATACATCACAGCTTTGCGCATAAAAAAAAGAAGGTCACAATAACCTTCTTTTTTTATGATTTATTTATATTGAATATCATTTCTTAGGGATTCAACTTTACTTAATGCTTGGTCAATATCAGGTTCTTCAACATTAAAGTGAGCAAGTGCATCGTGAAGATGCTTAGCAATTGCATTAAAATGTTCGGGCTGAATATTCATATTTGCATGCGCTTTGGCCATCGACTTTCCTGAATATTGATTCGGTCCACCTAAGGCAAAGCTTATAAACTTAGCTTGATGTCGACGTTGTTTATCCATATCCGTGTGCTCGAAAAAGTGACTAACTGTTTCGTCTTTTAAAACAAGCTCAGAATAAAAATAATCAACTACTTTTTCAATCGCTTCTTGTCCGCCCACTTTTTCATACAATGTTTGTTCCAAAACAATTCCTCCTTTTGTACCTTTTCCCATTATTACCTAATAGAAGTGTTCATATTCTTTAAAAGGCTTCTTTATGGAAATTCGTTGTCCCCATATTTTATTCCTCTTCCTCATAAAGAATAAAATGTAAAGAAATGGACACAACGTAAAGGAATTGTAGAAGCTGTATGTAACATCTCTCGTTACTGGGCTTTAGGAATCATTACATTTTTACAAGCGCTTCTCTAATACACGTAAGTATAAGCCGGCACGCCTTTAACTCCTACTCGGCATGAAAAAAGAGAGCCGGCAGCTTCTTCGTATTTTTCTTCTTCTTTAGCTGTGGTGATAAATAATGTTTGCAAATCGTCTCCTCCAAACGTACAGCAGGTTACATTGGAAACAGGAAGATGAATAGATTCTATAATTTCTCCTTTCTCTGGATCTACACAAATAACTTTCGAACCTCCCCAAAGCGCTACCCACAGTCGGTCGTGCTCATCAATTGTCATTCCATCAGGAAACCCGTCTATATCTGAAAGGTCAATCACCACTTTTTCATCTTCGAGCCTTGTTGTTTCTTTAGAAAATGAATAAGACATAATTTTATTTTTTGGGGAATCAACCAGAAAGAATTTGTCTCCTGTTCGATTCCAAGCTAGCCCGTTTGACACGCTTAATCCTTCTTTAGCACTCTTAATTACACCTTTTTCATCTACTACGTACAGCTGGGCTTTTCCTTCTTCATCTTCTTCACTCATCGTGCCAATCCAAAAGCGATTATATGGATCACATTTCCCGTCATTAAAACGCATGTTTTTTTCAAGAGTATCTAAACGGATATACTCTTCATGATTCTTTTTGTTTTTATCCACTAAAAGCAGCTGATTACGAGTGGAGACGACCAATTTTGAATGATTGGTTGTAGAAACGCTTGTAACAACTGAAGGAAGATCCATATCTTCTAATGTTGTCGTTTTTGGATCGTACGTAAGAAGTTTTTTATCTAAAATGTCTACTAGCACTAATCTTTGATTTTCTCCATCCCATAGGGGTCCTTCCAGTAAACGTCCATCGTACTTTTTTTCAATTTTCGCTTCCATTTTCAAGCTCCTTTGTTGTTTTTATGTACAACCGTTTTTTAATCGCTTTCTAAAACATATTCCTTTAAGTATGCAAAACAAAAAACAGGAATATGTTTCCTTTTTATAAATACCCGTTGCATAACCTTCTCTAAACACTAGGTTACAAGAGAATCTTTTCATAAAAAAACAGCACGCTGTATATAGCGTGCTGTTTTTTTATTATAAAGTTACGTGTTCGTTTTCTAACTCTTTAACACGTGCTGCAAATTCTTCTTCTGTTAAACCATGTTCTTTTACATAGCGGTTACGGGGACTTACTCGGCATTCATGTGAACAAGCGCGTAAATATTTGTGTTCGTTTTCTTCAGAAGCTAAGATTTTCTTATTGCATTCTGGGTTTGAGCAGTTAACATAACGTTCGCAAGGCTCGCCGGTAAAGTGATCCTTCCCGACAATCACATGCTCTTTTTGGTTAACTGGTACGCTGATGCGCTCATCAAATACATAGCACTGACCATCCCATAGTTCACCTTGTACTTCTGGATCTTTTCCGTATGTTACAATACCTCCGTGAAGCTGGCTTACATCTTCAAAACCTTCTTCAAGAAGCCATCCAGAGAATTTTTCACAGCGAATACCGCCTGTGCAGTACGTTAAGATTTTTTTATCTTCAAACTGATCTTTGTTGTCGCGAATCCATTCAGGAAGCTCACGGAAGTTTTGAATATCCGGACGAACAGCTCCTCGGAAGTGGCCTAGATCGTATTCATAATCGTTTCGTGCATCGATTACGACCGTATTTTCATCTTGCATCGCTTGATAAAATTCTTTTGGGCTTAAGTAATTACCCGTTACGCGAAGAGGATTCACATCTTCTTCTAATCGAAGAGTTACTAATTCTTTGCGGTGACGCACGTGCATTTTTTTGAACGCATGTTCATCTGCTTCGTCTATTTTAAATACAATACCTTCAAAACGAGGATCATTTTTCATCGTTTCCATGTATTTATCTGTTTGTTCAACTGTTCCTGATACTGTTCCATTGATCCCTTCAGCCGCAATTAAAATGCGTCCTTTTAGTTCAAGCTCTTTACAAAATGCCAAGTGCTGAGCTGTGAACTCTTCAGGATTTTCAATTGGAGTGTACAAATAATATAGTAGTACTTGATATGGTTTTCTTTCAGTCATGTTGCTTCTTCCACCTATCTGTTTATATTTGCAAGATATAATGCATGTAGGTCGGTTATTGTGAACCGAATTGATGGTAACAATTCATTACTTAAAGGTACATTACGACAAAAACAACATCCTTTTTATGAGGATGCTTCTATCTAAAAAGTATTACAGTGAATGATTGTTTCAAAAACATACAGTATTTAAGCCTGTAATAGTATAACATATCAAGGCGAACACTTCTAGGATTTGTTTTTTTATGAACATTTTCTTGCGGAGATACGTTCTACCTGAGCTTTTCTGCGCATACATGATGAGATATGAACCTTTGAGATTGGAGGTGGAAATGATGCCTTTTTATACATTAAAAGACGGTGCAACTTTATACTATGAACAACAAGGGGAAGGAACACCTATTATTTTCATTCACGGAGTTTGGATGAGCAGTCGTTTTTTTCACAACCAGCTTTCTTTTTTTTCGAAACAGTATCAAACTATTCTTTTGGATTTAAGAGGACATGGAAATTCAAGTCATACTCCATATGGTCACACAATTTTCACTTATGCTCGCGATGTGCATGAGTTTATAAATAATAATCGATTAAAAGACGTCATATTAGTAGGCTGGTCGATGGGTGCTTTTGTTGTGTGGGAATATTTGAAACAATTTGGTGAAGAAAATGTAAAAGGGAATATTATTGTAGATGAAATGGCTTCAGACTTTAAATGGTCAGACTTTCCAATCGGTGCATTTGATTTACCTGCCCTTATTTCGCTTATGCAAGGTATTCAGCTTGATCGAACAAGCACATTAGAAAGTTTTATTCCGCTTATGTTTAAGGATGAATTAACTGAAAAAGATAAACATTGGATTATGAAAGAAGTAACGAAAATGCCCGAGTCAATAGCTAGTGCTATTTTGTTTGATCAATCCATTGTGGATTATCGAGAATTCCTCCCGTTTATTACAATTCCTACTTTACTGTGCTTTGGAAAAGAAGAAAAACTCATTCCTGTAGCGGCTGGAAGGCATATTCAAAAGCTGGTTTCAGGTTCTGTACTTGAAGTTTTTGAGAACAGCTGTCACTGCCCTTTTCTCGAAGAAAGCGATCGGTTTAACAAAGTTGTGAGTGATTTTATCGAGCGCATCTAATTTACAACAAAAAAAGAATTGCCTTGTTTCTAACGGATTCGGTTGATAGAAAGAAGCATAAGTTAGAACTACAAATCAGCAATATAAATGGTAAGTAAAAGCGCTCGAAAAAAATCCGAGCGCTTTTACACTTAATGTTCTCCGCCCTCATTGAACTTAACTCTTTTACAGTTTGAGGCGATAACTTATAAGAATATCTTTTGGTTCAAAACCAACTTTCATATATACTCGATTTGCTTGACTATTTGCTCTATCAACGGTTAGTTTAATTTCATTAATTTGTGGAAATGAAAACATCTCTGTTAAAACTTCCTTTAACAACCTCGTTCCTAGACCTTGACTCTGAGCATTCTTTGAAACACCAATATACTCCAATGAAGCCTCTCGCATTTCAGTATCGACTTCAAAGTACGCATAGCCTTGCAACTCATTAGACATATTTTTAAGTATCTTTAACATATTTCTATCGTTAAGTCTCTCAATAATTGTTTTTCCATCATAATAAGTATTTTGAAACATTGCGTTATGCAGCATTTCAAATGCTTGAAAATCACTATGTTTAAATGGCTCGCTTTTCATTTCAATAACTTTATCAAAATTTTGTTCTTTAATTTCTAAGATCAAGTGTTCACCAGTCTTTTTTGCTTTTATTTCATTCATAAATACTTGTTGCAGCTCATTTTCTTCATTGATAAAAAAATGAAATTTTTGAATCAAAGGATTTTCATTAACTAACTGTTTCCATAATTGAGATTGCAAATCAATAGAAGATGTTTTATTAAAAGGTCCCCACACTTCTGCTACCGTTTCTTCGATATCAAATCCAATAGCCGCTAAAATGTCTCCTGTCCTATTTCTAGCGATTAAAAATTTAATATCACCCTCGTCACTAATAAAATCTTCTTTTAATGTCTGGTAGATTTCTTCTTCTTTTTCACCACAATAACCAATATGTGATGTTTTCTGACTATTTTTTTCTGATAGAAATCGAGATAATTCACCGAGGTTATTTGATTTTTCTATAATAGCATCCATAACACTATCCCCTTCTTTAACTCCAATTTAGTGTCGTGTTCGTTCCTACTTCAAGCTATCCCTGCTTATTAACCCCTTTTACCTTCCTAGTTTGAAATTATTATTCTATATGATATTAATTAATCTCAACACAAATAAGGTAATGAAATCTCGCGTCCGTCATAGGCAAAGCTTACGTTTTTATCTAAAAGCATCTCAGCGTGCTTTCTGATATCAATATCATGTGATAAATGAGTAAACACCATGTTTTTTGCCTGTAGCTTCACTTTAATCTCCATTGCCTCTGTCACATCATATACGGATCTTTTTTCTTTTTGAAGATATTCTTTCCAGAAAGATGTACCGAATATCAGTAAATCTAAGTGGTAAAAAGGCTTCCACTGTTCATTTGTCACATTAAAAGAATCGGATACATACGCCCAGCGTTCGCCTTGTTTTTGATGAACCACAATGCCGTAGGAATAACCGTTAAATCCGTGATTCACTTTATGAAACGTAATGGCCGTTTCTCCGCTTTCCCACTTTAACGTGCCATTAAAGGTAAGCCCTTTTCTTTTTGCGAGATAAGGAAATCTTTTGATTAACTCATTGATGACTTCAGGCGCTCCTACGACTTCTGTACTTACATTATTCCAGTAGCATAAGTCGGCTAAATCCCCTAAACCAGCAACATGATCATTGTGAGGATGAGTAATAAACACGGTAGAAGGGATTTTTTTGTTATTGTATAAATGAAATTGATGTTTAAAATCAGGTGATACATCAATCAAACACACGTTACCGTCCAGTGTGAACTGTGCACTAGGTCTTGTGCGCTGATTTAATGGATCTTTTTGCGCGCATACTTTACAGTCACATAATAATCGAGGCACTCCTTGAGCATCGCTCGTCCCATAAAATAAAAGCTTGTTCATTGCTCTGTTTCCCCCTTTTTTTCTTCTAAAGGTCTATCTTTTTATTTTAAGAAATGCCCTATGGTGTTCTGCATCTTTCTTTTATTTGTCCTTCTAGAATAAAACCAGCTTTTATGTAAAACAGCCAGTCTTTTTAACGACTGGCTTTGCTATATTCCTTATAAAAAACGTTTTTATGCTTTTTCTATTGCTTTCTTTCTTCGTCTCTTTCAACAATATGCTGAAGAATAGATAATTTGTTTGTCCAAAATTGTTCGTAGTAAGAAAGCCAATCTTTTATCTCTTTCAAAGGCTCTGGCTGAAGATGATACACTTTTTCTCTGCCTTTTTTTTGTCCATGGACTAGGTCTGCTTCTGAAAGTATATGAAGATGCTTGACAACAGCGGTACGGCTTATTGAAAAATGGGACGTTATTTCTGAAATAGGTAATTCTTTTTCAGAAAGCAGCTCAAGTACTTTTCTTCGAGTAGGATCAGCAATGGCTTGAAAGATATCATGCTTGGCAGCTGATGAAGTCATTTAGTTTTCAACAACCTTTCGAAGTTTTTCATTCACGAGACTAGTCCACCCGTAGCTCATTCTATCTCGTACCACGGAACTCTTTTCGTTTGCTTTTTCAAGAAGTGTTTCAGCTTCTTTCCAGCCGCTATGAATAAGCGTAAATTCAGTTTGATTACCCATTTCTTTTAAGGTAAACGAAACGACCCATCCATCCGTATCCCAAGAGAAAGAAAGGTAGTTTGGTGCATCTATTTTTAATACTTTACACGGAGATGGTCCAAAAGGCGATTGCAAATGAAATTCATATCCTACCAGAGGCTGAAAATCATTAGGCATGAACCATTGTTGGAGCCCTTCTGCGGTTGCTACTTTATCCCAAACTTTTTGAATCGGCGCGTTAAATATTATCGTTTGTTTCACATCTTCTAATACACTTTTATCATTCATCGTTATCTTCATTCTCCTTTTTAAAAAATAACACCAAAAGGTTTTATATAAAAATAATATAACACCTTTTGGTGTTATGTCAATTCCTCTTTAAAAAAATGAAATTCTTCAATATATCTCCGTTCTTTGATAAAGAACTTTGTTATGATGTTGAATGGGTGCATTTTGTTATATTTAAAATATATCTTTTAAACGATGCTTCGTCCGCTTTGTGCCAATGCATAATGAATGCCGTGCTGCAGTGTTTGAAAACAATCATATTTTGATAAATCAATATGAGTCTCTGATATAACTAAGCCTAAGTCAGCAGAAATTCCGACTAAAATGGTTTTTGTACCAATCAGGGACGCTGCTGCACCTAATTTTTCGATAAGACTTGCCGTATATTCAGTAAGTTCTTTATCCAATCCGGTTAAATCCAGCACAAGATAATTAGCCTGATGTTTTGGGAGGTTATTTAATGTATTGACAATCAAATCTTCCGTTCGATCCTCGTCGTATTTGCCAATCAAAGGAACGACGACTATGCCTTCCAAAACCGGAATAATAGGAGAAGACAGCTTTTTAATAAGATCTTTTAACTCTGCTGTTTTTTCTGCTACAATGTTTTCCAAATGTTCTATTTTCTGCGCTTCTTTTCTTCTTGCTAATTGATGAATATTTTGAGTGATATCAATGTTGGAAGGGAAGTATTCTACTGTGGTGCATTCATGCCCTTCTATTTGATGTTGAATCACCTTGTACCAAATATTTGTTCCGAATAGTCCTGTAAAAATCCCTGCATAATGGGCCGGAAGAAAATTTCCTCCCTTTGTTTTCTTTTGCGCCACGTTAATTTTATGTTCCCAACTGTCTTTTAATTCAGCAGATAGAGTTTTACTTTCAGGATTTAAATATTTGATAGTTGTTTTTCCCCATCCAGCCGAAGCGTATGTATTTGTAATTAACTCAGCCGCTTCAAAAACCGTTACGCCTTTCATATTTTGAAAGTACTCTCCTACTACTAATCCTTGTCGGAAACCAGTGGTTTCCAGTACTACCGAAGCTGCCTCTTCTCCAGATATTTCTTCGATTGTGTCAAACAATGTTTTCATCGCAGAAGAAATCCAAAAAAGGATCGCATCTTCTCCTTCAAAGCTAAATTGTCCTTTTTCTAAATCCCAAGCAAAACTAAGACCACCTATATCAATATTCTTTTTTTCACCCATGGCGGAATCTCCTTTTTATAAAGTTCTTACCTTCTTTGTATTTTATCTTATATTGAAGAAGCTGGTAATAAAAATTGTTGCATATTTTCTATTGCTTGTCTAACCATTACTCATGTTTTCAATTAATGAAAAAGAAAGGTGAATGCTATAGAGCTTTGAATTCGCCAACCTTTCTTTCTTTTGTATCAAACATACATGATAAAAAGGGAGAAAAGCAAATTGTAATATAACATCACATTACGTTATAATATAATTATATTCAAAAGAAAGTCTTTAGGAAAGAGGAGGAAAAAGATGAAGTTAAATACTCATAGCTCTACGCCTTTATATATGCAGTTAAAACAAGCTATTACAGAAGATATTAATAAAGGAGTTTATACTCCGGGTGAAAAACTTCCAATTGAAACGGATTTGTGCGATATATACGGAGTAAGTCGGATTACGGTAAGAAAAGCCGTATTAGATTTAGTAGAAGAAGGCCTTCTGATACGTCAGCAAGGAAAAGGAACATTTGTTCAATATCCAAAAGCTAAGAGAGAGCTGTTTGCCGTTAATGGGCATACAGAGTATATGTCGGAATTAGGGAAAGTACCGCAGACTAAAATTTTGTCTTTTGGTATAAAACCTGTAAAAGCTCCTGTGGTAAAGATGTTATCAATCCCTCCAGAAAGTGAAGTCCTTGAACTGCAGCGCATCCTGTATTATGACGACCAGCCTCTTACCTTAGAAATTTCTCACTACTCCTTAGAATTGTTACCGCACTTAGATCAGCACGTCCATAATTCAGTTTCAATGTACGATGTTATAAAAAATAAGTACAATATTGCTCCGGTTCATAATAAAAAATTATTGAACATGGTATTTGCAAATGTGGATGAAGCAAAACATTTAGAATGTGAAGTCGGAGAGCCTCTGTTTAAAGTGGAAAAAGTAGCGTATGATTCACAAAAAAGACCGATTCATTCATCTTTTCTACACTACCCTGCGAATCGCGTTACGTTCACTATAGACAGTTCTAATTCTTAATAAAATAGCGCCCTTGCTTTAGAAGCAAAGGCGCTATTTTATTCACTTTAAAACCATCGCACAGTCTGTATGATATTCTTTTCCATATCCAAATGCTCCGTAATTTTGACAAGTTTGTGATGCCACCAATGATCCATTATGGAGGGCTTGGGCTACGTTTTTTTCTGGTAGATAAGAAGAAAGAAAACCAGCTATAAAAGAATCTCCAGCCCCAAGCGTATCTACTACATTTGTAGGAATTATAGGCTGTTTAAATAACTGATTTTCGACTGATAATAAAGCTCCCTCTTCTCCTCTTGTCACGCATACGACACTGGTTCCTAACAAGTGTACTCGCTTTATTAAATTCATACACTCTTCTTCTGGCAGGCTGCTTCCTGAGAAGAATGCATAGCTGATATATGGACATACTTGCTGTAAATATTCCTCATCGTATCTCGTAGAAAAATCAAAGGAAATATCAATGATTTTATGTAGCAACGGAAGGTCAGATTCTAAATGACTAAAAACGCTCGTATGAAGAAGATCGTGCTGACAAATATAGGCTAAATCCGATTCGTTTAGCATTAGTTTTAATCTAGATTGAACGCCCCCTTTATTTGATCCTACAAAAATTCGATCACCTTGTTCGTCAAGTGTTACAACCGCCATTCCATTCTCTCCTACAGCTCTTCTTACTCTGCTAATATCCATCTTTTCTTGCTGCAGAGTATTTACTACATGCTCTGCCGATTCGTCATTCCCCACGATTCCCATATAGGAAGACTGTTGATTGCTCAATCTATTATAAAATACGGCCACATTTAGCGCGTTGCCGCCTGGATAGATCTTTCCTTGATCTTTATAGTAATCTACTACATTATCCCCTACTCCAATTAGTTTCATCTGCTTATCCTCCTATTATTTAACACTTCCGTTAGCAATGCCACGGATAAAATATTTTTGCATAAATAAAAACAACATAACAATCGGTGCTGCTGAAATGGTCAGTCCAGCTAGTAATACTCCCCAATCTGTTTGCAAAGCGTCTCTAAATTGCATTAACCCTGCTGGGATTGTACGCAAACTGTCGTCGTCGATAAAGATAATGGCAAACATAAATTCATTCCATGTGTAGTAAGCTGTCAAAATTGTCGTTGTTAATAAAATGGGGGTGCTCATTGGAATAAAAATCCGAAATAAAATCCCCAAGCTTGTACATCCATCTAACCGAGCTGCTTCCTCCAGTTCTTTTGGAATCGAAAGAAAATAAGCTCGAATTAACAAAATGGTTAAAGGAATTCGATAAGCAACATAAGGCAGAATCAGCGCCAAGTGTGTATTATAGATTCCAAGTTTTTGAATAATGCTATACAAAGGAATTAAACTTACCTGAGGAGAAAGCATAAGCCCTCCCAGACATATAATAAGGACAAAAGCTTTTCCTTGAAACTCAAAGCGTGATAGTCCATAAGCTCCTAACGCACTGACCAGAACCGTCAAAAAACAAGACGCGCCCGTAACGATCACACTGTTTAAAAAGTAAGAAGATATTCCGCTTTTCCACGCGGTCACGTAATTTTCAATTAGCCAAGTATGCGGCATAGACCAGCTGTGAGTAAAGATTTCATCCGTGCTTTTAAAAGAACTTATAATCATCCAAAGCAAAGGATACGCAATGACGATAAAATAGACAATCAGTCCGATATATACTATCGTTACACCTGTGTACCTCTTCTTTTTTCTTTCTTTAGCGGCTGTATTGACAACATTAGGTAAGGTGACATTTGTTTTAGGCATCTGCATCAAGCGTCTTCCTTTCCTGTTTTAAATGCTTTCATTTGAACAAGAGAGATCAACAGCGTAATAATTAAAATGACAGTAGCAATTGAAGAAGCGTAGCCCATCATATCTTTCGAAAAGGCTGTTTTGTATAAATACGTACTTAGGACTTCAGATGATGTACCCGGTCCGCCTCCAGTTAAAATATAAGGTTCATTAAATACTGTAAAAGCACCAGTGAGTGTTAAAATAACAGCTACAAATGTCATTTCTTTAGTTTGCGGTACAGTAATATGAAAGAACATTTTAAACTTATTAGCGCCGTCTATTTCAGCTGCTTCATACAGTTCAGGTGAGATTTTTTGTATCGCTACAATATATAGCATGGCAATATAGCCGATAGACTGCCACTGAGATACAGCAATAACTGCATAAATAGCTGTATCACTGTCTCCTAGCCAAGGTTTTGCCAACGAATCTAATCCGATCATTTTGAGCACTTGATTTAAAAGCCCTACTTCAGGGTTGTAAAAAAAAGTGAACAACAAAGCGATAACGGTCATCGAAACGACTACTGGTAAAAAATAAACCGTTCGAAAAAAAGGAGAAAACTTTCGAATAAGTTTATCTTCTAAAACGGCAGCCACAATCAGACCTCCACCCACTTGAAAAACAATTGAAATGACCGCATAAAGAATATTATTTTTCAGTGCTTGATAAAAGACAGGGTCTTTAAATAAGTGCACATAATTATCTATTCCTACAAAAACCTTGTCTGGTGAAAATGTGCTCCACTCATAAAGACTATCCCGAATATTCCGAAAAATAGGGATGTACACAAGTAGCAAAAAAGCAAATGCAGGAAGAAGATATAAATAAGGGGTTAGCTTATTGCGTTTTAACATTGCTTTTTCACTTCCTTACTTTTTAGATTCAGCACGAACACTCGCTGCCGCTTTTTGTACATCTTTCATTACTTCTTTAGGTGTTTTATCACCATTTAGCATAAGCTGAGCGCCTGTTAAATAAGCATCTGCAATTCGAGCATCGATTGCCATATCAAACCATGGAGCCATCTCTTTGGCTTGTAAAATATTATCTACTGCTTCTAATTGCTCCGGGGTTGAATTACTGCTGTTAGCCGTATCATTTACTGCACTGTATTTCCCTACTTCTTTTACTAGCTTTTCACCCATTTGCTTTGATGTTAAAAATTCAAGAAATTCCATCGCTTCTTTTGGATGCTTTGTTTTAGAAGAAATCATAAACCCTTCAGGTGATCCAGTTAAATTAGTAGCGTTTCCTTTTCCGTCCTCCACTTTAGGAAAATTAAACATGCCAATCTTAAATTTCGTTGGACCAAAAAGCTTAATTTCAGCGGTTTCAGCATAAAACATAGCTGCTTTTCCATTTGAAAATTGTTGTCTTGCATATTCATGATCAATCGAATTTGTGTTTTTATTAAAGTAAGGAACTAATTCTTCTAATTTTTCTAGAGCTTTTACATAGCCTTTATCCGTGAATGTCCCAGTTTTTGAGTTATAGTCTTTTGAAAGAACGTCAGGCTTTACCATGCGCTGGTTTAAGGTTCCTACGTAGTGAGAAATGGTCCACGTATCCTGGCTTCCAAACTCTAAAGCTGTATAATGCTTCTTTTTTAACACGCTTAAAACATTTAGTAGCTCGTTCCAATTTGTAGGTGCTTTTAATCCTAATTTATTGAAGATATCTTTGTTGTAAAAAAACATTTTTCCATCCATTGTAACAGGAACACCATAAATTTTATTATTAACGGTATATGGTTTAATTTGTGATTGAACAAGAGTGGAAGACCACGCTGAATCCTTCTTATAATAAGAGGTTAAATCTAAGGCTTTGTTTCCTCTGACAAATTGTCTAGCAAACTCATCGCTCCAAGAAAAGTAAACATCAGGAGGGGTATTAGTGCCTGTCATAACTTTAATTTTGTCTTTATACGAATCGTTTAAGACCGCTTCCGTTTTGATATCAATATCAGGGTGCTTTTTCTCAAATTCTTTTACAACTTCTTCAAAGTAGCTTTTTTCAGGTTCTTTTGGCCATCTGTGAAAGAATGTTAATGTTGTCTTTCCTGTGTCTGAGTCTGAAGACGTTTGTTTTCCAGCACACCCCCCGAGCATTAAAGAACAACTTAAAAGTGAGGCTAAGATTAAATTTGTCTTTTTCATATAGAAACCCCCTTATTGTAAGTGTTTTCATATTCAAGTTATACTATAATGTTTTATAACATTATAGTATAACTCGTAAGGAAAATATACAGATTTCTATCTTTATTAGGAGATTATTAATATTCTACTTTCCACATGTAGCGTCTTTTACTTAAAGGATGATTGCGTGCTTCAGCTAGTTCTTCGGCATATTGACGCAGTACACGGTTTAATACAAGAGGAGCAATATACCCTTGCACGTCTTTATCAATTCCTTTGAAGTCATATGCCTTTGCATCTAGAACAGTTAACTTCTTGCCGTATCGTTTAGAGAATGATAAAGCACGTTCTTCTAAAGGTCTTGTTTCATCTAGTCCAGCTAGGATGATAAAAGGTACGTTTTCATCAATAATTTCAAATGGACCGTGAAAATACTCTCCGGCGTGAATAGCGTGAGAATGAATCCACTGCATTTCCATCAAGATACAGATGCTGAATGAATATGCTGCTCCATAGTTTGAACCGCTGGCCATTGTATAAATAACCGGTTCAGACTTATGTGATTCGGCGAATTTTCTCGCATTGCTCGCTTCGTATTCAAGAGCTTTTTCATAAACAGACTGTAAATTTTCTAAGCTAGTAACTAACTTTCCAAATTTGTCGTTATTTTCTGCTACGTATAAAAGACCAAATACAAGCTGATATAAAACGCCTAAGTTTGTTTCAAAAGCATCGATATCATTGCCCCACTCATACTTAATAAAAATATCTGCGCTGTGTGCTAAAGGTGAAGTAGGTTCATTTGTTAAGGCTACAGCATAAGCCCCTTTGCTTTTAGCGAACTTAGCTGCTTCTGTAGTCTCAGGAGTTGTTCCTGACATGGAACATAAAATAACTAAGGAGTCTTTTCCTAGCTGCTGCGGATTGCGGTGGATAAATTCGTTTGAGCTATACAAATCGGATGTAATATGTTGAGCTTCTCGATCTAGTACATATTTAGCTGGATACATGATCGCAGAAGATCCTCCACATGCGACGAAAAACACATTACGAATTTGCTTGCTTTTTAATTCGTTTAATACGGCTTGCACATCACTTTTTACATTCACTACTGTTTTGCTCATTTTCCCCACTCCTCAAATAAAATATGATATACAACATTATGTAATGTTATATATTGTTATATTAAACTGCAAACGTTAACTAGTCAATATATTTATCAGAATATTTAACTTTTTATCTATATTTGTAGAAATATAGTACGGCAAGCTACAAATCTCTTTTTTCTTATTTCCTCCAAAAAAATAAAAACCTTCTCTAAAATAAGAAGGTTTCACATCATAATCTGCATAGAGACTGCCTTTGGCTTACTTCTGAAGATTTTATTACATATCTTCTTTGCCTTGACAGCTCGGACACTCATAAACGTGCACAAAATAAAGCCCAATATGGTGAAATCGTTTCCCTAAGCAATCTGGACATGTTCCTGCTTCGCGGATTTGTTCCCGTCGTTTGTCTCGCTGACTAGCGAAAAAATTTGCAAATTTCATAAAAAACCTCCCTCATGTTTTTGACTATAGGTTTTCCTAATGAGAGGTCTTTTATTCGCCTAGATGTATTTATAAAAGCACCTGCTTGATTGTGCTTTTAAACTATAATCGAGTTTTCCAATAATACAAAAAGGATAGATAGAGCAGTCTTATGACGCTCATCTATCCTTCATTTTATCGTATATAATGTTTAACGCTATCTAAGCGTCTATCACTACTTCCTAACAAATAGCTGATTTTGATACAATTAGCATATATAAGTTATTCTTCTACTTTGTATTTTTCTTTTTTTCGAAGAAACGGCCACCAGTTTCCTTCTCCAAGCGTCACGACAATCGCTGGCATAAGAAGCGGAAGAATAACAAGGCCATAAAGTAAAAGACCGATGATAACAACTGTTGCTACATGAACAAGCGTTAATACACCTGATGGCATCATAGCCCCAAACGTTCCGGCTAGGATAATAGCGGCAGTAATAATAACCGACCCCATCTTACTCATAGACGTAACCATGCCTTCTGCTACGCCGCTTTTCACTTCTTCGTTAAAACGGTCTAACAAGAAAATAGAATAGTCAATTCCAAGAGCAACTAAAATAACAAAACTAAAGAATGGCACGGCCCAGCTGATTCCGTCATTCCCCATTATATCCACGAATAGAAGCTCTGAGATTCCCATTGCTGTATAATACGTAAGCAACAGTGAAGCAATCATGTATACAGGCATGGTCATTGAACGGAATAAAATGGTCAAAACAATAAACAATCCAATCATCATAATAACCATTGTGCGTGAAAGATCCGTTGTAGATAAATCTTTTAAATCCGCATTTGAGCTCGATACCCCTCCATACACAATTTCTGTATGCTCAAACGGCGTATCAACGACTTCGCTTGCCACCGCTTTTTCAATATTTTTTACGGTTGAAATGGCTTCCTCAGAATATGGATTTTGATCGAGCACTACGCTGAGCTTAACTCCTTTTCCATCTGCAAAAGAATAGTTGTCGATGGATTGTTTAAACCCTTTATCTTTCATCACTTCTGTTGGAAGATAAATACCCGTATCTCTAACTGTTGAGCTGTCACTCATGTTATCAAGCATACCTGTTGCTTTTGTTAAGCCATCTGAGATTTTCGTTAGCCCATCATTTGCACTGTCAACACCTTCTGCTAATTGATTGACACTGTCTGATAGCGTTCCTACTTGGCCTTGCTGAGCTGAAAGATTCTCATTTGCTTGTTGAAGACCGGTTTGAATGGTAGTAAGCTGTTTGCTGATTGCAACAAGCTGAGGAACCGCTTGCTGCACATTTCCTGTTGTAGAGAGCTGAGCGCTGACAAGCTGCAGCTGTTGATTAACTTGAGCTAATCCGTCTGCGGCAGGTGCAAGTGACCCGCCAGATTCTTTAGAAGCAGAACCCGTTTGGTCAGCTATTTGATTTAGCCCTTTTTCAATATCACTTAATCCTTTTTGTACATCTCCGATTCCTTTAACAGCATCTTTGATTCCGTCTGATACAGAGCCCAGCTGTGAATTAACATATAAATCATCAATCTTTTCTCCGGTAGGCTGTGTGATCGTCATAACAGAATCCACGTGATCCACTTTTTCAATTGCTTTGCTTATATTTCCTAAATACGGAATAACATCCGCCTCTGTTAACTCTTTATCTCCTTTAATAATAACATTGACAGGAAATGCTTTTCCTTCTCCCAGTGCGTCACTGATAGCATTTAGTCCTTTTATAGATTTATAATCACTGCTTATTTCAGCAGTAGAATCAAACGATACTTTTGAGTCATACGTTACAATAAAGGGCACGGTAATAATCGCTGTAATGACTAAAAATACGAACGGTCGCGCCACTGCCTTTCTTCCTAAAAACCCCCACAGCTTATTATCGCTATGAGAAGCCACTTTTTTAGACGGCCAAAATAATTTTTCTCCAAGCGTAACCATAAAAAGTGGCAGCAAGGTAAATAAAATCACTAGCAGCACACCAACTCCCACTGCTACGCCAACGGCCGATTGGAAAATAGCAAACTTGGCAAATCCGATGGCTGCAAAACCAATAAATACGGCAATTCCGCTGATGAATAACGTTCTTCCTGCTGTACGGTAAGCCGTGATCGTGGCTTCTACTTTATCATGTCCGTTAGCCAATTCTTCACGGAAACGGTTAAGTAAAAGAATGCAGTAATCCGTACCTATTCCAAACAAAATAGCTACTAAGAACGTTTGCGTGAACGTTGAGATTGGAAAATCGACATTTTTAACTAAAATACCTAGTAACGATTGACTGATTAAGTATGTGATTCCCACAATTAAAATAGGAATAAACGGCGTCACGACTGAACGGAAAACGAGTAGAAGCAAACCTAAAATCAAGAAGATAGTAATAAACTCGGTTTTCTTTAACCCTTCTTCTGAACTGTGTGCAAAATCCTGATTAATAAGAGATGCACCTGTTACATATACCGTAACGTCTTTTGGCACGTTGTCATAAATCTGATTCGCTATTTTTTCAACTTTTTCATCCGATCCACTGACAGTAACCGGAACTAAAACGGTTTTTTTGTCTTTAGACATTAATTGATTACGAACATCTTGATCATCTGTTAAAGGCGTTGTAACATCTTTTACACCTTTAATTTTCTCTGTCTTATCAATGATTTTCTGTATCTGTTTCTCACTATCTTTATCTAATGCGTTATCTAGCTTGATCACCATGCTGATGGTGTTACTGTCTTCCCCGGCATTTTTGAGAATTTGGCTGGCTCTAGATGAAACGGCATCATCAGGAAGCTGAGACTGTCCTTTTTCACTTGCGAGCTTTGTTAAATTGGGTGCCGTTAGCATCAATATGACCGTTAAAGCTAAAATAAAGGCCGCAATCACCCATTTAAATTTCACAATAAATTTCATTTTTTGCTTTCCCCTTTTATAGTTAACTTTTCTTTTGCCATTGTAAGAATTTCAATAAATGTATCTATTTTTTCTTCTTCTACATCATCAAACAAATTCTCAATGATACTAAAACACGCGGCATTTCCGTCATGTATTACCTTTTCTCCTTCAGCCGTAATCTTAATAAGCTTAGAACGTTTATCGCTCTCTAGTTCATTAGTGTCCCACTCCACAAGCCCTTTTTCGAGCAGTTTTTTAATTCGATTCGAAATGGCACTTTTATGAACACCTTGCAAGACAGCGAGACTACCAGGTGAAGATGGACCTTTAATCATTAAACTATTTAACAAATCAAACTGCTGCCTTGAGACATGTTCGAAGAGGTTATGGCTCAGCTCTCTGTGAATGACTTCTGTTCCTACAAACAGCACTTCCTCAAAAAGTTCTACAGCTTGATATAGCTTGCTTTTCGTCACTTCTTTCCCTCCTTTGCTCATTTAGTTTATAGGTATAAACTATTCAACTTTAAAAATAGTTTATAGGACTAAACTTTATTCTGTCAATAAATTTATGTCGGACTGTCTTCATATTATGATAAAGATAAACGGAATCCCAAAAGATACCGCTTACATCAGCTTTTTTGGTTGTCAAAGCTCAATTACTTAAGTATTATTAGTAATTGACTTCTTTTCAAGGAGATATAAATTTTATACACAGAAAGGGTGATCACACATGAATACAATGCATACTAATGAGCAGGTCAGTAAGAAGGATTCCTTTCCAATTGCTCTTATCTCGTTGACTCTTGGAGCTTTTGCTATTGGAATGACGGAATTCGTTATTATGGGGATACTGCCTAACGTTGCAGAAGACCTTCATGTTAGCATTTCGACTGCTGGTCAGCTAATTACGAGCTATGCTTTAGGAGTAGCGATTGGCGCGCCAATTTTAACCATTTTCACTCATCGACTTCCTCAAAAGCTTCTGCTTTGTTTACTCATGCTTTTATTTATTCTCGGAAATGCGATTGCTATTATTGCACCTAACTATGGAATTTTGATGGGAGCTCGTTTAGTTACGGCGTTATGTCACGGTACTTTCTTTGGAGTAGGCGCTGTTATTGCTTCACGGCTCGTACAACCGCACAAGCGAGCAAGTGCTGTTGCAACGATGATGGCAGGTTTAACCATTGCAAATATCATCGGCGTTCCTGTAGGAACATTTATTGGCCAACACTTAGGTTGGAGAGCTTCGTTTGGGGCTATTACCATTATGGGAATCATTGCATTTATCGGTATTATTCTGTTTATCCCAAAGCTTGGTCAAGAAAAATTAACGGGTCTAAAACAGCAGTTTGCTGCTTTTAGCCAACCAAAACTTCTTGTGATGCTTCTTTTAAGTGCAATAGGGTGCGGTAGTTTATTTACTGTATTTACGTACATTACACCGCTTCTTGAAGACGTTACGGGAGTAAGTGAACACAGCGTTACGTGGATACTTGTATTGTACGGATGCGGCGTTACGCTTGGAAATGTTGTTGGAGGAAAGCTTGCAGATTGGAAGTTAATGCCTTCGGTTGTAGGTATCTTTGCTTTTCTTTGTATTGTGCTGACTATTTTTACGTTTACTGTCAAAAGCCCAACAGCAGCGATTATCACGCTGTTTTTCTGGGGAGCAGCAGCATTTGCTGTAATGCCTGGTATTCAAGTGAAAATTATGAACTTAGCACAGGAAGCACCTGCTTTAGCTTCTACTTCGAATCACTCATTTGCTAACTTAGGAAATGCTTTTGGCGCCTTTTTCGGAGGCGTAATTATTAACCATATGGGACTTACTTCACTTCCTTGGGTTGGCGCCATTTTTGTAGGAACGGCTTTTGTTATTAGCACTTGTCTGTTTATTGTGGAAACACGCAAAAAACATAGTGAACAATCGTCCTAACTGTCTAACAACTGAACAAAAAGCAAAAAAAGAGCCTTTCTTGGATGAAAGGCTCTTTTTTTGCTTCTAACTCGCTTTTTTCATTTCTTTACTTGTTAATCGACTGTGTTTACGAGAATAACCTATATACACAAATATACCAAGCACAATCCATATGCTAAAATATAGCCACGTTGTTTTAGGAAGATTAATCATTAAAAATAAACAAGATAATACAGATAAAATTGGTAAAACCGGGACAAACGGCATTGTAAACCCACGTTTTAAAGTTGGGTGCGTTTTGCGTAAGATGATAATGCTGACGCCCACCATACCGAAAGTTAAAAGAGCTCCGATATTTGCTAAATTCGCAAGTTCTTTTAAATCGATAAATCCTGAAATTAACGCTCCGATAATTCCTACTAGCCAAGTGGAGAGAGTCGGAACTCCCGTTTTCTCATTTGTTTTAGCAAATGCTTTTGGTAGCAAGCCGTCGCGGCTCATTGAGAATAAAATTCGTGTTGCTGCATAAATGTAGGCGAAAATAACAGCCATAATTCCAATGACAGCTCCTGCAGCAATAACTCCTGCCACTGCATTTTGTCCTACTGAATGAAGAACATAGGCCATTGCTTCTGGAACATTCAGTTCCTTGTAAGAAACAACCCCTGTCATAACAAGGCATACCGCTACATAAATAATCGTGCAGATTACGAGTGAACTAATAATTCCAATTGGCAAATTGCGCTGCGGGTTCTTTACTTCTTCTGCTGATGTAGATAAAGCATCAAAACCTAAGAAAGCAAAAAATACGGCCGCTCCCCCTGTCACAACCCCTTCAATTCCATAAGGCATAAAAGGAGTCCAATTAGACGGCTTCACATAAAAAGCCCCTACAATAATAAAGAGAAGGATAATAAATAATTTAACAAGCACCATAAAATTATTCACTTTTTTACTTTCTTTAGTTCCCTTTGAAAGCAGCCATGTAATAAGAAGGGTAATACAAATAGCAGGAAGGTTCACCAGGCCTCCATTTGCAGGGATCGTAATCAATTCTTTTGGGAGTGAAAAACCAAAGCCCTCTAAAAAATTATTAAAATAAGAAGACCATCCATTTGCTACTGCTGACATCGTTAATAAATAGACGGAAAGCAATGTCCATCCCATTAAGTGTGCTACCACTTCGCCGATGGTTGCATATGTATAGGTGTAAACGCTCCCAGATACAGGTATAGTTGAAGCAAATTCCGCATAGCACAGCGCTGCAAAACCGCATACAATAGAAGCCAGTATAAAAGAAAAAATAACGGCTGGCCCCGCATCGTTAGCAGCTACTAAGCCTGTTAACACTAAAACCCCCGTTCCTATTACGGCTCCAATACCAAGAAGAGTCAAATCGAATGCCCCTAATGTTTTGACTAGAGATTTGTTTTGACTTTGTTCTAATAATTGCTCGATTGACTTCTTTTTAAATAGTTTTCCCATTGCACTCTCTCCTTTCTGTTGCCACTCATCCATTAAAAAACTTAAAAATGACGTCTTTTCCTATTTGACTACGCGTTTTTACTTCAGATACAGAAGTAATTATATAGAAATAATTACTAACTTGTCTATTAGTATACTAATATCATTATATATATTTCAAGAGTTTTTGTAAGCGATTTCTTAATCTCTCTATTTTGGCTTTATCAACTAAATAAAGAAATCATCGTTGTGATTATGTATAATAAGTTTGAATAAAATTAATATTCTAAAAAATAAATCGATTCATTTCCAGATAGTTTTTTCGCTACCTATCTTCAAATATAAATTCCTGACATAGGGATTATTTACAGAACGATGAATGTTTTACCTTAACGGGTGTTATAATGATGAAAACTGAAGCGTATGAAGGGCGGAGAGAGATGCTTAACTTACTTATTGGCTGTATTTTACTAGCATTAGGAGTGTACTTTATGTTTAAATTTCTTTTTTATTCTCCTTCTAAAAAGAAGCGAGGTCAGCAACCTATGAACAAATTGTCAAATGAAGATTCAGCTCCATCAAATGCAAACGATTCGAATGGGATAAGATAATTTTTTTCACAAAATACCGGCGTTTGTCTAAGGCAAAAGTTATACTGCCGATATATAATATCTTATACCCTTCTAGTTCAATATTCCCTTCATTTTGGTGTAAGACAAGATGAAGGGAATCACTATCCGACTTAAAAAATCGGATTTTTCTATTTAGCAAGGTAAATGGCCTCAATAAACTCTGTTTGAATCCATTTCTTTATTCAAGTGTACAGCTGCCTCTTCAACACTTACTGTTCCAATGTTTTTCTTCCCGTGCTTTCGCATAGCAAGCGATTTATTTTCTACTTCTTTATCTCCTATTACGGCCATATAAGGAACTTTGAGCATTTCGGCTTCTCTAATTTTCAGACCTATTTTTTCAATACGATCATCCACTTCAACACGATACCCTTGTGACTCCAGCTCGTGTTTCACCTTGTACGCATATTCCACATGCGGCGGTGCAATAGGCAAAAGCTTAAATTGAACTGGAGCTAACCAAAGAGGAAATTGACCTTCATAATGTTCAATCAAGATGGCCATAAAACGTTCAACGGAACCGTATATAGCGCGGTGAATCATTACAGGACGATGCGGTTTATTGTCTTCTCCAATATACATACAGTCAAACTTCTCTGGCATTAAGAAATCAAGCTGAACTGTTCCGCACTGCCAGCTGCGGCCTAAGGAGTCTAAAATATGAAAATCGATTTTCGGCCCGTAAAAAGCCCCGTCTCCTTCATTCACCTGGTAGTCTAATCCTTTTTCATTTAGCACAGATTGAAGCGACTTTTCCGCTTGATTCCATGTTTCAATATCTCCCATAAATTTTTCAGGACGTGTGGATAGTTCCACTTTGTAATCAAAGCCAAAATGTGAATAAAAGTCATGGATAAACGCTAGAATGCGGCTAATCTCAGCTTCGATCTGACTGAGTTCTACGAATAAATGCGCGTCGTCCTGTGTGAATGACCGGACTCTTAGCAGTCCGTTTAAAGAGCCCGAAAGCTCGTGACGGTGAACCAATCCAAGTTCTGCGTATCGAATCGGAAGTTCTCGATAGCTTCTTCGCTTGCTGTTAAACAATAAAATGGCTCCCGGACAATTCATCGGTTTAATCGCATAGTTTTGTTTGTCAACATTTGAAAAATACATATTTTCATGATAGTGCTCCCAATGCCCTGATTGTTCCCATAGCTCCTGTTTCATCATGATGGGAGTTTTTATCTCTTGATAGCCTGCTTTGTAATGCTTTTGTTTCCAGTAGTTTTCTAACTCATTTCGAACAATCATTCCGTTAGGTAAGAAAAACGGCATACCAGGAGCTTCTTCCATCGACATAAACAGCTCCAGTTCTTGACCTAATTTTTGATGATTTCGTTTTTCTGCTTCCATTTGTTTTGACATGTTCATTCCTCCAATATGTTTTTATTCAACAAAAAAACCGCACTCATCCCTAGTAAAGGGACGAATGCGGCCGTGGTACCACCCTAATTCCGTAAAATACCTATACGTATTTTACGCTTAAAAAGATAACGGTTTTACCGGTTGCAGTTTCAGTGTATACACATTCCCCGCCGCAGCTCCAAGGTGGTAAATTCATTTCGTTTTCTAAGGGTTCTCAGCCAGTGACCCTACTCTCTGTAAAGAAAATCTAAAAATGATTCATGTCCTTTTCAATGCTTGTATATTCATTTTTTCTACATAAAAAACCGCACTCATCCCTAGTGAAGGGACGAATGCGGTCGTGGTACCACCCTAATTCCGTAAAATACCTGTATGCATTTTACGCTCAAAAAAGATAACGGTTTTACCGATTGCAGTTTCAGTTATGCACATTCCCTGCAATAGCTCTAAGGTGGTAAATTAGATGATTTCTTAAGGGCTCCCAGCCGCTGACCCTATTCTCTGCGAAGAAAACGGCACCTAATTCATGTCCTTTTCGTTGCCAAATAATGTTTGTTAGTTGTTAAAAGTGATTATAGTGTATAAATTTTACAGAAGTCAAGAAATAATTTTTATTTTTTAATATTATAGAATTAATTTATGCTTAAATTCCCGAAAAGTTACTTAGGAATATATGGGCTTAAAAAGTTTTTCATTATAATATTAACACCTGCATTTTATTTTGTTTTTACCTTTATTGTGTAAAAATAAAGGTAAAAAAGAAAGATATTACAAGCACTTATTTGCTTTATCTAAGTATTATTAACGAATTAAAATCCAGTACTGCTCAAATCAGAATAAGTAACATAGCACAAGTATCATCAGTTTTTTTATTTATATACTAAAATATTAAATATACCTTTTTCTACTTACACCAATATTAGGCTTGAACTCGTCGAAACTATTTTCTATCTATCTTTAGACGGAAGCTCCTGGTACATGCTTCCACTTTGCGGAAAAATCCGTTTTTTCCTGAGTTGTTCTTTAAGAATAACATCAAGCTGCCGCTGAATTTTCCTTGTTTCATTTGTTGAAAAATACGGGTAAGCCAAATTTACTGTTTCTAACGGATCCTTGGTCAAATTGTACATTTCAATTTGATCCGGAACCGATGTTTCTTTAAGGTTAGTAAGATCTACCGGGTAACTTTCATATTGCTCTCGGTGGATGACTTCATCTTTTTCGTTAGGTGCTGACCGAAATTGCGGATTATCATGGTATCGAGCGTATTTCCAGATTTCCTTTCCTGCGGCTGATTGAAACTCGACAATGACCGCTTGAATGTGATTAGGCTGAACGACTGACGGATAGCTTTCTCCTAAAAAATTTGTTTGGTGAAGTCCTTTTGTCGGGTCATCATCCGTCATAAAGAAAATCGGTGCTTTTTCTTGATAGAGCGATGTTTCTCCTCGCAACGTTCCTGAGAGGTCTCGCCCAACAAATGGATGTACTTCCGTATGACTTTTTTGCAATTGCTTTTGAACAGCGGAAGCATCGATATTAGCCAAGCTAAGCATTGTCGGGATCAAGTCAACGTGACTAGTCAGCACGCCTGTACGTTGATAACTAGGAAACAAATGCTTGTTATGAATGAGAAGCGGCACGTGAATCGACTCTTCATACATGTTGTACCATTTTTGATGTAGTCCTCCGTGAGCCCCCAGCAAATCACCGTGATCCGACGTGAAAATAATAATGGTATTGTCATAGAACGAAGATTGTTCTATAGTCTGAAGGACTTTCAAAATTTGTTTGTCAACATTTTTTTGAAGCTGATAATATAAGCGCCGGTAGAAACTAGAATTTGGCGTTGGCTACAGCGCTTTTGGATAGATGTATTTATAGCTGCTTTGAGCACTAGGCTTTGTTTGTAAAGATTCTCTAATGGTAGGCGGCGGATCGATGTTCGGAATCGTCTCATCAATAGAAAACTGAAACATAGGAAGGTGTTTGGTAATCGCTCCAAACAGCGCAATGTCATGCGGGTTCACAAACGAAGCTACCATGAGCCAAGGCTGCTCAGTCGCTTGATGTTCTAATCGTTGAATAAGCTCTATGATTTCCTCTGTATATATTTCGTCTCGTCCGCTCACTCCAACGGCCGCAGATGAACCAGAATTGTGCGGGTTTCTCCCTTCCGGTTCTGGACCAATCCACCCTGAAAAACCAAACTTTTCAAGCTTATTAGCGCGTTGATAGAGGCATTCTTTTTCCGGATCCGGTATTCCTGTTTGCATCTGGTAGCTGGAAAAAACATTATGTGTTCCTGGAATTAAGATGTTCTCATCAGAAATATGCCATTTTCCTTTATAAAAGGTTTGATACCCAGCCTGCTTAAAATAATCTCCCATCGTTGGGACGGTATTAGGCTGCAGCCAAAACATATCAGGATCTTGTGACTTCTTTGCGATACCTTGCGTTTGGGTCACTCCGTGCAAGGAAGGGTACTGCCCTGTAAACAATGTAGCTCGACTCGGTGAACAGGCTGTAGAACCGACGTAGTGACGAGTAAACCCCATTCCATGCTGTTTTAAAAATTCACGTGCTTTTAAATGTTTTTTTCGCCACTTTTTTACTTCTTTACTTTCATATACGGGTGGAAATCGTTCTTCGTCCACCATAATCAACAAAAAATTAGGCTGCTCTTTCATGTTTACTCCTCCGCGTGTTTATCAAATGTTCTGTATTGATAAACTATTTAAAAAGTACTTTTTTTAGAAGAACGGAGTAAGGTTCATGTCTTTTTATACCCAAACAAAAAAAGACTTAGAGGATTTCTCTAAGTCTTTCATAACGCGTTTCAATACGATATTCCTTATTTTTTGTATGCTTTTAGCTGCTGATTTCGTTTATAAGTACCCATTATACTAGGTATATCTACAATTATGCTTATCATAAAACTCCACATCATGTAGCGCCAATCCCCTGTAACAAGCGCTACTCCCATAAAAAAATGAGCTGACCAACAAGAGCTAACCATGAAGCTATCCAAGCAAACATCATATTCTCTTTCAAGTTATCACCTCATATTTTTAATTACGAATGACTTCTTTTATTTTACCATAAAATTCTAATTTCGAAGGTTGTTCTACTGTTTATGCTATGTACATAACTAAAAAAGCTAATGACAGCACGTAGCTAGCCATTAGCTTTTTTATTATTTTGCAAATACATGATGCCCTATTTTAATTGTTTCTTGTTTTTGGCGCAGCCATTGATCTCCCGTTTTATCAGGATTAAAGAAGAATAATGAACCTTTTCCTTGACCTTGGAAGTTAATTGCTTCTTCTACAGCTTTTTTTGAACCTTTGTCTGCAGGTTTATTAATTTGACCGTTGCTGACTGGGCTGTACTGACCTTTTTGATAAATAACGCCTTTTACAGTGTCAGGGAATTTGCTGCTGTCGACTCTATTTAATACAACTGTTGCCACGGCTACTTTGCCTGCGTACGGCTCTCCTTTGGCTTCAGCTGATACAAGACGAGCTAATAGTTCTTTATCATTTTTATTTACTTGAATGTGCTGTTCATGAGCGGGTGCTGCAGCAAATGCTGAGTAACCTGCACCAAAACTCGGGATAAGCATTGCGATAGCAATTACTAGTTTTTTCATCATAAAAATAAAAGCCTCCTTGCTATTTCTTGACGTGGTTCATATGCTAGCAGAAATATAGGAGTCTTTCATTGCAAAAAATTATCCAGTTCCAAAAGAAATTGTATATTCTCGTATTTTTTTAACTATTTTTTAATTCGTTCAACTTTCTGTTTTAAAGCAGCTTTTTTCAGACGACTCTGCAGTTTATCCTTTAATAACCTCTATGCGTTTACTTTATTGTCATAAACAACTTTTATTTTATAGTCTAGGTATCTGTAATACTGCTCACAGTCAGAGTAAGAGTCATGAGTCGTCAAAATAAATCCAGGGTACCCTGAAAAGTGCGGATACGGAAAAATTTCTGTACCTTTAGTTATGAACTGAATAACTCTTTTTACTTCACTATCTCTATGCACGTCTTCTACGCCTTGAATTTCTTTGAAAATTCCGTGACCTTGTACAGGAATAATGTAGTTGCCTACTACTTTCTTTTGTTGTCCTTTGTCTTTTAATGCAGGAGGTTTTAAACCTAATACATAGTAAAAAACTAGCTCCATATAGTTAATACCTGTACTTTCTTTTACGATATAATGTGAAATACCAGACCCTCCGATGCGCGCTCCTATTTCAATCACATAAGGTTTTCCTGCTGGGTCCAAGCGTAATTCAATATGAGCGGGGCCATTTTCAATCCCTAAAGCGGTTGCTGCTTTAGCTGCTTCTTGCGAAATAGATTCCCAAACGTTTTCTTCCAGGTGAGCTGGAGCTATATAAACACCTTCTTCAAAAAAAGGCCCTTTTGAATTTCCTTTGTAGCCTATAGAAAGTACATAAACTTTATCTTCTACAGAAAACGTCTCAATAGCAAACTCCGGTCCGTCTATAAATTGTTCAATTACGATACCTGTTTTATTTTTTGTGAACTTACCTAGATCTTCTTCATTTACGCGTCTCACTTTTTCTATACTGTCAATCAGTTCCTCTTTATTATTCGCTCTTGACACTCCTTGACTGGCAAATCCGTTAGAAGGTTTTATTACAACAGGATAGGTTAATAAAAGATCCTTTACTTCCTCTTCATTTTTAATCTCTTTAAAATAAGGAGTATTAAGGTTACTATCTTTTAAAATCTTCCTCATCATCTGTTTGTTGCGACAGTTACTAATCACAAACGGTGATAAGCCCGGCAAGTTTAGTTCTTTTGCCAATTGAGCGACAAACTCTAACGCCGGTTCATATATTGTCATAATACCGTCAAACGAATTTTGGTTATGCTCTGTTTTAATAACCTCAAGAGCTTTCTCCGGAGCTTGAAATAGATCAATGGGTATAAATTTTTGTACGTGTTTAAGATGTGTAGGTTCTGCTTCCTCTTGGTTATAAAAAAATGTCATTTTAATTCCGAGAGCTTCTGCTTCTTCAAAAATAAACGGTAAATATGTATTTTGTAACACAACTGCTAGATGCTTATTTTGTAACAGCATTTACTTCCCCCCTACTTTTAAACAGTTCTTCACTGTTCGATGACTAAATTCTAATGACCGCTTCATATATTTGTCAATTTAATTTTATATAACATTAGGAATATATAGAATATTTGATATATTAGTAAAAGGTAAAGAAAAGAATAATTTATAGGGTAAATACTAAAGCAAAACTAAAAGCAAAAATTTTGCTATTTAATTATAAAGATATGGTTAGAAAAAATTTAATGAGAATTTTTATAAAAAAAGAAAGGTCGACCTAGGTTCAACCTTTCTTTTTTATGTTTTTTATTAAAATAGATAGTAACCATTTATAAAGTTACATCTTTTTCAGCCATCTCATCTAGTATTCTTTTTAATGCAACGTCTGGGTTTAATGCGGGATCTGTTATATGCTGAGTTAAGCATTTCGCACTTTCACTAACCTCTTTTTCGGTAACTACAACCGAATTATATTGAACAAAGTGAGTAAGAAACTTCATGCCCGTTAAGTTAGCCGTTTGTTGCAGTGGTTTTGTTAACTCACTAATCGTATAGTTGTTATAACCTCCTGCTCTATATGACTTTTGCGGACCTCCTACTGAAATTGCCAATACAAATTCTTTTCCATGCAGTTTGGTGCCATTCGTGCCGTATGCCCAGCCGAAAGTTAATACATCGTCCAACCATTTCTTCATTAGCGGAGGCGTACTATACCAGTAAAAAGGAAATTGAAAAACGATGCGGTCATGCTTTAATAAAAGCTCTTGCTCTTTTTCTACATCAATTTCCCAATTCGGATAGCGCTCATAGATATTATTAACTTTGACATCTTCCTTCTCTAATCGCTTCATCCACGCTTTATTAACGTTAGATTCTGCTAAATTAGGGTGAAATATATTTACTAATACTTTCATTATGATCTCTCCTATACTGTGTATAATTTTTATAGTACGGAGATGATTTTCACTTAAACATCTCCTCTTAAATTCCTTTACACGTTTATTTTAGGAGATATTTAAGTCGTTTTCTTGTACAAAATTCGGTTATTTTTGTATGAAATTTTGTTTCCACTTAAGCGGGGACATTCCCGTTATTTTTTTAAAATGCTTTGAGAAGTGGCTTTGATCTGTAAAGCCTAATTCATAAGCAATTTCACTAAGCGGCAAACTGGAGCTTTGTAATTTTTCTTTTGCTCTTTCAATTCGAATCTTAAGCAAGTATTGATGGGGCGTTACGCCTAGCGTTTGTTTAAAGCTGTTAATGAAATGAGAGGAACTTAAATTAGATAAACGAGTTAACTCATCTAATGTAATAGATTCAGCATAGTGATCTTGCATGTATTCCATCGCTATTTTTAGATGCTCAAGTCCCGGCGTCTTACTAAGAAAATTGGATTGACTATCGTTATGCTGTTTTAAAATGTGATAAATAATTAAATTTGTAACTGAGTCAATGTAAAGTTTTCCTTGAGGATTCCCATGTTCGACCTCTTCATTAAGCCACAAAAGAAGCTGCTGCATTTTATGATCTTGATTTCTAAGGTAATAGCTTAGATCAAGGCTAGAAGATAAGCTTTCTTTATCAGCTATTTCTTTAACGATTTGAGGATTTAACTCAACACGTAAAAAAGATAACGGTTCTTTCCACTCGCAAGTGCTGTCAGCTCCCGCAGGAATAAAGTTAATATCATTTTTAAACGCTACTCCTCCATGAAAGCTGTCTGCTACTGTTTCTTGAATCGCAACAGGCTTTGCCGTACGGTGAAGAAGAATCAAATGTTTATCCAACGTTTCACGTGCTTGCTGAGGCTGCACGTTTTCTGCTTTTATAATTTGAACATTTTCTTGTTGTTGACTCAAAACGTCCTTTGAGTTAAACTTTACTTCTTTCATATGGCGCTCCTTTTATATAGATATATCCATTTTTTACTTTTTAGTTTGAATTTATGTGAACCCTTTTTGATTACTATAACGAAAGAGAGAATAAAAAGAAAAAGAAGTGAACCATAGATTCACTTCTTTTATGACGAACTCTTTATTTCATAGCCTGTAAATGGTTATTAGATTTCTGTTTTGCACCCCGCTGAACGAAAAAAATGATACAGAGCGCTAGAAGATATAAACATGCAAAAGCTGTTATGTACCAAAGCGCTGAGGTAATGCCGCTTGCGTCCATAGTAAAGCCAATAAGCGCAGGGAAAACAGCACCTCCAAGCCCTGAAAAACCAGTAATTAAACTTGTTACAAGACGAGCAGATCCAGTAAACGTATGGTTAGCATATACCATCGTTATCGAATAGATACCTGACATTGCCAGCCCTAAAAATCCTAATAAAATATAGCCTGCTACTGCTTCTTTTAACACAATAAACAGCATTAAACTCACAATTGTTCCTCCAATGCTGCCAAAAAGATAACGTTCGTATGTAACGATTCGAATAATCCATCCAGTAGCCACTCGTCCTATTAGCATAGCCACCCAAAAAACGCTTATGCTCAAAGTAGCCTGTGACGGAATTACATCTAGATACGCGATAAAAATAGACGAAAGAAAATTATTCATACTGCTTTCCACTCCCGCGTACATAAAAATCATTACACTAAAAAGAGCGAGTATTTTCCATCTTTGATTTTTAGCAAGCACAGGGGCAGGTTCTGAGTTGGCGTCTGAAGCATCGCTTTCTGAAGTTAAAACAGTCTCTTTTTTAAAAGGAATCATTCTACAGACCACAACCATTAGTAAAGCTAGTACACTCGTTATAAAAAATGAAAACCTCCAGCTGTTCTGTGAAATCAATAAGCTAGCTACTAACGGCATCAACAGCGCACCTAGACCAAATGATACTTCTAAATAACTCATAACAATAGCTCTTCTACCAATAAATACTTCCATCATTAAAGTAGCTACCACTACTTCCAATGCGGCTACACCAATACCGTTTAAAAAATTGAATGCGATAATCCACTCAAATGGAGGCAATAAAAGCATACCTATTTGTGATAGCGCTATCATTAGTGCAGAAACTGTAAGTAAATTCATTTCTCTAAAGCGTCCTAATAGAAAAGAAGATAGAGGAACTCCTATCAAAAATCCTAAAGAACCTAATAATACAAGCTGTCCGCCAACTGTATAGGACACATGATAATGTGTTAACAATTGCGGTAAGACGGACCCTACGGATGTAATGACTAATCCGCCCAGCAAATAAAGCGCATATGAAGCTAGCGCAAACTTTTTCATCTTCCCACTCCCTTATATCCTCTAAAGCGTTCTTTCTGTACTCAATTATAAAGGTTTTTCTTAGATTATTAACCGAAATCCTAGAAAAAAATTTCTCCATACGCTACTTAAGTTCCAATCATTTATAAGATAAAACAAAAAGAAGGAGATCTATGTCTCCTTCTTTTTGTTTTTCACTTTATAGTGATGCTTTTAAAATAGCTAAAATATCATCTTTATTTAGTTTCTTAAAGTTACCGAAACCTCCGTGCTCCATTTCACGAGCAGCAATTCCAGCAATTTCGTCTAGTCGCTCTTCTCCGATATCGTAATCAGCTAAGCGAGAAGGTGCACCAAGACTCGACCAAAAAGCGCTCAGCTTATCGATTCCTTCTAATGCAATGTCTTTGTCGCTTTTACCTGCAGTATCAATATCAAACATGCTTGTCATTACACGCTTCATACGCGTTACATCTTGATCTACAACGTATCGCATCCAATTTGGGAATAAGATTGCTAAACCACCCGCATGAGGGATATCATATACCGCTGATACTGCGTGTTCAATTGTATGTGAAGCCCAATCGCCAAAGTAGCCCATTTGAAGTGTTCCATTTAATGCGATTGTTCCGGAATATAAAATCGTTTCGCGGTGCTCGTAGCTTTGCAGATCTTCTAGTAATTTCGGTGCTGTTTCAATTACTGTTTGTAATACAGAATAGCACATACGATCTTGTAAAGGCGTGTTTTTCACGTTATGGAAATATTGTTCGAACACATGGCTCATCATGTCTACCATGCCGTAGATAGTTTGATCTCTAGGAACAGACATCGTGTTTACAGGATCTAATATCGAAAATATAGGATGCGTAACGGCACTTCCCCAAACGTATTTTTCATTTGTTTCCCAATTCGTAATAACAGAATCAGGATTCATTTCAGAACCTGTTGCTGCCAATGTTAATACTGTTCCAAACGGCAGTGCTTTTGTAGCCGTTACTTTTTTGTTAATAATATCCCAAACGTCTCCTTCATACTCAGCTCCGGCAGCGATTGCTTTTGTGCAGTCAATCACGCTTCCACCGCCGACTGCTAGCATGAAGTCAATGTTTTCATTTCGGCAAATTTCAATTCCTTTTCGTACCGTAGATAGTCGAGGATTTGGCTCTACGCCCGCTAACTCATGTATATTTACGTTTAACTCTTTTAACAGCGTAAGAACTTGATCGTATAAACCGTTTTTCTTAATGCTTCCTCCGCCGTAAACAAGCAAAATATTTTTTCCGTATTTCGGGAGCTCTTCTGATAATGCTTGAAGCTGATCTTTTCCGAAGATTAATTTTGTGGGATTATGATAAATGAAATTTTCCATACTATCTGTATACCTCCTAGTTGAATATAAAGTGAGTTGTCGCATTTCGCGAACAAGAATGTAAGTATAAATGTAAAACAAAAATTTTTCAAGAGTTAAGTTCTCAAATCGCGTACTTTATTTTATTGAGTAATTAAAATGAAGAAAATGGCTTCTTAGATATAAAAAAGAGAGCAAGTAAATGCTCTCTTTAAAGTTCTTTATAAGCCATTTTTCTATACGTAACAAATCCTTCTTTTTCGTAAAAGCTCTCGGCAATCGTATTGTCACTCCAGTAATCTAACTCAATTGTAGTGATCTCTTTTTCACGAGCAATGCTATAAATTTCTCTCATCAAACTCGAACCAAACCCTTTGTTTTTGTAGGGTTCTGCGATGTTTATTTGATGAACATAAATTGACTTGTAAGTCTTTTTAAACACTGTCTCTGAATACTGCTTTATTTCCAGCCAAGCGAATCCCACATGCTGACCTTCGTTTTCTCCTAAAAGAAAGATAAATCTATCGTCTTTCATCAGGTTCTTAAAAAATTCATGTATCTTCTGAAAATCATATGTTTGAAAGCGCTCGGGGTATAATTCTACATGCAGTTGATGAACAGACTGATTAAGGTTGACAATTGTATCAGCATCGAAAGTACGGCTAATCTTCAATTTTTTCTCTCCTATATATCTCGTATTTAGTAATGGTCGTTATGAATTTATTTCGTTTAATATAGCCGATGCATTTGAGGTAAATAACAGATAGTTTTTATTGGTCGTTTTTATAAAGATGCGGTCAGTCGTTCCGTACGGAGGGCCAATTCGAATGGCGCTTACTTCTTTGCCTCCGTACGTGTCATCTTCCGTTACTTCAAGAATGTCTTCTAACGGAATCGTAAAGTGTGAAAGCTGCCATTTTATAATGAGATTATCATTTATTTTTCGGACACTGATAGTTGGTGTAAACATTTTATACATCCCCTTCCCTTAACTTTCTCCCTGTGCAAAGTGTTCTTTTATCCTTAAAATTGCTTCTTTCGGACAGTCTTGAAAATACCCTCCATGGTAACAAATAACATGCTCAATGTCGTAGTGTAAGAATTTTTCCAGTGAGTGAACTGCTTGGTCCATATTTAAGGTCGTTTGTTTAACAGGTCCCATTAGTTGTTCATTTGCAAATACTAAAGCATCTCCAGCAACCAGTGTTTTTGATTTTCTTAAATAAAAACTAACATGCCCAGGCGTATGTCCGGGAGTGAAAATAACTTCAATACCTCCGCAGTATGGAAGCAGTTGATCTTCTTTGAATACTGTATCTACCTCAACTTTTGGAGGATTTTTATATAAATATTTTATTTCGTCAGGTATAGCTGCTAGTTCTTCGTTACTCATTCTACTCGCATTCGTTTTAATAAGCGGAAGTTTCCCTTCAATATACGGCTTATCAAATTCATGAGCATGTACGATGATATTTTCATTTGATTTTTTTCGTATATCAGTCGCACATCCTATATGATCTAGATCTTGGTGTGTTAGAAGAATTGCTTTTAGCTGTTCAATAGATATATTCAATTCACCCAAGGCCTCTTTCAGTTGATCGGTTTGCCCAGGCATTCCTGTATCAATTAGAACAGCTTCATCGTTATTCCAAACTAACGTAGGATTTAATATTATATCTTGGTCAAAAGCTCTGGCAGTCAACTGTAGCATTTCAACACCTGCAGAAATTCTCATTGCACTCCCCTTTTCTTATTAAAGTAAAAAGATTTTCAACCTCCACAATCGCTTAGCATGCAGTGGTATTCTTGAATTTTATCAATAAACAAAATAAAAACCAGACTGGAAAAAAATCACTTTTTATGCTATAATATCTATAAAATAAAGCTTACTATGATAGATCTTTATAAATAAAAAGGTGAACCTTGTTGTCCGAGGTTCACCTTTTTTTGCTTATCGTTAGCCGTATAGCTTTTTTATTTCTTATCTTCTCTTTGGATACACTCATGCAAAGGTACAACCTTGGTTTTCTTTGCTATTTTATATCCCCACCACGTCGCTAAAAAGAGAGGCAGTCCGATGTATGAGACCGTTAAGCCGTACCAATCAATTTTGTCAGAAAGTACCGCTTGATAGTTTTGTCCTAAAATAACGACGAGACACATTCCAAATGCAAGAACCGGGCCTAAAGGAAACCATTTTGCTTTATAAGCCAGTTCATTTATATCCCGTCCTGAAGCAACATATGCTTTTCGGAAACGATAGTGGCTGACGGCAATACCAATCCACGCAATAAATCCGCTCATGCCTGAAGCGTTTAAAAGCCACATATACATTTGATCGCCAAAAATTGATGTTAAAAAGGCAAGACCGCCAATGATAGTGGTTAAAACAAGCGCGTTTACTGGAATTCCTCGACGATTAATTTTTCGAAGCGCTTTAGGCGCTTGCCCTTCATTGGCCATGGACCATAACATTCGCGTAGAAGCATATAAGCCAGAAGTTCCGGCTGATAAAACCGACGTAAGAATAACAGCATTCATCACTGAAGCAGCTGCAGCAATTCCTGCTTTTTCAAAAACAAGCGTAAATGGACTAACAGCAATGTTATCCACATCTCCTCCTAGAAGAGATGGACTTGTGTAAGGAATGATAAGCCCAATTACAGCAATGGCTGCAATATAAAATAGAAGAATGCGCCAAAAGACTTGGCGAATGGCTTTTGGGATATTTTTTTGAGGGTTTTCACTTTCCCCCGCCGCAATGCCGACTAGCTCTGTACCTTGAAAAGAAAATCCCGCGATAAAGAAAATGCTTAGTACGGACAGAAATCCGCCGTTGACCGGCGCTTCTTCTAATGTAAAGTTTTTAAAACCGATATATTCACCGCCGAAAATGCCAAATATGGTCAGAAGGCCCACTCCGATAAACACAATGATGGTTACTACTTTTACGAGAGCAAACCAATATTCAGATTCTCCATAGCTTTTTACAGATAGGAAATTAAGTAAAAAAATTAAGCCTAAAAACAAAGCGCTCCAGATAATACTTGGCACATCAGGGAACCAAAACTTCATGATAATAGCAGAAGCAGCTATTTCTACAGCGAGCGTAACAGCCCAGTTAAACCAGTAGTTCCAGCCGAGCGCAAAGCCGAGAGCTGGGTCTACATAATGACTGGCGTACGTTGAAAAAGAACCTGATACCGGCATAAACGTGGCCATTTCTCCAAGGCTAGTCATGAGAAAGTAAACCATAATTCCAATAGCCCCGTAAGCAATCAGCGCTCCTCCAGGTCCAGCAGTTTGGATGGATGATCCGGTAGCTAGAAATAAGCCCGTTCCGATTGACCCTCCAATGGCAATCATGGTCATATGACGCGCTTTTAAATGGCGTTTTATATGCTTATCGTCCTGCTTCTTTTCTTCTTCATTACGATTTATATCGACCGCTTCCATACTTATCCCACCTTTATAAATGAACTATGCGCACATGTTTAATGTAAAGCGTATAAGAATATCCATCTCCCACAAAAAGCAGGAGATGGACTCTTCATTGCTTACTTTGAAAAATCAAAGTAGTTTCGTTTTAATAGACGAGGCAGGCTCATAAGCTGTTCGTACGTTACACTTTTTTCTAAGGCAGAGGTGTTAATTAAAAACAGTTGATCTTCAATGTGCCCAACCGTTTCATCTGTTTGATACGTAATCCCGCATTCTGAACATGTAATGGAAGGCGTCTCTTTAATTTCTATAGCTTTTGTGCCGTCAGGAAGCTCCCAATAAACCGTTGCATCCGTCTCTTTCGCTTCATATGATTCGCACCATTGGCATTTCAATATTATTCCTCCTTCGCTCCCGCCGTTTCGTATTTTTTCATTTGCGTTTCAAATTTTTTCTCTTTTAATTGATCGCGCTTTTCACGCTTGTCTTTTAAAGAGCTATGCTCTGGATTTTGGTCATACGTTTTCCGGCGGTCAAGACGGTTTAGACCTTCCGGCGTTAAGTTGAACTTTGTATCATCAATAATCGAAAGAACACCGTTGCTTTCAAATTTTTCAAACACTTCAGGATATACTTTTTTATAAAATTCTTCTGCGCTGCCACTTTGGTAATTTTGCGGCTCCGGATAAGACGTAATAACACCTTCAAAGTTTCGAAGCACAACTTTATTGGAGCTTTGAGAAATAATGTAGTTTGGCTGCAGCGGAATTTTACCGCCTCCTCCAGGAGCATCCACGATAAACGTAGGAACTGCATAGCCGGACGTATGGCCGCGAAGTCCTTCCATAATTTCTAGTCCTTTACTGATTGGCGCACGGAAATGGCCGATTCCTTCTGATAAATCACATTGATAAATGTAGTAAGGTCTCACGCGAATTTTTACTAAATCATGCATAAGCTGCTTCATGATTGGCACGCTGTCGTTAATTCCGGCTAAAATAACCGCTTGGTTTCCAACTGGAACTCCTGCGTTGGAAAGCATTTCACAAGCACGCTTTGATTCTTCGGTAATTTCAATTGATGTGTTGAAGTGCGTATTCAGCCAAACCGGATGATATTTCTTTAAGATGTTGCAAAGATTTTCTGTAATGCGCTGCGGGAACACCACAGGTGCTCTTGTACCGATACGAATAATTTCTACGTGCGGAATATCGCGCAAATTTTTCAAAATATATTCTAAAATATTATCATTGATTAATAGGCCGTCTCCTCCGGAAATTAATACATCACGGATTTGAGGGTTGGCAGCAATGTAATTAATAGCTGTATCCAGCTGTTTTTTTGGAACGCCCATGCCAATTTGTCCTGAAAAACGTCTTCTTGTACAGTAGCGGCAGTACATAGAGCACTGATTTGTAACTAAAAACAGCACGCGGTCTGGATAGCGGTGAGTTAAGCCAGGAACCGGTGAATCTTCATCTTCATGAAGCGGATCTTCTAAATCATACCTTGTCTTATGCAGTTCTTCTGAAATAGGAACGGACTGCATTCTGATTGGACATTTCGGATCGTTCTCATCCATTAACCATGCGTAATAAGGAGTGATGTTTAACGGAATCGTTTTGGTTGCAATTTTAACGCCTTCTTCTTCTTGAGGTGTTAAATTGATCACTTTCTTCAAATCTTCCAATGTTTTAATCGTGTTTGTCAGCTGCCATACCCAGTCGTTCCACTGCTCGTCCGTTACATCTTTCCAAAGCTCAATTTCTTTCCAATGTCTGCTTGCTTTATATAATGTATTTTTCATTTTATATTCCCTCCAAAGTTCATTTTTTGAATAGATGTTCTATTAAGAAATTGACCGCACCATATAATAGCGATCTTCTCCTTCGCCAAACTCTCCTGCTCGCGTTTCTTTAATCGTAAAGCCCATTTTTTTATACAGCTTCACAGCACCTTCATTTTTTACATTCACAGTCAAACAAACGCTTTCAAAACTATCTTTTTGTAGAATCGAAAATATTTCTTCTAAGAACAGCTGTCCAATTCCGCTTCCTTGTTTATCAGAGCGGACGTAGAACCCAAAGATATAAGCTTTTGTGACATCTTTGTAATCTCGAAGCAGCTCGCAAATGGCAATTGGCCTTGCGTCATTTTCCTGGAAATATTGAATGAGCTTTCCGTAGCGCGCTAAAGGTACAAGCGTCTGTTCATCAACGGCTCCCATGCCCGGAAACGCATCTTTTTCAAGTTCAATCATCATTTTTTGCTGCGCGGGACTTAACGACTCTGGGACTTCGATATAATACTGCTCTTTTAATGCATCCATTTTTCTTTCCTCCTTTTTTCACTTTCATATTTTGCATCTTGCAGCGGCCATATTGGACTTGGAAGGTGCTGATAATTAAAGGTCGTTAAGCGATTTGACGCTACGCCTGGAGCATCCACATAGATGATAGACCCTACAAGCGGTTCAAAAGCGGCTCTGAAATGATTTTTAGCTTTTAAACCAATGATTTTTTTCCTTGCTGGCTCGATACCGATATGGCGAAAAAGTTCAGGATCGTTTGCTGATACCGGCCTTCCAATCAACAAAATATCCAATTCTCCTACTCGAATATGAGCTGCGCCTTTTACATTTACTTTTAAATGCTGATTAAACGGTCCCGAATTGTAAAACTCACCTTCTGATAAGCCAATGACCTTTGCTTCAACTTCAACGGGCTTTCCAAACTCAGGAGAAACTTTTCCTCCTAAGGAAAGAGAGACGTAGCTTCCAACTCCTGCTTGCACGCATTGTTTAATAGATTCAGGGTCATAAAGACCTCCAAACAGTGTCCCCGGCATATTTAGCTTCAGCATGTATTCTAAAAGCTCTGTTGTATCGCCGCTTCCGCAGCTTAAAGGATTGTCCGCTATATCAGCGAGCACAATTGGCTGTTCGTTTGATCGTTTTAACGCTGTTTGCAGACCTTCTTCAACGGTAGGCAAATCCATGATAAAATCTTCTTTTATACTCCAAAACTGAGAAGCTAGTCTATTTGCTGTTTTTTCTGCTGTTTCAGGATTCAAAGCTGTTACGAGCACGCTTGCTCCCGCAATTGGAATATCAGAATACGGAAAGCCTCCAAAAATGGAAACATTGTATACGTCGTCTTCTTGCTCGGCTTGCTTAGCAAGATCGATCATTTTTTTCATCGGCCCTTCTGCTGTTCGCATATTAATCGACGGCAAAAGCATGGGCAGTTTTTTTAAAGACGCATAATAGATAGCGCTCTCTTTTACTTGTGTTAAAAGCGCTCGCGCAGCGTTCACTCCTTGTTCATACATATCAACGTGAGGATATGTTTTAAAACCAAAATGAAGCGACGTGTACGTAAGCATATCTTCACTGACATTTGCATGCATATCGAGCGTAGTGGCAATAGGAACGTTATTTCCTATACAGCTTCTTATTTGACCTAACAAATGGGCTTCCGGATCGAAAAGATGCTCTGCTACCATTGCGCCGTGCAAGGCGATTAATAAGCCATCTAGCGGGCCGGCGTGAGTAAGCATATGCAGCATTTGCTTTTCAATTGTGTAATAAGCTGCCGAAGATACAACCCCAGACGGAATTGCAGCTGCACAAACAAGGGGAACGATTTCTACTTGCTTCTCTTGCTTTAATACATCCAAAAATCCCCCTACTTCTGTTTTGGTTCCTGAGTATGCTTTATATATTTCCGTTCCAACAAAATATCCTTCTTGTACAAACTGTTCTATTTCTGTTTTTAATGGACTAAAGCTGTGAGATTCATGATAAAAAAAGGCAATGCCAATGCGATATGAAGACATGTGCTCCTCCTTTTTGCTAAGGTGCGAGATTAATAGTTGGTGTAGACAGACTTCCATTCTGTCATCACATCAAATGCATGATGAGAAACTTCCCTGTGGCCGTTGCCAGACATTTTCATTCCACCGAATGCTACCCCCATTTCAGCATTAGATGTTCCGTTATTGATATAGACTAATCCGCTAACAGCGTCTTTGGCAGCTCGGCTGGCATAGTGCAAGCTGCTTGTATAAATAGAAGTGGAAAGTCCGTACACCGTTCCATTATTGACGCTCATTGCTTCTTCGTAGCCATCTACTTCAATAAAAGCAAGCACGGGACCAAAAATCTCTTCTTGAGCAATTGTGTGATTTGAATGGACATTATCGATGATTGTAGGCATGTAATAACAAGTTCCTAACTCTGATAAAGCACGACCTCCGAGCGCAATATTCCCGCCTTCTTCTACCGCTTTTTGTACGTAATCTTCTACTAAACGGCACTGCTGTTCATTAACAAGCGGTCCTATTGCAACCCCTTCATCAAGACCATTTCCAATCTTCATTTCTTCTGTAAGAGCTATTACTTTTTTCAACAGCTCTTCTTTTACTGAACGCTCCACGATGACTCTGCTAGCTGCGGTACAGCGCTGACCCGTTGTCGTGAATGCTGATTTAACGATTCCCTCTGCTGCTTTATCCAGATTGGCATCTTTTAATACGATAACCGCGTTTTTTCCTCCTAGCTCTAAAGAAATACGCTTTAAGGTTTTGCTGCTCATTTCTGCTAATTGCTGACCAACTTCCGTAGAACCTGTAAATGAGATGATTTTCACTTCAGAGTGCGTAGCAAGCTTTTGTCCAACGATTCTGCCCGATCCTGTAAGCAAGTTAATCGTTCCTTTTGGAAGCCCCGCAGCGTGCAATACTTCCATAAAAATCTTCGCTGAGAGCGCCACTTCTGAAGCCGGCTTCCAGACAACGGTATTGCCAGCAATTAAAGCGGCAAACATTTTATAAGAAGCGAGAGAAACAGGAAAGTTCCAAGGTGTAATACATGCCACAACTCCAAGCGGTTCGCGAACCATTTTTATATCTCGGTCAGGAAAGCCAGCGGGCACTATTTCGCCAAACAAACGTCTTCCTTCTCCCGCCATATACTGAGCTGTTGCAATGACGACACCAACTTCCCCTATGGATTCTGATAGCGGTTTTCCCATCTCTTTTGTCATTACTTGGGCTAGCTCTTCTTTTCTGTTTTCAAAAAGCCCAGCTGCTTTTGTTAAAAATGCTGCACGTTCAGGAATAGATATATTTTTCCAGTGGCTGTAGGCTTTACTAGCCGCGTTTACGGCAGCATCGACTTGACTAGCCGTAGCGGCTGCGCACATTCCGACGAGCTCTTGTGTTGCAGGGTTTATACTTTTAAAATAGGTTTGCTCCTCTTCACTTACCCACTCGCCGTTAATATATAAATCTCCTTGCAGCAGTTCGGTTTTAGTTTGACTCATATCGTTACCCTCCTTTTCATTTAAAAAGCTAGTTAATTGAAACTGCTTCTGTGATGACTTCTTCTAATAAAGACAGCCCTTGATTCAGCACGTCTTTATCAATATTCAGCGGCAGCATTAAGCGAATGGTTTGCCCTTTGACTCCACAGTTCATGATAAGCAGTCTTCTTTCCAGCGCTTTTGATTTAATGGCAGGAACATAAGCAGCTGCTGTTTCAACATGAAATTCAATGCCAATCATCATGCCAATTCCTCTAACCTCTTTAATAGCCGGTAAATGTCCGATAGAATGCTGAAGACGTTTCACAATATCGGCACCTACTTTTTCACTGCGCTCTACAAGCTTTTCTTCTTCAATGATTGAAATGTTAGCTAAAGCAGCTGCGCACGATACTGGATTCCCACCAAAAGTAGAACCATGTCCGGCTGTTGGCCATTTCTCATGCAGTTCTCGGCTTGCTACAATCGCTCCTAGTGGCATACCACCGGAAAGAGCTTTTGCTAAAACTAAAATATCTGGTGTGACTCCAGCATGTTCTGCGGCAAACATTTTTCCAGTGCGCCCGAATCCCGTTTGCACTTCATCAAAGATAAGCAGAATGCCATAATCATTCGCTATGTCTCTCAGTGCGCGTAAAAAGCTAGAAGGAGCAGGGTAATAGCCTCCTTCGCCCATGACTGGCTCAATAACAATCGCCGCTACGCGTGAAGGATCCACTCGCAGCTCAAACAGCTTTTGCAGTTGATTTAAGCAATATGCTTCCGCTTCTTCCTCGTCAATATTAGGAAGCTGACTTGGATACGGATAAGGCGCGTGATACACTTCTCCCAAAATCGGCTCGTAGTAGCTTCGGTACTTGGAGCTTGAAGCCGTAATAGCTGTAGCTCCTAATGTACGGCCATGAAAAGAACCTTCAAAAGCAATAATCGCTGGTCTGCCAGTGGCCGCTTTTGCTAACTTAAGCGCTCCATCAATAGCTTCTGCGCCTGAGTTTGAAAAGAAAACCGTATCTAAGTTTCCTGGCGTAATTTGCGCAAGTTTTTCCGCCAAATTCACAGCTGTTTCATAGTATCCGTAATTTAAACCGAGGTGAAGCAGCTGATCTGCTTGTTTTTTAATTGCTTCTACCATCTTTTCATGTGTATGACCTACTGCATTGACAGCTACTCCTGATACAAAATCAATGTATTCCGTGCCATCAGCTGTCCAAAATTTCGCACCGTGCGCTTTTTCAATAACAAGCTCTGTTACTCTTGTCATCACGGGTGATAAATGTTTTTTGCCTTTGATTTGAAGCTCTTCTGTTTTATTTTGCACTTTCATATGACTCATCCTTTCTTATGTGCTGATGAAAAATAGAAAACGCATGATCTAGCAATCTCACTATTTCATCAACTTCTGATTTCGTTATATTTAAAGGAGGACTAATAATGATATGTTCTCCTTTATGTCCATCTATAGATCCGGACCCTGGATAAAATACGCCTCCAAGCTCCATACAAATTTCATTGAGCTTTTCGCTGGCTGCTTCGCCTGGCTCGAAAAATATCTGTTGATTGGCGTCTTTCATTAGTTCTAATCCAATTAAAAGTCCGCGGCCGCGAATATCTGAAATATACGGATGCTTGCGCTGCAGCGCTACTAAACATTCCATTAAATACGCACCTTGAGTTTCTACATTTTGAAGGATATTTACTTCTTCATACATGTCCAAAGCAGCAAGTCCTGCCGCTATCGAAACAGGATGTCCACTGTACGTATAGCCGTGAAGGAATTTTCCGCCGCTATTTTCTAACAGTCCTTGAATCAGACGGTCATGGACAACCATTCCCCCTAAAGGAGCGTACCCTGCTGAAACTCCTTTACCAAACGTTAGAATATCCGGTTCGATTCCGAATTGTTCCACTGCAAAATCAGTTCCTGTTCTCCCAAAGCCTGTCATCACTTCATCAACAATCAAAAGAATGTCATAGCGGCTGCAAAGCTCACGTACTTTTTTGAAATAGTCAAGCGGAGGCACGACAGCTCCTTGCTGACTTCCTACAATCGGCTCTGCGATAAAAGCTGAAATATTTTCTGGACCAAGCTCTAAAATGGTGCGTTCAATATCGGTGATGCAGCTCCAGTTTTGATTTGCCACGCAGTCTTCTTGATTGCGATTATACGGACAGCGATGACAATAAGGAGAATACACGTGCGCAAAATGTAAAAGATTAGGTGTGTAAGGATATCGTCTTTTTACATCTCCTCCAGCTGATAGTGCCCCTATCGTATTTCCGTGATAGGACTGCCACCTTCCGATTACGATGTGTTTTTGCGTCTTTCCGGCATCTCTGTGATATTGCCTTGCTAATTTTAATGCACTTTCATTGGCTTCTGATCCTCCTGATGTAAAATAGACTTTGTTTAAATGGAGTGGAGCCATTTTACCGATTTTCCCTGCAAGTTTATGCAAAACATCTGTTTCAAAACGTAATGTATGAACAAACGCCGCTTTTTTAGCCTGATCAGCCATCGCCTCGGCTATTTTTACAATGCCGTGCCCTAAGTTTGCCGCTACGGCCCCGGAGCAGCCGTCTAAATACTTTTTTCCTTGTTCATCTATTAAGTAGCTTCCTTGACCGTGCGTAATCATAGGGTACTTTTTTGTTAAATCTCTATGAAAAACATAATCTCTTTTTATTTCGTCCATCTTTCCACCACCATCGCCATTCCTAATCCTCCTGCAACGCAAATAGTAGCAAGGCCGTATCGTCTTTTTTGCTTGTGGAGCTCATGACACAGAGTTGTGATGATTCTTGCCCCGGAGCAGCCTAAAGGATGTCCAAGCGCAATTGCTCCTCCGTTTACATTCACTTTCTCTGATGTGATGTCCCATTCTCTTAAGCAAGCAATACTTTGGGCGGCAAATGCTTCGTTTAGTTCAATTAAGTCCATATCATTTAAGCTTAAACCGGCTTTAGTTAAAGCAATTTGCGAAGCAGAAACGGGGCCAATTCCCATTTCCTTTGGAGAGACGCCGGCTGCGGCAAACGACACAATCTTTGCCATAGGTGTTAATCCGAGATGCTCAGCTTTTTCTTCCGACATCATCAGCAGCATCGAAGCGCCATCGTTTCTTCCGGATGAATTTCCGGCTGTCACCGTTCCATTTCTTTGAAAAACGGGCTTAAGCGTACCAAGCTTTTCTTTGCTAGTAAGACGAGGGAATTCATCTGTTGCAAAATGCCTCATTCCTTCTTTTACAGGAACCGGTATAATTTCTTCTTCGAACAAATCAAGTTCTATAGCCCGCCTAGCTTTTTCCTGACTATAAAAAGCAAACTCGTCCTGCTCCGTACGGCTAATGCTATACTTTTCAGCAAGCCACTCCGCCGTCTGTCCCATTGTAAACGTTCCGTATAGCGTTTCAGGCTGTGATTTTGGCTGACTTTCTGTGTTAGAGTCATAGAGTGTTAAATCACCAACGTGAAAACCAAAACGAGTGCCTACCGTATAGTGCGGTGCTTGAGACATGCTTTCCACTCCTCCAGCTAATACCGCTTCGGCTTGACCTGATAAAATGGACATAGCGCCATTCATCACAGCCTGCATGCCTGAGCCGCACTGGCGGTGCACGGTATAAGCAGGAATACGTTCAGAGAATTGAGCTTTAAGCCCGGCTACTCTCGCTATATTAGGAGCATGAGCGCTTTGTTTCGTTTGTCCGACAATAATTTCATCAACAATCTCTGATGTATATCCGGCTGAAGACAAATTGTTTTTCATCACAAGAGAGACTAGTTCTTCTGGAAGCGTATCTGCAAGCGAACCGCCAAACTTTCCAATAGGAGTTCGAAATGCATTTACAATCACTGCCATTATGCCGTCACCTCATTGTCTTTGCTAAACAATGTAGAAACATGAAAAGAAGCCTCTGTTTTTTGTTTTACTTCCTCTAAAGAAACACCCGGAGCTGTTTCAAGAAGTTCAAGACCAAGATCGGTTACCGAAAAGACAGCTAATTCCGTAATAATCATATCGACTCGTCGCTCTGAAGTAAGCGGATAGGTTAAATTCCTAACTAGCTTTGACTCTCCTTGACTATTCGTATGAAGAGTCGTCACAATCACTTTTTTCGATCCTTCTAATAAATCCATTGCTCCTCCTACGCCAAGAACACTTTTCCCAGGGACAGCCCAGTTCGCAATTCGCCCTGCTTCATCTACTTGAAGCACTCCAAGAATGGATACATTCACATGACCTCCGCGTATCATCGCAAAAGAATCGGCGCTGTTAAAAAATGAGGCACCTTCCAAGACCGTGACGGGAAGCTTCCCAGCATTCACAAGCTCTGAATCTATATAGGTTTCTTCAGGAGTAGGGCCAACGCCGAGAATTCCGTTTTCTGAATGTAAAAAAACGTGAACATCGGGTGAAATATAATTAGCAACCAAAGTAGGAATCCCTATTCCTAAGTTCACTACATCTCCGTGACAAAGCTCTTTTGCAGCGCGCCCAGCAATATATTGTTTAACGTTCATCTTATTTTTCTCCTTTCACTACGATATAAGTAACGTATAAATGAGGAGTGATAATTTCTTCAGGAGAAATTTGTCCAACTTCAACCACTTCTTCTACTTCAGCAATCACGATATCAGCGGCCGTTGCCATCATTGGATTAAAGTTTCTTGCTGATTTGCTGTAAATAAGATTTCCGAGTCGGTCTGCTTTTTTAGCTTTTATAAGCGCTACATCTGCGTGCAGCGATTCTTGCAAAACATATCTCTTTCCTTTTAATACTCGTTCTTCTTTTCCTTCAGCGAGCTGAGTCCCTACGCTCACAGGCGTGTAAAATCCTCCAATGCCCGCACCTCCTGCTCTAATAGCCTCGGACATTGTTCCTTGCGGGATAAGCTCCACTTGAAGTTCTTGTTGTTGATAGGCATGCACAACTTCAGGATTGGAAGTGAAATACGAACCTATAGCTTTTTTTACTTGTTTTCTTTGAACCAATATACCCAATCCTTTTCCAGGTTCACCGAGGTTATTACTAATAATCTCTAAATCTTTAAGGTTTGATTTGGCAATCGCCTCAATTAGACTAAGCGGGCTTCCTACAAGACCAAATCCACCTACCATAATGCGTGCGCCATCAGTTATTTTTCCTACTGCTTCTTCGCGCGTGATAATTTTGTTCATTTTGTTTCCTCCTTTTCTTTTTATATTTCACAGCGCTTTACACGAAAAAAACCAAGCAGGACACAATGACTCCCCAAAGAAACAGGGACGTCCCCCATTCTTTGTAAAGCGTGTGTGTCTGCTTGGTTTTAATAAGACCATGAAAAGAGGTTATCTTCTCACTTTATTCTAACCAAACGCTATGTAATTTTTTGATTCACATTATCCCAGTAACGTTGGATTGCAGCCTGAAGCGCTACGATAATCGCCTGTTGAGATGGAGCAAAATAATAATTTTGAATACGTTCAATAAGAGGTTCAATTCCATCTGCAAGGCAGTAACCAATAAGCAGCTTCCGGAAAAAATTTTGTGTCAGCTCCGTAATAAACGTAAACTCAGCATTTACAATTTTATGCTCTGTCAGATCCACTTCTAGTACAATTCCCGCATGCTTATACATTTCATACATGGAAGTTCCCTGTGGAGCTTTTGCATATCCTGTCACAATGACTGTATTCAGTATTTGCATGCCCCTTAGTCTCCTTTTAAAAACTATTTAATTACTCCGCACATTTACACTAATAATTCTGAAAGGTCAAATGAGACTAACTCATATGCTTTTAGTTATGTAAGTGCTTTCATTTTTAAAAAGATATGTTCTTACACAACTAATATTTCGCCTTTTCTAGACAAAATCCTTCTTTTCTTTTAAAAAAACTTTCTATTTTTTTATTTATTCGGCTTTATTGAAATTTATTCGAATCTCCATCAAACTTTTCATCTGCTATACGGATGGACTCTGTTGGACAGCCTTCAAACGCATCTATTAAATCGTCTTCTAACTCTTGGGGCACTTCAACAGTGCCTTGATTATCATCAAGGATAACGAACGCAATTCCTTCATCATCATAATCATAAATATCAGGTGCCGCAGCTCCGCATGCGCCGCACGCAATACACGTTTCTTTATCGACTATTGTATATTTCCCCACGATCATTCTCCTAACTAAGTTTAAAAGTTATTACTTATTACTTATTACCAGCCGCGTTCTTGCATACGATTTTCTGGTAATAATGATGAAATTTCAATTCCTTTCATTGCACTTCCTAGCCCTTTTGACAAGCTTGCAATCAGTTCATAGTCTTGATAATGCGTTGTTGCTTCCACGATTGCTCGCGCAAATTTTTCAGGGTTGTCTGATTTAAAGATTCCTGAACCCACGAACACGCCGTCTGCTCCAAGCTGCATCATTAACGCTGCGTCCGCGGGTGTTGCTACGCCGCCTGCTGCAAAGTTTACAACCGGTAAGCGGCCTTCACGTTTAATTTGCAGTAATAGCTCATAAGGGGCACCTAATAGTTTGGCTTCTGTCATTAACTCGTCTTCATCCATGCCTACCACTTTACGTACTTGAGCGTTGACTTGGCGCATATGACGCACTGCTTCCACGATATTTCCTGTTCCTGGTTCGCCTTTTGTACGAAGCATCGAAGCACCTTCACCAATTCGTCTTGCTGCTTCCCCTAAATCACGGCATCCGCATACAAATGGAACCGTAAATGTACTTTTGTTAAGGTGATATTCCTCATCCGCTGGAGTCAGCACTTCACTTTCGTCAATGTAGTCTACACCCATTGCTTCTAGTACACGTGCTTCAACGATATGACCGATACGAGCTTTTGCCATAACTGGAATGGACACAGCATTCATCACTTCTTCAACAATTGTTGGGTCTGCCATACGAGACACGCCGCCTGCTGCACGAATATCAGCTGGAACACGCTCTAACGCCATAACGGCAACAGCGCCTGCTGCTTCTGCAATTTTTGCCTGTTCTGCATTGATCACGTCCATGATAACGCCGCCTTTTTGCATTTCTGCCATTCCCCGCTTCACGCGGTCCGTTCCATTTCTAACCATATTCAATTCCTCCTTTATATGTTCAAACACTTATTATGCAACTTCCATGCCAGTGTTAAAATATAGAAGAAATTAGTGAAAAATACTGATTTTTATGCCAAATTATTAAGCGGTTTTTAAAAATTTGGCAGGCGAAAGCCAATTTTTTAAACTAAAACAGCTTCCATCCCTATTAGAGACGGAAGCTGTTTTGTTAAGGAACTAACACTAATTTTCCGGTCGTTTTTCTTCCTTGAAGCAGACGATGTACATGTGCTGCTTCTTCAAGTGAAAATGTACCGCCCAGCATTAATTTTAAATGACCGGAATTCACGTAGTTTAATAGCTCATGCAGGCTTTGCTGATAAAGTGCTGGTTTTGCCATCATTTGAGGTAAGAAAAAGCCGAGAACCGACTGATTTTTTTCCATCAGGCGAGCAGGGTTAAACTTTACAGATTTTCCGCTAGCCATTCCGTAAAAAACGAGGCGCCCAAATGGTGCAAGACATTGAAGAGATTCATAGAATATATGCCCTCCTACCATTTCTAAAATAATATCGGCTCCTTTTCCTTCTGTTACTTCTAAAATCCGTTTTTCCCAGCCTGTTTCTGTATAGTTAATCACTTCGTCGGCTCCAAGATTTTTTGCAAGCTCAAGCTTTTCTTTAGAGCTCGCTGTAGCAATAACTTTTCCAGCTCCAAAAATTTTCGCAAGCTGAACAGCTAGGGTTCCGACGCCGCCTGCTGCTGCATGAACGATGACGATTTCTCCTTTTTCAAGGCGACCCATTGTTTTTAAAATATGATAAGCCGTTAGTCCTTGAAGAGGCAAAGCAACGGCCTGTGTTAAATCCACATTCTCCGGCAACGGAATAAGGCCTCTTGAATCTGCCAGCGTGTACTCAGCGTAACCTGTTGCTCGATTAGATCCCAGCAGTGTCACGACTTTTGTACCTACTTTTATCCCTTGTACATCCTCGCCTACTTCAACCACTTCGCCTGCTACTTCAGAGCCTGGAATAAAAGGCAGCGGCGTTTCGACTACATATGCTCCTTCGCGCCGCGCAGCGTCGGCATAATTAACGCCAATTGCCGCAACTTTAATGAGCACATCTTTCTTTTTAGGTACAGGGCGTGCAATATCGATAACTTGCAGAACATCAGGCCCTCCATACTGCGTGAATTGAATAGCTTTCATCTTTTATATCCCCCTCTTATTTCCCTTGAAATAGTGGCTTTCTTTTTTCTTTAAATGCAGATATTCCTTCTTGATGATCCCTCGTTTCTACCATAAGAACTTGCGTTAGCCTTTCTTGTTCAAGCACTTGTTCTAGCGTTAAATGGAATGAATCGTTGACGATTTTTTTCATTTTTCCGTACGCTTTCGTTGGCCCTTGTGATAAACGGCTTGCAAAAGACGTAACCTCATCTTTCAACTGATCTAACGGCACTACACGGTTCAAAAAACCGGCTTTGTAAGCCGTATCGGCATCCAGAGGCTCTGCTAAAAATAGCAGTTCTTTAGCTTTGTGGGGGCCAACGACCTTTGTGAGAAAGTAAAGACCTCCTCCATCTGAAATCAATCCCACTTGAGAAAAGCTTAATACAAATCGGCTTTCTTGTGATGCGATGATAAAGTCAGAAGCGAGAGCTAAATTAAAAGCAGCTCCTGCTGCAAACCCATGAACTGCTGAAATAATTGGCTTCTCTAGATTTTGCATCGCTAAAATACATTCATTTAAACGGCCGATATGTTCATAAACATCAGCTCCCGATGCTTGGCCCATCGTTTTTACATCGCCTCCGGCAGAAAACGAGCGCCCCGCTCCATTTAATATAACCACTTTAATAGACTCATCGCTTTGTGCCTGTTTTATTTCAGCTGTTAACTTTTCAATCATTTCCTCACTGAATGCATTTAAACGATCCGGTCGATTTAACGTTAAAGATAAAATAGTCCCCTGCTTTTCTACTACTAAATCACTCATAATTTCGACTTCCTCCTCTTTGCTTTGTATTAAACGATAAGCCACCCGCCGTCTACTAATAAATCACTTCCCGTCATATACGATGCCTCTTTAGACGCTGCAAAAGCAATAACATTTGCAATTTCACCTGGTTTACCTACACGTTTTAAAGCCGTATTTTTTTCGATTGCCTTAGTGAAGCGCTCATTTTCAAGTCCAGGCTGTGTTAAAGGTGTTTCTACGAATCCAGGAGACACAGAGTTTACTCTGATTCCGTGAGGTGCTAATTCAAATGCCATTGCTTTTGTAAAGTTGATTAAAGCAGCTTTAGCAGCGCTATAGTGGGGGATTTGCGCACCTGCTTTATGTCCTGAAAGAGAAGCGATGTTAACAATAGAGCGATTTTCTGCTATTTCTTCAGTTAAAAAAGGAATCAAATGTTTTGTTACAAGAAATACGCTTGTTAAATTGACGTCCTGCACCTGTTTCCACTGTTCAAGCGTTGTTTCTTTGATTGTGGAATTAACAGATCCGCCTGCGTTATTAATTAATAAATGAATTTGTCCGTACTTTTCTTTTATAAACTCAGCAAGCTCTTTGACGTCTTCTTCTTTCGTTACGTCAGCTGGGAAAATATCTGTACATTTTCGTTCACACCGTGTGTCAATAGCGGATGCAGCCTGTATTAGTTTTTCTTTCGTTCGCCCCACAAGAATGACGCGAGCGCCTTCTTTCGCCATTCTTTGAGCGGTCGCTTCTCCAATGCCACTTCCAGCTCCTGTAATAACAGCTATTTGCCCTTCAAAACGCATCATAATACCCCTCCTTATACAACATATCGTCCGCTGTCGATAAATTCACGGGCGATGTCTCGATTGCGCATGAACTCTCCTTCACTTTGCAAATCATTCATCCATTTTCCAAGAATTGTGCGGTACTGTCGGTGTTTTTCATCCGTTAACATCCCGTTTATTAATTGTCGAGCCTGCTTTTCAATTTCAAAGAGCGTTTCACTAACAACTGTTGCTGTGAGCTTGCTTTTTAACGTTTCTTTTTCTTCTCCATTTCTGGTTACAGCTTTTTCCACGCGCAGCACAGATGACTCCATAGCGAATAGCCCAATAGCAATTTCTGCTAATTTCATCAGCGTTTCTTGTTCTTGCGCTAGATTTGTCTGAAACGTTTGGAATGCTGTTCCTAGCAATGCAAGAAATAAATGCCTTGTTGTAATAACAGCCTGCTTTTCTCGTGCTAGAAGTTCATTTGAAGATATTTCCCACTGACCGCTCATCAATTCACTAACGGCATGTTCTACTTGTTTGTTCAGCTCTATTTCTCCTTTGCCTGCTTTTTTTAGAAGCTGAGTTGGAAGCAAAAGGCGGTTGATTTCATTTGTACCTTCAAAAATACGATTGATGCGTGAGTCACGGTATACTTGTTCAATTTTATATTCTTGAATAAATCCTGCTCCGCCATGAAGCTGCAGCGATTCATCGGCAATTAAATCAAGAGTTTCCGATCCATACACTTTACACACTGAACATTCCATTGCAAATTCAGCCAGCTGTTTAGCTACTAACTTATGATTTTCACTTTCATATAGTCCACCAAGCGCCTCTTCTAGTAAACCAGCTGTACGGTACTGGATAGATTCAGATGCAAAAATACGAGCCGCCATTTTTGCTATTTTTTCTTTTGAAGCGTTAAATTCCGCAATAGCTGTTTTAAACTGCTTGCGTTCTTTTGTATAACCTAAAGCAAGTTCAAACGCATATTTTGCTGCGCCCATACATGCAGAACCTAAGTTAAAACGTCCAAGGTTTAAGACGTTCAGCGCAATTAAGTGACCTCTTCCTACTTGTCCAAGTACGTTTTCTACGGGTACTAAACAATCTTCATAAATAACCGGGCGAGTAGACGACCCTTTAATCCCCATTTTCTTTTCTTCTGGCCCGAGAGACAGTCCTTCAAAATCTTTTTCTACAATAAAAGCGGTAAAATGTTCTCCGTCTACTTTTGCATATGTGATGAACGTATCTGAAAAGGCAGCATTGGTAATGTACTGCTTCGTTCCATTTAATACATAATGCGTTTTTTCAGGATTTAATACGGCTTTTGTTTGGGCTGCAAGAGCATCAGAACCAGCTTCTGGCTCTGTCAAACAGTAGGCGCCAATATATTCACCGCTTGCTAATTTGGGCAAGTATTTTTCTTTTTGCTTTTTGGTACCAAAATACGTAATAGGAAGTGTCGCAATGCATGTATGATTAGAATGAGCGACTCCATATCCGCTTGTCCGGCCGATGATTTCACCGACGAGTCCTTTGCTTACTTTATCAAGACCTAGTCCTCCATATGCTTCTGGAATACTGTGAGCAAGAAGTCCGAGTTTGCCTGCTTTGTGCATCAATTCTACTACTTTATCAAAATCTTGCTGCTCAATGTCACTGTGGTAAGGGTCGACTTCTTTTTCAATAAACTGCTTTGCTGTCTGAGCGATCATACGATGCTCATCCGTTAAGTCTTCAGGTGTATAGACGTGCTGCGCCGATGTTTTTTTAAGTAAAAATGATCCGCCTTTTGCTTCGGTTTTCATTTCAGACATATCATTTCCTCCCCGTTTACTAGCTTTTTCTTCACTACCTTAGGAACTACAGAATAGACGTTTTTCCGGCTTACAAAGCCAATTTCGTCTAGAAAGCCATACTGAGTGAGCATTTCTCCTACGGCTGAGTGTTTCAATATTTCAACAGATGAATGCTCATAAGCCTTATACAAAAGCAGTGCGGCTTTTGCAGCATCCGTTAAATAAAATGTTTTTAGTTGCAGAAGACAGCTTATAAAGTACCCCGCTCCATATAAATCTTCTAGACAGAAGCGATCGGATGAACCTGAACAAACCAATAAAACAGTTTCATCTTGACTTGGTTGACAAACAGCACTGGCAACCGCTTCTCCGTTTAACAGTGAAGCTGCATAGACATATTTTGCTTTTTCAGCGTTATGAATGGCCACCGTTCCATTAGTGGTGGACAAAATAACCGTTTTATCTTGAACATGCTGCTTTATCGTGCTGGGGCTTGGATCAAAAAAGCCTTCAATCGTTTTCCCTCTATATTCGCCTACAAGCGCAATTTCGTCAGGCTTATACGTTTTTGCTTTATTGCGCGCTTCTTCTTCGTTTTTTACGGGAATAACCTCTATTGCTCCTTGTTGTAAAGCAGCCGCAATTGTTGAAGTAGCCAATAAGATGTCAAATATAACGACCGTTTTTCCTTCTAGCTTTTTGGCAAGAAGCTCTTCTTTTTTGAGTATTACGTGAACTTTTCTTTTCATATATGCCTGCGTTCTGTATGCAGAGCATGAATAATCAGCGTTTTTACATACTCTCCAAATTGTGAAAACCGTTTGTCATTTGTTTGGCCTTTTTTATAACGGTAATAAATTTGCTGACAAATGACAGCAAGTTTGAAGTACGCAAACTTCAGGTAAAAGTCAATGTGTGACACATCTCGTCCGCTTTTTTTAGCATACGCTTCCACAAAATCTCGACGGGAATAAAAGCTTTTTTGCACAGTAACAGGTGGGTTCCCCAATCCTCTTTTTAAAAGTTCAGGGTCGCTGTCTTCCATCCAATAGCTCATCGCCACTCCCAAATCAGCAAGCGGGTCTCCAACGGTTGTCATTTCCCAGTCAAATAATCCTACAATTTTATTTCCATCCGGTGAAAATAACGTATTGTTAAGCTTATAATCATAGTGAATAATGGTTGAATGCTGTGAAGTGGGGATGTGTGTGGTCAACCATTTCTTTAGTGCTTCTACTTCCGGTATGTCACTTGTTTTTGATTTTTCATAACGATGAATCCAGCCGTGTACTTGACGTTCTAAAAAACCTTCAGGCTTGCTGATTTCTTCAAGGAGCGTACCTTTATAAGGAACATCATGAAGCTGAACGAGGACATCCACCATTTGTTCTGAAATACAACGGCAAAGTTCGCTAGTTCCTTTCACGTCTTCTGGAAACGCTGTGTCGATGAGAACACCGTGCTTTCGCTCCATTAAAAAAAAGGGTTTCCCGACCACCGTTTCATCTTCACAAAACACATTAGGCCTAGGAGCGAGAGGGAAAGATTTCGATAAAACAGATAAAATCTTGTATTCTCTTTGCATGTCATGCGCTTTTGGGGCAACTGGCCCAAAGGGAGGGCGTCTCAACACAGCCTCCCACTCTCCGACTGAAAGAGCGTAGGTTAAATTGGACGCACCCGATCCAAATTGCTTGATTAAAAGAGGCTCTTTAGGTAAATCAGGAATCGAAACACGGAGAAACTGATGCAGTTTTTCCGTGTTTAATTCCTCTCCTTTTCGTACAGGAATGATTTGTGACATTCTTTTACCACCTGCTTTTTTGTAGTTAAACAGCTACTTTATAATTCATCAAAAACTGCTTAATATCTGCTGGAATAGAAACGCTTTTTTGTGCATCAAAATCAAAGTACACGATGACAGCTTCTCCTTTGGCAATCAATGATCCCGTCTTGCTGTCGGTAATTTCATGACCAATTGTAAAGCTTTTATTGCCGACATTAGATACAAAGGTTTTAATCATTAACACTTGATTAAAATATCCTTGCGCAACAAAATCACATTTAGTAGACGCTAAAATATACTCCCACTTTTCTGTATGCATGGATGCTCCCATTTCTTCAAAAAAAGCAATGCGTGCCTCTTCTAAATAAATGAAATAGCTGGTATTGTTAATGTGACCGAGTGCGTCTGTTTCGCAAAAACGCACTTTGACCTGTGTTTCATACATGGTTTTCTCCTCCTTTACTTATGTGAAAAAACAGCGGGACGCTTTTCAATAAATGCTGATACTCCTTCTTTAATATCTTCTGTTTGAAAGACTTCTTCAAACAGCTCTGCCTCAAGTTCAAGACCTTCAGATAGTGTACGATTCATTCCTTCGTTTACCGCTGCCTTAATTCGAGAAAGTGACGGAAGAGAGTGACGGTTAAATTTCTTAGCCAGCTCTTTTGCTTTTTCGAGCCCTTTTCCTTTAGGCGTTACATGATTGGCAAAGCCTGCATGAAGTGCTTCTTCCGCCGAAACAGGACTGCCGGCAAACATCCATTCTTTAGCTTTAGATGCGCCGATTACGCGCGGAAGACGCTGAGTTCCGCCTCCTCCGGGAAACAATCCGAGCTTCACTTCCGGAAGACCGATTTGAGCATGTTCTTCGGCAATGCGTATATCAGCGGTTAGTGAAAGTTCGCACCCTCCCCCAAACGTTAAACCGTTTAACACGACAATTGTTGGTTTTTCAATGTTTTCAAGTTTTTGCAAAACACGATGGGTTTTCATAAACTCTTCTTTAATACCGCTTTGTCCCATTAGCTGTGGAAACTCTTTAATATCAGCTCCAGCCATAAACGCCCGGTCGCCCGCTCCCGTTAAAATGATTGTAATGACATCAGGATCTTTACTAAGCTCTTCATACGTTTCTTCAAGCTGCTGCACAACAGCCTGGCTCATTACATTTAAAGGCGGATTATCAATGGTTACAATAGCTGTTTTCTCTTCTTTTTGAATACGTACAAATTTTTTCATCATTGCTTCATTCCCTGTGTGTGGTATGTGTAAAAACCTTTTCCTGTTTTGCGTCCAAGCTCGCCTTTTTGAACTTTTTCTTCTATGCACGCAGCTGGCTTGTCCTCAGGGTCCCCTGTTTCGCTATAGCGCTGCTGCATCACAAAATATCCGACGTCAATTCCTGAGAGATCCATCAATTCAAAAGGACCGATCGGGTGATTGAGCGCTTTTTTGCAAATCGTATCAATGTCTTCAAAATCTGCGTATCCATTTTCGTAAAGGAAAACGGCTTCTTTTTGCAGCGCTCCTAAAATTCGATTGGCAATAAAACCTGAGATTTCTTTTTTCAGAAGGACTGCTGTGCGATTAATTTGCTTGCAAACTTCCATTGTCGTTTGAGCTGTTTGTTCACTTGTCTTTTCACTCATCACAACTTCTACGCAGTCCATTACAAGAGGAGGAAAAAAGAAATGCATGTTAACGATTTGCTCTGGACGGTTTGTTGCACTTGCAATAAGCGAGTTAACAATTGTTGAACTATTCGATGCTAAAATGGCGTGACTTGGTGCGTACTCATCTATTTCTTTAAAGACGCTTTGTTTTACATCTAACTTTTCTACAACAGCTTCAATCACAAAATCAGCACTTGAAACCGCTTCCTTTAATGTGCTTGTAAAAGACAACCTTTGAAATGCGGCTTCTTTAGCATCAGAGGAAATTTTGCCTTTGTGAATCCACTTGTCTATAATTGCTTCCAGCTTATTTTTCGCCTCGATGAGTGATTGTTCATTCATATCTTGAATAATTGTTTCATATCCTCCAAGTGCACAAAGCATACCAATTTGATGTCCCATTTGTCCTGCGCCAATGACAGCAATACGCTGTATATCTTTACTATTCATGTTAGAGCCTCCTTTTAATATAAAAGGAGAGAAAGAGCTTATACTTTCCCACCTTTTACGAGCACTGTCCAGCCTAGCAGCTACTGTGACTGAATACCTTTCATCAACATCTTATAAAAAATAGCCGCAACTTCTCGATCTGACTTTTCACCATCCGGCTGAAACCAAAAATAGCTCCAATTTGTCATTCCTAATATGCCTAGCGTCACGATATCTGAAGGCAAATCTGAACGGAACTGCCCTGCTTCCATTCCTTTTTCAATAATTTCCTGTACGTTTTCTTTAAAACGATCGCGCTTTGGAATGATTTGCTGTAAGTGTTCTTCACTCAAATGACGCATCTCTCGAAAAAACACTTTAGCTCGAAGACCTTCTTTCTCAATATCATGAACAAGTTTAAAAATAATGCTGTGCAGCTTTTCAGGATAAGATATTGTCTTATCTGCAAGAATCGTCTCTTGGTTTTCTATTAATCTTTCAATATATTGAAGGTGAATATCCATTAAAAGCTCTTGCTTGCTTTTAAAATAATAATAAAACGTTCCTTTTGTGACGTTTAATTCATTTACAATATCTTGAATAGACGTTTCTTTGAAACCTTTTTGAGCAAAAAGCTGAATGCTTCGTTCCATCATCAAATCTTTCATCGTCAAACCCTCTCTGTCTTTTCTCATTTTCACAAATTATACCATGGCTTAGAGGGAGCTTTTGAAAAAGTTTGTTTATGTTCAGCTTCTTTACATCGTTTCTTTCACCACTTCTTCTCGCAGTGCTCTTCGTAAAATTTTCCCTACATTGGTCTTAGGAAGCTCAGCGCGAAACTCAAAGATTCGCGGAATTTTGTAAGCTGCAAGATGATGTCGACAATAAGAAGTAAGCTCTTCTTCAGAAAGAGATTTTCCTTCTTTCACTACCAAAATCGCTTTAATTGTTTCTCCTCTGTAAGGATGCGGAACGCCAATGACAACGGCTTCTTTAATGTGGCTGTGCTCATATAAAACTTCTTCAATATCTCGAGGATACACATTAAAACCACTCGCAATAATGATATCTTTTTTGCGATCAACAATGGATAAATACCCATCTTCGTCTATCTGTCCAATATCTCCTGTGTACAGCCAGCCGTTTCTAAGCGCGTGAGCTGTTTCTTCAGGATGATTCCAATAGCCCTTCATAACTTGAGGGCCTTTAATCACTATTTCTCCAAGCTCTCCTCTTGGCAGTTCTTTTGTTCCTGTAGGCACGTCTACAATTTTATAAGCAGTTTGCGGAACGCCAAGTCCGACTGTGCCTGGCTTTCGTTCACAAAACGGCAGGTTGCAATGGGTAACGGGGGACGCTTCTGATAAGCCGTACCCTTCTAACACTTTAGCATCCGTTTTTCGTTCGAACTCTTTCATCAGCTCAACAGGCATTGGCGCACTGCCGCTGTTGCAGATGCGAATACTTTCGATATTGTATTCTTCTGCCCGCGGATGATTGGTAATCGCGACATACATAGTTGGCACTCCAGGAAAAATACTAGGCTGCTCTTTTTTGATTGTATTTAGTACTTCTTCTAAATCAAAACGCGGCAATAGCAATATTTCATTTCCGCAAAGAATTGATAAATGCATACAGGAAGTCATGCCAAATACGTGAAACAATGGAATAACGGTTAAGCATTTTTCTTTTCCTAATTCAATATCATGCTTAAATATTTCGTATGATTGAACTGCGTTTGTGTAAATGTTTGTATGTGTAAGCATCGCACCTTTAGATGGTCCGGTCGTTCCTCCCGTATACTGAAGAACAGCAATATCGTGTGCTGGATGGATGACCGGCTGATTAAATTCATGCTTAATGGTTAGAAAATCTAAGAAGGAAAGGTCTGGTGATGTAGGAACAAACGGTTTTTGCAAGCTGACGGTTATCGCTTCTTCTATCTCAATACGATTCCTTATCTCTTGAAGTCTCGTATAAAAATCATCGAGTAGAATTATTTTTTTTGCGCCGGAATCGTGTAAAATATGCTCTAGTTCTTGTTCGACAAGCATGGGGTTGACCTGAGTGACAATGCCGCCCGCTGCTACAATGCCAAAATAGCTTATTATATATTGCGGACAATTTGGCAGCATAATTGCTACACGATCTCCTTTTTTAATCCCTTTTTTCTGCAGTGCTCCTGCAAATACGCGAACTGAGTGGTACAGCTCCTGGTACGTTAACGTATGCTGATACATGCGCGTGGCCGTGTGAGCAGGATAACGTTCGGCTGTTTCTTTCAGCATATCAAATAGTGAAATATCTTCGATGTGAATGTCATGAGTGTAGGCTTCTGGATAAGGTGTAAACCATTTTTTAACGTCTTCCATTGAGTAACTCCTTTCTTATTCACATAGCATGAACTCCACCGTCTACCGTCAGAATATCGCCGGTAATGTAATTAGACGCTGCAGAAGCAAGAAAAACAGCCGCTCCTTTTAAATCAGCTTCGGAGCCAAAGCGTTTTAAAGGGGTTTGACTTAGAAAATAATCTTTTCCTTGTTCCATAATCGCACCTGACATTTTAGTAGGAAAAAATCCCGGCGCAATTGCATTAACTTGAATATTATGCTGTCCCCATTTGACAGCTAAATCTTTCGTGAACGTAATGACCGCTCCTTTACTCGTGTTGTACCCGATTGTATCCATATACTGAGGGTCCGTTCCTCCAAGACCCGCAATTGAAGCAATGTTAATAATCTTACCAGCTTTTTGTTTAATCATTTCTTTTCCAGCTTCTTGTGACATTAAAAACGTGCCCGTCACATTAATATTCATCACTTTTTGCCATGCTTCAAGAGGCATTTCTTCAGCCGAAGCTCCCCACGTAGCTCCGCTGTTGTTAATTAAAATATCGATGCGTCCAAATGTTTCAATCGTTTGATGCACGACATTTTTAATATCTTCAGGCTGACTGATATCGCATGCTAAAGCGAGGGTTTTTACGCCCATGGTGGCCAATCGATCAGCCACTTGCTGACATGCTTCTTTTTTTCTTGAGCATAGAACAATATTTGCCCCTGCCTCTGCAAGCCCTTCTGCCATTTGCTCTCCTAATCCTCTGCCTCCTCCGGTAATAATAGCTGTCTTTCCAGTTAAATCAAACAGATCCTTTATGTGCATAGGTTGCCTCCTGTTCTTGATAGGGTTTTAGCTCAAGTCTTGCAAGCTGTGCTTTGTGCACTTCGTCTGGACCATCGGCAAGGCGCAAAGTGCGGGCATTTGCCCAAAGTGCCGCAAGCGGCGTGTCTTCTGAAACACCTGCTCCTCCAAATGCTTGAATGGCGCGATCAATGACTTTTAAAGCCATAGCAGGAGCTATTACTTTAATCATGGCAATTTCTTTTCGCGCTTTTTTGTTCCCAACTGTGTCCATCATATAAGCAGCTTTTAATGTTAATAAGCGAGCTTGCTCAATTTCAATACGCGATTCTGCCACCCATTCTTGAATAACCCCTTGCTGGGAAAGCAACTTATTAAATGTAGAACGACTTTGAATACGCTTACATAATTCTTCAAGCGCTCTTTCAGCTGCTCCTATTAGACGCATGCAGTGATGAATACGTCCAGGCCCTAATCTGCCTTGAGCAATAGCAAACCCTTTTCCTTCGCCTAAAAGCATATTGGATGCTGGCACACGCACATTGTCATAATGAATTTCAGCGTGTCCATGAGGAGCGTGATCGTATCCAAAGACTGGCAGCATTCGTTCAATTTTAACTCCCGGAGTATTTAATGGAACTAGAATCATAGACTGCTGTTCATATTTAGATGCGGTAAAATCACTTTTTCCCATCACAATAGCAATTTTGCAGCGAGGATCTCCCGCACCTGAAGACCACCATTTTCTTCCATTGATTACATATTCATCGCCTTCTCTTACAATACTGCACTGAATGTTTGTGGCATCAGAAGAACCTACATCCGGTTCTGTCATAGAAAAGCAGGAGCGAATGTCTCCATTTAACAGAGACTTTAGCCATTTTTCTTTCTGTTCAGGCGTTCCGTATCGAACCAGCACTTCCATATTGCCAGTGTCAGGAGCTCCGCAGTTAAAAGCTTCTGGTCCAATAATAGAACGGCCCATAATTTCGCAAAGAGGAGCGTATTCTACATTTGTTAGACCTGCTCCGTATTCGCTTTCTGGCAAAAATAAGTTCCATAGCCCAGCTCGCTTTGCTTTTTCTTTTAACTCTTCCATGATTGGAGGAACAGCTGACCATCTAGATGGCTGTTCATTCAGCTGTTGTTCGTATAGCCGTTCATTTGGATAAATATGATCTTCCATAAAAGAGCTCAATTCTTTTTGCAGCTTCACTACTTTGTCAGAGTAAAAAAAATACACGGTAGTCCCTCGCTTTCATTTACTTACTAACCGGTTGGTATGTTACATATTCATCATAAATGAAGGGAAATAATTCAGCAAGATATTTTTAGAAAAATTCTAAATATTATATTATTTATAAATAAAAAAAGAGAGGTTGTAACCTCTCTTTTTACGCGGATGTCATTTCCTCAAATACGGCTGATACTTTTTCAAACTCATCATCATCTTCAATTGAAGACCATTCACCATCATCTTCAATTTTTAAAAAGAAAACATCAATTTCTTCTTCTGTTTCAATTAAAACTTCTTCCACAAACGCAACGGCAATATAATCGTGGCCTTCAATCGTCATTTTTCCAAGCACTTCAATATCTTGCTCTTGATCATTTTCATCTAAAATTGTAAAAATCTCTCCCGTTTCAATACGTTCCATCGTATTCCCTCCTATTTTAACCTCATTATTCGTTCACTAACATGTATTCCCCTTTAGAAAAGGTTTCATGCTTATAAAAGTAGAATTTACTTTTTAAAAGGCAAAAGAATGTCTACGGTAGTTCCTTTTCCAAGTTCACTTACAAAGTTAATTTCTCCTCTATGTTCTCGAATGATCTTATAGCACACCATCAGTCCAAGCCCCGTTCCTTTCTCTTTCGTACTATAAAAAGGTTTTCCTAAATGCTGCATTCGTTCCTGCGTGATGCCTGGCCCCTCGTCGCTAAACCGGACAACAAGGTTCTCCTGATTAAATCTTTTTAGTTGAATCGTTACAGTTCCTCCACTTGGCATAGATTCGACGGCATTTTTAAATATATTGCTAAAGACCTGTTTTAACTGGTTTTCTTCGCATAATACGAGAGGAAGATGAAGATCAATCTCTTTTTTTACGTGAATTTTCTCTGTAATCCCCTGCACCTCAGCTAGCTTTAACGTGTTCTCTAAGATATCTTGGACGTGTTTGTCTTTGTAGGTTTTCGCCTGAGGCTTTGCAAGACTCAAGAACTCGTCGGCAATCAATTCGATTCTATCTAACTCATGATTTATCATTTCTACATAGTAAGGCTGACCGCTCGTTTCTTCTAATAACTGCATAAATCCTTTTACCGCTGTTAGAGGGTTTCTGATTTCGTGAGCGATACCCGCTGCTAACTGTCCGACTAAGGAAAGCTGAGCGGATTCACGCAGCAATTTTTCAGTTTTTTTACGTTCTGTAATATCACGAAACAAAACTTGAATGGCCTGCTTTCCCATATACGGAATAGGAAAGGCAATGGTTTCGGCATCAATCGTATGACCGTCTTTATGAATAAACTTTTCTTCCTGCAGATCCACAGATTTATTTTCTGTTTTCATTCGATAAATTCGCTGTTTTACAACATCATAGTAATCAGGGTGAACAAACTGATAAACACAAGCTCCTAATACATCTTGAGGATTCTTGTATCCTAGTGCTTTAGCTCCTGCAGGGTTGATATAATCAATTTTACCTTCACTATGAACGATAATTGCTTCCGGGGATAACTCAATCAAACTTCGGTAGCGCTGTTCGCTTTCTTTTAAAGCCGTCTCATCCTGCTTGCGCGATGTTATATCTCGATAGACAAACGCAATGCATAACGGCCAATCATTCATATTTTCAACGCGAAATAGTGTGACGCTTACATTAATTAAATGCCCGTCTTTATGCTGTCTGACCGTCTCAAATTCCGTTTTCGATTCCCCTGATTGAATAGTCTTATGAAGTTCGCACACGGGCTCCTTTAAAAACGAAGGTATAATCGGAAGAGGCTTTTGATAAATTTCTTCAAACGTCCAGCCGAATGTATTCTCAAACGCAGGGTTCACTTGAAGCGTTTTACCCTCTAAGTCAACGATAGCAACAGCATCTGCGTTATGATAAATAAAAGGCTGAATCTGTTCTTTTTTCTCCTGATAACTAGTTATGTTCACGCAATGTCCCATAATTTCAGGTTTTTCTGTGTAAGATAAAGGGGTTAAGTTTACTACATAGCGTTTATCATTTATTTGAAGCTCGTACATAAGCTTTTTCTTTTTATTTAGCGCTTCGAAAAAATGCTCATACGAGACCCATTCTTCTAGAGGTATTTTTTGCTCAGAAACGCTTTCTCCTTGATACATACTGTAAACAAGATGGTCACCTTTTTGTTTGTAAGCAAATATGATTCCTAGATCCTCAGCTGAATGATTTTCTGCATGTAATCGGACTATTTTTTTATTTTCGTTCATCGTTCATATTTACCTACCCCTCACTAGCATCTTTCCTAATCGTTCTCATTCTCTTAATTTTACATGAGGCGTTTAAAATTTACTAGATAAAGAAGCAGATATTTTCCATTCATTCACATAAAAAAAGCGCCTGTATAGGCGCTTTTTTATGTGAATAGGAATTACTTTGAATGATGCATTTTATGACAGTGCCGCTTCGGAACAAACCCATTTTTCTCCATATGCTGATAGCGATTTTCCATATGTGAAGAAATGTTTTGACTCTCCGTTTTGCTTAGCACGCCGTACTCCACATATTTTGAAAGTATTTCTTTCTTTTTTTCGAACATTTCTTTGTACAGAACGGATAATTCCTGCTTTTGCTGAGACGTCAGCTGCACGTCTTTTGTTTCTGGCTGAGGATTGTTTTCCGCTAATACAGGCGTCCCGCTCATAAATAAAAAAGCTGCTGCTGCACTTATCATAACCTTTCGCAAACAATCTACTTCCTTTCATCATATAGTAGTTATAGTTTGCGAACTTCTATTTGTTTTCATTCATTCTATTTGCTTAGGACTCAATAGCTCCTCTTACATCATAATCGCTAAGATCAATTTCCATTTCCATTTCAAGTGCTAATTTAGCAAGCTCTGAACCAAGATAAGGACCCGACGTTAAGCCTGAAGCTCCGAGACCATTCGCTACTAGTATTCCTTCGTAAGCTGGAAGAGCCCCGATGACTGGCAAGAAGCCTGGAGTAAATGGTCGAAACCCTACCCTTGTTTCTAAGACTGTGCTTTCTGTTAAGCCAGGAGCAATTAATAAGGCCTTTGAAAAAATTTCATGAAGCCCCCCAGCCGTTACTCTCAAGTCATAACCCGTGTCGTTTTCATGTGTTGCTCCTATGACAATTTGACCTTGTTCAAACGAAAGAATATATTGGTCGCTTGGAGGCATTACAACGGGCCAGTCTTTTGTATCTAAATCAGGAAGATGCAAGTGGACAATTTGCGCTTTTTGAAAGCTTGCTAAAAATTTCACTCCAAGAGGCTCTAGTAATTGATTTGCCCACGCTCCTGCTGTCACGATTGTTGTACTTGCTAGGAGGGTTTGTCCATTTACGGCAACGCCCGTTACTTGATTATTTTCATAAAGTAGTTCTGCGTTTCCTTCTATTATTCTTGCACCGTTTTTCTTCGCTGCATTCACAAGTGCGTTTCGAAGAGCTCTTCCGTTAACGCGAGCGGCTCCACTAATATGAACTGAACTGTATTCTTCTGAAAGAACCGGAAACAAAGACTGTGTTTCTTTAGCGGATAAACGTGTAATCTCGCCTATTTCGGGAGCTTCTTCACGACGCTTATATGCTCGTTCTTCCATTTTTTGAAGCTTTTGGTCATCAGTATGTAAGCTAATTGCTCCTACTCGCTTATATCCCGTATCTGTTTCTCCATCTTCTTCTAATTGCTGAATTAATGTTTGATAGTACTTGGCGCCGCCTTTTGCTAAGCGGTACCATGCTTTATTTCGACGCTGCGAAAGCCATGGACAAACAATTCCTGCTGCTGCATCAGTAGCTTGACCAGCATCCTTGCGATCTATCAATGTCACATCTGCTCCTGCTTTTGCTAAATGATATGCCGTAGAAGCTCCAAGTACCCCAGCTCCAACTACGATGTATGTTTTCATACCAAAACACCCTTTTCTTTCTTCTAGTATTCTCATGCTATATGTATGCAATTTTAGCATAGCAAAAAAAGAAGTCACATACTAGGCGAAGCTATTTTAAGCTTATTTTTAAGCCTTGCTGACTTTGACATATAGCTCCTTTCGTCTCGTAAACAAAAGCGGTAGAAGTTCTTTTACCAAGATTATAACAGGGTGAAGAAAGCCATAAATAGTGGTAGTACGTCTTTAACGCTGTGGCTTACGGCTTTTCTATTATAGGTGCTGAATAAAAAAATGAAAGAATAAAACCACTATAATATGTAAATAAAAAGAAATAACCATTATTTTAAGGAGAGCGTATGCAATCTTCATTTGTATTATTTTTTATCATTCTTGGTTTACTATTTGGCAAATGGCGAAGGTATCAAGAATACTACCCTACTTTGCTGTTTTGGGTCACGGGGAATTTGCTTTATGAAGTGCTGCTGTTTCATCACCGCGTATGGGTATTTCACCCTGTTGGTATTGATCATCTTTTTCTACCCGATCACCTAATGGTTTCTCTTGGAATAACCTTAATTATTTATCCGTTTGTTATACCGGTTTTTTTAGGAAGGCTGCCGCTGCATGTAAGCGGCCGGCTGTGGTGGATTCTTTTGTGGGCGCTTTTATTTACTGTGATTGAGTTGATTGCTTATGTTAATCACAGTATCACTCATCATTATGGATGGTCGCTGCTATGTTCTTTTCTCTTCAATATTGTCACGTTCTCACTTTTAGTCATTCATCAGAAGACAGCGCTGGCTGCTTGGATTCTATCTGGAAGCTTCATAGCTTTTTTATTTATCTTCTTTGATATTCCTATGCCTTAACTTTTCATTGACTAGACAGAGGAAAAGGAAATATAATAGGAGTTACATTTAAATATAATTTTCCTCTCTGAGAATAGAGGTGCATGAAATCAAGAGTCACTTATTGGAGACTAATGGAGTCTGTGAAGATAAGTAAAAGGGATTTCGTGCCGAAGTATATAAACATCCATTGTGTTCATATACTGGTTCAGTATTGAATAAATGCTGAGCTGTCACAAACCACTTGGTTTGTGGAGAGCTATTGAAGAGATGTTGATGCCTAGAATGTAATAATACTTTATTATTATGAAACCAAGACGCGTGAACATCACTTCACGGGTCTTTTTTGTGTTTTTCTACTGACCATCAAAGTTATAGTTGAATGATTTAAATGGAGGGATACGGATTATGTACTTACATGGAACGAGTAAAATTAACAGCAGCAATCATTTAGAAATTGGGCAGTGCGATACGGTCGAACTGAAAAAACAATACGGCACTCCCCTATACATCTACGATCAAGAATTAATTGAGACGAAATGCAAGGCCTTCCATTCAGCCTTTCAAAGAAGCGGATTTTCATATCAAATCGCCTATGCAGGGAAAGCGTTTCTTTGTATGGAAATGGCTAGCCTTTTAACGAAGCTTGATATGTCATTAGATGTGGTCTCAGGAGGCGAATTATTTACAGCTCTTGAAGCGGGATATCCAGCTGAACGCATTCATTTTCACGGAAATAACAAAACGATTGAAGAAATTGAAATGGCTCTTGATGCGAATATTGGCTGTTTTGTTGTGGATAACTTTACCGAACTTGAAGTTTTACATGCCTTAGCAGCTGAGCGCAAACAGAAAGCATCTATTCTTCTGCGTGTTACTCCAGGGATTGAAGCCCACACACATGAATATATTATGACCGGACAGGAAGACTCCAAGTTTGGATTTGGTCTTTCCAATGACCAGGCTATGAAAGCGGTAAGTTCTGCATTAGAAAAGCCTTACTACGATCTTTTAGGCATTCATTGTCATATTGGTTCGCAAATTTTTGAAGTAGATGGTTTTTCTCGCGCCATTGATATTTTAACTGATTTCTTATTCAGTATTCGTGATAAAATGGAATTTGAAGTAAAAGTTTTAAACGTAGGTGGTGGTTTTGGTATTCGTTATACCGAAAGCGACTCTCCACTTCCAGTTGAGTATTATGTAGATGCACTGACAGAAAAGCTAAGCCGCACGTTAACTGAACAGAATTATACCCTTCCGGAAGTCTGGATTGAGCCTGGAAGAAGCATCGTAGGAGAAGCAGGTACAACGCTTTATACAATCGGCTCAACGAAGGAGATTCCAGGTGTACGCAAATACGTAGGAATTGATGGCGGTATGACCGATAATATCCGTCCTGCTCTTTACGATGCAAAACATGAAGCTGTCTTGGCTAATAGAGTGACGGATAAAAAAGATGAAACAGTATCAATTGCGGGGAAATGCTGTGAATCAGGAGATATGCTTATTTGGGATATCGATTTACCGCGCGTTAATCAAGGAGATTTACTAGCAGTATCCTCTACAGGTGCCTACAACTATTCAATGGCTAGCAATTACAACCGTATTCCGCGCCCTGCTGTTGTATTTGTGAAAAATGGAGAAGCTCGTCTTGCTGTAGAGCGAGAAACATACGAAGATTTGGTGCGTAAAGATGTAAAGCCAGTCGTTACTACGTATGCAATGAGCAAATGATAGCTGTTCTTGCGTAGTAAAGAAGCTATTGTTGTTTGGAGGAAATCTATATGGTTTTAAGTGTATTTAAAACGTACAGATCATCGCTTATTCTGCTTCTCGCTATTTTAATTGGCGGGATAGCAGGATATGCTATCGGGCCCGATGTGGCAGTCGTAAAGCCCTTTGGTGATTTGTTTCTTAATTTAATGTTCATGATTATCGTTCCCCTTGTCTTTTTTAGTGTGGCTTCGGCGATCGCAAACATGAACGAAATGAAACGTCTTGGTAAAATTATGCTAGGTATCGCCGTTGTGTTTGTCGCCACTGCTGCTGTTTCAGCCGTTCTAGGCTTTTTAGGCGCATCACTTTACAATCCGCTGCACAACGTAGATACTTCTGCCATTAAAGAATTAATGGGTGACAGTGAAAATACAGCTGAAAAAATGACGCTTTTAAATCAGCTTGTTAGTACATTTACTGTACCTGATTTTGTTCAGTTATTTTCGAAAGAGCATATTTTACAATTAATTGTCTTTGCCGTTATCTTCGGTATTGCTACCACGATGGCTGGTGAAAAAGGACAGCCTATGGCGAAATTTCTGACTTCGGGTCAAGAAGTATCGATGAAAGTCGTTAAAATTGTCATGTACTATGCTCCAATTGGTTTAGGGTGCTATTTTGCTACTGTAGTAGGAGAACTTGGACCAAAGATCTTGCAAGGGTATGCTAGAGCATTTATTCTTTATTTATTAATTGCAATCGTTTACTATTTTGGCTTCTTTACGCTATACGCATGGATTGCTGGCGGTAAAGCAGGAATTAAGCTGTTTTGGAAAAATGCAGCTGCTCCTTCTATCACTGCTATTGCTACCTGTTCTTCCGCGGCATCTATTCCAGTCAATTTAGACGCAACAAAGAAAATGGGTGTGCCGCTGGATATTGCTGAAACAGTGATTCCATTAGGAGCAAACACCCATAAAGATGGTTCTGTTATCGGTGGTATTCTAAAAATTGTTTTCTTATTCAGTTTGTTCGGCAAAGATATGACGTCTGCTACGAGTATTTTGAGCATATTAGGCGTAGCCTTTTTAGTTGGAGCCGTAATGGGAGCAATTCCTGGAGGCGGTATGATTGGCGAAATGTTAATCATTACAATTTACGGATTTTCGCCAGAAGTTCTGCCCATCATTGCGGTCATTTCCACAATTATTGACGCCCCTGCTACGCTCTTAAACAGTACGGGAAATACAGTAACAGCGATGCTTGTTACAAGGTTTACAGAAGGAAAAGACTGGATTAATAAAATTATCACCACCGATAAAGTCGCCTAGTAAAAAAGCAAAGGGAACAGTCTTAGTGACTCTCCCTTTGCTTTTTTCGTGTGCAGTAATATCGATAGCCGTGTATAAAGTTTGTAAATACGCACATTCTATAGGTATGTTTCATAACCGGACTGGAGGTGTCGTCTAATGAGTAACGCTGCAGGAGGTTCAAAGAAGAATCAACCGAATGATGCGAATCACGTAAGTGCAGAAACAAAAGCTCATCAAAAACGTCTCACTGAGCAAAACAAACAAGAGCATCAAGCTGAAGAGCGAAAATAAAATGACGTCAAAGAACGTTTGGCACAGGCCCTGCGTTCTTTGACGTCATTTTATTTTGAGAGAGCTTAATGACGACGCTCTTTATAGGTCTATCGTACAACCTCCTTTCAAACTTTTACATATTCTATTAATAGGTTTGTAAAAGGAGGAATGATATGGTGTTTTCTTGGATAGAGATTACAGCTGCAGCCTTTGGGCTTTCAGTTATTTTGATAAGTTTTGCATTTTTGCCCGAACGTACAGGCAAAAATCTTTATATTCCTCATCAGCTAGTAGCAAAATCTATGTTTCTCTATAAAAAGATTATTGGTTTTATAAATCAATTTCGACAGAAACTTTAGTTCATTTCCTTTCTTCGTTTTTATTCGTTGGATAGCTCCCTTTTTTAATCAGCGCATTTACAGTAAATAATTTAATGGTTAAAATAAAGAGTAAAAAAAAAGGATAAGCAGTTTGCAGAAATGGAGTTTCACATGGAAATCAGAGACTTAGAATACTTTATAGAGGTAGCGAATCATAAAAATTTTACAAAGGCAGCGCTGCAAGTTCATTTGTCACAAACGGCTTTAAGTAAAGCCGTCAAAAAAGTAGAAAATGAACTAGGATTTGAGCTTCTTGACCGTTCAACAAGAGAATTAAAGCTAACCGATGCAGGAGAAGTCGTGTATCATCAGGCAACTAAAGCGCTGTCGGTGTTAAAAGACATGCCTCACTTGTTGGGCGATTTAATGAACTTGCAAACAGGGCAAATCAAGATGGGAATCCCTCCGCTCATCGGGACCTTGTTTTTCCCGAAGATTGCAAAAGCATTTAATGAACAATACCCTAAAGTATCTCTAGAGCTTATTGAATTTGGAGCAAAAAAAATTGAAGCCCTTGTGGAAGAGGCTGGTGTAGATATGGGGATTGTTATGCTTCCTCTCACAAGCGGTCATGATGAGCATTTTCACGTATACCCGTTCGTTAAGGAGAGATTCCTTTTATACGCCCATAAAAACCATCCTTTAGCGAAACGTTCTTCCGTCTGGATGAAAGAATTGGAGCATGAAAAATTCATTATGTTCAGTGAAGAATTTACGCTGCACGACCGGTTAATTCAAGATGCTTTAAAATCAGGATTTGTGCCTTCTATCGCATATAAAAGTTCTCAATGGGATTTAATTATTGAATTAACAGCAGCAGAACTAGGTATTGCTATTTTACCCGAATCGCTTTATGCCAAAGTGAAAGATTCCAATATTATTACGGTACCTATTGCAGATCCTGAAATGATGTGGGAACTTGGAATTATTCTGTTAAAAGAACGCTACAGTTCATTCGCTGTAAGAGAGTTGATTAATTTTCTGACAGCAAAACAAATAACAAATAAGTTGGACGCAAATTAAATAGAGGCTGGGAGATAACGAAATCAATCCACAGCTAGAAGCACATACGCCTACACACATGAAATTTACGTTCACTATCACCATGAAAAAATCCGACCGAGGAATCGAGATTCTCCATCAAGAATTTGAATTCATCGGTCGGATTTTCCTTCAACAAAACTACTTTTGTCCCAGCCTCTTTATATGTAACACGAGTTCTATCATTCAACAATCCCTACAATGAATCCATCATAGCCTTTGCTTCCAACGGTTTGTATAGCCGTGGCGCTGATTCGTTTTTCTTGAGCCAGAGCATCCATAAATTGTCGAATTCCCTTTACATTTTCATCTTCACTTTCTGAGTTCACCACATGCCCTTGACGAACAACATTATCACAAATAATCGTACTTCCTCGTTTCGATAATTCTAGAGCCCACTTTAAGTAATTTGGGTTATTCGGCTTGTCAGCATCAATAAAGATAAGATCAAACGGCTCTGTTCCCTTATCCTTTAATACAGCTAATGTATCAAGCCCGGGGCCGACAATGACTTCTACTAAGTGGCTTACTCCCGCTCTTTTTAAATTAGCTCGTGCTACTTCTGCATGCTGAGCGCTTAATTCGAGCGTAATCAGCTGTCCGTCTTTCGGAAGAGCTCTGGCTAGCCAAATCGTGCTGTACCCTCCAAGAGTACCAATTTCCAAAATGCGTTTAGTCCCTTTTAATGAAGCTAACAAATGCAGAAACTTTCCTTGACTAGGCGATACGTCGATGGCAGGTAATCCAGCCTCTTGATTTGCCTTCAATACCTCATCAAGAATAGGGTCAGGTTGTATGAGCTTATCATTCATATAAAGATCCACTTCATTCCAAATTTCATATATAGACATTTCCATACTCCTCCACATAAGTGATAAAAGCTTTATTATTCAAAGATACGAATATGTTTTTCTCATATTCAGCTTGTTGCCATAATCGTTCGTATTATGAATGTGTTCTAGCTCTCTAATAAACTATCCTGCTCGCTCTTAAAAAGAATTGTTATATGTCCATAAAAAAAGACCTTCAGAAAGGTCTTTTTTATCTTTAAATAATCGTAGCTCAATCCGTAAAAAATATCCGGTACCTTTCTACCGGCTATTTTCTAGAAGACATCTTATTATCCGTTATGACTGAACTTAAATACCATCGGTGTACGTTCTGTTTCTATTTTCCAAATCATGTGATGATATCCTTTGCTCCAGTAATCTTTTACTAAGTAATCGGGAATTCCAAATATGTTTTTCCATACTTTCTGAGCATTCTTGTATCCGCTATCCAAACAAATTTTTTTAATTTCTCTGCTTTGAAGCGTAAGCAGCATAATATGTATAAGCAGTGTTCCTACCCCTTTTCTTTGGTACTTTGGATGAACAAAAACTGTGCCGATTTCAATCCATCCTTGCAGCTCCCCTTTTGTACACGCCATAATTAATTCACTAACAGGGCCATATTCAATGCAGCCAATAATCTTATTGGTGCACGTATCTATTCCGAGCCAAAAGAATCGATGTTTTCCATCGCTATCAAGGTCACTTTTTAAATATTGTTCTTTACTTTCAATTTCTATTTGTATATCGTTCACCATGTCAGGTAGACCCTCTCTATGAAAGGTATCTGTGATGACTTCATTAAAAAGCTCGTGGAGTTCTGCGCTGTCCTCTATTTTTGGTCTTCTTATTTCAATATGATTCAATGTTCATCCCTCCTGATTATTTCACTGCCAAATATGAAGCTTTACTTTTATTATTTATCAATATATGTTGATAATCCTTTTCCTTTTCTACAGTTTTCCCAACAAAAAAAGCACGAGAAGCTTTAAGTTCTCGTACTTTTTTATAATATGGATTCTGCTTTTCTATTGGGAACTGTTAATACTGATTCACAAAGCTCTGGATTTTACATACGAATTCAGAAAGATTCTCCTTTATCTCTTTATCCTCTGTTTTCGCTACTTGCTCTTGTATGGCATCAATCATTAAACGTGCTCTTTTAGGATCTATAGAGGCCGGCTGGCTGCTATTGTTTGATAAACTCTTCAAAATTTGATTAGTCATTTTGTTTTTATCATGAATATAAAATAACATTTGAGGAACTTGATTAATTAACAAATTTACATATCTGCGAAACTCCTCTATCTCATATAATTCTCTTGAAGTACCTTTAAAGCCATCAACGGAAAGCATAAGACTCTGGTAGCCTTTATCACTGCGTTGATTAAGTGCTTTAATGACTTTTAAAAACCGATCGAACTTTAGATAACGTATTTCGTCTTTCTTTAATTCTAAAAATTCAATTTCTCCTTTTTCTAAAAAAGGATCTTTGATAAGACTATTATCATTCATATACATTCTCTCCCTACTAATTTATTAGTTGCAGAGCTTGTTTTGAATTCATTTGTCTATCGTTTTAATAATTGTTTACCTCTTTTAGGACCGTTTTAAAACCTTTATTTGTAAAACGCTTACATAAATGTTCTCAATTGCCTGACGCGTTGATGGAACCCTATTTATTATCTGATAAATGACGAATGAAAAAGAGCTCCTTTACAGAAGCTCTCTTTTTAAGATTATAGGGATGCTGATAACTTTATATCTTATTTGCCTCTTTTAATACTGCTAATAAGTATTCCCATGTCTTAATAGTAGACGGAATGCTCAGGTGTTCATCAGGTGTATGAACGTCGTACATATCGGGTCCGAGCGAAATGGCATCTAATCCAGGGATTTTTTCTAAGAAAATACCGCATTCAATTCCAGCATGGATGGCGATGATCTCCGCCTCTTCACCATACTTTTCTTTGTAAACCTTTTTACATAATTCGCGAATTTTTGAATCTCCATTGTACGCCCATTCAGGATAATTACCTTTTGTTTCAACTCTTCCCCCGACTACCTGAGCAAGTATGCGCACTTGACTTACTATTTTTTCTTTTAAGCTTTTTACTGAGCTGCGAATTTCATTTTGAAAAACAACCTCAGATTCTGTCGTCGTGATCACACCTAAGTTGGTAGAAGATTCTACTAATCCTTCAATATTCATACTCATGCTTTGAACGCCGTTTGGTGTTAGCATAATAGCTTGTACAATTCGTTCTGTCGTTTCTCTTGTAAAACATTTCTCAACGGAAGAAAATTTGTTTATTTTTACATATACGCTCGGATCAGCCGCTTGTAATTCATTTTTTACTATTTCGTTCCACTCACGAATCTTATTTTCTAGCTTTCCTACCTCAGAAGGCTCAACTGATAGAATTGCTTCTGATTCACGGGGAATTGCATTTGATTTTAATCCTCCGCTAATGCTGCTTAAAGAATAGGGAAGTTCTTGTTGTAAATCATATAAAACTCTCCCTAGCAGTTTATTCGCATTTCCTCTTTCTTTGTCAATTTCCATTCCGGAATGTCCGCCGCGCAGCCCTCCGATGCTTAAGCTATATGTTTCTGAGTTATTGGAAGACGACTCCCAGTTTATAGGAATACGAAGCACGCCTTTTACCCCGCCTGCGCTGCTGACAAGGAGCTTTCCGTCCTCTTCTGTATCAAGGTTAATAAAGATTTTTCCTTCAAAATAAGATGGATTTACAGCAATGGCTCCGCCCATAGTCGTTTCTTCTTCAGTGGTAATGACTACTTCAAGAGAGGGGTGCGCTATATTTTGAGCATCTAGTAAAGCTAGTGCATATGCAACGGCAATCCCGTTATCAGCTCCTAGCGTAGTACCATTTGCATAAAGCATATCTTCAACAATTCGCAGTTGAAGCGGATCTTTTTCAAAGTCATGGACAGTTCCTTTATTTAACTCGCATACCATGTCCATATGTCCTTGCAAAATGATAGCTGGAGCATGTTCATATCCTTTAGTTGCGGGCTTTTTAATGATTACATTTAAAGCTTCGTCTTGGATAACCTCAAGGCTTCTTTCTTTTGCAAAAGAAACTAAATAGTTACTAATTTCTTTTTCATTTCCAGATTCTCTAGGAATAGCTGAGATTTCGTTAAAGAAATAGAAAACCGGATGTTTAATTAATTCATTTACTGTTTGCACCATATGTATCATCCTTTCTAATCTGTACGCTTTTTTTATCCTACTATTTATCTTGACAGTAGAAATAGCATATGAGGCTTTTTTTATGTATCGCCTAGTTATATTTTAACGTTGATTAACTCAATAGAATAGATATAACCTAAAAAAGCATAAATGAGCCCGTTGGACTCATTTATGCTTTTAATGATTTGTTCTATTTTTATTGAGCTGTATATCCGCCGTCCATTACTACCGCTTGACCAGTTACACCTTTTGCTTTATCACTCGCTAAGAAGATAGCGTAGTCAGCAATTTCGCTCACGTCTAGTAATCTTTTTTGAGGGACTAAAGGATAAATAACTTCTTCAAGAACGCTTTCTAATGGTACGTTTCTTGTTTTAGCTAAACCATCTAACTGACCTCTCACTAGTGGTGTATCCACATAACCAGGACAAAGTGCATTAACCGTAATACCGTGTGCTGCACCTTCAAGAGCAGCTACTTTTGTTAGCCCAATTACACCGTGTTTGGCACTGTTATAAGCTGCTTTGCCTGCAAAACCGATTAAACCGTTGATAGAAGAAACGTTAATAATACGTCCGAACCCTTGTTTTTTCATAATCGGAAACGCGTGCTTAATCGCCATAAATGGAGCTGTTAGCATAATTTTAATCATTAACTCATACTTTTCAGTTGGAAACTCTTCGATTGGAGAAACGTGCTGCAAACCAGCGTTGTTAATGAACGTATGAACCGCTCCAAAATGTGCGTTTGCTGTTTCAATTAAATGTTTGATTTCTTCTTCTTTTGTTACATCCGCTTTGACACCAAGTGCTTCGAATCCAGCTTCACGAAGATTTTGTGCTGCAGCTTCTACGGCAGTTTGATCAATATCAGATAACACAATTTTCCCGCCGTTTTCAGCGAATCGTTTACCTATTTCAAATCCAATTCCTCTTGCTGCTCCTGTGATTACAATTACTTGATTTTCAACCATGTGTATTCTCCTCCTGTTTTTAAATAATACCGGCTGCCGCTAATGCGACTCCTGCAAATAAAGCGATTGTCGGGATGATAAATGCAACAACAAATACGTCTTTATACGTTTCTTTATGCCGAAGACCAGTTACAGCTAATAGCGTTAACAACGCACCGTTATGCGGTAAAATAGATGCACCTGACGCAACGCTTGCAATACGGTGAAGCGCATCGGCGCTTAAATTCGTCGTTTGAGACAAGTGATACCACGTATCTCCTAATGCTTGAAGCGCAATACCCATACCACCGGATGCTGAACCTGTGATCATCGCTAGCACTTGAACGCTTAACGCTTCTGAAACGAGCGGATTACTCGAAATGTTTAGTAGTACGTGCGTGACATCTTTAAACTCTGGAACTGCTGTAATAACCGAGCCAAAACCTACTGCTGCACTCGTGTTAATAACAGCCATTACGGATCCTTTTGCTCCTTCATTTATAGAAGAAATAAACGTCTTATAGTGTTTGAAATTAATAAGTAAAATAGAAAAAATACCAATTAATAATGATACGATAGGCTCCCATTTTAAAACGTTTAATGTCACGACAACGATAATCAGCGGTAAAATAGCTAACATTACATTCATCGAGTCCTGCTCTTCACTTGCGGCAACCGATGATTCATTAGGCTCAGTAAACCCTTGATTTTTAGCTTTTAATTTTTTATCGCGATAAGCTAACCATAAATAGCCTCCCACTGCCATAATAAGACCTGAGACAATTCCAATAATCGAACCGGACATTGCATTGGTTTTAAACGTAGCAGTCGGAATCAGATTTTGAATTTGAGGCGTACCTGGAATCGCTGTCATTGTAAATGTAAATGCTCCGAGTGCAATGGTTGCTGGCAGTAAATTTCGCGATACGTTAGCTTCTCGAAATAATGCGATTGCTAAAGGATAAATCGCAAAGACAACAACGAATAAACTGACTCCGCCGTATGTCAAAATGGCTGAAGCAATCAGCACCCCTAAAATGGCTCTTTTACTTCCAAACAATTTAGCAATGCGCTGCGCTAGCGACTTAGCTGCGCCTGTATCTTCCATTAGCTTTCCAAAGACGGCTCCTAATAAAAAGATGGGGAACCATTTTGCAGCGAAATCTACAAACCCTCCCATATACACATCTGTATAAGTAGGCAGTACTTTTAAACCGCTAAAATAAGCAACAAACGTAGCGACAACAGGTGCCACCCAGATAATAGACCATCCTAGATAAGCAAAAAACATCAACAATAACAATCCTACAATAATAACCACACGGTAACCTCCTTTCCTTTTAATACATATACATAATGGATTATTTCACAACACAACAAGTTTACACCCGTTAGTTTTATAAGTAAAATGAATAAAAGGAATCAAAACTATGAATAAAAGTCGTAGTTTATTTAAAAATTCACACTCAATTATTTTTTTCCTATAATTTCACTTTGAGTAGAAGCTATAAAATATACTTCCTTCTTTTTTCCTTGTACAAGCTAAGTTTTTTTCTGTTATATCCCGCGCTCTTCCTTTATTTTCTTTTCTCTTATAAGTTTTTCCGAACATATAGATGGGTATTTGAATGTTATGACACAGAAAAAGAGGCGATCTTATGCTACACTTCATAACAGACTTACTGAAACAATTTGGAATTTGGGGACTTTTAAGCGGACTGGCCATTGAGGCTTCCTCCCTGCCGTTTCCTGGTTCTCTTCTCACCCTTACCTACGGATACTTATTAAACATGCACATAGTGAAATTATTATTAATCGCTCTTGCAGGAAGCGCCGTTTATACAGCTTTTAGCTTTATACCGTATGGGATAGGCTATAAATTAGAAGATAAGGTAAAGAAAAAATTATCAAAAAAGAAAAAAGCATTTGAGAAATCGCAAAAATGGTTTAAAAAATGCGGATTATGGAGTATTGCGATTGCTCGTCCTTTAGGGCTCGGCAACTACATTTCTTACCTTTCAGGGCTATCTAAAGTAAAACCTATGCCGTTTGCTCTGCTCACATTTCTTGGTATCTTTCCTTTGAATATTGCCATGCTTTGGCTAGGACAAATCGGAAACTTTAAGTCCATTCAGTCTTTTATCTCAGATGCACAAACTTATATTCTAATTGCAGCGGTAGTGGCTGTATGCGGATTTTTAATTTATAAGTTCTATTTTAAAAAGAGCAGCTGCAGCGAACAGTCTAGTTCAACTTAAGATTAAGAATATAAAAAAAGACCCCGAGGGGTCTTTTTTTATTAAATAGAAATAACACCTAAGATTAATGCAGCTAGTGTCATCACCGCCGTAGTTCCTAGCGCCCACTTAATTAAAAATCGTTGCAAATCACTAAATTCAATTCCTACCATTCCAATTAATAAGTGAGCTGCTGCTACCAAGGGACTTATCACGTGAACAGGTTGTCCTAAGATAGCAGCTCTTCCAATTTCAGCTGCGCTAATGCCATAACTTTCGGCAGCTTGAGCAATAATCGGCAATACGCCAAAATAAAAAGCATTATTAGACATAAAAAATGTAAAAGGAGCACTTAAAAATGCTACTACAACTGGCAAAAAAGGGCCCATTGCATCTGGAATTATTCCTACAAGTGTATTTGCCATAGCATCAATCATCTTTGTTCCAGACATAATTCCTGTAAAAATACCTGCTGCAATAACAATTGAAACGACGGCTACCGCATTATTTGCATGAGATGAAATTCGCTGCTGTTGATCTTTGATGTTTGGATAATTTATTAGTAATGCAATAGCGAATGCTACCATGAACAAAAGCATCAGCGACATGAAGTCCATAATTAAGCACACCATAAGACTAACGGTAAGCAGAAAATTAAACCATACTAACTTAGGACGTCGATAGTCTGAATATTGCACTGTTCCCTCTACTTCATGTGCGTGTGCAATTTCATTTGCAGAATGTTTAATATTGATAACTCCTAACCTTTTTCTTTCCCTTCTTCCAAGTACAACAGAAACAAATAGCACCCATAGAAGCCCAAAACCCATTACAGGTATCAAAGGCAAAAACAACTGAGATGAATCCAAATTTAATGAACTCATAGCCATAGCAGAAGCACCTCCCCACGGAGTCATATTCATAACTCCCATAGATAGCATCGCTACTCCTGCAAGGATAAGTGGATTCATTTCTAAGCGTTTATATAGCGGAAGCAAAGAAGAAACCGTTATCATATATGTAGTAGTTCCATCCCCATCTAAAGCAACCATCATTGAAAGCACAGCAGTTCCTACAACGATTTTTAGAGGATCTCCTTTTACAACCTTTAAAATGAATGAAACAAGAGGGTCAAACAATCCTGAATCAATCATCAACCCAAAATATAAAATAGCAAATAAAATCATAATAGCCGTAGGCGCAATGTCTTTTACACCCTCGAGCATCATAGGTCCCATTCCACTAGCAAAACCGCCTATTAGACCAAATATGATGGGGATAATGATAAGAGCAACCATTGGGGTAAGTCGTTTTGACATAATTAAATACATGAAGACTGCAACCATTAAAAATCCTAATAAAGAAAGCACAGATATTTTTCCTCCTTTTTTGATAACGTTTTCATTTTTATTTGCTACACGTTACTAAAAAGGTATCACTTGTTGAAGCTGGTTCATAGATAACCAACATAAGTTTAATATTTTTTATAAAAGTAATTTTTTTCATTTTTTTCATGCATCATTTCTACATAAAAACGAGATAGCGGATAAAAACCCACTATTTCGTTTTTATGTAAGATTAGTTACTCGATATTTCCGTTCGGGCCTCCCTACACTTCCATACACTATTTCAACCTGCATTTCCTTACACGATACTAAATACTCTAAATACCTTCTCATTGTTGAATAACTGATACCGACTAATTGAGCAAACTCATCTACATTCAAGCTTTCCTGAACTTTGCAAACTTTATCTCTTACCAAACGAAGAGTATGTTTATCAATACCTTTAGGAAATGCTGTTACTGCAGCCGCTGATTGATTGCGGCGACCATGATGTGTTCTAAATAAATGGTCTATTTTGTCTTGATTAATCATTTTATTTTCAGTTAATTCTATTCTCGTAGACTGATAATGTTTTAAAGTAGATAAAAATTTATCAATAATTACAGGTTTCACCAAATAACCAAACGCTCCGCCTCTTATTGCTTCTCCTACTGTTTCAACATCATTGGCTGCCGTTATTAAAATAATGTCGATTCCTCGATACTTCTTTCTAATTTCCCATAGCAGTTCTACTCCATTGATATCTGGCAAAAAGACATCTAATAAAATTAATTGCGGTGTAAATATTGTCAGTAATTCTAAAGCCTGTTCTCCAGATCCTGCTGTCGCAACAACAGTGAAATGCTCTAGTTTCTTAGTAAATTGTTCATAAATTTGTGCAGCTGTAGAATCATCTTCTATAATCATGACATTAATTTGATTTTCAGTCATATCGATTCTTCCTTTTCATTATTTAATAGCTTTGGGATAACTAATGTGAATCTTGCTCCCTGTAACATACTTTTGCTTATGTATAGTTCACCTTTAAGCAACTCTACAGATCTTTTAACAATGGTCAATCCAATCCCGTGATTTTCACCTTTTTTCGTTGTGTAACCATCTATAAAAATCATATTTTCTACTTCTTTTGATATCCCTTGTCCATTGTCTTCAACTTCAAAAATCAGGTCGTTTCCTACATCTGTAAAAGATACTAGCACGTTCCCTTTATGTTCTCGCACAGCCTCGAGCGCATTATCAATTAAATTCCCCAAGATGGAAACAACGTTTTTTGCCTCTTCGATATCTAAAGTACTTGTTAAGTTACTATCTTGATCAATTTCTAAAGTGACGTCTAATTCTTTCGAACGATTGATTTTCCCAAGTAAGCAGGCAGCAATCAAAGGATCCTTCACAGAAGACATTAAAAAAGAAAGAATATCTTGGCGTTCCTTTACCTCTGATGAAATCATTTGCATGACATGCTCATATTTCTTTAACCTTAATAACCCGTAAATCACGTTCAGCTTATTTAAAAATTCGTGATTTTGAGCGCGTAAATTATCAGAGAACATTTTAATTTTAGAAATCTCTTCAGTCAATTCTTCAATTTGTGATAAAGTTCTTATGGTAAGAACGATACCTTGCACTTCTTTTTTTCTTACAATAGGAGATAAATCTAAAATATACTGCTGACCATCTAGTAGAAGGGATTGGTTAGAATACACGCATTGCTCTTCTATTGCTTGATCAATTAGCTGTCCTAAACGGGTGTTCTTTATCTCTCCTCCTATTGCTAAATGAAGGTTATCAAAGAGCTCTCTAGCCCTTCTATTCATCGACGTTACATATTTTTCGACATTTACAGTAACAGTAGCATCTCGAATAGATTCAAGGGTAGCCTCTTTTTCTTTAAAAAGAAAGGAAATTTCCTCTGGTTCCAGTCCAAATATTAGTCTTTTTACCCGCCTTGCAATAAAGAAAGCCCCAAATGCTCCAATAAGAAAAGGAATACAGGACAATTTAATAATTTTTATTCTATAATCATTAATCTGTTTTTCTATATTGCTTACAAGAAACCCTACCGAAGAAACACCTATAACGTTTCCTTGGCTATCCCATATGGGGGTTTTGGCTTTAATTGCAAATCCTGAAATTCCTTTTCCTTTATAAATAATGGATTGATGCTTCTTTAAAGAAGCTTCATTGCTTGTTTTGGTATGTTTTCCAATGTAACTACTATTGGGATGAGAATAGCGTATTCCTTTATCATTGGCGATGGTGACATAATCTGCCCCTGTGGTTTTTCTTATTTTTTCAGCAACAGGTTGGATGTGCTCAGAAGGATTTTTCTGCTTAAAAGCTTTTACAATCATTTTATCTTCAGAAGCTAATTTTGCTACTGTCATAGCTTGATTACCTACATATTTTTCGACAATTTCATCTACCATTGCAGAAAATAAGATGCATACAAGGACGGTACTAACAAGAATAACTACAGTGATGAGTAATGTAATTTGGGCAAGTAAGCTAAGTCTTCTATTCACGTAAAGAGAACGCATACATTCCTCCTTTTAAGGAATTAATAATGAAATAAAATACCGTCTTTTGTTTTAAGTTTAGCATAAAAAAAAGGAAGTTTAGCACCAAACTTCAAATGTTTATAATCAGACTGATAAAGGGAAAAATAAATCGAATAAACGCTTGACTTAAAGTATACTTTAACAATTATAATCAATTCGAAAACATCGCAAATGGAGGAATTAACATGAAATATACAGTAATCACTGGCGCAAGTTCGGGAATTGGATATGAAACAGCTTTAGCTTTCGCAGCGCGCGGAAAAAACCTTATATTAGCTGCACGTAGAGAGGACAAGCTGGATGAGTTAAAAGAAAAGATTGAAAAACTGAACCAAGATGTAAATGTTATTATCCATTCGGTTGATTTATCCGTGGCAGAAAATGCTCACACGTTTTATGAGTCGCTTAAAGAATATGAGTTAGAAACATGGATTAACAATGCTGGATTTGGAAACTTTGCTTCTGTCGGTGAACAAAAATTAACTAAAATTGAAACAATGCTTCACTTAAATATCGAAGCCTTAACCATTCTTTCTTCTCTATTTGTAAGAGATTATGAAAATGTTGAAGGTACACAGCTTATTAATGTCTCTTCTGGAGGCGGCTACACCATTGTTGCTGATGCAGTCACTTATTGCGCAACAAAATTCTATGTAAGTGCATTTACAGAAGGTCTTTCTCAAGAATTGAAAGGAAGAGGATCAAAAATGCAGGCTAAAGTTCTAGCTCCAGCGGCTACGGAAACAGAATTTGCACAGCGTTCGATGGATATGAGTGATTTTGAATACGAAGGACGAGTACCTAAGTTTCATACGTCAAAAGAAATGGCTGCTTTTATGCTGGACCTTTATGATAGCAATAAAACGGTAGGACTTGTAGATGGCGTGACTTACGAATTTCAATTAAAAGATCCTATCTATCCATATGCAGACAGAGCAACAAGTTCAGATTCTTAAACAGAAAAGCACCCTTTTAGGGGTGTTTTTTTATGGAATCTTGAATGGGTATCTTGTTTATGTGATGAAAATGCTTAAAGATAGTCGTGTTCAAACTCGACTTATACTTGCACTCTTTATTTCCTGATTTTTGTTTCACTTTTTTGCACATACTAACCGAACGGGGGTGACGAAAATGGGTACAAAAAAATCTGTTAACCGAGGTCAAGTAGCTCCTGGTGTTAACCCTCAAGGGCACGGAAAAGATGTTGAATTTTCAACAGAACCGAAAAGTGAACTTGAAAACAAAGCGAAAAAATCAAATACAAAAATTTAACTAAAAAGGAGAAGGTTCCTCTTCTCCTTTCTCCCCCTCTTAACTGCTTTCCTACATACATTCCCCAGGTCGTTTACTTCTTTCTGCTTCTTATAAAACTGTATCAATAGTATAAAAAAGTATACTATACAACAAAAATGTGCGTACTTGTTAGGATGAATTATATGATTTATGATAAATCTGCAAACGGATTTTACGACAAATTGTATGTTAACTGACTGTTAGTTGTAAGCTATACAGGGTATAGATTACTCTGAACAGTTCATCATTAAATATTTTTACAGAAAGGTTGTTTACACATGAACAATACAGATAGGAAACAAGAAATTTTAGACGCATTTAACTTTCGTCATGCTACAAAAGAGTTTGATCCAGCGAAGAAAATTTCCGATGAAGATTTCCAATTCATTTTAGAAACGGGGCGCTTATCTCCAAGCTCAGTAGGTTACGAGCCGTGGAAATTTTTAGTCGTTGAAAATGAAGATTTAAAAGAAAAATTAAAAGCTGTTTCTTGGGGAGCACAAGGCCAAATTCCTACAGCAAGTCATTTTGTTATTATTCTTTCTCGTACAGACGCAAGATATGACTCTGAATACGTGTTAAATCTTCAGAAAAACGTAAAAGAAATGCCGGAGGATGTATTAGAGACATTAATGCCTCGTTACAAAGATTTCCAAGAAAATGATTTTCACTTGTTCGAAAGCAAGCGAGCACTATTTGATTGGGCCAGCAAACAATCTTATATTGCACTAGCTAATATGATGACATCAGCTGCTCAAATTGGCATTGATTCTTGCCCAATTGAAGGGTTTAACTATGACCAAGTACATGAAATTCTAAAAGAAGAAGGATTACTAGAAGACGGCAAGTTTGATGTTTCTGTTATGGTTGCGTTCGGCTACCGTATTCACGAACCTAAACGCGAAAAAACAAGAAGAAGTATGGATCAAGTTGTACAGTGGATCAAATAATAAACCAAAAAAAGAAGAGGTGACGTTGCTCACCTCTTCTTTTTTATATCTTTATATGCTGCTATAAAATCACCAGGATCGGTGTGTATGGTATAAGCGAACATTCCTTGATTTGTATGTAAGTATAAAAAGCCGCTTTCTTTTGAAACGCATTTGTAAGAGATGTCAAATACGCTGTTAATGTGAAAGGACTCGTTCTCTGTTTCAATATTATCAGTATATAAGCACATGTCTTTTGAATGCTGAATCGTCACTTTTTTTGTTCGTTTTATTTTTCTTTCAACGTATGTATAAGGAATCATAGAAATAATGCTCATAGCACAGCTCCCCTTCTTTATGAATATTTTCCTTTTGGAGCATAAAATATCTCGTTAACAAAACTCTATCACTTACCAAAAAACAATTCCAGAAAGAGTATTTCTGGAATTGTTTTTAAGATTGTTGCTCTTTATTTTCTTCATCTTTGCAAAAGTCGATATTACTGTTTGTCATAGAGGCAATAGCAGGAGAGCTATTGCCAAACGAAAAACAAGCTCCTACCGATTTTGTATTGGCCGTGTGACTATTTTGTACAACACAGCCTACGCTTACATTCGAATTGTCTTTTAACCCGTTAGTCACGATATTCTCAATGTTAATAATACATCCCATTTTACCACCTCTTTCGTTTCTATTAACGTATGTCATCTCTGTATATATGTATAGGATGTTCGCCTATTAATGATAAGTTGTTTGCTGCAAAATAGAAAAAAAGAATCTTCGTATACCCTTTAAACAGAGAAGACACTCAAATGATGTCTTCTCCTTAAGTGAATTTAACTTTTCACAGCTTTTTCCCAGTCTGATGCAAACTTTTCAATTCCTTGTTCTGTTAACGGGTGTTTTACTAATTGTTCAATTACAGCATACGGAATGGTCGCAATATGAGCCCCAGCAAGAGCTACTCGTGTGACATGATCTGGGTGTCTGACTGACGCTGCTATAATTTGTGAGTCAATGTGTTGAATTCGAAATAGCTCGGCAATTCGAGATACCAGATACACACCGTCTTCTGAAATATCATCTAAGCGTCCTAAAAATGGCGATACGTATGTCGCACCAGCACGGGCTGCTAGAAGCGCTTGATTCACTGTGAAAATTAACGTTACGTTTGTTTTCACGCCTTTTTTAGCTAGATAACGGGTTGCTTCCAATCCAGCAATGGTCATAGGAAGTTTAATTGTTATATTTTTGTCTCCTCCGTTAATTTTTATAAGCTTTTCTGCTTGCGCAATCATGTCTTCTGCTGTTACTGTGTCGGGGGTGACTTCTGCTGAAACGGATTCTACTTCCGGGACGGTTTTTAAAATTTCTTCGATGCGATCTTCAAACTTTACGCCTTCTTTAGCTACTAGCGAAGGGTTTGTGGTAACACCTGATAATACCCCGATTTTATATGCTTTTTTAATATCTTCCAGGTTAGCTGTATCAATAAAAAATTTCATCATGTATTCCTCCACTCGTTATGTTAAAAACAGCTTTTCAGGGGCATTTTGCATAACTTTATGTTCAAATGGAATTGCCCTCTTCATATTGTCTTCATAAAATAAAATTTATTTCCTTTCAAATGCTGTATGTTTTTCTCCAAGTTTTCCCTTCTTTAAACTCATCTGAATAACTTCTATTTGTATGTATCATACTAATGATGTTGAAAAACCTCTCATCTACTCAACTAAAAAACCTCCAGCATTTATGCTGAAGGTTAAGATACATTCTACTCTTAATTTTTTAGTCCTCTATAGCGAGCTGTTTTTAATTCTTGAACGTAGGGTTCAAAGTCCGGCATCTCTACAGCTCTCGCCAATTCGATTGCTTTTTCAATATCGTATGGAATACGCACAAATTGAATAGAAAATGCTGAAGGACTTTCGCCTTGATCTTTTCCTTCTAAGATAAGATAGGAAGCTTGTGGTAAATCAAGCGGGTTTCCTACACTTCCTACATTACACAGCGTTTTCCCTTTAATATGTTGAATAAATGCATTATGTACATCTCCGTAACAGATGACATCCGGTTCTCTTGATCCTTTTATATTTTCCGTATATTCCGTATTAGCAAATAGACTAAGGCGCTTTTCAAGTGAATCCCAGGGTTGAATTCGGTCATAAAGACTTCTAGGTGAAGCGTGAAACATTCTAATTAATTTCCCGCTCATCATAAACTCAACAGAAAAAGGAAGTTCCTTTAAGTATGCTTCTTGGTTTGAACTTAACTTCTCTTGATGCCATTTTAACGCTTCAAATTCCGCAGGCTTTGTAATGAAATCATCCCAGTTCCCCATTACTGTTACTTCGCACTTTTCTTTTATGATATCAATTGCTTTACTTGAATCCGGTCCTTTTCCTACTAAATCACCTAGACAAATGATGCGATGGATATCTCGTTGTTGTATGTCAGCTAAAACTGCTTCTAATGCAGGGAGATTTCCGTGGATATCTGAAATAACAGCAATTTTGTCCATTGATTCCTCCACTCCTTTTTCATATGTATGTATTCAAGCCTTTTCTTTATTATAACATTTTATGATAAGACCGTTTACTAAAACGGGTCCTCTTCATTTAACAAGCAACGGTATAATTCGAATGGATATAAAAGGGAGGAATAAGAAGTGGGTTTTTATGGATTGGGAAGAAATCTATCTTCCTTATTTATTAACATAAAATAAAGGAGTACTGTAATATATTTATACGAGTACTCCTTTATTGGTAGTTAGGTAGTATAGAGAGTCGCCAGATACCTCATTTATCTTGCGACTTTTGGTTTATAGCTTATTGAACACCAACTGCGTCAAATGACTTGCCTACTGAAATTACTTCTTGAGAGCCTGAACCGTATAGATCAGCAGCAGCTTGTACTAAACCTGCACGCGCTTGGCTGAACGTTGTAGACTGAGTGAAGTATAGCGTATTGGCACGGTAATAAATTTTTCCTAGCTTATCTCCGCCGATTCCTGTTACAGTAACTCCGTAATGAGTTCCTCCGTTAGCTAGCAAGTAGGCAGCTTTGTTGATAATACCGCTATTTGTATGAACCCCGCCGTTGTCACTAGAACCTGTATAGCGCTTTGAATAATGATCCGGATCTCCATATTTCGCTGGGTTGCTCATTGAACGAAGTGCATCGCCGCTTGTTCCAGGCGTATAAATATCCTCTCCAATTTCCCAATCTGGATTTCGGTTGTCATAGTATTCTACCAACGTTCCGAAAATATCGGAAATCGCTTCGTTTAATGCACCTGATTCATATTGATAGATTAAATTAGAACTTCTTTCTGTCACCGCATGCGTCAATTCATGTCCGATAACATCTAATCCTCCTGATAGCGGAACAAAAGTAGTTCCATCTCCATCTCCATATACCATTTGAGAGCCATTCCAAAACGCATTGTTGTAGCCGCTGCTATAATGAACAGTCGATTTTAGCGGAGCTCCTGCATTGTCATAGGAGTTGCGGTTAAATTTGTTTTTATAATAATCATATGTCACGCCTGCATAATAGTGAGCATCTACTGCAGCTGCATCGCGAGTTGCATTGTACGTATTATCGGTATCGGCCCATAGCGTACCCGGAAGAGATGTGCGGTTTTTTGCATCGTACGTATAGATTGTAGCGCCTCTTGTATTATCTTGTAAGTAGTAAGTAGAACTAGATAACGTTGTCTTTAAGGATTTAGTATCTCCAAGAACTCCTTTACCTGAGCCAATAGCATTTGTGCCTGTTACAGGTTTCGCTGCCGGCTTTGCCGCTTGCTTCACGTCGGCTTTTGGACCAGCTACGGAATCAATTGTATTGTACTTATCCAGTACTTTACCGCTAGTAGCATCAACAAAGTAATAATAGTTGCCTGGCTCAGGATTTAAGAAATTTAAATTTACTACATAAGCATATGTAGTGTCTGAACCATTTTGATAAATATACAGTTCAGATGAAGGAGATTTTTCATACGTCGGCTTAAAGCCTAAGTCTTTTTCAGCTACTTGAATCGCCTTTTTGCTATCAAGTTGCTTTTGGCCTTTTAGCTTTTCCTTTTTATCTAAATCAGGAGCTACTGTACCTGATACAACTTTTAAGGTTCCATCTTTCGCTACGTGTGCTAATTGAGTAGATCCCCAAACGGGAATATTATTATATACTTGCTGCAAGCGTACCACGGTTGCTTGTTCAATAGGATCTTTCACCACTTCTGTCACTTTAAATGAGTTTTGAGCATTTTCGTTTCCTAATTTATATTTGTCTTTATTTGTATTCATATAGTGAAATACGACGTCTTGAGCCTTCTGCGATGACGGGCCCGAGAGCTTTCCGGAAATAAACTCAGGAGATTTAATTTCTTTGTTATACTTTTCAGTTGAAAGTACATTGTTTGGCGCAGCACTGCTCGTATGTGCAAAAGCAAATGATGAAGAAAGAATACCAACTGATAATAATACCTTTAAAGCCTGTTTTTTCTTTTTCATAGTTTTTTTCTCCCTATCCCTAGTAAATTTAATTACCTCAATTTTTCTGTTAATTGAGATAATTAGCAACATTATAGCAACTAAAGATTACTACGTCTATATATTATTTCAATATTCCTATTATTATGAAAATTAAAAATAAGTCCTCTGCAATAAGTCTTTTTTACCTATTTAAACTATATGAAAATCATTTATGTTGATTTTCATACAAGTAAAATAATTCTTCTAGCCAGCTGATAAAAACTAGTAGGATAGGTAGCGTTATTCGTTCTTACTGTCAGTTCTATGAAGCATTTTACAAAAATTACTTATAAGGAAAATTATAAATTTCAGACCATTTTTTCGGCTTAGATATACTCTTTCTCTTCATTTTTTTATTTTTTTAATCTATTAATTAAATTTTTTATATGTTTTTTATGTACGTGCACAACATTATTTTATTATAGTACTGTACTTCTTATGAACGTAAAAAAGCACGAATCTACTAAAATCTTTGTAAATCCGTGCTTTTTCTGTTTATTTCAAGCATACACAACCAACGATAACTAATAAAACAAATAGTACAACGATTAATGCAAAACCGCCACCGTAACTACCGTAGCCGCCGTAGCCATAACCACCGCCGTAACCCCAGTTGTAAAATCCCATTTCACTTCACCTCCGTAGCCTGTTTACTCTATAGCATATGTACAGGCTAGAAAAAATGCTCGCCCATTTATCGCCCTTTTATAACGATAAAAAAGAAATTGAGACATAACGAAATCACTCCAATCAATAGCTAGAAGCAACTAAATAGATGAAACCTACGTTCACCCTACCAATGAAAAAATCCGAACGATTCATCGTTCGGATTTCCCTTCAACTAAACTGCTTTTGTCACAGCCTCTTTTAAGATAACAAATATTAACTTATTTACTTTTAGAAGCTTGTTCTTTAAAGCGAAGTATGTAATACGGAACAATACAAATAACCGCCAAAACGAGAGCCGTTAAACTGACTATGCGGGGATTATTAAGCCCGAAAGAATAGTCTCCAAAAGATGCTCCAATTGCAATAATAGCAAAAATAATATACAGAATACGAAATATGTTAATCCACTTTTTCTGTTTAATCGTAACCACTCCTTTGCTTATTTTACTCCAACATAGAATATTATAACTTTACTAAACAACTTGTTGCAAAATTTCTTCTGCCTTTAACTGATTACCTTTTATTTTAACGGTAAGCAAATTTCCACATTCGTCCCTTTGTTTACTTCACTTTCAATACTAAGAGTTCCTTTATGCTGCTGGATAATATTAAAGCAGATCATTAACCCTAACCCAATACCGTCTTCTTTAATACTGTAAAATGGTTCACCTAAATGTTTAATGCGATCTTTTGAAATTCCTACACCTTCATCAATAATTTGAATATGAAGGTGATTGTTGTCTTTTTGTCTCAGCTCAACTTTAATTTCGCCTCCGGAAGGCATTGCTTCAATCGCATTTTTAAGAATATTTATAAACACCTGTTTCATTTGATTGCTTTCACAATATACAAGAGGCAATTCTCCATATGAGTGAAGTTCAATAAAAATGTTTTTCATGGTTGCTTGAGGCTGCAGCAATAAAATCACTTGTTGAATTAATAGCTGCAAATCAATCGACTGAAATGTTACAGCCTGTGGTTTTGCCACAGACATGAATTCATCTGTAATCATTTCAATACGCTCAATTTCAGAGGATATAATGTTCATATAGGTTAACTCTTCTTTACTCGCTTTTTCAGTTAATAGCTGCATAAACCCTTTGATGGCCGTTAAAGGATTTCTAATTTCATGAGCAATAGCTGTAGCAAGCTGACCGACCGCTGCTAATTTCTCAGATTTCTGCAACAGCTCTTCTGTTTCTAGGTATTCTGTCCTGTCTCTTGAAACAATAAGAAGCACTTTTTTGTTTTCTATATTGAACAATTTCCCACTATATTCTAGTTTTTTTACTTCTCCAGACTTAAATGTAAACTGTGATTGCAGCGTGAAAGAAAGATTTCCTTGGCGAATTTCTTCAACCGTTTTTCGAACAATGTCAGAATCTCTAGGTATAATATCTTGGCATGGCATGGATAAAAGCTCTTCTCTCGTATATCCAAAGCGCTTACATCCAGCTTCATTTACTTCGATAAAACGAGAAGGAAAATGATTAGAACCTATTTCAAGTAAATAAATTGCGTCGTTTGCATATTCAAATAACGTTCGATATTTCAACTCACTTTCCTTAAGCTTACGATGCAGCAAGTCAAGCTCTTTTCTCGCTTTTTTAGCCTCAGATATATCCACACATACTCCAGACAAACCTATTAACTCATCTTTCCCATTAAAAATTGGCGAAATAGTGATGCGAAGATCTACTAAACTTCCGTCTTTACGAGCTCTTACAACTTCTACTCGATTGATTGCCTCTTTTTCAGCAACCGTCTTTTTTATATTCTCATGTACGTCCTCACTAAAAGCCCCTGCTATTTCGTAATATGTTTTCCCAACTACTTCGTGGGCTTTCCAGCCATATACTTTTTCGTAGGCTTCATTAACTCGCAAGATCCGCCCTTCTAAATCAGTTATGATCACCGCATCCATGTGATGATTAATAAAAGACTCCAGCTGTTCTTTCGTATATTCCAGTTCTTTTTTCACTATTCTGACAAAAAAAGAATCTTCTTCATCCTTACATGAATCTGATCCAGCATAAGCAGCTTCTTCTGCTACAGCGTAAAATTTACGATAAAATTCTATCGTCGCTACAGCTACTCCCAGTCCGAGAATTCCGAACACTAAATATTCTATTTCGCTATAAAACGGCGACTGAATAGGTGTATTCCAGAAGTAATTCGTCAGTAAGACATGAACAATAAAATGAATAAAAAAACAAAGAAGAGATTGTTTTAATAAAGAAAACTGCTTTCTATATCGAATAAGAGGAAGGGAAAATAAAAAGGTAAAGATTAAAATTAAGATAGTCAGTAACCAATGACTTTCTAAATAGATACTGCACACAGCCATAGTGATACCTGCAACTGCACCGGCTCTATAACCAAAGTATAGAACGGTCAAAATAAGAGGAAGAAAACGTAAATCATATGTAATCTGTTGATACGTAACGCTATATATCATAAGAATAGCAGAAACAATACTTGCATAAATACCACTCATCCATTTGTATTTATGGGCTAGACGCTGCAGCAAAAATATTCGTATCGCAATCATAATACTGACAAAAAACGAAAAAATACATAAGTTAACAAATAATCCGCTACTAATCACTCCTTCTATTCCTCCTTTACTTGTAAATATGCGTGAAATAATTCCCTTATATAGAGAGTGTAACATGAATAAGCGCTGCTATTTATAAAATTGATAAAAAAAACTAGTCTCGCCCGAGGCAAGACTAGTTTTTTTATTATCTATGCTGATCTTGATACATAGGTCCTTCTGAAATCATATTGCTTTCAGAAACGTACGTAGGATCTGAATGCGCATCTTTATTTAGGCTAGCATTTACCTGCTGTTTTTTAGATAAACTTGAAAGTTTTACTTTGGCACTTCGAACAAGTCCTTTTACTTTTCGGCGTTTCGCAGCATCGCTTAATAGATAAGACGTAATGCCGACTCCTACCGTTGATAGTGTAATACCTGATATCAATGCTTTTTGTTTTCGTTTTCTCATAATAACTCCTTCCTTGTACCTTTTTGAATCTTACAATAACTTTTCCCTCTCAGGTACTCTCTCAAACCAGATTATTCAGATTATTCACTTCTTTAATAAGACGCTGCAGCGTGTCCGCTCCTGCTATTCCATCTGAAAAAAGGCCATACTGATTCTGGAATTTTTTCACTGCAGCGATTAATTCATCTCCATAGAAACCGTCTGCTCCAAACTTCGGAAGAGAAAAACCTAGCGTAAGTAAGTTTTGCTGAATTTGTTTGACTCCTAACCCTCTATCACCTTTGGAATAGCCAAATGGTCCTTTTGTATTATTCGTCATAGAGAGATTTGTTGTGACTTCTTTAAAAAATGAGCAGTCCATTTCATTTATATCCACATTTGTAGAAATTCCTTTTACTCTGCCAGAATCCGTATACTGAAACATTGCCCACCGCTGCCATTGACTTAGCTCACCAGGGTGCTGCATACCGCCTTGTCTGTTGTTTGCACTATATCTTGCTACCCACAAAGGATACTTACTTATTTCAGTTGTAAAAAAAGTTTTAGCAAAATGATAATTAGTATATACGATAGGCTTAATCCCTGTTGTTTTGTGAACATGCTCGAGCCAGCTTACGGCAAAGCGAGAAACAAATTCTTTGGATTTTTTCTTATCTTCTTCTAGATCCAAACACGGCGGAAGGTCTAGTTTCATTTGTCCAAGCTGAGCAATAAAAAAAGCAGCTTCTTTCTCCGGGCTATTTGTACAGTGAGCATAATGATAAAATCCTACTCTCAAGCCCGCATTTTTAGCACCTATATAATTTTCATAAGATCTAGGGTCTACAAAAGTTCCGCCTTCTGTTAACTTTATATACACCCCTTTCACTGAGGTGTTTTTTATTTCTTTCCAATTAATGATTCCTTGATGATGAGAAACATCGAGAATAATAGGATTATTTAAATGTCGACTTTGCATAGTTTTCACCTCTTTTGCTAGCTTCCTTATGTATACGACGAATATTTTAAAACCCCTGTTTTTCCGGATCTTGATATTCTTTTATAACGATGTGTAAAACGTTGCTCATTTGAATAGCTAAATAAGCTTCGTGTTTTTTGTCATAATAACGATACCATCCTTGCGTATGAATAATAGATTCCTCAAGCTCTTTTACATTTTCTGATTCAACCAATGTACTGATTGATTTTTCATTTCCAAAATAAAACTTCACTTCGTACGTCACGTGAATCCCTCCTTTATAAAGATGTAAATACCCTAATCGTATGTACTTGAATCTAGTACAAGGTAGTGTAAAATTTCTTTTAATCCGCTTTCTCTTTTTATATGTTTATTTAGAACAATGTTCATTTTATTATAAAACAAGAAGCCAAGCAGCTCAGAATGCTTGGCTTCTTGTTTTATTTTGATGGATGAATCATATTAGCTGGATTTACCCATTGCTCAAATTGTTCTTCTGTCAGAAGGCCTGTTTTTACCGCTGCTTCTTTTAATGTCGTTCCTTCTTGATGAGCCAGCTTGGCGATTTTAGCCGCATTTTCATACCCTATGTGCGGATTTAACGCTGTTACAAGCATAAGAGAATTTTCTAGATTATGCTGGATTTTCTCTTTGTTGGGTTCAATTCCTACTGCGCATTTATCGTTAAAAGCCTGCATGGAATCTGTCAGCAGTCTGACTGATTGTAAAAAATTATAAATAATAACCGGCTTAAATACATTTAATTCAAAGTTTCCTTGACTAGCCGCAATGCCAATCGTCACGTCATTCCCTAACACTTGTGCAGAAACCATTGTTAGAGCTTCACTTTGAGTTGGATTTACTTTTCCAGGCATAATAGAACTTCCTGGTTCGTTAGCAGGAATCGTGATTTCACCTAATCCGCTCCGAGGACCGCTTGCCAGCCAGCGTACGTCATTGGCGATTTTCATTAAGTCAGCTGCTAAGGCTTTGAGTGCACCATGGGCATAAACCACTTGATCGTGACTTGTTAATGCATGAAATTTATTAGGTGCTGAGATAAATGTTTTTCCAAGCGTGCTGCTGATTTCTTTCGCTACTTCATCGCCGAAGTCAGGATGTGCATTTATCCCCGTCCCAACAGCTGTACCGCCAATAGCTAGCTCCTTCATATACTCTACGCTTTGTTTAATCATTTCTTCATTTTTTTCGAGCATATGATGCCATCCGCTAATTTCTTGTCCTAGTGTTAGCGGTGTAGCATCTTGTAAATGGGTTCTTCCTATTTTAATAATATCTTTAAACTGCTCTTGCTTCGCAGCAAACGTTTCTTTTAATGTTTTTAAAGCAGGCAATAATTGATCTTCGACTTCTAGTACAGCTGCAATATGAAGAGCTGTAGGAAAAGTATCGTTAGAGCTTTGTGACATATTAACATCATCATTTGGATGGAGCGTTTCGTCGCCGTTTATTAGCTGGTTTCCCCGGTGGGAAATCACTTCATTTACATTCATGTTTGATTGCGTTCCGCTTCCTGTCTGCCATACTACTAAAGGAAAATGTTCATTCCATTTCCCTTCAATAATTTCGTTAGCAGCTTGCACGATGGCTTCCGATTTCCCTGCTGATAGTTTGCCTAGTTTATGATTGCTAATAGCCGCACTTTTCTTCAGAACCGCAAAAGCGCGTATTACTTCAATCGGCATTTTTTCAATCCCTATTGGAAAGTTTTCTTTACTTCTTTGCGTTTGCGCTCCCCATAGTTTATCTTCTGCCACTTTGATTTCTCCAATTGAATCTCTTTCGATACGATAGCTCATAGTTAGAACTCCTTTTCAATATTTTCTTTACCTATTAGTATTGATTATATGGATGAATTTCATGACATAATAACAATTATTCACTGTTGAAAATTCCCTTTTTTCTATTTTTTAAACGGGCTTAACTTATTTGATTATTTAGCTCATAGTTTATTTTGATTTTATGTTACAAAAAAAGATCCGAAGAATACGCTCTTCAGATCTTTTTAATAAGTCCAATTTTACTTATGAATCCATACAGCACCAGCTGAATTGTCTTTTGCTTCACCAATTACGTCTAATTTTAATCCGTTTTGAGGAAGCAAGCGGCCTGCATCTTTAATTCTTTCATCTAAATACGATTTTTTATCGTTAAAGCTTGTAACACCATTTGATTCTTTAGATGAAATCGTTCCCCACGTTTTATGAGAATATGACCAAGCAGGTGATTTATCAAATGAGAACGCGGCGTCTGCAATTTGATATCGGCTTGAATTTGCTGTAGTGCTAATACCATTCACATTAAAGTAAAGAACTTTATGAGCATGTGAATCAACTACACCAAGGAATCCTTCACCCGGATGTTGCCCTACCCAGTTATCAAGATAGCTTTCATCTGCGTACCAAAGCAGCATGCCTGTATTATATTTTGCACCGCGCGCGAATTGAAGTGCTTTATCACTGCCTGCATAGTTTCTCCACTCAAGGTAATAATAGTTATCTTTATAGCTGATGCCGTTTGTCTTTTCAAATCCATCTAACGTTACTTTTGGAGCTCCTTCAGCATCGTCCGTGAATACCGTTTTTCCATCTACTACTAAACTAGCATTATCAAGAGCGAATCCTTGAAGAGCAAGTCCGCCGTCCGTGACGTATTCAAATTGAAGCTTGATTTTTTTACCTTTAAACTGCGTTAAGTCATAACTTTTATCTTCCCAGTTTCCGTTAGATGTTTCAGCAGAACCATCTGCATTATTCGCTTTATCACCAATTGTATCTAACAGAACTTTTGAACCGTCAGGAAGAATCGCATTTACATATAAGTAATCGTATTCTGCCTCTACTTCATAGAACGCTTTGTAATTGAATTTAGCTGTGTTGGCCGTTGTTAAATCAAACTCTGGCGTTGTCATCGTCGTATGCAGATCGTCTCCGCGTTTACTGTAATAATAGTTGCTTCCAAACTCAGGCTTAATACCTTGAACAGCTTTTTTAGGTAAATTAATCTTTACAATACCTGGTCGTTTAGATTTTGTGACACTTTGATCAACCACGCTCACAGAGCCCGATTTTGTAATGTTTTTGCTGTCAATTTGTTGAATATTTGCCCAGTTTCCACCCATATTTGCTTGGAAAAACTCTTTATTTTGCGGGGAGAAACTTGTCGGTTCTGTTCCAGCTACTTCACCAGCCCAGCTCCCTCCGCTCATAATTGACCAAACGCCTACCGGCTCACCTTGACCCGTATACTGTGTATCATACTCATCCGGCAAACCTAAATCATGGCCAAATTCATGAGCAAAAACCCCAACTGCTCCGTCTTCTGGTTCGATTGTATAATCATAAGCAGCCATGTTTGTTCCAGGAACTTTATATACTTGTCCCAAAGTAGAGCGGTGAGACCAGATAGCATCGTTTCCTAGTTTACCTCCACCTGCTTCTTGCCCAGTTCCAGCATGAATGACCATTAAGTGATCCACTATGCCGTCAGGCTCATTGCGGTTGCCATCTCCATCGATATCATATTGATCGAACTGATCATAATCTGAAAGGTTAATGCCGCTTTTTGCTGCTGCAGCAAGCGCTTCTTTTACAAGGTTACGAGGCCCTTTGGATCCAGGCGCATTATCGTTTCCTCCCGCTGGATTGTCTGCTCCGTATTCTTTTGCGTTTCCAGGTACGGTTAACCAGTCAGAAACCGTTCCATCTACTGTGTAACTACCTCCAGACTGTTCTTCATAATATTGTTTAAACGTTTTAATTTTCTTTCCGTTGAATAGCGTAAAGTCTTTCTTTCCAAACATTAATTGCTGATAGTGATTTCGGTTAAAGTCTTTTGCATACATGTAACCAGGTTCTTGAACGACATTATTGTGCTTGAAGTCTGCGTATTCGACTAAAAGTACAAGAACTTTATCTTTTCTCACTTGTCCGTTATATTTTGCCTGAGCTGCAGGTTTAACGTTTACCCCGTTCCCCGAATTGTTTCCTTGAGACTTAATGTTAGCAAATTCGCCTCGTTGAAACTTTTCTTTTTGTTTTGTTTGCATTTCTTTCGCTTTCAAATCAATTTTGCTAGCTTTATGTCCTTTCATGCTCTCTTTATGTGCATCTTTTTTGTTTATGTAAGAAGTAACGGCTTTCTTCACTTCTTGCGGTGTTGCACTTTGAGAAATAACTCCTTGGTTTTTCAGTGCGTTAGCCAATCTTTCTTCCGGTACTGTATTCATATCAATTGGTGAACTCGGAAGTTCCTCCGATTGTGCGGTTTTAGCTGAAGCAGTACTTCCATTCATAAGTACTGGTCCCACTCCGCTTAATGTAACAGTTGTGGCAAGAAAAGATGTCCCCAAAATCTTTTTCCAGCTTTTCAAGTAAACCCCTCCATTTTAGAATTTTCAAACTATTAGCAAGATTTATTTTATATTCTAAAACTAGGAAGGTCAACTACATTTTACTATATTATTAAAATTTTTTGATTCTAGTAGATAATGTAAAATAGTTTTATAGTATGTAACTAGTTTTCTTTGCCTGACAATTAAAATGTCTGATAAACCCTTCTTGCGTATGCAAATTCCATGCCAAATCGATAACCACAACTAAAACTGTATGAAGCGTATTTTTTTAGGGAATTAGAACCACCTTTTCCGTATTACTATTATATAAAAACAAAAAATTCCCCATTATGGATACAGAAAGATAAAAAAATCACTTCTCGATAGACGAGAAGTGATAACCTTTGTATGCAAGTAAATTTAAGAATGTTCTTTTTGACGATGCAGCAAGATATGATAGAGCGACGTGCTCCAAATAGACATATTGCGCGCTGCGATTTCATAAGGTTTTTCATCAATTTTAAACAAGAAATCCCCTTCATAACTCACGGATTTCCCTTGCTTTTCCAGCTCTTGTTTAACAGCTTCAATCCATTCTACTGCATTCGTATAATGTTTGTTCAAACGAACTTTAATAGTTTGATTCCTGTAATGAATAAAAGATGTAATTCCCCAAAAAATTAAGACAAGAAAAAGTACCATATACAGCAATTGCATGATAACGATCCCCTTCTTCCTTCATTTCATTATTTTCAATGAAGACTTAATTTAGATGAGTAAATATTACTATTCTCCTTTGCTATCGTCATCTCCTTTAAAAAAGTAAATTCCTTTTCCACGTGGGCGTATAAAATAAACCCGTGTACATGCTTGCTCATCTTTTTTACTAACGTTTTCTGTTAAAAAATGATAAGCTAATAGAATGATAAATAGAAAGGGAGGGCGACGAGTTGTCAACTGAACAAGTGAAATTAGCAGCCGTTTTAGATGTTGAAACAACGGGATTAAGTGCTCAAACATGCGATATTATCGAACTGGCAATTGCTGTTGTTTCTTATGATTCTTCTACCGGAGAAATAATCGACATTGTAGAAGAATATGAAGAATTTAATATGCCTTCAACTCCCATTTTCCCGTACATTACAAACTTAACGGGAATTACAAATGAGATGGTCAAAAATAAAACATTAGACGATAAAAAAGTGGAATCATTGTTAACTAGCGTTTCGGCTATCATCGCTCATAATGCTTCTTTCGATCGCAGTTTTCTTTTAAAACGGTATCCATCTTTATTTAACCAAAAATGGCACTGCTCTATGCGTGCTGTCAAATGGAAAGAGTACGGCTTTCCTAATAAAAAACTAACAACGCTTCTTGACCATCATAAGATTGAGAGAGAGCACGCTCACAGAGCTATGGATGACGTGAAAGGAACCATTGACTTGCTAAGACAGCAAAATCCTAGCGGAGAGCCCTATTTTTCTGAAGTATTAAAAAAAGCAATGAGCAAACCTAAAAAAACAGCGGCTTCCACTCGTTTTTAACTTAATAAAAAAAGCGCAGCTTCTGCGCTTTTTTTGTTTTTATTTGCCTATTTCTTAAGTGTTGAGTTATATGTTTGAGGAATATGGTTGTAAACGCACCGGAAGAAAAAGAAAAGTGCCTGCTTTCAAACCAAAAAATCGCGGAGGAACAAACTGAACAGCTGGTGTTTACAGACATATACGAAATCAGCTGAATTGCTAATAATCTAGAAGATTCAAATTATACTTCTCTTACCTTTTGGCTTTGAAGGTCGTGATGCGTTTGTTCTAGTTCACTTAAATTCAATTCGTACAAATGTCTCCCGTCTTCTGCTTTAAAGTAACCCGATTCAATAATTTGATTCATTAAAAGATCTTTCTTTTGCTCAAATGCTTTTTCAGATGTCATGTTATCATCTCCTTTTTTAGGTGAATATCTTTCATAGAAAAGACGTACACCGCTTGTGGCATACGTCTTGTTGCTTTTCACACTCGTTACCTATGTTTAAAAACAACACAATCGTTACATTTTATCGAGAAGGCTGCTTACGTCTTGCAGCCATATTGAACATTTTGGTGATGCACTACTTTTATACCCTTCATGATGTTCTTAAAACGCAATTGGAAAAAGATTTTCATAAAATCTGTTTGCCATCTACTGCCCCGCTTTCAAAATGCGGCTGTGAGGCGATTTTTTTTGTTGCTAAACTAACCACCATTAATACAACTAAATTAATAAATAAAGAAATGACGCCGACATTTGTATCTTTAATGATTTGTGGCAACGCAGGAAACAACGTGCCAAGCGTTGTTTCAGTAATCGTTATATACATCACAGACGCAATGCCGGCAACAATACCTGCACACGCCCCGTATTTAGTCACGATATTGTTTTTCATTAAACTAAAAATAAAAGCAGGAAACAGCTGCGTCACAATGCTGTAGCCCATTAGTAAAAGCGTTACAATTGTATTCCCTCCATGAAGTGTAAAATAGACTGAAACAAGCGCAATGACTGGTACGAAGCATTTAGCCAGTATCGAAATTTGTTTGCCCGTCGCTGAGGGAACAAGCACGCCGTAAACGTTCTTAGATAGTGACGTAGAAGCTGCCATCAAGAGCATCGATCCAGGCACAAGCGCTGTTAATAAACCAGCTGCGCCGATAAAGCCGACAATCCACGGGTCAAATGTTTGAATGGAAAGACGAAGCAGTGACAAGTCCGCTTCTGCGCCTTGTAGTCCAGGTACCTGCATAAGAGCAGTAAACCCTACAAAAAAGACAAAAAGCAGCATTAACGTATAAATAGGACTTATAATAGAATTCTTTCTAAATACATTCTCGTTTTCAGCTGAATACGTTGCATTAAACGTATGCGGCCACATGTAAAATCCTAATACAGTCAGCATGACTGTAGAAATAAACCACGAAATACTTAGACCTGTCTTGGGAAGAGTAAGAAACGTTGGATTTGCTTGATGCACAGCCTCAAACATTGGCTGTAAGCCTCCGTAGTAATGAAACGGCATATATATTCCTAAAAATAAGACAACAATAAAAATCATAATATCTTTCACAATAGCCGTCCAAGCGGAACCATGTATGCCTGATATCATTAAGTAAACCGTTAATGATATGGCTCCAATCCAAATGGCTGCAGTTGAAGAGATAGAGCCATAAGAAGCTTCAGATACAATAATGCCTAGGCCTTTGAATTGTAAAATAATATAAGGAACAATTGCCAGCACCCCTGCACATGAAACAACGATACCAAGAAACGGACTTTTGTATTTTGAAACAAAAAAATCCGGCTGAGACATGAGCTTATGCTGCTTCGCATATCGCCATATTTGCGGACCAATCCAATAACCTAACACGTACGCTAAAGAAATATAGGCTAAAATATAAAACGCCGGCCCTCCTTTCCCATATGCCCAAGCGCTTCCACCTAGAAACGTAAAAGTAGTATAGATTTCACCCGCCATCAAAAAGAAGACAAAAATAGTTCCAAAACCTCTGCCCCCTACGCTCCACTGTTCCAAATCCATTTTTTTGCCCCGCGTAGCTCGAATTCCAAGATAAATAGCTAAAAGTAAAAAACCGAAAATAATAATCAGTGCGGTATTCATTGTTTATCTCCTCCTTTAACAGCAGGATCGAGCTTGTACACAATACCCATAATAAAAGATGTAAGTATTACCCACATAACAATCCAAAAAAGAAAAAAAGGCATCCCTAAAATAAACGGCGTCACTTTGTTAACAAAAGGCAATAAACCTAATATTCCTACAAACGGAAGCAGGCAAAGAAGATAAATGATTTTCATAGAACTCCTCCTTAATCACACGGCTTATCAGTACTTATCTAAGGCTTTAACTATCTCATTATGTACTTCTCTTATTCTTCTCTTTACACCTCCATTCTTGAGCTAAACGAGACGTTTGTCATAGAAAACCGCCGTTTGTTTGCTCCTTAGTATCTTCCATTTGTCCCCATATGAAAAGGAGTTTGTAAGACATGCTTACAAAATTTTGAATGCAGCAGAATATTATTTCATATTTTTATATACAGAATATAGACAAACAAAAAAACGGAACTGAAAGTAAAGGTCTCAAACAGTTCCGTTTCGATCTAGCATTTCTATACTTTATTCCTCTTCTTTTTTCTTTACACCAAGCGAAGAGAGCGCTTGTTTTAAATATCCGAACGTTTCAATTTTATTAAAACTGATTCCTACATTAACAGCCGTCTGAGCCATGTCAGGACTCACTCCTGACATAATCGCATGGATGCCTAGCAGCTGTAAAATGTTAATCAAATCAAAAAATTTGTGAGCGACATACGTATCTACATAATTTACACCCGATAAATCAATGACTAAATGCCTTATATGTTTTTCTGCACACCTTTTTGGAACAACCTCGATAATAGAATCACCTTTGATTTCATCAATAAGCCCTATCAAAGGCAAGACCGCGATGTGGTCTACAATTGGAATAACAGGAAAACTCGTTTCGTCGATTAGCTCTTGCTGAAGACTTATTTTTTGCCTTGTGATTTTATAATACTGTTCGGAAAATTCATTAATGAGTTTATCAAATGTTGTATGATAAACTTCACTCCAAGACAGTATCTCTTCTTTTGTAATAGATGAATGTATCAGGCTATATGTTTTGACATATGTCCAAATAATTTTTCTTGTTTTGCTTAGCGCTTCTACTACTTCGTAAATCGGCGTATCAAATTTAATTCTGCTGTTTACTACTTCCGTCGTCCATTTCATCATACGTTGTTTAAAAATCTCTTGATCGTCAAGAAAGCCGCTCGCAATTGTTTCGATCGTATAACGATGCTGCTCACGCAGCTTTTTCTCAACTGATGCGTCTGCGTCCTTTGAGTAAATCGATCCTTTAATATTACTTCTTTGGCGCAGCCATTCTTCACTGATAGAGGCTGAATTCTCTAAAATATATTCAAAAAGACGTTGATTTTGTTCACTCACTACTGTTTAACCTCCGTTCACTTTCTCCTTCTGTCCAATCACTTACAAAACGCACCTTATGAGAAATTCATGCTTCATATTTTTTCCTCGTCCATCTCTATCATACACGATAACCGCTCTGCATACTTATAGAGAATTAGATATAAACAAGCAGGTATTTGATTATCTACATAGATAAACTGCCGTGTATGATGCAACTATCATTTATTTTTACATGAAAGGATGTTAATTGTATTGAAAAAATCAATTATTTTGTTGGGGCTTCTCGCTACAAGTATTGGATTATCCGCTTGTTCAAACCATACAACAACTTCTTCTGCTACAAACTCTTCTGCACATTCAGGTCATGAACATCATAAAGCTGCAGTTGCTGATATTCGGGAAGAAACTCCAGGAGCAGATGTTTTACCACAGTTTTTGAAGAACCAGCCTAAAGACATGAAGCTAGTTTATCTATCCGTTGCTAAAAATCGTGAACTACTTGAAAAAATCCCTTGCTACTGTGGATGTGGAATGGAAGCGAATCACAAAAATAGCTATGACTGCTTTATTTTTAAAAACAAAAGAAATGGAGCAGTTGTCTGGGATGATCATGGAACAAAATGCGGATTGTGTATAGAAATTGCAGCTAAAGCTATGCTCGACTATAACCGAGGCAAATCAATAAAAGATATTCGCAAAGACATCGATGAAAAATATAAGGAAGGCTATGCACAACCCACTCCTACTCCTTCCTTGTAGAACATTGGCATTGTTCAAGTAAACATTCGCGACAGATATATGTAAAAGTAGAAAACATCAAAAAACACTCAAATAACTATTTGAGTGTTTTTTGTGTACTATTCTTTCACAAACTCTTTTGTACTTCTTACTGTATCAATTGGACGCACGAGTTTCTCAATTTCTGCACGTTTCGGCTCTAAAAATGGAGGAAGTGATAATTTTTCTCCGAGCGTTTCGTAAGGTTCATCTCCCATAAATCCTGGTCCATCTGTCGCAAATTCAAATAAGATTTGCGGAGCCACTCTTGCATATAACGATTCAAAGAAGTGACGATTCACATAACCAGACGTATGGAAACCGAAGCTTGGCATTCGGTTAATCCACTCTTCAAGAGCCTGTCGATTTTCTACGCGAAAAGCAACGTGATGAACCGTTCCAAAACCTTGCTGAGCCTGCGGAAGTTTTTCATTATGTTCAACTACTACTTGCGCTCCGTTTCCTCCTTCTCCTACTTCAAATAGGTGGAAATCTCCTTCTTGAGCAATCTCTTTAAATAAAAGGACTTTTTCTATCATTTCTTTAAAGTAATTAAACTCGGCGATACGAATAAAGATAGGACCGAGTCCCGTAATAGCGTATTGAAGAGGTACAGGACCTTTTTGCCAAGGAATGCCTGATTCAACTCCTTGGTTTCCTTCATCGGAAATTAACTGATACTGCTGATCATCAAAATCAACAAACGAAAGCGTCTTTTTCCCAAATAGCTCTTGAATCCCCGTATGCTTTACTTCTAAGCGATCAAAGCGCTTTATCCAATAGTCTAAAGCCTCATCATTTGGAACGCGGAAAGATGTTTTTGAAATTTCATTTGTTCCGTGAAAACCTTTTGGGATGCCTGGAAAATCAAAAAAAGTCATGTCCGTTCCGGCACTGCCTTTATCATCTGCAAAAAACAAATGATACGTTTGAATATCATCTTGATTGACCGTTTTTTTTACTAAGCGCATGCCTAACACATAGGTAAAAAATTCATAATTCTTTTCTGCACTGCTCGTAATAGCCGTTACGTGGTGTATTCCTTTTAAGTGGTTCATTCTACATTCCTCCGGGTAAATCGTCTAGTTTATCATTCGTTATTTATCTTTAATTTAAATATCTTTAATTAAAGATAATATACCATGATTAATTTTCCTTTGTCAATAAAGTATGGATGATCTCGGAAGGAAATATGTAGGTTTTTACATTTTAGCAAAATCTCATAAATGAGGACGGACCAAATTGGTAATAAAATACCGTATTGTTGCCTAGTTCCTTCTCTAACCTATACTAATTTATTTCTCTTACACGATATCATGTTTTTAAACCTTTGTCCGGTATTGGCTGAGATCATCACCCAACAGGCAAACATCAATTAATTCAATAACTCCCGGCAGCTAACTTTTTTAATCTTTTTATATAAAAGGAATAGTAAGAAAAAACTTCATCACATATACTATATAAATTTATATAAAAGGCAGGGATATCATGAAAGCACAGCGCTTGGTAGATAACAAAAAAGCAACATACAGCAAGGAAGTTCAGAAGCACTTTAACCTAAAAATAAATGGAAAAATTTATACACAACCCTTACCGCAATCACCTTCCTCATCCCCTATGCAGAAGAAAAATCTTAAATACAAACCTCAAAATAAAGTTCTGCGCACGTATGATAAAAAAGATCAAGTGGTAAACGGCGCACAAGAAAGGCTCATAAAATCTGCCAAAACTAGATTAACTAAATACGAAAAGCTTCTATTAAGCAATCAGCTTTCAGAATCCGCGGCTCTTTACTCACCTTTTGGGTTAGAAGAGCTCGTGCGAATGGCTAGTAGAGAGGAGTGAACGATTTGTGTTGGGTGAAAAAGTAATCATTGATACAAACATTTGGGCTTCACATGCGCTTAATTATCCAGAAGTTGTGGAATATATTAATGAACTTATTTCAAATAATACGGAATTTTTAATGCCTACCGTTGTACAAATGGAACTTCTGTCGCATTGGGAAGTAGAAACAAATCCTCAAGTCAAAGCAGTAAAAAATCATTATATTTACGATATGACCGATAAGATTGTAGACGTTACAAGTGAAATTGCACAGCTAGCAGCTCAAATTCGCAGAAAAGCCAAAATAGAATCAAATAAAAAAATTAAAGGCCCGGATGCGATGATTGCCGCATCTGCTTTTATACATAATGCAAAACTAATTTCCAACAATAATAAAGATTTTGCTTGGATTACATTTAATTTCAGCTATCGAGGTCAACCATTATCTTATGTAAATCCTATTAAAGACACGATTGCTTACGCTTCTTTTATTAAAAGCTTTGAACCTCCCAACCTTCCCGGTGCTGATAACTTACAAGAAAACGAGAAGGAAAGTTAATTTGTTTCTGCTTTCAAAATACTCCTTGTCTCCCGCCTTTTTCAAATTAAAAGTTTGATGGGTACATACTCCAATTCTTTCTATATTGAATACAGTAAAAAGCATAAAAACTTAGGCGGTGAAAAGAGTGAATTACCCATATTACCCGGAACAACCTTTAGAAGAGTATCAATATGGCTATGATTATTATTCCAATCCCCAGGAAACTGAAGAAAGATTTCCTTATGGTTATTATCCATATCCTCGCCCACGTCCATTTTATCCTTACCCTTACCCACGTCCTATTTATTACCACCCCCCTTACTTTTACCCACGTCCTCGTCCGTTTTACCCACACCCAGTGTATTGGAGATAAAAAAAGAAGAGCTGTCAGCTCTTCTTTTTTGTTTCTTGATATTTAGACATCTCTTCTTTAATAATGGTCACAAACGCTTCATTTTGCTCAATTTCAAAAACAGTAATAGCTTTTTCTAGGTAAACTATTCCTTCTTTAAGCTCACCAAGCTGACAGAGTGCTTCTCCAATTTGATAGTGCAGTTCTCCTAATAAATAAAGCGTCTCATGCTGAATACACAGCTCTAGTCCTGCTTGTGCATATTTAACCGACTTTTCATAACGTTCCATTTGCAAAAGCGCATGTGATAATCCATATAAAATTCGAATTTTGACAAGAGGATCTTTTAACTTAGGAAGCAAAGCAATATGCTGCAATCCTTCCATAAACGTACTGAACGCTTTTTTTAAATGACCTTCTTCTTCGTAAATAATGGCAATACTATTTAAAATAGCAATCTCCTTTTCTGAATAAAACTGTTCGCTCGTACGCGTGAACGCAATGGCTTTTTCCAATTTACGAAGCGCTTGCTCAAATTTATTTCCAATATAATAATCACATATGGCTTCGTGCCATAGGAAAAATTGTGCGTGAAAAGGATCTTGAAACATAGGATTATCTTTTTCTTTATCCACCATATGTAACACGGTTGCATAATCGCGTTTTCGTATATAATGCCTAATGGTCGATTTAATTTCTTTTGAATAATCGTTGGGCGTTAGCTCTCCTGCTTCAAAGAAATAATTCATCGGAACCCCTAAGCGTTTCGATAAATGATAGAGAACTTCACTGCTTGCATGAATTTCACCTTGCTCAAATCGATGTAGCTCTTCTTCTGTACAAATTCCTTCTGATAACTCGACAGTTGTCATTTCCGCAATCTTTCGCAGATCTTGAATCAGCTGACCTACTTGCTTTTTATCATTCAAAAAATCACCTTACTTAATGTAAATAAATGTTTTTATCCTACTTTTCTACTATACTCCAAATAAAATGACTTTAAAAGAGATAATGGGCTATTTTTTGAAACTCTTGTCAATCTTTTCTCCCTATCAACACAGAAAAACAGCACATCAATGTGCTGTTTTTCTCAAGTTTATGTGCTTTATGACACTATATATCCTTAAATAGAATCAAATACTTGACGCAGTTGAGCTGCGCTTTTATTAATTGCCTGCTGAGCAAGTGGGACAAATTCATGAAACCCTAAAAATCCGTGAATCATCGTTTCATAATTTTCGTAGGTGACGGGAACACCATGATTTTTTAATGCGTCCGCGTAGTCTTTTCCGCTATCTCTTAGAGGGTCGTACTGTGCTGTAATAATGGTAGCGCTTGGTAGACTCGATAAATCTTCTAGTAATACCGGAGCATTATAGGGATGCTGTTCTTCTTCTTTATTATTTAAGTACTGAAGGCGAAACCAATCCATGAGATCTTTTGAAAGAAGGTACCCTTCGGCGTTTTCTTTCATAGAGGCAGGATGCTGATTTTTAAATCCTACAGACGGATAAATAAGCAGCTGATGAACAATGGATGGACCTTGTCTTTGTTTTGCTAAAATGCTTACAACCGCAGCAAGGTTGCCACCAGCACTATCTCCTCCAACGGCAATTTTGTTTGAATCGATATTTAATTGAGACGCGTGAGCTGAAATCCAATCCAGGGCGTCATAGGCATCGTTCACCGCAGCGGGAAATTTACTCTCAGGAGCAAGGCGGTAATCAACAGACACTACAATACAGTTTGTTTCATTTGCATACGACCTGCATATGGAGTCATGAGTATCCAGGCTTCCTAATACCCAGCCTCCTCCGTGATAATAAACAAGAGCGGGAAATGGCCCTGTTCCTTCAGGCTCATACACTCGTATAGTGAGGGTACGTTCATTTAATTGGATTTCTTCATTATATACTTTTTTAACTGCTTCTTTGGAAGGAGTTAAAGACATCTTTTCCATTTCCCTCAGCTGCAGGGGTGTAACGTCCTCTAAAGAAGGACGGGGCATTTCGTTATATTGATTTAGAAATATTTGAATATGCGGATCTAACGGCATTCTTCTTCTCTCTCCTTTCAAGGTAACTCTATATGTAATGATGAATGAAATTTCAGAAAAAATCCAATATATTGTCTTCTCGGCAGGCTTTTGTTTGTTTTAATTAAAAATGGGTATAACAATTAAATAAAGAGGATGATATTCGTATATATTTTATTCTCACCTATATAAATATAAATACGTACAAAGGAGGCACAATGATGATTATGGTTTATATAAGCTTAGCTGTTGTTTTGGCATCACTTGCGTATCTTATTTACGCAGGCGTATCATTTAATAAAAAAATCAAGCCAACTGTGAACTCTGTAAATGCCACTTCTCAACATCTTCAAAACGAAACTGATCATATTAAAGAAAAAACAAACCATTTAAAAGTAACACAAGCAGCGATTAAAACGGATATACAGTACAAAAAAGATTCGGTCAAATATACAGCCAACTCATTTAAACAGCTTGTTAATAGTTTTAAACGTTAAAAAAGGAAACCTTTATAAAGGTTTCCTTTTTTATTACATCGCCTGAGACGTATCTTTAGGAGGTGCAGCCGTTTTGTTTCGGTGATAAATAGCATTAATCTCTCCTCCAATGACGAGAATTAACCCCGTTAAAAATAGCCAAAGCATCAGAACAATTACGCCTCCTAAGCTTCCATAAGTAGCAGAATAATTGCCAAAGTTGCTTACGTAAAATGAGAACCCTAAAGATGTCAGCTGCCATAGTAGCGTAGCAGCGAGTGCTCCGGGCCATACGTGAGCAAAAGGAAATGTTTTATTTGGCGCTAATCTGTATAATACGGATAAAACAAGTACCATAATGCCGACACCAACAATCCAGCGCAGAATATTTAAAACCACTGTTGTACCTGAAGGAAGAGAAAACCATTCGCTTATCCAATTTAACAAAACCCCTCCGAACACTGGTAAAAGAAGCGATACAACAATTGTTACAATTAATCCAATTGTTAAAAGAATGGACAAGCCTCTTACTTTAATAAACGAGCGCTGTTCTTTCACGTCGTAGGCTTGGTTCATTGCACGAATAAAGGCGTTCATACCGTTTGAAGCGGACCAAATGGTGCCTAAAATCCCTACAGTCAGTAACCCGCCGTTTGGTTGGCTTACAAATTGAGCTACGTTATCCTTAAAGATTGCAGCCGTTTCTCCCGGCATAACGCTTTGAAGAAGATCGATTGCCTCTGCCGGTTTAATCGATAGATACGGAACAATCGATATCAGTAAAATAAGCATAGGGAATAATGATAGCATATAATAATAGGCTTGCTCAGCCGCTAGTCCCGTTGCTTGGTCTTCTTGAATTTCTTTACCAAGACTTTTTCCGAATGATAATAGCTTTTTCATGATAAACCTCTACTTTCTCTTTTTTTGTTCTTTTCCCATTTTATGCACTTTTCAACCTTGAAAGTGGAGAATTTCGAGCAAAATCTCAAATCAAGCGACCATGAGAAAGTAGAATGATGTTTCCTACACAAAAAAAGTTCTGGCTCAAAAGAGCCAGAACTTTTCATCAAAGTATTTATGTAGAGCAGACTAGCGAATGTGTCCTTGTGCACCGCTTAATTGCTGCTGCGCCATTGCAACAAGATGCTTCGTCATTTCTCCACCAACAGAACCATTTGCGCGAGCCGTCTGCTCAGCGCCAAGCTGAACGTTAAGTCTTCCCGCGATTTCCGTTTTTAACTGATCAAGAAGCTGTTCAGCACCTTGAACTAAAATAGGATTACGATTTGCCATGTTTATCACTCCTTTCCTTCAACAGCTTATATAGGTTAATGTTCCTTTCACTTGAAATTTTATACAACATCCTTCAAAAAAAAGATCCCTGGCTATCGCCGAGATCTTTTTTTCTTTTTAAGCTTTTCTACACTCGTTCAAGAGGCATTGTGCAGCAGCGGAAAGAACCGCCGGACTTAATAATTTCAGATATATCAACTTCAATCACTTTATAGCCTCGTTTCCTTAACTCTTCATTCACTTCTGTATTTATTGGCAGACTGATCACCCGTTGATTACCGATGGATAATACATTGGTTCCCATCGTAAACTGCTCTTCTTTTGTTACTTCAATTAAGTCATATTTCATGCGAAGTAAATTTAATTCTTTCTCATGTAAAGCGGGTGAAAATACAAGCGCTTCTGTAGGTGATAAAATATTTAACACACAATCAAGATGAAGATAAGACCGATCAATAGGAATCGGAACAACCTCATACGCTGGAAGCAGCTCTTGGATATGCTCTACGCCTTCTTTACTTGTACGGTCGCTGAGTGCAATAAAAATAGCTTGTCCATCAATCAGCACATCTCCACCTTCAATGGAGTGGTCCGGTACCTGATGGAAAGGAATACCTTGCTGCTGCAGCCAATCGGCTAGCTCTTGTTCTTCTCCGCTTCGAATTTCGCTGCCCATTTTCGTGACAATAACGGTATCTCCGAGCGTATAGCCAATATCCCGTGTAAATACTTGTTCTGGAAATGGCTCTTGTGCAGATAGTCCGATGACCTCAATCCCTTCTTTTTGAAGACATTCGACAAATTGACGGTGCTGCTTTGAAGCTAAGCTCTCATCAATGTTTTCGTCCGCATAATGCTTTTGTGTTTCATTAATAATTTCTTCAATTTTCATATATGTAGGTGGACAAACAACCACACGTTTTAATGTATCATACTCATTTTTACATCCATAACTATTCGTCATTTTAGCTGGCTGTTTCATTTGCATTTTTTTAAATCCCCCTTCGTGCATTTATGTACAGTGTTCCCTAAATCGCCTGAAACATAAACACGATTTTGCTAAGGAAACACCCCTGCGCATCTATCTGAAAAGCTTTTTCAGGCAAGAAAAACAAAAAAACACAATACTTCTTCTAATTACAATAACTGTTAGTATAAAATAGTCTAGTAACTGTACAAAAAATTGGAGGTTAACATGAATAAAATAGCGAACGCATTATATGCGGGCAGAAAAATTTTATTACTACTGTGGGTCATCCTAATTGTCGGATTTGGCTTTTATGCGGCTAAGCTTCCTTCTGTGCTTGGAGGAAACGGATTTGAAATGAAAGGAATGTATAAAGACACCGAGCAGCTTTTAGTTAATAAATTTGATGTTAGCGAAGCTCAGATCATCGTTTTGTTTGAAAAAAAAGACGGAGTTTCTGACTCGAAATTCCAGCAAACGATCGCTCAGTATATGCAAAAAGCAAAGGACAAATCAGACGCGTCGAAAGTTGACATACCAACGGCTTCTAACAAGATGATAAAAGGAAGCACAGCGTATGGAATTATCCACTTTAATCACGATGATGGAACGATGGATAAACGAGTGGAAAAGATCAGAACTCTTTCATCTGAAGAAAAAGAAGTTAGTGTAAAATTAACCGGTGGTCCTATTATTGAAAAAGATATGAATACAGCAAGCCAAGCAGATTTAGCAAAAGCAGAAGCCATTGGTATTCCTGTTGCTTTAGTTGTGCTCCTTCTAGCTTTTGGCGGCGTGGTAGCCGCTGCAATTCCTCTTATGATAGGAATTGTAACCGTCGTTACCACCATGGGCGTTGTCTATTTCTTTCATCCGTACACAGAGCTGTCCATCTTCATTTTAAACGTGATTCCAATGATTGGATTAGCTCTTAGTATTGACTTTGCCCTTTTATTTATTAATCGCTTTAAAGAAGAAATTCAAACGAAATCGGTAGAACAAGCAATCAAAATCACCATTCAAACAGCGGGACGCTCGGTCATCTTCTCAGGATTATGCGTATTTATTGGATTAGCGGGAATGCTGTTTATTCAAGTTGATATTTTTCAAAACGTCGCTCTTGGAGGAATGGCTGTTGTTTTTATTGCTGTGTTTTCAGCTCTTACGCTGCTTCCTTCCATACTGGCTATACTAGGTACACGCATCAATCGTTTACGCATCTTAAAAATCAGTGAACAAGGCGGTCAATCTAGGTGGCGTTCATTCGCTACATTTGTCATGAAAAAGCCTGTAGCTATGACGATTGTTTCTCTTATTATTCTGTTAGTAGCACTTATTCCCGTTCGAGACATGCATCTAGAAATACCGTCTTCAGAAGCACTGCCAACAAAATACGAGTCTCGTCAAGCTTTTGACACGTATAACGATACGTTTATAAATAAAAACACGGCAGACGTTTATTTTGTGTTAGAAGCTAAGCAAGATATGCTGAAGGAAAAGCCTTTAACAAATGCCTTTACTTTTATAAAACAATTAAAAGAAGATTCGTTAGTTAAGCAAGTTGATTCTATTTCTACCGCTTTAAACGTAAAATCCAGTAATCAGCTTCAAGCTATGCTGAACAACCCGCAGATAAGCGTGCAGACAAAGCCAGCTGTAGATTCGTTTATTAACGAACATTATATGCTCATAAAAGCTACGCTAGATACAGACCAAAATTCAGATCAAGCAAAAGATTTTGTTCGAAAATGGAAAGAGAAACGTTCACCTTTCACCGTTCATATTGGCGGCTATCCAAAATTCGAACAAGAAATATTTGATGAAATTTATAAAAAGGCGCCTTATGGCCTGGCTCTTGTTTTATTTTCAACGTATGTCATTTTAATGATTGCTTTTCGTTCCATCCTGATTCCTTTAAAAGCTATCATTATGAATATTTTAAGCTTAACAGCTACGTTTGGTTTACTTGTATGGCTGTTTCAAAATGGACATTTAGGTCTTACCCAATCCAATATCGCTTTAGTGCTGCCGGTCTTTGTTTTCGGCCTTGTATTTGGGCTTAGCATGGACTACGAAGTCTTTTTGATTTCACGCATTCACGAAGTGTATCATCAAACGAAGGATAACAATGTAGCAACGGTAGAAGGCCTAGCTTCCACTAGTAAAATCATTACGAGCGCTGCTTTAATCATGATTGTCATTACAGGAGCCTTTGCTTTTACAGACGTAACGCCTGTTAAACAAATGGGTGTAGGAATTGCCTTAGCTATATTTATCGATGCAACGATTGTCAGAATGCTTCTTGTCCCTTCTCTTATGAAATTGCTTGGAGATGCCAACTGGTGGTTTTTCACTAAAAAAAGCGATAAGTCCAGTTCCAACGAACAGGTAAAATCATGATAAAAAAACCCGCTCAAGTGAGCGGGTTTTTCATTGAAGATTTCTTTATCGACTTAATTTAGCAAAAGCGATAATGCCTTCTTCATCGTCTAATTCCAGTTCTAGTCCTGCTGCGTATGGGTCTACGTTCATTTCCGTATCCAGCCAATAGCGCAGCGCTTCGATAATGTTCAAAGTAATATGAACCTGTTTACGATCATGCACGTATGACTCTGCTGAAAAACCGTAGTCATCATCATACATTAGCTCAATCTCTACTTCTTGAGGCTGAACTTGTTTTTTTTCTGCGATATACAAACACATCGCATTGATAATATCTTGTTCAGAAATTTTTATTGTCTCCAAGATTTCACTTCCTCATTTTTACGCTTGTTGCTACGTATGCTTTGGAATAGCTTTACTACAAGAAGAATTAAAGCTACAATCACAAGCATATTTACCATAAAGCCTAAAATTGGGCCTAATGGTCCTAAGCTAGATAATAAGCTTCCAAATAATAAGCCCGCAATTCCTCCCATTAAAAGACCTTTCATTAAGCCGCCGCGCTTTGAACCAGCTGCTGTACTTTTAGATGATGAGTTTTTAGACGTATTGTTTTGCTTAACCGAATTACTGTTATTGTTTTTAAATAAGCTTGATTGGTTATTGCTTCCGCTGTCAAAAGAGCGCTTTCCTGATTTATACCCTTTTGCACTTGCTACGTTTGAACCGTCATGAATAAGTGATCCACCGACTGGTGAAAACACAACCGCTAATGCGATAAATGCGGCCAATAATTTTTTTACCATTGCTTTCCCTCCACTAAATGACTAACGTCACATATGTTTTTTCATATATGATTTCCATATATGTTCCTACGTTTCATCATACCAAAAGGTTTCACTTTTTTATATAAAAATGCATAAAGCTCCATTAAATGTTCACAGGATTAAACATTTAGACGCGTTTCATATGGATATAAGACCTTTTTATGTACACATCAGTGAAATTTATAAAACTAACAAAGACTCTTCATCTTCGTTAACGCTTATTTTACACTATGCCCAGCATATTACTTTCGCAGAGTTCTGTAGCAAGTCCCCTCTTTTAAAAATACCTTTATACGCTCCCTTCGCTCCTATTGGTAATAAAGGAGATATGAGTTTACATGACGAATACCATACAGGAAACAGCGTCTCAGTATAGTACAATGCATCGAAAAATGGTTCTGAACACCTTTAATATTCCACGTTTGTAGTCGATTCGTAGTCAAATGTTATCTACTCCCCCTTTCATAAATAAGAGCTTTCTCTTATATGAATATGTATAGATAAACTAAACTTAAAAAGGAGAGATATGATGTTGAATGAACAGCTCCCATTATCAACAGCAAATTTATCAGATGCAATGGAAGGTGCCAACCACTTAGACTTTTCTATTAAGCCATTACAGCATCATTACAAACTATTCGGGCCGGCTCTTACCGTAGATACGCCCGCTGGCAATAATTACTCAGTGCTTGAAGCGATTCGACTAGCGGAGCCGGGAAGTGTGCTCGTTATTGATGGTAAAAGCTACTGTAACCGTGCCTTAGCAGGAGATTTCGTAGTAGCCATGGCGAAGCTTGTTGGAATAAGCGGTATTGTACTAGATGGGGTTATACGAGATCAAGAAGACATCGAAAAGCTCGATTTCCCCGTATTTTGTAAGGGCTCTACGATCGCAGCAAGCAGCAAAAAAGAAAAAGGAAAGGTAAACGAGATCATTTCCTGCGGGGGCGTAAAAATCCGTCCTGGGGACTTTATTGCAGGTGATGACGGTGGAGTGATTGTCATTCCCAAGGAGCAAGCTGAAGAAGTATTAGCAAAAGCGCGAGAAAAATGGCAAAAAGATAAAGACCGAGAGAACGAAGTATTAATTAGCAAAGAAACGGTATATACCTATTTAGATAAAGCTCTAAAATAAAAGACCTCCGCTTGGAGGTCTTTTATTTGTCATATTGTAAAAATTCTAATCGATTTCCAAACGGGTCATGGACAAAAAAACGCTCTCTCCCTGCAATAGGCTCTTCTTCAGAAAGAACGCAGCCCGAATGTGCCAATTTACGTCTAAGCGTCTTGATATCTTCCACGACAAAAGCTGGATGCGCTTTTTTAGCAGGTATGTAGTCATCTTGAATACTGATATGCACTTCTTGAGTCCCACATTGAAACCATATGCCGCCTCTGTGCCTTAAATTTTCCGGCTTAAGAACAGTTTTCATTCCTAAAAGATTTTCATAAAAATTTCTTGCTTCTTGCTCGCATCCTTCTGGACCAAGAAGCTGAACATGATCAATTCCCAGAAACATCCACAAACCCCTTTCAAAAACGTCTTCCTAAAAGTTATTAATCAATGACTCTAGGATTATGAATAACCTGGAGTTCTTTTACAGCTTGCTTCATTTCGCTTTTGCAAATTGGACAAGTTGGCTGATCTCCGCTTTTAAAGTTATCTCGAACCCAACAATTACACGTATCTGATGTACATTCCCAAACTTTTGTTTCTTCAATAACAGCCGGCTCTAAATTTTTACGATTATACATACACATCGTCTCCTTTAAACAGTACTTTTTAAGTGGATAATAAATGAAGATTAACTTAGCGTGTAAATGCGGTAAATGGTGCAAGATAAAGTGATACTATACATCCGTAAATCAATCTTTGAGGAATAATACGGCGTCTTGAAAGACTAAAATAAAAATGAAGTTATAACAAAGCAGATAGCAGTTGCTTTTCTTAAAACAACGGGATAGTCTGAAAAGAACAAAAATGAAGATCACAAAAATTATATATTTTACTATTATAACAGAGTTTATAATTTTTTACAAATCAGCTTCCATTTACTTGTTTTGCTTTTCATAAAAAAAAGCGAGCACATGATTAGGCTCGCTTTTGATTTCTTATCGAGTTTGTCCGTTTCCACTCATAATATATTTAATTGTCGTAAGTGCAGGAAGTCCCATTGGACCACGTGCATGAAGCTTTTGAGTTGAAATCCCAATTTCAGCTCCAAATCCTAAAGCTCCTCCGTCAGTAAAGCGCGTAGATGCATTATGATACAGTGCGGCTGCATCAACTAATGACATAAAGCGTGAAACGGCTTGTTCATCTTCTGAAATGATGGCTTCGGAGTGTTTTGTTCCATATGTTTCAATATGGTCAATCGCTTCATCCACACTCTCTACTATTTTCATCGCAATTGCTAAGCGTAAATACTCTTCGGCCCAGTCTTTTTCAGCCGCTGGTTTTGCTCCAGGAATTTCACCTACTGTCACTTTGTCACCATATACTTCAATACTATGATCGTTGAATGCTTGAATCAATTCATCTTTATGAGAATCGAGCCAGTTTTTGTGTACAAGAACCGTTTCTGCTGCGTTACACACCGCTGGTCGATCTGTTTTTGCATTAATTAAAATCGGAATGGCCTTCTTAACGTCAGCTTTTTCATCGATGTAAATATGACAGTTTCCGACTCCCGTTTCTAACACGGGAACGGTTGCGTTATTGACGACCGCTTGAATCAATGAAGCCCCTCCGCGCGGAATCAGCACGTCAACATGCTCTTTCATTGTAAATAATTCTTGCGTAGCCGCACGATCTGTACTTGAAATAAACTGTACCGCTTCTTTAGGAATTGGCGTTTCATCAAGAGCTTTATGAATAATGTCCACGATAGCTTGGTTAGATGAAATAGCTGAAGAGCCGCCTTTTAACACAATAGCATTTCCAGATTTCAACGCTAGCCCTGTTGCATCCACCGTTACGTTTGGACGTGCTTCATAAATCATTCCGATCACGCCAAGAGGCACCCGTACTTGCTTTACATCTAGACCGTTATCCAATGTCCAGCTTGATAAAATATCGCCTGTTGGATCATCTAGCTCAGCAACTTCACGAAGGCCGTTTGCAAATTCTTTTACACGTTCCGCTGAAAGAGCAAGGCGGTCCATAAGCGCTTCGTCAAAACCTTTTTCTTTCCCGTTTTTTAAGTCTACTTCATTTGCTTTTAAAATATACTCCGTGTTGCTTTCAAGTGTAGAAGCAATCGTTAACAGAGCATCGTTCTTTTGCTTTGTTGTTAGTAAACTTAATTTCTTAGCTGCTTTTTTTGCTGAAATAGCTTGTTCTTCTACTGAATACGTTTCATTTGTTTGTAACACCAAATCACTCCTGGATTCGTTTTAGTTTTGTTTGATTTTAAAGTGTGAGGCATAAGAGGTAAATGCAATCATGCAAAGAAAAGGAAGGGCTCCTTTTCTTTACAGCATGTTTGCTTACAAACCGACCGGTACTGGAATTTCTAAGTGACACACTAGACCTTCGCTGTCAACAATCGGTTGATCAATTGGCTCATTCAGTGCAAGTTCATCAGATGAATAATTTGTCACGCCAAGAGCCAGCTCATTGTCATCTTTATCTAGAATACGTACAACTGCTCGTTCACTAAAGTGGCCTTTAATATATTTAACATGCTCGCGAAGTAAAGGCTCTTTATCTTCAATAATTGCACGTTTCGCGGCATCTTCGACTACTATTTCCCCTTCAGGACCAGAGTTAAACGCAATCCACTGCTTTTTCTGATTAAGGTTCGCAGAATCATCTTCAGATTCAAAATACGTTCCTGTTGCATCGCCGTCAACCGCTTGTGTTAAAATGTTTGGCACGCCAGCTCTTCCTAAAAATGCTGGAATTCCTGACGCCATAGCGATTTTGAACGCGTCAATTTTCGAGCGCATGCCGCCTGTTCCAACTGAACTTCCTGAATCTCCTGCAGATTCTTCGATGTCTTGCGTGATTTCCCCTACGTGAGGAACTAATTTTGCATTTGGATCCTGACGAGGGTCTGCGCTGTATAAGCCATCGATATCCGATAAAATAATAAGCAAGTCGGAATCCACTAGTCCAGCAACTTTAGCTGAAAGTGTATCATTGTCGCCAAATTTTAATCGATTGATGGTTACCGTGTCGTTTTCATTGACAATTGGTACGATACCACGTTCTAACAGCACATTAATTGTATTTCGTGCATTGTTGTAACGATTTTCGTCTGAAAAATCGTCTCTCGTAATTAAGATTTGAGAAGCAACGTATCCATGTGATAGAAACAGTTCTGAATAAGCCTCCATTAACAGTCCTTGACCAATTGAGGCAGCTGCTTGTTTTTCAGGTAAAGAGCTAGGTCGCTCTAAGCAGCCAAGCTTGCGGTATCCTGCAGCTACAGCTCCTGATGAAACCAATAGCACTTCATGACCGCTATCTTTTAAGTCTACGACTTGATCCACAAGGCGCTCGAGCTTCCGTCTGCTGATTTCACCGTGTGAACTTGTTAATGAACTACTTCCAATTTTAATTACAACCCGCTTCTTATTGTCGGGACTCATCAAATCACTCCTAGTGTGTTCTGTATGTTTTCTTGTTTATGATTATTTTTTTGTGGTGAGGAATTCACGAAGAAGATAAGTGACGAATTAATTAGTACTTGCCACTTTTTGTAGTTGAGCACTCATTTCTTTTGAACGCTTTGATGCTCCTTTGACTGCTTGCATCATTGCTTCTCCGCCGCCGTGTTTAGCTAAGGCGTCTAAACCAGCTGCTGTTGTACCGTTTGGAGACGTCACATTTTCACGAAGCTCCGTCGGCGTTTCATCTCTTTCCATCATCATTCTTGCTGCACCGTAAATGGTTTGGGCGCCAATTTCACGTGCTAGCTCAGGATCGAGACCTTCTTCTTTAGCTGCTTTTTCGATATGCTCCATAAGGAAATAAAAATAAGCGGGCCCACTTCCGGCAATTCCTGTGAAAATGTCCATTTGAGGCTCATCAATCACGTACACTTTTCCGATTGCAGAAAGCAGCTCTTTTGCTGTTAGCACAGCATCCATTGCAGCATATTGACCTGGAGATATAGCCGTTGCTGATTGCTGAATCATACTTGATGTATTCGGCATCACTCGAATGACCTGCTGTTCATCATGCAATAACTCTTCCATGTAAGAAGATGAAATCCCTGCAAGAACAGATAGGACAAGCTGGTCTTTGTTGATTTGAGGCTTTAATTCGTTTAATGCCTCTTCAGCGCCTTTTGGCTTCATCGCTAGAATAAAAACGTCAATGTCATCTGTTTTCAGCTCGCTGCGCTTTACTGCTTTGATACCATATCTATTTTCAAGTTCGTGCAGTCGCGCATCATTGCTGCGATTTGTTACGATAATATTTTCAGCAGGTAATTTCTTTGCATTGACCATACCAGAAATCATCGCTTCTGCCATTGATCCAGCACCTAAAAAAGCAACTTTTTGTTTTTGATCCATCAAATCTCCCCTGTCATTTGTTCGTATTTTTGTTCTCGTTTCTTTCAACGGTTCCTATAGTAACATGCTGAAAAAGAGTGTCAAGTTGAATTTAACCGTTTTTTTCCTCCTTGAGCGTATAACCTTATGCGTATGTAAGCGCAAACAAAACTTTTTTAAATATTTTTTTCTGCAAAAAAAAACGAATTTTTTTATAAAAATACGTTTATATAAGGAAAATCGGGGCATATTATATAGTTTGGACTTTAAAATTTTTTTGCGAAAAATAGAGGAATTTTGAAAACGTTATTTGAACAATATAATAGGTTTGCTAAAATGAACCTATGTACCAGCATCTTGGTTTTTTTTGAAAAATTTACTTTTGATGTAAACCACGCTGTGCTGTCGACATTAAAATAAACAAAACGACATACAATCTAGGAAGTGTCGAAACATTATTGGAGGTTCTATTATGAAGAACAACTCGTTTTCTACAGTTCCATCGTCTTCAGAAGGAATAGAGAAACAGGATTTACACGTTGTGGGAATTGGCGCTTCTGCCGGAGGGTTAGAAGCTATTGAGCAGTTTTTCGCTAATATGCCTTCACCAAATGGAATGGCGTTTATTATTGTACAGCACCTTTCCTCTAAATATAAAAGTTTTATGCCAGAACTTTTAGCAAAAAAAACAGGAATGAATATCAAACTGACACAAGACGGGATGACTTTACAAGAAGACACAATTTATTTAAATCCTCCCCATCATTATGTGACCGTTGTGGATCATACTCTTCGTCTTCGTCCTTATGAAGAAAATGATCAGGTAAAGTATCCGATTGACGCCTTTTTTCATTCTCTGGCCGCTGCAAAAAAACACCGGTGCACAGCCATTATTTTATCGGGAAAAGGAAATGATGGAACAGGAGGAGCAAAAACGATAAGAGAGTATGGCGGAACTGTACTTGTACAAGATGAAAGCACAGCAAAGTACAGAGATATGCCCCTAAGCGCTATTGATGCACACCTTGCTGATTATATCCTTTCTCCTGCTGATATGCCTGACCTTGTGCAAACGCATGTCAGCCAAACTGAATTTACATATAATGAAGAAACGCTGCAATACATTTATTCATTAATAAAGAAGAAAACAGGCATCGACTTCTCTATGTACAAAAAAAACACGGTGCTGCGACGACTTGAAAAAAGAATGGCTTTACTCGATCCGCCCTCTCAAACGATGGAAGAGTACCGGGACTATTTATGTAAGGAAGCCGAAGAAATCGTCGAACTGCAGCGAGACCTGCTGATTGGAGTGACGCAATTTCTTAGAGATAAAGAAGCATTCTCTATTATTGAAGAACAAGTCATCCCTCAATTAGTTGAAAGAAAGATTCATAGCCAAGAAGATGAAATCCGCATCTGGGTAGCAGGTTGTTCTACTGGTCAAGAAGCATATACATTAGCTATTTTGCTTCATGACTATTTATCAACAATCAACCGTTATTTCGATGTCCGAATCTTTGCTACGGACATCGATCGTCATGCAATCAAAAGAGCGAGTCAAGGCATTTATGAAGAAGCGGAAGTTCATTCCTTCTCAGCAGCTCAGATTAATGAATATTTTGAGCAAACAAAACACGGTGGTTATCAAGTTAAAAAAACAATCCGTAAAATGATTGTTTTTGCCCCGCATAATATAGGAAAAGACTCGCCTTTTGTAAACGTTGATTTAATCAGCTGTCGAAATATGATGATTTACTTCCAAGCTGAACTGCAGCAGCGCATTCTGTCTCTTTTTCATTTTTCTTTGACAGAAGAAGGCGTACTTTTTTTAGGCCCTAGTGAAACAACGGGAAATTTGTCTGATTTGTTCCGCCCTATCAACAGTAAGTGGAAAATATTTAAACGTTCGGGGCAGCCCAGCCGACAAATTACAGGAGCTTTTAATCTTTCAAAATCCAGCTTGCATGAAGGTGATTTTTCTAGCGTACCGCTGCCAAGTCAACTTTATAAGCCTCTTCCTTCGCTTAAATTGGATGAGATGTATCAGTCAATGATTGATCATTTTATGAGCCCTTGTCTCGTATTAAATGAATACAACGAAGTGATATTTTGTTCAAAAGAAGCGACTCAGCTTATTAACGTTCCTGTGGGGAAGATTAATTATACCATTTTCAAAATGGTTCCCGTTCACGTCTCTTTAGCCATTGGAGCAGCTATTAAACGCGTAAAAGAGCAAGGTATGAGCGTATGCTGTCAGCACATTGAATTTGTCATAAACAACGTGCAGCGCCGTTTTAATATTACGATATCTGCCCTTCCAACAAATCACTCTCTTTACTTACTTATGTTTGATGAACAGACAGATAGTGCCATTATTGATAAGGAAGAGCCCATGTTTCTTAATCAAACAAGCTCTATTAGTGAGCTTGTAGTAGATTTAGAGCAAGAGCTTCATTACACACAGCAGCATTTGCAAACGACGATTGAAGAGCTAGAAACAGCAAATGAGGAGCTAAAGTCCACGAACGAAGAACTGATTGCTTCAAACGAAGAGCTGCAGTCCACAAATGAGGAATTACAGTCTGTTAATGAAGAGTTAATTAGTGTTAATAACCAGTACGAGCGAAAGATTGAAGAATTAACGGACTTAAACAACGATATTGATAATTTATTAATCAGTACAACTATTGCTACCATCTTTTTAGACGAGCAACTGAATATTAAATTATTTACGCCGGAAACGAAAACAGTGATCAACGTTCTTCATCAAGATATCGGAAGACCTTTCTTTCATATTTCGCATAACTTTAGATATGACCATCTAATCGAGGACGCAATGAACGTTTTAAGAACAAATAACACCCTTCAAAAAGAAATTCAAAGCTACGATAACCAATGGTATAGCATGAAAATGATGCCTTATCGTACGAACGAGAATTTAATTAACGGTGTAGTTATTACGTTTATTAATATTACAGAAATTAAACGTTCAAATGAAGAATTGGCTATTACATCATTTGCAGTAGCTCACAGTCCTACGGGCATTTTTATTACCGATCATCAAGGTAAAATTAAGTACATTAATCAAAAATTCATGGAGCAAAAGCATGCGCCGCAAGAAGTATTTGGGCTGCACCTCTACGACTTATATACAAAAAAGCTAGGCGTTAAAAGATTCCCTAAAATTTGGAATGAAGTATACAGAGGAGAAAAATGGAACGGAGAAATTTCCTACGTTCAAGAAGACGGAGAAACCGTTTGGGAACAGTTAGCCTTAATGCCTGTTAAAAATGATCAGGATGAAATCATCCATTACATTGGTTTAAGTGAAGACATTTCACAGCGCAAACAGTCGGAAATGATGCTCAAAAATTCAGAGATGCTGTCAGCACTTGGACAGCTGGCTGCCGGCATTGCCCATGAAATACGAAATCCTCTTACATCATTAAAGGGCTTTTTACAGCTTATGATGCAAGAAGAAACGTATAAAAAAGAATATATGGATGTCATGATGTCCGAATTTAACCGCTTAGAGCTGATTATTAGCGAACTGCTCATTCTAGCCAAACCCGAAGTCGTAAAATATGAAAATAAGCAGATAAATTTAATTCTTCAAGACGTATGTACACTGCTGCATACGCAGGCCATTCTTAAAAACATTACTATTTCAACGGATTTTGAAGAAAAATTACCTGTTGTTCATTGTATTGAAAAAGATATGAAACAAGTATTTATCAACATGGTGAAAAATTCTATTGAAGCGATGGATGACCCTGGGTCTATTCTAGTGGTATCTAAATTTGATCCAGATACAAATCAAGTAGTCGTCCAAGTGATAGATGAAGGAAAAGGCATGCCGAAAGATCGATTAACACGAATTGGCGAGCCTTTCTATACAACAAAAGAAAAAGGAACAGGATTAGGATTGATGGTGAGTCATAAAATCATTAGTAATCATAAAGGAAGCATTTCGTATGATAGTGAAGAAGGCAAAGGAACAACGGTAGAAATACGATTGCCGCTTTCTTAATGTACTTTGTTCTTCTGTCTTAAGCAGTCAAGCTCCTGATTAATTAAATCTTGAATGTCAAACAAATGTGTAGAGACCAATTCAATATACTCTCCTTTTCCTGCTTCAATTACGTCGGAGCGGATAATACTTAGGAGGTCTTGAATGGTTAGCACATTTGTTTTCATTTCTCGAAAATGACGCTGAAGATCAACTAGCTGCATTTTTTTCGCCGTTTCTACATCTGTTTCTCTGACCGAAAAACCTTGGTTCACTTGTGGTGAGTCTTGCATAAGTATAGAGCGAAACTGTTGAAGGGTTGATTGAACACTCATCATATGCTCATGAATAGGATAGCAGAAAACAGCATGCAGCGAATGGTACGCTTCAGGTTTAAAATGAAAATCAAAAAGAGCAACCGGGTTGGAAAACGTGCGCATATTTACTTCGATTTGCACTTCTTCCTTTCCCTGGAGTGCTCTTTTTACTTTTTCTTGGCTGTCTTCATCAACTAGTTCTAAAAAGTTCTGAACAGGCGGGAAATTTTTCGTGACGCTTGGTGTAAATTCAATTATTTCGTTGTCTTTATTGAGTAAAAACATTGGAACCGGAATGTGTTGAATCGGCAAACTGATCATATTTCTTCCCCCATTGCTAACATTTTATCTTGCGTCGAACTTTCTTTATTGTTGATTAGAAGCCAGTCTTTAAAAGCTTGAATATGATTAATGAATATAGTTTTTGAAGATCCTGAAGCCGATAAATCATGCGTGCTGAGAAGCCTGCTGCCTACTAATACAAGAGGACTTTGCGGCATGCTTTCAATCTCAGCAATGTATTTTTGTAAATCAGGCAGCAAATGCACTTGTGAGACGGACAAACATACTACATCAGGATCCCATCTTTCAATGCTTTTTAGAGCAAACGGCAGCGGCAAGTTTGCTCCTAAGTTTTTAACTTCCCATCCGTGTTCGCTCATAAGTCCTGCAATCATTTTAATGCCTAAGTAATGCTCTTCTCCTTCAATACAAAAAAGAAGTGCCCGATTACGCTGAAGCAATTGATGCTGTGATAGCTGAAAGCGAGTTAACACATAGTCACAGGTTGCAGTAGCCAAATGCTCGTTCGCGACTGAAATTTTATTTTCTTGCCACCTTTTCCCTATCTCATACATCGCTTCTGTCAGAAACGTATATACGTCAGTTGAAGAATGGCCTTCTTCTATATATATAGCAATGAGCAGCCAGCTTTTTTGAACGTCTCCTTCTAACAAACAATCAGCTAAAGCCGCTACATTACGAGAGTAAACGATAAGATCACGCCCTTTTCCTAAAGTTACAATAAATCTCTAGGCAAAACTTCTTTTTTGCACGATGGACAACATGCGTAGACGCCTTTATTTTCATCATACTCTACGTTCATCGGCTGCTTGCATGCTCTACATACAGCATGTACGTAATTTAAATATTTTTCCACTAATAAACGTGTTGCCCCACTTGTTTTCCCGCAATAATAGCAAATAAACCTTACTTTTCCTTTTTTTGTTATCTCTACTTCTCGCATATGCTGACAGGACTCACAGCGATCCCAGCTGCGAAGGTAATTGCTCAAAGAATATTCTGGTTTATTTGTTTCTATATACATTTTTGTTTCTTGATTTCTTGTTTTATCTTCGGTAAAGTCAATTGACCGAATAAGCTGTTTAGCGCCTAGCTTTGACTCAATTCTAGCTGCCATAAACGCTTCTGTTTTTCCGCCGTAAGGCATATTGATCCATATAGTGGATTCATCAATGATAAGCAGTGACATCGGAACAGCAGATGAAATGACATGAGCGCCGTCAATTCGAACTTCTTTTGGTTCACGAGTAAGAACGGTCACTTCACCTTTAAATGAATGTAACATCTCCCATATTTCTTGAGGGACAAGAGAAGCATAAGGAATACACAATAAAATCTGCTGCTGAGCTTGATATAAGTCTTTTTTTAACTGACTGCTGTTCGATGGATGGTACCAAATCAATTTCCGATGCTGAATGACTTCTTTTAAAAATTGCTGAGGTTGGTATATTTTTTGATTTTCGTTAAAGTGGTTGACCAACTTCCATAACGCTCGCTCCTTTGGTACACGCTGCTGGACAAACGACTCGTCTGAAAGCATCATAAATTTTCCTTTTGAACGCGTCACCGCTACATTTACCAATCGGTCGCTATTTTCATTTGTTAAAAGTAAACCTGGTTTTGACTGCGGCTTTGTATCGACCATATCAAAAATCATGATATCTCGTTCCGCGCCTTGAAATTTGTGTACGGTTGCTGCGATTATACCGCTGGCTGGTTCAATATCTTGAAGAAATGCATTGATTAATTTAGCTTGAGACTTATAAGGAGTCACATAGCCAATAGTAGCCGAAGAAGCTTTGCGTGCCCGCAGCATCAAACTTACCGCCAAAACAGCTGTTATCACATTATAGCGTGAACCGGAAGCGACATCTCGCATAGCGGAAGAATGCAACTGACCAATGTTAAGCATAAGCGCTGCTTCATGAGCAAACGGCCGGCTGCTTGCTACTACTTCTCGACTTGTTGTGACAGACGGATGATCCCCTACTCGATTGCTGTAAATATAGCGATTTGTAAAAGCTGAGATATCTTTATGCATTCTTCTTTGCTTTTTCAACATAAAAAGATGCGGATGGATCTCACCGCTTTCTACTTGCTCTACAAGACCCGTCTGCTCAAATAAATCTCGCTGCAGCCACTTCTTCACTTCAGCATGAGAAGATTGAGATACCGGGGGAAGCTGTTTAAAATCGCCGCATACGACAATTCGTTTTCCTAACGTAGCTGCAAAAGCAATTTGTGGTGCATATGCCATGCTAATTTCGTCTACCACAACCATATCAAATTCACTTTGATAAAGTAATCGGTCAATAGCCGCTTTTGATAAAGTAGTGCCTACAATATACGCTTGATCAAAAACATTTTTCTCCGCTTCAATCCACTTGTTACGAAGGGCGTTTAGCTTTTTGTTAACTTGCTGAAGCTGGTGAGCTCTATTGGGATATCTGCTTAAGTAGACTCGTTCTTCTTGCAAATCACGCATCTCCTGAGCTAAATCCGGATCATCTTCTCCAATGACTTCTTCTACTTTTATATTTTCTAAGCCGCTGCTTTTTGTTGCTCCGTATCGAATGAGTTTTCCTTTTTTCCAAGCTTCTTTCTTTTTTAACTGACGTGAAGTTTCTTGCAGCAAACCGTCCACCGCTGCATTACTGTGAGATAACAAAAGGATACGCTTTGATTTCCGGTAATAGCTTGCCGCGATTTTGGACAGCGTATATGTTTTTCCTGTTCCAGGAGGCCCCCAAATATAAGTAGTACGGTTATAACGCGCTCGCAGCAACACTTCATGAAGAGCGTTCTTAGACGTATACTCCTTATGACGAACAGGACTATCGCCTCTCATAAGACGTTTGATTCTTACTATTTTTTGCTTGTAGTCTTTTGCTTCCGTCAGTCTATCAATGAGCGCCTGCAATAATTCCCATGGTTCGTTATATATATCGAGTTCGTCTACTTCTTGTCCAATAAACGCATCTATTTTAAGGTACAAATCAAATCCTTCTATTCCAATAACTTCTCCTTTATTTTCTTTATGCTGGTGGACAAGGCGTACCTGAGCTCCATCAAAAAGGTATAAATCGGCTGTGCGTTCAAACCGGTAAAGATACGCATCTCCCTGCTGCCCTAAGTACTCTCCTTTTCCTACCGTATACTTTTCTCCGCCGTGTTTCTTCATATAATTAATCTCAATTGAAAGTGCGCGCACCCATGCTTTTAAATATGAAGAGATAGAGCGTTTTTCCATAGATGTCTAACTCCCTTTTTATCCGTTCATTTCTAACTTGTCTATTCTATCATGTCATTTGAATATAGCATAGCTTCTTTCTTCTTCATTTTTATAAAAGCAGAATACCTTTTTTACTAGTCTATCTCTCCAGACAAATTAAGACTTTTTTCATCATAATCGTAAAAAAACTGCGTTTTTTCTATATTTTTAGACGTATTGTTACAAACTTGTAATATAAAACCTACCATTTTGTCATGAGTTTGTTACATATTGCTGATAGAATAAGATACAACTATTGGAAATAAAGGAGAATTATTAGATGAAAAAACACATTTTTACATTAGGGGCCACAGCTTTAGTATCAATTGGAATTGCAGACGCAGCATCGGCTGACACAGACACGCATAAAGTAAAAGCTGGAGAAACGTTATTCAGCATCTCACAGCAGCATAATGTAACAGTTGAAGACTTAAAAAAGTGGAATGGTCTTTCTTCCACACTAATTTATGCAAACCAAACATTACAAATTGGATCTACATCTACTGACTCTTCATCTAGTTCAACTCCAACTACAACATCTTCAAATCATACATATACAGTAAAATCAGGTGACACGCTTTATCGTATCGCTAAAAACAACGGTACTTCTGTACAGCAGCTAAAAGAGTGGAATAACTTATCTAGTCATTTAATTTATGTGAATCAAGTATTAAAAATAAATGGAACAGGAACAGTTTCATCATCACCTTCAGCACCTGTACAAGAAAAAACAAACGAAACGCAGGCATCCCCGGCTCCTAGCAACAGTAAAAGTTACAAAGTTCAGCCTGGAGATACAATGTGGAGCGTAGCACAGCGACACGGCATTTCAATTTCTCAATTAAAACAGTGGAATAACTTATCGTCTAATACGATTTACATTAATCAAGTGCTACAAGTAGGCGGACAAGCTGCAGCTCAGGCGAAACCAGCAACGCCATCACCTGCTGCTCCTTCAAGACCGTCAACTTCAGCACCGTCGACTTCAACGCCGGCACCTGCTCCAGCGCAAGAAAGTAAGTCGGTTTCGAAAGAGATTACGGTTGAAGCAACAGCTTATACTGCTTACTGTGCGGGCTGCAGCGGAATCACTGCTACAGGCATCGACCTAAGGTCAAATCCTAATCGAAAAGTAATTGCAGTTGATCCTCGCGTGATTCCATTAGGTTCTCGCGTATACGTAGAAGGTTACGGAGAAGCAATTGCTGGAGATACTGGCGGTGCCATTAAAGGTACTCGCGTTGATTTATTTATGGCATCTCAGAGCTCAGCTTTAAATTGGGGACGCAAAACGGTAAAACTTCAAATTTTAGATTAATCACTAAAAGCAGAAGCGTGTTAGTCGCTTCTGCTTTTTAATTTTTTTTCAAACATAATCATATCGATAGCTTGCAAGCCATTCTCGTAAATCGGTGGAACGTACTGCAAAAAGAAATTCTTTTTGACACCGCTTTGATAAAAGCCTGCCTTTTTATAAAATGCTATGTTTTCAAGACTGGAGTCCGCTGTTCCTACAATCATTTTAGAATATTGGTTACGTTCATACAGTACTTCTAACTTTTTAATGACTTTGCTGCCGATTCCTTTTCCTCTGTATGCTTCTTTTAAACCGATATTCTTTACTTCTACTGCCGATTCCTCTTCATCGGTGAGGCACTGCACAACTCCTATCTCCTTCTTTTCATACACAATGGTAAATAAGGAACCTTCATTTATATACGACTTCACTACTTTTTCGTCTTCATCCCCTATTAATAGCAGGTTTAAATAGGAAGCGTGCCGGTCTTTATCAATTTCAATAAGGTCGATACTCATTTTCATCCTCCAAAAAATAAGTCAATAATATTGCTGCCTCTTGAAGATGATTTATTATATAGCTCTGAATACCCGCAGCTCGTGCAATATACCACAGTAAATTGATTGTGCTGAACGTCTCAGTATCTAGACAGCCCCGTTCCCGTTGTAGCAATTTCTTTTGTTTTTGCTTCTGTATGTCCACATTTTACACAACCGTTTTTCCCCATTGTCATACTCCTTTATAAATAAAATAATTTCTTATTTATATAAACGGATATAAAAGGAAAAAGTTTCATTTAATTGATAAATAAAGGAAAGTAAGAAACCGCATCTCCAACAGAAGATGCGGTTTCTTACTTTTAATATCGACTAATATCGACGGGATGAATGTACACTCGATTTCTATAACAGCAATTCTCTTTTCATAATTTCAACATTTTTTTGATGACATTGTGCCGTGAAATCAGATGGAAATGCCAATTTGTCGTTTAGCTTATCAAGCGCTTCTTGATTGTTTTCTTTCACTGCAGCTTGCAGTTCATCTAAATAAGAGCTGGCCATTTCCACTCGTCTTTGAATTTCAGCTCGGTGATGTGTCGTTTTTCCGTGTCCGGGAACTAGCGTTAGATTTTGGTGCTTAGCTAAAATGTGTTGCGCAGTAGCAAGCGTGTCGCGGTAATCGTTTACACTTTCATATATGTACGGATATTCAAAGTCCGATAAATAATCCCCTGCGATCCATATTGAGTTATCGACAATCATAAATAGGCCATCGTTTGTATGACCTTTTGCAAAATAACAGGTAATAGATGTTTCACCTAAGGTAATGTGCTGTTCATTTTCGGTTACCACAATATCCAGCTCCGGGAATATAATATCATGAGATCTTTTTATATAATAGTCATGATCAAACTGCTTAATCATTTGAACTTTTTCTTCTTTGTCCGGATGATTTTTTAAAAATTTGCTGCCGATAAAGGTGGCATTTAATTCTAAGAAAGCGCCATACCCAATGACATGATCAAAATCTCCGTGAGTAAAAAATACATACAGCTTGCGATGATTTAAGATCTCTTGAACATGCTGTTTAATTTCATTAATTTCGTGAGGAAGCCATGTTGGATCAACAACAATCACACAGTCTTTTGTTTCAATCACTGCAGATGTTGTTTGAAATAGCGCGCTTTCAAAAACCGTCATTTGCTCCGTTTTGTATTGAATCATAGAGAACAGCTCCTTATTTTTTCTATCACCCTTATTATAGCGGAAATAGAAAGATAAGGGCGCGTATGACGATTTATAAAACGAAACTATGCAAGATGTGATAAAATGCGGAACCAGCCAAACAATGAAATCCAAATAGGAATACTAAATAAGGTTCCCCAAAATAAACCTTTCAAGAAGTTCCCTTGATTCATTCTGATATTCCTCACCTTCATCATATGTTGGTTCTTAGTCTAGCTCAGCTTAATGAAATTTTAGTGAAAAATAAAAAAGAAGCAGCTGCTTCTTTTTTATTTATTATAAAATTGGTGGTCGTACTTAATTTTCGGCAGCTCGCGTACTTCCTGCGACATTCCTGTTCCGCACATCGGACAGTTATAATCAACCGTAACAAAATCTTCTCTCATCCACCCATTACATGATTCAGATTGACACGCATATACAGTCGTATCCATCATTTGATCTACTTCTTCTTCTACGGCTTTTTTTGCAAAATACATGTGCACAGCTCCCTTTTTTTCTTAGTATATGTAAAATTCCCATTTTTTATTTACAGCTTGATCACTTTTTCATCCAGCGTTATTGGACACCCCTATTTAATTGTGTATAATTAAATAAAAAGCAATAGACTGGAGGCAACATGAATGGAACAACTTTATAAGCAGCTGCAGCTAGAAAATCAGCTTTGTTTCTCAATTTACGCCACGTCTCGAGAAATTACAAAGGTGTACAAGCCGCTGCTCGATAAATTAGGAGTAACCTATCCGCAGTATTTAGCCCTTCTTGTTTTATGGGAACATGAAACACTCAGCGTGAAAAAAATGGGCGAACTTCTGTATTTGGATTCAGGCACCCTTACTCCTATGCTAAAAAGAATGCAGGATCAAGAATTAGTGATTCGTGAGCGTTCTCATGAAGATGAACGCGTTGTTTTTATTAGTTTAACCGAAAAAGGAAAAAAATTACGTGATAAAGCTTGTCATATTCCAGAAGAAGTTTTTAGCATGACAAATAAGTCACAGGGAGAATTAGAAAAGCTGAAAGAAACGCTGCAGGAGTTACTGCAATCACTGCATACGTACAATCAAAAATAGACCATATAAAATTGCACATAAAAAAAACGCCTGGATGTAAGAAAAATCCAAGCGTTTTTTTATTTACTCAACCGTTGTATTTAACGTTACGTTAACATTTCCGCGCGTTGCTTTAGAATACGGGCAGAATTGATGTGCATCTTCTACTAGCTTCTCAGCTACTTCTTGTGAAACGCCTTTAATATGAGCGTTTAACACCACGCCAATTTTGAAGCCATCATCAGTGTGGTCTTTTAGTAGACTTACTTCTGCAGTAATAGACGAATCAATGTCTTTTTTTTGTTTTTTAGCGATTAAATTTAAAGCGCCGTCAAAACAAGCAGAATATCCTGCTGCAAACAGCTGCTCGGGATTTGTTCCTTCTTTTTTGTTATTTGGAGAAGGATTTACAAGGGTTAAATCAATAATACCATCATCTGATTTAACTCGACCATCTCGGCCTCCAACCGCTGTTGCTTTAGATGTAAATAGTGCGTCTGACATAAGATCACCTCATAGATTATTTTATGTAATTTCATTGCAGACAATTAAAAAAGTCGCAATCAAATTCATTTTGTAATCACTTTGATTACCGTGATAGTAATGTACTTCCCCTTCTATAATGAGTGTAAACCTATTATTTTATACAAAAAAAGAGAGTTACCTCTCTTCTTTTCCTCTTTGTTTTTTTAAACCGCTTTGAATAATGTTATCTCCATATTTTTCACGCAAACTTTCGACCGCTTTGTATAAAGGCTCTTTTTTTGCTTGTTCTCCGTATGTAAACAAATCCAACTGTTCTTCGTCTTGGAGCTGGTGACTCACTTGAAGAGCAGCTACGCCCAATAAACGAATCGGTTCTCCGTTCCAATGCTTTTGAAATAATACCGCACTGTAATGAAAAAGATCGTTTGGCTCGCTAATTGCTTTAGAAATAGTTTGGCTTCGAGTAATGGTTTTAAAATCACTATATCGTATCGTTAACTGAATCGTTTTGCTTACAACTTTTTTCGCTTTCATACGAGAACTCACTGAGTGCGATAGTTTATTTAAAATAGGCAGAACTTCATCTTCATCTACTGCATTTTGAGATAGCGTCGTAGAGTTTCCAATTGATTTAAACTGTGATTGGCGATCAGGGTTCACCTGTCGATCATCTTGGCCCCACGCTCGGTCTCTCATAACTTCTCCTTTTACTCCGAGAGTTTGTTTAAGAAGACCGGGAGCGGCATTTGCTAGATCACCGATCGTCACCACCTTAATCGCATTTAGCTTTTCAGCTGTCTTCTTACCGATTCCGTGCATTTCCTCTACGGCTTTTGGCCAAAGAACTGTTTGGACATCTCTTTTTCGAAGAACGGTAATTCCTAAAGGTTTTTGCATATCACTTGCCGTTTTGGCTAAAAATTTATTCGGTGCGATTCCAATTGACACCGGAATTTGCAGCGTCTGTATTAAATGCTGCTGAATGGACTTTGCTATGTCAAGAGGAGAGCCTAATTCAGCACAGTTTGTAATATCCAAATAGCCTTCATCAATTGAAGCGGGCTCTAAAAGAGGTGAAATGGTTACTAAATAATCAAACATGTTTTTGGACACTTGGCGATATAATGGAAAATTAGGCTTTATAACAACCAGCTCGGGGCATTTTCTTTTCGCTTCCCAAAGAGGCATAGGCGCATACACTCCGCGTTTACGAGCAATATAGTTACAGGTTACAACAATTCCTCTTCGTTCTTTTGGATTGCCAGCAATAGCAAGAGGCTTATCTTTGAGCGTATGATCATGTGCGGTTTCAACAGATGCATAAAAAGCATTAGCATCAATATGAAGAATAACTTTGCCGTTTTTAGGGTACATCATTTTCATACTATCACCTCTTTCTGTATAATTAATTCCCGAAAGAAGAACGTACATTCTTATTTATTATAACTCTTTTTTCCTAAGTTGTGCGTACCTATACTTTATTTTTATTTTGAGCGAACACTGTGTGTCACTCTCTCGTATTCTAATGAAGAAAGGAGGAAGAAAACGTGATTGATCAGCTTATCGGAGCCATTAACCAATTAGGCTACGGATATTTCTTTTTTATCATTTTAGTCGGAGCCAACCTTACTCCTATTCCTGACCCAGTATATATTATGCTTGCAGGCAGCCAGGCTACGTCTCCATCCGTTCAGTATATTCCAGCTTTTATACTTACCTACAGCGGCATGATGCTTAGCTTATACCTCAAGTTTTTGATAGCCAGTCTTTTTTCAGCTCAGGCGCTTGCGCTATTAAAACGCCCGCGATGGGAAAAGAATGTTATGAAAGTTGAGCAAACGATTCAAGAATATGGATCTCACGCCATCATCGCAAGCTACTTTTTACCAGGAATGCGACATGTGATGCCTTTTTTTCTCGGGGCAAGCGGAATGAAGCATCGTCATTACATTAAAGTCTCATTTTCTTTTGGTTTCATTTGGACGCTGGCTTTATTTATTTTCGGTTCCTTTTTTAATACGACATCTTCTTATACTGATGTGATTGAGATCACTTTAGCTTTTTGTGCGATCAGTTTGATTATCTATGCCGTTCAAAGAAGAAAAATACGAAAAAAACAGCAGTAGTTTGTGTAAAAAAGTTCTTTTTCACAAACTGCTGCTGTTTCATTTATATTAAATGACTTCATTATATCCCTTCACAAAGTATTTGCGCGCGCGGTAAAGAGCTGATTTTAACGTAGTCATCTGCATATTTAATAACTCGGCAATTTCTTCATATTTAAATCCTAATCCATATTTTAATAGAAGCAAATTGCGATACTTAGGATTCAATTGATTTAAAATCGCCTGACATTCAGCCGCTTCTTCATTTCTGAGGACCTGCTGAATAGGCGTATACATAACGGGTTCTTCTTTGTAAGAAGACGTATAGCGGTCTTTCACTATTTTACGCCTTCCTAAATCACAGCGTTTATTTAATGCGACGCGGAACATCCAAGCTTTTATTTTTTCAGGATCGACCATTTCTTGTTTTTCTAAATATTTTAATGCTACTTCTTGCGTAATATCTTCAGCGTCTTGTCTATTCACACCATTTTTTAATAAATAAGCCAGCACCTGATTTAAATAATCTTGCAATTCCTCGCCGCACATAATAAGTTCTCCCTTGTTATTTTAGTTTTTCTTTTAGTTCTGTTGGCAGTTCATTTTCATTCAACATATAAATCTGAGGAGTATCTACTTGGTCTTTGTAATAAAAAGCAACAAGATAATCTCCCGTGTCTCGTAAGTTCGCATGTTGAAGAAGTGTTTCTACCTGCTGATTGTTTTTTACTTTAATTGCTTTCTCATCCTTCATTAGAGATGTAAACTCTTCTTGAAGATGATAATCGCTTTTAAGATGTGAAGAGTTTTTAAACACTTCGGTTTTTTCTACGTCCTTTGGCATGAGACGAGCACGTTCATATAAACCCTCTTTTTTCAGCCATGCTTCTACTTCGCTATAAGACTTATCCCAAGATGCAGTTTGTACGTACTGTCCTTTTCCATCCATAAACTCAATTGAAGCCCAGCTTTCTTTTGTGCTATACATTTCATCAAACGTTTCGTTCATCATCGACTGTTTGACTACGTGTATAAGTTCTTGTACTTTATCTGGATTTGTAATGTTGATTGAATTTGACTTTCCTGAAACAGAAAAAGTCACGCTTTTAATTTTATCCGTGTTTTTTGTTCGTAAAAGCGGATGGAAATTTTCTTTGTATTCTTTTGTTTCTGCAATTTCTTTATAAAAAGCTTTATAGTCTGAAAATGGAATAAAGTATTCTCGGACCATTTGTTTTCCATTTTTTAATTTATAAGCAAATACAGCCATTTTACCGTTTCTGCTTTCTATTTCACTTTGTTTATCAGGATCCAGCTTCTTATCTTTAGATGCTGTAATTTGTTTTTGCAGCTGACGAACACTCTGAATCGTTTCTTTACTTGTATAATAATATGGAGCTTCATAATAGCCATTCATTCCATTTGCATAGTTTTCAGGTTTATCAGTCAATGGATATATATCTTCATCGAAATATACACTTTCAATCTCTGAAGCTGCTGGCACTTTAGTAGAATAGCCGAACACATCTAGATGAATGATAAAGCCCACAATAGCTGCAGCTATAACAAAGCCTAGATACCCTTTCCATTTCGTAAAGATCCGCCACGTTTTATTTAAAATGATTTGAGCAACTGTATAGCCTATTAATGAACCAATAATATAGCCCACGACCATCCATGAAAATTCACCTTTCATGCTAATAAAGTAAAATCCGCCTAACATGAGTGAACAAGCCGTTACTCCGTATACGAATACCGGTTTTAACCAGCTAACTGAAATGGTTTGCGTAGCAGCTTCTACTTTTCTTTTTTGGTAGGTGATTAAAGCAATGATGTAAAATAAGACAATAAGTCCAATATAAACAAATGCACTAGTAGAAAAGCTTTTATGAGCTACCATTTGCGCTACGTGTGAAAACGGAACAAGGCTGTCAACATTTTTACTCATGTAATAGTCATACGCATAGCCGTACCAGTAAAACTTTACATTGGATATAGCTAAATAAGAGATCCCACCGGGTAGAAGAAATAGAACATATAAAAAGATTCCTTGGAGGACAGACATTCCAGTGAACATTCCCGCTAAAACAGTTCCAGTCAGCACAAATAAGTTAATTAAAATACTGTAACCGACCCAGCTTAGAACATCTCTTGTTGTATAAACATTCTCAACGGTTAAAACTCCTTTAACGGCAAAAGTAACGACTCCCGTAATTAAAATAGGAACAACTAAAACCAACGCGCCCAGAAGCATATTTTGATGAAACAGCGTAGAACGCTTAATTGGTAAACTATGAATATAGTCAGCCGCAATCTTCGTTTGGATATATCTAAATAGAAAAATACCAAGTAACACTGGTACAACAAACATAAACACAAATTCCAGCCCATCCAATACGTTAAATAGCGTATCTGGTTTTTCTATATAAGGCTCTACCTTTCCTGTGAAAGTAAAAATCAGTTGTAAAGGTAAAGCGAACAGCAGTACTAGCAAGTATACAAGCCCAATCCATCCCACGTTTCTCATGGATTGAATCCACATGCCGCGGTTAAACGATGATGTTTTCGATTGCATAACCCACATCCCCCATTTCATAAATAAAGATTTCTTCCAGCGTAAGTGGCAAGATGTCAAAAATTAAAGGCTTATACGATCGGACTTTGTTTACTAAGTGATTTTCTTTTCCTCGAACAATACAAAGCAAGACGCTTCCTCGTTTTTCTTGATATAAAATGTCTAGCGTGTCATAAAGCGCTAGTGGCACATCTCCTTCGAATGCAACTTGAATTTTGTGCACATCAGACTTTAAATCATCCAGCTCTTTTTCAATTAATAATTGACCGTGATGCAAGATGCCTACATGATCACACAGATCTTCCACTTCTCGCAGGTTATGTGACGAAATTAAAATCGTCATTTCCCGTTCTGCCACGTCTTGAACAAGAAGGTTTTTGATTTTTTGACGCATTACCGCATCTAAACCGTCGAGCGGCTCATCTAAGATAAGTACATCAGGCATAGCAGACAGCGCTAACCAAAATCCTACTTGACGCTGCATTCCCTTGGACATTCTATGTACCTTTTTATGTAATTGAATTGGGAAAGCTTCTTTTAATTTTTGGAACCGTTCTTCGTTCCAAGTCGGATAGACGCTTCTATAAAAAGACGCTAATTGCTTAATCGTTGTTTGAGGGAAAAAATAAAGAGAATCTGGCATAAAAATAATACGTTCTTTTAAACCAACGTTTTCGAATACTTCCTCGCCGTCTATGGCAATCTTTCCGTGATCCTGCTTGTAAATACCTGCAATGATTTTTAATAGCGTTGTTTTCCCTGCCCCGTTGGAGCCAAGCAGTCCGTAAATAGATCCTTTTTTTATAGAAAGCGTGACGTCTCTTAGAGCTTCCATTTCTTCGAACTCTTTTTTTATCGTCTTCAGTTCAATCACTATCGCTTCCTCCTTTTACTGCTTTTTCAGCCTGTGAAATAAGTGATAGAATTTCATCTTTGTCCATTCCTAAATACATAGCTTCTGCCAACAGCTTTACTAATTCTTCTTTCATCTTTTTCACCTTCTCGTTATTTAGTGTAGCAACTTGAGGCGTTACAAAACTTCCTTTGCCTGGAACTGAATAAATATAGTTTTGATGTTCTAATTCACGATACGCTTTTTGAATTGTATTTGGATTAATCGTTAATTCTTTTGCTAACAGCCGAACAGATGGAAGCTTTTGATCGGCCTTAAAGACTTCATGAATAATAAGCTCTTTCAATTTATCTACTAATTGCTCGTATATCGGCTTACGACTACGAATATCTAAATCGAACATAGTCTGCCTCCCTTCATCTACCCAAAATCATGATGTGTGTACTAGGTGTATTAACTGTATTACTTATCGCATTACAGTTAATATTATAGTATGTTTTCTGGAAAAAACAAGTACTTTTTTTACTTTTGTTACAAATAGATGACAAAAAAAGTGTTTAATAGCTTTATAGATGAAACAAAAATAACTGTAAACAAATTGCGCAGGCTGCCTTCGTTGCAAGCTAACATACTCCTTTAAGTCAGCACCTTGTTTTACTTTTCTTAAACAAGTGCCTCTAGTTATTACCATAATAATGTTTTATAATGTTTATAATTAATTTTTTTAATATAAAAGGAGCCATACTCTATGTACTATGATGCGTTAAAGACGTTTGTTTCTGTTGTAGAAGAGCAAAGCTTTACAAAAGCTGCGGAAAAATTAATGATTTCACAGCCAAGCGTAAGCGTCCACATCAAAAATCTCGAAAAAGAATTTCAAACTTCCCTGTTCCTGCGTTCACCTAAGATGTTAAAAATCACACCCAGCGGCGAAATTTTATACGATCGTGCTAAACAAATGATTCAAATATATGAGCATACAAAACGAGATATTTACGAACACCATCACCGTGTCAAAGGAATGCTAACGATTGGCGCCAGCTTTACAATTGGCGAATATATTCTTCCTTCCTTTTTAGCAAAGCTTCGTGAACAATATCCTGATATTGATGTAGAAGTGACTATCGGTAATACAAAAGAAATTGCTCAGCTTGTTCGTCATTTCAAAGTGGATGTAGGGCTTATTGAAGGTCACACGGAAGAGTCCGATTTACATATTCAGTCCTTTATGGACGATGAGCTTGCCATCGTTGCATCAGTGGATCACCCTTTAGCTCAGCTTAAAAAAGTAGAAATTGATGATTTACAAAATCAGCGGTGGGTAGCGCGTGAAAAAGGCTCTGGAACAAGAGAATATTTAGATCACGTTCTAATGTCCAACGGTTTAAAAATGAAAAGCATGCTAACGATCAGCAGCAATCAAGGAATTAAAGAAGCGATTGTTCACGATTTAGGAATGTCTGTACTCTCGCTTTGTGCTATTAAAGAAGATGTAGAACAAAAGCACCTATCGATTCTCAATGTTAACACCGCTCCTTTTAAGCGCCGTTTTTCTTATATCTATCCTGCTAACAGCGCTCATAAAAAAGTAGCGGAACTTTTTATTCAGCTTTTAAACTAGGGAATGAAATTAAGACATAACTAAATTACTTCAATCTAAAGACTAAAGTAGCTAGTATAAATTACTTGCGACACCGCAGTTGATTTTCGTGCAAGACTTCGCTTTCCGCGGGCGTCCGTTGAGCCTCCTCGTCGCTTCCGCTCCTGCTGGGTCTCACCTGTTCCGCTTTCCCGCAGGAGTCTCCGTCTTGCCCTCCAATCAGCTGCTAGAAGGAACGAAACAGATGAAACTATGTTCACCATAACAAAAAAAACGAACCACTAATCAAACATGTTGATCAATGGTTCGTTTTTCACTTGGGCTAAAATCCTTTTGTACCGGCCTCTTTTTTTAAATCAATAGCTATATGTCTTTACATTTTCTTAGTGAACGTGCGTCTGCTGAGCCGGCATTTTTGATAAACGAACAGCTAAGAAAAAGGCTGTTGTAAGAAACACACCAATTAGAGCAATCACACCTTTCCAGCCGTACGCGCTCCAGCATAAGCCAGCCGCAGTCCCTCCAATGCTCGATCCTGCATAGTAAAAAAACAAATACAAAGACGAAGCCTGCGCTTTGTCATGCGTTGCTCTTCTTCCTACCCAGCTGCTTGCGATGGAGTGACTTCCGAAAAAGCCAAAAGTCAGCAGCAAAAGCCCGGTAATTTTTATCCATAAAACGGGATGCAGCGTAACGATTGAACCTATAAGCGTAACAGCAATCGTACATAACAGCACCTTTTTCCGGCCGTATCGATCCGCCAGCGTCCCCATCCAGACTGAGCTGAATACTCCAACAAAGAAAATGACAAAAATAAAACTTACAAGTGTATGATTCCAAGAATACGGAGGAGCAGATAAAGCGTATCCAATATAATTGTATAAAGCTACATTACTTCCAAGCAGTGCAAAACCAATAGCAAAAAGACAAAGCATTCCTTTATCTTGAAGATGACTGCGAAGAGAGCCGGTAAGCTGACGAAGTTCAAATGACCGGGAAGTAAAGTTCTGTGAATCAGGCAAGTTCATAAAAAAAACAAATGTGGCCAATAAGCTGATTGCGCTTACAACATCAAGAGCTACAGACCAGTTAAAATACTCCGTGAGCACTCCTGTCATAAGCCTTCCCGCTACGCCTCCAAAGGCGTTTCCGCTTATATAAATCCCCATCGCTTTTCCTAAACTTCCGGGTTCAATTTCTTCTCCTAAGTAAGCCATGGCCACAGAAGGCAGCCCTGCTAACACGATTCCTTGAATAACGCGAAAAACTAACAGCGTTTCAAAGGTAGAGCTAAATGCTGTCATGATACATAGCAATGACGCAAAAATTAACGATAGGCCCATCAGTTTCTTTCGTCCCCACACTTCCGATAAAGAACCTAAAAAAAGCATACTAACCGCAAGCGTGATGGTCGTTAACGAAAGAGATAAACTCGCAAACGCCGGAGATATCCCAAATTCTCTAGAAAATTCAGGTAAAATGGCCTGTGTACAATATAAAATTGAAAATGTGTTGAAGCCTGCTGCAAAAAGCGCAACATTTGTTTTGCGAAAAGCCGATGTTCCAATTACGGTATAACTCACAGTTGGTCACTTCCTTTTTTCTCTAAAAAAAGCATATCACGGTTTTTTTATTCTGTATAATTCATTATGTAAATCGTTTTCATGCATTTCAGTAATGAATAAAATGGCAATAGGAATGGACAACAGCCGGAGTATTTTCAAACGACTGTATGCAAGACTGTTATGCTTTCTTTCTTTACACACAAAAAAAATCGAGCCAATTTTTCATGGCTCAACTTTTTAATCTAATACATAAGATGCTAATACTTTTTGCACGTCGTAAATGCTTTTATCTTTACGAAATTCTTTTGAAATCGGCGCGCTAGAACCAGATACCCAAATATTTAATTCGGCATCTAAATCGAACGTTCCAGCCGTTTCTACGCTAAAATGGGTAATCGTCTTATAAGGAATGGAATGATAATCTGTTTTCTTTCCCGTCACTCCTTGTTTATCAACGATAATTAAACGTTTCGTCGTAAACACCATTAAATCGCGAATGACTTTATACGCTTGTTCCACTCGCTCGTTGGCAATTAAAATGTTTTGTAAATCTTTTTCAGTTCCTCTTATATCTGCTTCTGATGCATTTCCTAATAGTCCATCTAATATACCCATGCTTATCACTCCTTTCTATCTACACTACCGCATTTTGTTCTGTCTGGAAACCCAAAACGTTTTTTTAATGAATTAATTTACTTTCACGCGCTTTTTTTGTTAATTTTGCACTCGTTTTACTAAGAGGCTTATGAAGGAAAATACCCACCAGCAGCACGCCAAGCCAAATGCAAAGAAGAACCGTAACGTCTTTTCTTACTATATCCGCTAACATGCCTCCCACAACTTCTCTCATCATGCTTATTGCATACGTAAATGGTAAAAACGGATTGAGTGCTTGGAAAAAAGCAGGCACGACTTGAATCGGAAATGTACCGCCTGCAGCGGAAAGCTGAAGTACAAGCAAAACAATCGCCATCGCTTTTCCTGCATTGCCAAATATCGCTACAAGCGTATAGACAATCGTCATAAACACGAAGCTGCACAGCAAGCCTAAAAAGATAAAAGGCACTTTGTCTACGACGTACGTTTTGATTAAAAATAAATCGCCTAGCGTCACAATAAAAGCTTGCACAAGAGCAATAGACAAAAACGTCAAAAGTCTTCCAAGATAGACTTCATAGCTTTTAAACCGCTCTTCATCCGCTACTTCTACGCTTAAAATTGAAACTAACAGCAAAGCTCCGACCCACAAGCAAAGCGTTGTATAAAACGGCGACATAGCCGAGCCGTAGTTCGGAATGGGATAAAGTCTTTCTTCTTTTAAAAGAACCGGCTTAGCAAAAAAATCACTTTCTTTTTGTACATCGTTTTTTAACAAATTAATAATATCTTCAATGTTTTCTTTTCGCTGAAATTCGCGTATTTTATCCGCTATATTGTGCACGTTTTGTTCAATTCGCGGAAAGTCTTTTGTTATTTTCGCAAGCTCCTGCTGTCCGAGCAAAATGCCACTCGCTGTTTTAGACAGCACGTTCGAAACATCCGGCATGCTTTTATTGGCTTCATCAAGCAGTGCGTTTACGCTTGCTGTTTTATCTTTCGCTTCTTTGATAGCTTGTTCAATAGCCGGCACAATCGTAGAAGAATACGAATTCGTTAACGTATTTAATTTAGAAACAGCTCGGTCGGTGCGAGAACTGAATTTCTCAAGGACACTTGGATCTGGTGCATCTCCATTTTTTGTTTGCTGCTGCAAGTCGTTTACATCCGACAGCTGCTGCTGTAAAAGCGTATGTACACTTTTTATTTGATTAATAACCGGTGAAAGAACGTTCCCTTGAGACACCGCATTTAAATCCGTAAGAAGCGTAAGGATCTCTCCTGTGTCAGCAACTTGTTTTGTTAACTGTACTTTTAGCTGTTCCGCTGCTGCGCTGACTTCAGCCGGCGCTATATCTTTTTCCATCAGCTGATTCTTCAATTCTTGAACTCCGAGAGCTCGCTGTTGAACACGGTGCAGCGTTTCGCTGATCGTTGGCTCAGCGTTTTTTAACACTTCATCGCTTTTAGTTAAAAAAGTGTTTAGCTGCTGAGTCATCTGTGCGCCGTCAGCTGTTAATCTCTCTACTTCAGGAAGAGCGGCCTGAGCTTTCGATACAATAGCTCCAGCTTTTTGAGTGGTGTCATTCGCTTCATTAATCACTTTTTTGATTTCAGGAAGACGATTTTCAAGCTCAAAAATCCGTTGTTCAACTTGTTGAATGGTCGGTAAATCCCGCTGCAGGGTAATACCTAGTTCGTTAAAAACAGAAAAAATGGCTCCATTCGCTGTTTTGACGAATTTTTCACTAATCTGTTGTGTTAAGCTGCTGGCTCCTTTGCTTGTAATTTTAGGCGCTACGGCGTTTATTTTTTCGTTTACTTTGTAAATAATGACCGGCTTTTCCAAACGATCTTGAAGAACGGTACCAAGCTTTTGTGAAAAATTTTTTGGAATAACAATACTTGCATAATAGTCTCCGTGCTTTACTCCGTGATCAGCTTTTTCTTTGGAGACAAACGTCCATCCAAGCGTTTTATTTTTCTTTAACGTTGCAATAATATCTTTTCCCACGTTTACGTGCTGCCCTCTTATCGTAGAACCTTCGTCTTCGCTCGTTACTGCAATGGCAATACCTTCAGTCCGCCCGTATGGATCCCAAGATGCTTTTATATTAAACCATGCGTAAAAAGACGGCAGAATCATAAGCGTCAGCACAATGATAATCATCGCCCAATTGGTAAAAATCCTTTTTAAGTCACGCGTATAAATATAAACAGTATTTTTCATATGTCCCACCCAGTTTTATTATTACAAGTTAGCTTATCCATGTTCGAAGAAACATATTTCTGATACTATAGAAAAAGTTAGGTATGGTTTTAGTAGAAAGGATGATGAACATGACAGAAAGACTTTATTATAGCAATCCCTACACAAAAACGTGGGAAACAGAAGTGACAGAGACGCGCGCTCTTTCAACTGGCTACGCATTAACGTTAAAACAAACCGCTTTTTATCCAGAAGGCGGCGGACAGCCTTCTGACTACGGTACTATTGCCGGAATCGACGTAAAAGATGTTTACGAAGAAAATGGAGAAGTCTATCATCTCGTTGATACACTGCCTGCACAAACGAACGTCACGTGTGAAATTGATTGGCACCGCCGCTTTGATCATATGCAGCAGCATAGCGGACAGCACTTACTTTCGGCTCTATTAATCGATACATATGATATTCACACCGTTAGCTTTCACTTAGGAAGCGAAGCAGTCTCTATCGATTTAAATGTACCTCAGTTATCTCATGAGCAGCTATTACACATTGAAAAAGTTGTAAACGACGCTATTTACAGCAACCGCCCCATTAAAACGTACGAAGTGAAAAAGGAAGACTTACATACTCTTGCGCTTCGCAAAGTGCCCGAGCTAGAAGACGAAGTGGTACGCATCGTAGAAATTGAAGGCATTGATGTTTCTGCCTGCTGCGGTACTCATGTGAACCAAATTGGAGAGCTGGGTCTTATTAAACTTACGAAAACAGAAAAGCAGCGCGGCAATACACGCCTCTTTTTTAAATGCGGTATGCGTGCATTAGCTGATTATCAGCAGTCTCAAGAAATCGTAGCAGAACTTAGCAACAAATTCAGTACAAGCCGTGAATTAGTTGTAGAACGAATTAAAAAATTGGAGACTGAACAAAAAGAGTTGCAAAAACAACTAGAAGAATTAAAAAATGAAAATGCAGCTTTTTTAGCAAATGAATTAGAAGCCAAAAAAGAAGGATCATTTCTGTACCATCACTTTGAAAATCGTACACTAAAAGATGTGCAAGCTTTGACAAAGCAGCTTCTTCAAACGCCTGATACAACGCTTCTTTTTGCTTTTTCAAGAGATCAAAAAGTCTTACTGGCTCACAGCGGCAGTGAGGTAAAATGCGGAGAACTTTATAAAGAGCTGCTTCCACTTTACGATGGAAAAGGCGGCGGCGGACCAAAACAAGCTCAAGCCAGCTTTTCATCTTCTGAAAATATGAACGCATTTCTTAGCGCAGTAAAAGAAAAAATAACTGGAGCATAACAAAAAGCCTGTCTTTAAAAAGACAGGCTTTTTGCACACAATCAGCTTACTAAATAGCCAATTAATAACCCAATTGATAAAGTAAATCCAAAAAACGTATTGGTTTGAGCAGTTGCTTTCATCGCAATAAGCTCTCCGCGTACAAATGCTTGTACGGCTTGAATGGGCTTAGGTGCACTAAGAAACACTAAGAAAATCCAAGGGCTAATATCAAAGAACACCACTAATGCAACGGTCCAAATATACGCAATGCCGAACAAAGCAGCTAAAAATCTAATCGCATTTTTAGAACCTAATAAAATAGCTAGCGTACGTCGTCCGCCTTTTGTGTCTTCTTCTATATCACGAATGTTGTTAGACAAATTAATTGCGCCTACTAAAATCGCAATCGGAAGCGATACAAAGATGCTTTCAGACGTTACGGTATTCGTTTGAATAAAAAATGAAATCAACACGAACATCGCACCCATGCAAAGACCTGAAAACAATTCTCCAAACGGCGTATACGCAATCGGAAGCGGTCCGCCTGTATACAAATAACCAATCGCCATACCGACTAATCCAACTAAAGCAAGCCACCAGCTGCTGTTTGCACATATATATACGCCTAAAATAAGAGCAATTCCGTAAGAAATCAGTGCTAAATTTAATACCGTTTTCGGCTTCATTCCGTGTCTGACGATGGCTCCTCCGATTCCTACAGAGTCTTCTGTGTCTAACCCGCGTTTAAAATCATAGTACTCGTTAAATAAGTTCGTCGCAATTTGAATCCACAAACATGAAAAAAGCATCGCAAGGAACATCCAAACGTTCACATGGCCATAAAACATAGCTAGAACTGTTCCAATCAAAACGGGTACAAACGATGCCGTTAACGTATGAGGACGGGTTAATTGCCACAAAATTTTCCCTTTACTGTACTGCTCGACTGCAGCTTTGTTTTCTTTGTTATGACTTGTCATCATCCTCTTCCCTTCTATTACGAACCGTATCTCTATTTAAAAGTGCTGCTTTTAACATAATGAATGATAGCAAACTTACTCTAAGACAATACACGTCCGCCCAACAAAAAAATCACGGAATCCTTTAAAATATAAGTTCCATCTTATATCATAATAATTTATTGCTCTTTTTACAAGATGACCGCTTATACATTTCCGGCTTTTTTCTACAAAAATCTGCTTTGACACAGAAATTCATAGGAAAAAGATAAAAAAACTTTATGAAAAATGAGATTGAGACATAACTACATCAATGCCATCTAAAGAAGCACAAATGGGATACACGAGCTGAACAGCTTGTGACCCCGCAGCTGATTTCCGTGCAAGACGTCGCTTTCCGCGGGCGGCCGCTGAGCCTCCTCGTCGCTTACGCTCCTGCGGGGTCTCACCTGTTCCGCTTCTCCCGCAGGAGTCTTTGCCTTGCCCTCCAATCAACTGCTAGAAGGAACGAAACACATGAAAGCTACCTTCACAATAAAAAAAGCCGAACGAATTGGATTCTCAATCGAGAATCGAACTCATTCGGATCTTCCTTTAACTAACATACGTTCGTACAAGCCTCTTTTTTTATCACTACATCTTAGTAATTAAAACCATCGTCCCCGTGTCTTCTGCGAAATCTTTTATGAAAACACGAATCGCATATCGCATGATCATGATTCCAAGGAAGGTCTTTAGAACACGCACTGCACGTTCTTTTAAATTTTTTCATATCTTTTCTTAATACGTCATGTATTTTGTTTGTAAGCTCTTCTCGGACACGCTCCCAGTAAATAGCTTCCGGTCTTCTATCCATTCGATATAAAAATAAAAGATGCAGGCCAATCGCCTTATAAGACAGCTCTAATTTTCCCAGTGAACCTTCTATTATCCTTGGTTCAGGTAATTCTTCTCTGTTAACAATTGCATTCATGCTAGCCACCCACTGCTTTTTCAAAGAGCTTTCTTTTGCTGAAAACGGCAGCTGCAAGTAACCATATAAATCAACAATGGGCATTTTCGCTTCAATCAGCGTGTCTTTCACTTCCTCATAAAGCTCACGTTCTTGTGCCAGATTTGATTTTTGTGTACCTTTTGGATTTTTAAATTTAGCCCACATGTCAAAAAACGTTCCGAGGTCATGATGATATTCTTTAAATCTTCTTAGCATATCTGAAGTAGGCGCAATTGAAAATTTGCTGATTTGCTCGTCTTTTGAAAATAACAGTTCTCTCATTTGCTTGGCATCTTTAGCGAACGCAACTTCTCCAACATTATAAAGGCCCTTCCTTCCAGCACGACCTGCAATTTGCTTTAACTCTTGGGAAGTCAGCAATCTCCGCTTTTGCCCGTCAAACTTCATGTTTTCTAAAAGCACAATTCGTCTAATTGGAAGGTTTAACCCCATTCCGATCGCATCTGTAGACACAATAACATTTGTTTCTCTATTAATGAACTGCTCAATTTGTTTTCTTCTTGTTTCAGGCGGCATACTTCCATAAATCACGCTCACTTTATGACCATCTTTTTCTAGCTTAGCCGCTGTTTGGAGCACTTTTTTACGCGAGAAAACAATTAAAGCATCTGCGGGTTTCACTTGTTCAATTTTGAAATTTCGAAGATCTACTTTTAAAGGTATATCTCTTTCGTACTCATGAATTTCTGAGATCACACCGTCTAACATCTCTTCTAGCATACTTCGAATGCTTAAACTTCCGATCACATGAACTTGTTTGGCATTAGCTCGGGTGATGGCTTTATACCATGAAAACCCCCGATCTCGGTCTTGAATCATCTGTGCTTCATCAATTACCGTTACATCGCCATGTTCTAATTCGCTAAACATTTCTACGGTACCGGCCATATGCTGAGCGTCTTCAACAATCTTTTCTTCTTCACCTGTTTTTAACGAACAAGCAACTCCGTCTTTGTTCAGCTTTTCAAAAACTTCTAAAGCTAACAGGCGAAGCGGCGCTAAGTAACTACCAGAAGCAGCTTTCTTTAATGACTTTAATGCCGTATACGTTTTTCCTGTGTTTGTATCACCGAGATGAAGAATGTATTCCGTTTCTTTTCTTGGGTCCATTTCGTATTCGGCCCCAAAAATATAATTTAACTGTCGCTGTTCTTCTTCAATCAGCTTTTTCTTTTCTTCACGTTCACGTTCTTGTTGTAATCGTCTTTCTTCCAGCTGCTGTGTGTATCTCTCTTGATGTTCTTCGATCGTTAAGTTGTGATCTGAAACTTCTAGTACATCGGAAAGCTTTTCTTCTACAAACATTCTTTTATATTCATAGACCAAATCCGATAAATCACTTCTGAGTGCTTTTATAATATCCATTCGTGTTACCGAATCATTTGTATAAGATTTATACTCTTCTTTAAATGAAGCAGGAAGGTCATCCATAATCATAGTTGGAATGATTTCATAGATCTTATCGGTGATAAATACCTCGTATACATCTTCATACGTTTCAAACAAGATAATCGTTGAATATCTGTCTAATTCTGAGCTTACGTTCCCGGTGAGCTCTTGAAAAAAGTCATGAACCGTTTCATAATCATGACGTGTTAAATCACCGTTTTCTATTAATTCATCTTCAAGCTCAGTATGCGGCGCATAGTTTTCAATATACTTTGAGTTTGTTTTAATGTCTTTTGATAGCTGATGTGAAAGCTGTTCTCTTATATGTAGGTAATACAGCTCTTTGTTTACTTCCAAAATAGGAGCTGCTTCTAAATTTAACTGTAATTGATATCTGGCTTTTCGATCATTAACACTTTGCTGTCTTTCTTTCTCTTTTCTTTCTTCTTCTTTTTTGGCAAATTCAACTCTTGCTTCTCCGTATAGAGATAGCCACTCTGCTTTATTGCCCTTTCCGTACTGCTTTTCTAACCAAGAAAAAGCATCAAATTCTATACCTTTTCTCGTTTCTTTAGCAAATAACTTATCGATAGCTTGAGGTTTATATCCTTTTATCTCAAAGCCTCTTTCTGTTAAATACGATCTTCTGTTTTTCTTAGATACAGAAGAAACAACTATTTTTCTCCACGCAGTCCCCCAGGCTTTTTTAATAAAAGAGTGCCTGTCTGTTAAATACGTCTCTAAATCCGGACATTCATCTTGTTCACCTAATACGCTTTTTATATCCTGTAGCAATGTATGCTTAGTTTTTTCAATGGCCCTGCTTTGAATAGCCTCTAATTCGAGCATAAAATTCTCCTTTGGAAAGTTTTCCTACATTTATTATAGAAAAGACCCCTAAGAGAATCAAATACATTATTGTCACTTTATTTGAGGCTGATTTAGTAAGTTTTTTTGTTACTCCTCCTTGCGCAGTCAAACACTCCCTATAGAGAACCCTTATATATAAAAATGGGAAGATACTAGTACCTTCCCACTTTTACCATCTTGCTTATATTTAGTCGCGTGCTTTCACTAACAGCACTTCTTCTTCTTTTGCTTTTTTTCTTAACGCAATAAGCGTGATAAATTCATAGACAATATTAGCGGCCGCCGCTGCTGTAATTTGGCCATGATCATAAGCTGGCAGTACTTCCACTAAATCAAAACCGACAAAATCAATATTTGTTAAGCCTCGAACGAATTGAAGCGCATCGTCAATACTTGCACCTGAGACTTCAGGCGTTCCTGTTCCCGGCGCGTAAACTGGATCTAAAAAATCAATGTCAAACGATAAAAATACGGGTCCTTCCCCTACACGCTCATGAATAATGTCTAGCATTCTTTCAACGCCAAGCTTTTTATATTCATTTGTCGTATACAGAGCTAAACCTAAATTTTTTGCGTCTTCTAAATCTTCAATGCCGTACAGACCGCCTCGCATACCAATTTGAATCGAACGCGATACGTCGATTAACCCTTCTTCAATTGCTCGTCTGAATACCGTACCGTGATTGTATTTTTGTTCAAAATAACTATCCCACGTATCCGAATGAGCATCAAACTGGATAAGCGCTACCGGTCCGTGTTTTTTTGCAATCGCACGAAGTTCACCAAGGGTCATCGAATGATCACCGCCTAGTGAAATAGGAATAATTCCTTCATTCACAACCGGCGTTAACCCTTCTTCAATTTTTTTATACGTTTCTAAAATATATCCGGGAACAACTGACAAATCACCGTAGTCCACGCCTGAAATGTAGTCAAAAATATTAATCTTTTGTTCTGGGTTATACGGGCGGAGCAAAATGGAGAAATCTCGAATGGCTTCCGGTCCAAAACGTGCTCCTGTGCGAAAAGATTGACCTGAATCAAATGGAATACCTGTGACAATAAAATCCATTTCCGAATTTACTTGTTCTACATACGGAAGTCTCATAAATGTACGTGGTCCGCAAAAACGCGGAGATTCAAATGAATTTTTCGGCTGATATTTTGGCATAATTTATTCCTCCTAGTGGGTTTCATTCATTAGCGCCGCATCATTATTTTAAATACTGACGCTTTTTATTTAGATACTTTTTATTAATGCAAAATGCATGCCAATTTTTATCGCCTTATTCCGCGCAATTATGGACGATTTTTAATTCATAATAGAATCAAAACAAAAAAACTGATTCAGTATTGAATCAGCTAATTCATTTTGAATTAAAGTCTCATTATTTTATATTGTACTTTCGTAAACGTCTTACGACCGTAGGCTGGCTGATTCCTAATGTGTTTGCCATTTCATACGTTGTTTGACACTGACGATAAGCGCGAATCAGCCAGTTTTTCTCCACTTCTGCAAGTGCTTGCTGAAGCGTCATTCCCTGAGAGGTTAACGTGTCAAGAGGCTCCCATTCTTCTTTTTCACTGCTGCTATTTTTTGAATAAAACGGGAGGTCTTGAGGCGAGATGCTGTTTTCATCCGTTGTTAACACGAGGCGTTCAATTGTATTTTCAAGTTCGCGCACATTTCCGGGCCACGGATGTTCAAGAAGCAGATTTAATGCTTCTGCATGAAAAAATTTCTTCATGTTATATTTTTCATTTTGTTTATGTAACACGTGATAAAGTAGTGCCGCGATGTCTTCTTTTCGCTCGCGAAGCGGCGGAATGGTAATCGGAATAACGTGTAAACGATAAAACAAATCTTCACGAAACGTTCCTTTTTTGACCATTTCTTCAAGCGGCTGATTTGTGGCTACAATCAGCCTGAAGTTTACGTGTTTGGCTCGTTCACTTCCAATTTTGGTGACTGTTTTTTCTTGCAGCACTTTTAACAGCTTCACTTGCATATCAAGAGGAAGTTCCCCTATTTCATCTAAAAAAAGCGTGCCGTTATGAGCTAATTCAAACTTTCCTATTTTCCCTTTTGTACTGGCACCTGTAAAAGAGCCTGCTTTGTATCCAAACATTTCAGATTCGAACAAACTAGCTGGAATGGCTCCGCAGTTAATTTCAATAAACGGCTCTTCTTTTCGATCACTTCCATAGTGTAAAGCACGGGCAAAAGCCGTTTTACCAACACCCGATTCACCTAGCAACACAACCGTTGCATCGCTGTCTGCCACGCGATTAATAATCGACCATACCTTTTTCATCGATCCACTTCGTATGACCATCTCATTTGACTGTTGTTCCCGAAGCTCTTCCACTTCGAGCTGATATGTTTTCATTTTCACTTCGAGCTGCTGATAATCTTCTTTTAAGCGCTGAAGCTCTGTTAAGTCATGCGAAAAGCTAATGACTCTTTTCATACACTGATGTTCATCATACACTGGAATACCGGTTGCCATTACAACTTTTCCCGTTTCTGTTTGTTGCATCAGCTGTACTTCTTTCTTTTTCTTTAACACTTCAATCGTAACGGAAGGTGAAAATATTCCGCGTTTTTGCAATTCGTAGACGGTTCGGCCAACCATCTCTGGCACATTGTATCCATATATATCCCGGCAGTTTTGACTTGCTCGTAAAACAAGTCCTTTTTCATCGGTGATTACGATATTGTCGTGAGAAGCATGCAAAATCGCTTCAAGCTCTCTTTCCATCATCTTCATTCAGTCCTCCTTTTTATGTAATCTGATTTTTCTAACATTTATAACTTTTATTTTATCAGTAAACTCGCTTATCCAACACAAAAAGCTCCTTTAATAGGAGCTTTTTGTTTACGATAGCTGCTTCATTTTTTGTTTAAATAGGGCTACTTTTATCATAAAATAAGTGATGTTTTCAGGTAATTCTTCTTTGATTGGCTTTAACTTTTCATCGCCTACTGACGAAGCAGCTTGTAAAATTTGCTGTTCGTCTTCATCCGAAAGAAAAGGCGACCAGTCGATTTCTTTTTCTTCTTCTGCGCATTTAAACAAATGGTTTTCAATGGTAATGCGGCTCAGTTCGCGTTCTTCAACAATTTCATCTAACGATTTTCCTTGCTGAAATAGCTCATACGTCATCAAGTGAGAGCCTTCTTTTGATGACGCTCTTGCTTTTTTCGGAGCAGGCGCTGACACTTCGCGCTTTCGGTCTGGATGTTCTTCACAAAACTGTTTGATTTCCGCGGTGAATCGTTCTCCGTATCGCTCTTGTTTTTGTTCTCCCACTCCTTTTACAGTGGCAAACTGTTCAAGCGTTACCGGAAGTTTTGTACACATATCATGAAGAGTGTCGTCTGAGAAAATGACAAAAGGAGGCACGCCGGCTTCGTCTGCTAGCTGCTTTCGAACGGAGCGCAAATGGGCAAACAGCTCGTCGTCTTGGACAATTTGCTTCACTTCCATTTGTTCTTTTCTCATTACTTTCTCCGTCCCAAGAAGCACGCCTTTTCCTTTGGCTGCTACGGATAAAGTAGGAAATGACCCTTGTCCTACTAAAATAAACTGTTCGGAAATCAAATACTCAATAAAATCGCTCACTTCTTTAGCTGACCGATCGCTCATGACGCCGTACGTTTTCAGTTTATCAAAACCAAAATCAACTACTTTTTTATTTCGAGAACCCGTTAATACTTGAGCAATCATCATTTTACCGAAACGTTCGCCCATACGAATCATACAAGATAACACTTTTTGCGTATCGACCGTTACTTCTATTTCCACGCGATCATCCGTACAGTTGCTGCAGCGACCGCACTCATGCGCTTCACTTTCTCCAAAATAATGAAGAATATACGCCTGCAAACAGCCTTCTGTATGACAGTAGTTCACCATATTTTGCAGTTTTTCAAGATCTTGAATCTGCTTTTTAGGATTCGACGTTGACTGTTCAATCAAAAAGCGCTGAACGCGAATATCTTGAGGTGAATAAAGTACGATACACTCACTTGGAAGTCCGTCACGACCAGCACGTCCTGCTTCTTGATAATAGCTTTCCATATTTTTTGGAAGCTGATAGTGAAGAACAAAGCGAATATTCGATTTATCGATTCCCATTCCGAAGGCAGACGTGGCTATCATTACCTGAACATCATCTTGAAGAAAGCGGTTCTGCTCTTCATCACGGCTGCTTGCGTTCATACCAGCATGGTATTTTGATACGTTAACTCCTGATTTTTGCAATCTAGTGTGAAGTTCTTCAACATCTTTACGCGTAGCGGCATAAATGATACCTGCTTCTTGATCATTTTTACGGATATACTGATCGATATAGCTGATTCGATCCTGGCCTTTCACAACCGCAAACGATAAATTTTCACGTTCAAAACCAGTCATCACCGTATACTCTTCCTTAATATGAAGAGCCCGGCAAATATCTTCACGTACTTGAGGCGTCGCAGTAGCCGTCAGTCCCATCACAATTGGAGCATTAGACAGCTTGCTGATGAGGTCACTGATGCGCAAATAGCTCGGTCTGAAATCATGCCCCCACTGTGAAATACAGTGCGCTTCATCTACCGCTACAAGCGGGATAGGAAGCATTTGAAGCTGTTCTAAAAACTGCGGAGACTCTAGTCGTTCCGGTGCTACATAAAGTAACTTATATTCCCCCAGTGCTACTTCTTCTAAGCGCTGCTGCACCTCCGTATGCGTCAGCGAGCTGTTAATATACGTAGCCGGAATACCAGCTGCGTTCAGCGTGTCCACTTGGTCTTTCATCAAAGAAATCAACGGAGAAATAACCAGTGTCGTTCCTTCTAATAGCAACGAAGGAATCTGATAACAAAGTGACTTCCCTCCTCCTGTCGGCATAATACAAGCGGTATTGTGCCCTTCTAAAACATAACGAATCGACTCTTCCTGTCCTTTTCGAAACGAATCATAGCCAAAATAGGACTGTAAATGTGTTAAAGCTTGTTCAAATTGCAAAATTGCGTCCTCCTTTAAAATAAGTAGAAATAGTAGTTGAGGGATTCATCGGAAGAAATTAAGACGTAGGATTTTATTTTATCAAATTCTAGGGGAAGTTGCACAGAATTCGTTGATTTAAGGATATAGCAAAAATGATAAGCGAAAAGCCATCAATTTATAACTCTCTTTCCTATCACAAACAATCTTTTTATGTATGTCAGGACTCCTTTCCTAAAAATCTTTCCCCATTCCATTCTTTTTTCCTGTATACTTAAGAATAGGAAAGAGGTGCTTATCACGAGACATCCTGTAGAAACGATTTATTATTTAGAAAATCCACAGCGTAATATCTCAACATATGCTTCCACAACTCAGTTAACGGTTGAGTCTGTTGTGAAAGATGTGTTTGGTGTTGCTTGCGTAGCAGATATTAAAATTATGCTTCAATATAATAAAGAATTCCGCAAAAGTATTAGTCAATTACACAATGCGATGGACGATGATCTTACGTTAGAAATGGTTTTTCGAGTTGCTTCAAAAGAAGATTTGCTTCGATTTAAAAAACGTTTACTTGAAAGTAGTTTAGATGACGCAGAAACGTCAATAGACTGTCCATTCAGCGCAACCATTCAATTACAAGATGGTCGATATACATGGAACGAGTCTACTTCTGTTTATGAAAAACAAAAAGAACGTCTTTCATCTTAAATTTCTCTATTTTTATGTATGCAAAAAGCCTGGATCTTAGCTGTTTAAGATCTAGGCTTTTTGCAGTTTGTACTGTACCTTAAAAGGTCAAAAAAAAGATGCAGGAAAAAGGCTGGCTAAAGCCTTCTTCTGCTTATTGTCCGCCAGATTCTCCTCAAAGATAACCGCGCTGTTTCCTCTTCTCCTATGTTAGACTTTTTAACTCAATTTTATGAAATAGGTTTTATCTCTTCCAATAACGTGTATACACAAAGCAAGAGGATAAGTTACTTAAACTTCTCTTCATTACTAAACATATTCTAGAAAGTTGTCTATCATACAAGGAGGTTTTTTGAAATGGTAAATGTAAAAGTAGTTGAAAATGGCGTACAGGCAAAAGATACAATCGAACAATTTTTGCGTGAAGGATTTACAAAAGACGAAGTTTATTTACTTGCACACCATCAAGATCGCTCCGAGGATTTAACAGCTGCAACAAATACAAACAATATCGGCCTTTCTGAACAGGGTGTTTTTGATGCGATTGCGAATGTATTTCGTTCTCGAGGAGACGAGCTTCGTGCCAAAATGCGTTCATTAGGCCTATCACAGCCTGAAGCTGAACGCTATGAAGAAGAATTAGATCACGGCAAAGTAATCGTGGTTGCATCAAAAGTTGCTTAATCTAAAAGCCCTACAGCAGGGCTTTTTTATTTTTGTCTTCTGCCCTTTTTCCCCTTTCATTAAAGAAGTAATCCCTACATATGATTATGAAGATAAGAGTTACTGTGAGGAGTGATATATTTGATTATAGGAATTGAGTACACAAAGCGTGTAAAAAATGGATTAGTCGTTAAAAATATTCCTTACAAGATACACGATAAACCTTGTGATGAAGGCTGTTGTAAAAATGATAAAACGATAGGCGCCAGAGACAAATTAAGGGTTAATTGGCTGTTAAACGTTTTTATGCCCAGCAAAAATGTAACGGTATTTGATTATAAATATTGGTCAGAAGAGCTAACTTCTTTATGGAGAGAGTATCGGAGAAAAACTGTATAATACTCAAGATAAAAAATCTCCTTGATGAACAAGGAGATTTTTTTTCTATTGACTTTATCTTCTAGCACCAACCTATTTATTAAGCATTTCAACAATTTTTATACCTTTAGATGTTGGTACCATCACCATTATAAATTACTGAGTAGGATGCTTTTCCTTCCACCCATCATAATCAATTTTATATGCAACATTTCTTAGCTGTGTTTATCCTTTTCTGCTGAAGGTAATAATGAAGATGCATAAACTATATAAAGGGTGAAAAGTTATGATTAACGTCATTGAGACACTACTTGATTATATAAAGAACTCTTCTACAGATGATACGCCTCCTCGCCCACATATCGGTGAGACTATGGGATGCTGGTTGTATTTTACTGCTTTAGCGGAAGAAATACCTGCCTTAGAAACTTGTCTTAATACAACAACCAACAGTGAACTGCTTAAGCTTGCTCAAGACTCAAAAAACCTGGCTGAATCTCAGATTGATACACTAAAAAAATTAATGATTAAAGAAGGAATTCCCCTTCCTGAAATACCGGCTACCAAACCGAAATCCGACCCTAACAGTATTCCATTAGGAGCAAAAGCCACGGATTCTGAAATCGCTAACTTAATATCTATAAAAATTGCCTCTAATATCGTCATGTGCAGCACGAATATGGGACAATCTATTAGAACCGATATTGGATTAATGTGGTTGAAATTCCACACTGAAAAGGTCATATTAGGATCAAAAATAAAAATTCTAATGCAGCAAAAAGGATGGCTCAAAATTCCGCCTTATTATTATCCACCTGGAGCCCCTCATAACTCTAATTGAAGTGTTCTTAGGTAAAACAGCATAGATAATCTTACATCCAACACATTTAACGAGGTGCTTGAACATGGATTTCCCTACAATTCATACAAATTTTTGGGACGCAGTCATTGGTGTTCCTGTCGTATTAATCGTGACGCAGCTGATCAAATGGCTTTTTCATCCTAAAAAGCAATTTGTTCCGACTATCGCTTTAGCTGTCGGCGTGCTTTTTTCAGTATTTATCAGTCACCCTCATCATATTATTGCCGGATTGTTTATGGGATATTTTTATGGATACGCCGCAATTGGAAGCTATGCAGGTCTTAAAACAACGTGGAGAACGATTAGAAAAGATACGTCTCCTTATTCATCAGACTAAAAACCAGCGAAGTATTCGCTGGTTTTTTATTCTTCATTGCTTATTTCTTCTGCTCCTAGCTCTTTGGCTAAGTGAACAACCGATTGATTGATTTTCCATACGTAATAAATGTTATGCAGCAGCTGCAGATGCTGTAAGTTTCTTGATTGAACGGACGTATCAAAATAATCTAAAGATTGTTCAATCTTTTGTCTTACATCTTCAAGCGTGTATACATACGTTCCTCTTTCTCCTCGTAATGCTTTTTCAAGCTGAGTGAAGTTGCTTGCCACTTTCTCTTCCACTTCCTTTACTACGCCATGAAATTCTGCTTCCTTATAAAAAGCTTCGTTTCTAGTAGAAGATGCCACCAAATGCTTAGCGTAATAATTAATGGCGGTAAAAACGGTCAAAAATTGCTGAAGACGTGAACGGCCAACGAAACCTTTGATAATAGGATCTGAATCGACATGAAGCTGTTTTAGCTTTTTTTCTAATTCCATTCCTTTATCAGCTAAATTGGCAAATGCGTACTGCTTCGTAAAACGATGTAAATAGGTGTGAACAAATTCTTTTAAAGCCGCTACGTATTCTACTGAAGTGTCGGTTATTTTATCTCTTGTTCTTTTAGGAAACACGAGAGCAGCTACGGCTAAACCGATTCCAACTCCTACGACCGTATCTAACACGCGAGCCAGTAATAAGCTCTCTGAAATTCCGCCAAGAAGCATGTCATACATAAAGGCCAGCATCATCGTAATCCAAAAACTCATAAACGAATACGTAATGGGAAAGAAATAAAAAGCCATAAACACACAGATAAAAAGCAGCGTTACTTCAAGTATTCCAGGGGAAACGTAGCTTGCGACAACAAAGCCGACAGCTGCTCCTAAAAGCGTGCCTACGCTTCGCTGCACGGCTTTTACAAACGTACTTCCTATCGTTTCTGTACCGAGAAGCACTAAATAGCCTGCTAAGAGCGCCCAATATTGATGCGATGGAGATAAAAACGAGCCAAATACTAGCGTAGCAACAGCAGTGATGACCGCTTGAATAGACTTTTTCGTAGATGGTTTTAATCCTTTTTCTTCATCATTATCCTCTTCGTCTTCTTGTTCTTCCGCTTCTTTTTGAGGCTGTTTTTCTTGCTTCACAATTGCTTGCTGCAGCTCATACGCTTCATCAATCACGTGATTTGATATCGTTTCGATACGGCGTATTAAGTAAAGCCAGTCTTTATACCTTTCGTCTTGAGGTTCGAGTTCGCTTAATTTTTGGCGCAGCTCTTGCAAATGCTGAGCTGCATCCGTTAAGGAATGAGCAGGATTTTCATTTAATACCTCTGCTTCGCGAATCGATTCCACTAGCTTTAACAGCACCTGCTGAATATCAAAATGATTAAATGCCTTTAATTCGCTGAGCTTTCGAATCGCCGGAGAATATGTCTGCAGCAGCATCACTGTATCAAATACATAAAGGCGCATTTGCTCAGCTGTTACGCCAGGCCATATGTCGTGAGGATCTGTATTTCCAAGCTCTTCTGATGCTACACGGGCATACTCCGCTAGTTTTTTAATATTGCGGTTATACTGTTTGATTTGAGCTGGTTCAATCCTTTTCTTTTGAATTAACTCAATAATTAAATCAAGCACCAAATTTACTTGAATATGAAAGGATTTCATTGAAGACCTTAGCACGTTGGAAGGCCGGTCTTTAAAAATAACAAAATTATAGATAAATGCACAGCAGGCTCCTACTATAACGCCAGCTAACAGCCACGGCAGCTGAGAAAATGTAACGTGTAAAATAGAAGCAAAATAAAACGACATAAAGGCTACCATCGACAGGGAAAAATAGCGAATACCAAATTTCTGTAAATAAAAAGACAAAAACACCAATAGAACGAGAAAAACATTTTCTGCTTGTCCATATCGTGATAAAAACGAGCCAATTCCAAGAGAAACGGCGCTAGAAAGTGCTACTAAGACGGTTGTCACTTTTTTTGCTTTTGTTGTTTCATCATTTACAACCAATATACCCATCAGGCCGATCACGCCCGATAAAATAGCAGCGGTAATTTGAGAGCTTCCCGCTGCTTTTAATACAATCAGCATAATAACGACAGCTGTAATGACACTGATCGTAGCTTTAGAAGCTGTTTTGAACCTTTTTCGTCCAGGATCTGCAGCAACTAAGCGGCTAAACCAATATGAAAAAATAAAAACCCTCTCCTTTCGTGCTGTAAAGTTCTTTGTAGAAAGAGTAATATTATTACTTATACCCTTTTTAATTCTTTTCTATCGTATGTAAGTATGTTTTTCACTATAACATTGCAAACGGCTAAAGAGCTAAACAAATGATTAAAAACACATCTGTTTCCTGTCAGATGTGTTTTTAAAAAATAATGGTTCATTACAGTGTAAGAGAAGAAATTTCCCACCCGTTTGTTAACGGATTTCTTTTTAAAGTAAAAACCATCGTTGTCTTGTGAGCCCCTTTATTTTCGTAATAAATAAGGCAATCTACGGAGATTTTCTCTTTTGTTTTATACTTTTTTGCATGAAATAAGTCCGTTTTATAATAAATGGTGGAGATACTATGCAGCTTTGCCCATAGCTTATGCTCTTGCTTCACCCGCAAAACCGGCTGCATTAAGGCATCGTCATCTTGCTTTAATCCGGTTAAAAACATATTGACGACTTCTGCCGGCTCAGCTTTTAATGCATATTCATCAAGCTTTCCTCCTGCTTTTAATACCATTAACTGATGACCTGGATCTACATTTTGAGACTTGTGAGTCGTACTTCCTGCAAAATGAATGCAAAAATGACCGGGGAACCCATTGTCAAGCGCACCGGCTCCATGAGGCATTCCATTCATGGAAGCTGCAAGCATTTGGCCTTTAAATGGAATAAGAACAGCTCTTCGGTTCCAGCTCCATTTTCCATTATATAAGTGCTTCATTACTTTCGTATCTTGACGTGTAAGCGGCTGAACATCTGCGTGGTGTGAGCCTGCTCTTCGCTGCACATAAAAGTAAAAACCGGTTTCTACATCGATTACTTTAAATTTTTTTCCCTTTGGCAGTAAGGTTTCTACACGTTTCCACTTTAATACTTTTCCTGTGTCGCTTACCGGAAAGTACGTAAGGTTTTCTTCTGCTTTCATCTTTTGGGGATGAACAAAAAAACTAATAAGCATAAAGACTAAAATCATTAATTTTATCATTGTCTACCCTCATTACCTTGTAGTTTCTCTATGTAATATGCGAAAGTACACATACAATTATAAATAGAAATTTTTACACGCTCGTCTCATGGAAAATAATACAAAAAAGAGCTTGTGAATCCTATACATTAAACGGTTCATTTTATTCATACTAACAGGTGAAAGCGAGGTATATGATATGAATTTCACTTGGATGGTTGGACTTTTAATGCTTATTCAACCTCTTTCTACACAAGACCACCTATCTATTACTCATGACGGTAAACCAATTGAACGGATTGAACGGGACAAAGTAGCAGTACCTCTTCTTCCTGTACCCATGGTTGATCATGATCGATACAATCTTCTTCTAAAAGAATTGGATAAAAAAACATATAGAGAGCCCATAAATGCCCGCATTGATAAAAGCGGACAAATTGTTCCTGAGCAAGCGGGTGTCAAACTATATCATAAAGATTTTGCCGAGAAATTTTATACTTATTTTTTTAACGGCGGTACGTCAACCTTAGAAATCCCGACGCTTCCTGTTTCTCCTCGCGTGGATAAGGAGCTGCTTGCAACGATTCGCATTAAGCAAATCGGTCATTATCATACGGTATTTAACCCTCATAATAAAAATCGTTCTCACAATATTTCTCTTGCGGCTGAATCACTAGACAGCAGCGTCATATTTCCTGGGGAAGTTTTCTCGTTTAATCAAACCGTTGGAAAAAGAACGGCAGCAAAAGGGTATATGCGTGCGCCAATCATTGTAAAAGGAGAGTATTCTGAAGGAGTTGGAGGAGGAATTTGCCAAGTTTCTTCTACTTTATTTAACGCCGTCGATAACGCTGGCGTCACGATTACGCAGCGCTACTCACACAGTCGCAGTGTTTCCTACGTACCTCCTGGGCGAGACGCTACCGTCAGCTGGTATGGACCTGACTTTCATTTTAAAAATACATACAGTGATCCTTTGTTGATTCGAGCGCAGGTACACGGGGGAGTCGTAAGCGTGGCCGTGTACTCTACTGATGCGATTGAATATAAGCCTCGCCGCGTGCCTTGGGCTTCTAATAACCCATTGTTGAAAGAAAAAAAAGCTGAATCACATGTTGATACTGGGCCTACCGATTAATTATCTTTTCCAGCATTTTATAATGAGCATAAAAAAGCCTAAAGGGTATCCTTTAGGCTATTCAGTGATATAATTAGCAGCCGTAGCCGCCACCGTAACCACCGCTATAACAACTACATCCGATAATTACTAATAGAATAAATAATACAACTAATAAAGCGAAACCAGAACCAAATCCACATCCAGCATTAGACATACAAGCACTCCCTTTCAACGTAATTTTCTGTTGCTAAAACAAAGAAGGTTCAAACATGGGGTGTTTCTCATGGATAGGTTATTGTATGTCTGCCTAGACGTTTTGGTTTGCTGTCCTGCTCATTTTTTAAAAATTGGGCTTGTTTTCGTCTTTACAACTCGGAAAACGTAATTCCGCAAAAATAAAGCTCATTTCCACTCTTCCTTTAAAATTGCATAATAATATTCATCCCACCATCCTTTTTCAGTTGGAATACATTTTTTAAAATACCCTTCTCTTCTCATCCCGATCTTCTCCATAACACGATAAGAAGACGTATTTTCAGGTTGACAAGTAGCAATAATCCGATGCAGGTTCATTGTATTAAAGGCGTAGTCCACGATTGCTTTTGCCGCTTCTGACGCATATCCTTTCTGATGATAGAGAGAATTAAATACCCAGCCAATTTCATAAGTATGGTCCCCAAAATAGGTAAAAAAGACGATATGACCAATTAGGATTTTTTCGTTTTTTAATACAACTGGAAAATTTTTAACGTTTTCTTTCATATTTTCATTTACAAATTTCTTCGCATCATCCTTACTAAAAACACCTTCTGGTATGTACTTCATGACATTAGCATCAGATGTATATGTGTAGACATCTTGCCAATCTTCATATTTAAATTTGCGTATTAGTAGCCTGCAAGTCTCAATGTTCATGTGGTTCTCCCCTATCTCAAAGCTATCTTTCTATACGCTTGTTTCGATAGCGAAGAGATAAAAACCTCTTTGCACCAAGTTACTAGTGCTTTTGTTGACGCTTCTTTAAAACAAGGTAAAGTGACTCTACGAAAAAGAAAAACAAAAGAGAAAAAAGGACAAATAATTCGGCTACTTCCATTACACGAAACGGGCTTAAAGCATTGTATAGTGCCTGCAGTACGTTCGTTCCTTGAAAAAGATCAATTCCTACAGAAAGAGCAATCACAGATCCAAATAGCAGCAGGCTAACTCCAATAATTTTCATATGTCTACTCCTCACCTAATCATTACTTACCTCATAGGTTCGTCATTTTCATTTACCATCATGCAAAAGATATTTTGTTAAAAATTACATAATTATACGGTTTTTGGTCAAACTAATAAAAACTATAGTAAGGGTGCTTTCATTTATGCCTTCGTTTTTTAAAAATCAAAAATCTAAAAATAAGCTTCAACCTCAGGCCAATCAAACAAGCAGCGAACAAGCAGCTTCTTCTCTTAAGAATTTGCTGTCTGAGAACCTTACCCTCATTAAAGAGAAAACTGGAAACAGCTCAGATATTGTGATTCGTCATTTTAAACTAGGTGTCAATAACAGCTTAGCTGCTGCTATCGTCTACATAGAAGGGATTGTAGATAATCAGGCTATTCAAGATTACTTACTGCAGTCTCTTATGAAAGATAATGAAAAAAACGAACTAAACGATAAAAATGCATTAGAGTTAATTTCCGAAGACATCGTAACAATCGGCAACGTATCATTTGCAGAAAACTGGGATGATTTACTGTCTTCTTTGATGTCAGGAGACAGCCTTCTTATTGTCGATGGCATAAACCGCGTACTCAGCGTGAGTACACAAGGCGGTGAAAAGCGTGCCATTTCAGAATCTACTACCCAAATGGTAGTGCGGGGACCAAAAGGTGCCTTTACTGAGTCTATTGGCACAAACTTAGCCATGGTGCGCCGAATTATTAAAACACCCGACTTATGGCTAGAGTCGATGAAGATTGGTCGAGTAACTAAAACGAATGTCACTCTTATGTATATTCATGGCATCGCAAACGATAAAGTTGTGAAAGAAATTCGAAAGCGATTAAAAAACATTGATATTGATAGTATTTTGGAATCAGGTTATGTTGAGCAGCTGATTGAAGATCAAACGGTCACTCCTTTTCCAACTATCTATAATACAGAAAGACCCGATGTCGTGGCAGGTAACCTTTTGGAAGGAAGAATTGCTATTTTTGTGGACGGAACTCCTTTTGTCCTTATTGCTCCAGCGTTGTTCATTCAATTTTTCCAATCGGCTGAAGATTACTACGCACGCTTTGATATTGCGACGTCCATTCGTCTTTTGCGGGTGTTTATGTTTATGATTTCACTTATCGCGCCTGCTACATATGTAGCGGTTACAACATTTCATCAAGAGATGGTACCTACAACGCTTATTGTAGCTCTTGCAGCACAGCGAGAATCGGTTCCATTTCCCGCGTTCGTGGAAGCTTTTTTTATGGAAGTCACCTTTGAAATTTTGCGTGAAGCAGGGATTCGTTTACCAAAAGCTATCGGCTCTGCTGTATCGATCGTCGGAGCCCTTGTTATTGGGCAAGCAGCAGTTCAAGCGGGAATCGTCTCACCAGCTATGGTTATTATTGTATCGATTACAGCCATTGCTAGCTTTGCCACACCGTCTTTCGATATGGCTATTTCAGCGCGTTTAATTCGTTTTTTATTCATACTGGGAGCGGCTACATTCGGCTTCTATGGCATTATCCTTATTCTTTTAATGGGGGTTGGACACCTATGCAGCTTACGTTCATTTGGTGTTCCTTACATGACCCCATTAGCACCCTTTATTCCTGCAAGCAATGAAGATACATTGCTGCGGTTACCTTGGTGGACGATGAGAAGAAGACCTAAATTAATTAGTGATAACAAAGTTCGTCAAAGCAAACATCAAAAGCCTGAGCCTCCTTCTTCAAGAGGTATGATTAACCAGGAACTTGAAAAAGGTGATCAAAATGAAACGTAAAAGTTTATTTTTACTGGTAATGACCATAATGATGGTATTGCTTACGAGCTGCTGGAGTAAAAAAGAATTAACAGACCTTGCATTTGTATCGGCAATGGGCATTGATAAAACGAAAAACGGACGGTATGAGCTTACCTTTCAAATTATTAACCCGGGAAACGTAGCTGGCTTACAAGGGGGCGGCGGTACCCAAAATCCGCCTGTTACGATCTATGCTGCTTCCGGTGATAATTTAGTTGAAGCAAGCAGACGCGCTTCAGCTAGAATTTCCCGAAGACTTTATTATGCCCATACCAACTTAGTCGTGATCGGAGAAAAATTAGCGCGTGAAGAAGGAATTAACATTCTTATTGATTCTATTGATCGCGATCCTGAGTTTCGAATTACGACTTCCTTAGTAATCGCCAACCAGTCAAGTGCTGCTGATTTGGTAAAAGCACTAACGCCTGTCGATAAAATTCCAGCAAACAAAATTATGAAAACGCTGGAGTTCACTCAAAGAAAATGGGGAGAAAATCTAAAGGTTTCCTTTCAAGAAGTGATGAGATCTCTCGAATCTCCTGGAGGAGAAGCACTAGTCTCGGGTTTTCGTTTAGTTGGAAATCCTAAACAAGCAGAAAAATTAGATAACCTCCAGCAAAGCGCACCAGAAGCTACCCTTCGTGCTTCTGGCATTGCTGTTTTTAAAAATGGAAAGTTAATCGACTGGTTGTACAATAGTCCAGCCAGAGGCAGCGTTTGGATTCTTGATAAAATACAAGGAACCGACATTAATGTAGACTGGAAAGGAAAAAAAGAAGCGCTTGCTTATCAAACAGTTCGTCAAAAAACGGATGTATCTGTAAAAATGGTAAAAGGAAAACCTTATGCGTCCGTTCACACTCGCGTAGAAGGCGATCTTGGAGAAGTGGAGGTCCCTGTTGATACACGTCAACCTGCTGTAATCAAAAAAATGGAAAAAGCTGCAGGTGAAGAAATAAAAAAAGAATTACAAACAGCTATTAAACAAGCTCAGACAGACAAAGTTGACATCTTTGGATTTGGAGAAGCACTAGCACGCACGCGGCCTAATCAGTGGGAAAAACTCAAATCAGAATGGGATGACGTTTATTTTCCAAAATTAGATGTAGACGTTACAGTAGAAGCTTACATTCGCCGAACAGGTCTGCGCAATAAATCGTTTCTCTCTAGCGTAAAAGAAAAACAACAATGAGGTAAGGAGGTTCTGGCTATATGGAAAAAGCAAAAATCAGCGCCACTCAGTTATTTATTCTCATGGTTTTATTCGAGCTGGGAAGTGCTTTATTAGTTCCTCTTGCAATGAGAGCGAAGCAAGATGCATGGCTAGCTATTTTAATTGGAATGCTGTGCAGCTTTTTTTTCTTCTTAGTCTATCATAAGCTCTATTCCTACTATCCGGACCTCCTCCCTACAGAATACATGCAGAAAATTTTAGGTAAGGCACTGGGAACACTTCTTGCATTCGTATATATTGTCTATTTTTTATACGATGCATCACGAGTTCTAAGAGATTTCGGAGAAATGCTTCTTACTTTTGCTTATCCCGATACGCCTTTATTTATTGCCAATGCCTTATTGATGCTGGTCATTATCTATATAACCCGAAAAGGAATTGAAGCGATAGCGAGATCAGGAGAGCTTCTGTTTATTTTTATGTATTTTCTAGCTATTGCAGGCTTCATCTTAATTATTAGCTCAGGATTAATTGATTTTAAGAACTTGCAGCCGGTATTAAAAGAAGGAATACTTCCTGTTGCCAAAGTTGCTTTGACCGAAACGCTGTATTTTCCTTTCACGGAAGCTATTGTATTTACTATGCTTCTTCCTTACTTAAGCAATCCCAAAAAAGCAAGTGTGACCATGCTATGCGCAACGGGATTAAGCGGAATTAATCTAATTATTACGATGATCATTAACATTAGCGTGCTTGGAGTTGATCTGACGACAAGATCACAGTTCCCTCTTCTTAGTACTGTCCAAACGATCCAAGTAGCTGATTTTTTAGAGCGTCTAGATGTATTTTTTATGTTCGCTATGGTGATTGGGATTTATTTCAAAGTTAGCATCTTGTTTTATGCTTCTATAATAGGTACAGCTACTTTATTTAAAATTAAATCTCCTTCCCGTCTAGCGTATCCTTTAGGCATCATTGTGTTGTTTTTGTCGATTACAATCGCTAGTAATTTTCAAGAACACCTTTACGAAGGATTGCACGTAGCGAGATTTCTTTTGCATATGCCGCTATTTTCTATCATACCCCTACTGCTTCTGATTATCGCCTTTTTGAAGAATAGGAAGAAGCAGCACAGATAGTGTATCTCTACTAAATAGAAAAAATGGCGTTAAAATTATTGAGGTGATGTGCGTGTATATATGGTTTTATGATCATTTTGTTAATACCATCTTATTTCCGCTTACTTGTATCATGCTAGTGTGCCTGTCATTAGGACTGTATGCATACTTTAAATTAAAAAAAATGAAAAATTGATACTAGACGGCTATTTTTCTCATTCAAAATAAGAAAGATACAACAAGATAGAAAGCAACTGTTATTCCCGCTGCAATTAAAGCTGGCTTTAATTTATACTTGGCATATTCAATAACAGATAAATCTAATATTTTGGCGATGGTATTCGTATCGTCGCTTAAAGGTGAAGAAAACGCTCCAAAGGAACCGCTCGCAAACACCGCACCGATAATTAACGGCAAAGAAAGATCTGCAGAACTTGCAAGCGATACGCCAAGCGGCATTAAAATCCCCCACGTTCCCCAAGCAGATCCGATAAAGTAAGAAATAGCGGCTCCAAAGATAAACATGAACGGAGTGACAAACATTTGAGGAATCCACTTAGAATGTGCCGTCACGAAATTTGAAAAACCTAAGTCTTCTGTCACAGCGGATAATCCCCATACTACCGATAACAACAAAATAACGGACATCAAGTCATTGCCTCCTGTGATAAAACCATTAAGCAAATTCTGTAATGTAAAGCGCTGAAACAAGAAAAAAATGAGGGTAATTAACGTAGTCATAATTAAAGCTACTACCATCGCTTCTAACACGTCTGCTTTAATAAATGCTTCAAAAAAGGTGTGACTCTTACGATGTCCACTCCACCATGTTAAAAGTAAGGTAAGTGAAATCACAACAAGTAAAGGTACTAACAAATTCCAAGGCTTAGAAGGCAAATCCTTCGATACGCAAGGATGACAATCATGCCAATCTTTTTCGTCTTCTTCCTCGAGCTTCATAGGAGCCGTAGACGTTGAATGATGAAAAAAGCTGAAATAAATCCCTACTAAAATAATCACAATCGAAAAGAAATTATAAGGAATGCTTTGAATAAACAAAGAATAAGCGTCTTGTTTTATGCCTTGATGATCAATTGCCATTTGAATGATTGAGACCATATATCCTACAAATGCCGTTGCCACGGGAATTAAGACGATAACAGGAGTAGCAGTTGTTTCAATAACAAACCCTAGCTCTGCTGTCGTCATTTTCACTTTTTTCAGCAGCGCTCTCATAATGGGCGCGATCGTCACAAAACGAAAGGTGGGAGCACTGAATGTTCCAATGGTTGAAACATAGGTTAAAATAAGAGCTTTTTTTCTTGTATCAATTCTTTCTGCAGCTGTTTCCACAAAACCTTTAACTCCTCCAGCCATCTTAATCATTCCGATAAGCCCTGAAAACGCGTATAAAAAGACAACGATTTCTATATTACTTTTATTTCTAAGAGCTTGTACAACGTAGTGAAGTAACTTTTCAACACCTCCGACAATCGAATGATCAATCAAATAAGCGCCTACTAATAAGCCTAAAAACAACCCTGGTAGCACTTGTTTGGTGAAAATAGCTATTGGAATAACAATTAAAAACGGTATAATTGAAAACCAACTAGATTCCATAGGACTCTCCCCCTATCTTAAAAACCATATTAGACGTCTTCACGTATCGTTCATTAGCTTTTAATGTAACCCCAATAATATGTGTATATTCACGAAAATAATACGTATAAGCAGCACTGATTGAATAAACTATTTCTAATTAAAAACAGCATAGTAAAAATCTTTATTTCTACAACAAAAAAAGCAGTTTGCACATGCAAACTGCTTTTGAAAAGAAGCGGAAGACGAGGTTCGAACTCGCGACCCCCACCTTGGCAAGGTGGTGTTCTACCACTGAACTACTTCCGCGCAATATATAAAAGTAAAGATGCGGGTGAAGGGACTTGAACCCCCACGTCATAAGACACTAGATCCTAAGTCTAGCGCGTCTGCCAATTCCGCCACACCCGCGTGTGAATTGAAAAATAACTCCAAAATGGCAGGGGCAGTAGGAATCGAACCCACACTGACGGTTTTGGAGACCGTAGTTCTACCTTTAAACTATGCCCCTAGAAATGATTTCTTCAAAAGAACCTCGTTTATTGACGACGCTATATTATAATAAAACATATATGGAATTTCGTCAATAGGTCTTTTTATGAATCATGACTAGTACTGGCGACTTCAAAAAAACTGTGAGGCATATCACAGCTTTTCACACTTCCCACTGCCAGTTGCAGCACCTTTTATCCTCTACCATTTATTTTTATAAGCTTTCTGCAAAAGCACTTTTTTAGGAAAAGTGCAGAACTATACAAAATGTCTCCAAAATCGCGTGAAGACTGAAAGAATATGGAGGAGTGCAGATTTTACGGGAGGCACGTTTTTTTGAGAATCCGTATTAAAATCCACAGGTTCCCCCTCATTTCCCACAAGCGTACTGTGAGAAATTTTAGTTTCAATAGCCCCTGTTAGCTCGGCTGCAAATTCTTCACTATCTATCATAACCATAGATTCAGTATTTAAAAATACAGAACGTGAATCTAAGTTAAAAGAACCAACTGCACTCAAACGCTGGTCGTAAACAACGGATTTCCCGTGAACGGAATAAGGCTGTTGATATTCATAAAGCTTTGAAGCCGCTTTTATGACGCGATTTTTCACTCCTAAGTATGCAGAAAAAGCCATAGCATTCGGAGTGGACGTAATAGAATTCGTTAAAATAATTCTTTGCACTTTAGATTTTACTGACTTATCTATATACTGTTCCATCTCTTTTGTTGGTACAATATAAGGACTTTGAACGACAATGGATTTTTCAGCTTGCTCGGAAAGCTTAATAAACGTTTTCCATATAAAAGGGCTTTTATTCATTCTTTGAATAGGGTTTGTAATAAAAGAAACCTTTCTTGTAGGCATCGTTGATTCTCTCCATACAATATAAGGATGGACAAAGGGGTCGTTTGCTTTTTTGGCCTCTTCGTATTGATCTATTAACAATTTCTTTCCTGAAAGGCCACGAAATTGTTTAGTTTTCTTGAGCTTTGGAAAAGCTTTGCGCGTATACGGGTGGTTCCATAATTTCTCTACATACTTCTCCATTGAAAGAATGACACTATTACTTTCTTGCTTTGTATTATAAATCAGCACATCACGGTCATAGACAAAATTTTCATCCGGTTGACTGGCCAAGTATTTATCTCCAATATTTCGTCCTCCACTAATACCTAATTGGCCATCGACTACTATTATTTTATCGTGAAGACGGTTATGCCATGTCCAAGGTTTAAGAATAGTAAAGGGCTCATAGTACTTTAATTCAATATTATTGTGGAAAGCTAGAGCATAAAGAACATTTTTTCTCTTGCCTTTTAACCCATGAGAGATCCCGTCTAACAGCACTCGAATACGTATACCTCGGTCCGCAGCTTCGAATAAAGCACCCATAAGTAAATCCGACGAACGACCTTTGCCGATGGAAAAGTAAGCAATATCAATTGTATGCCTCGCTTCTTGAATCATCTGCATCCGAACAAGTCCTGAAAAATAACCGTTTTCCAAAAGCATAACGCGGTCTGTGGACTCTTTCTTTCCGTAAAAATTCTCAGTATTCATTACTTTTAAGTCTTTTCCCTTGTGCAAAGGGACATAAAACAGTACCACTGCAGTTACGAATACATATATGAAGTACAATACGACAATCATTATTAGTATATTTATTAGCATGTTTCCTGTCACAATCCCTTTCCATTCTTATCGTTCTGTTTTTATTAGGATTCTTACTTTTTTAACTTCTATACCTTTTAAAATAAGAATGGAACGATGGATTATTTGTTACACTACTGTTGATTTCCGTGCAAGCCTTCGCCTTGCCCTCCAAACAACTGCTAGAAGCCATTATATACACGAAACCTACATTCACTCTGCCAATAAAAAAAAGCAGAAGTTCATTATCTTCTGCTTTTGCAATTTATACCCTATTATGAACCTGCTCTAAGTCTAAGTAAAACAGCGGCTCTTTTATTGATTAAGGTCGTTTTCCATATCTTTTATGTCTTGCTGAAACTCAGTTAAACGCTGAAGCTGTGTTTCAGAAGCATTTTCAAGCGCATTTTCGATTTGCTGAGAGGCTTCGTTCACTTCACCTATCGCTTGCTTCGCTTCATGTCCATACGATGCATCATTTTTAGCTTCATTTGCCTGTTCATATGCATCTACTGCTTCTTTATGCCCCTGCTGTGCTGCTTGAAACGATTGTTGTTTATCTTTGTTATATGGGAATTTTTTCATCATAGTGCTCCTTTCCATTTGTTCACTCTATAGTGTGGCATTTTTCCACTTATTCATACGACGTTTCAATAGGTTGAAGCTGCGTAAATATTCTGCATAACGAATTCCTTTATTATTTAAGAGCGTCCAATGATATCTTTTATCCCTTGAAATACTTTCTATATTTTACATAAATGTATAATCACTTTCTTTAGCGGACATCATACGAATAGCTTATTTGAACGTCAAAATATATTGGGGTTGACTGCATGCACTTGTTTCTTTCCTTTTTGATCATTTGTGCAGGAATTATATGGATGGAAATAAAAAGATTACCTCAACCCTCTCATAAAAAGGAACGGAAAATTTTTATTGTATTCATGACAATCAGTATGATGATCGCTCTTGCAAAAATCTTTCGACTGCCTCTACCGAACCCTTCTGATTGGGTAGAAGCAATGTTTCAACCTTTAAGTCACTTATTATTCCGTTGGATCACTTAATTCGTGTATATGGCAAAAGGATGTGCTCATTTTGCTTAATGAAATCAATATTTCGGCTGCGCAATTTCGCAAGCTAGTAACTTTATATAGCATCGGAAGCACAATTATTGTTGTGCCTGCTGCTATTACGGCTGATGCTCATCAAGACGCCTGGATTGCAGCACTTTTCGGTGTAGCATCAGGAATTGGCTTAGTTTTGCTTTTTACCTCACTAGGAAAAATGTTTCCAACGCTTACGCTGATGGAAATGAACGAAAAAATTTTAGGTAAACTGTTTGGAAAGATTGTTTCTGCTGTTTTTGTATTATCCAATTTGTTTATCAGCAGTCAAGTTCTTTACTATGTAGGGAATTTTCTCACTACACAAATTCTTCCCTACACGCCGCTTACAGCCATCCACATTGCATTTATGGGTGTGGTTATCGTAGGAGTACGCCTAGGAATAGAAGTTATTGCACGAAGTGCCGAGATTTTATTCCCTTGGTTTGTCGGATTATTCGGACTTCTGATTTTGTCTATGATTCCGCAAATTAAAATAGAGCATATTCAGCCTGTGCTTGAAATACATCCAAAAGCTTTTATTCGAGCTGTTTTAACGTTTTTAAGCATGAGTTCTTTGACTTATACGATTCTGCTTATGATTTTTCCTTCCCATACACCAGACACAAAAAAGGCCACTCAATCTTTTTATATAGGTAATATAGCCGGTGGACTAGTGATGGTTACGTTAATCTTACTCGGAATTTTAGTGCTTGGTCCTTATTACTCCCAAATCACCATGTTTCCAAGCTATGAATTAGGAAGAAGAATTGATGTAGGAAACTTTCTTCAAGGAATTGAAGTAGTCATTGCTATTTTGTGGTTTATTACTCTCTTTTTTAAGCTTTGCATTTACTTTTACGCTACTCTTTTGGGGTTTGCCAATGTATTTCATATAAAGGACTACAAGCTATTTTCTTTTCCAGTCGCACTCATCATGATTACACTTTCCCTTATTGTATATCCAAGCGTTTCTTATCAAAAAGATTGGGATACAAAAACGTGGATTCCCTACAGCTTATTTGTAGGCATCTTATATCCGCTTTTCCTTTTAATTGCAGGATTTATTCAAAACAAAAAGCAGCATTCTTCTAACAGCGACTAAAAAATCAAAAACCTTTAATAGAGAATGCACCTTCAGTATAAGTAGTTATTTTTCTGGAAAATATAACATTAATTATTCATGTATAGGAGCTAGTCTATGCTAGGGGTATTGGGGTTACTTATTGTTTGCACGCTCGTCATTTGGTTTGAAGTACCTAACTTACGGCAAAAAAAAGCGAAGAAAGAATTATGGCTATTCTACACAGTTCTTGCAATTGGAACGTCCGTAAGCATCTGTAAAGCACTGGGTTTATATGTTCCAAATCCTTCTGATTTATCAGCTGCTATCTTTAGACCAATCAGCATATTTTTACTTCATTTATTATCTTAATACGTAAGACGAGGAAGTGAATACCGTGAAACCTGTAGTTAAAATTTCAACGATTCAATTTCGCATGCTCGTCATGCTTTATACAATTGGAAGCACAATTGTTATTGCTCCAGCGTCTATGACTGTTGATTCTAAGCAAACTGCTTGGATTCCGGCTATTTTCGGAGTAGCATGCGGATTTGTATTAGTGAAAGTATATATAGCTCTCGGACTTTTATTTAAAGATAAAAATCTGGTTGAAATCAATGATGTAGTATTTGGAAAATATCTAGGAAAAGGTATATCTTGTTTATTTGTCATATCTACTGTCATAACGTGCAGCCGTATTGTATACTACGTCGGAAGTTTTTTAAATACCCATATTATGATGGAAACGCCGCTGCTTGCTATTCACATTATTTTTATGCTTGTGGTTGTTTTCGGGGCAAGACTCGGGCTAGAAACAATTGCACGCTGCTGTGAAATCTTTTTCCCGTGGTTTGTTGGCCTTCTCGGAATTTTTATTTTTTCACTAACTCCTCAAATGAAACTTGAAAATCTTATGCCTTTAATGGACATTCACTTAAAACCCCTGACTCATTCGGTTCTTATCTTTCTTAGCATTACTTATTTTACTTTTGCTCCTTTGATGATGATTTTCCCCCTTCATTTAAGAAAACCTGAAAAAGGAGCTAAAGCTTTAATGAGCGGCAGCCTGCTAGGTGGATTTATTATGGTAATTGTTATTTTTTCTTGTATAATCGTTATTGGTTCTTATCATTCTTCAACTACCATGTTTCCTGTATATGAAATGGCTAAGCGAATTGAGGTGGGAAATTTTTTGCAAGGAATCGAGGTAATTATTGCCATTATATGGTTTCTTACTCTTTTCTTTAAAGTTTCTCTTTATTTTCATGCTTCCATCGCTGGACTTTGTCATATTTTTAACATCAATGAAACTCGATTTCTAACGTTACCGATGGGATTAATTGTTACGACTTTTTCCATTATTGTGTACCCAACCATTACCTATCAAAAAACATGGTTAGCCGAAACGTGGATTCCCTATAGTTTTTTGATGGGAGCTTTATATCCTTTTATTCTTCTTATCATAGGATGGATTCGTTTTAAACCAGCTAAAATAAAAATAAAAAAGATAATAAAATCTACATAAAAAAAGCAGGTAGTCACCTGCTTTTTTATGCTTGAAGCGCTTGAAGCCCTGCTTGGTTTAAGAAATGCCAAGGCTTATTAAAGTGGGGTTGAAAGAAAAAGTCCATAAAGCCAAGCTCATCGATCGTCATTTCCTGCTGTACGCATACGGACAATGTATTAATTGCTTGAGTAGCATCAATTTTAGAAATAACCTGTGCACCTACAATTCGTCTCGTTTCTTCTTCATATACTACTTTTAACGTAATATTTTCGTACGTTGGCATGAATTCTGGTCGGTTATTTTCTGATATTGCGATACTTTTCACATTCATATCAAAAAGAGAAGCCGCTGTTTCAGTTATGCCGGTAGATGCAACATTGTAATCATAAATATGCAACCCTGATGTTCCTTGTGTTCCCATATACTTAATCGTCGGCTTAACAAGGTTTTGAGCTACTAATGTTCCCATTCTAACCGCATTTGTAGCAAGCGGGATATAGGCATGTTTCTTAATCGGATTGTAGTAAATCGCACAGCTATCTCCGGCCGCAAATATATCTTTTTTACTTGTTTGCATATACTCATCAACCACAATTGCGCCGTTTGGAAGCATGTCTACCTGTCCTTTTACTAAATCTGTATTTGGACGGAAACCAACACATAGAATAACTAGATCCGCTTCATATTCGCCTTCAGTTGTCACTACTTTTTCAACAGATCCCTCACTGCCTGCAAATTTAGTAACCGCTTGGTTTAATGCTAATGTAACTCCGCGATTTTCAAACTCAGTTTCCATTAGGTTCGTAAATTCTGGATCAAGATATTTATTTAAAATGCGATCAGCACTATCAATAAACGTGACTTCTTTTCCGTACACTTCGAAGGCTTCCACTAATTCTGCACCGATATAACCCGCACCAATTACGGCTATTTTCTTCGCTTGTTTCGCTTTTTCAATAATATGATTGGCATGCTGATAATTTTTACAAAGCACAACATTATTTAAATCGATGCCTTCAAGGTTTGGAATAATCGGCCATGATCCAGTTGTCATCACTAATTTATCAAATGTATCTTCAAATTCTTCGTTTGTTTCTAAATTTCGCACTGCTATTTTTTTGTCTTCTGTATCAATATTCGTCACTTCATGTTTCATTTTCATATTTACACCCATCTCTTGCAATTCAGACGGTGAAGAGTAAAATAAGCCATTTGCATCTTTTACGACCCCGCCTACATAGAGCGCAATTCCACAAGACAAAAATGAAACATTATCATTTCGCTCATAAACTGTAATTTTAGCTTCTGGATAAAGTTCTGCCATATTTTTTACTGCTGCTGTTCCTGCATGTGTACACCCTACTACTGCAATTTTCATAGATGATATCCCCCTTAGGATTATAGAAAATATAATTTGTGAAGTTTTTCACATATATTGTGAAGTGTTTCACATATCTTTTACAACTCTTATTATACAAACATGTTTGTTCTTTTTCAAGAGATATGTGAAAAAAATCACATACTTTTTTAAAAAAATATGTTACAGAGTTCTTTGAATAGCATTGAAGCTTGATATGATGCACTTTTTTTGTTGATGCGCTGCTGATGAACAATTTCATCAGCTTGTTTTTTCACGTAGAAACTCACTATCCAATGCACTCTCTAACAAAAAAAATAAACCGGATAAAATAATCATCGCTAAAATAGATACACGGATTCCGATTATAAGCAAGTCTGCTATATAAACCGATAGAAAAGTAAAAAATATGTCCACAAAAGCTGCAGATGCTACAAATAATACTCTGTTCATCCTAGCATTCTTCATTAAAAAAATAAGCGCCTTTGAAAAAAGCTCTGTGATAGAGCCAAACACAAAAATAAAAAATAGAAATAAACATATAGCCCAGTAAGAGTCATATTTCACTCCCATCACTTTAAGGAAGCCTATAAAACCAAAAAAGTAGCTTCCCATTAAGATAGCTAAAATGATTAGCACCATCGTTCCTGCTATAAAGAACGCAATTAAACGATCCATTCCCTTTCTTTTTCTTTTCATTGTTCCACGCCACCTTGCTTACTCATCACTTAATCCATATTATACTAAAAAAGTGCGATACCATGGCATCGCACTTTTCTACGTTAATTATCTTTTTTATCTTGAAGAGCTTGTTTTAAAGCATCTCCCAAGCTTGAACCAAATGCTCCGTCATCGTTGTATTTGTTAAGAAGCTTTCGTTCTTCTCGTTTTGAAATCTTTTTCTTTTTGTCCTCGGCTTTTTCCACTACTTGACATGAACGGCATTGGAAATACGTACCCGCTTTTCCTGAATGAATTTCCATTCGTTTATGACACTGCGGACAGCGTCGGTTCGATAGTTTAGGGTCTTTTGCGCGTCTATAGCTGCACTCAAGGCTTGAACAAACGAGCACTCTTCCTTGCTTTGTTTTCTTTTCTTTTAAGAACGAACCGCATTCCGGACATTTAGAGCCCGTTAAATTATGAGGTTTGTACGTTTGATTACTTGTTTTTACTTGCTTGACAAGCTTTTCTGTTTGTTCGCGAATATTCGTTAAAAACTCTTTTGCATTTCCTTTTCCTTTAGCAATTGCTTCTAAGTCACGTTCCCATTTAGCCGTAAGCTCAGGAGACTTTAACTCGTCTGCTACTAAGTCAATCAGCTGCTTTCCTTTTTTTGTTGCGTGCAGACGGTTATTTTGGCGATCAATGGATTCGTTTTGCAGAAGTTTTTCAATAATATCTGCGCGTGTTGCCGGCGTACCTAAGTTGTGTTTTTCCATTTGTCCAAGAAGATCGGCTTCTGTATAGCGCTGCGGCGGCTCTGTAAATGCACTTTTCATCGTTACATTTTGAATGAGCAGCTTGCTGCCTTCTTTCATATCAGGCAGCTTCACCGTTGCTTCTGAGTCTCCACCAGAAACTTTTTTGAAGCCTGCATTCACAACTTGCTTTCCGCTCGCTACCAACAGTTCCCCGTTTACTTCAAGCTCTGCTTTAACCAATTCATACTCATATGCAGGATAAAACAATGAAATAAATCGCTTTGCAATTAAGTCATACAGCTTTCGTTCATCAGCTGATAAGTCCTGTAAAAACACAGGCTGATCCGTTACGATAATCGCATGGTGATCACTTACTTTTTCATTATTAACCACTCGCTTTGGCAGCTGTGCATTTTTTAAAATTGGACGAACTTCTTCTTTATATACAGCAGAGATGCTTTCCAAGCGCTCTTTCATAGTGGAAACCATATCTGTTGTTAAATAACGAGAATCTGTACGTGGATACGTGACTAACTTATGCTGTTCATATAACTTTTGAAGTACATTCAATGTCTTCTTAGCAGAGAAGTTAAAGCGTTTGTTAGCGTCGCGCTGCAGTTCATTTAAGTCATAAGGAAGCGGCTGCGCTTCTTTATGCATTTTACGCTTGATTGTTTTCACAACTGCTTCACCTGATAATTTTGAGTGCAGCTCTTTTGCACGTTTTTCATCAAAAATGCGCTTTTCATTGCCCTTTTGCCAAGCTGCTTCAAACGACGAAAACCGAGCTGTAAGCGTCCAATATTCACTAGGTTTGAATGTGTTAATTACTTGTTCACGCTCAATTATCATCGCAAGCGTCGGTGTTTGTACACGTCCTGCTGATAATGGTTCTTCGTATTTAGTCGTTAACGCTCTCGTTACGTTTAAACCGATAAGCCAATCGGCTTCTGAACGGCAAACTGCTGAATCATACAAACGATTAAACTCTTTTCCTGGTTTTAGCTGTTTAAACCCGTCACGAATCGCTTTGTCCGTTTGAGACGAAATCCAAAGACGTTTAAACGGCTTGTTCCAGCGTACCTTTTCCATAATCCAGCGTGCTACAAGCTCTCCTTCACGCCCTGCATCAGTCGCAATAATTAACTCGCCAATATCCTTTCTTTTTGCTAGATCGGATACTGTACGAAACTGAGAGCTCACTTTACGAATTACTTTTAGTTTCATTTTCTCAGGCATAATTGGCAGATCTTCTAATCGCCATGTTTTATATTGGTTATCATAATCCTCTGGTGTTTGTAATTCAACTAAATGGCCGAGTGCCCATGTTACGACATACTTTGGCCCTTCAATATACCCTTTTTTTGTTTGTGTGCTGCCAAGCACGCGCGCAAGATCACGTGCTACACTTGGCTTTTCTGCTAATACAAGTGATTTCATTTTATGTATACCTCCAATTCACTTGTTCCATTATACATGATTGTATACTTTTTGTACGACTTCAAGATTAAGTTTACATAATCATATTATAATAAATAAAGCTGAAGAATTTCTCTTCAGCTTCTAGCTACTTCTTTTTATAAAATAGTCGCGAGATAATTAAACCGATAGCTCCTAAAACGATAAATAACAAGGCTCGTATAGCCATTGGGATAAAAGGTAAATCATATAAAACGAGTTTAAAAAGTGTTAAGAACAAAATGCCCACGCCGACATATGTTGCTGTTTTAAAATTTCGAAGTGATCCTATTACGAATGCAGCAATGGACAAGCATAGCCAAACGGCCGTCATAATAAGCGTTTGTGTATTAGCGGAAAGATCAGTGGTTCCAGCGACCGTCACTTCCGTTGCAAAAATTAAAGAAAGAATAGAAAAAACAATACTTCCTCCAATTTTGAATGTATCGTGCTCATCTTTTTCTGTTTTTTGAATACTGATCCATACAAATACTAGAATAGAAGCTAACACAACAACCCAATTTAATGTCGGAAGGGACAGCACTTGTTCGATTGGTGTAACTAAGATATACGTGGCACTCAGTATATAAATCGTATAAGAAAACAGTTGATGAAGTAGATTTTTATACGTCATGGCGATATAGTAAACAGCAAGTCCTTGAATCACATATAAAATGACTCCTTCTCTTAAATCGACGAGCTGATGAATAAAAAACGCTACTGCAACAATTAAATAGGTAATAAAAAATTCAAATTTCTCTTTAGAACTTCTTACTGTGTAAACACCTAATGCGTAAATAATAACTAGCGCAAGCAGCACCATGGTGGTCGTGCCATCGTCAAAAACGGCAAGCAGCCAGCCGTACGTAACTGCTAAACTCGATAGAAGGGTAAACGCATATACTTGGAGTACGGATTGTGATAGAAAAAAGCTAGAAATTAAGCATAAATGCTGAATCAGAATCGCCATACCTAATAACGCTTTTACACCATTATCACCAACAAACGAGTAATAAATGAGTAGCGTAAGATTTAATAGTACCGCGGAAAGAACATATAAAATTGAATATTTTTGTTTGATTGCCACATATAAAAAGGCAATATACAGAAGCGTTTCATAGCCAATGAAAACCAGAGCATTAGGCGAATTACTTTCAATAAGAAAAGGAACTAGTACGCCTCCAACCGCGCTAATAACCCCTAATGCCTGTGAACGATAAAAGACTGTCGCGATCATCCCTAAGATAATCCAGCTCGTATTTAGTATAAAAGCAAGCGTTGGTCCTGCTAAATGATATAGGCTATGCATCGCAAACGTCGTTAACATGAGAATAGGAATAGCGCCTCCTACAAGTACTTGCCCGAGCACCAGCCTACCCTTTTTGATTTGGAAATGACCTGTTACAGCAAAACCTATTGAAACAACGAAACCGAGAACAACTTTTGCTTTTTCATTCATTAATCCATAGTCAGAGGCTGCTTTAAATCCCCATAGCACGCCAATAATAAATACGAAAATAAAAATTCTCGGCAGCCATGTTTGAAAAAGGACTTTTTCCCAATCAACAGGCTCTTCTATTGCCTGTGAGCTTTTAGCTGCTGTTTGAGCAGGACGTTTAGTCGTCTCCTGGCGCAGCTTGGGAGGAGCGTGAACTGCTTTTGGTCTTGGAGAATTTGTTTTATATACAAGCGACTTTAGCTTGGCTACGTCTTCTTCTAAACTGCTTATTTTTCGTTCAAGCTCTTCTATTCTTTCGTTTTCCATATTTCCTCACCCTTTCTCTTTAAAGTATTTGTGATTTTTATATGTATACCTTACAGCACTTAACTATTATACCATTAAAAGGAATATCACTTAGAAACATTCTATTTTTAGCAAAAAAAAATACAGCGATCTTTTCAAAAGAAAAGTTCGTTGTATAGGATGTGCTGCCATTTTTATGTCACTTTCTCGCTGTATGTACTATGAAATCCCGCTTCGATGTGGGCTACTTGAAAGCTATGATGACCAATTAAATATTTAACAATATCCACACGGTCAATTTTACCTGGCTTATTGTTCATTGCTTCTCGCACCATAGATTGAAATGTTTCTTTGCAAAACTTCTTTTCATGAAGCAGAATCGTTTCACAATACTCTTCATGGTCTCCCTCTGAAATACGATAATAATGCATTTCTTTCACCCCTTTTTAATGTTATACCTATTACATACCCCAAATATTGCTATTTTAACAAATTAATTTTATTATTCTTTATTTTTCCATTTATATATAATTTACAGCGCAACGTTTCGAAACTCATCGTTATAAATGCTAATTTGAAGACGCTGAGAAAAACGTTCTTCTTCAATGTAGGTCTCCGGCATTAATCCAACAGGATATACCCTCGGGTTTTCGCCGCTTCCTAATATGTATACATACATCTTTCCTTCGCTTGTATATCGAACTTTCGTCGAAATACCTCCTTGCCCTTGAAGAGGCGCATAAACCGCTCTTACATTATCTCTAATTTCTTGTACAAATCCATGTAGTTCAACATCCGAATCGTAATAGTGGTTTGCTTCATACAAGCCGTAAATACGAGACTTATCGATATCACATAATATGTTCCAAAATTCAGATAAATCTTCTTGGAACAACACTTGAATAAAATTTCGTGCAGCTTCTTGCTGTTCTTTTGTTAATTCTTTTGTTAGCGCAAACTCTTCATTTTTTAACATCTCAGTCACCTCCCTTATGTATGTAATACGACAAGAGATACAAATAACCTCTTTTTTCAGCTTATTAGCAACCAATTTATTTTTTACATTAAAAATTGAAAAGCTATCTCGACTAAGATGTCAAAATAACTTTTCAATTACTGTAGAATAATTACGTAAAATACTCGATTTTCGCATTTGGAAAATACTGATCAATGTAATATTCCAACGTCTCTCTTAATTCTTGTTCTTCATCTTTTGCGTATACATACTTTCCAATCCCGTAACGCCCCCATTTGTAGCGGCGCTCTTCTTCATTCATCTCAAGCTTTGTTTTCGGATAGTTTTTCTCAATCACTCGTTTGGCCGGCTTGGTAAAGCGATGCTGAATCATTTCAAATGTAATATCATCTCTTGACTCTTCAGGTATAGAAGCATCAAGCTTTTCAAACAGCTGACGGTATCCCTCTTGCCAACCTTCATGGATGTAAATAGGCGCCACAATAAAGCCAAGTGGATATCCGGCTTTTGCAACTTTATTAGCAGCTTCAATCCGATAATCAAGAGGAGATGTACCAGGTTCAAAGTTTTTTATAACATAATCTGCGTTTATGCTAAAGCGAAAGCGCGTGCGACCATTATGTTTAGCATCCAATAAATGATCCACGTGATGAAACTTAGTCACAAAGCGCAGTTGACCTAGTTCACTTTCCCCAAAATATTCAATCGCGCGCTTTAATGAATGTGTTAAATGATCAATTCCTACGATATCAGATGTACAAGCCGCTTCAAATCGCGTTATTTGAGGGGCTCTTTCCTGCATATATTGCTCTGCTTGACCTAATATTTCTTCCACATTCACGTACGTGCGAATATATGGTTTGCTTCCCATTGTTGTCTGCAAATAACAATAGTGACAGTGCCCCATACACCCTGTTGCAAAAGGTATTGCATATTCAGCTGACGGTTTAGATGTATCAAATTTCAAGGTTTTACGCACACCAACTACTAAAGTAGACTTGGCATTGCGGTATTTTTGCAAATCATTTTTTCCCGGTATATTACGCACTTGATTATGAGAAGTTGTTTGACGAATCTCAATTCCCATCTTCTCAAATTTTTCTTTTAATTGAACACCAAGCGGGTACTCCATTGCCCCTGGCTCAATGTATACTAATTGAGGTACAAAAGGTTTTATCATCATGTACACTTCCTTTTTTCTAATACTAATAGCGTTTGAAAAATAAAAAGACTCTATCCGTGGTAATTATTTTTTAGATCAAAAAAGACTCTCTATTTAAGAGAGCCTTTCGTCAATCATATTGTTCATAATCAAATATCTTGTTATACATGTTCTCTGCTTCTTCATACGTTGAATACACGGCATCATCTTCAGCTAACAAATGATAAGACTCATGCAGAAACAGCGCTTTTTCACCTTTATTTTCAGGATGTTCAACAATTTCAGCTTGATTAATATTGGCAACGTTTGCCGTATGAGGATTTCGGTAAATAACAAATACTTGATCTCCTACTTGATATTCTTTTTTCTCCACGATCATCATCCTTTTCTTCTTTCTTTACTCGTATGATGTCCGCTTTTACTCATTTTATCCGATAAAAACACGCGGTGAGATCATCAAGAATTTATACGCTTTTACGCTCAATAAACCGAAAAGGAAGCTCAATTTTTTGAGGATCCTTGCTCCTGACTAGTTTAAAAAGCGTTTCGCCCATTTCTTTGAGAGGAAGTTCGATCGTTGTGATTTGTAAATAAGAAGAAAGCGGATGATTATCAAAACCAATAATAGCTAAATCGCCTGGAACTGATATACCCGCTTGTTCGCACTGAGCTTTTATACCAATAGCGACTTGATCGTTTGTTACTAAAAGCGCCTGAGGCCGATTTTTCATCTGCACCAATTTTTTCACCACTTTTTCACCATCTGTCACGTTCAAACAGCCTTGAAACACCCATTCCGGATGATAAGGCTCATTTATTCTTTCTACATATTCTTTGTATGCTTGCTGCCTCTGTTGACTATTTGTACCCGTCATTCTTCCAATACAGTAGCCAATATCCGTGTATCCTTTTTCTTTTAAATACATGAGCGCTTTCTTAAAAGCTGCATAATGATCAACGTATACGGAGCGAATAGAACGATTTTGTACGTTTTCGCACACGGCTATCGGCCCGTACTGCTGATAATATTCAATCGTGCTCCAGCTGCTTGCTCTAGAACAAATAATCACTCCATCAACCTGCTTTGTTTTTAGCATATGAAGCGCTTCTTCTTCTTTTTTTACATCATAGTTCGTCTGACAAATAACAAGCTGATACTGCTTTTCTAACGCTTGAGAGGCAACTCCTTCTAAAAGCAGACTGAAATAAGGATGATTAATAAAAGGCAAGACGACGGCAATCATATTTGTTTTCCCTTTTGATAAGTGAACGGCATTAATGTTTTGTTCGTAATTAAGTTCTTGAATTACTTCTTCTACCAGACGGCGCTTTTCTTCTTTTACATATGGATGATGATTTAAAACCCGTGACACGGTCGAAACAGATACACCAGCTTTTTTTGCGATATCTCGGATATTTGTCATGTTTTCACCTTTTTCTCTTGCGCTGAAACGCGTTTCATACTTTATTCTCATTATAAAGTGAAACAGCAATAAGCTAAACCCGTTACAATCATGTTTTTATTCACTTATATAAGGAGGTCATATCATGGGTATTTTATTATTCATTTTATTATGCGGAATTGAAATCGGAGGAGCGGCTTATGCACTTAAACAAAATGAGACACTTTGGAAGGAGCTAGATGAAAAAAAGCCGACTGATTTTTTCAAACAGTAAAAAACCCTTAAAAAGAATGTTCTTTTTAAGGGTTTGATATTACGCAGCTTCTTTAGATGATTTTGATTTTTTATTTAAACGAGGAAAGCCAATTACAATCGCAATGATCCCGCAAACCGCTGTTAACATTGGATAGAATGTAAATGGAATAATCTCAACCGGTGAAACTTTAGCAAATCCTGCTGCGAGAAGCATTTGTGCACCGTAAGGGATAAGCCCTTGAACGCTGCATGAAAACAAGTCGAGCAGACTGGCTGATTTACGATTATCAATTGAATACTTATCAGAGATTTCTTTCGCTAACGGACCTGCTGTAATAATTGAAATCGTGTTATTAGCCGTGGCTAAATTGGTTAAACTTACTAATCCGGCGATACTGAATTCTCCGCCTTTTTTTGTTTGAATGCGTCGTGTTAATAGGTTCAATAAGAACTGAATACCGCCGTTATAGCGAATGAGTTCAACCATTCCGCCAATTAAAAGAGATAAAATAATTAATTCCGACATTCCGCCAATACCTTCTGTCACAGTTTTAGCAAGAGAAGAAAGCGTGTAGCTTCCGTCAGCTAATCCAATCACGCCGGCTAATACAATTCCTCCGGTTAAAATGCTTAATACGTTTGCACCAAATATGGCAGCAACGAGTACGCCGACATAAGGCAAGATTTTAAACCAGCTAAAATCTTTAATTTCTACTGATGACGTATTGCCTAGCGTCATTACAAGTAATAAAATCACTGTAACAATCGCTGCAGGAAGGACAATAAAAAAGTTTACTTTTAATTTATCTGACATATTTGTTTTTTGCGTACGAACTGCCGCAATGGTCGTATCAGAGATTACGGATAAATTATCTCCAAACATTGCACCACCAACAACAGCTGCAATTGCCAATGTAATGGATACATGCGCCTGCTCACTGATTCCTACAGCGATAGGCCCTAACGCAGCGATCGTTCCCATTGACGTTCCCATCGAAATTGAAATGAATGCGCCAATAACAAAGATTCCGACTACCACTAAGCTTTGCGGAAGCACAGACAGAGCTAAGTTTACCGTTGAATCAACAGCTCCCATGCCTTTAGCGACTTCTGAAAAAGCACCTGCTAAAATAAAAATAAGTACCATAATAATGATATCAGGATGCCCTGCTCCTTTAGCAAAACGCTCCACTTTTACATTAAGTGAATCTTTACGATTCATAGCCAGCGCCACAATGGCTGCAATAATAATGGCTACTAATACAGGAAGCTTATAAAAATCTCCCGTTATAATTCCTGATCCGACAAACAGGACTAAAAAGACGCCCAGCGGTAACAGCGCCCAGCCGTTTCCTTTTTGTTGTTCCATTCTTAACACCTCTTGTTTACGTAATAAAAAAAGACCTCTTCTTATTGATAAGAAGAGGTCTCTTATTTGTATCATAAGATTACCCTTCTCATCTTCCAAACGAAACATCGTCTGCTGGATTTGGCACCGCACTGCGTACAGCCAGTTGCCGAGACATCATAGGGCCAGTCCCTCCGTCTCTCTTGATAAGAAGTTTATAGTTGTTTTAAAAATAGTCTTTCACTACTGTAATCTCTTTTTATTTAATTGTCAAATGCTATTTTAGAAAAATATATAGTGCGAAAATTCTCACATCAATTAGCTACGTCTCGTTTTAAAAACGCTGCCCAAGCTACGCCCATAAAGAAGACAAAATGGGCAACTAAGATGAAAATGGAAAATGGAATCGTCATGCCGTCAAACAGCGGCTTCATTCCGTCCATATACTGCACAAAGTTCGTGTTGGCAAATAATAAAAATTTCCCCCACCATAAACCTAGCTCTGATACCAGTCCTGTTACAGCTTTCGCGCCGATACTTACGACAATAGCTAGACTGGAAGCAAGCGCGCTGTTTCTAAATAAAGACGACAGCATGAATGCGAACGTCATCATCATAAACGTTTCCATATACGCGCTGTCATACGTAAGCGTAATGTTTTTAAGCAGCTGCGCATCTCCTTCTAGACTGGCAAATCCAAAGAACAATGCTCCCCATACAAACGAAAAAAGCAAATAGCTCAGCAAGTAATACAAGCTAATTAAAACGAGCGTTATGTACTTGGACGTTAAAATCGTTGAACGTCTAGCAGGGCGAATTAAAAGAAGCTTAATGGTACCCGCTTCAAACTCTTTTGCAACCATTGATCCTCCAACAGCAAGCGCGAAAAATTGAACGAGGATCAGCATGCCTGCACTAAATGACAGGAAATTCAATATGTTGTCTTCCGTTCCTGCGCTGTTTGCTACTTTCTTCATTAAAAGAGCCATACAAAGAGTTAAGATGCCGATTGTAATAAACGTGACTTTTGTACTTCTTTTGTAAAACCATTTCATATGTTCATTTTGAATTAACTTAAGCATGGTGCTCTCCTTCCGTAACGGACATAAACGAATCTTCAAGCGTCTCATAAACAGGAGTGATTCGGTAGACTAAAATATCGCTGTCCACTAATTTTCTATTCACAGCTGGAATTTGTTCTTTCATAATCACTACATCAATACTATCGGATTTTATTGTTACTTGGAATTCTTGAGATAAAAGATCTGCTGCTTGTTGCACGTCAGATACTTCAAATTCTACATACATCCCTTGATCTTGACGATTTGGAGATAGATCTTGAACAGCTTTTAACTCGCCGTTTTGAATAATACCAACGCGGTCACATAATGCTTCCACTTCTTTTAATAAGTGGCTCGCGATTAAAATTGAAATGCCTTCTTCCCTGCAGAGGGTTTGTAAATATGTACGAAATTCTCTCATTCCCGCTGGGTCTAGACCGTTTGTTGGTTCGTCTAGTAAAAGCAATGCAGGCTTATGTAAAATAGCTTGAGCTACTCCTAAACGCTGTCTCATCCCAAGGGAATACGTCTTTACTTTTGCATGAATGCTGTTTTCAAGCTTTACTAGCGCAATCACTTCATCCAAGCGTTCTGCCGTGATCCCTTCATGCATATTAGCAAAGTGTTTTAAATTTTGATAGCCCGTCAGATAATCATAAAACTCAGGGTTTTCAATAATCGCTCCAATTGATTTCATAGCTGATGTAAACTGTTCTTTTAAAGGAAACCCATTGACGGTAATTGTTCCCTTTGTTTCTTTAATGAGTCCTACGACGGTACGAATGAGCGTTGTTTTTCCAGATCCGTTTGGACCAAGCAATCCGAAAATCTCACCGCGCTCAACCGATAAGGATACATCATGCAAAATGGTTTTCTTCCCAATTACTTTACTGACATGATCTACTTGTAGCACTGTTTCTGTCATCATGTACATCCTTTCTTTAATTAGCAATACGCCTTCTATTGTTTCTCTTTTTTAACTATTTGTCTACTATAACCTTATTTTTGGAAAAGTAGCCCATTCAAATCATTCGTATTATCCGCTTACATTTGATAAAATAAAACAAATCTTAGTTAGAGGAGGCCTTCTACATAATGAACTTAACCGTATACCTTGCCGGGCAAATTCACGATAACTGGCGAGACGAAATTAAAAACCAAGCAGAACAATTAAACCTTCCCCTTACCTTTGTCGGTCCCATGACAGACCATGACCGCTCCGACAACATTGGAGAAGAAATTTTAGGAAAACAGCCTAACGCTGTTTTAAAAGATGAAGCTGCTTCTCAAATTAATAATTTACGCACGCAGGTGCTCCTTAAAAAATCTGATGTGGTCATTGCTTTATTTGGTGAAAAATACAAACAGTGGAACAGCGCAATGGATGCGGCGACAGCCATCGCATTAGATAAACCGCTAATTTTGGTTCGCCCTGAAAAACTGCACCACCCGCTTAAAGAACTGTCAAACAAAGCGCAAGTTGTAGTCGAAACGCCAGAACAAGCTCTTCAAGCACTAGCTTATATTTTTGAATAATAAATTTAGAAAGCTCTCAGGTTATTCCTCAGAGCTTTCTTTCGTTTTGAACATAAAAGTGAAGCGTGAAGAGTCGTTTTTTAAACCGTCTATGTTTTTCATAGATTGTATCCGTATAGCTCGATAAAATGAAAAACAATGTATATTCAACAATTTCTGTTTCCCTGAATATATTAGTTTGTCACTCAGTGTTTTGGTGAATGCTAGAATAATCAAGCGTTACCGCTCAAAAAATCCCTTAAATGGTTGACGAGTGCTTAAAGTGTCGGTTACACTTTATGTTTGAAATATTGTATTCATATCGCTCTTATCTCAAAAGAATGGTATAATTTTATAGATATTGAATTTGGAGGACTGCTCATACATGATTACAGTTAGTAATGTAAGTTTACGATTTGGCGACCGAAAGTTATTTGAAGATGTGAATATTAAATTCACGCCTGGTAACTGCTATGGATTAATCGGCGCAAACGGTGCTGGAAAATCAACGTTTTTAAAAATTTTATCTGGTGAAATTGAATCTCAGACTGGTGATGTACATATGGGCCCTGGCGAACGCCTTGCTGTCTTAAAACAGAACCACTTCGAATATGAAGATCAAGAAGTTATGAAAACCGTTATTATGGGGCACGCTCGCCTTTATGAAGTAATGCAAGAAAAAGATGCTATTTATATGAAAGCAGACTTCACAGATGAAGACGGAATGAAAGCAGCTGAGCTTGAAGGTGAATTTGCTGAATTAAACGGTTGGGAAGCAGAATCAGAAGCGGCTATTCTTTTAAAAGGATTAGGTATTTCTGAAGATCTTCACGCCAAAAAAATGGCTGAATTAACGGGTAGTGAAAAAGTAAAAGTGCTTCTTGCACAAGCTTTATTCGGAAAACCTGATGTATTACTTCTAGATGAGCCTACGAATAACTTGGATATCCAAGCAATTCAATGGTTAGAAGAGTTCTTAATTAACTTTGAAAACACAGTCATTGTTGTATCACATGACCGTCACTTCTTAAACAAAGTATGTACGCACATTGCTGACCTTGACTTCAGTAAAATCCAAGTCTACGTTGGTAACTATGATTTCTGGTATGAATCAAGTCAATTAGCACAAAAAATGGCGTCAGATGCAAACAAGAAAAAAGAAGAAAAAATTAAAGAGCTTCAAGCCTTTATCGCTCGCTTTAGCGCAAATGCATCGAAATCAAAACAAGCAACGTCTCGTAAAAAATTGCTTGATAAAATTTCATTAGATGACATCCGTCCTTCCTCTCGTCGTTACCCATACGTGAACTTCACGCCGGAACGTGAAATTGGAAATGACGTACTTCGCGTTGAAGGTTTAACAAAAACAATTGACGGCGTAAAAGTACTTGATAACGTAAGCTTTATTATGAATAAAGATGACAAGATTGCTCTTGTAGGCCGAAACGAACTTGCAAATTCAACATTAATGAAGATTTTAATGGGTGAAATGGAAGCAGACAGCGGTACGTACAAATGGGGTGTCACAACGTCTCAAGCCTTTTTCCCAAAAGACAACTCCGAGTACTTTGAAAACGGAGATTTAAACTTAGTAGACTGGCTGCGTCAGTATTCACCTAATGATCAAAGCGAAAGCTTCTTACGCGGTTTCTTAGGCAGAATGCTATTCTCTGGTGAAGAAGTGTTGAAAAAAGCCAACGTTCTTTCCGGAGGAGAAAAAGTTCGCTGTATGCTTTCTAAAATGATGCTAAGCGGTTCGAACGTTCTTTTACTAGACGATCCTACGAATCACCTTGACTTAGAATCAATCACAGCACTAAACAACGGACTTATCAGCTACAAAGGTTCAATGATTTTCACATCTCATGACCATCAGTTCGTTGAAACGATTGCGAATCGTGTAATTGAAATTACGCCAAACGGAGTAATTGACAAGCAAATGACGTACGATGAGTATTTAGAAGACAGCAACCTGCAAAAACAAGTAGCTAGCATGTACGCTTAATAAAAAATCCCCCCGTTCTTTAAAGAACGGGGGGATTTTTTATATATGCACCTCTTGATTTAGCGATGACTTCGGAGAATACGTTAAAAACGCTAGGCTAGCCAACACTAGTGCTGCTCCGCATATGTTTACCAAAGTTAGAGATTCTCCTAAGAAAAAGACGCCAAGTAAAAAAGCGGTAACGGGCTCTGCTAACGATAACGTTACGGCGATAGACGCTTGCACTGACTTAAGCGCTGTAGAAAATAATACATAAGCAATCGCCGTCGTAAGTATTCCTAAATGAAGAGCAATCCCCATTCCATTTAAAGAGACTAGCCAGCTCATATCGTACATAAACCAGCATGGTATCAGTAAAACGGCGGCGGCTGTGAACACAAGCGAAGCTCCTACTTGCGGATCAACATGCTGAACAATTTTTTTATTGACAGTCGTATAGCAAGCAAAAGACGCCCCTGCTCCTATCGCCATACCCAAACCTATCACGTCGATTTGAGTATCTTTTTTTAACAGCAAGCAGCTGCACCCTATAATACCAGTAACCGTAGCAAGCAACCATTTTTTTGTAGGTTTCTTGCGGTACACTATGTAATCTAATACTCCTGATAAAACAGGCGCACTGCCAATTGCCACCATTGTGCCTACTGCAACACCCGTTTTAATGACAGCGGAAAAAAATAATGGCTGATAAGCGGCCATACTTGCTGCAGCAACCGCAAGAGGCAAAATAGGAAGACGTCTTACGTCCACATTCTTTCTTTGTATAAGACAAGCTGTAAGAAGCGATAGTCCCCCTACCGCTAAACGTACGGCTCCAATAGCCACGGAATGCGCTTCAGCAGATGCTAAAGCTTGAGCGGTTCCTGTTGTTCCCCACAAAACTGCGGCACATAAAATAAGTATTTTTGATAATGAAGTATTCATCGTTTCATCTCCTTTCTTTTATCATAGCTAAAAGAAAGAAAAAAGTTTTTCCGCTTTTATGATCTTATTTGTCTGTTTTTAAGATACTTCGATATTGCGTCGGTGAGACTCCTTCTTGTTTTGCAAACCATTTAGTGAATGAAGACAAGCTGTGATAGCCGACTTCGTGCGCAATATACGTTATCGAATAGCTGCTCTCTTTTAACAATTCTTTTGCTTTATTTAAACGTATACGCGCTACATAGCTTTGAGGCGAATAACCCGTTTTTTGTTTAAACCAAGCGGAAAAATAGGCAGGATGATAATTTTCCAGCTTAGCAAGACTTTCTATGTTTAACTCTTGATTAAAGTTAGCATGAAGGTAATCAATGGATTTAAACGTTTGTTTCTTTGGCAAATAATGCTGAACGTAACGGACTAAATCTTCAAGCGCCCCCCTGTCAGTGCTTTTTTGAAGCCCATCAAGTAACAGGTAGCGAAGTGCTTTCCACGTTGAATCCCATTGAATAAAAGCTGCTTCTTGAGAAAGATGCGCACTTTCTGTAAACTTCAAAGGAATGTCAATAACCAAACATTCATTTGTATTTTTAGCTTGATACGTATGAAGCTGACGAGGCGGAATGTAAAAACATCCTTCTTGCAGCGTTAAGTGCTGCTCGTTTGCTTGAATATCAAGAGCGCCTGCTAGCGGAAACAAAAGCTGACTGTAGTTATGATCATGAGTATGAGGTGAATAGCTGTAGGCTCTTTTTTCGCAAATAATTTCACGTAGCGTATCCATTTTGTTCTCCTTTCCTTATTTCCTGTCTCACAGAAGCTGTTCTATGCCGTCCAAAACGGTTCCCAGCACCCTTAACGATTCTGCTGGAGCATATAAAACATCCAATGAATGATCGGCATTTGCGATGACCGCAATATTCATTGGATTTGTTTTTAATCGATAAACTTCTTCAGTATAATAGTGATCACCACTTCCTATTACAAGAAGACCTTTGTGAGAGCTTTTTAGTAAACTTTCAAACAGTTCTGTTCTTGTTAAAAGCGGCGTCAGTAAAAGCATCACTGCGTCTTTGTAAACTTCATCTTTCATAACTCGCTGAATTAGAGGAATGGTCCCAAGCGATTTCCCTGCAAATATGATATCTTTATAGCTATTTTGAGGCAAAACGTCTTGCAGCACTAAACAAATGTCTTTCATCATAACGTCTGCAATCTCATCTGTAGACTTTGTCATCAGCTCTTTTGAATATGTATAGTGAATCTGAACCACGTCAATTCCGTGTTTTATCATCAGCATCGTTACATAATACAACAGGGGCTTTTCGTACGTATAGCCTAGCCCTGAAAACATAAAGCAAATGCGAGGCCCTCCTGTTTTAATATATGTATAGGTAATCTTATTAGTTTGGCTGCTTACATTTTTTTGCTCTACTTGCATGTCACTCCTCCTTTTTAAATATTCTAACATTTAATCCCGTAAAAAAACCCCATCTTTTTCTTAAAAAAATGAGGGTTGAGGAAATAGCTCTGCAAGCAGTTGATAAGACTTCTTTTTTGCTTCATAATTATGGATATTTGTAATAATTAAAAATTCGTCGTTATCGTATTTTTGCTGCAGCTGCGTTAATCCTTGTTTTACTTCAGCTGGATTTCCTACGATCATACGAGGACGATTGGTGCTTATTTTTTTAAGTTCTTCTTCTGAATAAGAACGATTGCGCACTTCTTCTATCGATGAAACCGTTGTGTCTCCGCCTTTGGCTACTTTCAACAGCCAATCATCCAACGTTTTGGCGTGCTCCTCGGCTTCTTCTGTTGTTTCTGCACATACAGCAAATACACATACGTTGGTTTTAGGCTTTGATTGATACGAAGAAGGGATAAATTCTTGTTTATAATGTCGAATAGCTTCTTGTCCACCAACTGAATAAATAAAGTGTCCAAACATAAAAGAAATGCCCAGCTCAGCAGCTGATCTTGCTCCTCTTTTGTTGATACCAAGATGCCACAGTTCTGGTTTTGTTTCACTTAGCGGATAAGCTGTCACACCGTAATACGGATGGTCAGACGGCAAATTATGCTCAAGATGTCCTTTTAACGCCTGAATTTGACGCGGAAATTCATTGAGGCTTTTACGTACTCCATCTGTAAGCGCTAGCCGCGTCAGCGCATCTCCTCCCGGTGAGCGTCCAAGACCTAAATCGATTCGGTTCGGAAACAGATTTTCAAGCAGCTGAGCATCTTCTGCTACTTTATACGGACTGTATTGAGGAAGAAGGACTCCTCCAGATCCAATTCGGATTCGGCTCGTTTGAGAAGCTAAGTGCGTCATTAAAAGAGTTGGAGATGAGCCTGCAAGACCGTTCGTATTATGATGTTCTGCTACCCAAAAGCGGTGGTAGCCCAACTTTTCCGTTAATTTTGCCAGTTCCACCGTACGTTTTAACGCTTCCTTTGGTGTTGATCCGCTTGAAACTGGAGACTGATCCAATACGCTTAGCTTAATCATAGCTGATTCTTCCTTTCGATTTTCAATTTCTATTGTATCTATTGTAGGAGAAAAATATGAATTCGTCTTGAAATTTGCTTCACGCTCATAAAAAAAAGCAAATGCTAAGGCGCGTTTGCTTTTTCTTTTTCTTATTTTGCTTCGTGTATTTCTTTCACACGCTTATCGCTCGGCAACAGCCATGTTAACAGCCCTAGGATTGGTAAATAGCTGCAAAACAGCATAATAAACTGAAGGCTGAAGACATCGGCTAATTTACCGAATACAACAGCTCCTAAAGCTCCCATCCCAAAAGCAAGCCCTACAATTAAGCCGGAAACCAAGCCAATTTTTCCCGGCATCAGCTCTTGAGCATAGACGACCGTGACGCTGAAACTTGACTGAAGAATAAAGCCGACTAGTATTAAAAAAGGCGCTGCGACTCCGAGAGAAACGTGAGGGAGTAATAAAGTAAACGGTACTGACCCTAACATAGAAAACAATAAAATATTTCGTTTTCCGAAACGATCGGCAAGCGGACCTCCAAAGAATGTTCCAAACACCCCTGCAATCATAAATAAAAAAACGTAAAGCTGAGCGCTTTTGATAGGCAAATTAAATTTTTCAATAATATAAAACTGAAAGAAATTAAGGATGCCTGCTCCGTACCATGAACGTGCAAAAACAAGAAAAATTAAAAGTCCAATCGCAAAAATAATTTGCTTGTTCATCGTAAATGAAGCATCTGACTGCTTTTTCTTCAAGCGTTGACGAGTAGCTAACTCTGATTTATACCATTTAGAGACGCTGTATAGAACCACTACGCCGATACCTGCAATTAACGTAAACCAAATTGTTCCAAACTGACCAAGTCCGATAAAGATAAATGCCGTAAACAGCGGAGCCATCGACTGTCCAGTATTCCCGCCAACTTGATAAATAGACTGTGCCAGCCCCCGCTTTCCTCCTGCTGCCATATACGCTACGCGAGAACCTTCCGGGTGAAAAATAGCAGATCCGAATCCTACAAATAAAACAGATATAATCACAAAATAAAAATTTGGCGCTAAAGCGAGTCCAACCATACCAATCATGCTTAAACACATTGCAATTGGCAATAAAAACGGCGAGGGACGCTTATCGGCAAATACGCCGAATACCGGCTGCATAATCGATGACGTCATGTTTAAAGCAAAGGCAATCCAGCCGATTTGCGTGTAGTTTAAATTCATCGATTTTTCAAGGACTGGAAAAAGTGCCGGTATAACAGACTGCATACAATCATTTAGAAAATGTCCTAAACTAATAGCAAATAAAATACGGTAAATCGTCGCCGGCTGCGCTTGCTGCGTTCGTGCTGCTGCTTGCATTCATAACCCTTCTTTCTTATTTAATCTACATTAAAACTGTTAAAGTCTTACAATGTCTTTTTCTATTATACAGTGAAAAGTAAGATTATAGTTGTTTTCTTTTTTATAAAAAAGGGAAAATTGCCTGTGAGGTGAGAACAGTGAAAAAACATGTGCATATGATTGTAGACGGACGCGTTCAAGGGGTTGGGTTCCGTCACTACACGCAGCTAAAAGCAATGGAATGCTCCATTAACGGATGGGTACGAAATCGAGACGATCAAAAAGTAGAAATTGATGCTGAAGGTGAAGAAAGTAATATCCAAAAATTTATTGAAGAAATTAAAAAAGGTCCCTCGCCGTTCGCTTCTGTCAGCAATGTGGAAGTAAAGGTAGTAAACACCCCTTCCCACACCCATTCTTTTCGCGTAAAGTACAGTTAAAATACTCGCTAAATTAAGATAATTTTTGATAAAATGGAAAAGTAAGCGATTTTATATCATCTACATATAAGGGGGAAAAAACGATGGTTGAAAACAAAATTGTGTTAATTACAGGTGCAGCTCAAGGTATTGGTTATCAAATTGGTGAGCGCTTTGCTGAAGACGGAGCGACTGTTGTCTTAACTGACTTGAATGAAGACGGAGTTAAGAAAGCAGCAGACAAATTGAAGACAAAAGGCTACGAAGCATTAGGCATTAAAGCAGATGTGACAAATGAAAGTGACATTGAACAAATGATTGCTCAAACGGTTGAAACATATGGCCGCCTTGATGTATTAATTAACAATGCTGGCATGCAATTTGTTTCCCCGCTCGAAGAATTTCCTACTGAAAAATTTGAACTTTTAACGAAAATTATGCTTGTTGCACCTTTTGTTGCGACTAAGCATGCGTTTCCCATTATGAAAAAGCAAAAATTCGGCCGCATTTTGAACATGTCTTCCATTAACGGATTGATTGGTTTCTCAGGAAAAGCGGCATACAACAGTGCTAAGCACGGCGTGATTGGCTTAACGAAAGTGGCTGCTCTTGAAGGTGCGGAGCACGGCATTACGGTAAATGCGATTTGCCCTGGTTATGTTGATACACCACTTGTTCAAAATCAATTAAAAGATTTAGCACGTACGCGAAATGTAGCGCTTGAAAAAGTACTAGAAGAAGTTATTTATCCTCTTGTTCCTCAAAAACGCTTGCTGGCAGTTGATGAAATTGCAGACTACGCAATGTTTTTAGCAAGTGATTTAGCAAAAGGCGTCACCGGCCAAGCTGCTGTGATCGATGGAGGATATACGGCTCAATAAAAAAAGAGTGTCAGTTAGACTGGCACTCTTTTTTTATTTATTGAATTTCAAATTCTCCTAAAGAACCGGTCGTCTGACCTGCTTTCACTGCTTCTGCGTATAAATAATACGTTCCCGCTGGAAGAGCTTCACCATTAATTTTTCCGTCCCACGTTGCGCTAGAGAATCCTTTTCCTACATTCGTATACGAACTTAACAATTCCCCTTTTTCTAGCGTTGCATCGTAAATGTAATAGCTAAGCTTCTCTGCTCCTCCTGGTAAATAACTGCCGTATTCAAACGAGCCATTTCCTAGTACATCTACATACGCAGAAGTAACGCGAGGATAATCCGGCTCTTTTACAAATAAGATCGTTGGAACATCGTACGTTTCTTTATTATTACTTACCGTAATTGTGCCTTCGTAATAGCCAGGAGATAATTTCCCTGCATCTACTTTTACATTGAGATTTACTTTTTGCGTTTTTCCTGCATTAACAACTAAATCGTTTGTTGATTTAACGTCAATTGCTTGATGGCTTTTCTTAAATTTCACTTTGACCGAGTATTTTTGACTGTGATTTGATAGATTTTTAATCTTAAAGCTTTGTTTTTCTACTTGTTTCCCTTTATCTTTATAAAAGACGCCGTACGAGTGACTTCCTGGGGTAATAAGCGTTTTTGCTTTAATTGCATCTACTACGCGCATGCTTCCTGCACCCTGCGTATTATGAGGGTAAATGAGCCCATTGCGGTCACGAAGCAGTTCCGTTGTGTTCATTAAAGATGCTTTTACGTCTTCTACTTTATAATTGGGATGCGCCTGTAAAATTAACGCTGCTGCTCCTGCTACGTGCGGTGCAGCCATGCTTGTTCCTTGTTTTGATCCATATCCATGAGGATTGCTTGGATCATCTGTTGGCACTGTGCTGATAATATCGACTCCCGGTGCCGAAATGTCCGGCTTAATCATCCACGTATCCACAACCGGTCCGCGAGATGAAAAGTCAGCCATTGTTTCATCGACTGTCTGATTAAAGGTTGCAGTAAAAGAGCCTGTGACGGATCCTTTTGCTAAAGAAGCTATCAAAGCTTGTCCATCGGCTTTCGATAGGCGAATACTCGGCAGGGATGTACCTGGAATATCAGGGATTGTTCCTTCTACGTTGTTGTAAATGACCGTTGCAACAGCGCCGGCTTTTTTCGCATTGTCAACTTTATCTACAAACGCAATGTCACCGCGGGAAATAACCGCTACTTTTCCTTTTACATCCTTTCCTTCAAAGTCTTCTGGTTTTCCAAGTCCGACAGGTACAAATTCATAATCTTTACCGCTTGCATCCAGTAACGCCTTGTCATTTGGAAAGCCCATTACTTCAGCTGAAGCATAGCTTGCGTTATCTACGGTTAATGTCGTTTTATACAAATTGTAAGGAAGCTGAGTCGCACCAACTGAAATAGCTTCACGAGACGTTCCCGGAGAGCCTACTGTCCAGTTAGCTGGTCCACTGTTTCCATTTGATGTAACGGCTACTACTCCTTCTTCCATTGCCCAATCTAATGCAATACTCGTTGCCAAGTCCGGATTATTAATCGTATCTCCAAGCGACAGGTTCATTACATCCGCCCCGTCTTCTACCGCACGTTCAATGCCGGCAATCACGTCTTCTGTTGAACCCGTTCCTCCTGGACCTAATACACGATACGCAAGTAAATGAGCATCAGGAGCTATCCCTTTAATTTTCCCGTCCGCTGCAATTGTTCCCGCTACGTGCGTACCGTGCGTTGTCGCTTCGCCTTTTGGATCTCCAGCCGGCGTTTCTTGAGGGTCTTTGTCATCATCAACAAAATCCCATCCTTTATATTTCTCAAACGCCGACTTTAAATCCGGGTGGTCGTAATCAACGCCTGTATCGATAACAGCTACGGTCATATTTTTACCCGTATATCCTGATTTCCACGCTTGATCTGCTCCCACGTAGTAAATGCTTTTATCCATTTCAGAACCGTATTCTTCGGCGCTCACTTCTTTCGATTTCACTTCTGTTGTATGATATTCAACGCTTGGATAAATAGCTTTTACTCCAGGTAAACTTGCTACTTTTTCAAGGTCATTAGCCGGAAGTTCCGCTGAAAACCCGGAAAACACTTGGTCGTATTCTCGCTTTACTTTTGAAGTTTTAGAAGCTTTTGAAAGTTCTTTTTTCACTTCGTCACGCGCTTTTTTAATCTTTCCTTTACTTTGCGCTACTCCTTTTTTCTTTGCTTCCGCTACAGACTCTTCATTTAACTCCACAATAACTTTTACTTTTTTAGCCGATTTTAAGTTATAGTCTCCTTGAATTTTAACTAGTGACGGTTCCAGCGCCGGCTTTGAATTTCCATTAGCCGATGCTCCCATTGCAAAAGAAGATAAAGCAACCGAAAATGCTACTGTACTCAATACAGCCCGAATTGATACTTTTTTCATCGTTTTTCCCTCTCCATTTCTCTCTATAATTCGTACGACTATGTATGTCTTCATCCCCAAAACATACGCATCTTTTACTTAGCTAATGAGCTAAAAACTAGAATAGTATGGAAGTTCTATATATTACTATAAAATCCTTGAGTCTATGGAATCATTATATATATTTCTCCAAACTGAGCACTACTGCTCAAAAAAGGAAGAATTTTGTCTGTTCTTTGCTTTTTCAACACTTTTTTATTCCTAAAATTATGAAGGAATTAGATGAATATACAAGAATACTGGCGATTTTCTGTTAATTTAGCTATTTCGATGAGGGACTCATTCCTACTTTCTCTTCGTTTACTTATAAGGTTTTTTTATTATTTTAAGAAAATTGTTCTTATAAGCGTTTTTTATTTTATTAATTATTATTTAGAACATAGTTTAATTAAATATTAAATATCACATTTAATTAAATGAAATTTTTAAAAATTAAGAATAATAAAAGTAGTTCGTGCAGATACTAACGTCAACGCTCGCAAAAAGGGAGGTATGATTATGATAGATTTAAATTTCATCCTACTCATCCTTGATCTTCTTTCATCGCTTGTCACGATTGGCATCTACTTTACAACTAAGTAAATGCTTAACCTTCTCTTTACTCTTCTAGCGTATGTACTTAAGCTATCACAAAAAAGAAGCAAGCCAATTTTTACTGGCTTGCTTCGACTATATAATAAAGTAGTTAGAGTGAAAGGGATTTATCCGCGTCTTCCGCCTCTGCCACCTCGTTTTGATTCAGTGCTGCGTTTTAGTGTAGATAAATTATCTTCACTATCTTTTAAGAAACGCGCCATTTTTTGTTCGAAGTTTTCCTTTGGTTGGAAGTTGCTTTTAGAACGATTATCATTATTTCTTGCCTGACGTGGCGGGCGTTGTGAATAAGAAGATGAGGGTCTTTCCGGTTTATCTATCGCTTTTTTAATCGATAATCCAATTTTTCCGTCTTTCTCATTAACGACTTTCACTTCAATTTCTTGACCAACTTTAAGATGGTCATTAATGTCTTTTACATAGCTGTCAGCTACCTCACTAATATGTACAAGCCCAGTTTGACCTCCAGGTAATTCTACAAATGCTCCAAAATTAGTAATACCTGTTACTTTACCTTGTACCTTGCTACCTACTTCAACTGCCATAAAAAATGTTCCTCCTCAATAATATTAAAAGCACTTCATTATACCAAAGTGCGTAAGAATAACAAAGTGTGTATGAGAAAACAATTTGTTAAATTACACTTTTTCCGCCACTTTTTTGTTTTATGAAAGAAATCAGTCAAAATAATGCCCATATTAGATCTCTAATATGGGCATTTCTCTCATTTCCTCCACCATTCATCAAACATGCTAGCCGGTAACTGACGCTTATGTTCAGTAATACGATAGCGCTGTTCAATTTTTTCAGCGGCTTCTTGTGATACTTCTTTTCCTTCCAAATAATCGTCTAGTTCATCATAAGAAATTCCTAGTTCCGTTTCATCAGATTGACCAGGACTATTATCTAATAAGTCAGCTGTTGGTACTTTTTCGTACAATCGTTTATCTGCACCTAATTCTTTTAGCAATGCTTTCCCTTGACGTTTTGTTAATCCCGTTAGAGGCAGCACGTCTGCTCCGCCATCTCCGTATTTTGTAAAAAAGCCTGTTACTGCTTCTGCTGCATGATCGGTTCCGATAACTAAAAGGCCGTTTTCTCCTCCGATTGCATACTGTACAATCATACGCGTACGTGCTTTGACATTTCCTTTATGAAAATCAGACAGTGCTATATCTGTAGAACCTGTAAACGAACTTTCAAATGCTTCCACCGTGTTTTTAATATTAAATGTATATGTTTCATTAGGTTTAATAAATTCTAGTGACGCCTTCGCATCCGCTTCATCATGCTGCGTGCCATGAGGCAAGCGAACGGCTATAAATTTTGCTTCATATTCTTCTTTTCGCAATTCGTCTACAGCAATCTGCGCTAATCGTCCAGCTAAACTAGAGTCCTGCCCTCCGCTTATACCTAATACAAAGCCTTTTGCATTTGCTGACTTTAGGTAGTTTTTCAAAAAATCAACGCGGGCACGAATTTCTTGTGCTGGATCAATTTCAGATTTCACATGTAGCTCTTTTCTTATTTTTTCTTGCATGTCTGACATGATACATGCTCTCCTTCCATTATATGTAGATTTCTTACTGATACAATCCATGTTTTTTACTATAAAAATAACAGAGATCAGGCATTAAATATCGTGGTTCTCCGCCCCTGGCAAATTCTTGACGAATATAAGTAGAGCTGATTTCCATTGCTAGCCCCTTATCAAGAAGCTGAAACCGGCCGTCGTCATAATTTCGAAGCAAAGGAGAATGACTAATAGCTTTCAACATGTCTATTCCCTCTCTTGCCATGATGATAAACTGGTTTTCACTAATAAGTTCATCTGCTTTCTTCCACTTGCCCTCACCAATATCTTGCAGTAAGTCGGCTCCCATAATAAAAAATAAGTCAGCGTGTGGGAGCAATTTTTTAAAGTGCTCCATAGTGTAGTATGTGTAATGATAGCCGGGCAATACGTCTAGCTCATACGTATCGAGCAAAAATTTCGGGTTGTCTTTAATCGCTAAGCTAACCATATTTACACGGTGTTCATCGGACGTTTGAAGCTTTTTATCTGTCCGTTTGTGCGATGAAGGCAAGAAGATAATAGCATCTAACTTCTTTCGATGCGCAACCGTTGATGCCGTCCAAAGATGAACGTTGGTAACCGGATCAAAAGAAGAACCATAAATCCCAATTTTCGCTCCTTTTTCTAAAAGCGTATCTATTTTCTTATCAGGGTTTAGCTGTTGAAAATAAGCAAGCGTATCTGACATGTCTCCAGCTCCCTACTATTTTTTATTTAGGGCTTCCGCTACTTTTTGTTTTACGTACGCAATTTGACGCGTTTTATTTTCCCAACACTTTTCGCTTAAATCTACTGGATATTCTTCTGGATTGCGCGTGCGCTTATATTCATCCCAAAGCAGCTCTAAATTATCTTTTACGTACTGCTGAATTTCCTGAAGTTCTTCTGTTTCATACACAAGCTTTCCGTTTACAAAGATATCATGATGAAGTTCTTTTGCCTCAAAATTTGTGACGAATTTACTGATAAACGTATGAACAGGGTGGAACATTTTTAAACGCTCTTCGCTTTGAGGGTCTTCGTCTTCCATCGTAATATAATCCCCTTCAGATTTCCCATTCAAATTATTAATAATACGATATACGCGCTTTAACCCTGGTGTACTGACTTTTTCAGGATTCGCACTAATTTTAATTGTATCCATCATCTCGCCATTTTCTCCTTCAATAGAGACGAGTTTATACACTGCTCCAAGCGCTGGCTGATCATATGCAGTAATGAGCTTCGTACCAATTCCCCACATGTCTATCTGTGCACCTTGCGACTTTAAATGCATAATCGTATCTTCATCTAAATCGTTGGAAGCAACAATTTTTGTCTCTGTAAACCCTGCTTCATCCAACATTTGACGAGCTTTTTTAGACAAATAAGTTAAATCGCCGCTGTCTAAACGAATCGCCGTAAAATTAATTTTGTCTCCTAATTCTTTTGCTACTTTAATCGCATTGGGAACTCCTGATTTTAAGGTGTCGTACGTATCAACTAGAAACACACAGTTTTTATGGCGACGAGCGTATTTATGAAATGCAATATATTCATCTTTATAAGCTTGCACCATTGCATGGGCATGCGTTCCTGCAACTGGAATTCCAAATTTCTTTCCTGCACGCACGTTAGAAGTAGCACCAAATCCGCCAATATAGGCTGCTCTTGTTCCCCAAATAGCAGCATCCATTTCTTGAGCGCGTCGCGTTCCAAACTCCATTGCCACTTGATCTCCTACTACATGTTTGATTCGGGCCGCTTTTGTTGCAATCAGCGTTTGGTAATTCACAATATTTAATATCGCTGTTTCTACAAGCTGAGCTTCAATTAACGGTGCCTCTACACGTAAAATTGGTTCATTATGAAACACAAGCTCACCTTCACGCATACATCGAATTGTCCCAGTGAATGTAAGGTCTTTTAAGTAAGCTAAATAATCTTCTTTAAAACCTAATTCTTCGTGCAAGTACGTTAAATCAGATTCGCTAAATTTAAATGCTTTAATATATTCAATAATTCTTTCTAATCCAGCAAAAACAGCATACCCATTTCCAAAAGGAAGTTTGCGGAAAAAAACTTCAAAAACAGCCTTCTTTTGATGAATGTTATCTTCCCAATACGTTTCTCCCATATTAATTTGATATAGATCGGTGTGTAGCATTACGCTGTCATCTGTAAACATATTCATTGATTTCCTCCACTTTTATGTCCTTAAATAATTTCTGCTCCGAGGCAAGATTTAAAGTGTTCGAGCGCCCACTCATGGCCTTTTTGATTAAAGCTCGCTACGGCTTTTTCATAAATATAAATAGTAAATCCTTTATTATAGGCATCTACTGCTGTATGAAGTACACAGATATCCGTACATACACCTGCTAAGTAGACATCGGTAATCTGTCTTTCTCGCAGTTTAATCTCCAGATCTGTTCCAGCAAATGCGCTGTATCTCGTTTTATTTATCCATTCTACATTTGCCTTTGATTGATACACATTATATAAATTATTTAACTTTCCGTATAGCTTCCTTCCTGCAGAACCTTCAATGTTATGAGGCGGAAACAGCGCTGATTCTGGATGCAAGGAATCATTTTCTTTATGAAAATCAATGGCAAACACGACATACTCGTCTTGCTCAATAAATTGACGCGTGATATCGCTTATAGATGTTTCAATGTGTCGCCCTGGTTCTCCGCATGTCAAAGCCCCGTTTTCAGCTACAAAATCATTGGTATAATCAATGTTAATCAGTGCTTTTTTCATTATGTTTCCCCCTCATAAATAAAAATTAACAGTTAACATATTGTTAATTATTTGAATTGAAAGTTTTTTCTTTTAATAGCGTGCTGTATAGATTGGCTTCATCACATTCATCTCAACAAACCGGTAGAGCTTTGTTGGCTTTTTAGACGTTCTCGTCGTTGTTTTTCCGTCTACTTCTTCAATGAATGGCAGCATTCTTATTTTTCGTGCAAACGCCTGATCACTTTTAATTGCCGCATCATCCGTTACGGTAAGCAGCACAGCCTGCAGTTCAGAGTATGTAAACTGAGAAGGCAGAAACTTCTGAGCAATAGTCGTTTGCAATAAATCTTTCTTAATTTCCTTGATTGCATCTCGAATGATGATTTCATGATCAAAAGCTAAAGGCAATGAAAAGATTTCATCTATTTTAAATAATTCAACTCGAGCAGCATCATCATTCGCTTTTCGTTTTATTAAACTATCTTCTGGGACAATTGCATAATGTGCGTTTGTGATGACCCATCCCCTATCGTCTCTTCCGGGCTCATCATAGACACCATAGTGTTTTAAATGGATATCGTTCACGCCCGTTTCTTCTTCGAGCTCTCTTTTAGCCGCTTCAAAAGCTGATTCATCAGGATGGACAAATCCGCCGGGAAGCGCCCACTTTCCTGCTTCGCTGTTCTTTTCTCCCTCCGCGTTTAGCATTGCTCGCTGGATAAGCATTAATTTTAAATTCATTTTAGGTGGTTTGTATGGTTCTTTTTCTTCCGTCACAATCGTAAATACAGCAATATCTGAGGTATAGCCATAGGGTTTAGGGTATTCTTTTTTCATTTGATTCGTCATTGCTTTTTTGTTCGACATTCAGCATTTCTCCTGATCACTCTTTTTACAATTAACAATATGATTAATGTTAATTATATTTGTTTTATGGAAAATGTCAATACTTTTCCCACTAATTATAAAGAGAAGGTAATTTATGTTGTAAATAACGTTATGTTTCGTATTTTTTAAAGTTTATATGCATAAAAAGCCGAGTGAAGAAGTTCTCATTCCCCCTCTTCCCTCAGCTTTTTTCCCTTTTAATTAACGTGCTGCTAAACCAATCATCATTTTACCGTCTTTAAAATATTCAATGACATAGTCAACAGACGGACAGTAAATAAACGCTTCTTCTGTAAGATCAGCTGTTTGTTGGAAAAACGTTAGAGCCTGAGCTAAATCGACGCTTACGGCTTTAGTTGCTCGTTTCCAAAATAAAACAACCTGATGTTCTTTTATATTCATCTCTTGAAGCCATTTTTTGATTTCTTCAATATGCCGGGCGGACTTTTTAATTAATACTTTTCTCCAATTAATTTGCATGATTGTTAAAAAAGGAAAGGTGTTTGAAAGTTTTTCGAAGTAAATGCTTGTCTGCTTTTTCGTTAGCAAATCTGCACTGTTACCCAATGTTTGAATATAATGTTCTACTTTTGTCATAATCATCCTCCAGTCGAAATTGGAGTTTGCTAGAATTTTCAGAGACGTTCTCTACTCTTCTTGCTAAAAATCCTGCAGCTTTCCAACCGTGCTTTTTCTCAACAATGTTTAAATTCCACCTTTTTATACAAATTATTCAAAATAATTCGTGTATTTTAGTTTACCATAAAACTTAATCTTTGACTTTGTTTATGTAAAACCTTATTTGTGTTTCGACCAAAGAACGAATTCCATAGAAGAAAAGCTATAAAAAAGTTGACATTAACATTTATAAAAGTTAATATACTTACTAAAAGTAACTTAATTGCATATAACAAACAAGGTGAAGAAAATGAACTATCAAACAGATGTGTGTATAATAGGAGCCGGACCAGGCGGTGCTCTACTAGCCTATCTACTGGCTAAACAAAATATATCAACTATACTGATAGAGAGATCTGATAAGCTTGGAAAAGAATTTCGAGGCGAACATTTAAATAAAGATGGAGAAATGATTCTTAAAAAACATCATATATTTGAAGAAATTGAAAGCTTAGGCCTCCTTCGAATGTCTAGGGTCGAATACTGGAAAGATGGACATGTATTCAAAACGATAGAATCTGAACTTGGACATGCAGGAATTCATGTTCCACAGCAGCATCTTCTTCAGTCTATAGATAGCCGAGCAAGCAGCCATCCCTCCTACAAACTTATGCTGGGCACAAAAGTAACGGAGCTAACGCAAAATGAAAAAGGACAATATACTGGAATAAAAGCTCAGCAAAAAGGCCGGGGTGAAATAATAGTTGAAAGTAAAATCATTATTGGAGCAGATGGTCGATATTCAACTGTTCGCAAACTTGCGCACATAAAAAACAATATTCATAATCATGGATACGATTTGCTTTGGGCGAAAATTCCTGCACCTGCCAATTGGGAGCCTTCTATTAAATTTGCACTTGTGAAACAGCAGCAGGTAGCGCTTTTTTCTCAAGCAAAAGGCTTTGTTCAAATCGGATGGAATATTGAAAAAGGCAGCTATCTTGCTCTTCGAAAACAATCGTTTAAACCGTTTATTCAGCGTTTAATAGAGGCTTTCCCTAGCTTAAACCTTTCAATTGAAAGGTTTATTAAGTCGTGGTCAGACTTTACGCTTCTTTCTGTGCAAAGCAGCATAAGCGAAGTGTGGTCAAAACATCACCTGCTATTGTTAGGTGATGCTGCTCATACGATGACTCCTACTGGCGCTTTTGGATTAAACGAGTCATTAAAAGATGCTGACTTACTGTCTGACTTACTGCATCAAGTTTTTTATCAAAACAAAGAGATTTCAGAAGCATTGAGACAGTTTGAACAAAAAAGAAAGCCAAAATTAATAACTCTTGAACGTATTCAGTTTCAGCGAGAAAAAGAATTCCCGTCTCATTTTATTTCTTCTTAAGTCAACAAAAAAGAGATTCCATTTATCTATGGAATCTCTTTTTTGCAATCATGATTTTTTAGCAGTTGTGCTATGTAAGTTCTCTTTTATGTATATTCCGCAAAGCTAATCTTGCTTTGCCCGCTGCCATTTTTGAAATTCAAGAAATTGTTTAAACTGCTCTTTGCTTATTCCTGACTCCGCTGCTTCTTTTGCTAACTCAAGCCACTCATTATCAATATCCAACGATTCAGATTTACCCATAGGCTCATGAATCAATCTATCAATACTCACGTTCAATGAGGTAGAAATTTTGTTTAGAAATTGAATAGATGGGTTGAGCTGAATTCCTCTTTCTACTGAAGATATGTACGATTTAGCAACACCCGCTCGGTTTGCAAGTTCTGTTAGCGATATTCCCTGTTTCATTCTAAGATCTCGAATACGTTGACCAATTGTCATTTTAATCACCCTTACTAATGCTTACTTATCGATAATAATACCATAATTTCACTTTACCGTGCATTATAAATAAACGTTCTTACCATAAAGGGGTGATTATACATCTAAAAAAGGGTGATTATGCATCTAGTGAAAATAGCTTGAGACTGGTTATAAAGGTTATCTATACTTGAGAACGATTTATTCCCTTATCATTGTGTTGGCTAAGCATTTGAACTAATCCTTTGTAAAAATTGTCTAACTTCCTCGATGCTTATACCTGTTTCTTTTGCTTCCATTATGAGCATAACCCATTCTAAGTCTAACGCATTTTCATCTTTAAAATTCATAATTCGCTTCCTTTCTTCTTTTTCCGAAATTGAGAACGTTTTCTTTTTGCTGTTTTTGGGCATTCTCCCTTATTTTTCACTATGGTTTTACAGTATAATGGATATTACTAGAACATTAGAAATTTTACATTTGCTAAAAAGAACCAATTTTTTTGAAATTTTTGTCTATTTCTATCATAATGATTTTACCGTTACACAAACGCTACAGTTAGACACTAGGAGGATTGCTTTTATGCCTTTTCTGCATACGGCGACAGAAAAAATTTACTATGAAATTCATTCGCCCGTGTTCACTGACAAGACAGAAACCGTTGTGATGGTTCATTCTTGTGTCACTGATCATACGCTTTTTGATTCTATTACTGCGGAATTAACCCAGCATTACCGTGTTATTCAATACGATTTGAGAGAGACAGGAAATAGCGCCTCTGCTACAGGGGAATTATCGTTTGAGGCTCATATTGAAGATCTTTTTCTCTTATTACATACGTTACACATAAAGAAATGTTACTTAGTTGGAGTAGGATTTGGAGGACAAATCGCTGTTAAATTTGCCGCCCGTTATGAATTTCTTATTGAAGGACTGATACTACTGTCTCTTCCTTTTTATTCAGATAGCACCATTCAAAAGATTAAGAGATGTTACAACGAAGAAAACAAAAATCAAATACCGGTAGATAAAATCCTTGAATTAGGCAAACTGGAAAATCTCGAATATACAAACATACAGGAGGTAATTGAAAGACTCAAACAAATGGATCCCAATGTATATTTCCGTTTCGTTAAACTTTCTACTACAGCCAGTCTATTTCAAGAGCTGAGCAGCATTTCACTTCCTGTACTCACTTTATCTGGTCAAAATGATTTGCTGTTTTCATCTCAGTATCTGATTTCAAAAACGATGTTTTTAAAAAACTACAGTCATATGACCATACCTAACGCACACTCTTTATTTCTAATAAAAGAAAAAACAGCTTTATTCAGAGAAATTGTCATAGATTTTATTAAAAATAATACATCTCAGCTGCCTTCTTTAAAGAATGATCCTATGAAAATACTTAAAAACTGGGAAAGTGATACGGCTATAGACATACAAAAAGAATTCCATGCCCACACACCCTCTCTTAAAGTAGATTTCTTATACTCTTTTTCCGTCTATGTAAATGGTCAGCTTATTACAGAAGGCTGGAATAAGCGCTTTGCTCAAGAAATTTTACTATATCTTATTTTTCATCATTCTATCAGCAGGGAACAGCTATGCGAAGCGCTGTGGCCCGAAATGCCTTTAAGCAACGCCAAAAAGAATTTACGCGTCTACTTGTCTCATTTAAAAAAATTATTGAACGCAGAAAATTCAGAGCCGGTTTTACTTGTTAACAGGCAGCTCATTTCTTTAAATGCCGATGTGTCAAGCGATGGATTAGATTTACTAACTGACCTTCAGTGGATAACCGAACAGTCTGACCCGTCTCTGAAATTCAAGGAAGCTGAACAGCGCCTGCATCAATTAGTTCCTCATTATTTAACAACGATTTATGACGACTGGTTCCTTGATATCCGAGTGAAAATAGAGATTATTCTTCTTGATCTATTAATCTGGATGAAAGAATGGCTTTGTGAGAATGGAAAAGTTTCGAAAGCCGTATTTTTACTCGTTAAATTTATTGATTTAGTAGAAGAAAAAGAATTCATTTATGATGAAATTATCGATTGCTATATCAAGCTCGATAACAATGAAAAATCAGAGTACTGGCTCGATCAAAAAATGCGGTATTTAGTTGAATAAAAAGGATGTGAATGTATGAATTCTTACTGTGAGAGGGTGTTTAACCAAATACAAGTTAATATTCGTTCTGTAACGACAATCATTAATGACGTTACAGAAGAAGAGCTTGCTTATCGTCCCCTCCCTCACAAACGGTCTATTCAAGAGCTGCTGCAGCATTTATGTCTCATTTGTACTGCAGACTATCATATTTCCTTAGGCTACTCTGCAGATAAAATGAATGACTTTTATCTGCAGCACCCATCTTACACAAAGCTTGAACTCAAAGCAGCTTTAATAGATGGTTTTAACCAGCTAAAAGCAGCCTACTCTTCTTTTGACGAACGATAGCTATTTTCACCGCAGACATCCTATTGGGGATGTACGTATACGCACTTTGAATGGCTGCTTGAAATTCAGTCTCATTTATATCATCACCGTGCAGAACTATATACACTTCTAACCTGTTACCGCAGAAACGGACTCGATGTAGTGCTTTTTGAGTGATATAATTTTTCACTCTCTATATTTTCGTAGTTTTTTAGAGGCCTAAAGAAAGCTTCTTTTATTTATTTACCATTTTTCATCCATTATGAAATATAATTTGTATATAGAAAGCATTAAAAGAAAATGAGGTTGGCTTATGAAAGAAACAATTGTTGCAGCTTTAAAGAAAATTGAAGAAGATTTCGACGTAAAGATATTATACGCTTGTGAATCTGGAAGTAGAGCATGGGACTTTCCATCTAAAGATAGCGATTATGATGTTAGATTTATTTATGTTCATAAGAGAAATAAATATTTAAGCATTGACCCAATCGGTGTAGGTAAAAAGCGAGATGTAATAGAGCTACCTATTAATGACCTGTTAGATGTTAGCGGCTGGGACTTAACTAAGACATTAAAACTTTTTAGAAAATCAAACCCACCTTTACTAGAATGGATGCAATCAAACATTGTATATTACAAGGCGTATTCAACATTTGATAAAATGCAAGAACTACATTCTAACATCTTTACTCCTACTTCTTGTATATACCACTATTTAAATATGGCTAGAAATAACTTTAGAGAGTATTTACAAGGTGACGAAGTAAAAATCAAAAAATATTTTTATGTTTTAAGACCCTTGTTAGCTGCTAAGTGGATTGAGCAATATAATGAATTTCCTCCGCTAGAATTTCCTATTCTCTTAGAGAAACTGTTACCAGAAGGAGAATTAAAAGAAGAGGTTAGTAAGCTGTTAAAGCGTAAAATTAGTGGTGATGAGTTAGATTTAGAACCACGCATCAATGTTATCAATGAATTTTTAAACTTAGAAATTGACCGTTTAGACAAATACGTCAGAACTTTATCCGTAGAATTAGATGACCCTACATATGAATTAGATCAATTGTTTAGAGATACTTTAGACGAAGTTTGGAACTAAGTATAAGATAAAAAGGCTTATCCCTAATGCAAGTAGCAGCGGATAAGCCTTTTATCTATATCTATTAAAGCGGTATATTATTATTCGTGTTTTTTGTTTCATTCAAATAGTTCTCCACATATATTTGTTCTGCATCTGTAGCATTTTTAATTCCCTCCTCCGGACTAAATTCAATGTTTCTCCTTATTGCTACACGATCTGCAATGTAACCCATTGCTAACAAAAACACTATACATCCGCCTGCCCATAGCCACATTGTCATTTTAATACCCCCTTTTTCTTCTTTAGTTCACCTAGCGTCGCGTAATACAGCATATATCCTCCGCAGGATAAAAGCCCTCCAACAAGTAAAATGGCAAGTTTTTTAATGACTATCCCCTCCACATTCTTTTAAACAAAACAGAGCTAACAGATAATTCGACTTTATGTTAAACGTTTTTCCGCAAAAAGGAATTTAAATTAACATTCCCTATACTTACTATACGTTATAGCACGAAGAAAAGTTTCAGAAAATCACATCAATAATTTCCAAGTTGATTTTCAACAAATTTGATTATAATTTTTCATGTTTTATCCTAAATAATTTCAAAAATACAAATTTACTGCTACCAATTTATCTACAAAGCATTCGAGGCTTTACGCCGCTTCAATCAGATCTACTATTATTTCCAGGTGCATTAATTATGACGCAACAAGCTACGGAACACCTCGATAAAGCAATAACAACTCCGACTATAGATGGTAGTAACGATGCATTCTTATTTGCTACATTATTAGGTCTGGTTGCACTTTTACTCTCTTTCTTCTTGCTCACACCTAAGATTAATAGAGAGAAATAACAAAAAGCCGTTTCTTTGGTTAAGAAACGGCTTTTTATTTTAATAAACAATTGTATTTAGAGCATATATTTTACATTTGGATATCATATTTAGATTCAAATGCAGACACTTTTTCTTTAGCATCTAAAAATTGTGTTTCAGCAGCTTTTGTGTTTTCTTCTAAAGTTGATTTATCCTTACCACTTTCTTTTTGCAGAACTTCTAGCATTTCAACTTGCTTATTTAATGACGAAGTTACGCTAGTGATTGCGGAATTCAATTGATTATATTCTTCAGTACTAAAGCTAGCTTTATATTTCTCCAACTCTTCCTTAATAAGCTTTATTCTTTTCATAGGCATCCCTTGTATAGACTTAATAGCCTCAGTTGCGTCTGCATCAATTTTTTCATAATCGTAGCTATCTGCATTAAAATCTTTGTCTAACTCAATCGTGTTTACTGCATTAAAGTGCTGAGTAATATCGGCTTTAGTTAATACAATATGCATATGAGTACCTATTGCGGCCTCGTACACATCTGCTGCCGAACCGTAACGCTTTTGAGCTTTCATTGCTTGGTCATTACTTAAATGGTCTATCTCAGTTTTTAAGTCTTTTACGCGTTTGTCTAGTTCACCATCGTCACCTTGAAGAATATTCTTGCTTTCAATTGACTTTGCTAGTATGTTAAAGTCTGCTTCAAAAACAAGATAATCATCAGATTCCATATATCCTTTTGCTTTTGTATATTCTTCATACTCACTCTCTAATTTAGAGAGTTTTTGTTCGAGTTTTTTCTGCTCTTTCCCCATTTGTTTCTGCTCTTGCTTAGCAGATCCTGGTTTTTGTTCTTCTTTCGTTGATCCACAAGCTACTAAACTAATAGATAGCAAAGATGCTACAAGCCCTAGGCCGATTCTTCTTAATTTTTTCATTTGTTTCTCCTTTTTTTGGTATGTAGTTTTTTCACCTAACAAGGATAGCATATATTATGTACTCCAAAAGAACGATTTTAGTAAAATTATCAAGTTTTCTATAGATGAACCATTAAAAGCAACAATATTTTATCTGTTAGTAGCAGCTTTAAAAAATCTCTTATCCTCAGTTTTACGAACAATTGCTTAATTATTAGACCTTTTATCTGACGCGCAACGAAACTAATTAGAAAAAAAGTAAAAACCGTTTCACTGTTTAGAAAACGGTTATTTACTTTAACATTTAATTCTATACTTAGAGTTAATTTGATATTTCACCCCTTATTTCTGATTTAAAATAATAAATTTGTAATCTTTTTAGCGGGTTTACTTGTTTTTTAAAAATATAAATTAACCATTTTCTTCATAAAAATAGTACTATTTTCAAAAGGAATCTTTTGTTTCTCCTGAGAATAGTACTACACTATATTAAATAACCTTTATTTTTGTTTTAATTGTATAATATGTATCTGCTATGAGTCCTACTACAAGTCCGCTAATCATCCCGTACGGTAATACACCTGGTACATTTTGATAAAAAGTGCCGATTAACATTGCAGCTAGGATGCCGAAAAGTACGCCTATCACAATATGCGAACCAAACTTCACCTGTTTTGCGGTATACATTCTTCCTCCTCCTCACTTTTTTTCCATTATATCACAACAGTATCGTTTATTTAATGATAACTGAGCGAGGAATGCGAATGTAATAAAACTGTAACCTTATATAACTATTTTAGTATTACTCTTTTGGCGAATAAAATGTCATATGAGGCTTTTCTTCTTGGTAATACGCTAAACGGTCTTGAAGCGTACCAGTATGAAATTCAAATTTATGACCGTCAGGATCCGTAAAATAAATAGATTTTTTGTCTCTCTCGTCACGATTTCTTCCAGGTAAGATATTTACATTATGCTGTTTTAACAGCTCTTTTGCTTCGTCAAAACTTTCAATGGAAATAGAAAATGCTAAATGAGTATACGAATACTGAATTTCTGATCTAGGAATATCTTTTTCTTCGTTTAACGCGAGCCACATTCCATTTAGACTAAAGTAAGCGGTGGACTTTCCTTTTACTAAAAGTTCCGCCCCTAACACTTTTTGATAAAATATGATGGACCGTTCTAAATTTGACACAGAAAAGCATATATGATTAATTCCTTGAATCATCTTTACCCCTCGCTTTCTATTATATAACTTTTCTTTTAGCGCCTATTTTACTGAAAAAACATACTTTTTGCCATGTAAAGAGCTACTCCCCAAATCATACATGCAGAAGCCTTATTGACCCAAATCATTATTTTCCCATTTGAATCCATTTCCCCTACTGCTTTTCCGGCAAAAGCTAAGGATAAAAACCATATCCACGAAACGGATATCGTAACGAGCGTAAAAATCCATTTTTCTTTTCCGCTGTACAGTAGAGAATTTGTTCCGATTACACCCATAATATCCATCAGCGCGTGAGGATTTAGCAGAGATACAGAAGCAGCAAATAAAATTTGTGCTTTCACCGTCATCCCTTCCTTTACTGACGTTTTTGAAGGTTCGCTCTTCCACGTCACAAAGCCCATATACGCTAAAAAAAGAAAACCTATCCCAAAAATAAGCGCTTGAAAAAATGAAAAAGTAGCGGCTACTGCTGAAACTCCCAGCACTGCTACTAGAATTAAAATCGTATCACAAACAGAAGCCGTTACCACTACAGGAAGCGCCTGTTTGATCGTTCGTTGATTTGCTCCTTGGTTAAAAACAAACACATTTTGTACTCCTAAAGGTAAAATTAAACCGAATGCTAACAATAAAGCATGTATAACCACTGTAAACATGTTATTCTCTCCTTTCTCTTTTATCCTACAATTGACATCCCTTGTTGTCTCCATCCAAATTTTGATTTATAATACCAACCAAATTATAAAAAGGTGGTCTCGCATGAACTGGACTCCAAATCCGGCTGATAAAAAGCCAATGCACAAACAAATTCAAGAGTATATGAAAGAGAAAATCATAAATGGAGAGTGGCCTATTGGAACGAAAATTCCTTCTCAGCGCCATTTAGCTGCTAGCTTTTCTGTAAATAGAAGCACGGTGGTGACGGCAACCGAAAACTTAATTGCTGAAGGACTGCTCAGCGGAAACAAAGGAGGCGGCACCAAGGTCATCAACAATACGTGGAGCTTACTAGCATCAGGTTCTCAGATGAACTGGAATTCGTATGTAGAAGCAGGAATATACCAACCAAATTCTCCGACTATCCGCCATATTAACGAAGCTGAATTTCAACGGGGCATTATTCGTTTAGGAACTGGAGAGTTAGCACCTGACCTGCTTCCTTCCCATCATCTTGCGGAACTATTTAGCGGAATTAACCATAGAAGCGTACACTTGGGCTACGAGCACCCAAGAGGAAATGATGAACTTCGACAAGAGTTAGTGAAGCATGTAAAAAAACGAGGCATTGAAACGTCTCCTTCATCTATTTTAATAGTATCCGGTTCACTTCAAGCCCTTCAGTTGATTTCAATCGGCCTGCTGCCTCCAGGTGCCAATATATTAGCTGAAAAGCCTTCTTATCTTTATTCTCTACCGTTATTTCAGTCCGCACAAATGAAACTAACGGGCGTTTCATTAGACGAAGAAGGAATGCATTTAACTTCATTAAAAGACCAGCACGAAAAAGAAAAAGGCACAGCTTTATATACAATACCGAACTTTCATAACCCCACCAATGTAACGATGAGTGAACAAAGGCGCCAAGAGCTGCTTCGCCAGTGTGAAAGAATGCATTTGCCGATTATTGAAGATGATGCTTACGGAGAGCTTTGGTTCCATTCACCGCCTCCGCTTTCATTAAAAGCTCGAGATAAAAATGGAATGGTTCTTTATTTAGGAACGTTCTCTAAAACATTTAGTCCGGGATTTCGAATTGGATGGATTGTAGGGCCTGAACATGTAATTGAGCGATTGGCCGACCTTAAAATGCAAGTTGACTACGGAGCCAGTTCCTTATCTCAATGGGCCGCTGCTGAAGCTCTAAAAACCGGAATTTATGACAAGTACGTTGCCAGCGTACGCTATAAATTAAAAGAAAAATCTCAGCAAACGCAGGCTATTTTAGAGAAGTATTTAAAAAGTCTTGCTACGTGGAATACTCCGAGCGGAGGTTTTTATTTTTGGCTGACGCTGCATAAGCCTGTTTCGATGCGGAAATTATTTAAGCACTGTCTCGACGAAGGAGTTCTTTTAAATCCAGGCGCATTGTATGACCATGAAACGTCACAGCATATCAGAATATCCTTTTCTTATGCGACGCTTGCAGAATTTGAATACGGCATCAAAATAGTCGCAAAAAGCCTTAAGAATCTTTACAAGTGATTCTTAGGGCTTTCTTGTGTTAGGCGGCAGCTTTATCGAAAAAGTGAGCTTATTATGCTGACGCTCTGCTCGTATTTCTCCTTGATGCAGCTGAATAATTTGTTTTGCAATAGCCAGCCCTAAACCTGAACCATTTACGTTCGTTCTTGATTCATCACCTCGATAAAATCGATCAAATAACTTTTCCACCTCAAGTTTTTCACTGATGTTAATGCTGTTACTAAAGGAAATTACCAACGAATCCTCATCAATTTCCTGATTCACCTCTATTACGGAAGGCTTTTCGCTGTACTTCTTGGCATTTTCGAGCAAGTTTTGAAAGACTCTTACCATTTTTTCTACATCAATAAATGCATGCCATTCACAAGCAAAGTTAGTCTGAATTTCAATGCCTTCTCTTGTTAAAATTGGCTCGTACTCTCCTATTACCTGTTGAAGCAAACGTTTCATGTCAATTTCATTTCTCTGAAGCTGAAAATCCGGACTCGTTAATTTTGTATAGTCAAACAACTCATCTATTAAATCCGTTAAATAATTTGCTTTTGAATCCACAATATATAAGTAGTTATCTAATGTTTGATCATCCATACTTTCTCTTTTTTTGATTAAATCGAGGTACCCCACAATGGAAGTTAAAGGCGTACGCAAATCGTGAGACACACTTGATATTAGCTCATTTTTCAATTGCTCCAGCTCTCGTTCACGATCAAACTTTGTACGAAGCTGCGCAGACATCTTGTTAATGTTTTGACTTAATTCAGCCAGCTCATCTTTTCCTCGTACATGGATGGTTGCGCCTAAATCTCCATTTGAGATTTTTTGAACTTGTTTAGAGATTTCTTTCAGATAACGAATATGGGAACGAATAAGTGCTAAAAAAACAAAAACAAAGACCACAACGGCGATAAAGAAAAGTCCAAACGCTAATACATTATATGCAGGGACATTCATTTTCTCTTCTTGTATATACCTGCTCAAAACAAGCCTAGCAATTAAAATAAAAATTAAATTGGTAGCCAAAAAACTTATAATGATAGCAAAAAGAAGCTTTACACTTATTCTTCTCATATCCTATATCCTACGCCCCATATGGTTTTAATATAAATGGGCTTTTTCGGATTACCCTCAATTTTTTCACGAATTTTTGTGATATGGACCATTACAGTATTATCCGATTTAAACGCGTCTTCTTGCCACACGGCTTCATATATTTTCCCCATGCTCATCACTGTTCCTTTGTTGCGTGCCAGCAGCTCTAAAATATCAAACTCTTTTGGCGTTAAACGAATCTCTTGGCCGCGCACAAATACAAGGCGGGTGCTTCGGTTAATTTCCAAATCGCCAATTTGAATAACGTCACGCTCAGCGCGTTCATTGTATTTTTTATAGCGTCTAATTTGTGATTTGACTCGTGCGATGAGTTCGAGTGGGTTAAATGGTTTTGTTAAGTAATCATCTGCGCCTGCTGTTAGACCAGAAATTTTGTCCATATCTTCTGACTTCGCCGAAAGCATAATAATGGGCATGTTTTTTTCTTCACGTATTTTAAAAGCAGCGTCGATTCCATTCATCTGCGGCATCATGATATCTAATATAATTAAATCTACTTCTTGTTCCTCTAAAAGCGCTAATCCAGATACAGCATTAGAAACTTTCAGCGTTTCAAATCCTTCATTTTCTAAGTAAATAGCAATTAAATTACGAATTTGCTCATCGTCATCTATAATTAAAATTCTGTCTTTCATTTACAAACTCCTTATACCTCATTCTTTTCGCATGAAAAAATGTATGCGGGAGGCACGTTTCTCCACTCTTTTTCAACTTTAATGTGGGGGAAAAACGTGCGAATTAAATGTTTTTTTAAATTCGTATACTGAAACGTAATAAATTTCCCTTCATCAGCTAATACGCTTCGCGTGTTTTGCAAAATACAATCTGACACCTCAGCTTCTAAAGAAGCAAAAGGAAGACCTGATAATATGTAATCTACTTTTGAAATATCATACTAGATCAAGTACTTTTGAACATGTTCAGCCGAGCCGTGTACCACATACACATTTTTTTCATCTCTTACTTGTTCCTTTACTTTTTCGTAAAAATGCCGATTGTATTCGATAAGAAGCAAAGTTGTACAAGCGCTTCGTCTTCTTATTAATTCACGGGTGAAAACTCCGGTTCCTGGCCCGTACTCTACTATACAGGCTGCATGTTCAAAATCAATCCCTTTCACCATTTTTTTCGCTAAGTGCGTAGAGCTTGGCAAAAGTGCGCCTACCGTTCGCGGCTGATAAAAATATTGAGCCATAAAAGTTAAATTCATTTTCTATTCCTTCTTTCTACTCTTTCTTTCTAGAGTAGAAAAAAAATCTAAAGAAACGTTAAGTAAATTTCTTAAGAATTCTTAAGAAAACAAAAAGGAGGATGGGACATAACGGAATTAACCCAATCTAAAGACGAGCAAATTGGATTAATAAACTCATATGGATTGCTCTTGACACCGCTGTTGATTTCCGTGCAAGACTTCGCTTTCCGCGGGCGGCCGATGAGCCTCCTCGTCGCTTACGCGCCTGTGGGGTCTCATCTGTTCCGCTTTTCCCGCAGGAGTCTTCACCTTGCCCTCCAATCAACAGCTAGAAGCGGTGAAACCAACGTTTATAATAACAGTAAAAAATCCGAATGGTCAGTCAATAATACCGATTGATCATTCGAATTTATTCTTAACTAAAATATTTTTGTCCAGCCTCCATTACTCGTTTAAAAGGTAATTTATCGTAAATAACATCCGCTATTTAAATCAAAGGTAGCTCCTGTATAATGTTTTGCTTGAGGACTCAGTAAAAAAAGAACGGTATCTGCCACGTCTTGAGGTGTAATAAAGCTTGGAACCAGCTGATGAGCGATGTATTCATTTTTGCGCCACTCTGGAATATTTTTCATCATATCGGTATTTACCATTGTAGGTGCTATCGCATTCACCCGGATATAAGGAGAAAAATTCATCGCACAGCTCTTGGTTAATCCTAATATTGCTGCTTTAGACATTCCATATATAGCATCAGAGCTTCCTTCCATTCCTGACACGGACGATATATTAATAATTGCTCCTTCTGTTTCCTTTTTCATTAACAATTCGCCAAAGTACTTGGAGAAATAAACATATCCTTTAATATTAATATCCATCACAAAATCTATTTCGTTTTCTTCATAATCCAATAAATTTTTCCCTAAATACACGCCTGCATTATTAACTAACCCATACAAATTTTTATCTTTTATTTGATAAAAAAGATCTTTTACATCCTTTCCTTTTTTAACATCTACTGCATACGTTTTAATATGGCCCTGGCCCTTTGTATCTTCAGCCATCTGTCTCAAAGCTCCATCGTTAATATCACAAGCAATAACTGAATAGCCCTTCGACACACACTCTTTTACAATTTCTTTGCCAATTCCAGCACCTGCACCCGTAACGATTATCCATTTTCCTTTCATCTCGACACCTCTTATTTACTTCTGTTAGACATACTTGTTATGTAAATATTCAAACACTTATTATACCATTATTTTCTATATAGACATCCCTTTCTTGCGTTCTTTTTTAGCTTGCCTGACAAAGCGCGTATAGTTTTTTATGGGAGTGATAACGATAAGACAGTACATTATTTCAAACAAGAAAGAGATGATAAGACGTGGCAAAAGTACTTTATATTACAGCTCATCCTCACGATGAGTCTCAATCATTCAGTATGGCAACTGGAAAAGCATTTATCGATGCTTACAAAGAGCACAATTCAAGTGACGAAGTTGTACATATTGACCTTTATAAAGAAAATATCCCTCATATTGATGCAGATGTATTTAGCGGCTGGGGCAAACTTCAGTCTGGCTCGGAACTCTCTTCTCATGAACAGGAAAAGGTCAATCGCCTTGCAGAATTGAGCGAACAGTTTGTAGGAGCGGACAAATATATTTTTGTAACGCCTATGTGGAATTTTTCGTTTCCACCGGTTATGAAAGCTTATTTAGACTCTGTAGCCGTAGCAGGTAAGTCATTTAAATACACGGCCGAAGGTCCGGTTGGACTATTAACGGATAAAAAAGCGCTTCATATTCAAGCACGCGGAGGCATTTATTCTGAAGGTCCTGCAGCTGATATGGAAATGGGGCATCGCTATATTGGAATTATGATGAATTTCTTCGGAGTACCTTCGTTAGACGGCATTTTTGTGGAAGGGCATAATGCAATGCCAGATAAAGCCCAAGAAATTAAAGAAAAAGGAATAGCTGAAGCAAAAAAACTTGCCCAAACTTTTTAATACAAAGAGGCTGTAACAAAAATATTTTGATTGAAGGAAGATCCGAACGAGGACTTGAGACTCTTAATGGAGCATCAACTTTGTTCGGATTTTTCTGTTGGTAATGTGAACGTAGCTTTCATGCATGGTGACTGCTTCCAGCAGTTAATTGGAGGGCAAGGCGAAGACTCCTGCGGGAAAAGCGGAACAGATGAGACCCCACAGGCGCGTAAGCGACGAGGAGGCTCATCGTCCGCCCGCGGAAAGCGAAGCCTTGCACGGAATTTAACTGCGATGTAACAAGCCATTCATACTAGATCATTTATCCCGTTTGTTCGTCTTTCGATGGAAGTGATTTCGTTATGTCTAAGTCTCTTTTCTACGCAAAAAAGCTTTCTCTTTCCCTTTCGATCCACCTGTCCATTTCTCGATCACTTTTTTCTACAAGTCTGTTAACGAGGATATCATGCCAAATATAGTTTTCAAGTAAATTAATGTTAACTCCGTTATTGGTATAGTAAGCCATTTCTTTATGACCATAAATCATTTCACTGCTGTCAACAGATATAATAAACCAGTTTTGATTCCCAATATTTTCGGTATAGCTTGTATGGCGGTGCCGGTCAAATTCCTCCATCGCTTCATCTTGTTCAAACACAATTCCTTTTAGTGTGACACTCTTCCTTAGCTGTAATAAAAGAGGTTTCAACTCATTATAAATATCAGGCCAAAGCGAGATGACAATTTTATTTTTTGCTTTTAACAATAGCGACTCACAAAAAGCAAGAATGGCTGTTTCACCTCTCATCGTCATAACCCGGCTTTCTTCTATAGACTCTGCAGCTTCAAGACGTTTAAGCGTTTCGCTAACGTCTTCATACGTTTCGTTCCATTTTTTCTGCAGCGAATGCAAAAAAGCATCGACGGGCAGCGACGTGTACTGGGTGCCATCATTACTCTCTTCTTTTAACACCATGCCTTTTTCCTCTAGTGTTTGTAAAATATCGTATACACGAGCTCTTGGCACACCTGAATGTTTACTAATGCTATAAGCAGTGGAAGATCCTTTTTTGACAAGCGTCACGTATACTTTTGATTCATACTGATTAAATCCAAGCGACTGCAGCTGCTGAATAATATTTTCCATAAAGGAAACCTCCCTGTTTTTTAAGTTATTTGAAATTTTCATCATTTATATATTTACAACTGCTTTTTATATAGTTACTATTTAAGTAGTCACTATATATATATTATGACATGAGGAAGGTGCTTTATGGAAGAATTAAGTTTACAGATTGTTCTTTTGCTTTTACTCTTTGGTTTTTTAGCTGCATTCATTGACTCCGTAGTGGGCGGAGGCGGTTTAATTTCTACACCCGCTCTTTTATTTTTAGGCCTGCCGCCCGCTGCTGCCTTAGCTACAAATAAATTAGCTGGAACGATGGGCGTATTAACGAGTACCATTCGATTTGTCAAATCCGGAAAAGTCGATTTTCGCGTTGTGGGTAAATGGTTTCCTTTTGTATTTATTGGCTCTTTGGGAGGTTCAATCACCGTTCATTTTCTATCCTCTGCTTTTTTGAAACCTGTTATTTTGATTCTCCTTGTTTTAGTTGCTATTTATACAATCTTCAAAAAAAACTGGGGCACCACGTCCACGTATAAGCCGCTGTCTATTAAGAAACTTATTTTCTTTACTGCACTTATTTTTATTATTGGCTTTTACGATGGATTTTTAGGAGCAGGCACGGGTTCATTTATTTTATTTGCTTTTTTATTTATGGGATTTGATTTCCTGCAGTCAGCAGGCAGCGCAAAATTTTTAAATTTCGGCAGTAATTTAGGTGCTTTGCTTGTATTTTTGTATTTTGATTCTGTTGTATTTTCTTACGGATTAATTATGGGGTTTGCGATGATCGTGGGTTCTTTCGTTGGATCAAACGTCGCTTTATCAAAAGGCGTGACGTACGTCCGAACGCTTTTTATTCTTGTCACTTTGAGCCTTATTAGCAAAAACATATTCGACTATGTAAATCAGTACAAATAGATCAATGGTTTCTTTAGAACTATAACAATGAACCTATATATCTATTATATTAATAAAACCACCTCTTACTATTTTCTTATTTTTGGGTAAATATGTAAAAAGACACTAAAATTGTTGTATACTGATCGATGTTGTTTTACATAATTAGAAATATTATACAGAGGTGAACGTTTTGTTTAAGAAATTTAGGTTTTTATGGTTTATTTTGCTGATCTTTGCACTTATTTTTGTCAAAAATACGTTCTTTTCTTCTTCAGAGAACGCCGCTGAGACGCTAGCAACGTCCGATGTTCCACAAGCCGCAGCTACTTTCAAAGAGGGAAACAATCAGCAGGACGGAGTCATTATTCAAAAATATCGCAAACAGCTAGATGCAGCACAGAAAAAAAATGACGAAAAAGCTACTAAAGAAATACAAGAAAAAATTTATGAAGACGGAAGACAGACGGCACTAAACTTTTTACCGCGCAATAAATTTCAAAGAGCTTTTTCTCAGCCTTCGAAAAAATCGGCCGATGACATTTATAACTTTCTAATTGCCCAAGTAGGGTTTGGAGGATATGATTCTCTTTATCAAGAAGCAATAGCCGCAAAAAAAGAAGCAGCTTCTTCTACTGATGAATTAAATATGAGTGGCATTCAAGCTAAAACCGCTGCACTTACATACGGCACACTCGCACAAAGAGAGCAGCTGCTTGTTACAAGTCTTGCCTATGACTTAAGCAGCGTAGGCGTCATTTCTTCCGATACAGCTAAAGGTATTGATAAAAAAGCTACTCATATGCTAGAAGTTAGAAAAGAAGGAATAAATGCCGCGATGCAAGAATAAGCGAAACAGCTCTTTTCTCCTTCCTAATAAAAACGTGTCCGCCTGTTTGGCGAACACGTTTTTTTGTTTAATAAATAATAGCCTGTACGCTCATTATTGTAACGGTTAAAATAAGTATCACGTTTCCTATAATTAACCACGGCTTTGCGCTTCCTCTTCTACCTTTAATAGCCGTGATTAGTCCAGCAATGGGCAATAAAGCCATAATGATGACCCAAATTTTACGAAGAATGCTGGAATCCAAATAAAAACCAAACTGCATCATCGCAAATAACACGACTGTAATAAGGAAGAAAAGTGTAGGCACAGCTAAATGAATGCCTCTTGGTCTCATTGAGTAGTACACAACATCACTTTCTTTCTATGTAAAATCTTACGTAAAATAACGTTATCATTTACACAGAGTTTTGACAACTTTTTGAAGGATTTTGTCAACAAATTTTAATAATCCAGAAGAAATCACTTCTCATTCAGCTGCCCGAAGACTGCCGGAAGTGCAGAAATAACGTCACTTGCTAACATATCTATCATTGTATGCCCCTGATCGAGCAGCACATCCGCTGCTTTTCCATGAACATATACCGCATTGCTGATTGCTTCTTGAAGAGAATCATGCTGCATAATAAAAGCGAGGATGATTCCGGTTAACGTGTCACCCGTTCCACCTTTTGCGAGTCCTGCGTTTCCAGTGGTATTTACGTATTGTTTTCCATCCGGCGTTGTAACGATCGTGTTTGGACCTTTTAATACAAGATACACACCATTTTCCACTGCGTATTGGCTAGATATCGAAAATCGATTTGCTTCTACTTCTGCGATTGTTGTATCCACTAGTCTAGCCATTTCTCCCGGATGAGGTGTTAAAATCGTTGCGTGTTCTCTTTCTTTTAGTTCTTTTATCAAATCCGGCAGATGAAAAAGAGCATCTGCGTCGATTACAACAGAAACGGGCTGTTGAAGTACTTGTTCGACAACTTTCTTCGTTTCTTCCGTTCTCCCAAGCCCTGGTCCAACTGCAATTGCATCGTACTTTGCTTCTTCTAAAGGAATCTCTCCTGCAAAAAAGCCATCTTTGCTTGGGCATGGCTTATACATCACTTCTAACATGTGAGCAGCTGCAATCGCATGAATATCATTAGGAAGCGCAAGCGTTAAGAGCCCTGCTCCGCTTGTGAGCGCTGCTTTTGACGTTAGCATCGGCGCTCCGGGTGTTTGAAGTGAACCTCCTATTACGATTCCTTTTCCATGTGTACCTTTATTGGACGAAGCATTCCGAATGGGAAAAGATTTCTTAATATGCTGAGTTGACCATACCTCTTTAAGAGATGAGCTTTTTTCAATTGCTAGCGGTGGGATACCGATATCTACTACAATCAATTCACCATAGCTTTCTTTGCTCGGGTATGTAAATGCCGTGATCTTTGGCTGCTGAAGCGTAATCGTAGCATCTGCACGTACCGTAAGCTCTTGCTTCTGTTCCATTACTCCACTTGGGACATCGATGCTGTATATGTAAGCCTTAGAGTCGTTTATTTTTTTTATAATGTTATCATAAGGAGATTTGATGCTGCCTTTTACGCCTATACCTAATAAACAATCAATAAGGACCGTATACTTTTTCACAGAGAAGTTGTCTCCCGCCGATTGCCACGCGAATCCAGCATTTTCATAGATGATCATGGCTTTTTTAGCTGCGCCTTTTATTTTCTCCGGTGCAGGAACTACCCAGACGTCAACTTCATAGCCTTTTGACTTCAAAGCACGGGCAATAACAAAGCCGTCTCCTCCGTTGTTTCCCGTTCCTATAAGCAGCCCTATTTTTTCATATTTTTCAATTCGCTCACTCAGCGCGTTTGCAGCAGCCTGTCCGGCATTTTCCATAAGGGACTCTTCACTCATCCCAATTGTATTCGTCATATAATCATCTACTTGATACATCTCTTGATTCGTTACAATTCTCATTATGCTGCTCCTTACTGAAACGGAAATGGTTCGTCTGTATTTACCGTTCCTTTTATTTTCGTTATAGTTAATTGTTCTCCTTTCACCCAATCCTCAAACGAGAAAATAAGAGGTTTTGCTTTTCGTCCAATTCCCACAATGACTTGCAGCGTCTCCGGTACATATGCCACTGTATGAAGCGTTCCAGCAGAATTCCGGTAATCTTCTTTAAAAATACCGTATTCATCTTCATTAAATAAAGAAAAAGCTTCAAGAGGCAATAGCTTTTTTTCAATATGATCTCGAATATGATCGAGCCTTTCCTTTGACTCTACCAAATGATGACGATTTTCTTCGACCAGCTGATTAAAATGGTTCGTACACCCCATCATCGTTCCTCTTTGTACATGAACGCCTCGTCCAGATGCTTCGACTACTGCTCCCTGTCCGCTGCGGTCGTAAATGGAATAATTAAACGCATGACGGTGCGGTGCCCTTTCTAAAATAGCAACAGCCTCTTCTGTCGTTTCACATGTTTCTAAAATAAACCGAGCAAGCGTACAGCAAATAAATCCGTTCGTTTGACGGCGGCGATTAACAAAATGATAGCCAATTGCTAATCCTTTTTCGTTCATTCCATCCATTCGCCCAATCATTCTTGTTCCAAACCCGACGCTTGCATATCCTTCCTTTGGCTGAAAAAGCAAAAATCGACCTTCGTACGTTTTCGGATGATAATCGTAGTTCCGCACATACACACCGTGCTGCATAAGAGCAGAACATCCCGTTTTCTTCCACTCTTGCTGATATCCGCTGTACTCATGTATAACGTCTTCAAGAGGCCAATCTAAGCCTTCTGCTAAGCCCAATAGCTCATCCCACAGTCCGGGAGCAAATAAGTCGTAATAATGACGAGCTTCTTTTGCTATCGTTTGATAGCTGCGTAATGAACGTTTTCTTCTTTTTTGATGATTTTCAAACAGCTTTGTTCCTTTATGTAATTCCCCTTGCATTTTACCAAGCTCTCGGTAAGAGCCTCGCCCTTGAATAACGTCTACCTGTATTTCTTTCACTTCTATCACTCCAATTTTCCAGTACCTTTATTGTGCAGCAAGCGCTCTATTCTTTGCAACTTTCTCCTCTCATAGAACGCTCTTCCTTTGAATACAGTTATAAAGAAACAGGTCGAAAGATTGAAAAGCATTATCATAAGAGGTGATCATATTGCTAAAGGAAGTTCAGCTAGAGATTCAGCGAAGAATCGCCTATCTGCGCCCAACACAAAAAAATGACGGGTCATTTCGCTACTGTTTTGAAACAGGCGTTATGCCTGATGCGTTTTTAATTATGCTTCTTCGCACCTTTGATTTAGATAAAGAAGTGTTGATTAAACAATTAACCGAACGGATCGTTTCCCTTCAAAATGAAGATGGTCTTTGGACGTTGTTTGATGATGAAGAACATAACTTATCCGCTACTATTCAAGCTTATACAGCTCTTTTATATTCAGGATATTACCAAAAAAATGACCGGATTTTGCGAAAAGCAGAAAGATATATTATAGATTCAGGAGGCATTTCTCGCGCTCATTTTCTCACAAGATGGATGCTTTGTGTTAACGGCTTATACGAGTGGCCAAAGCTATTTTACCTCCCGCTTTCTCTTTTGCTCGTGCCTACCTATGTACCGCTTAACTTTTATGAACTAAGCACCTATGCCAGAATTCACTTCGTCCCGATGATGGTAGCTGGAAACAAAAAATTTTCACTTACTTCTAGGCATACACCTTCTCTTTCTCATTTAGATGTAAGAGAGCAGAAACAGGAAGCGGATGAAACTGCTCAAGAATCACGCGCTTCTATTTTTTTAGTCGACCATTTAAAACAGCTGGCTTCTTTACCTTCTTACATCCACAAGCTTGGTTATCAAGCAGCCGAGCGTTATATGCTAGAAAGACTTGAAAAAGATGGAACACTCTACAGCTACGCAACCTCTACTTTTTTTATGATTTACGGCCTTTTGGCTCTTGGCTATAAAAAAGATTCCTTTGTGGTTCAAAAAGCAATTGACGGTATTTGTTCACTACTTAGTACATGCAGCGGCCACACGCACGTAGAAAACTCCACGTCAACCGTTTGGGATACCGCCCTGCTATCTTACGCTCTACAAGAAGCAGGTGTACCGCAGCAAGATCCCATGATTAAAGGCACAACTCGTTACTTAAAGAAAAGACAGCATACAAAGCTTGGAGACTGGCAGTTTCATAACCCCAATACAGCGCCTGGAGGCTGGGGATTTTCCGATATTAATACGAATAACCCTGACTTAGACGATACGTCTGCTGCTATTAGAGCTCTTTCTAGAAGAGCGCAAACCGATACAGATTATTTGGAGTCTTGGCAAAGAGGCATTAACTGGCTGTTGTCCATGCAAAACAAAGACGGGGGTTTTGCTGCATTTGAAAAAAATACCGACTCTATTTTATTTACTTATCTGCCGCTTGAAAATGCAAAAGATGCAGCGACGGATCCGGCTACTGCCGATTTAACCGGTCGAGTGCTTGAGTGCCTCGGAAACTTTGCCGGTATGAATAAATCCCACCCTTCGATTAAAGCTGCAGTAAAATGGCTGTTTGATCATCAATTGGATAACGGAAGCTGGTACGGCCGGTGGGGTGTTTGCTACATTTACGGAACGTGGGCCGCTATTACTGGACTCCGTGCTGTAGGAATTTCTGCTTCTGATCCGCGTATCATCAAAGCCATCAATTGGCTCAAAAGCATTCAACAAGAAGACGGCGGATTCGGAGAATCATGCTATAGCGCTTCTTTAAAAAAATATGTGCCTTTACCCTTTAGCACTCCTTCTCAAACGGCTTGGGCTCTCGATGCTTTAATGACAATATGTCCATTAAAAGATCGAGCAGTTGAAAAAGGAATTAAATTTTTACTGAATCCAAATCTTACAGAGCAGCAAATTCATTATCCCACGGGAATTGGTCTTCCTGGACAATTTTATATTCAGTACCACAGCTACAATGATATTTTTCCTCTTCTTGCACTTGCCCACTACGCAAAAAAACATTCTTCATAAAGGGGTTGAGACATGACGAAATGAATCCAATCTAAAGACGAACATATAGGATACATGAGCTCCTATGGATCGCTTGTGACACGGCAGTTGATTTCCGTGCAAGGCTTCGCTTTCCGCGGGAGTCTTCGCCTTGCCCTCCAGTCAACTGCTAGAAAGACTTACACACATGAAACCTATGTTTACCCTAACAAAAAAAACGAACCACGAATCAAACATCTTGATCAATGGTTCGTTTTTCACTTTGTCTAAAATCCTTTTATCCCAGCCTCTTTTTGTACATAAAAGCAGGTTTTTTTAGGAGACAAGTGGAATACCTTTTTAATGTTGGGAAAGAAAGGATGCATCAAATGAATAATGTTTCACCACTTTTAAAAGGAAAAAACGTGATACTAAGAAAACCAAAAGACAGCGATGTACATGACTATCTAGCGTGCAAGCAAACAAAAGAGCTTATTCGTATGTACGGAGGCGATACCCGAAACTTAAAACCTCTTACATTACAAGATGCCAAGCGGCACGTCGAGTACATAAAGTCTCAAAAGCTGAATTGGTGTGTTGAATATCAGCAGCAGTTTGTTGGAGAAGCCCGGCTGACCGTTAACGAGTACGACCGGCGCGCACGGTATGCTATTGGTTTATTCGATTCTTCCGTTTGGAATCAAGGGCTCGGCACTGAAGTTACAAAATTGGTGCTGGCCTACGCATTTGAACACCTTCACTTGCACAGAGTCGATTTACGAGTGCTTGAATACAACCATAGAGCCATTGCTTGTTATGAAAAATGCGGTTTTGTAAAAGAAGGAATAGAGCGTGAAGGTGCTTTTATTGAAGAAGCATTTCAGACAGATATTATCATGAGTATACTCGAACAAGAGTATTATCAGCTTTAGAGGAGAGAAACAGCTGTCATCATCGTACTTCTTTAAAAGTTCGTATAGCCCAAGCCTTTTGTGAATAAAGTAACATAACGATATAACCAAAGGAGCCAACAATGACAGCTTATGATTCCTCTTCTTTTGTATTTGTAACCATTGATAAACATGACATTGCTGCTTTTTTACTCATTGATATTATTTGCAGCACCACTATTTATGTAGCATGTAAACATTATCTCCACAATGAGCTTGTTTCCATTGCAAGCAGCGCTCTTTTTCCCATGGTATGTAAGAAGGTTTCTCGACGCTAGCTCAGCTTTTTACCGGTTCTTTTAATGACAGCCAAGTGCGTTCCTTCTGCTGCTGAATCTCTACGGAGTGATTAAAAAATTTAGAAAGATGCGGCTCAGTGAGCTGGTCTTTCGTTTTTCCAGAAGAAAACACTTCTCCTTGGCGCATACAAAGCGTATGGGTAAAGCAAGGCAAAATTTCTTCTACATGGTGAGTAACATAAATAAGCGTAGGAGCATTTGGCTGCTCTGCCATTTTTGCAATCAGATGAAGAAGCTGTTCTCGGGCCATTATATCTAGACCTGTACATGGCTCATCAAGTATTAAAAGCTTTGGTGAAGCCATAAGAGCTCGAGCAATTAGCACTCGCTGGCGCTCTCCTTGAGAAAGTGTTCCGTAGGCCTGATTTTGTAAATCTTCGCAATTTAGCAGCTTCATTAATTCTATGGCTTGGTTCATATCTTTTTGCTCCACTTTTTCATATAACCCAATAGATGCAAATTTTCCGCTTAAAATCATTTCTACAACCGTATCGTCATCTCGAAACCGCTGTTGAAGCGAAGAGCTTACCCATCCAATTTCTTTTCTGAGCTCAGACAGATTTGTTTCTCCAAATTTCCTTGAAAGAACTTCTACTTCCCCTTTTGTAGGCCAAATATATCCGTTGATGATATTTAAAAGCGTCGTTTTTCCGGAACCATTTAACCCAAGCAAACACCAATGTTCCCCTTTTTCCACTGACCACGACACGCTTTTTAAAATTTCTTTTTCTCCTCGTTTTACCGAAACGTTGTTAATGTTGATCATGCTAACACTCCTTTACTCTCATTTTTCATTATATATACTATAAAAGAATAATGATTTATCCCATTTGTTAACTTGCTTTTCTTTTTTCATGCCAATTCTTTCAGCCACTTTAATCGATGGATAATTGTGAGGATCTATCAATGATATAATCTTCTGAAATTTCAGCGTATGAAGGCCATAATCTAAACAAGCTTTTGCTGCTTCACTCGCATAGCCTTTTCCCCAGCGGCTGCGTAAAAATAAATAGCCAAGCTCTGGATCTACCTTGCCGTCTACTTTTTGAAGAACCATGCCGCACTGCCCTAGAAACTCTCGATTCTGTTTATCTTCAGCGATCCACATGCTAATGCCATATGTTTGATAATGCTGCTTCATCCATTGAATCCAGCGATATGTGTCTTGTTCATTTTTAGTAGAAGAATAATACTTCATGGCTTCAGCATCTTCAAATATTTTCATTAAATTGCCTGCATCGCTTTCAGCCATAGCTCGCAGCGTCATTCGCTCTGTCTCAATAATCGTATAAATCCTCTCCTTTCTTCCATTCCAACATCTACTATCTTTATTATCCGCTACTATTTTCTTTTCGTAAAGTTTTCCTTTTTTTATTTAAATGAAACAGAAAAAGGCACCAAAAAAGGCTGCTACACACAGCCCTTTAATCTGGATCACACGTTTTCCCGTACCGTAATACGTTATATATAGCACGTCCATCACTTGCAGATGTTTCTGTATATTGAATTGGCAGCAGTGAAAAAATAACATAATAGACTGAAAAATAAACAAATTGATAGCAAAATATATCTTCAGGCAGAATATTAGCCATAATTAATCCATTTATTATAAAAATAGTAAGTAAATTAAACAGTACACCGCCCGCATACACCACTGCATGGGAAAAGCGACTGTCGTTCTTAAGATTTTCATATTTACAAAACGAGTCTAAAAAATAGACTGACTTAATTTTAAACTTCCCCATTTTAAGAATCGTTTTCCCCCGCCCAATAGTAAAATCGACCTTCCCTCCGAAAATAATTGCCATGACGGAATGCCCCAGCTGATGAACAAATGATACAAGTGGCAATACAAGACAGAATGACCACACAAACTTTGGAAGATCATTTAACCCAAACACGTTTATCCCTCCTTTTTGTTTCTTCTCTCTACTTTTCCTCCCCGTTTTTACTTAAAACTACATTTAAATTCTTTTTTTAAAACTCATACGAAATAACTAGCATCCACATCATTTCTTATAACCTAGATAAAACCCAATGTATGTAACTTATGAAAAATACATTTTCCGAAAAACAGTTGGAGTCACGTTTTCTTGTTCTTTGAAGCGCTTGATAAAATAGCTTGGATGTTCATACCCTACTTGTCTTGCTATATCTTGTACAGAGATTTGGTTGTTTTTAAGCAGCAGTTTCTTTGCTTTTTGAATTCGGACGCGCGTTACGTATTCAAACGGCCGGATACCAAGAGATTGTTGAAAAAGCAAACACGTATACTGCTCTGTTACGTTGAGCTGCTTCGCCAGTACTTCTAGCGTTAACGGCTGATGATAATATTCCTCAATATAGCGAAGGACTGGGTTTAGCTGAGTAATTTGCTGCAAGCGACTTTTGCTTTCTATATATACGCTGTCTTGGCGCAGTTTCAAAATGACGCTATATAGTAGTTCAGAGCATTTCATGGTGCTAGAGGTATGATTTTCTTCTAACAAATTCATTAGCTCTTGCAGCATCCTATAAAGGCTTTCAGCATGTGTAAGGACGATTTTTCCGGAATTAATAAATTGAAGAGAAAGCATGATATCATCAATTACACTTCCATTAAAAGAAACCCAGCATACTTGCCATTCGCTTGTAATGGGGTAGTATTCGTGCGGAACATGCGGCGTCAGAAACATCCCTTCATTTTCTTTTATAATATAAACCTCGTCGTTTACACGAAGCTCGCCTCTTCCTTTTATACATTGAATCCATTGATAATCAGGAAACTCTCCCTGACGTTTAATATGCGTTTGATGTCTCCAGCTTCCAGCGCTTGTAACATAGAATGGCAGTTTCATATCTTCATCTGAAAGAGCCGGAAAGTACATACGGTCCACATTACTTCCTCCTTTTTATGTGAATATAGTTATATTATCATGAAAATAATTAGATTGATAAGGTTTTCAGAAAACGTTATCATTTTCATATAAACTAATAACCTAGTAATCTAGAAATGAGGGATCGACATGTTAAAAACCGGCAAAAAATTTAATTATACAGCACCTGCAAACGGATACCCTGAATGGAATAACAACCCTGAAATTTTTCAATTGAACCGTTCGAAAGCACACGCTTTACTAATGCCTTATCAAACGGTCGAAGAGGCCTTAAAAAATGATAGAAAATCTTCTGTTTACTACCACAGCTTAAATGGAAGCTGGTACTTTCATTTTGCTGAAAATGCGGATGGCCGCGTCAAAAACTTTTTCGCTCCTGAATTTTCATATAAGAAATGGGACTCTATTTCAGTTCCTTCACACTGGCAGCTGCAAGGATATGACTATCCTCAATATACAAACGTGACATACCCTTGGGTTGAAAACGAAAACCTCGAACCTCCTTTTGCACCGACTAAATATAACCCTGTCGGTCAGTACGTCCGTACTTTTACACCTAAATCAGAATGGGAAAATCAGCCGGTGTACGTCAGCTTCCAAGGCGTCGAATCTGCTTTTTACGTCTGGGTTAACGGTGAGTTTGTTGGATACAGCGAAGACAGCTTTACTCCAGCTGAATTTGATATAACTTCTTATCTTCAAGATGGTGAAAATACGATAGCAGTAGAAGTATATCGCTGGAGTGACGCAAGCTGGCTTGAAGACCAAGATTTTTGGCGAATGAGCGGCATCTTCCGAGATGTGTATCTGTACTCTACTCCACCGGTTCACATCTATGACTTTAGCGTTCGTTCGTCGCTTGATAACAACTACGAAGATGGTGAACTTAGCGTTTCAGCTGATATTTTAAATTACTTTCAGCACAATACTCAAGATCTAACATTTGAAGTCATGCTGTATGACGCGAATGGCCAAGAAGTACTACAAGCTCCGCTGCAAACAAATGTAAGTGTGAGCAATCAATATACAGCGTCCTTACGTACACACATTAAAAGCCCTGCAAAATGGAGCGCAGAAAGTCCTAATTTGTATACCCTTGTACTCAGCTTAAAGAATGCTGCTGGTTCTATTATCGAAACGGAAAGCTGTAAAGTCGGCTTCCGTACGTTTGAACTAAAGAATGACCTTATGACAATTAACGGCAAGCGTATTGTACTTCGAGGAGTAAATCGCCACGAATTTGATTCAGTAAAAGGCCGTGCAGGCATCACACGCGAAGACATGATTCACGATATTTTGCTGATGAAACAGCATAATATTAACGCGGTGCGTACATCCCATTATCCTAACGATTCAGTATGGTATGAACTGTGTGATGAATACGGACTGTACGTGATTGACGAAACCAATTTAGAAACGCACGGAACGTGGACTTATTTACAAGAAGGCGAACAAAAAGCCGTTCCAGCAAGCAAGCCAGAATGGAAAGAAAACGTACTAGATCGCTGTCGTTCGATGTACGAACGTGACAAAAACCACCCTTCTATCATTATTTGGTCGCTTGGCAATGAATCATTTGGCGGAGAAAACTTTAAGCATATGTATACCTTTTTTAAAGAGAAAGATTCCACGAGACTTGTTCATTATGAAGGAATCTTCCATCACCGCGACTATGATGCTTCTGATATAGAAAGCACGATGTACATTAAGCCAGCAGATGTAGAGCGCTATGCATTAATGAATCCGAAAAAACCTTATATTCTGTGTGAATACAGTCATGCGATGGGTAATTCTTGCGGAAATCTATACAAATACTGGGAGCTGTTCGATCAATATCCAATCTTGCAAGGCGGTTTTATATGGGACTGGAAAGATCAAGCTCTTCAAACAACAGCAGTAGACGGTACTTCTTACTTAGCTTACGGCGGAGATTTTGGTGATACGCCTAACGACGGCAACTTCTGCGGAAACGGCTTAATCTTTGCTGATGGGACAGCTAGCCCGAAAATTGCAGAAGTAAAAAAATGCTACCAGCCCGTAAAGTGGACAGCAGTCGACGGTGCTAAAGGAAAATTTGCCGTTCAAAACAAACACCTGTTTACAAACTTGAACGCCTTTGATTTTGTTTGGACGATTGAAAAAAACGGTGAACTACTTGAAAAACATGCGTCTCTTTTAAATGTAGCTCCTGATGGTACAAACGAACTGACGCTTTCTTATCCTCTTTACGAGCAGGAAAACGAAACTGATGAATTTGTTTTGACTCTTTCTCTCAGATTATCCAAAGATACAGCTTGGGCTTCAGCTGGATATGAAGTGGCGTACGAACAGTTTGTGCTGCCTGCCAAAACCGCTGTACCTTCAGTAAAAACTGTTTATCCTGCTTTATCAGTTGACCAAAACGAACAAACGCTGACGGTTACAGGAACTAACTTCACGGCTATTTTTGACAAGCAAAAAGGGCAGTTTATCTCTTACAACTATGAGCATACCGAGCTGCTTGCATCGGGTTTCCGTCCGAACTTTTGGCGCGCAGTCACCGATAATGACCTCGGCAATAAATTGCATGAAAGATGTCAAACGTGGCGTCAAGCAAGTTTAGAGCAGCACGTGAAAAAAGTAAGTGTTCAACCGCAAATTGACTTTGTTATCATTTCGGTTGAGCTAGCTTTAGATAGCTCTCTTGCTTCTTGCTATGTAACGTATACGCTATATAACGATGGTGAAATGAAGATTGAACAATCTTTAGCACCTTCTGAGGCAATGCCTGAAATTCCTGAAATTGGGATGCTGTTTACGATGGATGCGGCTTTTGATTCTTTAACATGGTACGGCAGAGGCCCTCATGAAAATTATTGGGATCGTAAAACTGGCGCTAAGCTTGGCCTTCATAAAGGCAGTGTAAAAGAGCAAGTTACACCGTATTTACGCCCTCAAGAATGCGGAAACAAAACGGACGTTAGATGGGCAACTATTACAAACGATCAAGGACGCGGCTTTTTACTAAAAGGTTTGCCAACAGTCGAGCTGAATGCTTTACCTTACTCACCTTTTGAACTGGAGGCTTACGATCATTTTTACAAATTGCCGTTAAGCGATTCCGTAACCGTGCGGGTTAACTACAAGCAAATGGGCGTTGGCGGAGACGACAGCTGGGGAGCTAAAACACATCCTGATTACACACTATACGCCAACCGCTCGTATACAAACACGTTTACGCTAAAACCTCTATAAAAATAAAAAGGACTTTCATTTGAAAGTCCTTTTTACTTATGATGTCACCTCTGGCTTTCGCTGAGAAAGCAAAAATACCGTAGCGATAATAAGAATTGTACCTAGCCACTCCGTCCACCCAAAAGTCACATGAAGCCATAGAACAGATAGCGCGGCTGCTGACAAAGGCTCTGCTGACGCAAGAACAATGGCTTCAGAAGCGCTAATGTGCTTCAAACTTTCCAAGTAGCAATAAAAGGCAATGAGCGTTCCAAAGATAATCACAAATAGCACCGCACACAGCGACAATAGCGACCACTCACCGGCTATATGCCACGGCGGATGAATAAATGAAAAACTTACGCCGCCTATTACCATTCCCCAGCCTACTACTTCAACTGAGCTCCATTTTGCAAGAAGACGTTTAGGCTGAAGCGTATAAAAAGCAGACGTCACGGCTGCTCCAATCCCCCAAAACAACCCCCATCCTGTAATAGACAGCTCGTTAAAATTTCCGCTTGTTGCAAGAAAAAATGTCCCCGTTATGACGAGCGCAACAGAAATCATTTCTACTTTCACCGGCCACTTTCTTGCTTGCACGGCTAAATAGCCAATAATAAATATTGGCGACGTATATTGAAGCACTGTAGCTGTAGCAGCGTTTCCTGCTTCAATAGCTGCAAAATATGTATACTGCACGCCGAGCATACCGATTACACCAAACAAAAGCAGCGAAGTCCTCTCTTCTTTTGTTTTCCAAATTGCAAAAATATTGCGCTGCTTAGAGGCTATTGCCAAAAGCAGCAATCCGGATACTAGCATACGAACGACGACCAGCCACTCTGCGTTAAAACTCTTATGCTGAAATAAATATTGAGCTACCGTGCCAGACACTCCCCACATCGTGGCACCAATGATTACAAGCAGCAGCCCCCACGCTCTTTTAGATGAAGTTTGAACTCCTTCCACTTACCATTCCTTCTCTCTTTTTCATATATATTTAATTTACCTCCCTCCGCATTAACGGTCAATAGCAAAAAAAGTCGAAGCAATATGCTTCGACTTTTTTAAATGCTTTTATGAAGTAATTTCTTGAGTAAAGGAAATAGCACATCGGGAAGTTCTTCGATGTTTGGTACTAGAATACTATATTTCCCGTACATATTTTGAATGGTTTTCTTCTGTCCTTCATCAATTTCCCCGTTGGATAAAAAGACGTTGATGACTTCAATTCCGTGTTTGCGTGCTTCTAATACCGCTTCGTGCGTATCTACAATACCATTTTGTTCATATCCCATAGCGGCTGGTTCCCCGTCTGAAAACACAAGTAAAAACTTTTGCTGCTCAGAACGCTGAAGCAAGCGACGTGTCATATGGCGAATGGCAAATCCATCACGGTTGTCTTCTTCAGGCTCAAGCTGCATAATTTCAGGACCGCTTTTACGCTTTAATGATGCTTGAAAGTCCATCACCGTCTGCAGGTAGTTAGGCTGGCTTGTTTCAGTAGCATCATTTGTATCTTCCCAAAATCCAACAATTTGATGAGGCACCATAACAGACTTTAACGCTTCGTGAAATAGCGTAATCCCGAGCTTCGTTTCATCCATTTTGTCGTACATCGATGCCGAACAGTCAACTAGAAGAGAAAACACAGCATCAATTTGGGCAGAATCTTCGTCTTTTTTATAAAACAAACGAGGATTATCATCCGTCCATAGTTTTAGAAGTTTTTTATTTAATCGGCCAAAGTGCAGCTCGCTTCTAGGAAGCGTTTTTTTATGTTCAAGCGTTTTTTCAATCATTTGCTTTAATTTCTTTTGATACGATGCAATGATTTTTTTATTCTCATCATACTGAACAACGTGATCGTCGCTTGGAAGTTTAGAATCTACAAACACAGCATAGGCATGCTTATTTTCTTTCCCATACTCATAATCCGCTTCCCCGTCTTTTTCCGGATGCGTTTGCTCCATGGCTTCGATTTGAGAATAATCGTTCCGGGATGTCTTTTGAGAAGATCCTTGCACCATGCCCATTGCTTGATCTCCATCGTCGCCTTCACGAACCCCATCGCCTAACATATCTGTTTTTGAACCTTGATCCATATCAAACTGCAGAAAACTTTGCGTCGCTTCGCTTGTCTCTCGATGCCACATTTCCATTTTCTCTTCGTGAATGTCTTCATCTCCGTCTTTTTCATGTTCTAAAATATCATCGTTCACTAATGAATCTTTGCGTTTTAAATCTTCAAATGTTAACCCTTCTTCTAACTGATCATACTGAAGTTCAGCCAAGAAGAAATAAGTATTAAGCATATCTTTTTCGATAATATCATCAAAAACATCTACGAGTTCAAGGCAGATGCGCGATACGTCTTTTGTTGTTTTCGCTTCATATACATTTGTTAGCTGTCTGCGAATAAAAGGCATCGCTAAGTTAATCGATTCACTCATTGAAGGAATTTCTTCAAACGGATTTTCAGCCGTTAATAGCAAGTAAATGCCGTTAAAAAGTGCATCCGTGTACACGCTTTTTGTTAAATTTGCGCTCATTTGTGTAGCAAAATATTTTCTATAGAGCTGCCTTCTGAGGGCAAAGGCTTTTTTCGTTCCAGGACGTTCGCGTTTGCATACTTCTTCTAAACGAATATCTTCAAACAGCATAAACAGCTGCTTAGCTAAGCTAGGTACCGACGTTTTATTTATTTTCTTTAAATATGCATTAATTTCTTTGAAGTTTGAATGCTTATAGCTTCCAATACTTCTTAAAAATACATCACTTTTTAAGCCGTACACTTTGTCTTCTTCTGGACGGTTATCCCAAAAGTGACTGAGATAAATAATGCCGTGTACAGGATCATAATAAGATGAAACGCGATACTCTACTTCAATTTCATCATTTTTTGTTAATGTTTTCGTTAAATCTGCCAGCTCCATATAGAGAAAGGAATCTACATTTTTGTCGTTAAATTTAATAAATCGCATAGCGCCACTCCTTACTCAAATAATGTTTCAGCAATATTTTGAATGGCGGCTTTTTCCCTTTCATCTTCTAGCTTTTCAATAATACCGCGTTTAATCGCGCGAAGAGGCGGCATATAAAGAGCTAAATCACACGTATCAATAAGCGCACGAATAGACGCAGCTTCTTCTGATACATGGCCGCTTTGAACTTGAGTAATTAAATCTGCAGAGAGCGTGACAAATTTATCAATTAATTTTTCGTCTTTTAACTGAGACTGAGACATTAGAACTTGCTTTAAGCTGCTCCCTTGAATATATGGCACTTCAATGACAACAAAACGATTTTTTAACGCTTCGTTTAATGGAACAGTCCCAACATACCCTTCGTTAATAGCCGCTACTACGCCGAATGTTTGCTGACCGCGCACTACATCTCCAGTGAATGGGTTTGTAATCATTTTCCGGTAGTCAAGTACCCCGTTTAAAATAGGAAGCGTTTCAGGTTTCGCCATGTTAATTTCATCAATATATAATAAATGGCCTTTTTTCATTGCCTGAATAACAGGTCCTTCTACAAACTCGATACCTGTTTTCCCTTCTTGTTCAGAAATTGTTTTAAAGCCAAGCAGCGCTTCTGCATCTAAATCCACCGAGCAGTTAACGCTATGCATCGGCTGAGAAAATAAATGCGACAGCGTTTCAGCAAGCTTTGTTTTACCTGAACCTGTTGGCCCTTTTAAAAGTACGTTTTTCCCTAGTGATAAGGCAATAATGGCATCTTCTAAAATATCTGCTTCTTCTGCTGTATAGCCGCCTTTTCCGATTAATAGCTGATCAGCATGAGACAGATTTTCATATTTACGATTCGCTAAAAGCGAAAGAACCTCTTTTGGTAATGATAATTGTGATAATTGAATTGACATAGCAAAAAATCCTTTCTTTCTACATACTTTCTATAGTTTACTAAAAAACATTCTTCTTCTCAAAGAATTGCTTTACCTATGCGTTTCTCTAAAGTTTCCGGTAGAAAAATCGCCGTATTTAAACATATATTCAGTAAAAAAAAGTAGGTTATTCACCTACTTTTTTACGATTTTATAGTTTTTATGATTAACGACTGTTTTCATGGATTCGCCTGTTTCAGCATCTTTTCCAAAATCTACGATAACCGAATTGTCTCGCACTACCATAACAATTCCTTTAAATCCTTTATAGTCGCCTTTTTTAGGCTGAATCGTATCGCCAACTTTAGCTGCCTTGACTTTAGGTGCTTGTTCTTCTGTACCTTGTGTATTTTCTACGTCCATCATGACCCCACCTTTTCCAATTTACCGTGTTTTTTTATAAGTGAAAACACAATTTAATTTACTTTTTGTTGAAAATACTTAGTTTATTTTCCCACAAACATCGATGGTTAAACACCATGTGTTTGTCCATTTTCATTCTGCAAACAAACGCTGTATTTTTTATTATGTATGTAGCTGTTTTTTGTAAGAGCACATCCTTGTTCTATCATAACATTTTCTGTTTCCTTCGAACACCAATTACCCTTTAGTTTTTTAAAAAAATGACAAATTACACGGAATTATGTCGAATTTCATATGATTTTCTTTTTAGTATGATAAGCTATATATCGTATTTTAAGCATCTTTTATCTATTACATACGATTTTTGATAAAAAAACCGAAACTTTTATCCACAAATTGCGTTGATTAAATGGAAGGGGGAGAAAATGGCACAACAGCATAACTTTGAACACATTTATAAACAGCACATGCATGATTTGCTGCGCTATCTTCTCTCTCTTACTCGCAGAAAAGAATCAGCGGAAGATTTAATGCAGGAGACCTTTTACCGGGCACTTTTACACTTAGAAACGTATAAAGGCGAGGAAGTAAAGCCTTGGCTGTTCAAAATTGCTTATCACGCCTTTATTGACTGGTATCGAAAAGAAAAAAAACGCCCTACTGTCGAAATAGAAGAATGGCACTTTACTCCTCAGCCAAGTGCTGAAGAACAAGTGATGATTCAAAGTGAAATCGACGGCTGGCTTTCTGATGTATCTGCTTTGCCTCCGGCTAAGCAGAATATTGTACTGTTACGAGATTATCATGGCTTCACATATGAAGAGATTGCAGAAATGACTGGCTTTACTCTGTCAAAAGTGAAAATGGACTTGTATCGTGGTCGTCAACAATTGAAAAAAAGAAAGGAAGAGGACGGATGAGCTGTCAAGATATGAAGCATCAATGGGAAAAATATAAAAACGGCACTTTGACAGACAAAGAAGCAGAAACACTTGAACAACATACGGAAAATTGTGAAGCATGCTCAGCTCATTTAGAGCACTTGCTAACTGAAGATGAACCGTTATCGCCAACTCCATCAACTACTTCACTAAATGACGATACGATGTTGGATAATAAAAAAGTTAAAAAGTCCATTTATATGGCCAAATGGAAGCAGCGCCTTTCAAATGTGACAACTGTCATTAGCTCTGTCGTTCTGCTATGGATGATCGGCAGCTTTTTATCCATTGTATATTATCATCAATCAAAAACCGAATACATAAATAGCGTCAATCAAGCGGCTATCGAATCTGCTTTTCCGAACGTTCATATACGTGAAACCACTTCTGATACACAGTCCTTTTTCCGAATGCAGTCGCAAATGGAAGCTTATAAGCAAATTGGACGTGAAGAGCAGGCCATTGGGACGTTTACATTTCATCAGCTGTTTGATAAAACGAGCGGTGTAGAAAAAGAATTTTCCGGCGGTAAATACGACCTTAACCTTTCCTTTGTCTATCCTGATCAAAAAAAACTAAAGCTACATGCAAAAGAGTATAAGGAATGGACGAATGAAACATGGAATGCATTAGAAAACCTACCAAAAGGAACGGTAAGCGAAGTGGCTATTTCTTTTGATGATACGTATTCGCTAAGAGAAGTTCAGCAAAAAATGAATGCCATCGACAGCCATGATTTTTCTACCTCTTGGTACGCGCTTAATACAGGGAACGAACAAAAAACAAGCACAAAAGATGAGCCCTTAATTGACTTAACATCAACATTTGGCTTTCCAGAGTTTTTAGACTTGCCTTACGAGCACAAAGGAAATCAAACGCACTCTACTAGCAAGTCGAACGTTTTAAATATGATGAAACTATTAGCCGATAATGAAGAAACAGTCCAAAAAGTTCGTCAGCTAGACCATTCCGATTTGTTGCTAAAGCAGCGATATTCTTATGTAAAAAAACATGGAGTCGGTGTGTACGGCGTTGTGATTACAGGACCTACCAAAAAGCTTCTGAAATTAAAAAATGATCCGTCTATCACCTATGCGTCACTTGGAGATGTAGAGCTATGGAATTGGTTCAACCGTCCTTCATCCGGCACGTTAATGAATCAGTAACAAGCACTTGAAAGCAAGTGCTTGTTTTTATTTCTTTGTTAATTCTTCAAATCTTTCTACAGCTTCGCTTTTATCAAATGAACTAAACCATCGATAGTCTTGGTCATCTAAAATACGATAGTGCTGACTAATCATATTTTGCTGCAGACGAAAAGAACCTTCTTTTTGAATCTCTTTCCACCATACTCTTCCTCCGAGCGTTTTATCTTTTGGAGAAGATACGCCGTTATGAGCAATGATTTCTACTACTTCTAAGGGGACGTCTCCTAAAACCGATTGAAGGATTTCACTGTCACCAAACAAACCGCATACTGCAACAGTAGTCGTCCACCCTGCTTCCGTGCGCCCTTTTTCAATTTGAACCAATGTTTTTTTGGAAATACCAATGACTTCAGCCATTCTATCTTGTGAATAGTTTCTTTCTAAACGAATTAATCGTATTTTATCCGATACTGATTTAATCACTTCTTGTTTATTCATTTTTACAGCCCTTTCTTTCTATACACGCACATGTCTTTAGTGTAATATTACACCTAATTAAAGAAGAGTTTCAAGCGTTTCCCTTCATCACAAGACGGGGAAATATACTAAAATGGTTTTTGTATACTAAAACAATTAAAAGGAGTTGAGAATATGTATATCATTGTATGGGCTATGCTTGTACTATACGCCTTTTTGCTAGCTCCGGGAGCAAGCGCCGCTAATGATTTACTGTTTAAAAATCTTATCACAGGAAATTTTCAACAGGTAGATCCGCTCGTGGTTATGGTATTCTCTTTTTTAGGACTTTTCCCAATATTGTTTATGGTAATGATTTGTAAAAAAGATACGTACAAACTGCCTGGATGGCCATTTTCTCTTCTATCATTTGGGCTCGGAGCTTTTTCTCTTTTGTTCTATTATCATTGGAAAGGACAAAAAGTTCGAACACGTTCGCGTATTTCTTCACGCTTCATTGCCATCATTTCTTCTCGTCTATGGATTGGACTATGCTTAGCGCTCACGATTGCAGGTTACGTATACGGACTATCCATAGGTTCAATAAGAGCTTATGGAGATGCTTTTATGCAGTCACAGCTTGTTAGCGTGATGACCGCTGATTTTTTTGTTTTAACGTGGCTTTCTTATTCCGTTATGACAAAAGAAAGGATAGCATCCCGACCTTACCTTCTCTTATGTTTCATTCCAGTTGCGGGCCCTTTTTTTATTTTATTACGGCATAACCGCCAAGATGTTAGAGAAGAAAAACTTTAAATAAAAGGCTTGCGTTCCATTCATTATTCCGTTATAATCATTTCTTGTACGATGAAAGTTGATTAATTAGAAAACATTTATATATCGGCATTTTATTTACATTTGTTATACATACCTGCGCTGTGCGTATACTCATGTTGTCTTAAACCTTTGAGTGTTAAAAGGGAGCTCAAAATTTAGCTGCAGATAGCACGCCCTCCTTGGGACGCTAAACCCGGCTATGAGGGCACCCACCTAGTAGATCTGGGTATTTAAGACACTTAGGGTTACGGCAGTGCGGGCTTATTTTTTAGTTAGCTGTAGCTAGCTTTTTTTATTTTTCTATTTATTAGTTTACATAATTATTTTATTGTTAACTTGTATTTTTTTTAGACATGTATGTTTTATTTATCTTCGATTGAGGAACATAAAAAGTAATAAAGGAGATGGATAAAATGAATGAACAAAAAATTGCTAAAAAAGTAAATGAAGTATTAGAAGGAAATCGTGTAGGAACATTAGCCACAGTTGTAAACAACAAACCCCACTCTCGCTATATGACATTTTTCAGCGATGAAGATGGTATCGCTCTTTACACACCAACAAATATCAATACACATAAGGCAGAAGAAATCGAAGCTAATCCAAACGTGCACGTACTATTAGGCTACAGCGGCGAAGGATATGGCGATCAATACTTAGAATTATCCGGGACAGCTGTTCTTCGTACTGGTGATCAATTAAAAGGACGTATATGGAACGATCACATGAAAGAATGGTTTGACGGTCCAAATGACCCTGAGTATGTTGTTCTGGAAATTACGCCAAACGAAATTCGCTTTATGAATGAAGGCGAAGAAACTCCTCAAACCGTTCAGCTATAATAAAAAAAGCGCACACTGTGCGCTTTTTTTATTTTCCTACCGCTTCTTTCAATTGAGCTGCTTTTTCTTTTGGAGACGCTGCTAAGCTAATAGCGGTAATAATAGAAACACCATCTGCACCTGCTGCTACTACTTGTTTGGCATTTTCAGGCGTGATGCCACCGATTCCTACAATTGGAAAGTCAATATTCTGGTTTCGCACTTCTTCAATTAATTTTGTACCTTGCACTGCTTTTGCGTCTTTTTTTGTAGAAGTAGGAAAAACAGGTCCCATTCCTACATAATCCGCCCCATCTTTTATCGCTTGCTGCAGCTCTTGTATATTATGAACAGAGACGCCAACAATTCCTTTTCCTATTTTTTCTCGAACAATATGAGCTTTTTCATCTTCTTGTCCAATATGAACGCCATCCGCTTGTAAACGGATCGCTAAGTCAAGGTCATCGTTCACAACAAAAGGAACGTTGTGCTGCTGACAAATTTGCTGAAGTTCCTTCGCCAGCTGATATTTCGCTTCTCCTTTTAGGGCACCTTCGCCTTTTTCACGGAACTGAAACACGGTAACCCCGCCTTCAATTGCTTCTTTCAACACTTCTTTCGGATCTTTTGTACAGTTATTGCTGCCCATTATAAAATAAACTTTCAGCAGCTTTTTAATTTCTTCGTTTGTCATTTTCCCGCTCCTTTTAACGTTGATGTACTCTTGCATATGATTCAATATCCTGTCCAGATAAAAGATGAAGCTGATTTAACAGCTCAATTTGAAAGCTCCCCGGCCCTTCTTCACCTTTTTTCGCTGCGGCGATTTCACCTGCCACTCCGTAAAAACTTAAAGCAGCAACGCTTGCCTCGACATATTCTTTTTCTACAGCCGCGAAAGCTCCTATAATTGATGTCAGCAGACATCCAGTACCCGTCACCTTCGTAAATAACGGGTGACCGTTGTCTACTGTATACGTTGTGTTTCCATCGGTGATCACATCTTGTTTCCCCGTAATAACAATCACTGTATCTAATTTGTTCGCTGCTTTCTCAGCAAGTTCAATGACGTCTCCTTGCCCTTCTAATGAATCAACGCCTTTAATGAGCCATGACTCGCCTACTACATTCGCAACTTCAGCAGCGTTACCGCGAATAACGGCAATATTTAATTCTTCTACAAGCTGACGTGCCACTTCTGTACGAAACGTTGTCGCTCCGGCTCCTACAGGATCGAAAATAACCGGCACGCCGTTTTCATTTGCTGATTTTCCTGCTATTCTCATCGCTTCTACTTCTTGAGCCGTCAGTGTACCCATATTTAAGACAAGCGCTCCGGCGATTCGAGCCATGTCAGCCACTTCTTCCTTCGCATAAGCCATAACAGGTGACGCTCCTAGGGCAAGCAGTCCATTTGCTGTAAAATTGGTTACCACAACATTCGTAATATTATGAACAAGCGGACTTGTATCTCTTACTTTTTCTAATTGAGCTGAAATTTTACTAATATCCATGTTCTCTCACTCTTTTCATTTAGTTTTAACACTGCAAAAAAAAGACAAAAAAGCACCTTGCATGCGCAAAGTGCTTTGGTATGTACTCACATTCCCTGCGCTGGCATTATCCAACAGGTTCAAATGGTCAACAGGCGCCCCTGTACTCTCAGCCTGCCCCGCGCAAGCTCCCATACTATTCTTGTTACGTTTAAAGTTTACTATTAACCTTTTTTATTTGCAACCATTTCACTGTTTTGCCCATAAAATAAAGCTTCGCTATAGGCTGAGTGGTGTTGTAAATCTTACAGCTTTACTAAAAGCATCATTAAAAGACCTCCAGTAAACTACTGGAGGTCTTCTATTCCCTAAAAATTCTATCATTTTTCCTTCTCGTTATTTCTCTTGAATCGCTTGATTTCTCACAGCTGTTTTTCGGTCCTTCCCTGCTCTTAAAGATAAAAGAAAACAAAGCTGCAGTACAAGTGCAGCTGATACGTACGGGTAATTAATGTTTATATCAAAAAGAAAGCCTGCTACAACAGGTCCAATAATATTACCAAGACTTGTATAAGCAGAATTTAGTCCGGCTACATACCCTTGGTCGTCTTGTGCCATCATCGACATTTGCGTGCTGATTGCCGGACGTAAAATATCTGTTGCTAAAAAGACGATAAATGTCACAACAATAATAAGCCAGTACGTGTGCACAAATAGTGTAAGTAAAATAAAAAGTCCCGTCATCATCAAGCAAAACGAAATCACTCTTTTTTCACCGAACTTATTTAAAATCCAGCCAAAAATCGTAACCTGCACAACAGCCCCTGCAATAGAGCCAAACGTAATAACAAACGCAATATCTTTTGGCGTAAAGCTAAATTTATGATCAACAAATAGTGAAAAGATCGTTTCATAATTGGATAATCCAAACGATGTCACAAAAACGATAATTAAACTTAAAAAATAAGGTTCTTTGTAGGAATTCATAAGCTGCAGCAGCAGCCGATCTTCTTTTGGATTCTCATTGTTTGAAACAGCATGACCTTGTACAGGACGAGACTCCGGCAAAACAAAAAGCGTAATCACTGCAGCCAAGCCTCCTGCTACTGCGGCCATGTAAAATGGCACGCGCATGCCGTATTCAGCTAAAAAGCCTCCAATACCGGGCCCGATAATAAATCCTGTTGTAATCGCTGCCGTCACATAGCCCATTCCTTTAGCCCGTTCTTTAGCAGACGTCACGTCCGCTGTATAGGCCATAACAGCAGGCATAATAAGCGCGGCCCCGACCCCGCCTAGCATTCTGGATACAAATAATAAAAGAGGTGTACTCACTGAACCAAAGAACCATTCAGACAGGGCAAAAACAATCATTCCCGCTACAATAATTTTCTTTCTCCCTAACGAGTCTGATAATCGCCCAGCTAAAGGCGAAAACAGAAATTGAGTTAGTGAAAATACCGCTACTAAAAGCCCCATCACGCTGCCGTTGATATGAAGCTCCGTCATGTAGGTTGGCATAATTGGAATAACGAGACCGATTCCCGTAAAGATAATAAAAATATTTAGCATGAGCAGCAAAATCGCCGCTCGATTTCTTAACAATAATGACATATAAACCTCCTGATTACAAAAATACTGAACGTTCGGTCTATAAAAATACAAAATAATGAGGGATTACTCATTGCCGCAATAAGCATCCCCGCTTATTTAAGAAGACCTTGCTATAATTCCGTTTAAAAATACATCGATTGCTGAATGGTAAAGCTGCAGGGCATTTTCCGTACTCGTTTTTCGAGACACGCGGCTCATTCCAACAAACAACCCTTCTAAAATTACTGCAAGTTGCTCTGCATTTTTATGAGAAAACTCGCCTTCATCGATGCCCTGTTGCAAAAGTTCCCGGTTAAACTCCACGTGTCGTTTCACCATCTCATCAATTCGCTCTTCGATGTCGCTGCCCTTCTCCTCGTTGTTAAAAAACTCATCCGCAGCTTTCGTAAGAGGATGATTCAAATCATCTAAAATGATTTGCTCCGCTATTCCAAAAAGCTTATCTCTTGTTGTTTTGTAAAGAGACTCTCTTTCTTTCCAGTTTCGTTCCCACTCAAGATCCCATTCGTCTATTAAATAAAGAAAAAGCCCTTCTTTACTTTTAAAGTGATAATAAATATTCCCTTTACTGCTTCCCGTAGCTTCTACAATTTCCTCAATAGATGTAGCTTTATAGCCTTTTTGAGAAAACAATGCTTTAGCGGCATCTGCCACTTTTCTTTTGGTTTGTTCACTTTGAAGCTTTTTTTTATTCAAGCTATTTCCACCGCCCCGTACATTTATTATTTATACTGAACATTCGTTTTGTATTATCTGACACCTATACTACATAGGAAAAACCTTTTTGTCTAGTGAGAAAACCTAGTTTATACCTTTTTATATAAATCATGACCAAAACAAAGCCTCCTAAAAAGGCTTTGCCTAAAAAGCTTACTTGCTAACAGGATAAATGACAGCTGCTTGCCCGCACAGTTTGCATACAAATAAACAAATCATCTGCGCCTTCTTTCCTGTCTTTTAATCATTCAATTTCTTTGTCATAAACACACTGTATGGATCTTCTTTGTAGGTAGAAAACGGTTCGCACTCGTAAAATCCAAAACTGGCGTATAGCTTTCTAGCCGGTTCAAAAGCGGGTGCAGATCCTGTTTCTAAGCTTAAGCGTCGGTACCCTCGTTTTTGCGCTTCATTTATTATGTACTGCAGCAGCTCTCTAGCAATTCCTTTCCGCAAATGAGCGGTAGCTGTTCGCATCGATTTAATTTCTCCGTGGTGCTCATCTAACTCTTTTACAGCTCCGCACCCTGCTAGCTGACTTCCTTCCCACACGCTCCAAAACGTAATATCACGTTGTTTTAAACTTTCAATATCTAGAGCATGAATACTTTCAGGGGGGAATGTAAGTTCATTCCTTGGAGATGAGAACTTACTAGTTCAATAACTTCATTGTTCGTTAAGTGGTCTCTTTTTATTTTAATCATCTTCTCTTCCTTCCTGCTACTAAAGGGTGGTCAACTACAAACCGACTTATGAATACATTCACTGTCGACCTTTAAAAATCCTTTTATACACTCCCTTCTTTTTCTCTAGTTATTAAAACAGACTTTGCCAAGCAGATGTTTCATACATTGTTAAACGGAGGTGAAATTCGTTGAAGAAAGTTTTATTTTGTCTTGTCCCTCTTTTGTTTTTATTATCCGCCTGCTTTAGTGATCCTGTTCAAGATGATTTAATCGATTATAACAATCAAGATTTAAAGAAAGCCGCTCAGCTTGAAAAAGAGGCGATTGACGCATACGATTCCGTTACAGGCGCTAACTACACAAGTGACGCTGTTATGTACGATACGATGACGAGTGAAGTCATTCCTACCTATCGTAAATTTGTTGACGAACTGGAAAACATCGATGTAGAAACCGACGATCTTCGAAAGGTTCATGAAGGCTATATAAAGGCTGCCAATACCCAGTATAATGCTTTTATTAAAATTGTCAGTGCTTTGGAAAAGCAGGACCGCAACCTTATTGCTGAGGCAAACGCTATGCTTGATGAAGCACGAAAAGGTATACGCGATTACAATGCAGCTATTAAAAAGCTGGCTAAAGAACATGATGTAAAAATTGAAGAACCAAAAACACAGCGCGAAAACAGCCTATAGTTCCCATGCAAAAAGAAGGTCTCTAAAAACAGTAAGAGACCTTCTTTCGTATGATGTTTCATTTTCTCCACGTTCGTTCAATAAACGAAGAAGAATATCAGGAAATATTGCTTAACGATGCATAATAAGAGGCAATAATTTCTTCATCTGAATGCGGAATTTCGTTTCCTTTTACAAGCTGAGCGCCGTTAATACAGCCGCTTGTAAGTAAAATAATATCATTCGGCTTTCCTAAAGAAAGCGACTTTAATACTCCTTCTGTTCGAGTAGGGGCGCGGTGAATATTGCTTGCGCTCGGATTCGAAAAACCTGTCATCACTTGATCTACAATTACGTTAGGATCATGATAACCTGGGTGGTCAACCGTTACGATAATTTCATCAGCTTTTCCTTCAATCGTACGCGCCATTTTAGGCATTTTATTAAAATCTCGAATGCCGATCCCTGCAATCATGACAATCAGCTGGTTATACTCCATCTTTTTTACTTCTTCTACCAAACGCGTAAGGGCAACAGGCGTATGGGCATAGTCTAAAATCACTTTTTGGTTATTAGGACCTTCTATCACCTGAAATCGCCCTTCTGGACTTTCCAATTGAGGAAGCACGCTAATAATATCTTCAATGTGGTATTCAAAGTGAAGAGCTGTACCAATGGCCGCTAGCACGTTAGCAATGTTGTAATCACCATATACAGGCACTGCTACTTTGTATGACTGTCCTTTATAAAGTAAATCAAAGAAAGAGCCTCCTTCTTTGACGGTGATGTTTGTTGCTTGCAGAGTTGCCTCCTTGTTATTTAATAAACTATACGTGACTTTAGGTCCTTCAAATACCCTGCTTAAGTCTTTGCCCATGTCCTGATCATCTATATTAATAACGGCATGTTTGGCCTGTTGAAATAATTTCATCTTGCATTTTTTATAGTGCTCAAACGTTTTATGATACTCTAAATGTTCTTCCGATAAGTTTGTATGAATGGCTACATCAAAATAAATATTTTCTACTCGCTGCTGATCAATCGCAATCGAAGATACTTCCATCACTGCCGCTTCATCACCTCTTGTATACAAGTCATAAAAAATTTTATGCAAGTCTACCGACTCAGGTGTTGTAGGCGTACTTTTTTTATAAACTAACTTCTGCTTTGATGACCAAATGCCGGTCGTTCCAATCGATCCTGTTGGCAATTTTAAAAGAGTTAAAAGCGACCTTACGTAAGCTGCTACGGTTGTTTTGCCATTTGTACCTGTAACGCCAATTGTCTCAATTTTTTCATCCGTATAATCAAAATACATTTTAGAAAAAGACGCCATTACTTTGCGAACGTCGTCAACAGCTAAAAACGTACAGTGAGAATACTGAGTGCTCAAAAGACGAAGCTCCTCGATGCTTGTCCCAAAGACTGCTACGGCTCCTCTAGCTATAGCTTCTTTAATATATTGATGTCCATCTTCATTTTCACCTTTTATACTAAAAAATACGGATCCGTCGTGAACTTGTTTTGAATGATATGTGAGATGGGTGATCGTTTGAGATGCAGGTCCAAAAATATGTTTAATTGATAAATTCGTTAATGTATCAAAGTGGATGTTCATAGCTATTCCTCACAGTGTATAAATTTTATTTTTAATATGTTCTAAAATCCCTTAAATACTCTTTGAAGGATATTTTTTCTTTATTTCCATTTATAAAGAACTTTCTACAATTCAATCTTTTTATTTTGCTTTCATGTGTAGAACGAAAATAAAGAAAAGACGGATCACTATTTTTAAAAACTAAAAGCATGTAAAATATGGATGAACTGTGTATATCATACCAGCAGCAAAAGCAAAGTATTGTAGTAAAATATTCCCCCTACACGTGCAAAACGAAACCCTTCTTTAAAATAATTTCATAGAGTAAGTTGAATCATGATAAATACTTGAACGTGGGTAAGAAAGACTACTGTATGAATCAGTCCCTCCCTTTGCAAAATAACAAAGAAAACATCATAATAAAAGATGCGCAATAACAGCGTGAATGACTTTGCTTTGAAAGGATGGACTACAGCAAATGACGCGTTCTCTTTTAGCGATTGAACCACTTCCTCTTTCGTTTTATCAACAGCCTACGCTTGAACTAGCTCAGTCGCTGTTAGGATGTCTTCTTGTTCACGAAACGGCAGAAGGAGCTGCATCTGGTTTTATTGTGGAAACAGAGGCTTATAAAGGGCCTTTCGACCGAGCAGCTCATAGCTTTAATAACCGGCGCACAAAAAGAACAGAGGTAATGTTCGGTCCTCCTGGTCATGCCTATACGCATACAATGCATACACATTGTTTACTCAATGTTGTAAGCAGCGACATCGATTGTCCAGAAGGCGTCCTCATTCGAGCTATTGAGCCATTTAGCAGAAAAGATTTGATGAAAACTAGACGTCGAGGGATGGAAAATGAAATAAATTGGACAAACGGTCCTGGGAAACTAACAAAAGCACTAGGGGTTTCAATGGATTTGTACGGTCATGATTTAACCACCCCTCCTCTTTATATTGCTCGTGGCTTCACTCCTTCAGCGATTTCCGCCGGACCTCGCGTTGGCATTGATAATTCTGGTGAAGCGAAGGATTACCCTTGGCGCTTTTGGGTTACCAATCACCCGTTTGTATCGAAATTCAGGTGAACAAAAGTCAAATAATTTATCAACGAAAATAAAAGAAGCACCTCTTTTTAGAGATGCTTCTTTTTGCTTACGCCCACCACATTTGTGACGGAGTTTCTTCAATTAATACACTTTGTAAGTTTGTAACCGCGCGTTTAAATCCTTCTTCAATCGACATGATTGGATCTTCATGCTCAATGCTGACTACATAATCGTATCCGTATGTGCGAAGGGCACTCATCATATCAGACCACTCTTTTACATCATGTCCGCATCCTACGGATCTAAACGTCCATGCACGCGTTTGGACTTCTCCGTATGGCTGCATATCCGTCAGTCCATACATGTTAATATTATCCTGGTCCAAGTACGTATCCTTTGCATGGAAATGATGAATCGCATTTTCTTTTGCTAAAATTTTAATAGCTCCTACCGGATCAATTCCTTGCCACCATAAATGACTTGGATCAAGGTTAGCGCCAATCGCTGGACTTGTTTTTTCGCGAAGCTTTAGGATCGTATACGGAGTATGAACTAAAAATCCACCGTGAAGTTCTAAACCAATTTTTACGTTATGCTCCTCCGCTAGTTCTCCAATTTCTTTCCAATAAGGAACAAGCTTATTTTCCCACTGCCAATTCAATACGTCTCCATACTCGTTAGGCCAAGGAGTAACAGGCCAGTTTGGGTACTTCGCTTCTTCGTGATCTCCTGCTGTTCCAGAAAAGCAGTTAACCACTGGAACATCTACTAATGATGCTAGTTGGATGGTCTTGCGAAGCGTTTCGTCAGATTCTTTTGCAAAACTTGCCTCAGGTGAAATAGGATTGCCGTGGCAGCTAAATGCGCTGATTGTAAGTCCGCGGTCTTTTATTTGCTTCATATATGCTTCTCTTTTTCCCTCATCTTCAAGCAGCTCATCTAGCGGACAATGGCTGTTTCCCGGATAGCCTCCCGTTCCGATTTCAACAGCATGAAGACCTGCTGATTTTACTTTATCTAACATCTCTTCAAAAGAAAGATCCGCAAATAAGACCGTGAATACTCCAAGTTTCATTTTAATTTCCCCCTGTGCGATATATTTCATCAATAATAGCTGAGACTTGAAGCGCTTCTTGTGGCTTTACTACTAATTCAGCATTTCCTTTACACGCTTCAACGAAATTTTTAGCCTGACTTAAGCTGTAATCATCTTCTCCATCTATCCAAGGTGACGTACTGTTCATGAGCATACCGTTTTTGGACGTGTATAGTTCAAACGGAAACACGCTTAAACCGCCCTCTACCCCTGATATGCTTACGTGCTCTTCATCATCTTCGATATTAGCAGCCCAAGAAGTTTCTAAAAGAAGCGACGCTCCATTTTCAAATTTAATATAGGCCGTTACATGATCATCCACGCTGAATGATTCATGATCAAATGTTCCCCATTGATTTAATTGGTTAGGCGTTTTACTCAGGTCATTATATGTACTTCCCAGTACTTCAGTATGCTTTGGGTTTCCCATTAGCCAAAGCGTTAAATCAAGCAAATGGCAGCCGTAATCAATTAAACTGCCTCCTCCTTGAAGATCTTTGTTCGTAAATACGCCCCAACCGGGAACCTTTCGGCGACGCATCGCTCTGACACGTGCAACTAATGGACGCCCTACCTCTGTCATCATTTTTTTCGCAGCCTGCGCTTCTTTCATGAATCGGTAGTGATACGCAATCGCTAACTGCTTACCTGATTCTCTAGCAGCAGCAAGCATTTCTTCACCTTGCTCTTTAGACATCGCCATCGGCTTTTCACATAGAACGTGAACGCCTGCTTTTAGCGCTTCTACTGCAAACTCGGCGTGAAATTTATTAGGTGTACAAATACATACAGCATCTACTTCTTTAAACATATCTTTGTAATCAACAAATACGTGAGGGATATTATGTTCATTGGCTACCTCTGTGGCTCTTTCACTATTAATATCGCTAAGCCCCCAAATCACACATTCATCACCCAGTTGTTTGAATGCCGGGATATGCCTGCTTACAGCAATCCCTCCTGCTCCGATTATGCCAATTCTCACGTTTTTCACCTCTTACACGCGCGTAATTTGTTTCGTTTGACTTGATTTTAAAGCTGCTAAAATAACAGCAAGTGATTTTAATCCTTCTTCACCAGGAACCGGAGATTCTTTATCTTCTGCAACTGCATCTACAAATTGTTCAATGACGTGAGAATTACTTTGTCCGCCTTCATCGTTCGACTGGATTTTTCCTAATTCATAGTTCACCACTTCACCCGTTGCATATTGTGCAACTAATGAATACGTCGGATCGTCCTCTAAACGAAGAATCCCTTTCTCGCCGTAAACAATCGTGGAGTTATCTTCTTTTCCATTGTAAGCCCAGCTTGCCGCAAGCGTCCCGATAATCCCGCTTTCCGTTTTTAATACGCACACAGCATTGTCGTCTACATTTGCAAAGTCTTTTGCATTGCTTTCCACGAATGCACCGACTTCTACAATTTCTTCATTTAATATGTAGCGGAGCATATCGGTTTTATGAACGCCTAAATCCCCCATAGCACCAATAAACGCTTCGTCTTTTTTGAAGAACCAGCTTTCTTTTCCGTCCACGCTCCAGCCTTCAGGACCACCGTGGCCAAAAGCCGTACGGAAACTATAAATTTTACCGATTTCCCCTTTTTCAATAAGTTCACGAGCTTTTTGATGAGAAGCTACAAAGCGCTGATTATGTCCGATCATTAGTTTTTTACCGTTTGTTTTTGCTGCTTCAATCATCGCTTTCGCTTCTTCTTCTGATGTTGCCATCGGCTTTTCACACAGAACATGAACTCCGCTGTTTAACGCTGCAACCGAAATAGGCGCATGAAGATAATTGGGCGTACATACGCTCACTGCTTCCACTGTACCGCTTGCTAAAAGCTCTTCGTAGTTTGTGTACGCTTTTACACCGTATTGCTGTGCTACGCTGTTTGCACGTTCTGTGTTTATATCGCAAACGGCTACTAATTCTACTTGTTCATTCATCTTATATTCTGGTAAGTGACGGTGTTGCGCAATGCTTCCGCACCCAATAACGCCAATTTTTACTTTTGCCATCTTTCCTATCCCCTTTGCTTAAGCATTATTCATTAGTTTTTAACAGCGATTGATTCAAGCGGTTGCGCATTGCCGTAAACAGGACGTTTTCTCTCTGCCGGCTTCGCCCATTTAATAGCATTCATAATGACACGCTGAATGTCTTTGTTATGGTATGTTGGATATGTTTCATGTCCAGGTCTGAAATAAAATACTTTTCCGTTTCCGCGTTTGTACGTGCAGCCGCTTCTGAAAATTTCTCCGCCTTCAAACCAGCTCGTGAAAATCAGTTCATCAGGTGCTGGAATATCAAAGTGCTCTCCGTACATTTCTTCGCGCTCAAGCTCGATAAATTCACCAATACCTTCCACAATCGGATGGCTCGGCTCTACTACCCACAAGCGCTCTTTTTCATCTGCTTCACGCCATTTTAAGTCGCAGCTTGTGCCCATTAACGTTTTAAAGATCTTGGAAAAGTGACCTGAGTGTAAGACAATAAGCCCCATACCGTCTAGCACGCGCTGCTTTACTTTCTCAACGATGTCATTTTTTACTTCGTCATGTGCTAAATGACCCCACCATACTAAAACATCCGTTTGATTTAATACTTCTTCAGTCAACCCGTGTTCTACTTCGTCTAATGTTGCTGTGTGCGTACGAAATCCTCCTTCTTCTAAGAAAGAAGCGATGGCACCGTGAATGCCTTCAGAGTAAATTTCTCTTACAACCGGATTTTTCTGTTCATGACGATTTTCGTTCCATACTGTAACATTAATCATTTTCATATCCCCTTTTTTTGTGAATGCTAACTTATATCCCCTTTTTTTATCAATGCTAAACTTTGGTTAACCGGTTAACTTACTGTGGTTCACTCGCGCTTAGCAGTCGAATCTCGAATAACAAGTTCAACCGATAATTTTACATGCTGCAGCGTGCTGAAACGGTGTTCGATTGCTTGAATAACAGACGTCGCGGCGACGACTCCTTTGTTAAATACATCTTGACGAATGGTTGTTAGACTTGGAGATGCATAGCTGCTAAACGTGATGTCGTCAAACCCTACGATCGAATAGTCCTGCGGAATTTTTTTCCCCTTTTCTTGCAGTGCTTTCATAATTCCAAGAGCCAGCGTATCAGAGGATGCAAAAACCGCCCGAATATCCTTATGATCTTGCAGCAGCTTGTTCCCTAATTTGTAACCGTTATCAAATGAACTTTCGTTCACTTCAAAAACAAACGTCTTTGATGGTGTAATGCCCGCTTCTTTTAATGCTTTCTCGTAGCCTATATACCTCTTTTTATCCACTGGACTATTGACGAGGTGATGAGCAACAAAGGCAATTTCTTTATGCCCCAAACTCACTAAATGTGTTGTAGCGAGATATCCTCCATACTCATCGTCTACAGAAATATGATGATAATCACGTTCGTACCTTTCGTATGTATCAACTAGCACAATTGGATTCGATAACGCTTTCATTTTCTCATACAATCGATGCGGGAAGGCTCCTAAAAACAGAAGACCATCAATATTTCTCGTTCGAATCCATTTTAGGCAATCAGCTGGGCTACTCACTCCAGATATGACTAGATCATAACCATGCTTACGGATTACATATTCAATTCCACTAATCATTTCACTGTAATAATGGTTATCTTTAAATATAGTAGAAAGTGAATCATCTGTAAGCGGGAATATCACGCCAATCATATTTGACTTTTGTTTCGAAAGACTAACGGCGGTTAAATTTGGTTCGTAGTTTAATTCTTTTACCGCTGTTAAAATTCGCTCTTTTGTTTCATCGGATACTTTGTTAATTCCGTTCAAGACGTAAGATACTGAAGCTGCAGACACCCCTGCATGCTTTGCTACATCACGAATCGTTATCTTTTCTCCCATAAAATCTCTCCAGTTAAACGGTTAACTATTTACTCGTTCATTATAATTCACTCCTTTATTATCAGTCAACGTATTTTTCAAATTATCTGTTAACTATTATAATATCTTCCTAGATTGGTATGTTTTAAGCAGTGACAAGATGTATTGACACCTGTTAATCTTTGAAACGTACATATAAAGTTCGGTGCACAGCACGCACCGATCCGTGATAAAAGGGGCGTTCAAAAGGATTTCAGGAGGTACTTACTTTATGTTTAAGAAACTAGCAATTATTGGAGCACTAGCAGTTCCTATGTTCGGCATGAGTCACGGGGCAAATGCCGCTGAAACAACCCATCGCGTAAAAGCCGGAGAGACTCTTTACAAGATTGGCGCTGAATACGGCGTTACGGTTAAACAGTTAAAAGAAGCGAATCACAAATCTACCGACTCTATTAATGCAAGTGAAACATTAACAATCCCTAACTCTATTAGCGAAAGCGATAAAGAATTGTTAGCTCGCCTTGTACAAGCTGAAGCAAAAGGTGAACCTTACGCTGGCAAAGTGGCTGTAGCAACAGTTGTCTTAAACCGCGTGGATAGCGATTCTTTCCCAAACTCTATTCATGATGTCATTTATCAAGGTACACAGTTTACACCTGTACAAAACGGTGAAATTAATAAAGCAGCTGATGCTGAAGCAAAAAAAGCTGTAAATGAAGCACTAGCGTTTAGAGGTCAAGGAAAAGGTTCGTTATTCTTCTTTAACCCAGATAAAACAAGCGATCAATGGCTTCGCCAAAAACAGGTTACGATTACAATCGGAAATCACGTTTTTGCAAAATAAACAAAAAAGCACTCAGATGAGTGCTTTTTTTAATATGCAACAAGTAAGCTTAACAGAACAGCTATAATAATAATAGGTAATACATATTTAACTAGAAAGAACCATGCGTTGAATAATTTAGCGCCTTTTGTACTTCCTGAAATAAACTCTTCATACACGGCTTCTTTTTTCATTTTAAATGTCACAAAAATTGCAATGGCTAAACTTCCAAGAGGCAGCATTAAATTGCTCACAAAAAAGTCAGCTACGTCAAATATACTTCTGCCAAAAAGTGAGACATGTTTTAGTACACCAAACGAAAGCGCTGATGGGATACCTACCACAAACACAAGAATCCCTGATAAAGAAGCGTAGCGAGTTCGTTTTGTCTGATCGTCTTTGGTTAAAGCAGCTACGATAATTTCCAGCAGTGAGAAAGCAGACGTAAGCGTAGCAAATAGAAATAAAATTAAAAACAGTGCTAAAAAGACGGTACCAAACGGCATTTTCTCAAATACTGTTGGCAAGACCACAAACAAAAGTCCAGGTCCTTCAGTTGGCTTTAATCCAAATGAAAAAACGGCTGGGAAAATAGCCAAGCCCGCCAGCAGCGAAACAAACAAGTTCAAAATAGCAATAGTCCCAGCTGAACGCGTCAAGCTTACTTTTTTCCCTAAATAAGAGCTATATGTCACCATGCAAGATAATCCCACGCAAAGCGAGAAAAACGACTGACCGAGCGCATAGAGAACAGATGACCCTGTAATGGCTGAAAAATCCGGTTTCAAAAAAAACTTTACTCCGTCCATAGCTCCGTCTAATGTTAAAGAACGCACCACGATAATGATAAAACAAATAAATAACAGCGGCATCATGTATTTATTAGCACGCTCTATTCCTTTTTGTACGCCTTTTGAAATAACAAACACTGTAATTAATAAAAACAGCGCCTGTGCACCTAATACCACATAAGGTTGGCTAATGACGGCATTGAACAACGGACCGTACTCTTTTCCGCTTAGCATACCGGTTACGCTCATAATCGTATATAAAATCACCCAGCCGCCAACGACGCTGTAAAAGGAAAGCAAAACGACACAGCTGAGTACTCCCAGCCTGCCAATCCATACCCAAGCGGACTTTGGAGCAATTGCTTTATAAGCACTAATCGCTTCTTTTCCCGTATGTCTTCCAATGATAAATTCTGCCAACAGAAGCGGCAATCCAATAAAAATTGTAAATAAAATAAACAACGCAAAAAATGCTCCACCGCCACTGGTTCCGGTTACGTATGGAAATTTCCATATCGCTCCTAGACCAATTGCTGCCCCAGCAGATGCTAAAATAAAACCGAGGCGTGAAGACCACTGATTTCCTTTACTCATATAATGTTACTCTCTCCTCTTCTAAACTCAAAACTCACCTGATTAGTACTGTACCATAAATGTAGAAGAAAATCATTCCCGTTTTACTTTTTTCTATAAAACGATATCTATATAGAATAGAAAAAATGAAGAAGCAGCTGCCTCTTCATTTTGAGTTTGATGTTTCTATTCAAAAATTATTCTCTGTACGATGATTCGTCTCCACGGTAGGCTTCTTGATTTGACATTTCTTCAATATGCATATGCCCTTCTCTCTCTAAACGAAGAACCGTACGCTCTGCATCTTCATAACTCTCGCACGTCACTTGTTTATATTCCATATCGTCTTTATCTGTGTAAGCCACTAAATATGTTTCCATTTTAACTCCTCCTATATAAACTATATGTAACGTATGTTGCCTTTTTCGTTTATTTCTAAACATATAGGCTCCAAACATAAAGCCTAGCATACTATAATAGCGGAACTTCAATTTAAAAAGTTGAATTTTTCATTATGCACCGATGCAACATGGAGGTTACGCTTATGACATTTATTTTATCATTCGTACCAATTGTTGTTCCTTTTGGTATTTTAATTAGCTTAATTGCTTTTACAGCTGCTTTTTTACAATCAAAAGAGCATCATAAAAAGCTCTAGCTTACAAAAGCTAGAGCTTCTTTTTAAAAACGTCTATAGCGTTTAATCAGTCCCACAATAATAGCAATTGCTAATAAAACAATCGAGATGATAACAGTAATGACAATTGGCTGATTTCCACTTTGTTTCACCGCAATGGCAATATAAGCCCAAATAAAAACAAGCGGATAAACAGCGTCTCGGTTTTTTAATGTAAATATAATGCCCAGCGCAGCCCCTACCAGCAGCATAATAATCGTCCATGCTAACTCATTTAGGCCAAGCAAGTGCTGTATTCCATTTGCTTGAAATACGACAAATACATTAACAATAGTCGCAACAGAAATCCATCCAAGATAAAGCGAAATCGGCAGACGCATAAACCATGTCGTCATCCGAGAATGCTGAATAATGGAATATACAATCATTAATGTGCCTAAAATAAAGAGCATAACTAAAAGGGATAACTTATAGTAATCGTTTTGGAAAATAAAGATCCACGCACTATTTAACAAACAGTTTAGAAAAAACCAAATGCCGATACGTGCATATATTTCCTTTTGATCTTCTCTTGCAAAAAATTGGCGTATAACCCAAATGGTTAATAACAAATAAATAACGCCCCAGATAGCAAAGGCATAACCGGCTGGTGTAAACAACGTAGGAACTTGCGCAGAAGCCTCTGCCGTTGTTTTGCCTCCTATTGGAATGGCATTTGCTAAATAATTCACAAGAAGTGTAATAGCCAAGCCTACTGCATTTAATACAGCATACAAACGAAATTTTGCCATTTTGTTCTCTCCTTTCTTCTATTTATATGGGAATGTTTCGGAGACGAAAACGGCTCTTCCCTTCATTAATACCTCTTCTTCCCTAAAAATATGCATTTTTAAACAAAGATGATTAAAAATAGCTTCAAGAAGCTACCTCTTTAAGAGATAAAAACCGTTAGGGAACAATTTCCCATAACGCTTTCTATTTTTCAGAATATATGGTAAGTTAAACATAGACTAATAGGAAGTCCACTAGGGGTGCCGACCGGCTGAGACAAGTTTTCTTGATCCCTTTGAACCTGATCTGGCTCATACCAGCGTAGGAAAGTGGCAATGTTCAGTTTTGTACTGTCCTTTGCCACTCCGTTTATAAACGGAGTGTTTTTTATTTCCTTTATGTGCTTGTTTGTGACTTCCTCATATTAAAGGAGGATTTTGATGTCATTTTCATCTCAATTAAGACAAGAAGCAAACTATATTTACGAAGCCATTTTTAACCACCCTTTTATTAAAGGAATTGCTGAAGGAGACGTGCCAAAAGAGGCGCTTATTCACTACGTTTCTCAAGACTACGAATACTTAACAGCATTTGTCCGCATTTACGGCGCTGCTTTAACAAAATGCCGCACGCGTACCGAAATGGAAGCCTTTAATGCCGGCATTTCTACGGTATTACATAGTGAAGTACACCCTCATAATAATTTTTGTGAAGTAGCAGGCGTACGCTATGAAGACCTCCACACTGAGGCTCTTTCACCAACGGCCAGCCACTATATTAACCATATGACAAGCGTTGCGCATACAGGCAGCTTAGCGGAAATCATTGCCGTGCTTCTTCCATGTCCGTGGACGTACGTTGAAATTGGCCAGCGCATTACAGAACAAGTAAATCCATCTCCTTCTCATCCTTTTTATGAATGGATTCAGTTTTATAATAATGAAGAAATGAATGGCACAACACAATGGTTTTGTAACAAGCTTGATGAACTCGCCGAACAAGCGACTGAAGAAGAACGTAATCGTATGAAAGATCACTTTATCAAAAGCTGTGAGCTGGAGTATTTATTTTGGGAAATGGCGTATACACAATAAAAATGGCCGCTTTCTCAGCTTTCACTTTCAAAATAACGAAAAAGCCTCCTATCAGGAGGCTTTTTATTTCAATAATTTTTTAATCATTTTCAAGTTTTGTTTCTCTGAAGGATAGCGGAATGACAAATCAAACTTGGTTGTTTGAGACAGCATGCTTTTAAAATGAGAAAATGTCTGAAAGCTGTCTTTTCCATGATATTGGCCCGTACCGCTTTCTCCAACTCCGCCAAAGGGTAAATATGGCGTAGCGATATGCATAAGCGTATCATTTATACAGCCTCCTCCAAATGAAAGACGCTCCGTTATGACGTTTTGTACATTTGCACTTTCCGTAAACAAGTAAAGAGCTAACGGCTTAGCTTTTTCTTGAACTTTATGAATAACTTCGTCTAGCGTTTCGTATTCAATCATAGGAAGAATAGGTCCAAAAATTTCTTCTTGCATAACGTCTGATGTCCAGCTTACTTCACTTAACACCGTAGGTTCTATTGTGAGCGTACTTTTATTATACCCGCCTCCAACTATAGCGTTTCCGTCTTTTAAAAACTCAACTAGCCGAATAAAATGGCGCTCACTGACAATACGGCCGTAGCGCTCACTTTCAAGCGGATTACTACCGTAAAATTGATAAATCGCTTCGCGAAGTTTCTCCACTAGCTGCGCTTTTACCTTTTTATGCACGAGCAAATAATCGGGAGCAACGCACGTTTGGCCTGCATTCATTCCTTTGCCAAACATAATTCGCTTCGCTGCAAGATCTAGGTTTGCATCTTCATGTACAATGCACGGACTTTTTCCTCCTAGCTCCAGCGTGACGGGAATAAGCTGCTTCCCTGCTTCTTGCATAATAATTTTCCCTACATTTACACTTCCCGTAAAGAAAATATAATCGAGGGGCTGTTTTAAAAGCAGGCTCGTCGTGTCTACAGCGCCTTCAATCACCGTCACAAATGCGGGATCAAAAGCCTCAGCTAGTAATTCTTGTATAACCCGAGATACGCTAGGCGTTAATTCAGAAGGCTTTATAATCGCCGTGTTTCCAGCGGCAATCGCTCCTACTAAAGGAGACAGCGCTAATTGAAACGGATAGTTCCACGGAGCAATAATTAACGCGACTCCATACGGTTCAGGAACAATTTTCCCTTTAGAGCCCACGTGTGTTAAAGCGGTTTTTACTTTTTTAGGCTTCATCCATTTTGCTAAATGCTTAAGCGTAAACCGAATTTCCTCTAGTAAAATCCCAATTTCCGACGTGTACGCCTCTACTTCAGATTTATTCAAGTCTTGTTTTAAAGCATCCATAATTCTCTGCTCGTTTTGTTTGACTGCGTCTCTGAGCTTATTCAGCGCTTGAATGCGGCTGCTGATGCTCTTTGTCTTTTGTGCATAGAAATACTGCTTTTGTGTAGAGACAATATGTTCAATGACCGTTTCATCTGTGATATAGAATTGCTCGTGGTTCATCTCTTTCATCTCCCTATAAACATTCAGCTTCAACTGTAGCAAGCAAGCTTTTTAACAGCTCAACTGCCTCGTTTAAAGCCAATGAATAATATCTCTGCGTTCCTTTTTGCTCAATTTGCACAAGCTTTTGATCACGTAAAATTTTTAAATGATGAGAAATTGCCGGTCGTGATAAAGTAGACTCGTTTGCAATTTCATTAACGGTTAAAGGCTCTTTTTCCGCGAGCAGCAAAATAATATCTTGTCTTGCTGAATCACTTAGAGCCTGAAAAATAGGAATGCTGGCACGAAATAACTCCACTGCTTTTTCACTCATAAATATTCTCCTTTATTTAATTTCTTGTGTTCTGCGGACAACGGATGAAAGCCACTTTCTTGGTACAAAGCGCGGGATGAAGGTGGCGAGACGAAACTGTACTCCTGGTACGATAACCGTCTGACCTTTCATAAATTTTTTATAGCCCGCTTTAGCAACTGCTTCTACATCCATTGCACCGCTTTGAAAAAGCTTGGAATTGCTCAGCTGGGCCCGGTCGCTAAAACCCGTTTTAGTTGGACCCGGGCATAGAGCACTTACCGTTACATTGGTACCTCTTAATTCATTTTCAAGGGCCTCTGTAAAAGATAATACGTACGCTTTCGTTGCGTAATACACTGTCATAAGCGGACCCGGCATAAATGCAGCAACGGACGCAATGTTTAAAATTTTCCCGTAATTTCTTTTGACCATATCGGGTAAAAATAATTTTGTTAAATGAGTTAATGCTCGGATATTTAAGTCAATCATGTTTAACTCTTCATCTAAAGCTGTTTCAATAAATTTACCGTATAGTCCAAAACCTGCATTGTTCACTAAATAATCAACGTGCATTTCTTTATTTTTAAGTTCTTCATACAGTGACTGTATCTCTTCTTCTCTTGATAAATCCTTTACAACCGTTATCACGTCAATATTATAAGTAGATTTTAAATTCTCTCTAATCGCTGTTAGTTTATCAGCACTTCTAGCAACTAAAATTAAAGAATGGCCATCCTTTGCGAATTGATAAGCTAACTCTTTTCCTATTCCTCCGGACGCACCGGTGATGAGCGCATAATGCTGTGACATAGTGTTCACTCCTTATGTTTATATGTTCAAGAACTTAAACATTTAAACTTATCTTATAGGATTCATTTTTTCCCGTCAACTGTTTTCTATACTCTCCTTTTCTTTTATGTTTTCCATTTTTGCCATTTGCGCATTTCTGTACATTTTTTTACAAAATATGCGTTTTCTTTACATAGAAGGCTAATGTCGTCTAGTTTTGACAACCTTTGTCACCTAGCAGGAAAACAAGTGAAGATATGGTGAATACAACATACAACAAATAATCCATTACATAGTTGGATGAAAATAGATAAGGGAGGAAATGAAAAATGATGGAGACGTATACAATTAAAAAAGTAAGTGATCAATTAGAGGTAGAAAAGAAAACGTTAAAACAATGGGAAAAATTATTGGGCAGCTATTTAACAATTGAACGAGTAGATGGGGCCCGTGTCTATACAGAGGAACAAATTGAATTATTTAATGATATTAAACAGCTGTTTGATGAACAATGTACGTTAGATGAAGTCAAAGAATATGTTCAGCTGCTGATAAAGGAACAAGAAGAGCAGGAGCATTTAGTGATGGAATCAGAGGCAGCGGTTTCAAAAGAAGAAGAACCAGCAAAGTTGAAAACTGCTAAAAAAGAAAACGTCATTGATTTTCAAGAACACTCCAATAAACAAATGAAGCAAGAAAAGAAAAAAGCTGCTGAAAAGCAGGAAAGCATTTCAGAGAATAAGCAAGAGAAGACCCCTCCTATACCTGAAGCACGATTAGCTACTGAAGAAGAAAAGCAGGCTATTTCTGCTTCTATTGAAGAAGAAAAGCAGGCTATTTCTGCTTCTATTGAAGAACCAAAACCAAACGACCTTGTCGTGAATGAAAAAGAGCTGCTTCAAGGGGAACTAGTAGAAGCTGTTCGCCGCTATGAAGATGTGTTTGAAGTACTTGATACGTTTAAAGCTGATTTGTTAAAAGAAATGCGAGAAGGAATGCGAAATGAAGTTCGGGAAGAAATTGTCGGGGAAGTAAAAAAAGAGCTTGAAAAAAGTGCTACTCAAACTGTAGAAATGGTGGAGTCGGTCGGGGCATATATCTCTGAGTCTTCAGAACGCAGCGCAAGAGATGTAGAAAATATGTCTAAAAAAATTATCCGTTCTAACGAAAAATCGTTTGATGAAGTCACTTCTTTGATTGAAGATTATTCAACAATTGCGGAAGAAAAAACAGAGGATATGCGCCTGTTCATGAAAGATGTCATGGAGAATGCGGATGAATCCTCTAAAGAAATGCAGTATTTATTAGACCGATTCTCAAGCAATTCTACCGTTGCGATGAATCAAGTGAAATTTATGGTTGAAAAACTAAACAATTCTTCAACTAATACGACAGAAGAGCTTCGTGATTTAATTGATTCGATGAATGAAGAACGAGTCTATTATTTGAAAGAAATGGAGAAAGAGCGTAAGCTTCATCGTCAAAGCGTAGCTGAACGCGAAGAAATGTTTAGTGATTTTGTCCAAACCTTCAGACAAACCGCCGCTGCTGATATGAAGCGAAAACGGAAGTGGTGGAAGCTGTTTCTCTCCTGAAAACACCGGCCCTATGATAATAGGGCCGGTGTTTTTTGATGGTATAAGCACTAGTAGTTTGTCTGTACGAAACGTTAAGGTAACCTATGCTGATGAGACGTTATACTTTGAAAAGCATGATAACCGCTTACCGATACGCCTATAGTCCCCGCTCCCGGAAACACTGTATCTCCGCATAACCACAGCCCTTGTAAGCCAGATCGATGCGAAATGCTGTTGAACAAGGCATGATCTAATGTTTGCGGAAAGCCTCCCACTCCGCCGTTTGGGCGAGAAGTGAACCTTTCCCATGCTTTAGGAGCTCCTGAAATTTGATGCTCTGCTTCTTCAATGTTAGGAATGATAGTTTTAATTCCTGCTATCATTTTTTTCTCAAGAACTTGTTTTTGAACATCATAGGTTTCCTTGTTACTCCACTTGCTAAGCTCAATGTGAGTAGATGCTGTAATTGTACGTTTGCCTTCCGGCGCACGAAAACGATCGTCAGGATGAGACACGGAGATAAATAAATGATTTCCTTCCGTCATCTCGCCTTGTTCGGATTGAAGCACTTGCTGAAACAACTCTACCTTCTGCGGAAGATCTCTTTCATCAATCGCAACATACATCGAAAACGTTCCCCACTGCGGAAGCTCGCTTTTTTCTTTGGCCCTCTTATGGATATGTTGGTAATCTTCATCATGCAGTAAAGACTTTAAGCTTTGAATTGGCGCGTTGCATACAACGTCTGAAGCGCGGTAGCGGTTACCTCTATGATCATGCACGATCCACTCGTCGTTATCACGCTCTATCTTTACTACTTTCCTTCCTAGAGTCGTTTTTCCTCCGTTGGCTTTAATAGATTTTTGCAGGGCTTCTGCGACTTTGTATAAGCCACCGTTCACATAGAAAGCTCCTTCGTGATAAATATCCAACGCTAGACATCCGATAAGCATTGAACAGTTCTCACTCGTTGTCTGCATGCTGTCTATTAATTGACCATCAATAAAATGAATAAAGTCCGTTTCGTCTAGCAACCTGTGTTTTTTTAGTAAATGACTAAACGATTGATGAAAATAAGGTAATAACTTCACAGACCCAAGATTTAACGAACTTACCAGCCTACTCCACTCACCGATTGTGAGAGGAGGAAGAACCGGCAGCGGCCGCATGAGCTTGCGAATTTCTTTTGCAACTCTAAAAATACTTTCATAGAAGCTCCTAATATTCTTCGCTTTATGAGGAAATTGTTTTTGAAGATACGAAATATGCTGATACCGGTCTTGATAATAAATTAGTGTACGATGTGGAAGATGAACTTTCATGATTTTCTCAAGAGAAATCTTTTCAATTTCTAGGCCCAGGTATGTGCTGATTCGCTCATGGATCCCTCCGCGCTCAAACCCCATTCCAAGCGTCGCTCCGACAGGAAATGTATAGAGATGGCGCTGGAATTTCCCGGCACAGCCTCCCCACTCTCGAGAAGCTTCTAAAACCGTCACTTCATAGCCATGTTTAGCTAAAAGCGCTCCCGCTGTTAACCCACCTATTCCTCCACCTATTACAACAACTTGCTTATGCATGTTTTCACCTTCTTTAACTCTTTCTTCTATTGTGCAAAAAAAAGAAGCTCACCGCAATTTAGAAGCGGCTCGTTACGGCAATAAAAAAGCTGTGAATGATCTCACAGCTTTTTGGCTTATTTCGTAATCACTCCACAAACAATTCGATCTCCTGAGTTTCCTGAAGGATCTGTTGTGTAATCGTCTACTTTATCATGTATCACTAATGCCGACCCATCCATATCTATAAGAGAATTCGGCTTTCCTTCTTGCAACGTCACAAGAGAAGCAAAAATTTCGGTATCTACTTTTCCATTTGGCGCAACTTCTAAGTTGGGCAAGTCACCCGCATGCGGGCCTTTTGTATTTTTAAAGCCGTGTTCACGTTTAAAAGAATTAAAATGGGCCCCTGCTGTTTTGAAATCCGGCACCTCACATTTTCCTATTTCATGAATATGAAATCCATGTCTCCCGGGTGAAAGACCTTGAGCAGTTAATTTAATTTGCACACCGTTCTTTGCTTCTGTCAGCGTAGCCTCTCCTACTTTTTTGCCTGACGTATTCGTTAAATCTACTTTAACAGGTCCTACCGATACCTCGCTCGTTTCTTTCGCTTCCTCGGTTTTCAGGTGGTTTTCATGAGCGTTATTTTGCTCTTTTACCATGCTGCATGCTCCTAACAATAACAGAACAAAGACTACGCATCCGTTCATTATCAACTTTTGCATCCGTGATTCCTCCTTTTGCTTATTTATCACCATCCTTTCACTATTTTCCTTTTTTTAGACATCAAAAATAAGATTGAGACATACGTTCACCTTACCAAAGAAAAAATCCGAACGAGTTGGATTCTTAATGAAGAACCTCAATTCATCGTTCGGATTTTCCTTCAACTAAAATACTTTGTTTTAACGTCTTACTTTTGTTTAAAGTTGTATTCTTTTTCCGTTCCGTTTGAAAAACGAACTTCTAATTCAAACGACTGAAAATCTTTTTTTAGGCCAAACGCATCGATTACTTCCTTTTTTACATCTTCATCGGGGGTGCGCTGATCAAAATTTAACTTTTTAAATGTTGAAGATAATTTATTAAACGCTTTGTCTCCGTTCAAGTGCTCATCGTTAATATTATCATCCACTTTGGCTTCTATCTCATCGTTTTCATTTTCATAGTCGGCTTCATAATCATTATTAAGCCCCTTGTAGTCTACTTCTAAATCAAATTTTGAAAAGTTAAAAGATGTGTTTTCACTTTGATTATCATAGCTCATCGGCGTTCCGCCATTTGTCACGCCTTGTTTATTTTGAGCTTCTCTTGCGGGTGCCGCATCATCATTGTGGCATGCTGAAAGTACGCTCATACCTATAAGGGAAAAGAATATGAAAAAGGGTCTTTTCTTCACTGTATTTCCTCCTTTGACTTCACTCTTCCTTCCCTTTATGTCCACAAATTCAATTTATATACGCCTTCACTAGAAAACCCCGCTCTCTAAAAAGAAAGCGGGGTTTTTCGTCTTGTTTATTTTACATTAGAATAAGAAATACTGTACATGCTGTTAAAATACGTATTATAAAGAGCTTGAACAGCACGGTCTAAAGCGTCTGCTTTCACACCAAACATCATGCTTACCTCAGAAGAACCTTGGTTAATCATTTCAAGATTCACTTCAGCACGAGCAAAAGCGTCTGTAGCTTTCGCAGCAATTCCTACTGTACTATTCATTCCCTCTCCTACTACCATAACCATAGCAAGATCACGTTCAATAAAGATTTCATCTACTTCAAGTTCTTTTTCAATTCGAGCAAATACGCGTTTTTCCACATCTGGCGTAAGCTGATGCTCGCGCATGATGACAGAGATATTATCAATTCCTGAAGGAGTATGTTCGTATGAAATACCTTCATCTTCTAAAATTTCAAGCAATCTTCTGCCAAAACCAATTTCACGGTTTAATAAGTATTTGCTCACATGAATATTGCAAAAACCTTTGTCACCAGCGATTCCAACTACTGGCGTATCGCCGTGAGGGCGCTCAGCTACAATGAATGTACCTTTTGCTTCAGGATTATTTGTATTCTTAACACATACAGGAATGCCTAGTTTATAAACCGGCTCTAGCGCTTCATCATGGAAGACAGAAAAACCTGCATAGGATAGTTCACGCATTTCTCTGTATGTGACTTCTTTCATTTCATGAGGCTTTTCCACAAGTCTTGGATCTACGCTGTAAATAGCATCTACGTCAGTAAAGTTTTCATACAAGTCAGCTTTTACTCCTGCTGCTACAATTGAACCTGTAATATCTGACCCACCGCGCGAGAACGTAACCATGTTCCCTTCTTCAGAGTAGCCAAAAAATCCTGGAATCACCAAAATGCCCGAACGCTCTCTTAGCTGCGGCAGTTTTTCATAAGACAGTGGAAGCACTCTTGCTCTTCCTGGTTCATCAGAAACAAAAATACCTGCTTCTTTTGGATTTACATAATGAGCTTCAAACCCTAAATGGTTTAAATAAGCAGACATTACCTTTGCGTTATTATCTTCTCCACTTGCTTTGAGACAATCTAATAAGCGAAACGGATCGTTTTTATGTAAATCAATAAGTGATTGTAAATTCGCAATAATATCAGTAATAATCGTTTCTGGCATAGACAAGTCAACCACGATTTCACGATAGCGATCGATTACTTGCCCAAACTCATCGACGTAATCTTCTCCAAGCTGTATTTTGGCAGAAAGTGCGATTAACAAATCTGTCATTTTTGTATCTTCTCCGTATCGCTTGCCCGGAGCTGATACAACTACCAGCTTTCTCTCTTTATCAGACGTTACAATATGCGCAACCTGTTTAAATTTCTCTGCGCTTGCAACTGAACTCCCGCCAAACTTCGCAACCTTCATGTTTGAGACACTTCCTTACTTTGTTTTTAATATTCGATTATTGTACCATATTTTATCAAGTAGAAAAGCTTATCTATCTAACTTTTCTAAAAATTAAAGGAATACTACCGTAATTGTACTCTCATAAAGAACAAATGTCTACCACAAAAACACAAAAAAGACTGATTTTACATGATGTAAAATCAGTCTTTATTTGTTATTCTGCTTTTGGTTTTTTTAATACACCTACAAGGACCGCTGTCACAATGGCACCAATTAAAATTGCTAGTGCATATAAAAGAGGATTTCCTTGTACAATTCCGATAACGAATACACCGCCGTGTGGTGCTGGTAAACCGATGTGGAACATCATTGTTAAAGCACCGGCTACTGCAGCACCGATAACCGATGCGGGAATAACACGGCCTGGGTCAGCTGCTGCGAATGGAATCGCACCTTCTGTGATAAATGAAAGACCCATTACATAACACGTTTTACCTGTTTCACGCTCTTGGCGAGTAAATTTGTTTTTGAACAAAGTTGTCGCAATAGCCATACCTAGTGGCGGAACCATACCGCCTGCCATAATCGCTGCGTGTGGAGCATAGTTTCCAGCATCAATCATTGCGATACCAAATGTAAAGGCTGCCTTATTAATAGGACCACCCATATCAATAGCCATCATACCGCCTAAGATAATACCTAATAATACTAAGTTACCCGTGCCAAATCCACTTAACCAGTGCGTTAACCCTTTGTTAATTGCACTAACTGGCTCATTTACAACATAAAGCATAATCAATCCTGAGATAAAAATCCCAAATAGCGGATAAAGAAGAACTGGCTTAATTCCATCAAGAGCTTGCGGCAGGACGCTGAACAATTTCTTTAATCCCACTACTACATAACCCGCTAAGAAACCAGCGATTAAACCACCTAAGAAACCGCCTCCGCCAGAAGCTGCTAAAAGACCTGCAACCATACCAGGAGCTAAACCAGGACGATCAGCAATACTCATTGCAATGAACCCTGCTAGTACCGGTACTAGTAAAAAGAATGCATTATCTCCGCCAATTGTTTTTAGCGCCGCTGCAAACGCATTGTACGTTGGATCTTTCGGTTCTGCTGAGTGAATACCAAACATAAATGAAATGGCGATTAAGATCCCGCCCCCTACAACAAACGGAAGCATTGCTGATACACCGCTCATTAGGTGTTTGTAAAACCCTGTACGCTCTGATCCTTTACTTTCTCCGCCTTCTTTGCTGCCACCGCCGCCGCTGTATACAGGAGCGTCTCCTTTTAACGCGCGGTTAATTAATTCTTCGGGCTTACGAATTCCTTCAGCTACTGGAACTTGAATAACTTTTTTACCTGCAAAACGTTCCATTTCTACTTGCTTGTCCGCTGCAACAATAATAGCGGTAGCGTTTTCAATTTCTTCCTTCGTCAACGCGTTTTTAACACCACTGGAACCATTTGTTTCAACTTTGAGCGTCACGTTCATGTCTTTCGCTTTTGCTTTTAGGCTATCCGCTGCCATATACGTGTGGGCAATTCCCGTTGGACAAGCCGTTACAGCAAGCACTAATTGATCTGAAGCTGTATCCACTTCTTCTTCCGGCGCTTCATTTTCAGTTTCTTTATCATCAATTGCTTTAATGACTTCATCAATTGATGATGCTGTTAGCAACGTTTTTCGGAACGATTCATCCATTAATAACGTAGACAAACGAGATAATGTTTCTAAGTGAGCATTATTCGCGCCTTCACTCGCTGCAATCATGAAGAATAAATGTGCAGGCTGTCCGTCTAATGATTCATAATCAATACCTTCTGTTGAGCGTCCAAATGCAATGGCCGGTGTTTTTACCGAGCTTGTTTTTGCATGCGGAATGGCAATGCCTTCCCCAATTCCCGTTGTACTTTGAGATTCACGATTTAAAATTGCTTCTTTATAGCCAGCTCGGTCGCTTAAGCGACCAGCTTCGTCTAATTTTCCAACTAACTCATCAATAACATCAGCTTTTGACGTGCTTTTTAAATCAAGAATGATTGTATCTTTTTTTAATAGTTCTGTAATTCTCATTCTCGGTTCCCCCTACTCTACCTTTGTGATTGACACTTGTTCACGAAGCGTCTTTACATCTTCTGCTGTACATAATTCAAGTGAGAATGCTGTGGCACTTCCTGAAGCAACTCCTGTTTGAAAGGCTTCTAATAAATCCCCTTGCTTTACATAAGAAGCAATAAATCCAGCTACAAGTGAATCGCCAGCTCCAACAGAATTTTTCACTGTTCCTTTAGGGACTGTGGCACTGTAGACACCGCTTTCGTTAATAAGAAGTGCTCCATCGCCTGCCATGGATACAACGACGTTTTGCGCTCCTTGTTCCACGAGTTTTTTACCGTATACTAGCGCATCTTCTGCACTGTTTACTTCTACATCAAACAATTCTGCAAGTTCATGATGATTTGGTTTGATAAAAAACGGCTTGTGAGACACGACGTCTAGCAAGGTTTTTCCACTTGCATCTACTACTACTTTTACTCCGTTCGCTGCTGCTAGTTCCGTTAACGTTTCATACACAGAACTTGGAAGCGTTTTCGGTATACTTCCTGCTAATACGAAGATATCGCCTTCAGTCATTTGCTTTACTTGAGTCAATAAAGACTGAAGCGCTTCGTCTGTAATAGCAGGTCCTTGACCGTTAATTTCTGTTTCTTTTTCCGTTTTTAACTTTACGTTAATGCGGGTATCTCCATCAACTCTTGTAAAAGCTGTTTCAATATTCTCTGCTTTTAAGTAGTCTTCGATATAGGTTCCTGTAAAGCCGGCTACAAAACCGAGAGCTTTATTATCAACATCTAATCGCTTTAAAACGCGAGAGACGTTAATACCTTTCCCTCCTGGAAACTTGGCTTCATTCGTTGTGCGGTTAAGTCCGCCTTCTTCGAATGCTGAAACATGTACTACGTAATCAACGGATGGGTTCAACGTACATGTATAAATCATGATTTCACAACCTTTATGTCTGTTTTGTTTGCATACTGTATAAGTACATCACTAGGTACGTCATTTGTTATAATTTTTGCTTCATGTAAATCGGCTATTTTCGCAAAACTTGTTTCAAAAAACTTAGTAGAATCTGATAAAATATAAGATTCTCTAGAAAGCTTCATTGCCGTTTGCTTGATCAATGCTTCTTCTGGATCAGGAGTTGTATATCCATATTGATGATGAATCCCATTCGCTCCCATAAAGCACTTATCAAAACGATACTGCTCAAGACTTAAAAGAGCTCCATTGCCAATTAAAGCGCCCGTTTTATGTTTAACAGATCCTCCAATTAAATAGAGGGTGATACCTTGTTCTAGCATCGGGTTTAAATGCATTAAACCATTTGTCACGACAACTACATCTTTTTGCTTCAAAAAAGGAATCATTTCATACGTTGTAGTTCCTGCATCTAAAAAAATACAGTCACCTTCATTTATAATGGAAGCCGCATACTCTGCAATGTTTCGTTTATCTTGAATATTTTTAGCAGATTTTTCGATAACGCTCAGTTCGATTCGTTTACTGCGAATAAGCGAAGCGCCACCGTGAACACGTTTGAGCATTTGCTCTTCTTCTAGTTGACTTAAGTCTCTTCTAATTGTGGATTCCGAAGCGCCTGTAACTTCGATAAACTCTTGCACTTTTACAAGTTCTTTCTCTTTTAAAAGTTTTAAGATTAGTTGATGTCTCTCCGGCGTTAACATGTTCTAGCTCCTTTTTCAAAAAAGCGTTTTCATTTATTTCATGTACTTACTTTATCACGGTTTACATTCAAAATCAATCATAAAAAATCAAAAACATTCATTTTTTTAATTACAAAATAAAGTTTTTTGAACGAACAATTAGATTTGCATTTGTTTTGATAATAGTTTATACAAAAGGAAATAAGCTGGTAATTCAAGAATTTGTCTACTTTTCTCATTATATGTAAAGGTTTTCTTGTAACTAATTAGCTATGACTGTTTTTGACTATTTCTTGACCGATTTAATTTCTCTTGACTGAATTATGTTTAGCTTGTCCTGTTTTAATGAGAGCCTATACATCAAAAAAGTTGTCCACCTTTTTGGACAACTCAAAGTGACCCATCATTTAAATAAAAACAGAAGCATATATAATATAGAAGCAAGGGCAGAAGAAATAGCCAAACTTGAGATAAAACGAACGAGTCTTTTCTTAATGAACTGCGTTAATTCAATTTCTCTTACTTGAGTTTTTTCATTTTGCATACAATATCCCTTCTTTAATCAAAATTTCCTAGTAGCTAAAAGTGACTACTCGCAGAATATGCTTTTATGTATTGTATGCAAGCGTTAAAAAAAAGATACAAATTCAACAAAAAAGCTACTCTTAGCTAGAGTAGCTTTCATCTTTCCATACATCTGCTTCAATTACTGCATCCGCTCGAATCGAATATGTATAACAAGGCCCTGTCACCATCAGCGTATTCGACTGCAGAGAAACTTTATCGATTGTCACTCGTTCATATCTTTGAATATGTCCTGCTTCATAGACGTGAAGGGTTACTGGATGATGCTCCGAGTAACTGTTCATAATGACATTTTCAATATGCTCAATCTTTTCTTTTTTCAACCCTAAAGACTGCTTATGCGCCTCAGGACTGTACATTTTCTTCATTTTCTCTAAATGCTCAGGCATTACTAACTTCGCATACTGTTTTAATTCATCTTGATACACGTTCATTCTCCCCCTTGACTCTTGCTTCTATTTTACCGAACGAACATTCTCATTGCAAAACTTTTTAATCAAAATAAAAGCAAACAATTCATTTTTTCATACTCCATAAAAACTGTCAAAAGATTTTATGTTGATAGCAGAAATTGATTTTTTAAAAAATAATAATATCCCATCTTTAATTCAGCCTCTAGAGTTGGTATAATACATTGTCATGACTGTGTTTTCGGAGTTTTTGATGATTGGAGGTAACGTTCATGATCAATAAAATAAAAGAAATTATCCTCATTATTCTAGGAAGCCTCATTTTCGCACTGGCCATTAATTATTTTGCTATTCCAAATGAATTAGCAGAAGGCGGCGTAACCGGTGTAACAATGATTACCTATTATGTACTAGGCTGGTCTCCTGGTATCACAAACTTTATATTAAACGGTTTGCTGGTACTGATCGGATACAAATTGCTTCACAAACGTGTGATTGCTTACACAATTATATGTATTATTTTCACATCTCTATTCCTACATATAACTGAAGGACTGGGAAATCCTCTTGACGATACGCTACTGGGGGCTATTTTTGCTGGTATTTTAGCCGGTGTAGGACTCGGGCTTGTGTTTAGAGGTGGCGGAACTTCCGGAGGCTCGGCAGTTATCGCCCGCTTAGCTAATCAATATCTAGACTGGAATATTAGCAAAACGATGCTAGCAATTGATCTATTAGTTGTAGCAAGCGCCTATTTTGTCATCGGTGGAGAAAAGACGATGTACACGGTTATTTCTCTTTATATCGGAACAAAGGTGCTTGATTATATTATTGAAGGACTCAACCCCCGCAAAGCAATCACTATTATTTCACACCGTTCAGCTGAAGTAGCCGAACAAGTTAACAAAAAGATGCAGCGAGGCGTCACTGTCTTTTCTGCTCATGGAAGCTATACAAAAGAAGCAAAAGACGTATTGTACGTAGTTGTGAACAAACAAGAACTATTAGAGTTAAAGCGCATTATTCATAAAGTCGATGAACAGGCTTTTGTGGTTGTCCACGATGTGCGAGACGTCTTTGGAGTAGGTTTTACTATTCCAAAAGCCAGCTAAAAACCCGCTGTAAAAAAGCGGGTTTTTTCTATTATATATGTTTGCGCTGGAAATACAGTAAACCTGCTGTTATAAAAAGAAAAACTTTCTTGTAACGATAATAAAAAAGCGCTTCAATGAAAGCCTAAAAAGCTAAAAGGCGATGCCTTTTAGCTTTTTTCTTTACACGTCCATTTAATTAACAAACCGCAATGCGTTAATCCTCCTCCAAACCCATAGAGAATAAGAAGGTCATTATCCCGTACTTTTCCTGTCATTATTCCTTCGTTCAAGGCAAGTGGAATAGAAGCTGAAGATGTATTTCCGCAGTATTGTACACTCGTTAACGTTTTATCCATTGAAACACCTGTTTTAGCACAAATAGCTTCAATCATCCGAAGGTTTGCACTGTGCGGAATAAACCAATTTACATCAGAAAGAGAAATGGAAGTACCCTTTAACAATGCTTCTACTCCTTTTGGAATCGTTCGGACAGCAAAGCGGTATACTTCACGCCCATTTTGAACTAAATTTCCGCTCGCGTTAATTTCTTTTCCTGAAAGAGTATCAGATAAATTAGAACGATATAAATTCACCCCTCCGCTTCCGTCCGTTCCGTAGTGACATCCTAAGAAACTTGGATTATGCTCATCGTATTCTACAAGCATAGCTCCCGCTCCGTCACCGAACAGCACGCAGGTAGCCCGGTCCTTATAATCTGTAATTTTCGACATGACTTCAGCACCAATAACTAAAATCTTTTTATGCAATCCGGACGTCACTAAGCCGTTCGCCACGTGAAGTCCATATGTAAAACCGGCGCATGCGGCACTTAAATCAAATGCAGCAGCTTGATCAATATGAAAGTAATCTTGAACCTGACATGCTACGCTAGGAAAAAAGTGATCCGGTGTTGTTGTCGAAACAATAATTGCATCTACATCTTCTATTTTTACATTATAGCGGTTAAGCAAATTTTTAACAGCTCGAATGGCAAGCGTAGACGTGTATTCGCCTTCACCAGCAATTCGCCGTTCTTTCATTCCCGTGCGCTGTACAATCCATTCGTCACTTGTATCAACCATTTCTTTTAAATGGTCGTTCGTTAATTTTTGCTTTGGTGTATATATCCCCATTCCTGTGATTCTAGCTTTTGATTGCATCATTTCTCCACCTCAAATCAGTTGATACTTAATTATAACACCTACTTTTAATATCTGGTACTAATTTATTAATAGATAAAAAGCGCAAAGGTATACCCTTCACGCTTTTTATCAAATAGAATAATCTTCTGGAATAAATACTTTTAGCTGCTTAGGCTTTACATACACCTGCTCTCCTACTTGAAGGCTGAGTGTTTTATAATGCTCTTTGCTTAATTCAGCTTCTAAAAATTCTTCTGCATCTTCTCTTTTTAATTCAATTTGCACGATAGGTCCTATCACATGAATATGGCTAACGGTTGCAGAAACGGCATCTGCGCTTGTTTTTACTTTTTCAAGGTGAATATCATGAGGTCGCACATATCCAACAGCTGCTTCTTCATTTCTTCCACTAAATTCTGGAACATCCATTTCAAAGCTTCCTTGTTTTAGCCTGCCTTTATGAATGCGACCCTTAAATAAATTGACGTTTCCTAAAAAATCGTACACAAATGGACTGTTAGGATGATCATATACTTCCTCAGGACTTCCAATCTGCTCAATTTTCCCGTTGTTCATTACAACAATACGATCAGCTACATCTAAAGCTTCTTCTTGATCATGCGTAACGAATATACTCGTAATATGAAAGTCATTATGCAATTTACGCAGCCATCTGCGTAAATCTTTACGAACTTTCGCATCCAAAGCGCCAAAAGGTTCATCTAATAGCAGTACTTTCGGTTCCACTGCTAACGCTCGAGCAAGCGCTACTCGCTGGCGCTGTCCTCCCGATAATTGAGAAGGATAGCGATTTGCAAGCGGCTCTAGTTTCACAAGCTGCAGCAGCTCGGTTACTTTCTTGTTAATGTCCATTTTAGAAGGTCTTGTTTTTTTAGGTCGTACTTTTAAACCATACGCAATGTTATCAAACACAGTCATATGCCTGAACAAAGCATAGTGTTGAAAAACAAACCCTACATTCCGCTCTTTTGGATTTACGTTCGTAATTTCCTTTCCATCAAATAAAATAGCTCCCTGGTCAAGATGTTCAAGACCGGCAATGATGCGAAGCAAAGATGTTTTTCCAGAACCGGACGGACCGAGTAAAGCTACTAATTCACCCGTTTGAATATCAATGTTAATAGAATCCAGCGCTTTAAAATCACCAAAGTTCTTTGATACGTGCTTAATATGGATACTCATCTCATAAGCTCCTTCCTTTTTAAATATGTTTGGCTTTCCACTCAATAATGTTTTTTATAATTAATGTAAATATAGCTAAAACTGACATTAAAGATGCTACCGCAAACGCTGCTGCAAATTGATATTCATTGTAGAGAATTTCAATATGAAGAGGCATCGTATTTGTCATTCCTCGAATGTGCCCCGACACAACGGAAACAGCTCCAAACTCTCCAATCGCCCTCGCATTACATAAAATGATTCCATATAATAAGCCCCATTTAATATTAGGTAATGTCACTAGAAAAAAAGTTTTGAAACCGCTGGCTCCTAACGTTAACGATGCCTCTTCTTCGGCTGACCCTTGAGCTTGCATGAGTGGAATCAATTCTTTGGCAACAAACGGAAGCGTTACAAAAAGGGTAGCTAATATAATACCGGGAATAGCAAAGACAATTTTGATGTCGTGATTAAACAGCCATTCTCCGAACAACCCTTGTGCACCAAATAATAAAATAAAAATCAATCCAGCAATAACAGGCGAAACGGCAAATGGTAAATCAATAAGCGTAATTAAAATATTCTTTCCTTTAAAATCAAACTTCGTAATTAACCATGCAGCTACCACGCCAAAAACGGCATTTAACGGAACGGTAATCAGCACAACGATTAACGTTAGTTTAATAGCAGCCAGGGCATCTGGATTTGTAATCGCAGCGAGATATGTTTCCCACCCTTTTTGAAAGGCTGTTATAAAAATCGTGATAAGCGGAAGCACTAAGAATAGAGCTAAAAAAGCCAGTGCAATAAATGTAAGCAGCCACCGGACGACTTTGGGCTCTTTTAAACTAGAATGAGTGATTTCAACAGTCGTTTTTGCGTGCTGCATTGGAACATGTCCTGCCAATGTCATCCCTCCTTAACTATGTATAAATTTACGATTTGTCCACCATTGAATAATATTAATAAGTAATAACAGAAAAAATGATACAACGAGCATGACTGATGCAATAGCAGTAGCTCCCGCATAATCGTACTGCTCGAGTTTTGTCATAATAATAAGCGGCGTAATTTCAGTTTTCATCGGCATATTTCCAGCAATAAAAACAACGGACCCATATTCTCCAAGCGCTCTTGCGAATGAAAGAGAAAAACCTGTTAAAACAGCCGGCACCAGCTCCGGAAAAATAACTTTTCTGAACGTTTGCATTCGGCTGGCTCCTAAACTAGCAGATGCTTCTTCGATCTCTGCATTAAAGTTTTGCAATACCGGCTGCACCATTCGGACGACAAACGGCAGACCGATAAACGTAAGAGCGATAATAATTCCGATAGGCGTAAATGCGATTTTAAACGTAAATAATTGACCAATCCATCCTTTCGGAACGTAAAGAGTGGTCAAGGCAATGCCGGCAACAGCCGTTGGCAAGGCAAACGGCAAATCCACAAGTCCGTCAATAAACCTCTTTCCAGGAAAATGATACCTCACTAATACCCACGCAATAATGGTTCCAAAAATAACATTAATGATGCCGGCTGCAAATGCTGCTCCAAAACTTAATTTATACGACGCTACTACTCTAGGTTCTGTAACAGTTTTAATAAAGTCGCTCCATCCCATAGATGCCGTATTTAAAAAAATCATAGCTAACGGAAAAAGCACAAGGATACTTGCATAAAACATCGTAAAACCTAAAGAAAGCCCAAATCCAGGTAAGATGCTTTTCTTTTTTTTCTGTCGTTGTAACACGCTCACGTCTTACACCTCTCTCTGCTTTCAAGATACATGTACACAGAAGATACGAATCACCATTCGTATCTTCCTCGTTCTACTTTTTTAATGAATCATATTATTTTGGCTGATAAATCTGATCGAATGTTCCCCCATCATTAAAATGCGTTTCTTGAGCTTTTTTCCAGCCGCCAAAATCCTTAATGGTGACTAGGTTAAGAGAAGGAAATTGATCTTTATGTTTCTCTAATACTTTTTCATTTCGAGGGCGATAGTAGTTTTCTGCTGCGATTTCCTGACCTTTTTCTGTATATAGGTATTTTAAGTATGCTTTTGCTACCTTTGTCGTGCCTTTCTTTTCAGCTACTTTATCTACTACAGCAACAGGTGGCTCTGCTAAAATACTTAATGACGGTGTTACAATTTCAAATTTATCTTTTCCTAGCTCATTTAACGATAAGTAAGCTTCGTTTTCCCATGCAATTAACACGTCTCCAATGCCTCGCTCTACAAAGGTAGTTGTAGCTCCGCGTGCGCCTGAGTCTAACACTTCGACATTTCCATAAAGCTTACTCATGAAGTCTTCAATCTTTTTGTTATCGCCGTTATATTTATCCTTCGCATATGCCCATGCAGCTAAATAATTCCAGCGCGCGCCTCCAGAAGTTTTTGGATTTGGCGTAATAACAGATGTACCTTTTTTCGTTAAATCATCCCAATCTTTAATTCCTTTTGGATTTCCTTTACGAACTAAAAAAACAATCGTTGATGTGTATGGTGTAGAATTATGAGCCAATTCTTTTTCCCAGTCTTTGTTTAATAATTGACGAGTTTGAGCGATTTCATCAATATCGTAAGCAAGCGCCAGCGTTACTACATCCGCTTCTAAACCGTCAATAACTGCTCGGCCTTGCTTACCAGAGCCACCGTGTGATTGCTGAATAGTGACGTCTTGCCCTGTTTTATCTTTCCAATAAGACGCAAAGCTCTTATTGAACTCCTGATAAAGCTCACGTGTAGGATCATATGAAACGTTTAAAAGTTCTACTGGTTTTTTTGAATCGTTTTTACTCGCAGAACTATCTTTCCCTGCTGTTTCAGTAGATTTTCCATTGCCGCAACCTGCTAGCACCACGAGCAGTGCTGTCAGCACCATTAAAAACTGAACTGCTTTTTTCTTCATGTTTTACTCCCCTTTTTATAAAAAAATACAAAAAGGCCGCTATCTCTTAAAAAAGAGAAGCAGCCTTCAGTTAGTCTGATCAGCGTATATGCTCTTAAATTATTCTTATTAAATTCATTCGTAAGAATAAAAAGAAGATACTTTCTGAAAAGACAATTTATTCTTGTTTTTATAATAAACACACTTTACCCATTAGTCAACTAGGTTTTGAATCTTTTTTACACTTATTTTAGTTCTTTTTACGTATTTTCCTTACTTACTGCGTGTCTGATACTCTTTTTCTAAGTCAGAGAGTGTGAGTTCAAAAAGATGATGATTTTCTTTTTTATAAATCCCTTTTTTCAGTAACTCTTCAATGAGGTATTGTTTTCTTTGGCGCACCGCTGCTCGTAATAAATTTTCCATCTTTTCTCCTCCTATTATATTAATTTAAGAATAAAAAAAAGACTCCTAACAGAGGTCAGGAGCCTTCGGTAATCCGATCAGCACAGGAATGAAACTGTCAGATCTTCATAATTTTAAAACGTATAAAGCTGCTGCTTTAGCAGCTTTACACTTTTCATCGTCATACTCATACAACCTATAACTCAATCTTAATTCGAAAAATTCTAAATCTTCGACCAAAAAGAAAGTCAATTCTTCTTCGAATGCGCACGTTTTCTATATTTAATACAGTACTTGCTTGCCCCGCCGTCAAGCGTTCGCTATCTAGACAGGCCCTTCAGTTTCTCTAAATACTTATTGAAATAGGCTTATTTGTGGCTTGCTACTTTGCTTTTAGCTAAAAAGCGGTTTTTTTCCGTGCTGTCCACTTGAGTAATTTGTCCGTCGTGAAGAGTAATTAGTACAGATCCATAGTTGATTTCAGTTAGTAATTTAACAATATAATCTAATTTTTCTTGTGTAATTGAAGCCATTTTATCATTCTCCTATTCATAGATAAATTTATATTTTAGTTGCAGTTGAATAAACAAAGCGAACAACATCTATAAGTACTTGTATAATGTGCAGAAGATAAATACATCGTAATCCTCCCCATATGTTCAGTTGAAGATTGAGATTTTAATGACCACAACCAATGTACAGAAAAGGCCCACACCAGTAGCGAACAAGTATGAGCCTTCGGTTGACCGATCAGCTTCTTTAGCATCCCAATTTTTTCAAAAGATTTATACTATCTATATTATTTACACTTTACCTATATGTCAAGTAGGGATTAAAAAAATAAATAGATATTATTAATTTTTTTTATATCTTTGACCTAATAAAAAAGACTCATCTGCATGAACTTACACAGACGAGTCTTTTTTATTCCTATTTTTTTGGATAGGCAAAGTTACCGTAAAGATGCTTCCTTGTTCTTTTTTGCTTTCAACACGTATTGCGCCCTCATGCAGTCGCACAATTTTTTTTGTAATAGCTAGACCGAGGCCGCTTCCTTTTAACGTTCTGGATTTATCTACTTTATAAAAGCTTTCAAAAATATATTTTTGATCTTCTTCGATAATACCAATTCCATTATCCTTTATTTTCACGTCTATTTCTTCGTTTTTTTGATGAATGGATATTTTCACAAATCCATTTTCAGGCGTATATTTAACAGCATTTGTTACTAAATTTAGCCAAACTTGCTCTAACAAATCTTTATCTGCTTCTATTTGAACATTGGATAAATCAAGGTCAATTTCTATGCTCTTTTTTATCCACTGAGGTTCTAAAGCCATGACCACATGCCTGATTTGTTCATCTAACCGGTATTGCTGCAGCATTAGCGTTTGATGTTCAGAGTCAAGAGAAGCAAGCTTTAACAAATTGGAACTAAGCTGAGATAGTCTTGTACTTTCTTTTTCGATAATCGTTAAATATTGTATCTTTTTATCTTCACTGACGATATCATCTTTAAGTGCCGCTGAAAAACCGCGAATAGAGGTCAGCGGTGATTGAATTTCATGCGAAACGCTAGCAATAAACTCTTGCCTCATCGTTTCTATTTTGTTTAATTCTTTAGTCATTTGATTAAAGTTTTTAGTTAACAGACCAATTTCATCATTCGCTGCGTGCTCGACTTGCACATTGTATTCGCCTTGTCCGACAACTTTCATCGCTGTACTGAGACGCTTAATCGGTTTAATAATAATCGTTGAAACATATGCAAACAATACAATACCTACTAATAAAATCGTAATAAGCTGGATATTTTGAACATCTTGAATAACTGAAAATTGCCGCTGTGGATGAGACTGAATAAATAGAGCATACGACCGCCCATTTTCTTTAAAAGGAAGACCCACTACGTTGGGCTGTGGACGATCCCCTTTTTCCTCGTTTAAATTAGAATAACGCTTCCCGTCTAATACTTGACCTACTTCTTTCGGTGTAATTGGAATAGGCGGTCCCGGCTGTCCTAATACTTTCTCTTTATGCTGATCATCAATAATAATAAACGAAAAATGAATGAATGATGAATTAGATAAAAACCTTGCAGCTTTATCGGAGTCTTCTGCTCCGTACAAATCGATAAAATCTTCTCCCATCTTCACCATATCCTGACCTAATCGCATTTCGAGCTTCTGCTTGCTAAGAAATGTCGTGACAACAACGGTAATCACAACGCTCAATAAAATTGTAATGATGAACGACAGAACCAGCTTTACATAAATTGATTTCACGTTAACACCCTTCTGCTCTATAGCCTAGTCCGCGAATTGTTTTGATTTCCATACCGACGTTTTTCATATGATTAAGCCTCTCTCGCAGACGTTTTATGTGAACGTCTACCGTGCGCTCATCACCTTCATAATCATATCCCCAAATTAATTGAATAAGCTGATCACGAGTAAAAATCTTTCCTGGAGAACTAACTAATGTGAACAGTAATTCAAACTCTTTTAACGGTAGCTGTTCGCTTGTTTCTCCTGCACTCATCTCTAATTTGGTACGGTCCAATTTTATATTCCCCATATAAATTACATTGTTAGCTTCTACTCGGTACCTGCGTAAAAGGGCCTTTACACGAGCAACCATTTCCTGAGGATCAAAAGGCTTCACGACATAGTCGTCTGTTCCGATATCAAATCCTTTTAGTTTATCATGTGATTCGCCTCTAGCTGTTACCATCAAAACCGGTATATCAAAATACTCCTTAATTTCCTTTGTTAGTTCCCATCCGTCTTTAAATGGCATCATGATATCAACGACCGCTAGATCAATTCGAAACTCTTCCATTTTCGCCCACGCTTCTTCACCATCTGCTGCTTTTATAATTTTAAATCCTTGATTTTCTAAATATAATGATATCAGCTCTCGAATGTGTTGATCATCATCTGCAACTAATATTTGAATCATACATGTCTCTCCCTATTCCTAAGTTTGTCCAGCTTTTACGCACAGTAAGCTCTCTGTTTATACCAAACAGAGAGCCACATAAGATCATACAATGATTTTATACTTCAAATATGAACTGAATATGAACAAACTGATTAACTCTTATTAGCTGAAGTTGTTTGCTCGTTCTTTTTCTACAATTCCTTCCAAATACGATAAAAACGTTTGACGTAAATCTTTACGCTTTAACCCCACTTCTACCATTGCTTTCATATAGCCTACCTTATCTCCAATGTCAAAGCGCTGCCCTTCAAGTTCAACAGCAAACAATCGCTCTTTTTCACATACCACGCGCAGTGCATCTGTTAATTGTAATTCATTTCCTACCCCTCTTTCAATCGTTTTTAGATAAGAAAAAATAGAAGGGTTTAAAATATAGCGGCCCATAACGGCAATCGTTGACGGAGCTTGTTCTATTGATGGTTTTTCAATCAAGTCATTCACTTCATGAAGGCTGCCAGATTTATTTCTCGGCTGAATAATGCCGTATTTTGATACTTCTTCCACATGCACTTTTTGAACTCCAATAACTGATTGATTAGTCGTTTCATACGCTTGAATCATCTGTTTGAGCGCAGGTTCTTCAGAAGTCATAATATCGTCTCCAAGAAGAACGGCAAACGGCTCATCTCCAATAAACTGCTCAGCACAAAGAATAGCATGACCAAGTCCTAACGGCTCTTTTTGACGAATATAGTGAATACTGGCCATTGATGAAATCGTTTGTACTTCTTTTAACATTTCGAACTTGTGCTTTTCTTCAAGCATTTGCTCTAGTTCAATTGATTTGTCAAAATGATCTTCAATTGATTTTTTATTTCGACCTGTAATAAAAATAATACTTTCAATACCTGATTTCACAGCTTCTTCTACAATGTATTGTACAGCAGGCTTATCGACAATTGGCAGCATTTCTTTGGGCTGCGCTTTTGTCGCTGGCAAAAATCGAGTTCCTAAACCGCCTACTGGAATAACTGCTTTTTTTATCGTCATATATGAATCCCTCTTTCTTTTTTAGTAGTAAATACAAATAATTTGGTGCCAATAAAATTGATACCAACACTTACGATTGTAATTAAAAGTTTACTGATTAGCAGTGGTATACCCCATTTATTATATAGAACAGTCAACAGAAAAGATGTTAGGGATAAAGTGATTAAATTCACGATCACGAATGAAATCACTTCATGCTTACTGCTTTTTTCTTTTTTCTCAAACGTCCATTTACGATTCATGACATAACTGTTTAAAATGCCCGCACTGTATGAAATCCACTGCGCTAGTATGTAGTTCACACCGATTGTTGTTAAAAGTGCGTATACTGCAAAATCAATCAGTGTATTTACAACTCCTACTAACGCAAATTTAATAAAGGGTATCCATTTGTTAGTCACGAAGTGATACTTCCTTGCGTGTTTCAAGCTGATACTTTTCACGGACGATATAGAGTGGACGATTTTTTGTTTCATCGTAGATGCGGCCAATATATTCTCCGATCATACCAAGAATGATTAAAATGATGCCGCTAAAGAATAGCTGAATGACAATTAATGACGACCACCCTGTGATGGTGCTGTCTGTAAATAACTTCAAATACAGCACCACCAAAAGATAAATAAAACCAACACCTGATAGCGTTACACCAGCATAGCTAGCTAGTTTCAGCGGTTTATAGGAGAAAGACGTAATGCCATCCATTGAAAGCTTCAGCATCTTTTTCAAAGGATATTTTGACTCCCCGGCCAAACGCTCGTCTCGCTCATATTCTACTGCTATTTGCTTAAAGCCAACCCAGCTTACTAATCCGCGAACAAAGCGATTTTTTTCTTGAATGCTATTCATTTGATTGCACACTTTACGATCTAGCAAACGAAAATCCCCTGTATCGAGCGGAATATCAATATCGGTCATCGCACGTAAGAAACGATAAAACATAGCCGCTGTTTGCTTTTTAAAATATGTTTCTCCTTTTCGCTTTGTACGCTTAGCGTATACAACGTCAAATCCTTGCTTCCATTTTTCAATCATCTCTAAAATTAATTCGGGCGGGTCTTGCAAATCAGCATCAATCACAACGACCGCCTCTCCTCGTGCATAATCCATACCAGCTGTAATAGCAATTTGATGACCAAAGTTACGGGCAAAATCTAATAAAACAACCGCTGGGTCTTGTTCACTGTACTCTTTAATAATTTCTGCCGTTCGGTCTCTACTGCCGTCGTTCACGAAAAGAAGCTCGTAAGCTTCTTTCGTTGAACGCATCACTTCTGTTAGACGGCGATAGGTTTCATGAATCACTTCTTCTTCGTTGTAGACAGGAACAACAATAGAATATTTAATAATTGAACTCATGTTCATGTCCTCCTTATTTAAGCGTTATTTCGTATAATGTTCCGTTTCCAGATGGTCCTTGCTGAGAACTTGATGAAGTAGACTGCCATTTGGAAGAAGGGATCTCCTTACTATTTTCTTTAATCCACGTGATAACGTCAGATTGGCCTCCCTTACCCATTCCAGACAGGTAGAAATATTTAACTTCACCTTTTTTAATCATAGATTTTAATTTACTCACCGTTAGAATTGGATCTGAACCGCTAAATCCTCCCATTGCCATGACTGGCTTGCCCGTTTTGATAATGTAAGGCGCAGCTGAAGTTGAATCCGTTGTGGCAAATAAATATTTTTCGCCTGTATTATTTTTTGTTAAATAGTTTAGTAGCTTTGTGTTTACTTCTGCGTTCATCCCTCCACTTTTTCGTTTTGAAGATGATAATTTGCTTGAAGAGCTACTTGGCATTTGCATTTGACCATTATTTTTGGACGAGCCTCCTGGCATTTGACCGCTGTTTGACGATCCGCTTGGCGGCTGCATTTGACCGCCGTTCGATGAACCGCTTGGCGGCTGCATTTGATTGTTTGAAGATGAATTGCTGTCAGAGCTTCCTGGAGGCTGCATGCCGTTAAAGCCAGACTGTTTGCTATTTGTAGCTGTGCTTGGAGGTCCTCCCATACCGCTTGAAGAATCAGGACCTGCTGCTGGAAGCATGCTATTTCCACCATAAATAATTGGTGTCATCGCCCAGTACGCCGGCATTGCAAGCAAGACAACCATTGCTGCTACTCCTAAATAATTCGTTACAGAATTTTTACGCTCTTTACGAATAGCTAAAACAAGAGCTAAAATGACGCCCAGTGCCCCTACACCTGCAATTGGCGCTACGCCGATTGAGCTGACATAAGGAGACATGATATATACTTGAAGCGCTGCTGTTGTTAAAATACCACTCGGCAGCAGCCATGATTTCCAGCCATTATGCTGTTTGTACATACTCCATAAAGCTACTGCTCCCGCTCCTGCAAATGCTGCGATTGGAGGTGCCAGCATAATTAAATAATACTGATGGAAAAATCCTGCGATACTAAAGAAAACAGCTACCGGCAGCAGCCAAGCTAACCAAAATAAACTTTCTTTTTGTTTTGCCGTGTAAGGCCCTTTAAATTTCACTCCAGCAAATAGACCCACGATTGAAAAAATTACAAATGGCAATAACCAGCTGATTTGATCTGATAACCCTTTTTGGAACAGTCGGAATGGACCAGGGTTCCCCGTGTTGAACATTCCGTTTTGATTTCCTCCGCCTGGAGCCTGCATCTTTTGAGAAGAGCTGCTCTTGCTTTGATTTGAGCTTTGTGAAGACTCAGCATTTGAATTACTCGTTTGTTTTGTTTCACTGCTTGCTGTTTGCTGCTGAGCTTGAGCAGGCTGTTTATGACTGCTTCCCGTCACGCTTGTATTTCCAGTTAAACGATTGATACCGTTATATCCAAAAGCAAGCTCTAGAACTGAATTTGTTTGACTGCTTCCCATATAAGGACGCTTATCAGCCGAAGTTGAATCTACTACAACTGCCCATGAGACAGAAACAGCAAGCATCAGTGCAGTTGCTGTTGTTAAAAAAGCAATTTTCTTTTTCCACGTAATTTTGGTTGCCACTACATAGAAAACATAGAATGCTGGTAAAACCATGTATGCTTGAAGCATTTTCATGTTAAATGCAACACCAATCATCGCAAAAGCCGCTAACACCCAGCCAAATTTAGCTGTACGCACAGCACGAAACAACATCCACGTTGCTACTAATAATGTAAACACAAGCATACTATCAATATTATTTGTTCGGCTTACCGCGGGCACAATTGGCGTCAGAGCCATCGCAAGAGCAGCAAACCTCCCAGCCCATACGCCAAACGTACGTTTCACGAGTACGTATAGTAAAAGAACTGAACCGATGCCTGCTAATGCTTGCGGTAAAATGACGCTCCACCCGTGAAATCCAAATATTTTGGCGCTAATTGTCTGAATCCAAAACACAACCGGCGGCTTATCAATGGTTACATAGCCTCCTGGATCAAAAGATGCGTAAAAGAAATTATGAAAACTTTGAAGCATACTTTTGACAGCTGCCGTGTAATAAGCGTTGGCGTATTCATCTGTCCAAATTTTAAATAAGTTCAAAAACGCTGCAATTAAAACAATTGGAACTAAAAATAAGTCTATTCTTTTTTTGTTTGAAGTCCGTTCTTCTTTCACTTCACTGTTCATGTGTTTCATTTCACTCCTTCGTAATTTCTGACTTTAGTCTAACAAGCTTATGTGAACTGATTATGAACAGTGAAAATAATGTTTTTATTTTTTAAAAAGCTATTTGACCTCTTACGCTCAGCAATGAAATATTTTACAATTAAAGAATCAAGTACATGAAATGAAAAGGATCTTTCTTGGATGCTGCAGCTTCTATGAAACATTCTTATCAACACTTCATCCACTTCTTGCTGAGAAAGGAGACAACTTTATGATTCAAGTAAAAGATATATACGGAAATTTACCCACACTAGAAACAGAAAGACTCCGCTTGCGGAAAGTTACCAAAAAAGATGTGCGTGACATGTTTGAATATGCCTCAAATGAAAAGGTAAGCAGATATGTAAATTGGGAAAAGCACCGAAAGCTTCAAGATACAAAAGAGTTTGTTTCCTTCGTTTTAAAGCAGTACAGCAACCAATCCATTTCTCCTTGGGCTATGGAAATCAAAACCCTGAAAAAATGTATTGGCACCATTGACTTTGTCACTTGGACCCCTACTCATCGCATTGCGGAAATTGGCTATGCGATTTCTGAAGCATATTGGAATAAGGGATTTGTTACGGAAGCAGCTGAAAAAGTAATTGCGTTTGGATTTGAAGAAATGGATTTAGTGCGCATTCAGGCCAGGTGCTTTGTTGAAAATGCCGCTTCTGAGAAAGTGATGAAAAAAATCGGTATGTCTTATGAAGGAACAATTCGAAAAGCCATGTTTATTAAAGGAGCTCATCAAGACTTAAAGTTATATTCAATCTTGCGAGAAGAATACACGCGCAACGCGTAGAAAATGTATAAAATACTTTCCATAACATAGGCTAACTTCAACACTAACTCTTCCTTTTGAGGTGAACAATGTTGGAGCAAGCAATTCAGCATTTAGACTTATCTGCACACGGTTTGTGGTTTCCGATTACCGTTAGTTTATGCTTATTTATTCTTTCCCTTGTTTTATTTAAACGGCTGTTTTTTTATCTATTCAATAGCGGTATACTTCCTCGTTTATGCTTTTGTGCTGCCATGGCATATCGCATTTATTAAGTAAAAAAGCGGATGTTGATTAACATCCGCTTTTTTACTATGCACTTATTTTCTACATGCTGAAATCCATATTTATGGCCGGTCATTTTATGCGCCGCGATGACACATGCGTGCGGCTATGCTCTTCAGGACGTGTAAACCCAATTTTTAAAAGCGCCGCTTCTAAATTTGCTTCTGTTTTAATTTGATTAAAATCAATTCCTAGTTTCACTACCGTTTGAGCAATTTCCGGTCGTATCCCCGTTATAATAGCTTCCACTCCCACCAATTTAAGCGATCGATGAATTTTAAAAAGATTGTCTGCTACCATTGTATCAATAATCACGACACCTGAAATATCTAAAATAAGATAAGATAATTGAAGGCTTGTCCCTTTTTTCAAGCAGGTTTCCATAATAACTTGCGAGCGGTGGGTATCAATTTCTCCAATAATCGGCATAATAGCAATCCCTTTTGTGACAGGTACGAGCGGAACTGAAAGTTCTTCTAGTGACGTATAAGCTAAATTCATCATATATCGATTATGCTCGTCATAAATTTGACCAAAAACACATGTTACCGTATCTAAAAGTGGATCAATCCGTTCACTGACATGCAGCATGGTAATTGCAGCAAACTGATGCTCCTCTAGTTCTCTTGTAAATACATCCCAAATAACGCTGCGATAGATTGGAAGGATACCTAGTGCTTTTTCTAAAGGAATATTTTTTTCCACTGCATATTTACCCGTATCAAGTGCCCATTCTTTAACAAGTTTAAGTACAGCCTCCTGTTCTTCAAATAGAGCTCTCCCAAAGTATTCCATAATTGACACTCGCCACTTCAGAATTTTCTTTTCTTTCAATTCCTCTAGACTTAGCGTATGTGTAGCATCTAAACGTTCGGCTAATTTTTCTGACAAGCTATATTTATGTTCAAGAATCTTTTTTCCTATATACACGAGCTCCTCTTTCATAAAATACGTTCAGCTCCTCTTTTCTGCTATTTTTACTGCGTATATAACCTTGACTAAGCCTACTTATCCATCCGAAAATTGACTAGCCTTCCTAAAAATAACAAAAAAGCGGTTATTTTATGAATTTTCTTTCTTTTTATTATAGTACCAGAGTAAGAGCCGCACAACTTAAAATTTGCTTCGGAAAAAATTTATGCTTTTATATAAAAAGCGAGATGGGGGCATAACGAAATCAACAGTTAGAAGCCAGTACATACATTAAATCTACGTTTACGATGAGCATAAAAAAACACGAACTATCCATCACTTTTCAATAGATTGTTCGTGTTCAACTTTAACTAACATACTTTTGTCTCAGCCTCGTTTTTTATATTCACTTTCTTTTATCTCGCCTTACACTTGGAATAGCCAGACAACAATTGGCCCAAAAACGGATCCTAATACAGCACTTAACGTCATTGATACTGAACTCATCGATACCGTTAGCTCACCGTATTCAAATGCTTTAGAAGTTCCTAGCGCATGAGAAGCACTGCCTAATGCAATTCCTTTTCCTAAAGAACTCTTGATCCGAATCCATTTTAAAAGTAGCGGTCCAAGGATTACTCCAGAAAAACCTGCGATCATAACAAATACCACGGTCATCGATGGAACGCCCCCTAGTCCTGTGGCGATCTGAATCGCTACCGGAGTAGTAATAGACTTAGGAATAATGGATAAAATCAGGCTTCGATCAACACCAAATACTTCAGCAAACACAAGTCCGCTGATCATGCCTGCGAATAACCCTACAAATACCCCTCCAATAATAGGAACGCTGTATTTTACTAGCATCTCACGCTGTTTATAGAGTGGATACGCTAATGCAACAACCGCTGGTCCTAGAAGTGAATTAATCCATTTGCCTCCAATCATATACTCATCATAGGAAACATGAAAAGCAAGCAAAAGAAGAATAACGAATATGGTTGTAGTTAAAACAGGAATAAGAATCGGATAGGAGAACCGCACGTATACTTTTGCCATGACTAGATACAAAGCAACTGTAGCTACGATTATAAAGACCGCGATAAAGAATTCTTGCACTGTTGTTTCTCCTTTCGTTTGTTCGCTTTCTTTTCCAAAAGTTGGCTAGCAGTCCCTGCGGCGGCCATCGTAACAATCGTACTAAGCACAATAATTAAAAATAAAACCGCTCCGCTGCTTGAAAGAAGCGAAGGATAATTCATCACACCTGCCATAGCTGGTATGAATAATAGCGGTAAAAAAGATAACAAGAAACTTGCTCCGTCTTCAATTATTTTGATGGGAACAACTTTGCACGTTAAGCAAATGAGCATTAAAATTAAGCCTATAATACTGCCTGGAATAGGTAGATGAAGCATATGGTGAACAGCTTCGCCAATCATAGAAAAAGCATAAAGAATCACAATTTGTAAAATGATTCGTATCACTTTCATTATAGGTCACTGTCCTATAAATAAAGAACAGCTGCCCTCCTCTCTTTATTTTGTCATGTTGTCTAACATTTAACTATATAAACACCTTTACTTTACCTACTTTTACTTGTACTATACAACTATATATACATTTGTATTATACAAGTATATATTTCTTTGTCAATGAATGATTTTGTAAGGGGCGATTATAATGCAAGAAAAGAATTCAATTGAATTGATTGAATATGAACTTACTACCTTTATTAGACGAGCGGTCTATCTTGATAATTCCGAAAATAAAATAGGAAACCTAGAAAGATCAGCTTATTTATTGCTGCGGCAATTAGATGAATTTGGACCAGCTCGTGTAAAAGAACTGGCAGAAGCATTTAAACTCGACATTTCAACTCTTTCTAGACAGGCTGCTGCTTTAGAAAATAAAAAGCTTATTTCTCGCTCCTCTGATCCTTCGGATGGACGAGTCAGCCTATTTGACATCACAACACGCGGGAAACAAATGCTGCAAACTGATAAGCAAATGCGCCTTGAACGCTATCATAGTATGTTAAAAAAATGGTCAAGTGAAGAAAAGGAGCTATTTGGCAAACTATTAATGCGGATGAATGACGCATTTATCGATTAAATAGAAATTCATGAAAATTAGGCTACTGCTGCAAGGTGTTTGTCCCTTTCTCTTTTCTCTTTTTTGCATTTAATGTAAAGAGACTATTGAAAAGGATGTATGATTATGTCTGTTCCGAATAAACGGAAAGCCACGCCCTGCCTCTTCCCCGGCTATAAATGGTGTGGCCCCGGATGCAGTGGTCCGGGATGTCCTGTAAATGATGTAGACTGCTGCTGTAAATACCATGATTTATGCTATGAAGATTACGGATCATGCCGCTCATGTGATGAGCAATTTCTTGAGTGTCTTTGCTCCAAAGCAAATCCGTACAGTTTAAAAGGAAGACAGGCATACGCTATGTATACCTATATGCGGCTGAAGTTAGCTTTAAAACAATATAACTAAGCAGAAAAGAGGTGAATTAAAAAATTCATCTCTTTTTTATGCCATTTTATCCGTATGAATCCAAAAGCGTTGAACAATAGCCCCGTCCTCTTCTATATAATCCTCGTCTTGTATACCACCGTTTGCCAGAATAGTTCGACGAGAAGCAGTGTTCCAATCATCACACACAACTAATGCCCGTTGAACTCCCAGCTTTTTAATTTCTTGAAGAGATAACCTCAGTAGCAGCTTGGCATATCCTTTTTGTCTTTCACTTGGCCGAATACCATACCCTATATGTCCTCCGCTGTTTCGAAGTATTTCACTTAGCTCATGGCGGATATTAACTACGCCTATTACTCTTTCGTGATGCATTAGCCAGTAGGTGGAGTCGGGTACAAATCCTTTTTTTAATCCGATCCCTTTTTCTGCATCTAATAACTCTTGAACCATTTTTTCAAAGTGAGCAGGATCTTTAGCAATGACCCACGGAATCATTTTTTCTCCGCTTGCTTTCCATTCATGATAAAAGCTCATATAAGCCTTTTTATAAGCTGCATCTGGTTTAATTAAAACAGCGGTTTCCACGTACCTTCCTCCTTTTTGTTTATTATGTTTATACTACCTATTTTTCCCAATAAATAAAAGAGGATAATTTACGTGATGTGATCGTTGTATGAGCTTATTTATAAGGTATGTAACAAAAAGCGCTCAATGAATGTTCATTGAGTGCTTTTTGTTCTACTGCCGGTTATTTAAATAAACTCCTTAAAAAACCTCGTTACTTTTGCAAGGGTATACAGTAAGGTACGCTTCATAACAGGCTCTTCTTTCTTTTGGATTTCAGGAGGTTTAACCCAGCGCTTGTGATTGGCAATAAGAATACTTTTATCCATTTTGTTTTCCATCGCCATCGTCAACTCTTTTGCAAATTTTTGACTATCGATAATGACCATTGATTCGTTATTCAAAAATGTAGAACGAGAATCTAAATTAAAAGAGCCTACGGCGCTAAGTCTTTGATCATAAATCACAGACTTTGCATGGATCGAATAAGGTCCTTCGTATTCGTAAAGCTTTACACCTGTCTTCATAATCGTATCACGCATACTAATATATCCGGAAAAAGCCAACACATTGGGCGTAGATGTAACTGAATTTGTGAGTAGCGTCCATTGAACGTCTGGCTTCTTTTTCATGGCTGTATACTTTCTCATCGCATTGGTGGGCACCACATAAGGACTTTGAATAAGAACAGAGCGGTTAGCTTCTTCTGCTAGGTTAATAAACGTTTTCCACATAAAAGGTCGTTTATTAAAGCGTTCAATTGGATTATGAATAAAAGAAACACGCTTTGTAGAAACGGTGGAAGCATTCCAATTAATCTTGGGGGTCGCAAACGTTTCTCCTACTTGCTTAACTTTATCATATTGCTGCAGCAGCAAAGCTTTCATCCTCTTCCCCTGATCAACCTGGTACTGTGTGAGATGATGAAAAGCTTTTTTAGTGTAGGGATGAGCCCATAATTCATTTATATAATTTTGCATTTGAGTGATGACGCTATCTTGTTTATGTTTACTGTTTGTAATAAAGACATCACGATCATAGACGAAGTCTGGAGGAGGCTTTTTAGCCAAATATTTGTCCCCTATATTCCGTCCCCCTATTATGCCTAGCTGTCCGTCTACAACCATTATTTTGTCATGCATACGATTTTGCCACGCCCAAGGTTTAAACAATTGAAACGGTTCGTAATACTTCACTTCAATATTAGGATGTGAAGCTAATGCATAGAGCACGCCCCTTCGGTTTCCCCGTAAGCCGTTAGCTATCCCATCCAAAAGAACGCGAGTATGGACGCCTCGATCAGCTGCTTTAAAAAGAGCGGCCATAATTAAATCAGTTGACTCTCCTTTTCCTATTGAGTAATAAGCAATATCAATCGATTTCTCAGCTTGTTGAATCATTTGAATACGAACTCTTCCTGCCTCATAACCATCTTCAAGAAGTCTCACTCGGTCCGTAGACTCACTGTGACCAAAAAAGCTAGCCGGTTTAATTGAGGTCGTTTCCTCTCCTATTTTTAAAGGTACATAAAAGAGAACCACCGCCGTTATAACCACATACAGAATATATAAAGATAAAATAATAAGTAATCCTTTGAATGCTATTTTTATCATCGCAACTCCAGCTTTTTGTCTTTTTCTGTTATCGTTCACAAATAATGATCATTACATGCAAGAAACTGCTTCCTTGATTACTTTGCGCTTTGTTCTTTTGACACATTTATTTTTTCTGATTCACTATTTGTATAGTATGCTAGTACATATCATAGAAAAAAGGATGATGGTGATGGAGGAATATTCTTTTCGTTTTCATATTACAGATTCTTACCCTTTGCAAAATGAAAACGATAAAATAGAAGCTGTTGTACGCACCAAAATCAAGCATGCGGAGCGAGGATGCTTGTACGAGGGTTATCTTCGTGTTCATATCACTAAAATCGGGGTGTTTCCTGTAGCAAAAGATATTGCTGAAGCGATTGGGGTTCGTTCGCTTCGTCAGCAGTTAGCGGCCGAATTAAAAAGATACGTACGGCCGCACCGCAATTTTTTATAACTTTATCCAAACATTTGTCCAAGTGGAGTTTCATCTGCAATAATATCTTGAATAGCATAGATAGAAATTGGAAAGTAAGGAATTCCATATGCGTAAGGAGCCAGGTCATACAGCTGATAAAATAGTACAAGTGATTTATCGGCGATATAAAAATCCTGATCTGGTTTAATTCCTTTATATTCTCCAAGAACCATAATATCGCGCTCTTTTATTTGCGCTCCTACTATTTTAGAAAGAACACTTACGTAGTTACTGTCTTTTTTAAACAAATCTTTTAATTGATACGTTTTTCCAGTCAGCACATTAAACGTTAACGGAACTACCACGGTCAATCCGTGCGCTCCCCCGGAATAAGCAAAATTGACAAGCGTTAAGCTGAGCACATTTCGCTCGTTTGTTTTCAACTCATAATAACCCGTTTCTTCTGTATCCGGATTTTCTCCATATCCCTGCTGACGAATTAATTCATTCGTACGCTGCAAGATCTTACTGTTAATGCTGTGCTGAACAGCTGGATTAGTCAAATGAACAGCTGGATAGTAAACGTTTAACTTTTTCTTCACTATTTGTTGAGAATATACCGTTGCAGGTAACGTAACCATCGCTTCCTCCTCTTTCTATACAGAATGTTACATTCTATTCTTTTAGCTTTCATTCCATTACTGAAGCAAAAAAATCCCGTGCATATACGCACGGGATTTTTAACTTTCTATTATTTTACGTTGTTAATTGTTTTAGCAGCGTCTACCGTATTTTTTAATAGCATTGTGATGGTCATCGGACCAACGCCGCCTGGTACTGGTGTAATATAACCTGCAACTTCTAAAGCCGCTTCGTAATCAACATCACCAACGAGTTTACCATTTTCCATTGTGTTACCTACATCAATTACAATGGCACCCGGCTTAATATCATCTGCTTTGATAAGTCTAGGTTGTCCTACAGCTGACACAAGAATATCAGCTTGTTTTGTTAAAGCAGATAAATCTTTTGTGCGAGAGTGAGCAATTGTTACCGTTGCACTTTCTTGAAGTAACAGCATGGATACTGGTTTACCAACAATATTGCTTCGTCCAATTACTACCGCATGTTTACCTGAAATTTCTTCACCTGAACGTTTAATTAACTCAACGATACCGTGTGGTGTACATGGTAAATAGCACTCATCGCCAATGACCATATTCCCTACGCTTACTGGGTGGAAGCCATCTACATCTTTTTTAGGAGATACAGCATTTAATACTGCTTTTTCATCAATATGTTTTGGTAATGGAAGTTGAATAAGAATACCATGAACAGATGGATTTCCATTCAAGTGATGGATTTCGTTTAAAAGCTCTTCTTCCGTAATCGTTACGTCACGTTTGATAATTTCAGACGCAACACCGATTTCTTCACAAGCCTTTGCTTTTGCTTTTACATATGATTGGGAAGCAGGATTTTCTCCTACTAAAATTACGGTTAAACCAGGAACAATACCTTTTGTTTTTAATTGAGCTACCTCTTCTTTTAATGCGGCGCGCAGTTCTTGCGCTACTTCTTTTCCTTTAATTACTTTCGCTGTCATGATGTTTTTTGCTCCTTTCAACTGTAGCCATTTAATAAATGTACGAATTATAGTTATTAATCTAACACAAAAGTTCGGTTTTGTTCAATGTTTTTATTATTTTTATTTTAAATAGATAAAAATAAATAACAAATAACGTATATTCCATTCTTATCGCACTATAATATTTTGTATTCATAGAAGCTGTTTTTATTCAAATGTTGCTTTTCTAAATTAAAAACCGCGCCTTCGGCACGGTTTTCGACGATTTATTTTTTTGTTGATATGCTTTTCTTTGTAGTCAACGGCAGCACGTCTTCCTCTGTTTTTAGATCCTTTACATGCATTTCCTTGAGAGGCACACTTATTTTCTTATTTTTCGGAGGTTCTTCAAAATTCTCCACCCAATCACATAGCAGTTCAAATCCTTGATACACATAAGGAAGGAGAGGCTGAAGCTTTTGATCTGGATCAATTTGATGATTCCATACTAAGCTATCAATATGGTTTCCATTTTCAATTACGTAGTGACGATGAAGGTGCTGCTTACCAGAATCTTTTACCAGTTGTTCATAAGGATAAGCATGAATATCCGGAAAAATAAGAGCATCTAACGACCCTGTAATGCTTATCAACGGAACGGAAATATCACCTGTATTTTCAATTTCACGAACTTTTTGCTTAACATCTTGTGGTCTTTCTTGATAATCATACTTTTTAAAAATAGAATCTAACGAACGATCTCTAACTCCGTTTTCAAAAAGCGTCAAGTATTTTTGCCACGGAATGCTTCCAGGTGCTTGACTGTCAAACTCATCTCTATATATATTAAGTGTTAAAAACCAATAATACTGGTCATGATATGGCCATAAAAACTCAGATCCTTTTGGCAACCCTGCTTGATACAACCGGTGCAAAGCTTCTTTTTGCGATTCACCTACCGTATACAGTGCTTCTTCGGCATGATTTACAACAGGTGTTAGGGAAGTGATCAAGTTATCGTGATCAGCTCGCCACATAACCCCTTCCCATTCAACCCCTCCATTAAAAAGCTGAGGCTCTCCATTTTTCCCATCGTTTTCTAAAGCATAGCGAACAACATAACCCCCATTAGAAATACCTAAAGCATACGTTTTTATATCAAAATATTCTGTCACTTCTTTCTGAAGTTTGTGACGATAATTTTCAAACAAAAATCTCTGAGCAATTTTTGTCACTTCTCGGTATTGAATATGCCATTTTCTAATGGAGTCTTCTTCTTTGACTAGAGCGTTTTTTGCTTTAGCAAATGGATCATCTCTCACTTCTTCTCCCTGTGTCCCTTTATCAGAAGCAGCAAACGCAAACCCTTTTGCCAACACATAGTCGCTGAACAGTAAATCCGTTGATTTCTCATCTCTGGTAGCTGGAACTCCCGACATAACTAACTTTCCATTCCAGTCATCAGGAATTCGAATGAGAAATTTACCACCATCAACTTCACCTTCTACTTGAACGCCCGTTATTTCTTCAGGCTGATACATGTAATACCATCCATTTTTTTCTTCTTTTGTTCCCCAATAGATAGGAGCCAGCCCAATGTTCCCATAGGCAGTCGCTGCTTGAAATTGAAGAGGGTTTTTAGTCGTTAACCAGTTTCCATACTTACCGTCAAACGTTGTGATATTCAAGTGATAACCTCCATTCACATTTGCTTTTGAAGACAATCTTCGGGGACTGTACACGCATAATTTTAGTTAAATATTACCATTAATTTCTCAAAAAGTACATCAAAACGCCTTTGTTGCAGAAAGAAAGTAGACATTTATCACATCTGAGCCCATAGCGCCGTATAATATTGAAATTTATTCAAAAAAAGGAGTGTCAATGACTATGAGTTCGTTTAATTCTTCAAAACTCTCTACGACTCTCATTCCCCCTGCTACTTCCTCCTATCCGGTTTCTGGAAGAAAATATACTCTTACTCATTCTGATACAACCGGTCAGCTTTTTTTAAGCATCGGATGCTCATATAACAACAAGGCGATAGATAAAAATATGCGTGATGAAGTACTAGCTGCTCTTCACGTAACAGACCGACAAGCAGTTATTCAAGGCGAAGTTTTTGTTAGCGGAGGTGAGTTCAGCCGCGAGCAAGCACAGCTTCGTTATCACATTTTCCGCCGGGAGCTTCCGCTTGCTTTAGAAGCAATATTTTACGGAGACCAAGCGTTTTTTCAACATTATCCAGACTTGCTAAATACACCGATTTACATTTATTTTGTATCGACTTATCAAGAATTTAGAGGGTGGTCCTATTATCAAACCCCTAAATTTTATTTAAAACAAACATGCAGCAGCTAGCACGCTAGTGCATAAACTAATGGAAAATGAACGAGGAAGGTGTGAATGTCTCATGTACAGTCAATGGGTTTACCCCTATATGCCGCGCTACTACCATCCAGTGGTTCCTACTACGAATGAAAATTATTTAGAACCTTATAGATACAATGAAGACTTATTTTCTTATATCCTGCATGAAGAAGAGGAAGTTAGATCTACACGCGATGTAGACAGAGTGATGAAAATTTTAAAACGCCAGTATCAGTCCATCTACAGAGATGCTCAACGAGGTGGGATGGATAGCAAACTAACAGAATACTTATTTCGTTCCATTGTAAGATTTGTTGATGATAACTATAACAATTACAGCGGATCTATTAACGAACGCGTCGAAAAAGCCGCGCGACAGCTGAAAAAACGTGATCCCTGGATATTTGAACTTTTTAACTTATACAGCGTTTCCCCTGTTTCACAAGTTCGAATTACTAACACGATTTTAACCGTTTCATTTGAAAATTTACGTAGAGGAAATGAAGTGCCAAATACTAGATAAACAAAAAACCGCCACAATTGTGACGGTTTTTTGTTATGGTAATACAGTTGCTCCCATTAGATGGCTATCAACTTGTTTAGCTACTTCACGACCTTCATGAATAGCCCATACGATTAAACTTTGCCCACGACGAGCATCACCAGCAGCAAAAACACCTTCAACATTTGTTTTGTAATTTCCATACGCTGCATCTACGCGACGATTTTTCGTTTCAACACCAAACGCTGATAGAACCGGATGCTCTGGACCTTCAAACCCAATCGCAATAAAGACAAGCTGAGCTGGCCATACTTTTTCTGTTCCTGGAATTTCGGTAAAGATGTACTGTCCATTTTCACCTTTTACTTTTTCCATTTGAACCGTATGAAGTTCTTTTAGATTACCTTGCTCATCTGCCACGATTTTTTTCGTTTGAATTGAATATTCACGTGGATCGTCCCCAAATTTCGCCTGTGCTTCTTCATAAGCATATTCAAGATTAAATACATGTGGATATTCAGGCCACATATTATCTGCCGTACGCTCAGCAGGAAGCTGGGGATGTTTACCAAACTGAACAACACTGCGGCATTTTTGACGAAGAGCAGTAGCTACACAGTCAGCTCCCGTGTCTCCGCCTCCAATAACAATAACGTCTTTTCCTTCAGCATCAATAAATTGACCATCTTTGAAGTTAGAATCTAAAAGGCTTTTTGTTGAAGTTGTTAAGTAGTCCATTGCAAAGTGAACTCCTTTTGCTTCACGACCTTCTAATACTAGATCTCTTTGCTTCTGAGCTCCTGTACACAAAATGACAGCATCATATTGTTCTTTTAACTCTTCAGCAGTAATGTCTTTTCCAACTTCGGTATTCGTTACAAAATCAATACCTTCTTGTGTCAATAAGCGAACACGTCTTTCCACTACTTCTTTATCTAGCTTCATATTTGGAATTCCATATGTTAATAAACCACCGGCACGATCTGCTCTTTCATATACCGTTACTGAATGACCCGCTTGATTCAGCTGATCTGCGCTCGCTAAGCCTGCTGGCCCAGAGCCAATAACAGCAATTTTTTTGCCTGTTCTTTTCTCCGGAATACGCGGAGTAATCCACCCATTCTCAAAGCCTTTATCAATAATAGCGCGTTCGATATTCTTGATCGAAACCGCTGGGTCTGAAATAGCAAGCGTACAGGAACCTTCACACGGAGCAGGACAAACGCGCCCTGTAAACTCCGGGAAGTTGTTGGTTTTCATTAAACGCTCTAAAGCTTCTTTCCAGCGTCCTTTATAAACTAAATCATTCCACTCTGGAATTAAGTTATAGATTGGACATCCAGAAGTAAAAGCATTAATATCCATTCCCATGTGGCAAAAAGGTGTGCCACAATCCATACATCGTGCTCCTTGACGGCTTAGCGCTTCATCAGATAAAGGAGCAGCATACTCTTTCCAATCACCTAAACGTTTTAACGGGTCACGTTCCTTCCCTTTTTCACGTTTGATTTCCATAAATCCTGTTGGTTTTCCCATCGTACTCTCCCCTTTCTTACTGAGCTACCGCTTCTTGTTGTTTTGCCGATGCTTTCTTTTCTTGTTTTGCATTTTCCTCAAACGCACTCATAGCTGCTTCTTCTTCCGTTAACCCAGCTGCTTTTTGCTCTTCAATGCGATTCATCATGCGTTTATAATCATTCGGAATCACTTTTACAAATTTCGAAAGCGATTCTTCCCAATTTTCTAATACAAATGCTGCTTTATGACTGTCAGTATATTTTAGGTGATTTGCAATCATCTCTTTTACTTCTTCTGCTTCTTCTCCTTTTAAGCTCTCAAACCCAATCATGTCTTTATTACAAAGGTTTTTGAATGCTTCTTGATCATCAGCAAATACGTAAGCAATACCGCCAGACATTCCCGCACCGAAGTTTTTACCTACATCACCTAATACAACAACGCGTCCGCCAGTCATATATTCACAGCCATGATCGCCAATTCCTTCAACCACTACGTTCACACCGCTGTTACGAACCGCAAAACGTTCTCCTGCTAGCCCGCTAACATAAGCTTCACCGCTTGTTGCACCGTAAAATGCCACGTTCCCGACGATAACATTTTCACCTGACACAGCTGTTGTTTCCTTAGGTGGAGCAACGATGATTTTACCTCCTGATAACCCTTTTCCGATATAATCATTTGCATCTCCAGTTAGATACATAGACATTCCTTTTGGAACAAATGCACCAAAACTTTGTCCTGCAGAGCCAGTGAATCGAAGAGTAATCGTATCTTCTGGCAGACCTTTCTCACCGTAACGTTTTGTAACTTCACTTCCTACAATTGTTCCAGCTACACGGTTAATATTAGAAATTGGCAGTTCTAACTCGACTTGATACTTATGCTCGATTGCTTGCTGTACCGCTGGCAAGATTTTTTGCATATCAAGAGATTCGTCAATTTTATGGTTTTGAGGTGTTTTAAAAGTACGTACACCTTCAGCTTGATATAAAAGAGTTGTTAAGTCTAAGTGCTGCGCCTTCCAGTGATTTTTTGCACGTTCGCTAACGCTTAATACGTCTGTACGTCCAACCATTTCATCTACTGTTTTAAATCCAAGTTCAGCCATAATTTCGCGTACTTCTTGTGCAACAAATTTCATATAGTTAACGATGTGATCCGCTTCTCCTAGGAACTTTTTACGAAGCTCTGGGTTTTGCGTCGCCACTCCAACTGGACATGTATCTAAGTGACACGCACGCATCATGATACAGCCTAAAACAATTAAAGGTGCCGTAGCAAAACCAAACTCTTCTGCTCCTAAAAGTGCTGCCATGACTACATCTTTACCCGTCATTAATTTCCCGTCTGTTTCAAGCACTACCTTTTCGCGAAGACCGTTTAACATAAGCGTTTGATGAGCTTCTGCTAAGCCCAGTTCCCACGGTAGTCCCGTATGTTTAATACTTGTTTTTGGAGATGCTCCCGTACCTCCGTCGTAGCCGCTAATAACGATAACGTCCGCTACTCCTTTTGCTACTCCGGCAGCAATCGTTCCTACTCCTGCTTTTGAAACGAGTTTGACGCTGATTCGTGCATCACGGTTTATATTTTTTAAGTCATGAATAAGCTGTGCTAAATCTTCAATCGAGTAAATATCATGGTGTGGAGGAGGTGAAATTAAGCCTACTCCTGGCGTTGATCCACGCACATCTGCTACCCATGGATATACTTTGTTTCCTGGAAGCTGACCGCCTTCTCCGGGTTTTGCACCTTGTGCCATTTTAATTTGAAGCTCATCCGCATTCACAAGGTAATGACTTTTCACTCCAAAACGGCCAGAAGCAATCTGTTTAATCGCACTGCGGCGATTATCTCCATTTTCATCCACAGTGTAGCGGCTAGGGTGCTCGCCACCTTCTCCACTGTTACTGCGTGCGCCTAAACGGTTCATCGCAATCGCTAATGTTTCATGAGCTTCTTGACTTAAAGATCCAAACGACATAGCACCTGATTTAAAACGTTTTACAATCGAATCAACTGATTCCACTTCATCAATGGAGATAGATGAACGCGTTCCATTAAACGAGAATAGGTTGCGCAAGAAACCGATGCGTTCTTCATTAGCCGATTCAGAGAATTTTTTAAATAAGCTGTAATCTCCCTTACGACAAGCCCACTGCAGCGTGTGAATTGTTTTTGGATTAAACGCATGATGCTCGCCCGTGTGTCTCCACTGGAAGTCGCTTCCTGACTCTAACGTTTGCTCAATTGTTTCAACATAAGCATTGTCGTGACGCGTTTTCGCTTCTTTTGCAATAACATCTAAACCGATACCGCCAAGCTGCGAGGCAGTACCTGTAAAATATTGCTCGATAACCTCTGCACTGATTCCAACTGCTTCAAAAATTTGTGCACCCCGATAACTTTGCACCGTTGAAATGCCCATTTTAGACATTACTTTTACAACACCTTCAGTAACGGCTTTTACATATTTCTCAACAGCATAGTCATACGATACGTTCAACGTACCTGCGTTAATTTCATTTTGATATGTTGCAAAAGTAAGATATGGATTAATTGCGTCTGCTCCGTAACCAATCAGTGCTGCAAAATGGTGCACTTCGCGCGCTTCTCCTGTCTCCACTACAATGCTCGCCTTTGTACGGTTTCCTTTTCGCACTAGGTGCTGGTGCAGCCCGCTGACCGCTAATAAAGCTGGAATGGCTACAGAGTGAGCTCCCGCTTCACGGTCTGTCAGAACAAGAATGCTAGCGCCTGCGTTAATTGCCGCTTCAGCTTCAGCAAATACGCGATCAAGATCTGCTTTTAAATCATTTGTGAACACCGCAGAAATAACAGCACTTTTGAAATCTGGATGAATGGCAGACTTCAGCTGATGAGTTTGATCGTTTGTTAAAACCGGCGTCTCAAGCTGAATTCGATGAATGTTTTCTTTGGTTGGATGCAGTAAATTCCCTTCTGCACCAAGCAACGTCATTGTTGATGTAACCAACTGTTCACGAATAGCGTCAATCGGTGGGTTCGTTACTTGAGCAAACAGCTGCTTAAAGTAATTGAACAGCGATTGAGGACGATCAGACAACACGGCTAATGGAGTATCATTACCCATTGAACCAAGCGGATCTTTTCCTTCTGTAATAACTGGAACTAAATATTTATGAATATCTTCATACGTGTAGCCAAATGACTTCTGGCGAATGACCAAATCATCGAAGTATTCAGATTTTTCTTCCTGCACTTCTGGCAACGTTACCAGCTGTTCATCTAACCATTCTTGATAAGGCTCAGCCTGTGCCATTTCAGATTTAATTTCTTCATCTGAAATAATTCGGCCTTCTTCTAAATCGATTAGAAGCATTTTACCTGGGCTTAAACGATCTTTATATAACACATTTTCATCTTCAACATCAATGACGCCTACTTCTGATGAAAGTATGATGTAATCATCTTTTGTAACATAATAGCGAGCTGGACGTAAACCGTTACGGTCTAAAATAGCACCGATTTGCTTTCCATCCGTAAACGAAATAGCAGTCGGACCATCCCATGGCTCCATTAATGCGCTATGATACTCATAGAAAGCACGTTTTTCTTTTGACATGTGCGGATTCTCAGACCAAGGCTCTGGAATAAGCATCATCGCTGCATGGGCTGGCTTGCGGCCGGCCAATACAAAGAACTCTAGCGCATTATCTAACATGGATGAGTCGCTTCCTTCAGCATCTAAAATTGGAAGAACCTTCGGCAAATCCTTACCAAATGCGTCCGAAACAAACTGCTGTTCACGCGCTCTCATCCAGTTTTGATTACCGCGAAGCGTATTGATTTCACCGTTGTGAATTAAATAACGGTTTGGATGTGCTCTTTCCCAGCTTGGGAACGTGTTTGTGCTAAAGCGAGAATGCACTAAAGCAAACGCTGAAGTAAAGTCTTCATCTTGTAGGTCAAGATAAAAAGCATCCACTTGTTCAGGTGTTAACAACCCTTTGTACACAATTGTTCTGCTTGAAAGACTTGTAAAATAAAAACGGTTTTGACGTGCCTGCGCCCAATTTTCCGCTTGCTTACGAATAACATATAGCTTGCGTTCAAACGCTAAGTCATCTTGAATACTGTCATTTGCCCCAATAAATACTTGTCGTACGTATGGACAGCTTTCTTTTGCAACTTTTCCGATTTTTCCGACATTTACAGGCACAGTTCTCCAACCTAATAACGTTTGTCCCTCTTCTTCAATTAATTTATTAATATAAGCTTCAATTTCTCGACGCTCGTCTTCATTATTTGAGAAAAAGATCATTCCAACTCCATAACGACCGTTTTCTGGCAAGTTCAGTTCAACGCATGTCTTTTTAAAGAACGCGTGTGGAATTTGTACCATTAATCCAGCTCCATCTCCTGTTAGCGGATCACTTCCCTGTCCGCCTCGATGGTCAAGCTGGCAAAGCATGTTTAGTCCTTTTTTAACGATATCATGTGACGCTACGCCTTTCAATTGAGCGTATAGTCCGATTCCACATGCATCGTGCTCAAATTCAGGACGGTAGAGACCTTGAGCTTTTGGCATTTGATTGTATGTCATCTTCTTCTCCCCCGTTCGTTTTCTTTATCTTTTTAAGATCACCTGTTTACATTGTAAGTTTTCAAATCAATATAAACAATATATAATTTAGATAAAACTAATCTAATTTTGATATATATAGATGGAGGATGCTTATGGAACTGCGTCAATTACGCTATTTTATGGAAGTTGCAAAAAGAGAACATGTATCTGAGGCGGCAGAATATCTGCATGTAGCTCAATCAGCAATCAGCCGTCAAATCGCGAACCTGGAATCTGAGCTAGGTGTTAGTTTATTCAAACGTGAAGGAAGAAATGTCAAGTTAACAGCAATAGGAAAAGTCTTTCTTGAGCATACGGAGACGGCTATGAAAGCTATTGACTATGCGAAAGAACAAATTGATGAATACTTGGATCCCGAAAGAGGAACGATTAAAATCGGATTTCCAACAAGCCTTGCTAGTCATCTTCTTCCTACTATTATATCAGCCTTTAAAGAAGAGCACCCAAATGTTGCTTTTCATCTTAGACAAGGTTCGTACAAATTTTTAATTGAATCGGTTAAAAAAAGAGATATCAATATCGCTTTTTTAGGCCCTGTACCTGTAGAAGATCAGAGTATTGAAGGGCATATTCTATTCACTGAAAATCTTTTAGCCCTTGTTCCTTCTCATCACCCGCTCGCTGAACGGGATAACATTCGGCTGCGGGATTTAAGAAATGAAGATTTTGTGCTATTTCCAAAAGGATTCATTTTACATAAAATGGCCTTTGACGCTTGCAAACAAGCAGGATTCATGCCCAATATTTCATCTGAAGGAGAAGATTTAGATGCGATTAAAGGTCTTGTATCCGCAGGAATTGGCGTGACGCTTCTTCCTGAAAGTACAGTGTCTGAAACGACTCCTCGTTTTACGACTAAACTTCCTATTCATACGCCGCAGCTTCAGCGGACAGTCGGAATGATTATTCCTAGAAATCGTGATTTAGCACCTTCTGATAAAATTTTTTATAAGTTTGTCAAAACCTTTTTTGAACGTTTGGAGCAATATAAATAAGAGAGGCCCCCTGCCTCTCCTATTCTTTGCTTTATACACTATTCCTCAGCTGATCAATTGTATAAATAGATCTTTTTCCCCTAAAGCTAACAGGCATTGACGCTTACCGGACTCTTTCTTATACTGAAGTAACTGACTAAAAAGAAACAAGGTGACTGCTATGGATTTTAAAATTAATTTTTTATCATTTTACGTAATACAAGTAGAAGGAAAAGAAGAACAGGCCTCTAAACAATATAAGCATTTTCAAACGCTTGATACGGAAGAATATGAAGAAAGTTCCATTAAAGATTTTTTAGACGGTGAATTTAAAAAAATTGTAAAGCGCAAAGTAGAGCGACACCCCAAAGCAGAACAAGTGCCTACAAAGCTCGGGTATTTTATAGTTGAACCGGGACACGCTCTCGACTCAAACCCTAATTATAATTTATTTCACCGCACTCGTTTTGCCACAACCAAAGAAGAATTTGAAGAAAACAGCGAACAGTTTATCAATGCATACCTTGATACTGCAGCCGTTCGAGGAGGAGCATTTTTAGTGGTATCTGCTGTTCCAAGAAAATATTTTGATCATGCTTTTGTGTTTATTTTAAAATGTGACTTCGAACCAAAAGTGGCTTCAATTTCAGATGAATCAACCCTTATTCGTCACGTAGAAATGGCGATTACTACTAAAAACATGAAATCCATTCAATACCCATACATGCCTGAAGAAGGCATGGTCGAAGAAAGTGAACTTGTCATCCACCAAGCGTCTCACGCTCGTTACTTTGAAGACTTCTTGAAATTTATTGACTACAACGAGCCAATGCCTGAGATTATGAAAACACAAGTAATGGATATGGTGCGTGAACACGTCAGCGAAACGTTTGAAGCAGAAAGCGTAGAACTCGAACAGTTTGAATCGGACATGGAACTGTGGGCAACAAGTGAAAAGCGTGAGCTTCAAGAACGTTTAGATACGCATCAAGTCATGGAAGCCGCTGCTCATATCGTCGAGCATACCCCTGATGCAGAGCTTAAAATGAAGCTTGGCGAAACAGAGATTAAAGGGCTGCTAGCTGATTTTGGTGAAAATATTCATTTAGCAAAAGTGAACGGACGCTACGTGGCGTTAATTGAAGCGGAATCGATTCTGTTTGAAAAAGGCGCGTCTCCGATTGAGTTTCATAAGCCAGGTGATTTGCACGGGATTATTGAGAAAATCAACAGTAAGAAATGGGAAGAATAAATAAAAGGAAGAGAGCTGTGTATTTGCTCTCTTCCTTTTATTTAACTGAACTAGCAGCTGTATTTATCCACCTTAATTCTCTACTAATTGACTCACCGCAACATTTTGTTCATTTTCCGGCTGACCTAGCGGATAAATTCTTGCCGTATCATTTTCTTCGCTTACATGTTGAATATAAACGGCCGTATCGTTATACGTAACGTTAGCCATAACGGGTGAATCAGCAATTTGCTTTGCTCGCTGCTTGTCCACATTTCTCCCCCCCTCTATGCTGATATACATATAAGGTTTGCTTAAAAAATGGATGATATTCGCCGTTTATAATCGTTCTAGCGCTTTTTAGCGGTGCGGTAGCCAAGGTAAAAGATGAAAGAAGTATAGATAATAAATGCAGCTCCAGCTAGCAAGATCATTTTGTGATGATGCCAAAGGTCTACGTATGTTTTGATGAAGACCCCTTTTGTAAGTAAAATATATTGATACACAATAAAACCAACCGCCAAAGCAAGAAACAGCACGCGAAACAAACGAATGAAATCAATGTTAGATAAAATGGAAGCAGCTTTTACCCAGGGCGATGTAGGAGGCGGAGCTTTTTTGGTGCTGCGGCTCTTCGGCTTTTGTTTCTTTGCAGGCGGAGCTTTTGATTCTTCTATTTTAGGTGCTGGTTTTTGTTTCCCTTGAGCCATCGGTCACTTTCCCTCTTTCTTAAATAAAGTGTCTAAAAAAGAAGCTTTTCTATTTTGCATATTCAAGAAAGGGTTTGCTATCTCCTTTTTCCTCTTAAAAATATTTTCCTTTTTTAAAATACAGAATGTCTTTAGGTATGTGCCTATAGCATTTTTCTTATCTTCGCATACGTTATATCGTGTTTGATTTGAAGTTACTATTTAAAAGGAGCGGTGCCCTAATGAACCCTTATTATTTCAACCCTGGATATATTCCTCAGCAAGTTGATTACTCAGTTCAACAATACTATCCCCCTTACGTACCACAGCATGAAGAATACGATGAAAGACAGCAGCTTCAAAATCTTGGAGGATTTGAACGAAGAATTCGTGCTCTTGAGAGACAAAATGAGGAGCAAGTCAGAGAAATTACTCGTTTAAATCGAGTTGTGGAGCGACATACTGACCGTATAAACAGATTAAATCAGCGCTTACGCAATGTAGAAAGAAGACTTAACATTCCATTTACAGCAAGCCAGGACGGATTTTAAACTTACCTTAAGCATTCCCGTTTCTTTTGAGCGAGAATGCTTTTTACATATCTTCCGTCGTTTTTGATAGCACGAAGGATATTTGATTAAACTTTACATAAAATAAAATTCGACTATAAAAAAGAAAAGGAGAAAATCACATGAAATCCCCTGTTGTTATTTGTCCTAACTGTCATTCTCAAAAAGAGCTCGCTACCGTTTTAACTGCTCAGTCCAATCAAAACGTTATCTATATATGCTCAGCTTGCGGCTATAAGCTGACAAACATTAAAACATGCAAAGGATAACCAGTATCTCTCCCCTCACTTAGTACCTATACTTAATACGTTCTTCTGTCCACATACAAAAATTAACGTTTACGTAAATGTTATTAATTTTGTATACTGATAGTATTATGGGAAAGGGAGTTGAAGAAGTTGAAGTTTAAAATGAAGGAACGCGGGCAGCTGCATTTGAGTCCGGAAGGAAAACAATTGATTTTAGACTTATACGAATCAAATATGATGGAATCTGTAAATGAAGCTTTGGATGCTGAAACAAGAAGCTTTCACAGCGGAAAAGCCGACGGGATACAGGCTATTCTACTTCTTTTAGGGGTACAGCTAGAAGAAAACTCTTCACAATCATAAATAAATTCCCTATAAAACACATAAAAGCAGACGCACTCTTCTGGTGAATGCGCCTGCTTTTTATGATTCTTCCTGCTCGAATTTTACAATTGCAGCCTTAGCACGATCTCTCAGTGACAGAAGGTCAGACTCTACTTTTAAGATGTTTTTCTTTTTCTGTTCAATCAGCTTGAGCTGCTCTTCTACCGTATGTAACACTTGCTCTAACTTTTCTTTTTGTTGACTTGTTCCTTTCACTTGCCTATAATCCATCTTTTGTATTTCAAGAGTATCACTTAAAGCAAGAAATTCCTGTAATTCTTGAAGTGAAAAACCCATGACTTCTTTGGCATTCGTAATTTTCTTTAAAAATTCTACATGTTCTTCCGTGTACAGACGAAATCCACCTTCACTTCTTGGAGGTGCTGGCATCAGTCCAATTTGTTCATAATAACGAATCGTACGTTTTGTTAAACCGCTTTGCTTCGCTACATCATCTATTTTTAGTTCACTCATTTTTAAATCCCCTTTAATCAATTAACAATGTCAACTTTTCGTACTTTTTACTATTATACACTAACGCTAGATATCTCAAAACAAATCTGAACAGCTGTGCACTTATTTAAAAATAAATAAGCAATTTCTTTACCCTTTTTTAGAGTAAAAAAATTGCTTATACAGTATATGCTGGGTTCTTTTCTCTAAAACCTTACCATAAATGCCGTTTCTGTTAATTTACGATTTAGCATACAAATTAATAAATTTGTTTTTGAGACTTCTTATTTCTATCGACTAAATGTTTATTAACTTGTATGTAGCCTTCTCTTTCTGTACTAGCCCCGCCTGCGCTGAGTACACCGATAGCCACGCATGCTATCCAACCTAGTTTCATTATAACAGAAAGCGCTTACATAATAAAGTGTTATGCTTTAATTTCTAAAAAGTTATAAATAAAATCAGCAGGTCTTTTTCTACCCCCTGCTGATTTGTTAAATAGAACTAGCGACGATACACCTTTATGAAATAGTAAATAAGTCGTCTTAATAAGCTACTTTATAAATCAAAAACCGTTCATATGGATTTTTACGATTCAACTCTGGCAGCATTACCTCTTCTTTTAAAATGAAAGAAGGGTGTTTTTCGAGATGATGAAGATAATCCTCTGAACTATAATACAAAATTAAATCAATCTCGCGCTTATTCTCTTCCCACGAAAGCAAAATATTGTTCACTACTTGGATAAAAATTTGAACTGAAAAAGGATTAAAAAAATAAAAGCAGTTGTCTAGTGGGTGAATCTTATATTCCTGGGCTAAACAACATTGAAAATAAATATGACTTTTTCGGCCCTTGGCTTTTTTAAAATAGCGCCTCTGATTATCTATGGCCTGCTCATAGAAGTGCTCATTCATTTCTATCCCTACAGCGGTGGCATTACATAGATAGTTCACATAAAAATTCAGCCTTCCTTTCCCACACCCGAAGTCGACAATTCTATCGCTGCTTGTTAGCTCATACTGATTGAAAAGTGCTTCTAATGCACTATAAGGCGTGGGTTCATAACGATGGTAATGAAATGAATCATTAAATCCCTTTTGTTCTCCCGTTGTTTTTATATTTAATAAAGCGTCATAATATTGTTCATTCATGGCCAATCTCCTGTTTATAGTTGTCGAAAAAGAGAAAGAAGGACAGATGTCCTTCTTTCTCTTTTTACTCACTCTACTTTTACGCGCATTTCTGATATTTTAAGACCAATCTCTTCGATTAACTGCACAGCTTCCGCTCGTTTTTGATCATCTAATGTGCTGATTTCTGGTATGTCTATGCTTTTTAAATATCGATAAGAGGCTTTAAGTCGTTCTAGGGTATCTTCTTGGTCAAACTTTTTCATGATTATCTCCTCCAGTTTATGTAGTTACTATATGTATACCACAAACATGTCCGTAATAAATCTAACCTGTTTAATAAATACTAAACGTATCTGATTTATCTAAGAGGAAATGCACTTCTAATAGCTGATATATACTCAAAAAATTCCTGGGTTTTAGAATTTTTACGTTCATTTCTCGTGTTAGTTGAAAAAAAAGCTTCTCTTTGCGCTTTACTTATCTCAATTTGCACACCCATCCGCCTAGCTGTTTTATTGGTTATATTTCTAGGGCTTGTACCGGAAACAGGATCTTGATCTGATAAAATTTCTGTACTAAAGCCTTTAGAAACAAGCGCTTCATGTACTTTGGACCTTAACGCTTTGTCAGCACCGCCGATTTTAGTATGCTTTTCACTTTTGTCGTTGTATCCATGAAAAGATACTGCATAGTCTTCTTTTGATATAATCGTTAACGCATGAGGTTCATCAAAATGAGTGGATGTGATATGAAGATCGGCATTTCCTGATTTCTTTAACCCTTCAAATATATAGTACGAGTATTCGTTGCCCGCTAGGCCAACAGCAAGTTCGGATGTTCCAGTTTCGATACCTCCGCCGTGTATCGCGAGCATAATAATATTAGAAGGTCTGATTTCAAATTGAATTTTGTAGTCTTGGTTGTATACTTCATAAGAGGCAAGTTCAGAGAAGCTAGCATATTTATCTGGCATCATATATCCTCCTTGTGAATAAGACATAGTAAATAAACTTATTAGTTCTTTCTTTAATGTACCACATCTTTTCTTTCATCACATACTATGTGATTGCAATTACCAATAAATATGGTACGATTAAGTTCGAGTTTCTTGCTCGTTAAAAGTTCACCAGATAGTCAAAATTTTCGTTTTTAAGCATTCCATTTTTATCTTATAATAAAGGATGTACTTATTTTCAGTCGGAAATTCGACATTTTTCTTTGTTTTTTAAAAAAGTTCAAGGAATGTTAACAAATTTTACGAGCAACCTTGATGTAATTACGATATTTTTTTGTTAAAATAGTTTAGTTGATTAATAAAGATTAGGTTTATTCATGTAAGAATAAGCTCAAAAAGGAGAATTGCTGTGAAAAATACCGAAGTTATCACAAAGGAATCACTTCCTATCAATCAGTATTTTTCCCGGGAAGTAATCAGTGCTATTATAAAAACTGGGATTATTAAATCGAACTCACTAGGAATGGTTGCTGGGCTTTGTCTCGCAATTGCTGTTAATGACTTAAGCTTTGTGACACAAATTCCTATCATTATTTTGGCTTTAATTGGGACATCCTTTGTCGTAGGAGGAGCTGGGGCAGTTAATAACTTCTATGACCGTGATATCGATGCAATCATGAAACGTACAAAAGACAGACCGACGGTAACAGGAGCGGTCAACCCTAAATTTGCTCTATGGTTAGGACTGGCTTTATTTGTTATTGGTGTGGGTATTTTATTTTTAGTTTCTAACATGGCCGCCATTATGGGTATTTTAGGATTTTTCTTTTATGTAGTGCCTTATACTATGCTTACAAAACGTACAACCATTTATAATACCGAAGTCGGAAGTATTTCTGGAGCTATGCCTCCAATCATTGGCTGGGCCGCTATTTCACCAGACTTATTTCATCCGGTAGCAATTGGATTGTTTGTATTTATGTTTTTATGGCAGCCTCCTCACTTCTACGCTATTGCGATTAGAAGACTTGAGGAATATAAAGCCGCAGGTGTACCAATGCTTCCTGTAGTAAAAGGTATCCGTCGTTCCAAAGTCCAAACGCTTGTATACCTAGTTATTTTACTAGCGGCATCGTTCTTATTTTTATCGTTTAGTAAAATTATCGCATTTACAATGTTCGGTTTAACACTCGTGTGGATGCTTCTTGGGATTGTTGGATTTAAAAAATTAGAAGATACAAAATGGGCTACTTTAATGTTTGTGTTCTCATTGAACCACCTTACGATTATTTTTGCCCTTATGATTATACTGTCATTTTTTAAATAATAAACGTTCAAAAGCAGGTAGCTATTAGCTACCTGCTTTTATACTAGATACTTCTTTTGCTTTCAGTGAAATTATTCCTCCGTACCTCGCCGAAACTGCTCCACCTAACGCGTTGGCAAACATTGTGTACTGCTTACATGACTCCTCACGTTCAGGCAAACCTTTTTCGTGAATACACCAGAGAATTCCTGCCATAAATGCATCCCCCGCTCCCGTTGTGTCTATCGCCTGTACTTTTTTTGCACTCACATGAAGCGTTTGATTTGCAGTAACGGCTACTGCGCCATTTTCTCCTTGAGTGACCCATACGAACGGAATATGATACGCTCTCAGTTTTTCTAGGCTTTCTGCCAGATCTGTTGAATTCATCAAAAATAGGAGCTCATCTTGAGAGATTTTCAAAATATCTGTTTCGTACAACAACGATGTTACGATATTTCTACATGCTGCTTCACTTTCCCATCTTTTCATTCGAATATTCGGATCAAAAGCTACCAGCATACGATATTTTTTTGCGAGCCTCACAGCTTCTCTTGTAGTTTCCTGGGAAATCGGATGAAACAAAGTGCCTGATCCAAAATAAAAAATCGCTGCCTTCTCAAATAGAGCTTCCTGCAGCTCATATTTATACACTTGCTCATGAGGGGTAGAATCTATGTAGGAATGAAAGTAACGATCTCCTTCTTTACTTTTATGTACATACACTTCACAAATTTTTTTCGTCACCGAAGTTACACAGCCGCTTTGGTTTACTCCTTCAATTAAAAGCTTCTTTCTTACAAAATCACTTGTTTCATCACTCCCTAACTTGCAGATATAAGATGCTTTTGCTCCTAACTTCTGAACTCCAACTGCTACATTAACGGTTGTGCCTCCTAAAAAAGGGTCAAAGTCAGTGTTAGATTCATTTTTGGCGATAAAATCAATAAATGCCTCACCGTATGAAATAATTCCTTTTTTCACGTTAATCCCCACCTTCTTCCTTCTGTCTCGCAACGCATTTGACGCATACACACGCTTTCCCTCTGCTTTCTAAAGGAATTTGTTTAAACAGATCAGGAATAAAAACTTTCTGCATGCACCAACACTTTTCTATTTCTCTGCCTTGTACAGAAGCACAGTTATTTTTCTCTCCGCAGATAGGACATCTGCTATCATCACCTGAAAATGCCATAAATTCCTCTCCTTTTTTCTATGCAGTTGTATAAGTTATCTTTATTAGTATACAAGAGGCAGTTAAAATGCGCTTTCTGCTTTTTGATATTTTCGTTTTCAACTTCTTCTATTCTTGATACTATACATATAAAGGAAATAACATATTGAGAAAGGAGCCTTTATGACTACACATTTATTTCACCAAAAACCCCTTGCTACATGGATGCGTGAATATCCTTTATTAACACCTTTAATCAATAAACAGGAAATACTTTGGAGAAATCCTTATTTAAAACCTGCTCAAGAAGCACTTTCGTCTCTTTCTTTACATACCAAAGATATAAAAGATGCAAAAGAGCGACTTTCTCGCTTTTCTTCTTTTCTTCAAATCGCTTTTCAGGAGCTAAAAGCATCAAAAGGAATCATTGAATCACCTCTTCAAGAAATTGCATACATGAAAGACTATTTAAATCAACAAATGAATAACGAGCTGCAAGGAAAATTATTGATGAAATGCGATCACGATCTTCCCATATCAGGTTCTATTAAAGCAAGAGGCGGCATTTATGAAGTATTAAAATTTGCTGAAAGTCTTGCTATCAAAGAAGGGCTGCTTACCGAAGAAGACAGCTACGCTCTTCTAGCTGAAGAACGATGTAGAAAGTTATTTTCTTCTTATTCTATTGCAGTAGGATCTACCGGTAATTTAGGTTTAAGCATTGGTATTATAAGCGCCGCTCTCGGCTTTAACGTCACCGTCCATATGTCAGCCGATGCGAAGAAATGGAAAAAAGATTTGCTTCGTTCAAAAGGCGTAACCGTTATTGAATATCAGTCTGACTACGGAAAAGCCGTGGAGGAAGGACGAAAGCAAGCCGAAGCAGACCCCGCCTGTCATTTTATTGACGATGAGCAGTCTAGAGATTTATTTCTTGGTTATTCCGTCGCTGCCTTACGCTTGGAAAAGCAGCTAGCCGAGCTGCAAATTCAAGTAGACGCTGAACATCCTTTATTTGTCTATTTACCTTGCGGAGTAGGCGGAGGTCCTGGCGGTATTACGTTTGGATTAAAAGCAATATACGGTGATCATGTTCACTGCTTTTTTGCTGAACCTACTCACTCTCCTTGCATGCTGCTTGGATTAATGACCGAGCTGCATGATGGCATTTCCGTTACCGATATTGGACTTGATAACATAACAGCTGCCGATGGACTAGCTGTAGGAAGGCCATCTAGCTTTGTAGGCGAAACGATAAAATCGCTTATTAGCGGAATTTATACTGTAGAAGATGATCAGCTTTTCCGATTTATTTATGAGCTAGCCAATCGTGAAAATATGTATATAGAACCTTCAGCAGCGGCTGGTTTACAAGGGCCTCTTCACCTGATGGAAAGCGGGTCTTCCTATATACAAGCGCAAGCACTAGAAAACGATATGTCAAAAGCTACTCACCTTGTATGGTCAACTGGAGGCAGTATGGTGCCCATTGACGTGATGAATAGCTATTACGAGCAAGGAAAAAAGTTAATGAATAGATAACGTCAAAAGGCATGAAGAACAATGATGTTCTTCATGCCTTTTTAGAAGAAGTAGCTTGCAGAAAGATAGGATGCCAAATTTCAAATGGAAAATATCCCGATTTATAGCTGCCGCTTGTACCCATAGTTGAAATTTTTATTTTCCTGTATCCTTTTTTCCATAAAAAGGTGCCTGCAAACACCTCAATTTGCTCCACTTTCTTCCTTCTAATAATCGTTGTTTTTCGTGTTAAAAACTGTGAGCGAATAGCGACAAATACCTCGTTCATCATTAAGCCGCCTTGGCGATAGCCCAACCAGTGAATAAGTACATATGCAAGGCATAGCACAGCAATAACCCACACGAACATTGATTTCCAAAAGCTGATGCCAATCCCTGCCGCCGCAAATAACAAGAGCGGTAATAGTAATGGGTACCATGCATATTGAATAGCTGTATTTCTTGGACACTTTATATATTCGTAGTGCGGGACATATACGTTCATTAACGCTGAAATCTCTTTTTGCTGGATAAACGGGTGTAAATAGACCTTTTCTTTTAAATCAGAGGTTACGACATTTAACGAAACGGAAGACCATCCAAATAAGCGTCGAACCAACCCTTCCTCTATCGTAACAGCCTGTATTTTATGAAAAGGAATCGTAAGGGATTTCTTATTTAATAGTCCGTATTTAATATGTAGATAATGATCGTAGCGTTCCACTGTAAAACCGCCAAATCGTATCACATATAAAACGATAGACAACAAATAAGCAAGCACCACAATTGCAGCCACTAATACAAATAAACCAAGCATCGATTGATGAATCACTTCTTCGTAAGCTGTCTTCACCCAGCGGTTGATATACGTATCAATATACTGATAGAGAAAACCAAGAGCAGCAAATATATAGCCAAAATTCCCGGAAAACGCAGCAGCTAACGCCAGCTGTTTCACCGACACTTTCATCATACGTTCAGGACTTTTTTCTGTTATTTCCGGCTGACTCCCTGACAGCTTTAACGTATCTTTAAGATGGTGCGCTTCTTTTAGTGAAATACCAGATAAATCAATTTCAGCATCCGTACCGCTGCTGGCCGTGTCAATACGAAGCCGAGCTAAGCGAAGAATTCTAAAGACAAACGGCTGATCTAACTGAATCGATTGAATGCGATTTCGTTGAATAAATCGTTTTTCTTTTTTAAAAATCCCTTTATACAGACGCACTTCCGTTTCCGTTACTTCATAACGAAATTCCCTCCAGGTAAAAAAAGCAAATAAAGCGACTACGCCTCCCGCTAATAGCGTTGCCCACCAATATGTAAACAACAGGTGCCGATTGACGATAAATACAAACACAAAAGGCAGGATATTATTTTTTATATGTTCAATAAATGCTATTGCAATATATAGCGGATGCAGCCGCTTACTCATCTTCATCATCTACCTCTGCTAGTCTAGCAATATACTCTCGCAGTGCTTCAGCATCTCTTTGTACGAGTGCAGGAATTTCGACGCTTCCAGCTGCTGTGATGATTTTAACAGATGCCAAGTCAAATTTTCGAAAAATCGGCCCTGTCAACGTTTCAACGTGCTGTACTTTCACAAGGGGAATTTTCGTATGATACCAGATGAAGAGCCCTCTTTGCACATCAATTTGAGTATCTGTTACTTCATATGAATATACATTCATATATACATTTGGAGCTATAATTGTATATATGATAAAGCTCACGACTAATAGTCCAGCTGATATCCATCCAATAATTGACCACCAATCAAAAAAATGAACGAGTAGAAAATAACCCGCTGTTGCCAGAAGCCACAGGCTATGTGTAAAAATGGATTGCCAGCGCATCGCTTTTTTAGCCTCGAGGGGCAATTTGCCCTTTAAATGTTCAAACTCCATAAAAACTCCTTTCTCTACCTTTTTTACTATTTCTATTACTATATTACGTTAAAAAAGGAAAAAAGTTTCATCGTTTACTATTTTCTTATTATTTTTTGATAAAAAACAAACAAGGCTGCCTATTTCGAGGCAGCCTTGTTTGTTATCGATAAACGCCGTCTTTCTCTCCGTGTGCAACAGCCGCTCTTTCAACTGCTTCAGATACTGCTTCGTGTACAGCTAGATTAAGAGGGTGAGGAACTAAATCGCCTGGACGCGTTGAATTTGCAATGGCTTCAGCTGCAGCTACAAGCATCGTATGCGTAATATCACGCACTCCCGCATTTAATACTCCTCTGAAAATACCTGGGAAGCCAAGCACATTATTCACTGACCTTCCGTCAGTAGCATAAATAGCTCCTGCTTCAAGAGCATCTTCAGGTTCAATTTCTGGTTTTGGATTAGAAAGTGCTAAAATGATTTGCCCTTTTCGAATCCATTCTTTCTGTATTAAGCCAGGTACACCTGTTGTCGCAATAACAATATCACAGTTCTCCATAAGCTCTTCTAATGAATCCGCTACTTTTCCACCGTAGCTGACCAAGCGCTCATTCGCTTCAGGAGACTTATCAGCTCCTATCACTTGTTTGACACCGTAAGCCATGAACATTCTGCAAGTAGCGATACCAGCAGCTCCTAAACCAATCTGCCCTACTTTTGCTTCTTTCAAATTCACACCTGTGCTGCGACAAGCTGAGATAGCTGCTGCTAGCGTCACAACTGCTGTTCCGTGTTGATCATCATGCATAACTGGAATATCTAGCTCTTCTTTTAAACGTTCTTCAATTTCAAAGCAGTGAGGCGACCCTATATCTTCTAGTAAAATACCGCCAAATCCTGGTGAAATATTTTTAACCGTTTGAATGATTTCTTCCGGCTCATTTACATTCAACAAAATAGGGATAGCGTTTATACTGGCAAGCTGATCAAATAACGCAGCTTTTCCTTCCATAACAGGCATTCCTGCAACTGGACCAATATTCCCTAGTCCTAGTATAGCGGTACCATCCGTTACAATCGCAACCGTGTTTCCAATGCTCGTATAAATTTTAGCTTTGTCGGGCTGTTCTTGAATAGCACGGCAAACGTTTGCTACACCTGGTGTATATACTCTTCTTAAGTCAGCGATCGACTCAATTTTCATTTTGCTTTTCATTTGAATTTTACCGCCTTCATGTGCATGAAGAACTTCATCTGATACTGTATGTAAAGTAATGCCTTCTAAACTGCGAACCGCTTCAAGCAATTCCTCAAGCTGGTCTTCACTTTCTACTTGAACCGTAATACTTCTCATCGTGTAGTTATGTCCTACTTTAACGGTTTCAACCTCGCCAATGTCTCCTCCTACATTTCCAATGGCTGTTGCTACTCTTCCTAAGTTTCCTGGTACAGTCGGTGTTTGTACCATTAATGTGCGTATTAAATTATTCATCATATCCCCATATCCCCCTTGTCCTAATCCTGCAAGTACGTATACTTACTAATGAAGCGTTTAAAACGGTTCAATTTCCCATAAGTTCATATTATCTACTTATCTTACAAGTAGATCTATGCGTACTCTCTTTTTCATCAAAAGAAAAGAAATAGATAACGCTTTCAAACAGATGTTTCGCTTTGATTATAAGCAAAGTTTTTAGAATAATCAAGCGATGACATTGTGAAAATTCATAAATTATTAAGAAGGATTTTGTTGTTCATAAACAGAAAAGACTTATATAGAGAAGAAACAAAGGAGTGAAGAAATTGAAATCAATTTGTGTGTTTGCAGGATCAAGCGCAGGAATAAAAACAGAATATAAAGAGGCCGCCGTCTCGCTAGGACGCTACATGGCCCAAGAAAACTACCGGCTGATTTACGGAGGCTCACGAATGGGCCTGATGGGAGAAGTCGCAAATGAAATGCTTGAACACGGGGGCGAAGTCATTGGTATTATGCCCCGCGGTTTGTTTAGCGGTGAAATTGTTCATACCGCGCTGACAGAACTCATCGAAGTAGAGAGCATGCACGAGCGAAAAGCAACTATGCACGAGTTAGCAGATGCTTATATTGCCCTTCCTGGAGGTTTCGGGACATTTGAAGAGCTGTTTGAAGCTCTTTGCTGGGCTCAAATTGGCATACATAAAAAACCAGTGGGGTTATTAAATGTAAACGGCTACTACAACCCGCTTATGCAAATGGTTCAGCATGCAGTAGATGAAGGATTTTCTACGGATTCTGCTATTCGTCTCATCAATATTTCTGATACTCCCGAACAGCTTATCTCTTCAATGGACACCTATACGTCTCCTTCAGAGGACCAAAAATGGAAGACTGAACGCTAAAAAGCAAGCGCATCATTTGCGCTCGCTTTTCAGGCGTTATCAAAAGTAATTTCATATTTTTTTACCCCAAAAACAAAAGGGCTATCTATTGGCTTTAAAGACTGATTCTCAACTTTGGAAAATTCCCCTTTTTCTAGTAATTTAGCAAAGGCAATTTTCCCTTCCATTCTTGCTAACGGTGCTCCTAAGCAAAAATGGATACCAAAACCAAAGCTTACGTGAGGATTCGTTTTACGACGCACGACAAAAGTGTTAGACCGTTCAAACTTAGCTGAATCTCTATTTGCACTTGCTGCCCAGCTAATTACCTGCTGCCCTTTTTTAATTTTACACTCTCCAAGTTCTACATCTTCAGCGGCTATGCGTCCAATCGCTTGAATAGGAGGATAATAGCGGAGCGTTTCTTCCACGAGATTCGGAACTAGGGATATGTCTTGACGAACTTCATTCTGTATGTCTATGTCTTCTGTCATATACCGGACTCCGTTCGTAATTAAGTTTGTTGTTGTTTCATTGCCTGCTACTAGCAATAGAATACAAAACCCTAGTACTTCCTCTTCTGTTAAATGTTCGCCGTCAATTTCTGCTTCTAAAAGCAGCGAAATCAGATCTTCTTGTTTCTTTCTCTGACGCTCAGCGATAATTTCTTTAAAATACCCTTGTAAAAAAAGCACCCCTTCATTACGCTTTTGCATCATTTTCGCAAAAGCTTCGTCTGAATTATTTTCAGCACCGCTCACTAAGTCATCGGAGTACTTTTTAAACAGTGCTCGATCTTGTATAGGTACTCCTAGCAGCTCTGCTATTACAATAATCGGCAGTGGTCCAGCAAAATCTTCTACTATATCAAACTTTTTTTTGCTGCTTACTTCATCTAATAAATAATCTGCAATCTCTTCAATATGACCCTCCAAGTGCTGAATAGCTCTTGGTGTAAAAGCTTTATTCACTAAGTTTCGTAATTTTGTGTGTTTTGGAGGATCCATCATTAAGATACTTTCTTGGCGTTCTTCCATTGCTCGTTTGGATGAAAAAAGCGACGGGTTTTTTAAAATATACTTTACTGTTTCATAATCAAATACATCCCAGCAGTTTCGGCTTTCATCGTAACGAATAGGTGCTTCTTGACGCAGACTGTTATAAATATCAAATGGGTAAAGCTGCTGTTCAACGGATTTAATTTCTTGCATAGGAATTAAGTTAGCATAACGATTTTCTCTTTTCACTGCTTTTGGATTCATCTCGTCTTCCTTCTTTCGTTTAAAAGTGACCTCATTAAGTTTTTTGACCTTCTACAGATGAAAGAATTTTTTTCCATTTTTATATCTTTTGATCAGACTATCACAAGTTTTTTTCACTTTCAACGGACATAATCAGAAAATTTTGTCAATTATACAGAAGACTTATTTTATTTAAGGTCTAAATCAGTGATTCTTTTCCATTTTTTTAGTTCTTTTATCTTGTTTCATAATAATCACATAGATGGTTACACTACAAATAAGTACGCAAGAAAGTAGGGATCTCATGTGATAGATGCCCTTATGTGGGGTGGTGTCTCAGGCTCAGCTGTATTAATTGGAGCTATTATAGCTATTTTTGTACCTTTAAAAAAACAGTTGACTGCTTATATTATGGCTTTTGGCACGGGCGTTTTGTTAGGAGCTGCTGCTTACGAGCTCATTCAAGATTCGGTAAAAGAAGCGGGAATTATTGCTTCTTCTTTAGGCTTCTTAACAGGCGCAGCACTTTTTACTCTTCTTGATATGTCTTTAGCTAAAAAAGGTGCTCACAAAAGAAAACGTTCAAACCACCTTGTCCCAGCTAGCTCAGGACTAGCCATTTTTATTGGTACCATTATGGATGCTATACCTGAATCACTGATGATTGGCGCAAGTTTGATTGAACAGCACCACGTTAGCTGGCTGCTTGTTGTTTCTATTTTTATCAGCAATATACCGGAAGGAATCTCCGGGACAAGCGGACTACTAAAAAGCCAATATAAGCGAAAGAAAATTTTTTCATTATGGCTTTCGGTCTTGTTTATATCAGCTCTTTGCTCTTGGATTGGATATCTATTTCTTCAAGACGCTACCCCAAACATGATGGGCTTTATTGCCTCATTTGCCGGTGGTGGAATTGTGGCCATGGTTGCTTCTACGATGTTGCCGGAAGCTTTTGAAGAAGGTGGTCCTGTTATTGGTTTTATTGCTTCATTAGGGTTATTAACTTCTATTATTTTGGATTATCTGTCTTTTTAATGAATAAACTTATATTTTGTATGAAACAAAAAGTGTAGGTCTTTCGTCTTTACAAGTAGATATAAACAAAAGGAGTTACCATTATGAAAAAAATAGATGCTTCTCTTACGCTTTGTATAGTGCTCACTTGCCTATCAGGGTGTGCCTATGCACCTCATAATAATCTGTCTGCTGAAAGAGTCTCTGCTTCTTCTATTCATCATACTTCTTCTTTAGAACGTGATACTTCAATAGAAGAAATAACAAATAAACTTCCAGGACACGTTTATTTAAAAGGTATAACTTTTCAAAATGCGCAAAAACCTTACTACTTAGCAATTAACTACGCTGCAACAGATAATCAGCATGCGTTTGAAAAAAGCTGGACGTCTGTTAAAACTAAACGTACACTTTTACATAACGCAACCATTTTACTTTCTGCCGTACAAAATGCTGACAGCGTTCACTTTACTATTAATACGACTGTTCCTCAGACAATCACGATTACTCGAAAAGAGTTAACCGACTTCTACGGAACAGATCTGCGCAATTATAAGGACGGGACTCAAGCATGGAAAGCAAAATACGAAGGGCAGCAAGAAAAAATCGAGGAATTTTATGATGCACATCCAATTACGGAAATGCAGTAAAAGCGGCCCATGGCCGCTTTTTAAAGTTGTTTTTTCATAAACACCTGCTCAAGTTTGATTCCTTCATCTGTATATAAATCTTGAAAACCAAATGATTTTAACATTTTCACGAGTAAGCTATTTCCTTTTTCAGGTACATTATGTGTATTGTAAGCAATTGGTCCATACATATTAAAAATGGTTGCTAATAAAAAGTCCAGAACGTCCTCTGAATTTGAGATATGTTCCTTAACGCTTCCTTGATAAAAAGTAACGGAATTCACGATCCCTATGGAAGAAAAATTCTTTTGAAATAATAGATAGCCAACTTCTTCGTTTCTTTCATTCAACGCAATAAACGATTCTCCATCACAAATACAGTCAAATTGATTTTTCCACGGAACGTCGTATGTATAAAAGGGTAGGTTCTGAATATCTTTTGCAAGCCTTCGCTTTAACGAATACGCAAGCTGATTCTTCTTTTTAAGTAAAGAAGCGGGAAAACTACCTCTATGCTTTAGAAAGAAAAGCGTATCTACAATTTCATATCCATATTTCTCATAAAGGTGAATGGCTTTTTTATTGACTGTAAATGCTTCCAGACTGGCTTCCACTACTCCTTGCTGCTCGTATCTCTCAAGTGTAGCTTTTAGTAAGGCTTCTCCAATTCCCATTTTCCGGTAAGGTAAGACTACGCTTGTACCTCCATTCCAAGCATGTTTTTTTCCCTTGACCTTTTTTATTCCATTTAACATAATTCCAGCCGGTGTGTCATTATAAAAAGCGACAAAAGAATGCTCGACAGATAAACGATCCACACCAAACCTACAAATGAATTGATCTAGTGACATCTCAACCGGAATGTAATAATCTTCAAAACCCTTATTAAATGCTTCTAGCGCATCAGAAAAAGAACACTGACTTAAAGGCTTAATTATAATCACAGGACATTCCTTCCTTTTTTTAAAAGATAATAAGCTAAAAAACCATTATAAGGAAAAATCATCAATAACATTCTGAATTTTTGTGGTTTTAAAAAAGAAAGGAAGAGACAAACCCTTTATACACCCTGTCTCTTCCTTTCTTTTAACACTCTATTCTATTGTTTTTTAATCTCTACATCCGAAGCTTTCACAAACGCATAGCGGTGATTAAAATAAATTTGATAATATTCATCTTTTCCCACAATCATTTTGTGATCGTTTGGATTTGTTGTAAAAGTGGGTGCATAGTAATAGTCACTCTTTACTTTTTCTACCCCTACGTACACCTGATCCGGAGAGATTGTATACTGAAGTGGAACCATGTCTTTAACCGGGATATCAGAAGGATAGGCTGAAGCTTCCGGGAAAGCTCCTCCGTACACTTGAATGCTTTCTTTTCCTGCTTTTGGCGTTAATAATATGCCCGTACCTTTACTCGTATTTTGAATATGTGGATTATAAAACCACGCTTTTTGTCCTCCGTACCAAATCGCTGTCCATTCTCCTTTTGTCTCAGCCACTGCGTACGTTTGGCCCGTTACAGCTTTGCTTCCCCAGTCTAACGTTTGTTTCGTTCCTGGCCCTGAAGCTGCAGGCTCATTCAGTAGCGGTGAATCATTGCTAGGAGCTTGATGCAAATACACAAAGTTGGCCGGCTGCTTTGGTGCATCTGATACCTCTGGCTGATTGTTTTCAAAGACGGGATTAATTGTAACGGCTAGTTTGCTTGTATGCTGGCGCTCGACTGGGCTTCCTACTAAATCCATATAGTGCCCCCAATCCCAAAACGGCCCGGGATCCGAATGCATACCTGATTGAGCCTTAGGAGACAAACCCGGTACCTCGTCATGACCGATAATATGAGCTCGGTCTAATGGAATATGATATTCTTTGGCAAGGTGGCGTACGAGTCTTGCTGAAGAACGGTACATTTCTTCTGTAAACCACGTGGATCCTTCAAGGGCGAACCCTTCATGTTCGATTCCAATACTGTGCGTATTAAAATACCAGTTTCCTGCATGCCATGCTACATCTTTGTTATCAATCATCTGTGCAATGTGGCCATCACTTGAACGTATGACATAGTTTGCAGCTGCTCTGTTAGGGTTAGCAAACAAATCAATGGTTCCGTCATAACTTACTTCTGTATCGTGAATAACAATATAGCGAACATCTGATTTTTGACGATTTGCAATATCATAGTTTCCGTAATCTGAAGGACTTTCGCTGAATTTCCCGTAAAAAGCAGGAATGTATTCACATTTTAAAGATCCCGGACAATCCGCTTTATTCGTATTGGAATTTTCAGCACGAGGAATCGACATATCTATATGTTGAGGAGAAATTTTAAGATGCTGTCCATCTGATGTTGTACGCTCTGCCCCTTTTTCCAGCGTTTCATATACATCATCGGCAAATACTTGAGCGTTTTCTTTATCTTGAGAAGAACTGTAAGCGGCGACTGCGTTGTACCATTTCTGATCAGTAGACGGTACGTTTCCATTTTTGTCTTTTGCAATAAAAGCTAGTACAGCAGCGCCACCACGAATATTTTGCACAGGGTCATTTTTTAATCTTTCTTTATCTGACTTAAGCAGCTTAGCAGCTAAGGAGAGCGTTTGCTGTTTGTCATATGCTGGTTGTGAAGACGCAGTTCCGTTTCCTTTTCCATCTTCTAAAAAAGGGATGTCTGTTAAATGCATGAGGCCGTATCCCCCGGCTGCGCTAGGTTTCCCATTATGACTTTCCCAGCGCGACTTGTTGTAGGAAATTGCTTTTAAAAGCGAAGCTGGCACACCAAATTCTTTAGATGCTTGTGCAAATGCTAGCTCCAAAGAGTCCGACTGATTCTCTGCAGCCTGAGCGACTAGAGGCGCTTGTAGCATATGAATAGGCGTATAACCTGTACATATAACCCCAGCCGCAAGCATGGCTGCCCCCATCTTGTTTAGTTTTAATCGTTTTTTTAGTTTCAAACGTATTCCTCCCCCGTAAAGTATGTAAATGAGGTAAATAAAGACATAATATGACTTTACCTCGTTCTCAACCATTTCGTCTTCTTTCTTTCTATTCCCTTGAGACAATAGTCTAGAAGATTCGACAGAGTTACTAGGAGGAAAGATGTGGTAGGAGGAAAAAACGATAAAAACCATCCCTCTTCTTTAAAACTGCGCTTTCAAAAATGGTGAGTACAAAGGCGGTATATTCATCCCTTTGGCTGCCTTTTTAATAAAGCAGCAATATTGTAGATAATGACATTACTTCTATAATTCAACTATTACTAAACCAAATTTCTTAATTTACCAGTTTTTTAACAGACTGTACGTTCGACATTTTAGTAACTTTTCACCATAGTTAACCATGGAAAAGGTTGCTATTATTAAAGACAAGAGAATGTTTACATATGATTGAACGCAGCAAGAACTGCTCTTGAAAGGAGATACCTTATGAGAGGACACAGCATTCCAGCAATTAAGTTGAATGAAGAAGAAAAAGAAAAATTAGAGGAACTTATTGAACACTATAATTTAAAACGAACGTCTCTCATTCGAAAATTTATTATGGACGGAAAAGTTAAGCCGCCTTTAATCGGCAAAGAAGCAGGTGTGGAACTATTAGTTAAACTGCGAAAAATTGAGTCTGAGCTAAGCCGGCTAAGCAATAATATGCATCAAATCGCAAAGTATTTACATAAACCAAAAGATAAGCAAAATCATTCACAGAACCTTGAACAAATCCTGTTAGAAATGATGAAAAAACAAAAACATGTGCAAGAAGATGTAGAAACTATTTCAGAGCAGCTTAGCGATCATTTATACGTTAAATAGAGAAAAAACGCTCTTTTCATTTTAGAAAAGAGCGTTTTTTATAAAGAAGTAGGGATTTAAATACTTTTTTTCATGCCGCACTTTGCGCATGTACGGATAAAAATAAAGTCTTTTACTAAGCTTTTAAATTTCACATGTCCACAGTTATCGCATCTGCCTGCAACTTTATCCGGAAACTCCTCATATACATATACTTTTGTTAAATCAATCGCTTCTTGTTGCTCTTCCATTTCCATCACACCTTTATGCATCTTTACGATTCAGCTCTTTATATTCTATCAAAAATAAGTAAAATTACTAGGGTGAAAGCTTCAAAAAAACAAGCAGGTTTCTTCACGATGTTTTTATCCGTTCAGCTTTGTACCACCATTTTTCTCTATCTAAAAATGCTTTTACATTCAATATTTTTTTATCGTGAAGTGTAAAGATGGCTACCGCAGCTCCTTCTTCAGAAAAGGTTACCGCTGTTTCTAACTTTTCTTTCGTCACAAACACTTTTAATGTTTCCATATTCTCTTTTGTTAATTCCGCAGTTGTGATAGTTTCTCCTTCAATGATTGTATCTTTTTTTTCAATAAAATGTTCTCCATCAATTATCCAGGCTGCATGCGTTTCACTATCAACTTGAAAGAGGGTATTCTTTTTTAAATAACCTGTTCTCTCTGACATATTGGTATACTTATACGTCTCCGTATCCTCGGTTGTTTTTATCCATAAAGGTTTATATAAAAAAGTAGGCTTTAGAAACCCTTCCTCGTCAGGATCTCCCACAGAATCTGTAGATTTAGGCTCCAAGTTTAAAAACTGCGCAATCCCTTTTGCATATGCCACCCCCATATCTTTTAGGAATTGAGGATTTTTTAAGAGCTTTGCATCGTGTTCTGTATCAATAAACCCAATTTCAGTTAATACAGACGGCATATATGAACGCCTTAACACACTATAATTAGCTAATTTCCTGCCTCGGTTAGAGTGATTGTATTTAGCGAGAACAAATTTCACATGATCGTGAATATCGTTTCGTAACACAATGGTTTGGTTATTTATATTTTTGCTATAAATAAAATCTTCATATCCCGTTTCGCCACCTGAATTTATATGAATAGATAAGTATACATCAGCCCCCCACACATTGGCTTTGTTGACCCGTTCATTTAATGACAAAAACACATCGGTTGTACGCGTTGTCCAAAGAGAAAATCCTTGATATTGAGTAGAAAGAAAAGAGATGATGTACTGCTGCACAGCTAACACTACGTCTTTTTCATATAACCCGCTGGCGTCAGCCCCTAGATCTGCCCCTCCGTGACCTGCATCTAAATAAATTTTTTTCATATAACCTGTCTCCTCCTTATCCGTAGCATATGCATGAATAAGCGAAGACGTTTGTTATACAAAACTACTTTTATGTATAAAGCTTTTTGCTATAGCTCATTTAGAAGTCTTTACAACTGATTTACCATAGCTGGTAACATTAAAATATGTATTTGATCCATCGTCTTCATTGATCACAACATCTAAGTCATGAAAATAACGATGAAGTTCTTTTAACAGTGCTTGATCTTTCGTCTGCTCTAGCTGTCCAGCAAGCTTCTCCATATGCTGAAAGTCTTTCTTTAAAACAGAATCTTTTACTTCAATCGTGCCAATGGTATTTTTAATGGCTGCCGCTTCTTCTTGTACGGCAGGCCAGTCTGGGTGCTCAATGGCACTCCACCCCGTCAAATCATTTAGTACGTCATGATGTTCAGCTATAAAATCTTTTGCCTGCTGATCGTTGCTTTCCAGCTTATCAACTTTTTGTTGATTCACTTTAATGGCACTTGCCTTTATACTTTGCTGTGATAAAAAAGGAATTTTTCCGTTTTGGTACAATATCCATCCTGTCGCTCCTCCCCCGACTAAAAGAACGGATAAAGATATCCACATAATCATACGCTTCTTCTTACTTTTATGTCTTTTTTCCATTTGACTCCTTTCCGGGTATTCAAAACCCTTTAGGCCTTATGAACTGAAACGAATAACCTACAAAAATAATTTTACCATATTTTTAATATTAAAAATATTAAAAAAGAGACTCCTTCGAGTCTCTTTTAATCCACTTCAGTTAACTTTCACCTGTGTGTAACGATTTTTAGGAACATTCAATTGCAAGTTACTTCTTAACGTACTCCCTTCGTATTCTGTACGATACAGGCCTCTTTCTTGCAGTATCGGTACGACGTGTTCAACAAAGTCATCTAAGCCATGCGGAACGCTTGAATGAATAATAAAGCCGTCAGCTCCTTTTTCTTCAAACCACTGTTGCATCAAATTAGCGATATGCTCTGGCGTCCCAATAAATTGTGTTTTAGGTGTAGCAATTCGCAGCGCCACTTCTCGCAGTGTCCGCTTATGTTTTTTAGCGTTTTCTTTGATTTTATCAGTTGTACTGCGGAAACTATTACTTCCGATATCCCCTAAATCAGGAAACGCCTCATCTAATGGAAACTGTGAAAAATCAAAATGATCGAAAAAACGTCCTAAATAGTTGAGCGCATGTTCAATTGTTACCAATTGAGCAAGTTCTTCATATTTTCTTTCGGCTTCTTCGGTTGTACTGCCAATGATAGGACCTATTCCCGGGAAAATTAAAAGTTCGTTTTCATTGCGTCCTTGCGCTACGGCTCTTGATTTTACATCTTGGTAAAAAGCTTTCGCCTCTTCTAAATTACCTTGTCCCGTAAACACTGCGTCAGCCGTTTTCGCTGCTAAATCTTTTCCGCTTTCAGAGGAGCCTGCTTGAAACACTACGGGCTGCCCCTGAGCTGAGCGGCCAATGTTTAACGGACCTTCTACAGAAAAAAATTCCCCTTTGTGGTGCAAGCGATGCAGCTTTTTCTCTTCAAAAAATTGTCCGGTTTCTTTATTTCGAATAAATGCATCATCTTCCCAAGAATCCCATAATCCCTTCGTTACTTCTAGAAACTCTTCAGCTATTCTATAGCGTTTATCATGAGTGGGGTGCTCTTTTCCATAGTTAAGCGCAGATCCTTCCAATGGAGATGTTACAACATTCCATCCCGCTCGGCCGCTGCTAATATGATCAAGTGAAGCAAATTGTCTAGCCACCGTAAACGGCTCGCTATACGAAGTCGATAGAGTGCCAACTAAACCAATATGAGAAGTGACAGAAGCAAGTGCTGATAGAATAGTGAGAGGTTCAAAACGATTCAAAAAATGCGGAAGCGATTTTTCATTAATATATAACCCATCGGCAATGAACACTAAATCAAATTTTCCTTCTTCCGCTTTTTGAGCCTGCTGCTTGTAAAAACCGAAATTAACGCTGGCATCTGACAAAATTTCAGGGTGTCTCCATGCCCCCATGTTTCCTCCCACTCCATGAATAATAGCCCCTAGCTTTAATTGTCTTTTTATTGTCATATTACCATTCTCCTTTTTCATATCCATTCATAAATTCTCGTAGTTGATTGGTCAAACCGCCTGCTCCAAAGCGAAGGACTCCTTCTTTTTCTGTCTTTCTTTCATTTCCTTCCTGTGCAAATTGCAAAAAAGCGATAACGTGAACTCTTCTAGGGTGAATATTTTCAATTCCTTCGTCATAAAACCATTGATCAATTGTATTGTAAATCCCTTTATTGACTCTGAATTGGCTGTGGCACCAATTAAAAAACTGTAGATCAGGCAGATTTAAATATCTCGCTTGCCCTAGCTTGGAAGCTGTATGTTCACTAGATACATAGCCCATATGTTGAAATCTTTGCTTAACTTGTAGTGTATCGGCTTTAATTTGATGTTTTAAAAACTCAATGGAAGGGAACTTTTTCTCACCTCGCACCCGAAAGATAACGTCGCATTGAACTGTCTCTCCATAAATAACGTCGTTAAAATCCAAAATATGAACCTCAAATGTTTTAGATAGTTCCGATCCAAATGTCGGCTTAACGCCTACATTCATAACTCCTATATGTTCAAGTCCCCGCAGATGAACGAGGACACCATACACGCCATTTTTTAATTCCTCATGCTGAGTATCTATATTAGCTGTCGGAAAACCCAAATGTCTTCCTTGCTGCCTTCCAGGTACAACCTGGCCTTTTATAATAAGTTTTTTGCTTGTTTTAGCTTTTAATGCTCCTCGATTCACTACGTTCACCCTTCTTCCCTTAAGTCTAGTAAAAAATAAAAGGTTCTTTGCACAATGCGTGACATTGTGCAAAGAACCTCTAGTGATCTAGTCGGTTTGTTTAATTTGATGATTTTATCATATACTTATTATTCATATGAGTCAAGTGGGTTTTAAATTAAAATATTAGATTGTTTTTTCATAAACATAAGAGTAAGGCGAATGCGTTGGGTTAATACGCTTGAAAAATTGCTTTGTTCGATCTTCTTTTGGATTTAAAAATATTTCTTCAGGATGACCTTGTTCGACAATCTTTCCTCCGTCCATAAACACCACGTGATTAGAGACTTCACGGGCAAAACTCATTTCGTGCGTAACAATAATCATCGTAATTCCTTCTTCAGCAATTTTACGAATAACAGACAGTACTTCACCCACCAGTTCAGGGTCCAAAGCAGACGTTGGCTCATCAAATAAAATGACTTCAGGATTTAAAGCAAGCGCTCTAGCGATACCCACTCGCTGCTGTTGACCTCCTGATAACTGACTTGGATACGCATTTGCTTTTTCAGCAAGCCCAACTTTTTCAAGGACGTCTAAACTTCGTTGTTTTGCTTCTTCCTTTGGCAGCTTTTGAACAATAACTAGCCCCTCCATAATATTTTCAATAACGGTTTTGTGTTTAAACAAATTGTATTGCTGAAAAACCATCGTTGTTTTTTGTCGAAGAGTTAAAATATCTTTGCGGTTTGGCTTTTGGCACTGAACCGTAAATTGATCGATCGAAACTTCTCCTTCATCTGCTTTTTCTAAGAAATTAATGCAGCGTAAAAACGTAGTCTTTCCAGAGCCACTCGGCCCTAAAATGGTCACAACGTCCCCTTTTTTAACAATTAAATCAATACCGTCCAATACTGTATGTTGACCAAATGTTTTTTTAATATTTGTTAATGTAATCATACAACCCCTCCTCGATTATAAACCGTTAATTTTCGTTCAAGCAGCGCTGTTATTCCTTCTATTAACATCGTCAGCATCCAATAAATAAGGGCAGCAGCAATATAGGCTTCTAAAAACTTAAGATTATTTGAAGCTACGATATTAGCTGCACCGTTTAACTCTTTTTGTGAGACGATGAATGCGATAGAAGACGTATGCAAAAAGCCGATGAAGATATTGCATAAATTTGGTAAAGATAAAGCAAACGCCTGAGGGAAAACAATTCGTTTCATCGATTGAAAACGATTCATTCCAATGGAATACGCAGCCTCAATTTGTCCTTTTTCTACCGCTAACAAACCAGAGCGAATGATCTCTGACATATAAGCCCCCGCTGTAAAAGACAAAGCGATTAATACAAATACGACAATAGGAATGCTGTTTGCATTGAAGCCCCATCCATAGTAGCTTGATAGTTTATTAATCAATAGCGGGAACCCTAGGTAAATAACCATAATATGAAGAATGGCAGGCGTTCCTCGAAAAAATGATACGTATACGTTGGCAATAGGCGTTATTATTTTTACTGAATTAATTCTCACAGCCGCAACAGCAATACCAATAAGCAATCCGCCTAGTAATGGACCGATGGTAATAAGGAGTGTTAAAGGTAATGCCTTCAAAATTTCTACAAATGCTGTCCATATAAACGGTACGTCAATAATCATGTTTACACCTCTTTTAGTAAGCTCGTTTTATACATGAACAGGCTGATTGTGTTTTTGCAGCTTCTGTTCGGATTTCATAAAAAATTTCTCTAATATAATGGCTACCAAATAATAAATAATGGCAAGTGCAATATATACTTCAACTGCATGAGCCGTTGCTGCGATAATGGTATCTCCTCTTCCCATCATATCCATGACACCAATGGTAAAGGCTAAAGACGTATCTTTTAAGGAACCAATCACAAGGTTTCCAAAGTTAGGAAATGCTACAACGAGAGCTTGCGGCAGCACAATTCGAGTGAACGTTTGTTTTCCGGTCATTCCTACACTATACGCTGCTTCAGTTTGCCCTTTATCTACACTATTAATGGCACCGCGCATCATTTCAGAAAAAGACGCCGCCGTGCTCAGTGAATATGTGATAATCACAAATACGAGCGGAGCCATTCTAGAAACGTCAATATGAATCAATTGTAAGAGGGCAGGTACCCCGTAAAAAACTAAAAATAATTGAATTAAAATAGGCGTCCCCCTCATAAAAGAAATATAAACTGCTGCTAATTGACTTAACACCGGTACTTTATAAATACGAGGCAGGGCAATAAACAATCCCAAGGTACTGCCAATCAAAAGTGAAGCAACCAAAATCCAAATTGTAATATGCAAATAAGATAATAATTGAGGAATAGAGGTGAAAATCAGCTCTATATCAAATGCTTTTCCCATCTTTTTCTCTCCTTTGTTTCCCTCTACAGGTAGCGAAAGGACCCAAGTTCAAGGCTTGGGTCACAGTAAGTGATTTAGTTATTTCCAGCTGCTTTTGTATAATCTTCTCCTAGCCATTTTTTGCTTAATTTTGTCAATGTTCCGTCTTCTTTTATTTCTTTTAGCGCTTTATCAACATCTTTTTGTAAACCTGTTTCATTTTTTCGAAGCATAAAATATACTTTTGAATTTGAAATAGCAGATCCCACAACTTTTTGCTCTGCGTCCGCTTGCTTATTGACAAAGTCAACTGCAAACGGCGTACTAATTGTAGCGTCCGCACGTCCTGTTTTTAGCTGCGTTTTTGTATCATCAGATCCTTGACCTGAATAAACGATATCAATTTTATTTCCATGTTCTTTGTTGTACTTATCGATTAAGTTAGCAGAGTTACTCGTTGCTCCTACAATTACCTTTTTACCGCTCAAATCTTTAATTGATTTAATTGACGTATTTTTTTCATTTACAACTACATGTAGCGGAAAGATATTATAAGGTTCTTTATTAAACAGGAACTTTTGTTTTCTTTCTTCATTCACTTCCATCTGATGGGCGACTAAATCAATTTTGTTGGATTCCAAGCTCAAAAGTAAATTAGAAAAATCCATCGTTTTGAATTCAAACTTATAGTTTGGAAGACGTTTGTCTATTTCTTTAACAAGCTCTACGTCATACCCCGTTAGATTTCCTTTATTGTCAAGAAAGCAAATGTTGGGAAATTGCGTACCCGTTCCCACAATAATTTTTTGCACTTTGTCTTTGCTTGCGTTAGCTGCTGTTTCTTTATTGGGTGTTCCGCAAGCGGCTAATAATAAAAGAAGTGATAAAAAGATAGCTGTCAGCTGTAGTTTTTTCATGTGTTTGGTCCCTCACTATGTCTCAAAATAATTTATTGTTTTAACGAGTTAATAAAATGGATGTTGCAGCTATTTAACGATTGGTGAATAGTCTTCAATCAACTTTTCTATTTGTTCATAATCTTTTTCAATAACTCCTTTAAACTGCCCCTTATCTCCAATTTCAACGACCGGTACATGACGAATACCGTATTTAATTTCAAGTAGATCTCGCAAATAATCTTTTCCTTCTACATCGATACTTTCATATTGATGGCCTTTTTCATGAAAATATGCTTTTAGTTCTTCACAATGATGACAACCTTTTCGATTCCATAATAAAATTTTCACTGACATGGTTTCTCCTCTTTTCTTTTAAATGATTAATTAGCTTGTTGTAACTCCTTGTGTTTTTCTAACTCATATCTTTCGGGATGTAAGATCTTCCTTAAGAATACGCCTTTTCCTTCTTCTCCTTGATCGACTTCAAAAAAGCGTTCATACCCTTTTCTTTCATACATAGGAATCAGCCATGGGTGTCGATCAGAAGTAGCTAATGTAACAGCAGGAGCCCCCAGTTGATCTCGAATAACCGTTTCTTCAACCCACGTTAAGAGTTTAGAACCTACTCCTTTCTTTTTAAGCAAAGGATCTACCGCAAACCACCATAAGAAAGGCCAGTTCGTTATTTCTTTATACGTTCTTGCTGTAATCGTAGCTACGATTTTTTCATCACTTTCCAGCACGAAGCAGCGGCTGTTTTGAATGTTTTCTTTTACAAGTTGAATCGTTGCCGTCGCAGCAGGAAATTTAATTCCTAGCTTTCGAATCGGCTCATATGCTCGAAGCGTTAAATCCAACAGTTCTTCAGCATCTTCTACGGTAGCTAATCGAAATAATTCACTCATTTTCTTCACCTCATTTTATAAATGTTTGAAGGGGTAGATTACCTTTGTAAATCAGCTCATCCACCGCTTCCTTTAAACGACTTTTGGCATTCGCATTGTTAATACCTGTAAAAGAGACGTATTCATGCAGTAGAAAAAGACTGCTGAGCCAGTAAGGTCTACCTAAAAAAGACGCTAAAAGTTTTAAATCATACTTAGCTTTTAGTAAAGAATTCACATTTTCACCAATAAGAATTGGCAGAAGTATTTTTTTATACAATAAATCTTCTGGCAATATTTTTGTTAGCCGTTCAAAAGATTCTACGTATGTTTCATGTACTCCCGATAACAGAACGACAATGCTTTTAGCTTGGTTCATTTTCGAAATAAATGCCTTTACTTCTTTCTGCGCTTCCTGCTTCAAAGCGTGTACATCATGATACGAGATAGCTTCGGCGTGCACTCCTTTTGAGGTTAAGCAAGCTTCTAGCTCATCTTTCACTGAGGCTATTTGTTGATAATTATGAGAGCTTCCGTTATATAAAATACATACATCGCTCACCTTTTCCCCCTCCTTTTTACAGCAAAAAGGCTCCTAGAGTTTCCTCAGGAGCCTTTGGTAGACCAATCAGCTTTAACTGTTTTTTTGATAAAACCGGAGAATGAAGTGAAGTGTCTTTGAAACATACTCACTCAATTCTTATTTATCCAAGTTGTTTTATCGGCTTTTCTATTTGATGATTCAACTATATAGCCTCAAAATGGCAAAGTCAACTTATTTTTCAAAAAATATTTTTCTTTTAAAAAACTCTTTTCATCTGGAAAATCCTTTGCTAAAATTAATTCCAATTATTCTTACCTTTTTTATCAACTTTAAGGAGTGTTTTCAGTGAAATTAAGTATTTTAGATCAAAGCCCGCGTTATGAAGGTGAGCGTGCTGAAGATGCATTTCAGCATACCATTCAATTAGCTCAGCTAGCAGAAGAACTTGGCTACCACCGTTTTTGGGTAGCGGAGCATCATGACTCTGAACATGTTGTAGGATCATCACCCGAAGTGTTAATTTCTCACCTGCTCGCCAAAACACATCATATCCGTATCGGCTCAGGCGGTGTTATGCTTCAACACTACAGCCCTTATAAAGTAGCAGAAAATTTTAACGTTTTAGCCTCATTATCTCCAAATCGCATCGATCTTGGAATCGGCAGAGCACCAGGAGGACTACCTCATTCTACTCAAGCCTTGCAACAAAACTCTCAGCCCACTAAGTCCTTAACAGACAAACTGATAGAACTTAAACAATACCTAAACGATACGCTGCCGGAAGATCACCCTCTTTACGGTTTAAAAGCCTATCCAAGGCCCCAAAAAGCAGCAGATATGTTTTTACTGGGAGCAAGTGCTTCAAGCGCAGAGCTAGCGGCATCTCTAAATCTTCCTTATGTATTTGCTCAATTCATTAATGGTGATCAAAAAGTGCTAGAAGAAGCGATTTCCGTCTATAATCAGCACGTTTCATCCCATGCACGCTCGCTTGTCGTTGCCCTTTCCGTCATCGTAGCGGATACCGTAGAAGAAGCAAAAGCATTAGCATCCAGCACAAAAATATTTAAAGTATACTTACAAAATGGGAAATCCGCTACATTAGGCTCCAAAGAAAAAGCGGAAGAATTTGGTCAGCAGTCTAAAGAAAGCTATCGAATTGAAGAAAAAGAAGCAAACGTCATATACGGCACAAAAGAAACCGTTCGTCAAAAGCTCCAAGCTTTGAAACAGGCATTTTCTATTGATGAATTTATTATTCTTACTGCTCTTCAAGATTTTGAACAAAAAAAGCGGTCTTATACGCTCTTAAAAGAAGCTTTCAGTGAAGGAGATGCTCAGAAAACGAATCAAACTCTAGCAGCTTACTAATCAAGAGGCTGAAATAAAAGAATTTTAGTCGAAGTAAAATACGAAGTAATAATCAAAATGATTGATTATTACTTCGTATTTTTTCGTTGTCATGGTAAACGTAGCTTTCATGTGTTTAATTGCTTTTAGCTATTGATTGGGCTGTTTTAGCTATGTCTCAAGTTCTTTGTTTCATCTACTTACGAGGCGTTCAAACAAAGTATACGCATGCTTCTTTTTTTCAAAAAATCATTAAATTGAATCAAACGTTTTTTTATAGTACCATATGAAGATATGAGTCTAGTAGAAGAAGGGAATTTAAAATTATGCCTTACAAAATGATTGTTTTAGATTTGGATGATACACTATTATGCGATGATCACACTATTTCTCCGCGCACAAAAGAAGCATTAATGAAGGCGCAAGAATCGGGAGTAAAAGTTGTACTTGCTTCTGGCCGACCAACTTACGGAATGGTTCACATCGCCAAAGAACTAGAATTAGAAAAGTACGGAAGCTTTATTTTATCGTTTAACGGGGCGAAAATTATTAATTGCTTAACAAATGAAGAGCTATTTAGCAGCACCTTATCTCCGCGTACTGTTGCACGTCTCGACGATATTAGCCGCGAAGAAGGAGTTTTAATTCATACGTACGTTGGAGATGAAATTATAACAGAAGTAGAAAATAAATTTACGGATATTGAAAGTGACATTACAGGTCTGCCGATCCGTGTTGTTTCATCTTTTACTGATGCCGTTACAGAACCTGTTGTAAAAGTACTCATGCTTGCAGAACCGGAAATGCTGGTTCACGTTGAAAAGAAACTTCAAAAGCAGCTTCAAGGAGAGCTAAGCGTAATGCGCTCTAAACCATACTTCCTTGAATTCACAGAAGAAGGTGTCACAAAAGGGACAAGCTTACATTTATTAATTCAGCAGCTTGGCATTACACGCGATGAAGTGATTGCTATTGGCGACAGTTATAATGATCTTGCCATGATTGAATTTGCTGGACTTGGCGTAGCAATGGGAAATGCTCCTGAAGATATTAAAGAAAAAGCCAACCACGTAACAGATACAAACATGAACGACGGTGTGGCAAAAGTTGTGGAAGAATTCATCTTAAAACCTGTTAGTGTTTCATAAGACAAAAAAAGCAGCTCGTACGAACCGAGCTGCTTTTTTGTTTTGATTTTATACTCCTAAAAGTTTCATAAGAAGCGTAGCTAAAATAACAGTGGAAGCGCCTCCAAGTCTTGTTGCTACTTGAGCAAATGGCATAAGTGACATACGGTTGGAAGCTGATAAAATCGCTACGTCTCCCGTACCTCCTAAACCGCTGTGACAGCCGGTTACAATTGCTGCATCCACCGGATGCATTTTCATCATTTTACCTACAAAATAACCGGTTGCTACCATAGCCATAACAACTGCTGCACATACGACTACATAACCTGGTGTCACAATTTTCACTACATCTTCAAGAGGAATATACAAAATTCCTAGGCCTACCATTAACGGCCATGTCAAGCTCGTAGAAATGAATTTGTACATATGGTAAGCACCTTGCTCCATCTTAGCAGGCATTACTTGTAAACATTTGACTAGCGTTGCCGCTACGATCATTAAAACTGGACCTGGAATTCCTAAAAACTTATGTGCTAAGCCTCCAAAAATAAAGAAACTACATGCAATTAAAAGACCTGCGCCCATTAACGAAAAATCTACTGGTTTCTTGATATTTGTATCTTCTGAGATGCCATCTCCGCCTTTTGTCTTCACAAGAACTCCATTACCTGTTAATTCTGGCTTTTTCTCTCCTAGACGTTTCATTAAGCCAGCACATACGATAGCAACGATGTTTCCAATAACAGCAGCTGGAATCATTTGCGACACAAAAGATTCTGCTGAACTACCTAAAATTTGAGAATAAGCAAGTGAAAGCGGTAAAATACCTTCACCAATTCCTCCTCCAATGATTGGTACAACAATATAGAAAAATGTATGTTTTGCTCCGTAACCAAATAACATCCCAACGGCTACGCCTGCAGCTACAGCGGCTAGCGTACCTAACACAAGCGGTACGAACATACGTGTAAAGCCTTGAATTAAAACTTTACGGTTCATGCCCAGAATACTTCCGGCTACTAAACAAGAAATATAAAGGTATAAAAAGTTTGATGTTTTCATCAAAGTTGTTACCGCTTCCATAGACGCGGGATTTAAAACATTATAAAAAACTAATACGGAAGGTACAAGCAGTGATAAAATAGCTGGTCCGCCAATATCTTTTAAAATCGGAATTTTTAATCCTAAATCACCAAGTAGCATTCCCATTACCATAATAATCGCAAATCCGCCAATCATATCTGGAGGAAGTTCGTTGTAAACGGCCGCGCCATATACAATTAATGCAAGTAAAACGTATAGCGGTAGAGGAATAACTCCTACTTTAATATTGTTAATTCGGTTCCAAAAACCCTTATTTTCAGGCTGTGAATCTTGAGTAAACGTTTCCAATTTACGTGCTGTATTCATCTCATAACCCCCTGTGGTTCTAATATAGAGAATCATACACAAGTTTAAAAAAACTATATACGTTATGTAACTTAAGAATTCTTTTTGTAACTAAAAAAAGCACAGCTTCTTTTTTCAGAAGCTGTGCTTTTTCTATCTAAAAATTAAGCATTTACCGTTTCTAAAGCTTTAATTTCTTTGTATGTTGGTTCCCACATTGCTGCTTTTACTGCCGCTTTTACATCTGTTGGAACTTCTTTTGCAACGCCATCTTTAATTGCTGCGTTAGCAACCGCTAAAGCAACGTTATATGATACTTCACGTAATTCTTCTACGCGTGGTAGTAATGAAGCTCCTGGTTTGCTGCTGTCTACCATTTGAGCTACAGCGTGTGCACATGCTGCGAACATGCTGTCTGTAATAACTTCTGCTTTTACCACAATTGATCCAAGACCAAGACCAGGGAAAACAAAAGCATTATTAGATTGACCAATTTCATATTCCACACCGTCGTAGTTAACTGGTTCAAACGGACTTCCAGTCGCTACAAGTGCTTTTCCTTCTGTCCAATTTAATAGGTTTTCAGGAGTAGCTTCCGCAAGCGGAGTTGGATTTGACATTGGTAAAATAGCTGGGCGTTCTACATGCTTCGCCATTTCTTTTACGATTTCTTCTGAGAATGCGCCTGCTACACCAGACGTACCAATTAAGATTGTTGGCTTAACTTGTCTGACAACTTCTAAAAGAGAAATTTTGTCTTCTTCACGGTTCCAGTCCTTCACTTCTTCTGCTTTTCGTGCATAAGGCGTTTGGAAACCTAATAAGTCGTCCATGTCATCTGTTAAAAGGCCTCGGAAATCGACTGCCCAGAAGTTTTTGTATGCTTCATCTTCTGTGATCCCGTCTAATACCATTGCATCACGTACTTGATCTGCAATACCGATACCTGCTGTACCTGGTCCAAAGATTAAAACACGGTGGTCACGAAGTGGCATTTTAGACACTTGAACTGCTGAGAAAATAGCGGCAAGCGTTACGGCACCTGTGCCTTGAATATCATCATTAAACGTTAGAATTTCTTTTCCGTACTTGTTAATAATATTACGAGCATTTACATTACCGAAATCTTCCCAGTGTAACAGTGCATTAGGGAATATTTCAAGAGATTTTGAAATAAATTGATCTACGAAATGATCATAGCGCTCACCGCGGATACGTTCATGGCGGTTTCCGATATATAAAGGATCATTTAATAATTTTTCATTGTTTGTTCCTACATCAAGAACAACTGGAAGTACTCTGCTTGGATCGATTCCTGCTGCAGCTGTGTACACGGCTAATTTACCGATAGCAATATTAATACCACCAACGCCCCAGTCACCAATTCCTAAAATACTTTCTGAATCTGTAATAACCATTAAATCAATGTCTTCACTATTTGCATCGATATTTTTAAGAGCTTCTTCAATGCCTTCTACATTATCGATTGACAAGTATACGCCACCCGGACGGCGATATTCGTGGCTGTATTCTTGGATTGCTTGTCCAACTGTTGGTGTATAAACAACCGGAAGCATTTCTTTTAAGTGATCTTGCAATAAACGATAAAATAATACAGCATTACGGTTCTGTAAATCGTTTAAATACACATTCTTACCAAGGTTATCTGCCTGAGCTAAAAATTGCTCATATGCACGTTTTGCCTGCTCATCTAAACTTAAAGTCATTGGAGGAAGCAAACCTTCTAATCCTAACGTTTTACGCTCTTCTTTTGTAAAAGCTACTCCTTTGTTTAACATTGGAGCTCCTAAAATTTCTTTCCCACGTAAAGTCGTTTCAATTGTTTCATTATCTGTAAAAAATACGTTGCGCATACGACTATCTTCCTTTCTGTAGACTTGTATGACAAGCATACAAGTTGGTTAGATTTAAGTAATTGATACCTTATATGGATATTACTCATATTATTCAAATGTCCGTTAACTTTTTATGAATAGCTTGCTAATTCATTTGACAATAGTATATTTTATGCCTATCTATTTCTGCTGTCAACTATTTTAGTAGAGCAATTTTTTAGTTATAAAGAGGTAGAAATTTCTGAATTTAATATCTTTTATCAATTTTCTTTTTATATAGGTACTAAGAACCCTCTTTATTCTATTCATCTCTTTTGGAAAGTCAAAATAATCCTTTAATATGGAAAAAATGTTTAATTATAAAAAATTTATTTTGAAATAATTTTAGTTTGCCTATAAAAGAATATTTTTTATTTTTTTGTCTATGCTGATTAGTGAATTACTATGAATATTCTTTCCTTTCTATCTATACATATAAACTACATAGTTCTTTTTTATAATAATGGAGGTTATTATATGTTAAAACCAGATACAGCTATTATTTTTGGATTTCTTATCGAAGAAGCGGCCAGTCGATTAGACGATAAAGAGATTAAAGAAATTGCGGCTAAAGAGCTAGAGAATGGAGAATTGGTGTTTGAAGAAGCCAGTTATTTTTATAAACGCTTTTTTATCCCTGCTTCCTCTGAATTAAGACAAGCTCTTCGCCGAGAGGTCTTATCGCTTCATTTAACATTAAATCAAATTAAAAATGCTTATGGCAACGGATCCATGTCTAAGATTGCTCATATGCATCAAATTATTGCAGAAACTGAAAAATCAACAAACGAACTTAACAGACTTTTAAATCTTGCGTTCTATGAGGGTGAGGACGATCAGACATACGCCTCCTTCATGAATATTTTTTCAAATAAATCATAAAAAAACCGCCCTTAAGGACGGTTTTTTTTATTGAACACCTTTCATTAAACGCTGAATTTTTGGCGAAATCATTAGTACAATTACACCTAAAATGACCGACACTCCGCCCAATGCAGCAAAATAAACAACTTGCGAAATGTTTTCATAGTATTGAACAAGCTGAGCATTGATTGCCTGCGCCGCTGCGCTTGTTAAGAACCATAAACTCATTGTCTGAGCAGAAAACGCTGCAGGTGCTAGTTTTGTTGTAGTTGATAGCCCTACTGGTGATAAACAAAGCTCTCCAACTACAACTAAGAAGAAGCTTAATACTAGCCATAGCGGGCTCGCTAACGTTTCGTTTCCATGAATACTAGCCGGGATAACCATGACAAGGAAAGAAAGCCCTGCAAATAATAGTCCTAATGAAAATTTCTTTGGTGTAGAAGGCTGTCTGTTTCCTAATTTCACCCAAATTGCTGCAAAAACTGGAGCAAATATAATAATAAATAACGGATTTAACGATTGGAACCAGCCAACTGGAATTTTAAAGCCGCCATACGTTAGCTGTGTATGATCTTTTGCATACGTTGCTAAAATTGTTGACCCCTGCTCTTGAATTGCCCAGAACATTACTCCAGAAACAAAAAGAGGGATATAAGCTAATACGCGTGAACGCTCATCAGCTGTTGTCTTGGGACTTTTATACATAACCACAAAGTAAATAATAGGAATAACAATCGCTAAAATACTTACAAATAAAATAACGCCTTCAACTGTTAAAATACCTGCTAAAGAAGTCAGTACAATAAAGATAGCAAGTACAACTACAGCAAGTGCAATAGTACCAAATACTTTTTTGCGTTCTTCTGGTTTTAAAGGGTTTGGAACTTGTCTGCCTGCACGACCTAAGGTTTTACCTCGTGTAGCCATAAATACAATTAGACCTAAAAGCATTCCTACTGCTGCGATTCCAAAACCTAAGTGGTAATTATATTTTTCCCCTACTGTTGAAACAACTAGAGGTGCGATAAATGCACCTGCATTTACACCCATATAGAAGATACTAAATCCAGCATCTCGACGGTTATCAGTCGGGCTATACATATCGCCCACAACGCTTGAAACGTTTGGTTTTAATAAACCTGTTCCGATGATAATCAAGAACATTGAAATAAACAGCGCTGTTACACCTGCTGGCAATGCAAGCACTAAATGCCCCAGCATAATAAATATACCGCCGTAAAACACCGTATTAGACGTACCTAAAATGCGGTCTGCAATCCAACCGCCAATAATTCCAGACATATAAACAAGAGAACCATAAATAGAAAAGATCGCTAAAGCGGTTCCTTGTTCCATTCCTAATCCACCGTTTGCAATTGTATCGTACATGTACAATACAAGTAGCGCACGCATTCCATAGTATGAAAAACGCTCCCAGAATTCTGTAAAGAACAAGGTAAATAAACCTTTAGGATGTCCGAAGAATCCTTTTTGAGGAACTGTTTCATACACTTTTTCTCTCTCTACCGACATATTCCTTAACCTCTCTTTCAACCGTAAACCACCATAGACAAAACTGTCAAAAAATTATGATGATATAAAAAAATAGAAACAAGAAAATTTTATTCTTATAAAATGATTCTGTCAATATCAGAATTTTACAATGAGTGCATAATATACGGTTTTTCATTATAAAATTGCACCTATAAAAAGCTTTAAATCAAGATTTCCTTTCTTAAAATATCTTTCTGAAAATTTTTTTATACAAAACCCTTGATTACAAAGCATCTGATTATCTACTTTTCATACAACCAGATAATATTTTTCTTTTTGGGAAATTTTTCTTTATATTTAAAAAGAAGCTTTATTCTTTTTAAATTATGCTTCCCTCAATCAAAAATATACTTTTTTAAAATAATAAAACCTTCTTTAAAAATGTCTCTTTTGTTATAGTAGATACTCTTTTTTCACCTATGTAATACTTTTAATATAAGTCATCCTCATTTTTTTATGTAAAAAAAGAGATAAAAGGTTTATTTTTCATCTCTTTTTTCACTGTGCCTACAATTTTACGTATTCACCATTTACCATTTGTCCTTTGTGAAGAGGAAACACACCTTCTTCTTTAGTGTATACAATCGTTCCTCTATTAATGGTAGTTAAAATAACGCTATTAAATACCGTTCCTTCATATATACTGTGCTTATGTTTGAAAACCATTCCTTCTTTTGTCACTTTTTCAGTTTGATCCAGATCAACGATAACCAAATCCGCATCGGCTCCTAGCAAAATGCTTCCTTTTTTGGGATATAAGCCGAATCGTTTAGCTGGATTGGTTGATACAAGCTTTGAAATGTGAGAAAGAGAAATCCCTCTAGTGATCGCTCCTTCACTAATCATTGCTTGCAAAGAGTACTGACCGCCTGATATTCCACCCCAAACTTTAAATAAATCATTCTGATGAGCTGTTTTTAACTCAATCGGGCAAGGAGAATGATCCGAAGAAATCATATCTACTTCTTCTGATTGAATACATGCCCATAATTTTTCTTTTTGACTCCTGCTGCGAAGAGGAGGTGCACACTTAGCCGTTACGCCAATTTCTTCAAAGTCTTCCTCTGTAAAAAGTAAATAATGCGGACAAGTTTCCAGCGTAACGTTCATTCCATTCTTCTTTGCTTCCGTAATAAGCTGCACTGCTTCATAGCTGCTAATGTGTACAAAGTGAAGCGGACATCCCGTTTCTTCACCGTACTCAAGCGCTTGCTTTACTGCGTTTACTTCTGCTACAACCGGTCGCGTTTCTAAATAATCTTTAATAGCCGTTTGCTTTTGCTTCTGTTTAGCCTGTTCAAGCTTTTGTATTAAGTCATTTCTTTCAGCATGCAGGGCAAGCACTTTATTTAGTTTTGCAATCTCTTTCATTCCTTCGTATAATGTGAGGTCATCTGAGAAATCAAATTCAGAACCTGCTTCTGACATAAATGCTTTAAAACCTATTACACCCGAATGAGCCATTTTGGCTAATTCTTCTTTATTACCAGGAACCAACCCTCCCCATAGACCGTAATCTACTACTGACTTTTGATCAGCCAGCTTTTTCTTTTCCCACAGCGCTGCTTCTGTTACGGTAGGAGGAACGCCGTTTAAAGGCATATCAAAATATGTAGTGCAGCCTCCTGCGGCCATAGATGCTGAACCGTAGTCAAACCCTTCCCAATGGTCTCGGCTCGGTTCATCAAAATGCACATGAATATCAATCATTCCAGGCAGAACATATTTGCCTTTAGCATCTACGTATTTTTTTGCTGGTATGCTAACACCTTGCGCTATTTCTGCAATCTTTCCTTTTTTAATACCTATGTCCGCTTTTACTATTTCGTCTTCTAATACGACCGAACCATCCCGAATAATTAAATCATACATATTATCAAACTCCCCTTTACTTACTTCATCTTTTTGTTAAACGACGTAGTCTGCTATTGTTCTATCATGCACTGTTTCCTTTAAAAAGTCTTTATCATTGTAAAGAACCCTGACACACAGACTGATTATTACGTCAGTTAATGTAACTGAATTATCCGATTTTTTCATTCGCCATTTTGTCTAAACTTTTCTTTTTCATTTGGTCACTTTCACTAACTGAAAAGAGATGGAGACATAACTAAATCAACGGACGAACAAATTGGATAAATGAAACCTACCTCCACTCTAACCATAAAAAGATCCGAACGAGTTTGATTCTCCATCAAGAATCAAACTCGTTCGGATCTTCCTTCAACTAATTTTGTCACAGTCTCTTTTAACTCTTTTTTACTTTTTGTGACATTGGCAACCTTACTGTAAATGTACTTCCTTTTTCTTGTTCACTTTCTACATCAATTTTGCCTTTATGTGTTTCTACGATCCATTTAGCGATTGCTAGGCCTAGCCCGTGACCTCCCATTTGACGGGATCGGGATTTATCAGCACGATAAAAGCGGTCGAAGATTCGATCCTTTTCGTCGGGATGAATTCCAACCCCTGTATCACGTACTTTTAATGTACATTCACTCCCGTGCTGAACCACTTGAATGTTTACACTTCCATGAGGAGTCGTATATTTAATCGCATTGTCTAACAAAATGTAAATCAGCTGAGTGAGACGCTCTTGATCTCCAGTTACAACTAATTTTTCAGGCGTATCCAGCTGCAAATCAATATGTTTAGAAATCGCTAGAGTTTCAACCGATTCCATTACCTTTTGTACCGCATCTGTAATATCAAATGGCATCATTGCTTTTTCTACTTTATTAGAGTCTGAGCGTGCAAGCGTAAGTAAATCACTGACGAGACTCGTCATCCGCTTCACTTCAGCTTTCATATTATTAATTAATTTTTTAGAGAAGGGATCTTCTGTTACTTCCTCCTGCATTTCTAAAGCGTTGATAGAAGAAAGCATAACGCTAAGCGGTGTCCTTAGCTCATGGGATGCATCCGCCACAAATTCTTTTTGCTTTTGGAAAGCTGTTTCAATTGGGACCATGGCACGTTTTGACATTAAGCGGCTGATATAAATGGCTACTCCTACAAACAGTACCGTAAGGCTCAGCATAATAATGAGGAGCCACTTTAACAGCTGATAAAGAAACGAAACGTCTTTTCCAATATAAAGCATCCCTAAAAATTGGCCTTTATAAAAAATAGGTTCCCCCGCCATCATTAAATCAATATCTATTTTGCCTTCTCCGTTTTGCCCTTTTACTCCTTCGATGTGCTCAAAACTAGGACGCGGGGCTTTTATTCGTTCTTTTCGCACTTCGTTTTCAATAGGGATCCATCCATCAATTAAATCTAACAAGTTAGAGCGAAGACGCTCACTCGCTTCGTTGCCCATAATAAGGTCCCCTTCAGGACTGATGACATAATAAAAAAACTGGTCTTCACCGGCTACGACAATGTTTTTATACTCTTCTTTCGACTGTTGATTCGAACTGTTTACCGCTTGTTTAATTAAGATGCTTTGGACAATTCGAGACTCTTGTTTTAACATGCTATTTAAGTTTTGCTGCTGACTATTGGATACAACCACATATACCAATGCATAAACAATAAATACGAATAAAAGCAGAAACAGCATTAGCAATGCGCTGTATCGGAATGTTAAACGATTTTGCGTCTGGCTGAATAAATCTTGCTTTACTTTTTGTTTTACTTTCTGTTTAGCCCTCGTAAGAAGTTTAGCTTTCAATTTTGTAGCCTACTCCGCGAATGCTTTGAATAAGATCTTGTTTGTTAAATTTCTCTAGTTTTTTTCGCAAAAGTTTAACCGTCGCATCAATCGTTTTAATCGAAACATCTGATTCATATCCCCATACCCTGTCTAAAATAATATCCCGTGAAAGAACTTGTCCTTTGTTTTTTACTAAAAAATCTAGCAGTTGAAATTCACGAGGACTTAATTGAATAAACTCCTCGTCAAACTGCACGGTTTGACTTGCTCTTTTTAATATCATGCTGGCAATCTCTACTTCTTCTTCTAAAATTGGTGCATAATTACGACGAGCCAAAGCGCGAAGCCTTGCAAGCAGCTCGTCAATTTCAAATGGCTTAATAACGTAATCATCCGCTCCCGCATCTAAGCCTTGTATACGATCTTGAACCGCATCTTTTGCTGTTAACATAAGAATGGCCCCGGCGTATCCTTCTTTTCTTAGACGTTTACATACATCGATTCCGTCTCCATTGGGCATCATCCAGTCAAGAATTAACACATCATAATGTGCTTCAGATGCATAGTCATATGCATCATTCCCTTCCGTCACCCATTCGACGTTATAGCCTCCTTTTTTCTTCAGCATATAACTAACTAATTCACCTAGCTGCAAATCATCTTCTGCTAGCAGTACGTTCATTCTGCGTAACTCCTTCCTTCGTTTGATACATTTCCCTGCATCCTTTTGTTTACTTTATTATACAAAAAGAATCAGCAGAAACAAGCTGCCTCTACTGATCTCTTTTCATTTTAATTTTCCCTACCTGTATTAAGAACGAGAGCAAACTGCTGTTCAGCCGTTCGCGTCTTTTGTACTTTTATGAATGACTAACGATTTGATTTGAATATGAAGGATTTGATCCATTAACAGTTTCTGTGACCTTTACAACACGCCGGCATATTTCAGCTCGTACACCTCTGTGCTTCAATTGTTCGACGATTTTTTCTAATTTGCTATAAGACGCTGTTTGTTTCATATCCATCCCCTCATTTCGTTAAGGTATTATTTATGAATCAAGTTTGTTTGTAATATCATACTTTTTCTTTAGCTTTTGTAACCATGTTGGATACTCTGTTTGGTATTTTTGATCAAGCAGCGTTTGCTTGATTTTTGCTTTGCTGTTTTCATATGTTGCTTTTTGCGCTTCTTTTTTGCCTGTTACTTTAATAATATGGTAACCGTATTCTGTTTTAACAGGATCACTTACTTCATTTACCTTCATTGAAAATGCTTTGTTGGCAAAAGCTTCGACCATATCGCCTTTTTTGAAGTATCCAAGGTTTCCGCCATCTGATTTAGAAGCTGTATCCGTTGAATATTCTTTTGCTAGCTTTGCAAAATCTTCTCCTTTATCAAGCTTTTCCTTTACTTCTTTTGCTGTTTTTTCGTCTGCTACTAAGATATGACTAGCTTTTACCTGTGCTTCTGTAGCTAGTGAATCTTTATTTTGATTAAAGTACGATTTCATTTCACTATCTTTAATATTAATAGTCGACTCGACCATTTTTTTTGCTTCAATATTCGTCTTTAAATCTTTTTTCAGCTCTGACAATTTTACACCGCTAGATGCTAATGCTTGATTTAGTGCATCTTCTCCACCGTACTGACTTTTAAGGTTTTCTAATTCAGCATTAATTTCTTTATCGGTTACTTTAATATTTTGTTTAGCTGCTTCTTTTGAAATGACTTTTTGTTCGATTAGTGAATCAAGGACGCTTGATCCTCCTTGAGCAAGAAGAGCATCATACAGCTGATCTTTTGTGATCTTTTCATCACCAACGGTAGCAACTACCTTTGATTTATTCATTGCTACGGCACCAATAGCTACTGCAGCAATAATGACAACGGCTGCGATAATCATAATTATTTTGTTTTTAGACATCATTAAACTCCTTTTCCATTTCTCATTACTTACCTAAACTTAAACTTTTGCGCGTTGGTAACGGTTTAAGCTCAATTAAAGGCCTTGCAATCGTAGATACGTATTTACTCGACAACAGCCACGCCACTCCACAAGCTCCAATCAAAAGAATGCTGTATCCTTGTACACTTTCTATCCAGTCTCCAAAAGAAGATAAGCGAATATATTTAATCAGAAATCCATGTAGCAAATACACATAAAAGGTTTGAGCACCTCGAGATGTAAAAGACATCGTCTGTGTAGGGATCAAAGCTAAAAAGGAAACCGTCATTGCTAAGCTGATGCTATAAAATAGTGTACGAATGATCATTCCCTCTACTTGATTTACACCTAAGGAGGCATAAGATTTTGAACCAAATAGCCACTCCTTCTCAAAATCCGGTGCTACGTACTGGATCCACAGAGCAATAATGAGCAATGTGCCTCCAGCTATTTTCTTACAAGAAACAGACGTCAACTTTTTAAAATGTTCTTTTTTCATATAAAACCCTGCTAAGAAGAAGGGGAAGAATACAAATGTTCTAGAAAGACTTAACGTTGTTTCTAGCGGTTCGCATAAGCCAATCATAATTCCTAAAACTGCCGCGACGGCTAAAGGATATTTGATCTTTGTAAAAATGAACAGCATCGCATTCCAACAAAATAAACTTAGTAAAAACCACAGTGACCAAGCTGGCTGAAATACTGAAACTTCAAATGACGATTCATCATACAGTTTATAATCATATACCGCATAGATAAGTTGAAAGATAATATAAGGAAGTAATACTTTCTTCGCCATCTTCCACATATATCCTTTCTTTCGGTATCCCTTTGCAAAATATCCGCTTATTAAAATAAACGCTGGCATATGAAAAGTATAAATAAATATGTAGAGTGTTCGTAACCACTGTTCATCATTAATGAAGGGAGTTAACAAATGGCCAAACACTACCAGTACAATTAAGATAAATTTCACGTTATCAAAATACGCATCCCGCTTAGCCATTTGACTTCCTCCTTTCTTTTACGTTCTATGGATTTGTATGACGTGCTGCTGCGAATATCTTTTCTTTACATCCCTTACTATACATAGTGAAAATGAAAAAACAGTGAAAACTTTTCTTTTTTCTATTTTTAAATAAGGCGCCGCTAAATAAGTTTGACAAATGGCGCCTCTTTCTCTACTATATAGATACGCACCCTATCCAATTCAATTTCGCTTGTTGCGGGACACTTAACCAGTACGGATGGATAGGGTGTTTTTGTATGCAAAAAAAAGCAGAAGACCTAGGTCTTCTGCTTTTTATTTTGCTATAGGCTGACTGTCATCTTTTCCGTTTTCTTTTTTACTTTTTAAATAATAAAACAGATAACAAAAAAGGACAAACGGGATACCGCAGTATAATGCGATACGCTGACTCTTATCAAAAGCAAGTCCTACACAAGCAGCAAAGCATAAAACGAATGCTAAGATAGGAACGAGAGGATATAAAGGAGCTTTGTAAACAAGCTTTGATACATCATTTCCTTCTTTAATATAGCGTCTTCTGAACATAAAATGAGAAGCTGCAATAGCCATCCATACGGCTACCACTGCAAATCCAGAAATAGAAACTAATACTAAGTAAACAGTAGTTGGTGCAACCACGCTTGACAGCAAGGACAGACAAGCCACTCCCATGCTGATAAGCAACGAATTAAATGGAACTCCTTTAGACGTTACTTTCCCTAACCAGCTGCTAACCATTTTTTGATCGGATAATGACCAGAGCATTCTCGAGCATGCATATAAGCCTGCATTAGCGTTTGATAGTAAAGCTGTTAAAATAACCAAGTTCATAATATCTGCTGCATAAGGAATACCTATTTGATCAAACACCGTCACAAAAGGACTTTCTAACACTCCTGCTTGTTTCCATGAGATCAACCCAGATAGTACAAACATGGCGCCGATAAAGAAGAAGAATGTACGCCAAATGATATTTTTAATGGCTCGAGGTATGTTCTTTTCTGGATCTTCTGTTTCTCCCGCCGTAATACCAATTAATTCTGTTCCTGAAAAAGCAAAACTTACGGAAACCATCGTAATTAATACAGGCATAAGTCCATTTGGAAATAAACCGCCCTCTCCTGTAAAATGAGAAAGCATCGGCGCTTTTTCATGACCGCTAAGGGGAATGAATCCAAACATCGCTGCTGCGCCTAAAATAATAAATACAATAATCGTTAATACTTTAATACTTGAAAACCAAAATTCTGTTTCGCCGAAAAAACGTACAGATGTTGCATTTAAACCAAATAATAAAAGAGCAAACAGCGCGCTCCATATCCAAACCGAAACGTCAGGAAACCATCTTTGCATAAGCAGCCCAGACGCTGTAAACTCCGAACCGACAGATACTACCCAAGTCAGCCAGTAGAGCCAACCCACCGCAAAACCAGTTCCCGGCCCTATAAACTTTGTAGCGTATACTTGAAATGATCCTGACACAGGCATTGCTACGCTTAGTTCCCCTAGACATATCATGACTAAATACATAATTAATCCACCGATTAAATAAGCAAGGAGCGTTCCCCCAGGACCTGCTGCATTAATTGTATAGCCAGAATTAAGAAACAACCCCGTACCGATAACACCGCCAAGGGAAATCATAAATAAATGACGGCTTTTCATTTTTCTTTGTAACTGATTCATAGATGTTGTATTCTCACCCATTATGTACCTCCTTTTTATAGTAAACCTATCCAAAAACTTGGTTTTTTTACATATTCTCTATAGTCTCTTCTCTTCAGGAATAGGCTCTATTTCTTCGATATGTACGAATTTTGTATATTGTATACAATATACACTTCTTAAATCTTTTTACGATTATATCATTTTTCAGATTTTTTACAACAATGAATAGTAAAAAATATTTCAATAATTCTATTTTTTTATATTCTAACTAAGATTAAATGAAGTGATATGATATGATTATTTTTACACCTGTACGTTCTTTCTTGCTATTTTTATACTCTTTCATCACCATGACATGAAGAGAAAGAACGGCTGATGCGATATTTATTTTAGGGGGAAACAATGAACAAGGGGCCTATGATTTATCATTCATTAAAAGATCATGTATATAACTACATAGCAAGTCAAATTCAAGAAGGTAAACTGCTGCCTAACGACAAAATAAATGAAGCCAGTATTTGTTCTCAGCTGAATGTCAGCCGAACGCCTGTAAGAGAAGCGCTTATTAAATTAGCTTCAGACAACCTATTAGAATACAGACCGCGCAGAGGGTTTACTGTAAAGGAAATTGATACACACAAAAAACTAGAAGTGTTTGAAATCGTCGGTGCTTTAGATGGTCTGGCAGCTGCCTTGTCGATTGATCACTTAACTGAAGAAGATTTTACGAAGATGGATGAGCTTATTAAAAAAATCGATGTTTCGATTGAATCAGAAAATTATCAGGATTATCAAAAATATCAAACGTATTTTCATCGAGTATATTTGAACCGATGCGATAATGTGACCTTAAAAGAACAGCTTATGTCTTTACAAGATGGATTCATCAGACAAACGTACTTTAGCGATGACAAAAAAGAGCTATACGCCATTTTACGCGTAATGAATGAACATCACCGCCATATTCTAAAACTTCTGCAGCAGAAAAAAAAGGCGGATGTTCAGCTTTACCTTCAAAATGTTCACTGGAAAATCGAATACCCAGAAATGATTTGATCAAAAAGAACTCGAGACATGACTAAATCAATTCGATCAACAGCTAGAAGAAACGAAATACATGAAACCTACGTTTATCATACCAGTGAAAAAATCCGAACGAAGTTGATTCTTCATTAAGAATCTCAATTCATCGTTCGGATTTTTCTTCAACTAAAACTCTTTTATTTTGCTATAGCAGAACGCTGTTTTTCTTCTTTTACGTACCAAATGAATTTCCCTGTATATCCGTAAACAATCGCCAAAATAATAGAGACAAAACTGAGCCACATAAACGGCAGATAAGCGAATGTAGAAATCCCAAGCGTTGTAGCTAGAAATACACCGTTATCCGTCCACGGAACCATTCCAGAAGTTAAGGTTCCCCCTACTTCTGAGTTACGGGCAAGCACTAGACGCTGTATTCTTAACTTATCGTAACTTTTCTCCATAATTTTCGGTGTTAAAATTAATGAAACATACATCGCACAACCAAATATATTTCCTAATAATCCAACGAAAATAGTAGAAGCCGTAACGTTTCCTGAATTGACAAGAATTTTTTCAAATTTAGATAGCAGGACTTCTAAGACGCCGAGCTCATCTAATAACCCGCCAAATCCTAGTCCAAAAATAATGACAATAATAGAACCGACCATGCTTAAAATTCCGCCACGATTTAATAGCTCACTTAAAAATGTGTTGTCGGTATTAATTTTAAATCCTTCATAAGCCGTATTAAATGCGCTCGCCACATCCATATGTTGAAAGACAACTGCCCATATAATTCCTAATAATGAACCAACCGCAATTGCTGGAAGAGAAGGTTTCTTTAATGCTAAAAGGACAATGACAGCCAAAGCCGGAATCAGCATCCACCCGCTGATGTGAAATGTATCCAACAGCGAAGATTTTAATTCTTCTACCCGTCCAGCATCAAAATCTTTTCCCCCATACATAAACCCTGTTACCGTAAATAATACTGCCGTAATGAGATAAGCAGGAATATCCAATACTAACATTGCTTTTACGTGATCGATAACGTTCACTCGGGCCATTGACGCAGATAAAATGGTACTATCAGAAAGAGGAGAAAGCTTGTCTCCAAAATAAGCTCCTGAAATCACGGCTCCAGCTACTAAAGGAAGCGGCATACCTAAGCCTTGTCCGATTCCCATCATCGCGATTCCGGCTGTACCAACCGTTCCCCAAGATGTTCCTGTTGAAATCGAGGTAATAGAGCAAATGATCAGTGTAGCAAGTAAAAAGAATGTTGGATTAATAAACTCTAATCCAAAATAAATAAGAGAAGGAACAACTCCTCCGGCAATCCATGTTCCAATTAACGTACCGACGGCTAATAAAATTAAAATAGCTTCTAAGCCGTTTGATATTCCTCTTGTAATGGCCCCTTGCAGCTGATTATACATATACCCAAGTCGTACTCCTAGCGCCATAACAATAAACCATGAAATAAATAAAGCGAGCTGAATAGGTAAATCAAAAACAGTTGCAAACGAAATAACAACAGCTAAAAATAAAGCAAGCACAATCATTATTTCCCACATAGATGGTAAACGGGTTGTGTTCAAACTAGCTCCTCCTAAACTGGTATGTAGATTCTGGAATGTGGTATCGTTTAAGAGCAAAACGTCCTTATTTTTTAATTGTTCCTCTTACTGCTCCAACGTATGTATTTCTATGAGTACTTAAACAATAAACTGCATCTTTTTAAGAACATAAAATAAGGATACTCGCGTAAACAATAAGCCATCTTTCTTTTATCCAGTGGTCATAATACCATAAGAGTGTGCTTTCTTACAAGACTCGTTATAAAGCGCTTTCTGTTTGTTTATACATTTTAATATATAAATATATTTTCATTTATTTTATTCAACGAAAAGAGGAAAGTAACATGAAAGAATATGCAACGTTTGCAGGAGGATGCTTTTGGTGCATGGTCGCTCCTTTTGATCAGCTTACAGGCATCATTAGTATCCGCTCGGGCTACGCTAGAGATGAACAAATCGCTTCTGAAGCTAAACAGGAAAGCGAGTACGTAGAGGCCGTGCAAATTGTATGGGATCCTTCTCAAATTACGTTTGAAGAGCTGCTTAACCTGTATTGGCAGCAAATTGACCCTACGGATTCCGCCAGACAGTTTTCAGACCGCGGACCATCGTATCGAGCCATTATTTTTTATCATAACGAAAAGCAAAAAGAAGTGGCTCTCGATTCTAAAAGAAAGCTCGCCCAAAGCGGACGTTTTAAGAACCCTATCGTCACACCTATTTTACCTTTTTCTTCTTTTTACGAAGCAGAAGAACAGCAGCAGGATTATTATCGAAAAAATGCATTTCACTATAAATTATACAAAGAAGGCTCGGGGCGAACTGATTTTCTGACGCAGCATTGGCCCAAGGACCGCTCTTACCTTAAAAAGTTCCTAACGCCTATGCAATATTTTGTTACGCAGGAAAACGGAACCGAACCCCCTTTTACAAATTTATATTGGAATAACAAAAAAAAAGGAATTTACGTTGACCTTCTAACTGGAGAAGCACTGTTCAAAACGTCAGATCAGCTTCCTTCTCATACAGGCTGGCCCATTTTTAAGCGTCCTATCTTATACGGAAACATAAAAAAAGTGCCGGCTCAGCATTCAACAGCGCTAAAAAGCAAAGAAGGAGATAACTATCTTGGTTTACTTTTAACAGAAGAAAACAGCGAATACTATCAAGTAAATTCTGCGGCTCTTCGCTTTATTCCAAAAGAGAAGCTTAAAGAAGAAGGTTATGAAGATTTTTTAATTTTGTTTTGATGCCTATACTTTCTTAAACGGGTAAAAATAAGCAGTTACTTTCTTTGCATAGTGTACAGTTAAATTATGATAGTCCGCCGGACGCAAAAAAGGCTGAGTGATAGAATCATCTCTTATTTCACACTCTCCTTTTTGCAGCTCCCAAGGATCATGATAAAGGTCTCCTCTGTAGACATTTCCTTGATGAGTGGTAAATAAGCAATAGCGCTCTGTAAGCCAATGAGCTAATTCTCCTTTTCTACTGCGATAGGACGGAGAAGTACCTCTATATGTAAGCTTTACTCGCTCTTTTTTTGAGTCTCTGTGCGTTCGAACTGACTGAAAAGAAATATAGTTCTGAGTTTTGTTGAATGTCATAGCAGCGTGGTAATAAGGCAAGTGAAAAAACTGACGAGCAATCCATACTCCTAGTGGATTGCTTGCGTCTAAACTAAAAAAATAAACGCCTTTTTCCCCTTTATATGTAACATAGGTACGCACATTTAGCTCATATAGCCGTGAAAAGATGGGCACGGCGGGCGTTCCTTTGAATCGAATGTCTGTCATCGTAAAAGGCACAAGCGCAATCCACGCTTGACCATTATAGGTGTCAGGCTCTAACTGACTCGGCAATAAAGAAGCCAAAAATGCCGGATCTACAGGCCAATGAATAAACAGTAAATCTTTCCACGTTTGTTTCATTATCCAATTATTTTTCACTTCTTGGTCCCTCCTTTTTCTAGATGTTCTTTTCCATTAATTCAGCGGCTGCCGATTTGCCTGACAAATATGCGCTCTCTAACCGTGAGTGATTCGTCTCGTCTTCCCTTCTTAAAAAAGCATCTCCTGCCACCAGTAGCGACGGCATAATTTTAGCAAAGGGCTGATGAAGAACTTGTTCAACCTCTGCATAGCGCCATTTCTTTATCTGGATGCTTTTAATATGATTTGCACCTATCCATTCTTTTATTTCATTTTTTATCATCGGCAGCAACTCACGTTCATGTTCATCAACATGTTTTTCTGACCAGTCTTTATTCATATATATGCTAAGAACGGGCGTCTTTGATATTCCTTTTTGCTCATGATTAATGATTCTTTGGATTGTGCCAGATGGATTCGTGAGTTGACCATGATCACCAAACAGCGTCTCTGTGTAAAGCTCCACGATAGCAACCAAGCAAGGACTGAATTTCAGTGTTTTAAGAATAGATTGGTCCACCTGTAACCTGCTGTTATTAAGCATCTCAATAACCTGAGGAGACGGCGGTGTAAGAATGATATCAGTAGCTTCAAAAATCTCATTTTCTTCTGTATATAACTGATACCTTCCGTTTTGAAAATCAATGGCTTGAACTTTTCGATTTACATATACGCGTAGATCTTCAGCTAAATATTTAGCTAGCGCATTCATGCCATTCGGACTTTGATACCGAGGGTGATGGTCACCAAACCACTTCTTAACCTTTCTATCACCTATCCATTTATTTACGTCTTGTTGAAATTCATCGGATCTCACTGTAAAAAATTGAGCTCCGTGATCTGCTTTTCCATCCCCTACTCGTCGGGTAGCCATTCGTCCCCCTACACTTTTGCCCTTATCAAGAAGAAAGACCTCTATTCCCTCTTTTTGCAATTCAGCCGCTGCTGTAAGGCCCGTCATTCCAGCACCTACTATGCCTACTCGTCTCATTTTTTCCTCCTTATTTAACGCATTTATTTACAGTATAAAAAAAGCGGAATGATTGAGCTAATTTAAACTGTCTTTTTCATTTACCTTTGCTCCTGCTTGTCTCAAAAAAATAGTCTACGATTCCTTTCATCTGAGTATACTTGTCGTATACAAATATATCTTTACCTGCTAGCACGTCTATAAATAGGAGGACTGTCACATGATGCTCTATGATATTAAGCACAAAGTATATTACGAAGTATTTAATACAGCTCGCCCTAAAATGAAGGACGCTCACCAAGGACGAAGCTGGGGATATGTTTATAAAAATCTCAATGGACAACCTACCAAGTTTTGGATTGACTTTACGCACGGACGTTTTATGTACTTTCAAGTTGAAGGCAAGTGGTATCGCGTGCAATATTTGCAGTCCAATGATAAGAAAAAAACAGCAGATGTCTTTAAAGGCGCTCTCATTGATTTGATTTTAGATGGAATGGACCTCAAGTTAGTACGAGGAAACTTTGAAAAGAGAAGACTCTTAGCTTTATAACACATAGAAAAACAGCCGTAAAAGCAGGACTGCTTTTACGGCTGTTTAATTGTACGAGGAGTAATCAATATTTCAACCCTTCTATTTTTCGCTTGCCCCTCTGCTGTATTGTTAGATGTCACCGGTTTGAACTCTCCAAATCCTTTTGCACTGAACATGCTTGGATTAAGCTTATCGTTTTTTAAGATAACTTTCATAAAGTTAACTGCTCTCATCACGCTTAACTCCCAGTTGGATTCAAAACCAGCGTTGCGAATAGGTACGTTATCGGTGTGGCCGCTAATAATAATATTACGAGGAGGATCAATCACCAAAAGCTCTGAAATATCATTTGCGATTTTTGTATCTTCACTCCGCACTTGTGCTCTTCCCGAATCAAACAATACATTGTCTCGAATGGAAATTAAGAGACCTTCCTCGGTTAGCGAAGTCTGTAATTGATTTGTTAAGTTTTTCTTTTGAATATACGCATTAATTTTAGATTGAATTTGCTGAAGCTCTTCTTGATCAGCTTCTCGAATGGTTTGCTCCTTTTGTTCGCTCGTTAACGATTGTGAAGAAGCAGGAGACTGATTGGGAGCTGTCTCTACTTCATTTGTTTTTTCCGTACTTTTAGCTGCAGGAGTATTTGAAGGCTGAACCGCTTCTTCAGATTCCTGCAGAGATTGAAATTCCATCACGCCCGTTCCTCCAACGAACGCTTCATTAAATGCGCGGGAAAGGTTCTTAAATTTTTGCGCATCCACTGAGCTCATTGCAAACAATACAATGAATAAAGCAAGTAAAAGTGTAAGCAAATCTGAGTAAGGAAGCAGCCAGCTTTCGTCAACATGGTCCTCTTCATGCTTTCGTTTTCTGCGTCTACTCATTTGTGCCCACTTCGCTTTCTTGAAGAAGCTTTTTACGTTCCGCTGTTGGCAAATAGGAAGCCAGCTTTTGCTCAATTACTTTCGGTGTTTCTCCTTCTAGAAGTGAAAGCACTCCTTCGATCATCATATACTTTACCTTTACTTCATGTTTCGATTTACGCTTCAGTTTATTTGCAAACGGATGCCATAGTACATACCCAGTAAAAATACCAAGAAGCGTAGCAACAAACGCCGCGCTGATCGCATGTCCTAGCGTATCCGTATCTTCCATGTTCCCAAGCGCAGCAATTAACCCTATAACAGCTCCAAGTACACCCAGAGTTGGAGCATATGTACCTGCTAAAGCGAAAATACTTGCACCCGTTTGATGTCTCTCTTCCATAGCATCAATTTCTTCAGACAACACGTCTCGTATATAATCCGCACTTTGACCATCAATAGCTAAATTCAAACCATTTTTTAAGAAAGGGTCATCTACATCAATAATTTGGGCTTCAAGTGATAGTAACCCTTCTTTTCGAACAACTTGTCCCCATTCTGAAAACATGGATACTAAATCAACGGGCTGCAGCATTTTTTGTTCTTTAAACAGGACACCAAACAGTTTTGGGACTCTTTTGATTTCATTTGAAGGAAATGCAATCACTACTGCTCCGACGGTTCCGACAATAATAATTAAAATAGCAGCCGGATTTCCTAACACAGATGGATTAACCCCTTTGAAAAACATGCCTACAATAAGAGAGGCTATTCCTAAAATCAGTCCAATAAAAGATGTTTTATCCATATGTAATTCTCCTATCCTTAACTTCCTGTTCTTTCTTTTTGTGTATTTTATCCTCATCTTTTATTTCGACTATTTCATAGAATTTTTAAGCTTTTTATGAATCATATTTACAATTACATCTTTTCTCTATTATAAAAACACTTTTTTCAACTTTTCATACAGAATATCTGAAGGTCCAGCTATAATCGCTACAATTTGATTTTCCACATAAATAGCAGCCGTCATCTTATTATCAATATCAGCTAAAATTGCAAACCCGACGTTAATATTCAACTTTACTCACCTCTGTAACGTTGTTGTTTATTCAACATATAAAAAGAGCAGTCTTACCATTTATTTTTCCGTGTTTTATTGACATTTGTAAATTTTATATTAAGATTATGTAAATAAGTTGACAAAATGGAGGTGATATTATGCTACTAGAAAAATACTGTAAAGACACTGATTTAATGATTATCCAGTTTACAATCGAACTAACAAAAGATATTCACGCTAAAATCTCCGCACGTACTTTATTTTATGAAGAACAGGTGATACGTTATGCTGAAAAAAGAATACGTTCTTTCTTACATCCTCTTTCCCTTAAACATACGCTAAAATTTGTCTATCAATCTGAAATACTACAAACCATTCTATTCAAATTAAAACCAACTTTTGAACAGCAGCACGTACTGCGCTGTATTTCATCTTAAAAAGGAGTTCCCTTTAGCGGAAACTCCTTTTTGATTTGATTCTACGATATAGACGATATGCTTTTCTGATAACGTTTAAAAGCGGATACGGCAAGCGGATATGGTATTTATCAATAAACGGATAAAAGGTGTAATAAGCTTTTACAAGGTCTGTCCATTTTTTATCAATACCCTCCTTATAAAAGTCAGAAATATCCACCACATATCCTCTTCCATCTTTCATCATGACATTTTTGCCATGCACATCATACGGGTTTAACCCCTGGCTTCTTGCATAGTCCAAAGCTTTGTTCACATCTTTTATGACTTGTTCTGGAATCTTTATTCCCCGCTGTACAGCATCATACAAAGTAACACCTGTAAGTCTTTTTAAAATCAAGTACGTCTTTCCCTCATGAAAAAGTTGAGAATAAGCTGGGTGAACGCCCAGCTTTCTATACACTTGCGCTTCTTTTTTTACACCATAAACGTCTCTTCCGTATACTTTTACGACAAATTCAGGATAATTCTCGTGCGTAAACACACCGGCATAGTTTCCTTTACCAATAAGTACCCACTCTTTTGTTTTGTTCGTAACTTCAACTGGATCATAGTCACTTTCACTTTGAATCTTAACTTGCGTTAGTAATGATGTTTCAACTAGCGACACTAACTGTTTAATTGTTTTATCCATAGTCCCCTCTAAAAATCCTTCAGTAATCTCTATCAAATATTATCCTATGATAAATCTCAATGCAGGATGTGTCAATAAATTGACAGCCTGATATAAAGAGGGAAAGGATTCCCGTTCATTCAAGACTGCGTGTGAACTTTGTGAACATTCACATCCAGTTCTTCTTTCATATTCAGCATAACGCCCGCCATCGGAGCAATAGGCTCGGGCTTAGTCAGTTGAAATAAAAAGCGCTTTGTCATTTCTGACAGAAAAATAGTTACTATTTCAGTGATATAGTCCATGCCTCTTTCCGCTTGATGCTCAATCCCAAGCGGCATATACATATAGCTTGGGACATCAATGGACCCTCCTTTTTCAAAACGGTCAGGTAAAAATTCACTGGGCTCTAAAAAGTAATCTTCATGGCGATGCATCATATAAGGGCTAATTAACATAATCTCCCCTTTTTTAATGCTGTAACCATCTATTTGTATATCTTCACGTGCTTGACGCCCAAATAGCCAAAGAGGCGGATACAGCCTCATGCTTTCAGCAATTATTTTGCGCATATAGGTCAAATTTTTGGTTGAAAGTGATTCACCGCTAGCATAGGCTTGAATTTCTTTATGCAGCTGAAGGTGCTCCCTAATATTTTGAGACAGTAAATGAATAGACCAGCTGCATACGTGCGTAATCATTTCATACATCGAAAGGAATATAGAATTTAGCTGTTCGTATATTTCTCTTTCATCGATGTCTTCCCCGTGAGAATTTAATACACACTGCAGTAAGTCATTTCCTTCGGTTTTGTTTTGAACACGCATTTGAACGCGTTCAAAAAGGAGTTGTTCTAGCTGCTCATCTGAGTCAGGCTGGTGCAAGGGTAGACGAATATAAATTTTTCCTAACTTTTCTTTTTTTCTCATAAGCGCTTGAACATAGTGAATTTTGTCTTTATCCTCAATCGAAATGCCAAATACAAGTTGAAGGAGTACAGCTACGACTATCTGTCTTATGTCTTTTACTATCGTTCGAAGCTGCCCTTCTTCCCACGTTTCCGTATGCTTTTCAATTATTTTTGCGATTGCTTCCTTATTATAAGTTAGATGTTGTTTAAGTTGTGAGGGTTGAATGGGGCTCATGTATAATGCTTCATCTGTCCATAACATTTCTTCACCCAGCAGCGTTTTAAACATATGCGTTAGTTTAATTTTTTGAAACGCCTTGCTGTTTGTAATGACTACATCTTTAATAAGTTGAGGGTCTCTCGTTACATAAAAGCGTTTGTGCGCAACTCTAAATGTTGCAATTTCTCCATACTGAGTCAAGTTTTCCAAAAAACCCAATGGGTTCTCTCTAAACTTTTGCAGGTGACCGGTAAGCTTATACGACGAGGGGCCCTGTATAACCGGCAATGTTATCACTCCTTTTCTAAAAATGCGGGACTTAAACGAATAAAAGAGTAGTCCACTAAAGACTACTCTTTTTCACACAAAGATATGCTATTGATTTTCACAAAAAATCTTACTTATTATTCCATATTGATCCATACGCTTTTCACTTCAGTGTAATTATCAAGCGCATAGCTTCCCATTTCACGACCAATTCCCGACTGCTTATAACCTCCAAACGGGCTTGCTGCATCAAATACGTTGTAACAGTTCACCCAAACTGTACCCGCTTTAATACCATGAGCAATATAGTGTGCTTTCTTTAAATCCTGTGTCCAGACGCCTGCTGCTAGACCATATGCTGTATCATTTGCTTTGGCAATCAAATCATCAAGATCGTCAAACGGCATAGCAGCTACAACCGGACCAAAGATTTCTTCACGAGCAATCGTCATCGAATGATCGACATCTGCAAAGATAGTTGGTTCTACGAAATAGCCTTGATCAAACGGTATGTTTCCTCCTGCGAGTACTTCCGCTCCTTCTTCAATTCCTTTATCAATATAGGTTTTCACTCGTTTTTGCTGCTGCGCAGATACAAGCGGACCCATTGTTGTCTCATCAGCTAATCCATTTCCTTGTTTAATAGATTTCGTTTGAGAAACTAAATCAGCTACGACATTATCATATAAGCTTTTTTGGACATACAGACGACTTCCAGCACAACATACTTGTCCCTGGTTAAACATAATACCTGAAAGCGCACCAGGAACAGCTTTTGTTAAGTCTGCATCCGGGAGGATAATGTTTGGTGATTTTCCTCCAAGCTCTAACGTCACACGCTTTAAAGAGTCGCTAGCTTGTTTCATAATTGCTTTTCCGACAGCAGTAGATCCTGTAAAAGCAATTTTATCGACAAGATCATGATGAACGAGCGGTTCACCTGCTGTTTTCCCGTAGCCTGGCACAATGTTTAGCACGCCTTTTGGGAATCCTGCTTCATCGGCTAGTCGAGCTAAGTAAAGTGCAGAAAGAGGCGTTTGCTCGGCTGGCTTGAGCACAATTGTACATCCAGTTGCCAAAGCGGCTCCGAGCTTCCAAGCGGCCATTAAAAGCGGGAAGTTCCACGGAATAATTTGGCCAACAACTCCTACTGGTTCATATCTCGTATAGTTAAAATACGCTCCTTGCACAGGAATAGTTTGTCCAACCATTTTAGTTGACCACCCTGCAAAGTAGCGGAAATGTTCGATGGCTAATGGAATGTCTGCATTTGATGTTTCACGAATTGGTTTTCCGTTATCAAGCGTTTCAAGCTGCGCAAGTTCCAATTGATGTGTTTCCATTAAATCAGCTAATTTATAAATAAGTCGACTTCTTTCAGCTGCTGACATCTTTGTCCAAGGTCCATGATCAAAGGCTTCTCTAGCCGCTCTGACGGCGCGATCAATATCCTCTGGATTTGCTTCAGCTACATCTGCCAACTTTTCACCCGTTGCTGGATTTACTGTTTCAAACGTTTTTCCTGAAACAGAGTCTACCCATTCGCCATTAATGTATAGCTGTTTAACTCCTTTTAAAAACTCCACTACTTTCGGACTCATTTCAACTTTTTTCGCTCCAAGATTTTGCATCAAATACATACCTCCCCACGAATTTTGAAAACGCTAACAATGAATATTTTACCATGTTATCTAGTAAAATCAACAATTTTGCATACAATATTCTGAATTTTTCTACATGCATTCTAGCTATCTAAAACTTATCTTACTAGTACAAATGTCGAAAGAGGCGAAACGTTTATTGTATTTCCTTTCACCGTACGGAGCGTTTTTGTTCCGGACCGCTCGCCGTCAACAAGTAATCTCCACGTTCTGTTAGAAGGCAAATGAACCGTTTGAGCTTGTTTATTTGCATTATGAATCACCATTATTTCGTTTGCTTTATCTTTATTAGCTTTAGCATTTAACGTATAACCTACTACGTTTGCTGGTGCATCAACAAAGCGTAAATTTTGATGAATAGCCTGTGCACTCGTCATTCTAAATGACGAATATTGCTTTCGAAGCGCAATAAGTCCCTTCATGTAATTTACTTCTTGTCTGAAAGCTGCTCGGCGCTTCCAATCTAGCTGATTGACAGAATCGGGTGACTGATAGCTGTTATGGTCTCCGCCTTTTGTTCTCATAAACTCTTGACCTGCATGTATAAAGTTCATTCCTTGAGATGTTAAAATAATAGAAGAAGCAAGCTTGTGCATTTGCTTTTTCGTTTGCTCGGTGTCAGCAGGGTTCGTCAGCTGAAGCTTATCCCATAACGTATGGTTATCGTGCGCTTCTACATACGTAACAACTTGATCTGGATCTTCATACGTGGCAGTTGAACGATCATAATCAATTCCAGCTGCTATACTTTGCTGTATGAGCTTTTCTTGTCCTTGCTTTCCATTCACAAATCCGTTGTCATGATCAAAAAATACGCTGCCTTTAAGACCATCCCGCATACCGTCATTAAAGTGAGCGATGCGCTTCATATCCTGAGCGTTTTTCTGGTTAGCTTTGAGCTTAGCGTCAAGCTCGGTTCCTAGATCCCAGCCCTCTCCTAAGACGATAATGGAAGGATCAAGTTCATCTAACTTCTTTCTCACTTCATTCATTGTCTTTGTATCGTGAATCCCCATTAAATCAAACCGAAACCCGTCAATGTGGTACTCTTTTGCCCAATACGCAACAGAATCTACGATAAACTTCCGAACCATTTTCCGTTCAGACGCCGTGTCGTTTCCAACACCTGTTCCGTTGGATAGAGTTCCATCTTCTTTATAACGGAAGTAGTAGCCTGGAACTAGTTTATCAAAACTATGCTCACTCACTGCATACACGTGATTATAAACAACGTCCATTACCATGCGAAGCTGCTTGTCATGAAGCGTTTGAATCATTTGTTTGAGCTCAATAATTCTAGTCTTAGGATTATATGGGTTTGTTGAATAGGAGCCTTCTGGGACGTTATAATTTTTCGGATCATATCCCCAGTTAAACTGCGGCTCGTTTAATTTCGTTTCATCCACCGTACGATAATCGTAAATAGGCAGGAACTGGACGTGCGTTACACCTAAATCTTTAATATGACTGAGTCCTGTTTTTACTCCATTTGGTCCTTTCGTATTCCACTCCGCTACGCCTAAATATTTTCCTTTGTTTTTGATACCGCTCTCTTTTTGAGACGATAAATCTCGTACGTGCAGTTCATAGATAATGGCATCTTCTGGATTTTTAAATTTCGGCTTATTTGTACTCCACTTTTTCGGATTTGTTTTAGCCAAATCTACGACGACTCCGCGATCTCCATTGACCGTTGTTGCTCGTACATATGGATCAACCGCTTCATTCCAGACGTTCCCAATTTTTACTTTGTACGTATAAATTAGTTCATCTTGATTTCCTTTTAACTCCGCTTTCCACGTTCCTTTTTCACTTTTAGTCATAGAAATTTCTTTTAAAGCTTTCAAGTTCCATGACGAATAAGTCACTAGCTTGGCTTCGCTTGCAGTTGGAGCCCATACGCGAAAATTTGTTTGTTTCTTAGAATATGTGTTTCCTAAATCGTTTCCGCTATATGCATACTTTTCGTCAAATTCTTTCGTACGCACGACATTTCCATTGACTACATCAGCTGATCCGTATCCTTTTTGCTTAACTCTATACGTTTGTGTAACGTCCAAAGGCCGTTTTGTTATGATTTTAATTTTAGTAGTAACAGCGTCTCCTCCCTCTTTATAAGGTGTCACTTTCTCAATTTGAGCTCCGTCAATTTCAATGTCTCCTAAACTCTTAGAAGAGTCAAACGGCACGTTTGTTTCTAAGGTGATTTGATTAAATGTATCCATCGTCGCCTTCATGATTTTCCGAGTGAGATCTACTCCAGCTCTATCGTAATAAATTCGATTTTGCCCTTGAACAATCCATACTTCTACATTCCCATCTTTACCAACCTTGGTAATAAAGCGGTTTCCTCCGTCTTTATTTTCCCAATCGCTGTCACTAGTAGAATGGCGTACAATAAAACCAATTTTGTCAAATAAATTACCACTTCCACCGTTAATTGTGTAAGTTGCTTTCTTCCCAAAATTCGTGTCTTCCGTAAATTCGATTTGCTTGCCTTCTTTTTCATCACCTGGCCATGTCCAAATGTTCCACCCGCTATAATCTCCATCGTACCGATGATAGTTTAAGGTAACGTTTACTTTATCAAATTTCGGTAAATCTCGATATTCACCGTCAGGAGGAGACGTATATGTATGTTCATCTCCACTTTTTACCCATACTTCTCCTTCACCGTTCTCCACTGAAACGAAGCGGTCTCCTCCATCTTTTTCCCACGACTCTGTTCGTACAATAAAACCTACTTTGTCATAAGTACCGGGTAGTTCAACTTCCGCTACTTTTCCAAATTGATCTTCCCCTGTAAATGCGTAAGGCTTCCCTTCTCCTCCTTCAGGAAAAACCCATAATCCCCATTCTTTTGTATCGTTTGAAGCAGGCTGATAGTGAATCGTGAGTTTTGTGGTATCCGCTGCAGATGCAAACGATTGCATAAACGGGCTAAAAAAAGAGCTTACTAGTAAGAGTAAAGCCGTCAGTACCATTGCATATTTAGTCCAACTACGTTTCAATTAAAACCCTCCCGTAAAATAAAGTACGTACACATTTTTCACTATAACCTTTTTTGAAAGCGTTATCATAAGTATTTTTTCCTATTTTATGCGGATAAAGAAAAAAAATCCATAGTTAACAATGTTAACTATGGATACCGTATCTCTTTTACACTTCTGCTGTTTCAGGTGAGATGGTTTGATCGTTGTATACGTTTGTATCTAACTCTTTTGTTAGTTTACTAGTTACGACTCCGGCTGTCATGCTTCCACTTACATTAAGTGCCGTACGTCCCATATCAATCAGTGGTTCTACTGAAATTAATAAGCCTGCTAGCGCTACGGGCAAATTCATAGAAGATAATACAAGTAAAGCCGCAAATGTCGCTCCTCCGCCAACCCCTGCTACGCCAAACGAACTAATGGCTACAATGGCAATCAACGTGAAAATAAATGAAGGCGTTAAAGGATCAATACCTACCGTTGGTGCAATCATAACGGCTAACATAGCTGGATATATTCCAGCGCATCCGTTTTGACCGATTGTAAGACCAAATGAACCTGCAAAATTCGCAATTCCTTCTGGAACCCCTAACTGTCTTGTTTGTGTGTTAACATTCAAAGGCAATGCTCCAGCACTCGTACGAGAAGTAAAGGCAAACGCCAATACAGGAAATACTTTCTTAACATATGTGACCGGATTTACACCGATGATTGTTAGAATAACTAAGTGAACGATAAACATAGCTGCCAATGCGACATATGATGCTACAACAAATTTTCCAAGTTTAACAATTGCATCAATATCACTCGTTGCTACTGTTTTGGTCATAATTGCAAGTACCCCATAAGGAGTTAAACGAAGAATTAGCGTCACTACACGCATGACAATTGCATAAAGCGTATCAATAATTTTTGAAAATAACGCCGCTTCCTCAGCTTTTTTACGCTTCACGCCTAAATACGCAATTCCAACAAATGCGGAAAAGATGACAACGCCAATCGTGGAAGTTGATCGTGCGCCTGTTAAATCAAGAAACGGGTTAGCAGGTAATAATTCTACTACTTGCTGCGGAATTGTTTTTGCTTCTAAACTAGATAAATTGTTTTCCAAGTCCTCTCCGCGCTGAAGTTCCGCTTCCCCTTTTGTGATTTGGACAGATTCTAAATTAAAGCTCGTTGTTGTAAAAATACCAATTGCAGCTGCTATCGCTGTTGTGACAAGCAAAATCCCAATAATTAAACTACTAATCTTTCCAATGTTGCTCGTCAATTTCAAACGAGTGAATGCCGCTACAATCGATACAAATACAAGCGGCATGACAATCATTTGAAGAAACTTCACATATCCGCTTCCTACAATGCTAAACCAATCGGCGGTCGCTATCGTTACTTCATGAGTCGGACCATACACCCACTGAAGAGCAAAGCCAAAAATAATCCCTAGGCCAAGCGCCGTGAACACACGCTTTGAAAATGATACATGTTTTTTCTGCATCATAAACAGCCCCGCAAGCAGTGCCAGCATAATAAGGATGTTTAGAATGACTAATAAGTTATTCATAGATGTTCCCCCTGTAATTTTTCCATAATTTATGTCTCTATTACTTATAATACAACAATACCAATAAGTCAACTAGGTTTTATGTTTTTTCCTAAAGACAGTTTTTTTGAATAATTTTGACAAAATAAAAAAGCTAAGGATTTTCCTTAGCTTTCTATTTTACGCTTGTATGTACTTCAGTGGTCTTTTGCTCCGTTACCAGATATGGCCTTTCTTTCATCAGACCGGATGTACTACAATTCATATATAGGATTACATTTCATATAATTCATTTAGCCATTTTACAAACAAATGTCTGGGTAATTCTAGTTCGTGAAGCTCGACATATTGAATATCAGATAGCGTCGTTCCTCTAGCCATATAAAAGTACCACTGCCAGCCAATATCTTTAGCAATGGCATAGGATTTAGCTAGATCTTGCCTATTATCTGTCTGCTGCATATCATTCATCCACTGCGTTTCATCCGCTTCATACTCATAATAATGGAGAGTATATTTATCACACCAATACGCAAGGTCTTGATGGGAAAACGGATTTTCTCCATCACATACTTGAAGCAATAGCATTCTTAAATTTTCCGGTGTATACGGTAATATAATTTTTTGATCTGCACGTCTCATTTTGCTACCTTCCTGACATGTTCGTTTCTTTTATTACATCATGTACAGCTGCGTTTAGCAATAAGAAATGGATGACGTTTTCATTACTTTTCGTTTACAACATTTCATTTGCTTGCAAAAACCGCCGTATCTTCGACATACAGAGGCAGCCGGATTTTAACAATCGTCCCTTTTTTCTGTTCACTCTCAATCTGCAGGGTACCGTGATGATCATGAATAATTTTAGAGCTGATTGTTAATCCAAGCCCCATTCCTTTTTCTTTTAAAGTAAAAAACGGTTCTCCTATATGTTCTAGACGGTCTTTAGAAATTCCTACTCCTTCATCTCTAACTTCTATAAAAATATGTTCATCCTGCGCTGTTTTGATTGTGATATAAATATTTCCAGGCTTATCCATGGCTTCAATTGCGTTTTTAAAAACATTAAGTAATACTTGGATAAGGTGATTTTTATTTCCATATACACTAGATACACTAGCGTTATTTGTTTGTTCATCGTATAAGAAGTCAATATTTTTCAATAAAGCTTCATGGGAAGTTAGACTCATTACATACTTAGCCGCTTCTGTAAGAGAAAACACGCGAAAATGTTCACTTTCAGGTTTTGACAACAGGAGCATTTCACTAACAATACCATTAATTCGTTCCAGCTCATCAAGCATGATATTAGCATACCCTACCGCGGATCGGTCTGTTTCTTTCATGAGCTGAACAAACCCTTTAATACTCGTAAGCGGATTTCTAATTTCATGGGCAATTCCAGCAGCTAATTCGCCTACTACAGAAAGCTTTTCCTTTTTTATCAGAAGCGCTTCTGCAAGCTTTTGCTGAGTGATATCTCGTCCAATCGTAATAAGAGCTTTTCTTGAGCCATCATCAAAAAACACAGGTACTTTAATGACGTCAAATGTTTTGACCTCGCCGTTTGGTATTTCAAATGCTTCTTCCATGCGTACCTTTTCCTTTTTTCTCCAAGCTTCTTCATCCGATGAAATACAGTGTAAGAAAGCCGCCTGAAAGAAAGGCACAAGCTCCCCAAGCTCTGCATCGGTTTTACCCCTGTAATCAATACCCTTTAAATGATAAAGTTCTCTTCCAAAATCGTTCACCGCCACCCATTTGCCAGCTCCATCTTTAAAACAAATAAAATCTGGCATTGAGTTTATTAATGTAGCAAGCTGATACTGTTCATCAGACACCTGGGTATAAACCGAACGCTTATGAAGTAAATAAAACGTGCCAGCCGTTATGCCCACTAGTAAACTATCTTTTATCAAACTGCTAAGAGCATATGCTCCTTTAAAAAATGCCATTGTTTGAAAGACGGTGTACACCCCTAAAAGCAGAAGACCCGCTACCGCCGCTGCTTTTCGTACACCCTCCCTATTTTTTATCAATATTTCCCACCAGCCTTTGTTTTTTATGTGAATACTCTCTATGTTTCATCAATTAAGTTCTGAATATTCTTCTTACTTTTAAACTAGTTTACCTTATTTTTTTATTCTTATCTAATACCTTTTCTTATTACTTTTGACACAGTTTCTTTTATCCTCTTTATTTGTTTCCGCATTTTCATTTTATTTGAATTATTTTCTCTATTAAAATAGGAATTTAGATACGGAATATCCTGGAACATTTAGGTAATAATACTCTTTTTTGTATTTTCTTAATATTGTAAATTCGAATAGTGCCAACTATATCGATAAATTTAGGGGGATTTCAATGAAAAAAACCGTGATTTCTTTGGCTGTAGCAACAAGTTTGACTTTATCTTTTACAAGTGTACAAGCTTCTACTTCTGCAAATGCTTCTCACCATCAAAGTTCTGAACAAAAAATATTTAAAAAAATCAATGCTGAGAAAATTTATCAAGACATTGCGTATCTCTCAAAAAAACCCCGTGTGGCAGGAACTGAAGCTGAACGCGAAGCTGCTACATTTGTTCAAAAGCGTTTGTCTAAACTAGGCTATGAGAGCGAAGTGGAACCTTTTACCTTTACCGGTTACACACCAGCAGCTAGTTTTTCACTAAGCGTAAACGGTACCGGCTACTCTCCAACAACTTTTACTTATAGCACCAATGGAAATGTCACAGCTGAAATTGTCGATGGAGGGCTGGGTACAAAAGATAATTTAGCAAACAAAGATGTGACAGGTAAAATTGTATTAGTTCAGCGAGGCACTATTACTTTTGGTGAAAAAGTATTAAATGCTGCTGAAAAAGGGGCTGCAGCCGTCATTATTTTTAATAATACAGACGGTGAGCTAAACGGAACGCTTGGCGGCGCTAATGATAACTACATTCCGTCTCTTGCTGTTACCAAAGAAGAAGGTGAAAAGATTCTTACTTCTATTCAAAAAGGCGAAAAGCCTTCAGGTACAGTAAAAATTGAAGGAGCTGTCGTAAGTGAGCGAACATCTTATAATGTAACCGCTGCTAAACCTTCTACTTTTAAGAAAAAAGGAACAAATGATATTATTGTAGTAGGCGCTCATCATGATTCTGTGGCCGGAGCACCTGGGGCAAATGACGATGCTTCTGGAACAGCAATGGTGCTTGAATTAGCTCGCGTATTTAAAACTCTTCCTACTGATACAGAACTGCGATTTGTTACATTCGGAGCTGAAGAAGTAGGCTTACTAGGATCCGAGCATTATGTTAGTGAGCTATCTGAAAATGAGATAAATCGTATTGTTGGAATGTTTAATTTAGACATGGTAGGAAGTCGAGATGCGGGAGATTTGGTGATGAATACAGCTGATGGAACACCAAATCTTGTCACAGAATTAGCTCAAGCTTCAAGTACAAGATTAAATGGATCACCTACGCCATTCCAAGCTGGCGGCCGCAGTGATCACGTTCCTTTTGCAGAGGCAGGAATACCGGCTGCTCTATTTATTCACAGTCCGTCTGAACCTTGGTATCATACGCCTGAAGATACCCTTGATAAAATAAGCAAAGAAAAACTTCAAGATGTGGCTGAGATTGTTGGAACAGCTATTTACGATCGTTCCCGTCCAGACCAACAAGGTTCTTCCGTTAAAAAGAAAGCAACATTTAAAGCTCCTCATCTTTATCACGAGCAAGATGTTAAATAAGAATCTGTCCCTGTTATTCATACATGACCAAAAAAGAGATGTTTATGCATCTCTTTTTTTGATAAGCAGATTTCTCAAGATTTTAAATCCATTATGCTACAATTACTGTAGAGGAACCTCATTTATTGCTTACATAAAAACTTTGAACAAAAGAGGTGTATTTTTTGGATTTTACGGTAGACCATTCAATTCTCTTATTATCTATTCTCCTTGTCATAGGGGTACTTACTGCAAAGTTCTCTACTCGCCTTGGAGTCCCTTCGCTTGTACTCTTTATTATTGTAGGAATGGTTGTTAGCCACTACATCTACTTTGACAATGCTCTTCTAACACAAGGATTCGGAATATTAGCGCTTATCATTATTCTTTTTGATGGAGGCGTGCAGACCAAATGGAAAGATGTTAAACGCGTTGTTCGCCCTTCCGTTTCATTAGCTACTTTCGGAGTCCTCATTACGACAGTTTTAACGGGTGTGCTTGCCAAATATATTTTGGGCGTTACTTGGCTTGAAGGCTTTTTATTTGGGGCAATCGTTGGCTCTACAGATGCTGCAGCCGTGTTCTCTGTACTAGGGACACAGAACATCCGCCAAAAACTAAACTCCACGCTAGAAGCAGAATCTGGTTCCAACGATCCGATGGCCATTTTCTTAACCGTTTCTATTATTGAATTAATTCAACATCCAGACTCTCCTATCCTCTCATTAATCCTTAATTTCTTTTGGCAAATGGGAATCGGGCTGGTACTTGGTTTAGTACTTGGAAAAGCATCCGTTTGGATTATTAATCGAATTAATTTGGATTCTTCAGGGCTTTACCCTGTGCTTACATTGTCATTGGCCGCCTTAACCTATGGAATTTCCACATTTGTAGAAGCAAGCGGTCTACTTGCTGTATACGTAATGGCAGTGGTAGTAGGAAATGCAGATCTAACTTATCGTCACACAATTGTCCGCTTTAACGAAGGTTTTGCATGGATGATGCAAATTTTAATGTTTATTTTACTCGGCCTTCTTGTCTTTCCTAATCAACTGCTAGATATCATTTGGCAGGGTATACTGTTATCTCTTTTACTTATGTTTGTCGCTCGTCCACTCGGCGTATTTCTTTCGATGATATTTGCTAAATACTCATCCAAAGAAAAACTGTTTATTTCTTGGGCCGGTTTAAAAGGAGCTGTTCCAATTGTATTGGCTACTTATCCTATGATGGCAGGTTTGGAGAACAGCACGCTCATTTTTAACGTCGTTTTCTTTGTGGTCTTAACTTCCGCTCTTCTTCAAGGAGCAACAATCGCTCCTTTAGCCAAATTTCTAAACCTTTCTCAGGGTGAAAAAGAGACGGTTCCTCACAGTCTCGAGCTTGTTTCGATGGGCAAAACCAAAAATGAAATGATTGAGTTGAAGCTCGTGGAACATGCAGATATATCAGGTAAATCGCTTGAAGAACTTCACCTCCCTGAAGACATTTTAGTGACTGCTGTTATTCGAGATGATAAATTACTTACACCTAGAGGAAATACACAAATTTTTGCAGGTGATACATTATATATTCTTATTTCGAAGAAAAAACGAGATAAAGTAAAAGCATTTTTCCAAAAAAATACGTCTGATGGGGACGAAAGAGAAGGAAAAACCAGTTAAAAGATTAGCTAAAGCTTTTACTAGAAAAACAGCACCCGCTTATTGAACGGAGTGCTGTTTTTGCTGTTGCATCAAATAAAGAGATTTATAATTGGGATGATGTTTTAAAAGTTCTGAGACCGTTACAAATTTATACCCCTCTTCCTTTAACTTCGGTAAAATTTGTTTTAATGCTTCAATGGTTTGAGTTCGATCTCCTCCCGTATCATGAAACAATACAATATCTCCTGACCTGGCATGGTTAAGCACTTGACTTACAATTTTACCGACGCCTGGATTTCTCCAATCAAATGTATCTTGATGCCAAGACCAAAGAATAATCGTATACTGCTGATTTTTAGCAGCTTTTACTACCCGATCGTCATAATAACCAGTAGGTGGACGAAACAGGTAAGGTTTTATTCCTGTAATAGCTTGTATACGTTCATCGGCTTTTTCAATTTCTTGTTCAATTCTCTCTACTTCCTGGCCCCTTACTTTCAAATGGCTATATGTATGATTAGCAAGTTCATGACCTTCACGAACTTCTCTTTGAGCAAGCTTGGGAAATGACGTTATTCGATCGCCGACTACAAAAAAAGTTGCTTTGGCACCGTATTTTTGCAATAAATTTAAAATAGTCGGCGTATATTTAGGATCTGGTCCATCATCAAATGTAAGCGCAATTAACTTCTCATCTTTCATGGGAACTTCCCACACGATATCTCCTTTTCTTTCATAATAAAATCTGCTCTTCTTTGCAGCATCCACCTGAATACCGTAGAAATTAATGGAAACAATAATAATAATTGACAAGCACCATTTCACTCAATGACCTCCTTTTTTGTCTAGGTGTGATTCATGCGTATTGTCAATAAACGCTTTAATACCAACTGCAAATAATCGTTCATCACCCAAACACACGCGCTGTTGACGGCGATTAGCTGCAGAAGTTGATTTACGGTTTTTCATAGTCTTCTCTCCATTACTAATTGATTGTGTTTTTAGCTTTACCAAAAAGTCAAAAATAAACCTACGGGTTCTAACATGGCGAAAACATTTTTATATAGTAATTACACGCTGTCTAGCGTTTTGAATAGGAGATATATACATGCGAAAATTTTATTTAGCGCTTCTGTTAATGATAAGCGGAACCATGGTTATACTGCCTTCTGTTAAAGCAATCAGTGAAAGCAACGAGAAACATCACCAGCTCACCGTAAGCGAACAAGGATATTCTCTTTCATTGCCCGGTGAATATACGCTTCAAAAAGAAGAAGATGGAAAAGATATTCTTTTTTCAACCAAGACTCCCTATACGTGGATGCGAATTGAAGTCCTTTCCGGGAAAGAAAGTACAAGCACACCATATCTAGATCGTTCAAAAGAATTGTTTGATGACCAGTTTGGAAAATCGTTAAAAATTTCTTCTACATCCCCATTTATTCAACCCGTTGTGTTTGCATCTATGTCTGGGAGTAAAAAAGAAACAGCAAAACTATATGTATTAAGAGAAACAAAGGGGCACCCTGCTTTAAAAATCACGATGGTTACGGCTAAAAATTCCGATGATGAAAAAAAGTTAATTTCAATTGTTAACTCAGTAAAAACGCATGAATGAAAATAGATAAGGAACCCAGCTATGAAAAAAAAGATATTTCTTGTTTGTTTTATATGTTTGATGAGTGGCTGTTCAACTGCTTTTCGCGAAGAGCTTATCAACACACAAAAAGAAATTCCAAGAGAACGCTTGCCCCAGCAAAACTTCACCTATCCTTACAAAGGAAGCAGCAGAACAGATGTAGGTTATCTTAAAAGAAGCAGTAATCAAAACTATACGCTTTACGTACTAGAAGGATACGAGTTTACAGAAGAAGAGCCCCGAAAAGATGTCATTTACAATAAAAAAAATGATGCTTTGTGGATGCGGATTGAAGTGTTTCCCTCAAATAAAAGTGTAGAGGAGCTGAAGAAAGAAACAAAAGAAATTTTAAGAGCTGGCTTTTCGGAAGTGGCTTCCCTTGACACGCACCTCATTCAATCTAGCTTAGAGATAGAAGCTGCGTACAAAGCGTCCGATGATAAAAGTAATGCATACGGCTTTCTTGTTCGAAAGCAAAATCAACACCCTACTTTCCGATTAACGATCTTTGCTCCTAAATCCGAAAGGGGTTTAACTCCGTTTTTGGAAATGGCGAAAACACTTCAAAATGCATAAAACAGAAAAAAAGTCGGTTTACAAAGTGTGTAAACCGACTTTTTCTTTATTTCATATCTAACAGTTTAGTTTTTAAATCTTTTTCCATTTGATACAGCTCTGATTCTGCCTCGGTACGCTTCGTACGCCCTTCTTCTTGTATCTTTAATACTTCTTCTAACGTAGTAATCAAGTCGGACTGCGTTTTTTTCAATGTTTCGATATCGACAATCCCCGCCTCGTTTTCACGAGCTACTTCAATTGTATTCTGCTTGAGCAGCTCTGAATTTTTAGTAAGCAAGTCGTTTGTTGTCTTAGATACTTGTTTTTGGGCTTCCATTGCTTTCTTTTGGCGCAATAAAGTGGTTGCGATGACTACTTGATTTTTCCAAAGTGGAATAGCTGTTAAAATAGAGCTTTGAATTTTTTCCACAAGGGTCTGATTGACTTCTTGAATTAATCGAATCTGCGGTGCACTTTGAATGGCAATTTGACGGCTCAGCTTTAAATCGTGCACTCGTTTTTCTAGCCTATTGATAAATTGATTTAAATCATTGACCTCCTGAGCCATTAAGTAGTCATTTTTTTGAGAGGCTGTTTGCTGCAGCTGGGGCAGCGTTTCATTCTGCAGCCCCACTAACTTGTATTCTGCCGCTGCAATGTAAACGTTAAGCGCCTCATAAAACTGTTTATTTTTATCATATAAGCTATCTAACATTGTAATGTCTCGATACAGCATTTGTTTTGAGCGCTCTAACTTATCTGCAATTTTATCAATTTCAACATTAATGCTTTGATATTTTGTTAATAAATTTTGAATAGGTCTAGAGACTCCTGAAAACAATCGACCGATGACTCCTTTTTTCTTTGAAGAAAAGTCATCGGGATTTACTTGGCGAATCTTACTCATCAAATCTCCTATAACGTCTCCTACTGGTCCTGTATCTTTCGTTTGAACATGCTGTAGTACAGATTGGGAAAACTGAGATAGTTCTGACTGAGCTGCTACCCCGTACTGTAAGATAGCCTGCTGATTTTTATAATCAATTTGATTTGCGATTTTCTGTGCTTTTTCCTGATATTCCGGTGTCAAATCATCGTATGTGCTTCTTTTTGCAGCGCGAGTATCCGGTTGTAACTGCGGGGTAGGCGAAGCAAAAGGATCATCAAGCAGCGCATCTAACGATTTATTTTGATCATATTCTTTCATCATAAAATCCCATCCTTTGCATTTACATTACTTTGTGCGATTAGTAGCTGTCGGTATATACGGCTGCTCTTCTTCAAATGCTTGCTTTAGCACTTTAAGCTCTACATCTAATGTCAGCTTATCTTGTGAAAGAGCATTTGTTAATAAATGCTCATACTTCCCTGATAACCCGCGCAGCATGTCTTCCGCTTCATGAAGACTTTCTTTTACTTCTATGCTTTTCGTTGGTTTTGATAATAAAAACATATACCTTTCAATGACGGTAACCGTTGATTGTAAGTAGTTCGTAAAAAAGGGCTGAACATCTTTATATCGTGCGGGCTCTTTTTCTACCATTTCAATGATGCTTTTGCCTACTTTGTATAGTTTAGAAAGTTCTGTCCACATATGAACAGACCGAATTTTAAAACGATAGCTTCCAATGGTTCTTAATTGCTTTCTTGCCTCTTTTACTTGATGACGCACGTATGCAATTTCTTCTCTATATGGATTTTGATAATGACGTCGAGCACTGCTCATAATAAAAAACAGGCTCATCACGACCATTACTCCTATACTAATGCCAACGGATTGAATCATCGTGGTACTGAATCCAAAATAGCTGACCGGAACGGCTACTGCTCCTGTTACCCAAATGGCAAGAATCTTTTTTATGATTCGAACGACTTTCATCGCTTTCACTCCTATCTTAAATGTGACCGAACTTTTAAACGTATACATATTATACCATTGTCTTCTCATCTCTTAAAACGATTACTGTTATAATTTATATACGGATAAATCCCTTAAAAGTTTCACAAAACAAAAAAACAGGCAGCTTTTATAGCTGCCTGTTTTTTATTGATCTTCGCGCTTGTTGTAATCATACTTCGAACGTTCAATTGGTTTGAACCCTTCTGGTGTATGAAAGCGGAGTAAGTCTCCGTAAACAAGTTTATCTGATAGTTCTAGCTTTTTCTTAACTAGTTCATCATACTTATCATACTGTTTCGCTTCCTTATCTGAAAGCTGCTTGCCCGTTACGTTGTCATACACTTTCTGATCAACTTTTGTTACCTTCGGTGTAACAAAGTCACCGTTACGGAAAGGTACAACTTGCTGATGTTCTTTTGATAATAAGTCTGTACCAAAGTCAATATAGTCTTTTGTATCAAGACCTAATAAATGCATCACTGTTGGACGAACATCTACATCTCCACCATACGTATGATTTACGCCGCCTTTAAGGCCTGGTGAAGTAATAAATAATGGTACGCGCTGCAGTTGAGCTTGTTCAAAATCATTGATGTTTTTACCCATTACTTTGCCCATTGCACGCTTATGGTTTTCAGAAATACCATAGTGGTCACCGTACATCACAACCATCGTGTTGTCTGCTAAGCCAGAGGCCTGTAAGTCCTCAAAGAATTGCTTAATTGATTCATCTAAATAACGAGCCGTTTGGAAGTATTGGTCAACTGACTTATCTCCCGTATTATGAGGTCCAATCGTTTGGTCTTCCTTATCTAATGGATAAGGGAAGTGGTTTGATAACGTAATGAACTTCGCGCTAAATGGCTGCTTTAAGCCTTTTAGGTACGGCATTGATTCTTTAAAGAAAGGTTTATCTTTTAAACCATAGTTCAGCGTATCTTCGTCTGACATATTGTAATAAGCTGAATCAAAGAATTTTTCTACACCCATTGATTTATACATCTCATCACGGTTCCAGAACGATTTTCCATTTCCGTGGAACACAGATGTTGTATAGCCTTGCTGATCTAGAATACCAGATAGCGACTGATAGGTGTTATTTGCTTTTGTTGTAAATACAGAACCTTGAGGTAAGCCGAATAATGAGTTCTCCATCATGAATTCAGCATCTGACGTTTTACCTTGCCCTGTTTGATGGAAGAAGTTATCGAAATACATTGTGTTCTGATCTTTTAATAGTGAATTTAAGAATGGCGTTACTTCTTCACCATTTAACTTATAACCAATCATAAATGACTGAAGTGATTCTAATGAAATATAGATAACGTTTTTGCCTTTTGCTTGACCGAAATATTCTTTGTTCGGTTCAGCATACGTTGCTTTTGCATAGTTCTCTACCTCAGCCACATCACTGCTATCTGCTAGCGCGCGCTGTGCTGAAGATTTCGAGCTCTGGATGATGTCATAGATCGTATAGTTATACGTTCCTAAATATTTTACTAAATAGTTGCGGTCAAATGTTCTTGTTAATAGTTGAGGACGATCCATTTCCGCTAGTGCGATGTTGGCACTTAAGAATAAAATCCCTGATAAAAATACACCTGTCACAGTACGTCGACTAATTGTTGCTGGTAAGTCAACTTTTTTCCATAATACTAAAACTAAAAGAATAAAGAAATCTGTGAAGTATAAAATATCAGTTGGGCTAATTAAAGCCATAGCACTGCCGCCTAATTGACCAAAGTTGTTTGACTGAGTCAATACAGGAACAGTAATAAAATCATTAAAGAAGCGATAGTATACTACATTTGCGTACAGGATGAATGAAAGTAAAAAATTCATTCCAAGCAGTGCTCGTACTTTTCCGCGCCCTTTAAATAGTAATGCAATGGCAAAAAAGAAAATTGCCGAACCAATTGGGTTTATGAAAAGTAAGAACTTTTGCATAAAATTATCTAGCCCTAAGTTAAATTCGATACGATAAACGGTATACGTTTTAATCCAAAACAACAAAACTGCAATTAGAAATAACGGCAGCTGTTTCGAAAAAATATTTTTACCGTTTGTCATGAGCTGTTTCATATTCCCACCTCTGTCTCTATTGAAATTTAAGCTCACTTTTATTTTTATAGTAAATGTAAAAAGAAATCTCCCTTACAAAAAATGTAAGAGAGCTAATCTGTTCTTTCACATTTTAACTCTTTAAAAAAAATTGTCAACACCGCTACGTATAATTTTCACCAAACGTGAGAAAATAACTACTTTCTTATTCCCAGCTCTATCGGCTTTCAAACACAAATATATCCTGCGCTTTTTTCTTCTCACTATTTAATACGGACAGCTTCTCTTTAGGTTTCACTATTTTATATTTATTTTTTATTTTGTCCACTATACATATAAATTTAACACTTGCCTTAGTTTTCCTTCTGCTTTACAAGAGAATGCATAAAAGCACTTGTGAATATTTGTTATATCAATGCCTCTTATTTTCTTTTCTTTCTACAGTAAACCACATATTCTGAGTTATTTCTTTCTTTAAATATGAAAAAAATGTGTCAGTTTGCATCGAAAATTTTTATTTTTTTACCTTTTTGTTTATAATATAAATTATAAATATTATTTGAAATTTCAGATCTCTTTAATATTTGATCTAGAAAGTGCATTTTTTATATAAAATTGGAATGAGTACGGGCTACGTATACTTGTATACCTAGAAGTTTAAACGTCTTACATTTTTATAAAGGAGAAAAAATGAAAGAATGTATTGTTTTCATTACAAATATTATTAATGTATTGCACGATGGATTAATTTATATTTTTTATTTACTAGGATTTTCTCTTTCAGATAAAGAACTTCACTTCTGGATTATTGGCATTATTGGACTGCTCACGTTTTTAAGCGTTTATATGATCTTTAAATTATTGTCAAAATGGAAATTTAGTATTACAGCTATTTCTTTTATCTACACTCTTACCGTTATGCTTGTCTTAGTTTTTGCTATTGAAATTCAGCAAGGAATTACCACTCGAGGCAACATGGAATTTGATGATGCCATAGCAGGCTTATGGGGATTTTTAGTGTTTTTTAGTATTTATATCGCCTTTGCTTCTTTTTTTCTTTTATCCAAGAAATTATTGTCTTCAAATAAGGAGAAAAAGATAAAAACCGAGGCCCCTACTCGGAGCCAAAGGCATGTTAATTAATTTCGTTTGAGTTTTAAAGCGACTTGATGAATCCGTATTCGATTATATCGTTGAACCAAAATAAACGGTACGTTTGCAATAATCGCATAAATAACCATCCAAACACCTATAGAAGGAGAGTTCCATATAAAAAAAAGAATAGAAGGAAGTATGCTGATCCAGTGAGTTAACTCTGCTCGATTTGTTTCCATTAAAAAAAGCTGTGCATATTCCTTCGTTCTACTCTCCCATTTCTTTTTATAAAACCCTCGTTTAAATAGCTTTCCTGCATCAGGAAGCCACGTTTTCCATCGGTGTACCCCGAATTTTTTATATATTCCAACTGTTTCCCAGCTGTGAACCTTAAACAGCGCAAAGTCTTTTTTTAAATAAAAGGCAGAAATTTTTGTGCACCTGTAGGCGATGAACATGTGAATCACAAACCATGCCATGATATTAATTAAGAGCTGAGCGCCTGTCATTTTATCACTTTCTTCTTTTTTTCTTCTTCTATAGATATGCTGCGTTCTTTCCATTTAACTTGCTTTCTCACCGCTGTTTGGATGAAAGACCATACGAATAGGCCCAGAAAAAACAGCACGTGAATAGGAAATAAGCACAAAGAAAAAAAAGTAAACGAACCTATTTTTCTTAAGCTATTAAATAAGAGACTGACATAGCAAACATAACTGCTAATTGCCAAGCCTGCATGTTGATTCCATAGAGTAGGTAAAAAAAGAACATAATTAATCATGCTAGTAAGCCATAAACTTACTAGAAATAAATAAATGGCTTCCGTTTTCCCCGCACCTGAAGCAAAGCTTTTACTCCACCCTCTTATCAGGCTTTTCATACCATCTGGATACATGCGCATGGAAAGAGCTCCTTGTCCACTCATACACGTAATAAATTCACCTTGTTTGCTCATTTTCTCAACCAGTGCCATATTTTCAACCACTTCTTTTTTTATCCCTTCGTGGCCTCCGCTTTGAAAGTAGGAGGCTGCGCTGCAAAGCAAGCACTGCCCGAAACCGACGGAAGGACTTTTCCAATTTTTAAAGGGGTGAAAAGCGCCAATCGATGCAAACGTAACATAGTGAAATAAAGCAGAAAACATTTCATAAGGCCTCTTAACAAGATGATAAGGATGAACTGACAGCACCCCCCCTTGCTGTTGATAGTAGAAAAATACTTTTTCAATTCCGTCTTTCTCTACTGTAAGATCAGCATCTAAAAACAAAAGCACCGAGCCTTTTGCTTCTCTTGCTCCATTCCAGCATGCCCATGACTTTCCTAACCATCCAGCTGGAAGTGTCCCCGGGTGCACTACTTTCACGCCAAATGCTTTGGCTACCCGCTCAGTATGATCTGTTGAGTTGTCATCTACAACAATCACTTCAAAGTCAGCGTTCTGTAACTGGAGTGACTGCAATAAAAAGGTAAGGTTTTTTTCTTCATTTCTAGCTGGAATAATAATGGATAAACATGACATATCGTTTCTTACTATTTTTACACGTTTAAATGTAGGGATAGTGATGACAAGCGTACCTGTCAAGACAAGAGCAACCAGTAAAAAAGACATCTCTTTCTCCTTTCCTTCACGTATGAAAATTAGCGAACTGGACAAAATAAAAAGTTGTAGACCTATTTTTATTTTGCGTGAAGTCATTTTATACACATTGTTGACAACTCGCTTTTGTTTTATAAGGAGGAAAAAGATGAAAAAGAAAGTAATTGTTGTAGGCGCAGGTTTAGGTGGTCTGTCAGCTGCTATTCGTCTGTCAGCTGATGGATATGATGTAACAGTCGTTGAAAAAAGCGAGCGAATTGGCGGTAAGTTAAATATTCGCAGCGGCAAAGGGTTTTCTTTCGATACGGGACCTTCTATTTTAACAATGCCGTGGGTGCTAGAGCAGCTGTTTGACAGTGCAGGCCGCAATATCCACGACTACTTGACAATAGAACGAATTGAGCCTCAGTGGAGAACTTTTTTCCAAGATGGAACACAAATTGATTTGACCAGTGACCTTCCTCGCATGCTTCAGCAGCTTCAAGAACTTGCTCCAGAAGACATTGAAGGTTTTTTTGACTATTTATCTTATGCAAATAAAATGTACGAATCGAACTTAAAAAGTTTTTATAAAAAAAGTTTATCTGGACTGCACGATTTACGAACGATGCACACGGTAAAAGAACTGCTTCAAATGGATCCAATGAGATCTATGGATGCTACTACACGCAAATATTTTTCAAACAAACATTTGCGTCAATTGTTTAATTTTTTAATTATGTACATCGGCTCTTCTCCTTATCATGCACCGGCTGTATTAACACAGCTTGCTCACGTTCAGCTAGGATTAGGTATTTATTACGTAAAAGGCGGAATGTACAAAATTGCTGAAGCGATGGATAAGCTCCTTCAAGAACTTGGCGTCACTGTGCATCTAAATACGCCGGTAAAAGAAATCACAACAAGCGGAGCAAAGGCAACTGGAATTACACTAGAAAACGGTGAAAGCCTATCAGCAGATGTTGTGGTATCTAATCTAGAAGCCATTCCAACTTACCGCTATTTATTAAAAAATCATGCGCAAGCAGCTAAGCAAACTCAGCAGCTTGCAAAATTTGAACCTACTGTTTCTGGCCTTGTTCTTTTATTAGGGGTTAACAAACAGTACAAACAGCTTCAACATCATAATTTCTTCTTCTCAAAGGATCAGAAAGAAGAGTTTGATACAATCTTTAACAAAGGTCAAGTAGCCATGGATCCGACAATTTACATTGGCGTATCGTCTAAATCAGACCCTACGCAAGCTCCTGAAGGAAAAGAAAACCTGTTCGTTCTTACTCATGTACCTCCTTTAAAAGAAGGCGACGACTGGGCTGCATTAAAAGACCGCTACCGTGATGTCGTACTAAAAAAGCTCGAGGCAATGGGATTAGAAGACTTACGTTCCAGCATTGAGTTTGAATATACGTTTACTCCTAACGATATCCAAGAGCTTTACGGCGCTAACGGTGGGTCCATTTATGGCGTAGCAACTGACCGTAAGAAAAATGGAGGGTTTAAAATTCCGGCAAGAAGTCAGCTTCTTTCTAACCTTTATTTTGTAGGAGGCTCTACACACCCTGGAGGCGGCGTGCCGATGGTGACATTATCAGGTCAGCTTACAGCGGACGCGATTAATGAAGATTTTCAAATTCCTCGTATGCAAAAAGATATTGGATAATGAAAAAGTGCAGGAAATTCCTGCACTTTTTTTAAAAGTTCATTTTTGACTGTCCACCGTCTACGTTTAATGTCGCACCTACTATCCATGAAGCTTGAGAAGATGCTAAAAAAACAACGGCGTTTGCCACTTCTTCTGGCTCTCCAAAGCGCCCTGCGGGTATTTCATTTTCAACAAACTGCTTAATCTTTTCCGGATTTTCATCCATTCTTTTTTTCCAATTACCCGTTTCATGCAAGATGCTTCCAGGCGCTACTCCATTTACACGAATTCCTTTAGAAATCATTTCATCTGCAAACGACTTTGTAAAGCTGATAAGCGCTGCTTTTGCGTTATTGTACGTGACTTTCCCTCCACTTTCTCTCCCAAAAATAGACGTAACATTAACGATTGCCGCATCTTTTGTCATACGAGCTGCTGCTAGCTTGCTCAAGTGGACAGCTGAAAAGTAGTTTAGCTCCATTGCTTCCTGAAAAAGAGATAAATCTGTTTCCATTGCCGTGCTTCCATTACTTCCTCCAGCGTTATTAATTAAAATATCAATACTCCCAAAGTCGTTAATGAATTTCTTAATTAACGCAACTCTATCCGCTTCGTTTGTTAGATCTGCTGTATATGTACGTACGTTTTCTAATTCTGACTGTGCATGCTGTAATGCTTCCTCTCCTCTTGCAGCAATTCCAACGTTTGCTCCTTCTTGAATAAACAAAGCAGCTATAGCTTTCCCAATCCCTTTTGATCCACCGGTAATGAGTACATTTTTACTTTGCAACTGTAAATCCACACGTATCCCTCCACGTTAAATGATAACTACTATACTTTCTATCATATCCCACCGCGTCTCAAAATTAAAATCATATACTACTTTACCTTTTACTTCCTTTCAAAGTGTGTTCTTTATGGATACATTCTTTGAATTTATTGTCAGAACTCTTAGCAAAAACAAGCCTTTGCGTGATATAATGCTTTTTGGTGTAAATGTTTTCAAATTGGGGGTTTTTTAATGCAACAAACGTTTTCAACGTCTCAAAAAGTTAAGCAGTTCGTTTTTATTTTATTTCCGATATTGGTCACCCAGTTTGGAATGTTTTCAATGACTTTCTTTGATACGATGATGTCAGGAAGAGTTAGTGCAGATGACTTGGCAGGGGTAGCAATTGGTTCGAGCTTATGGGTGCCTGTTTTTACAGGGCTAAGCGGAATTTTAATGTCTATTACACCAATTGTTGCACAGCTGGTGGGAGCTAATCAAAAGAAAAAAGTTCCGTTCTCTGTCATTCAAGGGCTTTATGTCTCCATTTTAATGGCCGCTGTTATCATTTTAATCGGCTTTTTTGTTGTTAGTCCTATCTTAAAAGGAATGAATTTAGAAGCAAACGTGATGCGCATTGCCAAACAGTATTTAATCGCTTTATCTTTTGGTATTATTCCGCTTTTTATTTATACGGTTTTACGAAACTTTATTGATGCTTTAGGGCAAACTCGTACGTCTATGCTGGTCACCATTTTAGGGCTTCCGATTAATGTGGCTTTAAACTATGTATTAATCTTCGGTAAGCTGGGCTTCCCTCACTTGGGTGGCGTAGGCTCTGGTTATGCAACGGCCATCACATATTGGTGCATACTTGTCATATCGATTTTAATTATTCATAAAAAAGAGCCTTTTTCTAGCTTCGGTTTATTTAAAAAATTTCACCGTATCTCATTTTCTGCCTGGAAAGAAATATTAAAAATTGGTTTACCTATCGGTTTTTCCGTATTTTTCGAAACAAGTATTTTTTCAGCTGTCACGCTGTTTATGAGCTCATATAATACCATTACAATCGCTTCTCACCAAGCAGCTATTAATTTTGCCTCATTTCTCTATATGATTCCACTGAGTATTTCGATGGCTTTAACAATCGTTGTAGGATTTGAAGCGGGTGCTAAACGGAATCAAGATGCACGAAGCTATAGCAGAATTGGTATAACAATTGCTGTTGGCATGGCTTTTGTTTGCGCAGGTCTTTTATTTACTCTTCGAGAATCCGTAGCATCTTTATATACAAAAGATGCAGAGGTACTGGCATTAACTTCTCACTTTTTGATTTATGCAATTTTCTTTCAGCTTTCTGATGCTCTTCAAGCTCCTATTCAAGGTGCGCTGCGAGGATATAAGGATGTAAATGTAACCTTTTTAATGTCCTTGGTATCTTATTGGGTAATTGGTCTACCTTTAGGCATTGTGTTAGCAAAATACACCGATTTGCAGGCGTTTGGCTATTGGGTTGGACTAATTGCTGGGCTCGCTGCAGGAGCAACAGGACTTGCGTATCGTTTGATAAAAATACAAAAAAAGCAGCTGCTAGAGGAGGATAAATCTTCTCGAACGGCTTAAATCAAAAAAGAACGTTCTCAAAAGAACGTTCTTTTTTGGTTTAAAGATGGATGGATATTCTTCCTTATACTAAGACCTAAAACTTCTTATTTATTTAAGGTACGCTCTAACTCTTGTAAAAGCTGTTCCGCACCTTTTTTACTTAACACAACGTTTCCATTACCAAAGGTTAAGTTTTCACGCGTAATTTCCCCAGTTACTAAGCAAGCACCATACGGGCTATACTTTTGTAAAATAATAATATCTTCATCAACATATATTTCTACTGGATCACCTGTGTTGATATTTAAAATACGGCGCAATTCAATAGGAATTACTACGCGACCCAATTCATCTACTTTTCTTACAATTCCTGTAGACTTCATAAAATCCATTCCTTTCATAGTAAACAAATAATATCTTCTCGATACAAATCTAGTCAAATTCGTCAGAGTTGCTAAAACCAAAATGCTTGAATGATGGTCTGATAACGGTTTATAAGTTCTTAAAATATGGCAAATAACGTATTAAATAGATTTATATACACTTTGTATCATATCAATTCGTACACTATTTATGAATAGTGCATAATCTTTAAAATCGAATTCATCCATATATGTTAAAAGTGTGTATTTTATCCATAATATAACTATATATCCATCTTTTACACTACTTTGTACCCATTTTATAACTTTTATTCCGACATAAGACGACAAAATCAGCTATAGAAAAAACGTGTCTTTTCTAACTAAAGACACGTTCATTTGGACCCGAAGTTGTCACGAATAGCTTTTTGAATCATAGCTTCACACCGCTCCAGCTCTACTTTTAATTGTTTTTTATATAATTTAGCTTTCTCTTCTCCCTCATTTGTAAATGTATAATAAACCACTTCTTGAAGCTTCATTCCTTCTTTTTTACGCTTCACCTGTTTGAGGACACCGTCTTCAATCAAGTCATGAAGAGCTTTGTATACCTCAGAATGATTAGGTTTGAATCCAAAAGGTCGAAATTCATCTCTCAACACATCTAATAACCGAAGGCCATACAGACGCTCTTGCTCCGTCATTGTAATCATATATAATTTTAAGAAAGCACGTTGTTTTAATAGAAAACCACTGGATGTACGCTTTTCTCTCATCTCAACTTCCCCCTTCACATACTTGCTTTCATTTAGAATAATAGAAAGCTCTATACGTAATTATACTTTTTTTATTCTACATAATCCTTCTTTTTCACTCAAAATCTCTTTTTTTCCTCACATTTTTTCACTTATTTACGCATTTTTCTCATTCTTTGTAAGCAGGCATTGAATTTTCTTTTTTTCATATATATAGAAGGAATTTACGTGAATATAAGGAGGGGTTCCTTTGAGTAAAAAATATGAAGAGATTGATTGGGGTTCAATTCAGCATAAGGTAGAAGATATGCTTGGAAATCACTTTTGGAGCGATTTAAATCACATCTTGCCAAAGCGATTTCCAAACGTCGATTTATATGAAACCGATAAAGAAGGCATTATCGTCGTTGAAGTTCCTGGACTACATTCCACTAACGACATTCAAATTAAGTTGGACGCAAATATATTAACAGTTGAAGGGAACGTTCCTTATGCTTATGAAGCATCTAAACAAAAGCTAAAGCTGAACGAACGCCATACAGGCGTATTTTCTCGCACGGTCAAACTTCCTTTTCACTACACGGACGAACCAGTTCGCGCTAAGTACAAAAATGGTTTATTGGAAATTCGACTGAATAAGATAGAAAATGATCAAACCATTGCTATACAGTTTGAAGATGATTAACTGCACGTAACAAAAACCCTTCTGCTAGCAGAAGGGTTTTTGTTAGAGCGCTGAACTTAACACAACGTTTCCTTTTGGCGTCTTATTATTCGCGTTCGGTTCTAAAGTAATGGCCATAACATCCCACTTTTCACTCTGTTCTTTTTGGCTCATCGTATAGACCACTGTCCCATTTCCATTTTTATCTGTTACAAAAGCACCTGCCGGGTGAGGCTTATCACCTTTTATGAGCCATACCTGATAGACTTCATTCCCTTTTACATTTTTCAAGTTATTCGCTTGAATGACCACATTTAAATTTCCACCTTTTTTCGTCAGAGATGCTGTTGCTTCACCAGAAACATTCGGCTCTGCCTGCAGCTTCATCGTTTTCTCAGATGTAAGAGGTTCATTTTGAGGAGCAACCGAAACATTTGGCTCTTGTTTGCCTTTGTCTCCATCTTTCAACAGAAAGTAGCTGTTTCCTGCAAGGGATAAAAGAAGTGCCGCAGCTAATCCAATAATGATGGACTTTTTATTTGATTTCTTAGACGCAGCATGTTGTTTTTCATTTTTTAAAGCGATTGGTTCTCTCTTTGTCTCACCTTGTTCTTCTTCGAATACATTCGCAAGTATTCGCTGTTTCATTTCTGGCGGAGGAGATTGTTCTGGTGTCAAATACGTTAGATCTCCAAGAACTTCCTCCAGCTCTCTTAGTTCTTCTTGACAGCTTTGACAGTTTTTCAAGTGCATTTCAAACTCTTTTCTCTCATGGGAAGTCAACTGATCATTATAGTAATCAATTAGTTTATTGCACATACTCATGAATCAGCTCTCCCTTCTGCATCAGTACCTAAATATGTTTTTAATTTCCGCAACGCTAATCGCACCCTACCCTTTACTGTTCCTAATGGGATTTGCTGCTCTTCTGCTACTTTTTGCTGCGTTAATCCCTTAAAATAAACGGATTGAATAATCTTTTTTTGGTCTTCAGACAATTTTGATACAGCGTGCCGCACTCTCTGCTGTTCTTCTTTCCACTGAAGCTGCTCGTCAATCTGAGGATGATCATCTTCAATAAAATCAAAAATTTCTTCTGAGAAAATAGGATCGTTTTTTCTTTTTCTTACAATATCAATCGCGGTGTTTCTTGTAATCGTAAACAGCCATGATGAAAACTTCCCTTTTTCATCGCTGTAAACTCCTTTTCCTCTCCACAGCTTAATAAACACTTCTTGAACAGCTTCTTCAGCAATATCAGAGCTATTTGTTAACCGGTATATAAACGAATAAAGAATTCGCTCATACTTGTCATACAGCAGTTCAAGGGCTTTTTTGTCTCGTTCTTTTATTCTATTGTATAAGACAACGTCGTTTTGCTCTTTCATACCCTTCTCCTTTAACTCTTATGAGTCCTTATTATATAATCGAATTACCTTTGAATTTGGATCACTTTCACATCTTTTAAACGTACCTTTATTTTTCAAAAATGACAAGTAATTATACTTTTTTTATGGAATAGGAGCGAAATCGTCCAATGAAACATTTAATTCTTTTTGATGGTATATGTAATTTATGTAATAGCAGTGTTCAATATATTATTAAACATGATGAACAAGCTTTGTTTTCTTTCGCTTCTCTTCAATCAGATTTCGGAAAGCAGCAGCTAGTCTCTCACGGCTTACTTCCTGAGCAATTAGACAGCATTGTATATATTCATGGAAACCAAAGATATGTAAAATCAACGGCTGCTTTAAAAATCGCCAAGCGCTTAGATGGACCCGTTAAATTTTTATATGCACTTATTATCATTCCTGCACCTATTCGAGATATAGTATACAACTGGATCGCTCGCAACCGATATAAGTGGTTTGGCAAACAGCAGCACTGCATGCTCCCAACTTCTGATACAAAAAAGCGATTTGTCGATGACTAAAAAAGCTCGGCACATAGAGAAAAAACGATTCCAAAGAGGGTCCAAAGAGGGATATTTTTATGTTAAGAAAGTCTATTCATAAAAAAATCCGAACTGATTCAACATTCTAATGAAAGAATGCTGAACTATAGTTCGGATTTTTTATCTAACATATGGTTGTATGAGCTTTTTTAGCTTCCACCCATTGCTTTTTTATTCGTTGCTTCAATTGCCTGCTTCATTGTTAAGAAAAAGTCTTGTTCTTTCATCACTTTTAATCCTTCGGCAGTAGCGCCGCCTGGAGTTGTTACTTGCTCTCTTAAAGACGCAGGATCTTTGGTTTCATGCAGCATTTGTACAGAGCCATACATCATTTGAATAACTAAATCTTTGGCTGTTTTTTCGTCCACACCGTAAGCAGTCGTTGCATCAATTAACGATTCTGCAAAATAATATAAAAACGCAGGTGCACTGCCAGTTACAGCCGTTAGCTCATGTACTTCTTTTTCTGAACACTCATGTACTTCACCAATTCCTTTTAAAATCATTTGAAGCACTTCTTTATGCTCTTTTGTTGCAGAAGTTCCAAGTGTATACAGGGACATCGATTGCCCAATCATAGCAGCTGTATTTGGCATAATCCAAGCGACAGGCGTTTCCTGAGGAAGGTAGTTTTCTAAATAACTCGGACCAATTCCTGCAGCTAACGTTACAACAAATTGCTGATTTAAATGAGTCGAAAGTTCCTTGAGAACGGAAGGATGCGCCTCGGGAGGCATCGCTAAAATAATAACGTCCGAATTGTCAACTTCCTGGCGCCAATTTTGCGTCGTTTGTACGCCGTACGTTTTTTCAACTCGCTGTAATCGACCGATATCTCCGTTGTTTGACATCACCACTGCCTCAATACTATCAGCGCTGCTCGTAACCAAGCCAGCCGCTACGGCTTCAGCCATTCGTCCTGCTCCAATAAATAAAATTCGCTGTTTTTTCATCTGTTACTCCCAGTTATATGTCCAGAATTCTTCTCTTGTTAATAGACGTTCCATTTGCGGATAGTCAGATAAGCGATCGAAGTCAATTGCGTTCATCATTCCTTCTGTTTGAGAACGATGGGCTTTTAACGCTTCAATTTTTTTATCTTTCATCGCTGTTACATCAAAAATAACATCTGGTTCTCCAATATGTTCAATACGATCTTTTGAAAACGCATGACACCAAACAACCGGACGCTTTTCTTTTGGCATACGTTTTACCGCTTGGATCGTAGCTGCTCCCGTGGCATTGTGATCAGGGTGTACTGCAAAGCCAGGGTAATGCGTTAAAATGTGAGTCGGCTTTACATCGTTAATAATTTCTTCAATTTTATCTGCAAAAACATCAATATCAAGAAATTCTAGCGTTTTATCACGAAGCCCTAGCATACGCAAGTCTTGAATGTCTAAAACGTTTGCTAAATCTAAAAGTTCTTTTTTTCGGATTTGAGGTAGAGTTTCACGGTTAGCAAACAGCGGTCTACCCATGTTTCGTCCCATTTCACCTAGCGTAACACAAGCATATGTAACGGGCGTTCCTTTTTGTCTAGCTTGCGTGATCATTCCTGCTGCTCCATATGCTTCATCGTCAGGATGCGGAAATACAATTAATAATCTTTCTTCCATGTTCTATTCTCCTCTCTTTTCTGTTATGAAAACGGATGTTCACTTAATTGAAGGGCAACTGCTAAACGACCTTCAAAGTCATGCCCTGCTAAAAGAAGTCTGCCTTCTTCATCAATTTCCCAATCTGTTAATCCCTCTGCATAAATCCATCCTAAATCAATTTGAAGACCTACACGATAAGGACCTTCTCCAGTTATCTTTCCGTTTGAAATAGTGACTTTACCATTGCGAATAAAAGCCCCAACTGTCATTACTTTTTCATTTACGTGTGAAGCATATGCACCGTTTGTCGTTTCAAGGTGTACATATACGTCTTTATTTAAAAATGTTTGTATTTTTTTTTGAACTGTTTCTTTATGAATTGGTTGCACGCTTGTTACTCCTTTCTCATGTTCATAAATTGTATTGTACTAAAAATCAGGAGCGAATCCTAATGTTTAGTTCTAGACTTTGAATTTCTTTATTCCATCGTTCATAATCATACATAAATGTTAATTCTTCCCAATTCAACATACTGATTTCTTGAATGTCTATAATAATCTCAGCGAGTTCACGGCTAAGCATACCTAGTTCTTTTCCTTCTGCTAGCTTTTTTTTGTAACGATTAAAAGCTGGATCTAATTGTTCAATTTGTGCATAAATTTCATGGATAGAGCCATATTGTTGAATAAGAGGCAGTGCGGCTTTTTCTCCTACACCTGGAACGCCCGGAATATTATCAGATTTGTCACCAAGCAATGCTTTTACGTCCACCCATTGACGAGGATGAATATTATATTCTTCTTGAAAGTGCTTAAAGCCATAAACAAGATCGCCAACCTGCTTTTTAGCAATAATTTGCGAAATATGTTGATCTAGGAGCTGAAGCAAGTCTCGGTCGTTGCTATAGATGTACCCTGGACTTTGCTTTTCCTTACTCCACTTGCTTGCAAGTGCTCCAATTAAATCATCTGCTTCATAAGAAGACAATGACATTTGATAAATGCCTACTGTATCAAAAAATTGCTTTAACGTTTCGTACTGCTGAATCAGCGGATCAGGCAGCTCTGCTCTTGTTTGCTTATATAAAGCGTATGTATCTTTACGTTTTGTATCCTCGCGTTTAACATCCCAAGCGACGAAAATATGGCTTGGCTCATATTGGTGAATCAATGTATGCATTTTTTGAATCGTTACTCTCAGGGCATTCGTAAATTGGCCCTTACTGTTTCTTGTCAACGCTGCTTCATCTCTTCCATAAGAAGTAGCAAAATAACAGCGGCTTAATAAATTAAATCCATCAATTACTAATAGTGTTTCGTTCACATAGTCACGTCCTTTGAAAACTTTGCTCCTTTAGCTTTTAGAGCAAACATACTATAGCACTTGTTCTTTGCACGCGTCAATGAAGTACACAAAGCTCAAAACCCGCCCATTTTTTTCTCTCAATGTAAATGTAGTATAAAGATGTTAAATTGTTGTTATGATTTATTCGTTTGACTTTTAGAACTTTTGACTATCCTATAAAATGAGGATGAAAGATCAACCCTACAAATGAAGGTGAAAAAAGTGAATAAAAACACGATGATTAAAACATTAAAAGTTATATCTGTTGTGTCGCTTCTCGCTTTGTTATTTATCATTGCTTATGATCGTTCCATGTCTACATCCATGATTATTTTGTTCAGTTCGCTCATTTTCTTTGTATTTGTACTTAGCGACTTTTTTTTCGATCGCAAGCCGTGGGGATTAAAAGGCCTTCAATTATATATATCACTGATGTTATTCATCATTGCCATTTTTGAAATGCATCAAGTTGTCAGTTCACTTTGCGTTATTTCCATTATGGCTCTACCAAAAGTTATTGACGAATTAGCTTAAGCGCGAATGATAAATGATAAAATCCATGATCACAATGATCATGGATTTTATTACGTTTTGAGTAATTTTTCAGAGATGCGAAGAGCTTCTTCTATGCCAAATTTACGCACTAAACTGATGGCTTCCTTTATTTCTCTATTTTTCAAATCATGAGTCGGATTTAAATTTAACAACACTTGAATAACAACTAAATCCCGCATCGTAAACATCATATTCTTTTTCATATCTCGCTGAAATGTATACTGTTCTTTTAAGAGCCGGTCACTTATTGCTAACACTTTCGACTCCGGAAGATGTAGCTGCGCTCCTGCTTCTTGACAAGACCACAATTTTTTCACTCGATCTTCAGCATTCATATTTGCGACTCGTGCATATGTAATATCGCTGTTTTCTTGACGAATCTCTATCTCTTTTAACGTTGGCTTTAGCACCGTTTTTCGCTTAGAGACTTTTTTCTTGTTAACTCCTGTATCCCTGAGGACTCTGCCGTGAACGGTGTAAATGTCGTATTCATTTTCTCTTTTTACATCTTGTTTATTGTATTTTGGAAAATAACCATTCACAAGCATCGTTCTCAACATATCTAATTCTTTTTTTAATCCATGAACTTCAATATATCCAACCGCATGAATTTCTTTGTGGAATTTTTTTGTATTGCTAACACCTTTTCCTGCAACGTGAGCTCTTACTCTTTCTGATAGAGAGCCCGTCGTGGTTCCGATATACAAAAGCCGGCCTGGTTCATCAAAGAAAAAATAAATGCCAGGAGCGGAAGGCAATTGTCCCATTTCTGCTGTACTTAGCAGCTTTTGCAATACTTGCATGACTGCTAAATCAATTTTTGCTGTCATTATTTTTGATAACCTTTTAACATTTCTTCATATACTTTTAGATGCGTATGTACAGTTTGAAGAAGCGGTACGTGTATAGACGATTTTTCAGCTAACTTCAGCAAATATCCTTGAAGGTGGTCTCCTTCAATTTGAGAGCTTTTTTCCATGTCGCGCTGCATCGATGACTTCATGTCATACGTCATTTTGTCCATCGTATTCATATGCTGTTCAATGATTCCTTCGGCTAATGGTGCATCGTAGGCCATCATAATATTTTCCACTTCTTTAAAAAGTTCTTGCACAAATTGACGCCCGCCTTTTGCCGCTAGCACTGGTCCAACAGGTGCGCGCATAAGAGTAGTCATGCCTGACATAACCGTAATAAACAAATACTTATGCCACATATCCTGTTCAATATATGAACTTTTCACAAACGAAGCTTTTGTACCACTGAACGCTTGCTCAATCAGTTGTAATCGTTCTGTGTCCTTCTGCTTAAATTCACCAAATACAAGTCTGTGAGCAGGACTCGTCTGGACGACCTCTCCATCTTGGTTTAAAGTAGTTTCAATAAAGCACAGCCCTCCAATGACTTTCTCTTCCCCAAAAGCTTCCTGCAATGGAGCGACGTGAGCCATACCGTTTAACAAAGGTATTACAACGGTCTGATTCCCTACAAAAGGACGGACATCTTCAATTGCTTGTGTAAGATGATAAGCCTTCGTTGTGAACAAAATAACATCATAAGGTCCTTTTACCTCAGATTTTGTAATAGCTTGTACAGGTGAAGTGAAGTCACCGTGTGCACTTTTAATCACAAGTCCGTTTTGTTCCAGCTCTTTTTTTCTGCGTTCTCTGACAAGGAAAGTAACATCTTCTCCTTTTTCCACAAGCCTGCCTCCAAAATAACCGCCAACGCCGCCTGCGCCTAAAACTAATATTCGCATAACTTTTGCTCCCCTTTTCTTTTTCTTTTATTGTAGCACAGCTAGTTTGAAATTTTATAATATTCTTATTTCATTGTATTTTGAGTTTTCTACAAAAGATAGCCATAGCGCTTTTAAAGTTGTTATAATGAATACAAAAAAGCATAAAAATTTACGTTTAGACATTTATCCCCTCTTGGATATACGATTTACCAACCCGTAATTGGAAAAATTCCGATTTAAATAATGTTATTTACATAGGAGAGACTGAAATGAAAACAGAAATCTACATTTTATCTGGATTTTTAGGCAGCGGAAAAACAACGTTGCTTAAACAGCTGCTTCAGCAAGAAAAAGATCGTAATCGCAATATTGCTGTTGTGATGAATGAGCTTGGCAAAGTTTCGATTGACTCAAATGAAGTAGAAGAAGACACGCCGTTAAAAGAATTGCTAAATGGCTGCGTGTGCTGTACGATTCAAGGTCAATTTGAAACGCAGCTTCATTCACTTTTACAGGAGAACACATTGGATGCTATCTATATAGAAACAACGGGAGTTGCCCATCCCATTGAAGTATTAGATGCTTGTATGTCTCCTCTTTTTGCGCATCAAGTTACGATTAAAAGTATTATCACCACACTGGATGCGACAAGATGGAAAGAACGTGGTTCCTTAAGCATTCAACTTCAAAAACTTCTTCAAGAACAAGTAAAACATGGGGATGTAATTTTATTAAATAAAACGGACATGCTGTCTGAGTCAGAAAAGTCTTCCCTGCTTTTTGAGATTCAATCCATTAACGCTAGTGCAAGGACATTATTAACGACATTTTCCCGCGTGAAGCTTGATGTGATTCAAAAAGCTCAGCTGTCTCAAAAACAGCCGCACCATAAGGCTCATGTTGAAGATCATCTTCATTTGAAAACATTTGTATATGAGTTTACAAAAAAAGTGGATCTTGAATTATTTGAAAATTGGCTTCGCCAAATGCCAGATACCATTTATCGCATTAAAGGCTATATGCGCTTCACTCATTCGAATGATACGTATTCGTTTCAATATTCATACGGCATGCCTCTATATATGAAAGAAATGATGAAGCTGCCCACCACTCTTGTCTTTATAGGTGAAAACCTCGATCACGCTAAGATGAAACAAGAATTATTTAATCTTGAACAACAATCTCATTAAAAATCCCGCTCTAGGCGGGATTTTTTTATTACTTATAAACAGGCATTTTGTACTCTGCGCAAAATTTCATATGCACGATTTCCGGCTAACTCTGTCAATTCTTCAAATTTTTCATCTCTTTTCAAATCGAGTTCAATAATTTCTTTTGCCAGCTCAATAATCTCTTCTTTTTTCAATTGTTGCACAGCCATGTAAAACGTCCTTCCCTTTTAGAATTTATGTATATTCTCACATTTATTTTCTATTCATCATTTTGAAAGCAAGTGATTAACCACAAGGCTTTATCCTGTATGGTTAACCACTTGGGATCGAGTTAATCATTAGTTTATAGGACTCTTTTCCCTATTTCATTATTTATGTCACTTTTTCTCACATAGTAATTCAAAAATATAACATATATATGTTAGAATGTATTACATGTTATAATTTTTTGTATTTTTTTCCTTTATAATAACATACTACTACGTACTCAGGGGTGAGGGAGATTGTCTACGAATGAAGCGTCATATCGAGATAAAAAAGTCATGTCTATTGGGATTGTAAAAGAATTAACCGGTTTATCAGAAAGACAAATTCGCTACTATGAGAAAAGAAGCCTGCTCTTTCCGGACCGAACCAATACGGGTATCCGGAAATATTCGTTTTCAGACGTCGAACGATTAATGGATATTGCCGATCGTATAGAAGAAGGAGTTCAAACGAGTGAAATACGCACAGAACTGGCTAAAAAAGATGAAGCGAGAAAAATGAAAGAAGTAAAAAACCAAATGCTTCAAGGTCAGTTGAACGCTCATTTCAAGCGGAAGCTATAAAGTATACATACGGTGACTTTTCCGTCTCCGTTTTTATTTCTTTACAGCAGACAAAAAAGCGCATATCTAAAGATATCCGCTTTTTTGTCCGTTAAGCTGAACGCCCTTTAAAGAATTTCGGCTGATGAGAGCTCATGAACTTAGTTTTAGATAAAATGAACATAACCGACCCGCCCCAAATGAACAAAAAGGCAATCATTTCCACGCTAGAAAACGGTTCGTGATACACGAATACCCCTAATAAAAGCGTCATGGTAGGAGCAATGTACTGCAAAAAACCGACCATTGATAGCGGAATAAGCGGGGCTCCTTTAGCGAAATACAATAGTGGCATAGCTGTAGCAACACCGCCTCCAATTAAAAGAGCACTCACATCAAGCGACTGAAGGGAAAAACTTGAAGATCCTTTCACTAAAAGAAAAATAAAATAAATAACTGCAATAGGTGCAACCATCATCGTTTCAATCGTTAATCCTACTTTTGCTTCTAACTGAATAGTCTTTTTTACAAGACCGTACAAACCAAAGCTAAACGCTAAGCTTAATGATACCCATGGGATATGTCCGTATGTAACTGTCATAACGATAACACCTATAGCAGCCAATCCAACAGAAGCACCTTGCCAAAAATTAAGCTTCTCTTTTAAAACGACTATGCCAAGCAAAATACTAACGAGCGGATTGATGTAGTAACCTAAACTTGTTTCAATAATATGATTATGGTTAACCGCCCAAATGTAAACGAACCAGTTGATGCTGATTAGCACTGAAGCCACAAATAAAATGACCGCTTGTTTCGTATTACGAAATAATAAACCAAGCGTCTTCTTTAAAGAACTCATTTGCTTTGTCACAAGCAAAAGTAAAAGCATAAAAATAAATGACCATATAACGCGGTGAGCGAGTATTTCATTCGCATTCACCTCGCCAAGAAGCTTCCAGTAAAGCGGAAAAAGCCCCCACATAACGTAAGCGCTGGCTGTATAAACAATACCTGCTCGTTTAGAATCTTGATTCATTTCTCAACCTCTTTTCTTTATCTCTCTGTCTCTTATCATTATAGATGCATTTACCTCTTTTTTATAGCTTTATTTTGCCTATCGAAATAGCTCAAAAAAAAAAAAAAAAAAAAAAAACGATCGCTTTTAGCTCGACCGTTTTTTATACATTATTTTTTAGGTTGTTTAAATACTTTGGCACTGCGAATATACTCTAAGTCTTGTACATTTTCTCGCGCGTTAGCGATTCGAGCCGCAGCAAAGAAATAATCGGATAAACGATTTAAATACTGAAGCACCGCCACATTAATTTTATGCTCACGCTGCACGCCAACAACAAGCCGTTCTGCGCGGCGTGTAATCGTCCGACAAATATGAAGCGTTGTCGCTGCAGGTGTGCCTCCAGGTAAAATAAAACGCTCAATGGCCGGCGCTTCTGACATATAGACATCAATGCGCTTTTCAAGTACTGCTATCATGTCATTCGTTACTTTGTACGGATGATCATCTTTTGCAAATGCTAAATCACTTCCACAGTCAAAAAGCTCATGCTGAATCGTAATTAGCTCTTCTTTTACATCTTTTAATGTTGCTTCATCCAGCTGATAAATCGCTTGACCTACAAAGCCATTTAGCTCATCAATCGTCCCGTATGCTTCCACTCGAATATCATCTTTATTTACTCTTCCTCCAATTAAGCTTGTCTGCCCTTTGTCCCCTGTTTTTGTGTAAATGTTCATTGTATTTCCTCCTTCAATCGATTAGCAATTCCGTACCAAATGTGATCTACTTTCTGGGCATGTGCCGCCAAATGCTGATACGCATACCCGCATTCATCTCTCCACTGCCGCTCTATTGGATCTAAAGGAACAATGCCTTTGCCGACTTCAGTTCCAATCACTATTAACTGTTCCCATACACCGCTGTCTCTCCACTTCTGTATGACCTTTTTAACAACAAGATGCGGAGCCTCCAGCTCGCTATGTATTAATTCCTTAACATAGTGCTCAAATCCTTCTAGCACAATGTAACTTTCTTCAAACTCAATGGCCGGTAAAACGGAGTCTTCATACAAACAATGCCATTTTATCGACTCACTGGCATACTGCTGCTTCACCCATTTTCTTTTGCCGGTAAATGCACCGCCGAATACGAAATGCATGCTCTTCTCTCCTTTGCCTGTTTGTATGTGCACGTTACTGAAAAACCTTCTCCATAAGAAAAAGAAACATCCCAAAGCGACGCTGTCTGTTTAAAATGGGACGCAAGTAAACGCAGTGGTCCGCCGTGTGAAACAATAGCAATGTGATGCAATTGCTGACTAGCCGCCAAATCGACCGCTTCTTCCCAAGCTTCCCAAACTCGGTTTGAAAATCCTGAGAAGCTTTCACCATTCGGAGGCGTATGTTCTGCCCAGTGATCGATCCAATTTCTATATGCCCGTATGTTTTTTAAATCTTCATACGTCTTCTCTTCCCAATCTCCAAAATGCAGCTCACGCCAACTTTCCCTTTTAATCACCTGAGATTTAGGAAAAACAATTGAACTTGTTTCTAGCGCTCTTTTTAAGTCACTGGAAATAACGAGCTCCGGCTCTAGAGAAAGCTCTTTTAATTCATTTTTCCCTTCTATACTTAAAGGCGGATTACTCCACCCTATATATTTTTTTTGTTGATTTTCAAGCGTCATGCCATGGCGAATACATGTGATAACCAAAGAATTATCCATAAAAACGTTTCTCCTCCTTCAATGGTTGCACCTATAACATCTCCTGTTACGCCACCAAACTGCGAACGATAAAACCGTATCCAGAGCCATAAAAAACCGGCAAAGAAAAAGATAATGAATTTATTGTCTATAAAAACAATGAAAATAGCAACTAAGAATAGGCTCATGACGATAAATGCATAAATAGACCATTTGGTGACTCCTTTTTGAAAATAAGCAGCAAGCCCCGTATCTTTAGCGGGCTTATCTCTCATAACTAAGAAAGCGGCTCCGATTCTCGGAAGTGTAAAGACGGTTATACATGCCCAAACCGATAAAGAAGAAAGAGACGTTAATTCATAGATTGCACTAAAGCGCAGCAGAAGCAGAACAATAAGAGAAAGAATAGCAAAAGACCCAACGTGCGGATCGCTTAAAATCTGCAGTTTCTTTTCCTTTGACTGATGGGAAAAATACGCATCACTTACATCCATCCACCCGTCTACATGAAGACCACCCGTTAAAACAAGGGGCAAAAGCAAAACTAAAATACTGCTAACAATAGCAGTGATAGGTGAATAGTGAAGCAGCTGTAAAAAGCTATAAAACATTAAACCTAGTAATATGCCAATCCAAGGCAGGACAAAAAGTGAGCGTGCCGTTCTTTTTTCAGTCCATTGAACGGTTTTAGCCAGTGGTAAGATCGTAAAAAACTGAAGAGAGATTCGTAGTATGGCTATCCATTCTTTCATTTGCTTACACATTCCTTTCCTTTTTTAAAACGGGAAAGTCCCGCTTCTACACAAATAGCCACATCTGCTTTTTCTACAATATACTGATGTAATTTCCCTAACATATGCATATAGCTATATGTCGGCTCCTCTAACACGCCCGCTTCAAACAGTTCATTAGATACTAGCACGACCGTCTGAGACTGCGCAAACAGCTTATCGAGCGCTTCTATCATCTGACGAAAAACCTCTTGTTTCCCTTCTTTTGTTTGCCACCTTTTTTCGGTTAAAAAAAGCTCATTAGCAAGCCAGTTTGTGACACAGTCCAAGAGTATAGTATCATCACTTCGAAGGTTTGGAAGAATTTGTTGTAAATCTACAGACTGCTCGATCGTTGCCCAAGGCGTGTTCGCCGCTTGACGTTCTGTTTGATGAAGCTGGATACGTTTTTGCATTTCACTATCTGTTTGCCGGCTTGTGGCAATATAAACAGCGCGCTTTGTACAAAAAGTTTGAACCATGTTCTCCGCTGCACGTGATTTGCCGCTTCGAACCCCTCCGCTAATAAAGATGATCATATTTCATCGAGTCCTTGTTTGATTACGTTAAGTAAATAGTCATTTTCTTCTTTCGTTTTCACAGCCAAACGGATATAGCGTCCATTTAAAAATGGGAAGTTTTCAGTATGCCGAGCTACCACACCGCGGCTTGCTAAATAGATAAGCCAGTCGCGCGTTTTAATAGAAGACGGAACGCTGCAAAGATAATAGTTTGTTTGAGACGGAGAAACCAAAAGCCCCCATTCTTCTAGTTGACTCAAGATCCGTTTTCGTTCTTGTTTAATATAATGTACGGTTTTTTTCACAAAATCTTTTTCATCTACACATATCATCCCTACTTGCTGCGACAATCCGTTTACACTCCAAGGAGGTTGTTTTTTAGACATCTTGCTAATGATTTTTTCATTTGCCAAAATATAGCCAAGGCGAAGCCCCGCAATATTAAACATCTTTGTCATCGAACGCACAACAATGAGATGTTCATAGTTTAGAATAAGAGAATCAAATGAAGGCTGATGTTCGACAAAATCAATAAATGCTTCATCAATTATTAAGTATGTACCATGATGAGCAGCAGCTTTTACTACTTTCATCCATTCCTCGTGACTATACATAACGCCCGTTGGATTATTTGGGTGACAAATCCATAGTACTTTTATATCCGGAAGAATACTCATAATCAACTCTATATCCCAGCTCCAGCCATTTTCTTCAGCTAAAGGAACGTACGTCACTTCACATCCATACGCTTTACTTGCCTGTTCGTATTCGACAAACGTCGGCTGTACAATCCCCGCTTTCTCTCCTGAAAATAAAGAAGCAATAAGGAAAAACGCTTCAGCGGCCCCATTTGTGGGCAGCACTTGGGCAGCGGAAACATGATGATGAGCTGCAAGTTTATTTTTTAGTTCTGTTACTTCAGGATCAGGGTAACTAAACGCAGCTTCCTTGAATTCGTTCCACTTTTCGTGAAGAACAAGGGGAGCCCCTAAAGGATTTGTGTTTACGCTAAAGTCTTTTAGATGCGACAAATTCTCGGCCCCTATTGCTTTTAAAAAGACATTGGGGTTAGCTCCATGTGTAGGTAATAGCACTAATAACTCCTCCTAACAAAAGATAGAATAACCACGTAGCATAGACCGTCCTTTTCATAATGAAAACAGCTTGTTCAATATGACCGGCTTGCAGGGGAATCAGTGGTTCGCCCATTTTTGCACGATTAGATTCTATGCCTTTATATGTATTAAGCCCGCCGAGTTGAATACCTAAAAGGGCAGCCACTGCACTTTCCCCGTATCCGCTATTTGGACTTGGATGCTTCTTAGCATCGCGCTTAATCAAACTCGTTACATGCCAAAGAGAATATTGGCTTTTTGCTACATTAACAGCGGTCATTACCACTGCAGTTAACCGACTTGGAATATAGTTTAATACGTCATCGGTTTTTGCACTAAAATAGCCGAACAGAAAGTAGCGGTCATTTTTATACCCAACCATTGAATCACATGTGTTAATAGCTCGGTAAAAAAAGGCTAGGGCTCCTCCTCCTATAAATGCATAAAAAAGCGGAGCTGTAATACCATCACTTGTATTTTCAGCCACGGTCTCTACCGTCGCTCTGGCAATTTCTCCTTCTGATAAACGATCCGTATCTCGTCCCACAATCATGCTTACTTCATATCTAGCTTTCTCCATATCTCCTAGCTGAAGCGGCTTTTGCACCTTATAAGCAGCTTCGCTTAAGGAACGAGTGGATATAGTAGTCGCAATCATTACGCCCTCTACTAAAACACCTAGCATAAAATGAACTCCGTACAAAGCATGAAGGAATAAAAAAGGAATAACTCCTGCGAGCACCACCATACTTATCACAAGAAGCACTCCTTTGAATCGTTTTCCTGCGCCTTTATTTAATCTGGAATCCATCCAATAAATCCACTTGCCAAACCAGCGAACGGGATGCGGCCAATTTTCTGGGTCACCTATGATTCGGTCAATGAGTAGAGCAATCGTCATGGCTGTCAGGTGTGCAATCATCGCTTGTGCAATACTCATTTCTTCACCTCTTTTCCTTAAGTGCCTGCTCTAAGCTTATTTTTACCAGCTTGGCTACCGCTTGACCTAAAGCGGTCATAGAGCCTGCATATTCATATAATGGTCCTTGCTGAGACGCTGCAACTGAGATACTGTCCGTAGATGTTCCCGTAGCAATCGTCTTTGTAGCTGGATCTATGACACCCAGCTGTGACAGCGTTTTTGTTTTGGCTTCTGTAGCGGCAATAAAAAGCTGTAAAAACGCCGCATCCGTAAGCCTGCCTTCCACGAAAAAAAACATATTAATTGTACCGGGAGAGGAATAGAAAGGGACAGCTTCGTCAGCTGTAATATCCACTGCGTTTCCTACTCCAGCCGTTATCACGGAAGCTACTCTTACTCCGTAGCCTTCATAACAGTAAATCGCTCTTTCTTTTAACCAAACCGCTGTCATCAACCCTACGATTTGCTCATGGCGCACATTTTCTTTCATCAAATATTGCTCATACTCTAAAGAAGGGGTATCTGAATAATAGTCTTTATGAACAAATCGATTGTAAAAGGTGTCCGTTTCCGTGATGCCTGTTCCTAAAACGCCTGAGCTGTATGTTTTATAAGAAGTCTCGGTTTTCATGATTAAAAGCTCAGGCCGTTCTTCAATTTTAAGATGTGAAAAGGGACCAATCCCCTTTTCAATTCGAACTGGAATATGGTCCCTCTTTTTATTTATTGTACACCTCAGGGTATACTGCTTTTGCTAAGTCCTCTAAGCCATCTACAATACGAGGTCCTAAGCGGTTGATTTTGTTTTGATCAACCTTTTCAATATTCCCCTCTTTTACAGCAGTCATGCTGCTCCAAGCGGGACGCTTCATAATCTCATTTTTGTCTGCATCATACGTTGCGATAATAACGTCAGGGTTTAACTTAACAACTTGCTCTTCAGAAAACTTAACCCAACCCTTTTCACTAGCCGCTACGTTATCAGCACCGATCATAGTAAGCATTTCGTTCATGAACGTACCTTTTCCTGTTGTATAAATCTCAGGAGCTCCCGATACCTCTATCCATACTTTTTTACGATCTTCTTTTGAAATCGTTTTTGCTTTTTTCTCAATTGAAGCTACTTTTTCTTTCATGTCTTTAATTGTTTGATTAGCTTCTTTTGTTTTACCCGTTAATTTACCAATTTGCGTAATAGAATCATAAACCGTATCAAACGTTGTTGAATCTTTTACAACAAATACCGGAATACCCGCACTTTCAATTTGTTTAAATACTTCATCTGAAACGCCCATACTTGAAGCGTGTGCCAGTACTAAATCAGGATTTAAAGCAATAACTTTTTCTGCATTAACGTTCATATCTCCCACCTGCGCTTTTTTCTTTACGCTTTTAGGATAATCATCGTTGCTTGTGACACCGACTAACTCTTTTTCAAGGCCAAGGGCATATACAATCTCCGTATTACTTGGCATTAATGAAACAATTTTCTTAGGCTGTTTTTTCAACGTAATTTCTTTATCACGCGCGTCTTTTACCTTCACTGGAAACGCAGCTTGTGACGTTTGTTCTGTATCTTGCTTCGTTTTTTTATCACTGTTGCTTTTGCTGCCTGCACCGCATGCAGCAAGTACGATGACTAACAGCGCAATAATGGAATACGAAAGCCATTTTTTCATCTAAATACTCCCCCTATATATTGTTCATTGTGAATACGAAACCTCCACGTTAAAGAAAAAGCAAATGATCATGCAAAAAGCAGCGCTATCCCGTTTTTTCCGCTTTGACTATGTATACTGCTCGGCAGCAGCTTCAAAATAAAAAAGCTTTACTTTCAATTGAAAGCAAAGCAGGTAACGTCAAGATAAGCAGGAAAAGAATCCGTTAACTATACTTGATATGTATGTTCATTACCCTGCTTCACCCTTCCTCGAAGGTTTCACAGCTAACAATAAGGCAGGTCTCCTGACTTACGCACAAAGCGCTTACAGTGGCGGGACCGCGCTGGTTTTTCACCAGACTTCCCTTTTCACTCAATCTTTAAATTGAGACCTTATTGCTTTACGATTATTCACTTGTCCTAGTATACCCCACTCATCGAAAAATGGAAATAGCCATTCTCACAAAAAAAGCTGCGAGAATGCTCTCGCAGCTTAGGGAATTAAAGAGTTTCTAAAAATTCACGGACCGCTTCAGGCGTTTTAGCATTTGCACTGTGCAGGTGCGCAATTTTTTCACCGTTTTTATATACAAGAAGAGAAGGAATACCCATTACATTGTTTTCAGCAGAAAGTTCTTCAAACTCATCCTTGTCAATTTTAAACCATGCTTTATCTGTATTTTCGTCAACGATTTCATCAATAAACATATCCAAACGTTTGCAATCAGGACACCACGTTGTCGTAAAAATCCCAACGCTTAGTGTTTCATTCTTAATTTGTTGGCGAAATTGTTTTTCTTCCGTAAATTGTTTCATTGTGTTACCTCCAGCGTCTATTCGTTCCTTCCTACAATTCTATAGTAAGAAGTCTGACTTCATTATAAACGATTTTTTTATCGTTGTGCTAATGTTTCAGCTTATTTAGACCATAACGGTTTTAGACGTAAAAAAATGCTAGCTTAAAAAAGCTAACATTTCGAAATTGTAGAATGTTGTGTCTATTATCAGCTGAACCACTTAGGCGGCATGTTTCGGTTCCAATAAATTTTCCCTAAATCATAATGCTTTTGAAAATTATCTGCGGCCGCATGATAGTGAAAATTAAACCAGTATCCATCTTTTGGAGGATTTTCACGCCGTACATGAAACCGTATTAAGTCCTGACCGGTTTCCCGGTCATATACATGGAAAATCTTTTCACCGTAGCCAGCAGCAGGGTGCTCGCTTATCTCGAGATTCTGAATTGACTGTTCACGTTCAGTGCCAATGTCGGTCAGCACTTCTTCAATTTTAGGTAACACTGCTTGACGAAATTCATCTTCAATGACAGGACCAATTTTTGTTCCGAATTTTTCCACTGACTGTTTTTCAGCTGATTCCATTGCATACGTAACAAATGATGAAACGTCTTCATATTTTGGTTCTTCATATGGCAAATGAATATCTTCTATAACAGCTGTGACAGGAGTTGTTTCTCTTACATACCCTGCTTTATGTTGCTTGTCCGCTTTTGCATCATCAACGTATAAATATTCTGGTGGAGTGACAAGCCCAAATGTAAATACTGTAATAAATACAATTAGCATTCTTTTTATCCATCTAGGCATTCGTATCTTTCCTTTCTCATCTTTTCCCATATGGTCTTTTCATATTGTAAAATTCATTATCATAACTCACTAGGTATTGTAACATACTTATTAATTTTTTACCTATATTTGCTTATTCATTTATGCTGTCTACGGGCATTTGACGACTTTTCAGTTAGCACCTTCCTTCTTCTGTTTGAGGTTGTCACACCGAGCGGAAACCTATACAAGATATTCCTTTTTTGCTGGATGCTTAAACACAAAAGTATTTTTATGTTCAAAAATATATCATACTTTTATGAACTTTAGATGAAATTCATAAAAAAAACTTCCAAAACTTTTTAATTCCTAAAAGGTTTTGGAAGTATTTTCAATTATCGTAATTAATTTTACTTTTTTGGTTATTTTTGTATATAAATTGTCCCGTAATGAAATTTTGATGTTTTTCGTTTTTGCACAGTAAATCCATGCTCTTTAAAACGACTGCTTTTCCAATGATCTTTTAGCACGACCTTTTGTTTGGCTACTCTTTTTGCTTCTTGTATAGCCATTGGCGTCAGCGTGGTATACAGTGCTATTGCTTTAATACCGTTAATTCCATTCGATTCCTCAATTTGTTCTTGAAACATAGGATCAAAGTAGACAACATCAAAAGAATTATCTTCACAACACGCCAAAAACGATTCAAAATTTTGATGAACCACGTTTATACGCTTCATTGCATCATTCAACTCTTGTACGTCACTTTCCCAATTTAAAAGTCCTTGTTTGACTAAATAAGCTACATAGCGGTTGCCTTCTAGTCCGACAACTTTCCCGTTTTTCCCTACCGCTGCGCTCGCCATCATACTATCCGATGCAAGACCAAGTGTACAGTCAAGCACGCTCATTCCTTTTTCTAAACCAGCAGCTTCAATAAACGGATCTCGTTCTCCGCGCAGCCATCTCTTCACTCTAAACATAGCGGAATTTGGATGAAAAAAAATAGGTTCTTCTTCATTTTGAACGTGCAACTCTACTCTATTTTTACCGACAACCAGCACGTCTGCCGCTTCAAGATTTTGAAGATCTGCAACAGATTTCTTCTCTCTTGTTACAAAAGGTATACTTAAATCAGCGGCTACTTGTTTGGCTTTTACAATCATCTGTTCATTTGTTCGACCAGCAGTCGTAACAATCACTTTCATAACTCCCCCTACACTGTTTGGCTATTTACATAAAGAAAAAGGATGCCGATAGACATCCTTTTTCTTATAAAGTATATGCGATTTTTCTTTAAAAATCTATATACTAGATGTGACAAAAGCAGGACATTTTATGAACAGTGCTGCTTAAAGCCATTTAAAATGTTTTCAAAAATAACTTCTAACGGCTGACCTTCAATTTCATGTCGAGGAATAAAATGAACAACTTCTTTTCCTTTTAAAAGTGCCATAGACGGTGATGAAGGCTCAATGTCCCCAAAATATTCACGCATTTTAGCTGTTGCTTCCTTATCTTGACCGGCAAAAACAGTTACCACTTGATCTGGTTTTTGCTCAGACTGTAAGTACGCTTGCGTTGCTGCAGGACGTGCTAAACCAGCAGCGCATCCACAAACTGAATTAACGACAACAAAAGTCGTTCCTTCTACGTTTTCCATAAAATCAACTACGGCTTCCTCTGTTGTTAATTCTTCATAACCAGCTTGAGTTAATTCTTGACGCATTGGTTTAACTAACTGACGCATATATTCTTCATATGCCATTGACATATTAACATTCCTCCTAACAATCATTCACGCTAAAAGCATACTATAAAAACCAGGAAAAATCTAGCTACTCACTCTTCAAATCCTTATCGCTGTCCCGTTCTCCTTTTTCATTTGACAAAAAAGATTAAAACCGGGTCATATCATCTAATTTTTTTCCATAAAAATGTCGATTTTTACTATTAATATTCCATTTTTTGTACTATAGTAGTAAATAGTAGTTTAGTAGAAAGGATTTTCAAATTGAACCAGCGATTTAAACCGAACAAACGATTTAAGCCAAACAAACGATTTTATGCATTTTTGTCTTTAGTGTTAGTGATCGTCGCTTCTTTATTTTTTATTACAGGAGCCAAAGGAAGTGAATCCGCTGCATCTCAGCAAGTCTTAGCATCTACTGCATTGCCGCTGAAAGAAGCTGCATCTTCAGCACAACCTGAGAAGCTGCTTAATACACTTCACCATAATATGTATGTAGGAAATACCGTGAACGATCAAAATCAAGCTCTTACACAGCCTGTTTACCTTACGTTTGACGATGGCCCAACGCCTGATACCCTTCACATTTTAGATGCTTTGCGTCAATATAACGTAAAAGCAACTTTCTTTATGTTAAAGCATCAAATTGACGCTCACCCTGAAATTGCTAAAAAAGTAGCACAGGAAGGACATGCCATCGGCTGTCACGGCGTCTCTCATGATATTCATGTCATGTATAGTGAAGACGGCGCCGCGTTAAAAGAAATGCAGGAGTGTCAAGCGACAGTTAAGAAAGTAACCGGTGTTGACAGTAAGTTAATCCGCGTTCCTTACGGCAGCGTTCCTTATTTAAAAGAGCCGCACCGTACAGAGTTGCTAAGCCACTTTAAATTATGGGACTGGAATGTAGACAGTGAAGACTGGGCACTTCGTTCTGCACCTAGAATTATTCAGGGCCTTGAACCTCATATTCAAGGGGTTAACTCCAACGGAAGAACACCCGTCATTTTATTTCATGACAAATCCTTTACGGCACAGTCTCTGCCGACTATTTTGACTTACTTAAAACAGTCCGGTTATCAGCCTATTAAAATTGATAACACGATGCAGCCTATGCAGTTTCCAACTCCCGCTGCAAAACAGTCATAAAAAAAGATCATTCAAGTGAATGATCTTTTTTTATGCTTTTCTGCTTTCCGTCATTTGTTTCCAAACAGAACCTTTTGCTTCTTCTCCGCCTTCGATACGTTCAATCGCTAGCTTGATTTGTAAATCCACCTCAAATTCTTTGTCATTCTCTGCTGCTTTTAATGCAGGAAGAGCCGTCTCATCCCCTACCTCGTATAAATACATCGCTGCACGCCAGCGCACAAGCTTGTTTTTATCACCAAGGGCTTCACACATTGCCGGAATACCTTCTTCAAAACCTAAATCTGACATGCAGTCTCCAGCAGTACGGCGCACAGTGACTGATTTATCTTTTAATGCTTTGTATAAATAAGGCAGTACCGCTTTTGATTCAATCATTCCTAAGTAGACCGTAGCTAAGCGGCGAATAGATGCTTTTTCATCATCAAGCGCTTTATTTAAAACGTCTAAATCAGCTTCTGTTGGATCCATTTGTTCTAAATGGGCATAGCGCACTGACCAATCGTTGTCTTCTAGCATCTCTTCTGTAACTTTATAGGTTTTACGCGGCTGTACCGTTTTTCCGCCTTCTTTTTCTTCTTGTGCATTGGCTACAAGGCGAGTTAATCTTTCTTGCGGATATGCTGCTGCTAATTCTTCCACTACTTCGTCTCCGATAGCCGCTAACTCTCCGTAACGAACGCCTTGTTCTTTCCATTTCCGTTCTAACACTACATTATCTGAAAAGCTTTGAAGCTCTGCTACCGCTTTTGCGAATCGTTCAGGCAGACCAAATCGCTTTTCTTCATTTCCGTCCGTTAGCTTAACTTGCATTGGTACGTTTTTGAACATTTGAACGGACACATTGACCTCACCAAAATGCTCATTCATTTTGTGCTGTTCGCTGCTGCTCTGCAAATTTTCACCAAACGCTGCACGAACTTGCGGCAAAATTTGCTTCCAGTCATATTTAGCATTTCGCTCTACGGCTAAGAAGTCCGCTACGTGATAGACTCCTTTTACCCCTTCTACTTTCAAGATGTCTTGAACAACTTCAGGCGCTGCTTCAGCATTTTTTTCCGTATAGTTATTGCTTTTTCCGCCTGATAGCACTTCGTCTAAATTAATTTTCATTGTATTCGGACTTGGCGTTGGCTCAATTGATTTAATGTTCATATCGTATCGTACTCCTCTCATTAAAATTGTAGCATGTGGCTTATACTCAGTCTAACGACTTGTTTACGCGTTTTCAATTTCTTCAATCAGCTCTGAAAGCTCTGCCCAGCGATCAAGCAGTGCATTTAATTCTTCATTTGCTTTTTCTTGTTCTAACGATAGGTTATGCGCTTTTGTATAATCGCTGCCCACCTGTTCAATTTCACTTGTTAAGCGTTCAATTTCTTCTTCTTTTGCTGCAATATGATCTTCGATTTCTTCCCATTCTTTTTGTTCTTTATACGTTAAGCGACGCTTTTTCGTTTTCTCCGGCTGTTTTGGCTTTTCTTCTTTCACTTTAGCCTGCTGAGCCATTGCCTGCTTCTTTTTCACCGCTTCTTCTAATTGATCTGTATAAGCGCCAAAATAAGTCGAAATGTTTCCTTCTCCTTCAAAGACAAGTAAGTAATCTGCTACTTTATCTAAGAAATAGCGATCATGTGATACCGTGATAACAACGCCTGGAAATTCTTCGAGGTAGTCTTCAAGCACCGTTAGCGTTTGAGTATCCAAATCATTAGTCGGCTCATCTAGCAGTAAAACATTTGGCGATGTCATCAACAATTTCAATAAATATAAACGACGGCGCTCTCCTCCGGACAACTTTTGAATCGGTGTTCCGTGCGTATGTGAAGGAAATAGAAATCTCTCAAGCATTTGCGATGCAGAGATCATTTTCCCATCCGTCGTATGCACAACTTCTGCCGATTCTTTAATATAATCAAGCATGCGTTGATTCAAGTCCATATCATCGCTTTCTTGAGTATAGTAAGCAATTTTAACCGTTTGTCCTCTGTCAATTTCACCGCTGTCCGGCTCAATGCGTCCTGCAATCATATTCAGCAGGGTAGACTTTCCGCTTCCGTTCTTACCGACAATTCCAATTCGGTCTTGTTTTTTCACGATGTGCGTAAAGTCTGAAAGAATGATTTTATTTTCATACGTCTTAGACACATCTTTTAATTCAAACACTTTTTTCCCAAGGCGGCTGCCTGCTAAACTTAAATCCAATGATTCTTTTTCAGAAGAATCGAGTTTTCCTTCTAATTCATCAAATCGCTGAATACGCGCTTTTTGTTTAGTCGTACGCGCTTTTGCTCCTCGGCGAATCCAAGCCAATTCATTGCGATATAAGTTGCTTAATTTTGCTTGAGTTGCTTTTTCCTGCTCTTCTCGAATCGCTTTTCCTTCTAGAAAAGCAGCATAGTTTCCTTTATAGCTATATAAATTTCCACCGTCTAATTCAAAAATTCGGTTTGTAACAGCATCCAAGAAATAGCGATCATGAGTAACAAGCAATACGGCTCCTTGATATTTGGATAAATATTCTTCGAGCCATTTAACCGTCTCATAATCCAAGTGGTTAGTGGGCTCATCTAAAATTAATAAATCAGGTGTTTGAATTAGGCTTTGGGCAATTGACACGCGCTTTTTCTGTCCACCTGAAAGTTCGCCGATTTTCGCACTCATATTTGAAATTCCCAGCTTCGTTAAGATCGACTGTGCGTTAGAATTGGCTTCCCACGCGTTCATCGCATCCATTTTCTGCTGTAAATCATACAGTGTCTGCTGGTTCTTCTCGTTTGCAGAATCTTGCTCTAACGCATATAGAGCCAGCTCATAGTTTTTTAATAAATTAAGAAGGGGCGTATCTCCGCTGAAAACTTGCTCTAAAACCGTTAAGTCTTCATCAAAATCCGGATGCTGAGGTAAATATGTCACGCTGTAGTCTTTAGCATGAACAATATCCCCTTCATCTCCCAGCTCTAGACCTGCGATAATTTTAAGAAGCGTCGATTTTCCTGTTCCGTTTACACCAATTAAGCCGATTCGCTCATTTTCCGTAATTGTAAACGTTAGCTGATGAAACAGCTCTTTTTCTCCATATGTTTTTGTTAAGTTTTCAACAGTCAGCATTTTCATAATGATAATTCCACTCTTTCTTAAATTGAACTAAAAATTCTTTCATATATGTATGTCGCTCTTGCGCTAGAGACCGTGCTGTTTGAGTATTCATTAACGCAGTCAGCTTTAACAACTTTTCATAAAAATGAGCAATAGCCGTTGATTTTCCCTGTCTGTATTCTTCCTCTGTCATCTCACTTCGTACAGCAATGTTTTCGTCATACAGAGCCGTGCCTTTAGAACCTGCATACATAAATGTACGTGCGATACCAATCGCACCAATTGCATCTAAGCGATCTGCATCTTGAACAACTTGACCTTCAAGCGTGGCCATAGCCGGACGGTTTCCGCCTTTAAATGACATCGTTTGTAAAATATGAACGATATGCCTGCAGTTCTCTTCTTCTACGCGCTGACTCTTCAGCCACTCCCGCACTTCTTCATACGCTTTTTCAACATCTTCCACTAGCTTATCATCTACCACATCGTGTAAAAGCGCGGCTAGTTCAATAACTTCCCGGTTGCCGCCTTCTTTTTTATATAAAAGCACTGCATTTCGACGCACGCGATCGATATGCTGCCAGTCATGACCCGTCGTGTCATGCGCAAGCTTTGCTTGAACCCACTTTTCCGTTTCCGCTATTTTATTCATTTGCTCACCTCAATTATATCCACCATTATTTTAGCACAAAGTAAGACGCTCGTCTCACTGACAGCTGAGCACCCTTCGAAAACCCTTGCTGAAAAATAAAAAACAGATGGAGATCCACCTGCTTTTACAGCAATTCTTTTATATCTTTTTGAATATCTTTTGGTGCAGTTTGAGGTGCGTATCGCTTCACGACTTCACCTTGACGATTCACTAAAAACTTTGTGAAATTCCACTTTATCGCTTTGGAACCTAGCAGACCCGGTGCTTGTTCTGTTAAGTATGTAAATAACGGGTGTGCATGCTCGCCTTTTACATCTACTTTTGCAAACATCGGAAACGAAACGCCGTAGTTTAACTCGCAAAATTGTTCAATATCATTTGAACTTCCTGGCTCTTGACCACCAAATTGATTGCAAGGAAAACCTAGAACCGTTAGACCGTTTTCTTTTTCTTCTTCATACAGCGCCTGTAAATCTTTATATTGAGGGGTGAAGCCGCATTTGCTAGCTGTATTCACAATCAACAGTACGTCACCTTGATAGTTAGATAGTGATACGTCTTCGTCTTTAATTGTTTTTGCAGAGTATTCATACACGCTCATTAAAACGCCTCCTTTTCCCTATTGTAATTCACTTTATTTCTGAAGTACAACTGAAACGCTCTTATGATTTGTCGTAAAGAACCTTTAGCTGATCAGTCGTTTGCAGCATATAATCAATCATTTCGATTAAATCTCCTACTTGATCTTCGTAAATGAATCGGTTAAAGGTTACCGCAATATTGTTTTCATATTCGTTTCCTCCAACTTCATGAGTAATACGCTGCTTAACCACTCTTGTTGTTCCCCAGATCCTTTCACACATTTCCTGTATGTTTCTAAACTCAGCTTCTTCAAACGGTTTTTGTTTTTTCAGCTGAAAATGAATATAAACTGTACAACCTGGTTTTTCTACACGGGAAGGCGTTAATTCCGCATGAATATTATCTAAGTCGGTTGATAAAGTTAGCGACGCGGTACAGCAAAAATGCTGTTGAAAAGAAATGCGGTACGTTCGAGTAAACTGAGCTAAGTCTACAAAATCTTCGCGATTCGTAACAGATACTTGCCCAGATAAGTCAAGATCATAGATCTCTCCTTCTACAACCACTTTTAAATTATCAAATACAATTGGATCAAACATTTCAACTACTTCCTTTTTTTATAAAATACGAACAGTCAGCTCTTCTTCTTTCTTGCCAAATTAATTCATAACATACCTGTTATTTTGTTTTATCTCATAAGAAAAGCGATGCCAAGGCATCGCTTTTCTCTTAAAAAATACCTAGTGCATGTCCATTCTCGTCAATATCCATATTGAGCGCAGCAGGTTTTTTTGGAAGTCCAGGCATTGTCATAATTGAACCTGTTAGCGCAACGAGAAACCCAGCTCCGAGTGAAGGACGGAATTCCCTTACCGTAATCTTAAAATCCGTTGGTCGTCCAAGCTTCGTCTGATCGTCACTTAACGAATACTGCGTTTTGGCCATACAGATCGGCAGGTGATCCCATCCGTTTGCTTCAAATTGCTGTATTTGCTTTAACGCTTTTGGAGCAAAATCTATGCCTTGTGCTCCGTATACGGTTTTAGCAATAGCTTCTACTTTTTCTGGAATCGAAGCTGACACATCATAAAGAGGAGAAAACTGACTTTCTGTCTCGTTCATGACCTCAAGAATTTTTTCAGCAAGCATGACGCCGCCTTCTCCACCTTTTTCCCATACTTCTGTTAAAGCAACTGGAACATTCTTTGAAGCGCACCAATTCATAAGCGCTTCTACTTCACCTTTTGAATCTGTTACAAAACGGTTCACGGCTACCACATAAGGAACGCCGAATGCCTGAATCGTTTCAATATGTTTTTCAAGATTTTCACTTCCCGCTTCTAAAGCCTCAATGTTTTCTTCATTTAAACGCTCTTTAGGAACACCCCCATGCATTTTCAGAGCGCGAATTGTGGCAACGATTACCACCGTTTCTGGTTTAATATCTGCCATACGAGCTTTAATATTCAGGAATTTTTCTGCGCCTAAATCTGCCCCAAATCCCGCTTCTGTTACTACATAGTCGCCTAGTTTTGCAGCCATTTTTGTTGCAATGACGCTATTGCAGCCGTGGGCAATATTAGCAAAAGGACCTCCGTGAATGAGGGCTGGAGTATGTTCCAACGTCTGTACAAGGTTTGGTTTAATCGCATCTTTTAAAAGAAGAGTAAGCGCTCCTTGTGCACCTAAGTCTGCAACCGTTACAGGCTCATTGTCTATGTTATAAGCTACCACAATGGACGCTAAGCGACGCTTTAAGTCTTGTAAATCTGACGCTAAGCAGAAAATAGCCATAATTTCTGACGCAACCGTAATATCAAATCCATCTTCTCGAGGAACACCTTGCATCGGACCACCTAATCCAACGACAACCTGACGCAGCGCGCGGTCGTTTAAATCCACCACTCGTTTCCACGTAATTTTACGTGTATCAATACGCAGTTCATTACCTTGATGTATATGGTTATCTAAAATGGCTGCCAGCGCGTTATTAGCTGTTGTGATGGCATGCAGGTCTCCAGTAAAGTGTAAATTAATATCCTCCATTGGTAGCACTTGAGCATAGCCACCTCCAGCGGCACCTCCTTTAATTCCCATTACCGGACCAAGAGAAGGTTCACGCATGGCGACAATCGCTTTTTTACCTAATCTATGTAATGCCTGAGCTAAGCCAACCGTCACTGTCGACTTCCCTTCTCCTGCTGGAGTTGGATTAATAGCTGTAACTAAAATCACTTTTCCATCTTGTTTTGTGTGTAAACGTTCCATAACGGACAAAGAAAGCTTGGCTTTATAATGTCCATATGGCTCTAGCTCGTCCTCTAAAATATCGAGCTGCTCGGCAATCTCTTTAATCGGTTTAATCGTTGCCTCTTGTGCAATTTGCAAATCACTTTTTATTTGCTTCTTAGTTGTCATATAAAAACCCCTTTTCTGCTGAGAATTCTTTTTAAACACTTCATCAAAAAAGGATAAAATCCGTTTTCTGGGGGAGATATGAAGTTTAATAAATACAGGCACGACTGCTCTATAAATTTTACTGAGTTTCAGTCATGCTAAAAAAGCATAGCAATGCTCCAATTTAACCTTATTGTACCATTTCATTTTAGCCATTACGCATATTAATGCTCTTTTTTTTCAAAATTCAATTGCTTAATATTCTGTATATTCCTATAATAGTATATTGTACATAAATGTTGAACCTCATCTTCACGTGAGAAAGAACATTTATACGCGTCATTACTTCGAAATCGAATAGGAGGAATTTTATTGCCTATTAATATTCCACGTGATCTTCCGGCAAAAGAAATTTTAGAAAAAGAGAGAATTTTCATCATGGACGACGTGCGCGCGGTTAACCAAGAAATTCGCCCGCTTAATATTGTTATCCTAAACTTAATGCCGGAAAAAGAAAAAGCTGAAACGCAATTATTACGTTTACTCGGGAACTCACCGCTGCAAGTGCATATTACACTTCTTTACACGGCAAGCCATAAAGCAAAAACAACGAGTAAAAATCACCTAGATCAGTTTTATAAAACGTTTGAACAAATTAAAGAACGAAAATATGACGGAATGATTATTACAGGAGCACCTGTAGAACATATACCATTTGAAGAAGTAAACTACTGGAAAGAACTTCAAGAAATTATGGATTGGTGTAAAACAAATGTGACTTCTACCCTTCATATCTGTTGGGGAGCTCAAGCCGGACTTTATCATCACTTTGGGATTGACAAGCGACCTCTTTCTGATAAATGTACGGGTGTATTTACACATGTTGTATCGAGTGAAGAGCCCATTAAGCTGCTGCGAGGATTTGATGATGTCTTTTATTCTCCTCATTCCCGTCACACTGATGTAGACATGAATGAAGTGAAAAATCATCCTGACCTTGAGCTTCTTTCCTACTCTGAAGAAGCTGGTGTTTATATGGCGATGTCTAAAGACGAAAAGTTTGTTTTCGTGACAGGCCACCCAGAGTACGACGTTCAAACACTGCAAGAAGAATTTCTTCGAGATACAGAAAAAGGACTAGAACCAAAGCTTCCGGAACACTATTTCCCAAACAATGATCCTGACAAAAACCCTTTAAAAACATGGCGTTCTCATGCCAACCTGCTGTTTATGAATTGGTTAAACTATTATGTTTACCAAGAGACTCCTTATCTGTGGGAATGAAAGAACCGATCTATCCCAGTGTTCAATTAAATTACGCATGCTCTTTTTCATGTTGAAACTGCAGCGGCCTAGAAATAAAATAGAAAACCTGCCGCTCGTTTAGAGCGCAGGTTTTCTATTTTATTTATTTCCTAATTAAAGCTTTTTTTCAGAAATCCAGCTTCGACAACAATGATTTGAGAATCCAAAGTTTTTACTCTCTTCCTCATCCTTCTTCATCCTCGTCTAGCTTTGTTTCATCCATTTCCTTCTTTTGTTCTTCTATCATTGTGTCCAGCCATTCAGGCGGCTTTTCACCTTGGTTTTCATTGTATACTTCTGAAGCATCTTTTTCCTCTAAAGAGGATAAGATGTCATGTATATCATTTTGATTTCCCAAAATATTGCCAAATCCCTGACTCACTTTTTTATGACTTCTAAAATTTGTCGGAAAGTTATTACCAAAGTTTACAGCTGAAGCATCTTCGATTGTACCAATATGAATGTCACCTATGCTAAAGATTGATTCTAGAGCCTGATTAGACTCCCTCATTTTTTCTGTATGGATTAGTTTGTAAGGGACACTTCTTTCATTAATTTTAACTGATATTTCAGAAGGACCCTTTTCTTTATTTTTTGCTTTATTATTCTGACTACCCGATTTCCTATTAACATCAGAGTCATTTGTTGTTTTTTTACCTTTCTTTCTCCGCGCTTGATATTGATTCGTTTGCGCAGGAAAAGTATTACCAATATTCAAAGTTCCACTAAGTTCCTTTACGTCAACATGATCTAAATAATATGATAGTTCGTCCAAGTTCAATGTTTGAACGTTCCTTATATCTACATGCAGAGAATGTACCGTTTTATTGGAAAGTTCATTTACGTTTTTTTCTAAGCTTGCGAGCCTTTTTTCAATGTTTTTGAGTATATTCAACACCTTTTCATCCATAGAGTTTGACCCCTCATTTGTTTTAACACTTTTAGCCCATTTACAACATATAGTAGTGTATTAGATAACTTTAATTAATGTCTCATATGTATCAGGAGGAATTATGAAAATAGATCTCCGTTCTCCGCAAATCATTTTTGATGACCTCACCGTAAATACCGTTAAAAACAACGCAGGAGTATTTATAGGAAAAAATATACAAAAAAATTGGGAAACTACAATCAGCAGCAGCAATTCAGGTTTTGGCACAATTTCGGGAGATGATAATCAACTATCCTACAATACACATCTTGTTCTTGGTGAAGATGATGTAAATGACTCTTTTAAGCAGGCCGCAAAAGAAGCTTAACTCTACGATTTTACTCATCATTTTTTTTAGGAGTTTTCGCCACGGTGGTATTATTTAAAATTTTATTAGAATGACCAACTATTTTTCCAAAACCGTCAGAAATTTGACTTTTATGACTCCATTTATATTGAATATTAACGCCATAAAATAGGCCTGAACTGTTTTGAATTTTATTTACTTTGATGGAATGATAATGAATATTGGCCATAAAAACACCTCACAGACAGCAATTTATTTCAGTTAATACCATATAAAACTCAAATACATGATCTTATGTTTAAATTCTTATCTGCTTCGTCTCTTTAATCATTTAAGCTTTTACGCCTTTTCTATGATATTTACTCCATTTACTATAAAAGTATTCCTCTCATTACTCTTGAGTGTTATTCCTCTAAAATAAGCTAGCAAAAAAACCATCTGTATAAAAGATGGTTTAAGCCTGTTACTCATATATCCTCTCCACTCTGCCAAAATAACCGATTGATAGAATGCCTAATTACTTTTACTTCTTTAACTTTGTGTAACAGGAGCATTGTTGAAATCTATGTGTTCAGAAAAATTGGAATCAACGACGTCATTATCGTTAATAACATTTACCATTTGAGAGGCAAAGTTATTATAGCCAATTATTTCACCAAACCCCGTATTACTTTTCCAATTCACTTCCCAATCTGATTGAGTATTTTCTCCTGTGAAAATACCAGAGTTATTAGAAATATACGTAACATTAAGATTAGTAAATTTTATAATCAACTTTTCTCAACTTCTTTCATCTTCTTTTTCCTAGAACTGAGAAACTGGCTGAGGATTAATATTTTCCGGCTGAGTAATTGGCGTATCACAAACATCCTGATCATTAATGATATTCGTGCTGCCCAATATAGCTGAATTTATAGCAAAACCGTTTCCTAAGTTAAATTTACCTTGGGAATTCCAATCTGGCTGGCTATTTTGACCTGAAGCAATTACTGAATTGGACACCATACTTACCACGTTTATTTGGTTGAAAATGACGGAAACAGGCATTAGTCCATTCCTCCGCTTTCTAAAATTTTAATGTAGTATATGCGTCCGTTTAAAGTATGGTTCAATTGATTTTCTGCAATTAACATGTTAAATCTATCGCCACTAAATTCATATATGTTCTTCTCGTAACCCCTTTGTACTCCCCTACCTAGTAAGTTTAAAACGGGAGTTTTTTAATCGTCCTGAATAAGGTGAAGCATTCAGGCATCACTTCTTCTTTGTAAGCGGCCAGGTCTTGTAGTTTGTATTTAGAACATAGTTTTATCAAATAAAGAAAAGAGATTGAGACATCACGAGATCAATCCAATCCCAGAAGAAACGAACGGGATAAAAAATCGAGTATGAATCGCCTATGACACTGCTGTTGATTTCGGTGCAATACCTTACTTTTTGTAGGATGATGTTGAGCTTCCTCGCCGTTTGCGCTCCTGCGGCGAGTTCTTATCTATTTAGCTTTTCTAGATCTTGTCCTTCAACCAATCGCTAGAATCAGCTACATACATAAGGTCTACGTTCAGCCTATCCATGAAAAAAACCGAACGATTCACCGTTCGGATTTTTCTTCAACTAATATACGTTTGTCTCAGCCTCTTTAAAGTTCTTTAATATATTCAATGACCGAATCTGGAAATTCGTTTCGAATTCCGCAATTCCCACAATAAAATCCGCTATATTCGTCTGTCGCAACGTACTGTCTTAAAAGAAACAATGTTAACCTGTTTGGGAGACCGCATTCTGTGCAAAACGCCAGGTATTTGCTGCGCTGTCTGTTTGCTGACATACGTTTCATCCTTTCGATTAACTATAGAAAGCGTTTTCTTATTTATATGGAGCTTTCTTATTAGTTTATGACAGCAATTACGGTCTATCTCCAATTATTGTCGCGACGAGAAGGGCGGAATAAACGCAGAATTAAATTAATTATAAGCACAATAGCCAAAATGTTAATTAATAACCCAAAAATCCCGCCCAGTGCACCCATATGACCAAGCAAACCGCCAAATAACATCCCTGCCAGACCGCCGTACAGCAGTCCACGAGCGAATCCTCCTCGTTTTGAACGGGTAACGCCTCGATTTACAGTTCCATTTCTGCGATTTGAAAAATTAGATCTCGGCTCATTTTGTCTAACGCTTGGCTGTCTATTAAACGACCGCTTCCCCGAACGATACGACCTTGCACTTACGTTATAGTCGTCGTGATAGGAAATATATTCAGCTAAGGGAGATAAACTTAGCGAAAAAATCAATGCTACGGCAATCATTATTTTTTTCATCTGCTTTTTCCTTTCTTCACCTAATAGTAACTGTTTATTATAGTGCGCTGTTTCATGCATATCATACGTTTTGACACAAAAGGGCAATTCAGCTTCATACAAAATTTTTAATCGGGTATTATAACGTTATACTTTGCCCTAGAAAGGAGCGTGCATGTACATGATACGGAGAATTAGTATACTGCTGTTCACACTGTGCTTCTTATTTAATGGAGCCCTTCCTGCACTATGTAAAGCGGAACAAGTAAAAAATGTAGCTGTGCGTGACCGTTTGCTTTATCAAGGTAATAACCACCTAAAGCAAACCGCCCTAACATTTGATGATGGACCGGATCCGCGCTTTACTCCACATGTATTGGATCAATTGAAAAAGCATGGTATTAAAGCAACCTTTTTTCTTATTGGGGCAAAAGCTCATGAACATCCTGAGCTGGTGAAGAGAATGGTAGCTGAAGGTCATGCTGTTGGGATTCATACCTATTGGCACCCCAACTTACTAAAAGAATCGACTGAAAAGTTTCACTGGGAAATTGCCAAAACTCAGGCTATTATTAAAAACATTACCGGGTTTGAAACACAGCTGTTTCGTCCTCCCTATGGAAATTTAACGCAAGAAATGATCAGCGAGCTGCCAAATGAAAATGTCTATGCGATTAACTGGTCTTCTGATTCATTAGACTGGAAGCAAATCCCAGAAGCAGAAATCACCAAGAATGTATTTAAGAACATGCACGCTGGAACAATTGTTTTGATGCACGACGGCGGCCATTGGACCATGGATCTTTCCAACACCCCAAAGTCGCTGGATACCATCATTCCTAGACTTAAACAAGAAGGATATCATTTTGTGACCGTCCCAGAACTTTTGCACATCCCTTATCCAAAAAATTAAGCTCCAACGAGTTTCTGATTTAGAAACTCGTTGGAGCTTTACAATTTTCTTTAATAGAAAGTAAATATGCCTCCCCCTACAAAAAGAGCGTGTCAAAAGATCTAATTCAAATCCATCTTAAAACTCAAAAATATGCCTTATTTCTTCAAAACATTGTCATACTAAAGATACAAAAAGAGGCATTCTTTTTTTGTTCCATTACTCTACAATAAAGGGAATTTACGGATAACCTCTAAAATAGGTTTTAAGTTGCATGATTAGGAGTAAATATTACTATAACTACTCTCATATTTTTAGACAAGCTGCATATGTATAAAATGAGAGAGTCGAACGCATTCCACATATCCCTAAATTTCTTCTTCTCACAAAAAAATTGACGAACTTTTTTTGTCAACAGGTGCGTATAGATATGATAGAATTCCTATATAATGACCTGGATTCATTTCTAAACAAGGAGTTTTGACTATGATTAATGAACAAGAGACGTTGTTATTTATTAAAGAACTTGGCCGCTTGTTGAAAGACTATCAAAACTGTTCAAACGCCTCTGTAAAAAGTGAAATATATAAAGATATCGTGTTGTTGAGCAATGTTATCCAGTTAGATCACATGAACGTTTCTTACGCTTAGAAAATCCTTTTTATTTCTTTATAAATTTCAGTTTTTCTACCATAACTACAGAAAAGGAAGAAAAGAGACGATTTCCATCCATCTCTTTTCTTCCTTTTCTCGTTCTCATATTTTTATGGTTATTTAGAACATAGTTTTATTAAAATTGATATAGAGTTTTTCGAGTGTCTTTAGTCCAACTATTCCATCTACCTGCAGATAAAGCGCTTGTTGAAAAGCTTTTACCGCTTTGAGAGTGGAATACCCGAATATACCGTCTGCTCCTCCAAAAAGAGAATAGCCTAAGTGAATAAGCATACGTTGAATTAACTGTACTTGATTTCCTCGATCTCCGTATTCAATTAGCACTCTTGAAACTTTTTCCGTCTGTTTCTCAGGTTTTTTTCCACTTCGAAGCTCCGACAAAGATAAACCGAATGTATATTGAAAATGAGGATAATCTTTTAAGCTTTTCCAATCTCCTCCCCATTCCAACCCGATCCTTTTTCCTACCTCTCCCGCTTTGTTCCATCTTCGATCAATGGTCCAGTCAACTTCTCCGTTGTTATCAAGCATCGCAATATCAATAGCTAGTCCATAATTATGATAAGAATAGCCGCCTTTGGCATTAGTCACGATACTTCCTGGTGTTGTTCGGCCTTGTGAATATAGTTTATGCTGCTGCTCTATCGATCTAAATCCTTCAGTGATCACAACAAATATACTTTCTTTATATGCTTGCCTAATGAGTTCGTACGCTTTTTCTTGCACTATTTCATGTACATTCTGCAGCTTATTTTCTGCTTTTTTTAATAGCTTGTCTAATGATAAATCGCTCATACTCCCCACTCCTTAACTAGATGGCTTCTCCTTATATATACGTATAAGACGAACTCTAAGGGAGGCATCCAGTATCAGTTTATGCGGAAAGTAGTTAAGTGGTGCAACAGTGCCGCCTGCTGTGTAGAGCTGCTGTTATTTCAGTACCCAGTGGCTAATAGCCTTCGCTACTCCATTATTGACGTTTGTATCTGTCACCCAGTCCGCTGCTTCTTTTACAGCTTCCTGAGCATTCCCCATGGCTATTCCACAACCTGCCGCTTCAATCATAGCCATATCATTTAAGCTGTCTCCCATTGCAATGACTTCATCCATTGAAATGCCCAAACGGTCACATACAGTCATGATCCCTTTTGCTTTGTTAATACCCAGTGCATTAATTTCTAAATTCGTTAAACTAGAGTTGCTGATTTCAAAATCTGAAATGCCTGCTATTTGTTTCAGCACTTCTTCTCGTAAAGCATCATCTGGAATATCATAGCCAAACTTCAGCCATTCCTGTGAAGCAATATCTTCTGGAAATTCATCTCTCCATACTTTATCCGTAGTCACAGCCCAAAAGTTAAGCTTATGCTCTTGCGTTAAATTCCACATTTTCTCAATGTGTGAAGCATCAATTAACTTTCGTTCTACAAGCTGTCCAGATTCATCCCAAATTTCACTTCCGTTTACTGTAATAAGGTAAGAAGACAGCTGAAGAGATTGCGCGTATTCACGGCATGTTAAAAGAGATCGCCCCGTGCTTAATACCACATGAACACCCTGTTCTTGAGCTTTAGCAATGGCCGCACGATTTTCTTCAGAAATTTCTTGCTGATTGTTCAGCAGGGTTCCATCCATATCTAGTGCAATCAGTTTAAATTCTTTCTTTTCATTTGTTTGCATCTTTCTCTCTCCTTCTCATCAGTAGTAAGTATGACATTACCCTGAGCATTTGGCTTATACTATGTAACTCTTACTATAACTGTAGCACAGGAGCATTTCACTCTGCATCAGATAAGCGCTAAAATGGTCAATTATTCTATGGGGAATAATTGAAGGAAAGCAGCATACCTTTGCCGTAATTTATATTTAACGCTTTTCATTTTTATTTATTTCAACTAGAATTTTGGTAAAAGGATGTGAATGTTATGAACACTATTATTTCACCGGCTGACTTACATACTGCATTACAACAACCTCAACACTCCGTTGTGTTGCTTGACTGCCGATTTACCCTTGGAAAGCCTGAGGCAGGCGCAGATGCTTATCAGAATGAGCACCTCCCGGATGCTCATTATTTGGATTTAGAAAAAGATTTGTCCTCTGTGGCTACTTCTCACGGAGGCAGACACCCGCTGCCCGATGTTCAAAAGCTAGCTCAGAAGCTCGGCAGCTTAGGAATTAATGCTGATTCAAAAGTCGTCGTTTATGATGAACAAAACGGAATGATGGCTTCAAGAGCATGGTGGCTACTGCGATATATAGGAATTAAATACGTCCAAATTCTAAATGGAGGTTTTAATAACTGGAAACAATCAGGATATGAAACAACGAAGAGCGTTCCAGCAGCTTCTCCTCAAACTTTTGTACCTTTCATTCAACAAGATTGGGGACTTGTAGGAGTTGAATACGTAAAAGAAAATCTTCATAACCCTAATGTTGTTCTTGTCGACTCTCGTGAAAAAAAGAGATATCTCGGCTTAGAAGAACCCATTGATTTTGTAGCAGGACATATTCCAGGCGCCATTCATTCTTTTTGGCAAGATGTCTTAACTTCAGAAGGTTTATGGAAAACAGATAAAGAGTGGAAGGAGATGTTTTCAGCTATTGATTCTCACGCTGAAATCATTGTATACTGCGGATCGGGTGTATCTGCCTGCCCTAACGTTTTGGCTTTAAAATCAGCCGGTTTTCCAAATGTAAAATTATATGCCGGCAGCTGGAGCGATTGGATTAGCTATCGTGACAATCCCATTGAGAAAAACAGCTAGACAAAGAAGGCTCAGTCTCACCAAAAGTATAGAGACTGAACCTTCTTTTTTTGTATTTTTCTTATTAGCCGCATGCTATTTACTGAGCCTCAACATAAAGTCATGAAGCCGATCTAAGGTAAGTAAATTTTGATTACATGCTTCGCTATCTTGACAAATATAATTTCCTCGTTGGGTAAATGTTCCTTGAACAGTTCCTTTGATTTCAGCAGTGAACATACCGACTTCTTCGTAGCTGTGACAAAGTGTGCATATTCCCTTCTGGTTGATAGGCTTAAACGTTCCTTGAATACCTTTTAGCTTTTGAGTATAGAGATCCTGCGCTACGATCAACTTTCTGTTTGAGCCTTTATCAATCCAGCTAATATAGGAAATGCTCGTTAGATCAATGCTATCAGCAGAAGGAACCTTTAACTTTTTCACTTTCGGAAACAATTTTTTCACGCCAGCTTCTGTAAACGATTTAAATGGAATCACGTAAGGCTTTATCGTTTCTAAAAACACTTCTGCTTGTTCCTTAGTTCTAACTTCAGCAACTGGTAGCAGCAATTCTTCCTGTTCCTCGCTAAGAACATCAAACGCATGTAAGACTTTTTCTTTTGCAAGAGCTTTTAAGGCCAGCAGTACATCGGAATTATTCACTGTTCCATGCCCATTGATAAGGATTTGCGTTTGGCTTTTGATAAAGTTATATTGATCATTTCTTATAAACGTTTCCACGTTCTTCACTCCTTCTTCATTTAATCAGCTACTTTTTACTTTACCGTATGGACTCCTCTTACGAAATGTAAAAAATAAATCAGAATTAAACTCTACCTAAAAAAGCGCGGGCATTCAGCCGCCAGCGCTTGATTTTTACCGTTGCTTTTTGTATACAATTTTTTTGATGGTTTCGGTTGATAAGAAGTATTCACGGGCTAGTTCTTCAATTGAAGTTCCTTTTTTAAACAACTTCTTAATACGTTCGTTTCGTTCATCGATCAACTTTCTTCCACCAGAGCAAGTTCCCCATTTTCTTTTTGCCTTCTGCGGCTTTGGAATATAAATGGTTTCTCCTTGAATGTATTTTTGAATTTCACTAATCAGCTCTTCAGGTAAAATATTTGTTGCTTTTACATACGTCATTTCTGCCAGCTCCTTATGTGATTTTGCTTATACAATAAGGGGCAAAGCCGTATATATTAGAAATGAGATATGCTCGGTTAGGCGATGTATCTTACTAAACCGTCCACCCCATGCAAAGTATCGCCTTTCTAATATCAGGCTTTGCATGAGACGCTGCAGTATCCGGTAAATATCTTTTATTTACCATTTATTACACCTCCGCTTTACATCGAATGTAAACCAAGCTTGTAGAAAATTACAATTATTGGCTCAAATTTTATTATAAGCTATCTATAATCTTGCACACAACACCTTCTTACTTATAAAGATGACACCATAAATAAAACGAACTTGCAGTGAGCTCGTTGTTCTCCCTGCAAGTTCGTTTTATTTTTGTTATGAACGCTTCTGTTTTTTGTTAGCTGAACTGCTTTGAACACCTTGTTCAGAAGTGGTCGTCCCTTGTCCTTCTACATTTGGTGAACCTAGCTCTGATTTTGAGCGGTCTTTTTTAATTTTACTCATGTCACTCACCTCCAGTTTGTAGTGTACCCTTTGTACAGCTACATATAAGGAGACGCATGCTGTTTTTATTGTTTCTTGAGCATAAATAACCATAGAAACGTTAAGGCTTGTTTTAATTCCTGTGGGAGCTGTCCAATCAACTTATCTGTAACATTTCGCTTATATACACCTTCGCCATCAATTACTTCCCATCCATTTTCTTTTGCAAGCTGTTCAAACTCCCACGGCATCATCGTATTGCAAATAACGTCTTCCCCATATAGTCTTTGATAACTATTGGTACGTGGCTGAGCAGTTGGCCCAAGAATACCTACACATGCATATCCTCCTCGTTTTACAACTCGGTGCAATTCCTTCAGAGCTAATCGCGGGTGCTCAGTCCATTCTAAAGCGTTGATTACCATAACCCCTTCTACTGATTCAGAAGACAGCGGGAGCTTCATAATATCAGCTTGAGCAAACGACAAGTTTTCACTTTTATGCAGCTCAGATGCTTTTTGAACCATTTCTTCTGATAAATCAAGACCGATTGCTTTATATCCAGAAGCTGCTAGAAGAGAAGTTCCAAACCCATCACCACAGCCGACGTCTGCTAGCAAAGCGCCTTTTTTAAGATGTTTTTGAATAAATGGAATCACTGTTTTCCGACTTCCGTTTTTCCACATTTCTTCACTTCGGCTATTCCAAAATGATACTTTTTGATTCCACTCGTCTTGAGCTTGATCATGCCAATTAAATGTTGTCATTTTTTATCCCCTTTGCACTCTTTTCTTTACCTTATCACTTTTTATAATGAATAAAAACGACTATTTCAGCAACCATATAGATATAAAGGAAGGTGTTTATGTGTATGAAAGAACGTTTCGTTGCAGTACGTAAAAATGCAGACGGTGACCTCTTAGAATTCCAAACGGCTTCAGGAGACGTTTTAACCTATGAAGAAGCGTTAAAGAAAGTAGAAGCCGGGGACGTTGAGCATGTGAGTACCTTTGTAGGGAAAGACGGCGGTACGTATATTCGCAGCATTCCTGATCATGACAAAACAAATAATCTCGATGCATTGCCATCGTTTTAAAGGAGAATGGATATGACAAAAAAGAATAACAAAGGAAGCGCTAATCAAAGTAATCCAAAAACACAGCACCACCTTGTAGAAATGGGTGAAGAAATTTCAAGCGGGGATAATTCAAAGGGAAACAAACGCAACAAAGATCAGTCAAGTAAAACACAATAAAAAAAGCCGTGCTTTTTAGCACGGCTTTTTTATTAATGTTGGCTAGGAAGACCTAATGTTGAAAAATCTCCTGTTGCGACGCTTGTTCCAACTGAAGCAACACCTGCTACTAATGTAAACGCTAATGCCATACCGACTAATACTTTTTTCATAATTTTTTCCTCCTCTTTCTTTGATTTGACTCTAGTGTATCACAGGATAAAAGTAGATGAATTCCTTTCTATCAGCATTTATCACCTTAAAACCATGGATTTCCTCCATTTTGATAGAAATTTCTCAAAAATTATAATGATAGGAATATTTTAAACAAATAGAGCTTCAAGTTCTTTTTCTACTAGCTTGACGAATCGCTCGTTTCGCTGCAAGGTGAAAATGGTCATAGACTTTTCCATATATTCTTTACCTTGTTCAATTTTTCCTAATTTGATTAAGCTCTCTCCTGCTTGGTAATGAAGTTCTCCAAATAAATACATTGATTCATTACTAATGCACAAATCGATTCCTCGGTTGCTATATATCAATGATTCATCATAGTTACTCATATCTCCAAGCGTTTTGGCAAGTGCATTTAAAATTCTAATTTTTATATTTTCGTCTTTTGTTTGGGGCAGCTCATTTAAGCTTTTGAGTGCTGTTTGATATGTATCTAGAGCCTGTTCATACTCTTTCTCTTCATAAAGAATAATCCCAATGCTATTTAAAATTTCAATTTCTCTTTCTTTATAAAACGTTGCTGATTGCTTAGTAAGCTCGATCGCTTGGTACATTTTAGACAGCGCATCTTCTTTGTTGTGATGAATGTAATACACGCAAATACCCTCGTGCCACATTAAAAACTGCTTGTTCAGCGGGTTTTGAAACAGGGGACTTTCTTTTTCTTTTACAATGATATTATGAATAGCATCATAATCTCTCTGACGAATATATTGACGAATTAACGATTGAACCGCATCTACGTAATCAAGCCGAGGTGATTCTACACTATCAAAAAAGTAGTTAACATCTACGCCAAGGCGCTTAGAAATTTTATAGAGGGTAATGCTTGATGGATATTCTTCACCGTTTTCAATTTTGCTGATCTGCGCTTGTGTACAAATGTCTCTTGATAATTCTTGTTGTGTCAACCCTGCCATTTTGCGAAGATCTCTCATAACACTCCCAATTCTATACTCTCTCATCTCTTTTCTCACCCTTACTTTCACATAATATATTCTCTCTATAAACATATAGTGCTTTTATTTAGATAGTCAACTGTAAACACGTTAAAAATTTATACACTGTTCCGAAATTGACCATTCCCTATAATAGCAAATTAATCTATAAGAGTAAAATAGTGTATTATTTTTCTTCTCTAAAAAATCCGAACGATAAATCGTTCGGATTTTCCTTCAACTAACATATTTTTGTTCCAGCCTCATTTACATTTTCATTTATAAACAGGATATCCAACAAATTTAAAGTCTTTACCGATTGAAATAACAGAAAGACGCTCCACGTTCACTGCATCCCACATCTTTTCTACGCCTTTTCCTTCTAGAAAAGTAGGAGCTTCTTTTCCTCCTGAAAGCTTTGGAGCCATATACAGCACCAATTTATCAATTAAACGATTTTCTAGAAATGCGGCATTCACTTCGCCGCCTCCTTCAATTAAAAGAGACGACACAAATTTCTCACCTAGTATAGAAAGCATATCTTCAAGATTTACTTTGTCCTCACCGCTTGTGACAAATACTTCGACGCCTTGTTTCTCAAGCTGTTCTTTTTTTTCTTTTGAATAGCCCTGACTTGTAAATACCCATGTTGGGGCTAAAGAATCCGTTGCTAGCTTGGAATCAAGGGGCATACGCAACTTCGAATCCATCACAATACGAATCGGGCTTCGGCCGCCTTCGATGCGAGTTGTCAGCTCGGGGTTGTCCTTAATGACCGTGTTCACCCCTACTAAGATACCCGCCGTTTCATGACGAAGCTGATGTACATCCAAACGAGCTGCCTCAGACGTAATCCACTTGCTGTGAGAAAAAGCAGTAGCTATTTTACCGTCTAACGTAATCGCTGACTTTAACGAAACAAACGGCTTCTTCGTTACAATATACTTATTAAAGACTTCGTTCATTTGACGTGACTCTTCTTCACATACACCTGTTATGACCTCAATGCCTGCTTTTTCTAAAATTTCAACTCCATTACCTGCTACTAAAGGGTTGGGGTCTAAAGTTGCTATGACCACTTTTTTTATACCGGCTTCAACCAGCGCTTCAGCACAAGGACCTGTACGTCCGTGGTGTGAACAAGGCTCTAGCGTTACATAAGCAGTCGCTCCTTGTGCTTGTTCGCCAGCCATTCGCAGCGCATGAATTTCAGCGTGAGGCTCTCCCGCTTTTAAATGCGTACCGATTCCAACGATTCGATTATCGTTTACAATGACAGATCCTACAAGCGGATTTGGATCTGTTTGTCCTTTTGTTGCTTTTGCGTTTTGTAAAGCTATATTCATATAAAATTCGTGATTGATCAAAGAAGAACCTCCTCTTTTAAGTGTCCTGAACGTTTAACTTTGGTGTCTAGATACTTTTCATTAAACTGAGATACATCTCCCCAAAGTGGAACGCGCCCTGATAAAAGTGCACCGTTTTTCTCAAGTGCGATTAGCTTTTTCGGATTATTCGTAATCAGCGTAACAGGTTTTTGACGCAGCACTTTTAACACACTGATGGCCTCGCTATAGCTGCGAGTATCATCTTCAAATCCTAACCCTTCATTCGCCTCTACCGTATCAAATCCGTTTTCTTGAAGAACGTATGCCATTGCTTTGCTGAATAGGCCAATGCCGCGTCCTTCATGATTTGCTAAATAAAATAGCGCTCCGCTTCCATTTTCGACAATCATTTTCATCGATTGTTTTAATTGAAAACCACAGTCGCAGCGTTTGCTTCCGAATATGTCTCCCGTATGGCAGATACTGTGCATACGAATGAGTGCCTCATGCGATTCTTGAAAATCTCCGTACACAAGAACACTCGATTGCTGCATGTCAGCTAAATTAGCTCCTTGCATTTTTTCAATAAGCTCTTCCGTACTTAAAGATCCTTCTTTTACATTATCAGAACGCAACCATGAATACCAACTAAATACTTGTGTCTCTCCATCTAGATTCACCGGAAGCGTGATAGGTCCTACTATATAAATAAAATGATCATCATTTTTTACTACATTAATTTTATCTTTTAAAATTGAAACAACTTTTTCGTTAATCACAGTCATTTCCTCCTCTTATGTGTCTTTCACTTATCTACTCTTTTCACATTTTGCTCAATCTCTCACATGAACAAATATTTTTTCTAGCACTTCACTACATTTATCTTTTTTAATTGATGTATTAGATTACTAAAAGTAAGTAACTTTACTTGCTTAAAGTATTATATGACGATACATTTATCTTGTAAAGCTTTTATGTTCTCTTTGTTACTTTTAGTAATTAACTTATTTAATTATATAAATTATATAATTAAAACATAAAAACGTAAAGTAATTTATGTTCTTTAAGTAATTAAATTACACAACACTAGATAAAATGCTGACTTTGTTTTATAATATAGGAAGAGAATGGAGGTAATAACATGGACGGTTTAGCACTCTGCCCGCGTTTTGAAAAGGCTGTTACTATACTAACGAAACGTTGGACGAGTTTGATCATTTTTCAGCTACTTTCCGGCTCACAGCGGTTTTCTCAAATGCAAGAAGCACTTCCAGTAAGCGGAAGGCTCTTATCCGAGCGCTTAAAAGAATTAGAGCATGAAGGAATCGTCATTCGTACGGTTATTCCGGAAACTCCTGTTCGAATCGAGTATTCGCTATCCGACAAAGGATTAGCACTGGCGCCGGTAATTCAGGAAATTCAGACATGGTCCAGTGAGTGGATTACAAAAGAAGAAGTGGAATAAAAGAAATCTCTAAAGAAATCAGGAAGGCTTCAATATCGATGTGCTCACAGTCGTTTTCTTTAGAGCTCCATAAATAAAAAAGGCATGCTCCCCTTGAGCACGCCTTTTTTTATTTATATTATTTTCCTAATGATTCATTTTGAGAAATAATACGCTGTTTCTGGCTTTTTCGGCCGTGCAATACAAGGTATACTGCTATAGCTAAAAGAGCAACAATGGAACAGAATACATACATTCCTTTATATCCGGCTGCTGTAGATAAAATACCTAATAAAAAGGACCCTAACCCCATTCCAGAGTCAAAAAACACAAAAAACGTAGCCGTGGCGACACCTCGGCGATGAGGAGAAGCTTTTTTTACAGCAATGGATTGAAAACTTGATGTAATCGTTCCAAATCCTAATCCAATCAATGCTCCAGCTAATAAAAACACCCAGCTTGTTGTCGCTTGGCTAAGCAAAAAGATACCGATAGCTAGAGATAAAATGGACGGATATACCACGCTGTTTTCTCCGTATTGATCAAACCATTTTCCAGTAAAAGGTCTAGAAGCTAATAAGCACACCGCGTATACAACAAAGAAAAAGCTTGAAGCTTGCGTAAAGCCCATTTCTTTTGCATACATAGACACAAACGAAATAACACTTGCATATGAAAAAGCTACCACAAGGCCAGCAACAGAAATAGGCAGCGAACGGTATTCAAAAAACGCCGCAAGACCTTTAGCTGGCTGTATTTTATTTGTTGCAGAAGAAGCTGGCTCCACCTCAGGTACACGAAGTACTAAACTGCATAATGCTGCTAAAACAGAAGATACAATCGCAACGGTAAAGACCACTGTATGACCCAAAGTATTTGTTAACGTTAAGCCTACAAACGGACCCACTACCATCGCTAAATTCATGAACGTCGCATAGTATCCCATCCCTTCTCCTTTTCTCTGTTCAGGGATTACATTTGCAACAATTGCTCCTGTAGCAGTTGTGCTCATTCCAAAACCAATACCATGAAGCACACGCAGCAGCAGCAGCGCTGATAATGAGTGGATATTCATATATAAAATAGAACCAATTAAAAAGATGAAGACACCTATTAATAGGACTTTCTTTTGTCCTAATGTTGTCATCCACTTACCGGCTAGCGGTCTGAACACAATGCCGGAGACTAAAAAAATTGTCACAATTAACCCTAAGCTTTGCTTACTTGCATGAAGTTCATCCGTTGCAAACAGCGGCAATGTGACAGTTAACATATAAAAAATGACAAAAACAAAAAAGCTAGTCAGTGAAACCGCTAAAAAATCTTTTGTCCATAATTTCGATTTCTGCATGATTTTCCTCCTTTTATCTTTTCATTCGTACCTATTTATTAAAACAAACTAAAGCATAGTCCATAAATAATATGTATACGAATTATCTCAACTCAAACTATTATAGGGTTCATATATGTAAGTGTCAACATGTATTTATCGATTTCATTTTTCTATAGAAACAAATCGATAAATGAAACCTACATTCACCATCACAATGAAAAAATCCGAACGATTAATCGTTCGGATTTCCCTTCAACTACATTACTTTTATCCCAGCCTCTTTTAGAAGCGTCACTTTTTTAAATGAGAAATAATTTGATCCGTTACTTCACCAGTAGTTGCACTACCTCCAACATCTGGTGTAATGATACCCGATTCCGTCACTTGCTCAATAACCTCTAACAAATGACTGCCTAATTCTTGTTCACCGAAATGATCCAACATCATTTTAGCCGTCCAAATCTGTCCGATTGGATTTGCAATTCCTTTTCCGACAATATCAGGTGCAGACCCGTGCACCGGTTCAAACATCGAAGGATATTTTCCGTTCACATTAATATTCGCAGCAGGAGCAACGCCAATACTCCCCATAATAGCAGCTCCGATATCTGTTAAAATATCTCCAAATAAATTGCTTGCCACAATGACATCAAAACGACTTGGATTTGTTACGAAGAAAGCCGCCAGCGCATCGATGTGCTGGGAATCTGTTTCAATATGAGGATAACTCTTTGCAACATCTTGAAACACTTCGTCCCAAAACGGCATGGAATGAACAATTCCGTTTGACTTCGTGGCGCTTGTAACTTTGGCTTTTCTTTTAGAAGCTAATTCAAAAGCATAGCGCATCGCTCGTTCTGTTCCTTTTCGAGAAAAAACCGCATTTTGAATCGAAATTTGATCTTCTCCTTGATATATCCGGCCTCCTACTTCACTGTATTCCCCTTCACTATTTTCACGAACAACAATTAAATCAAAGTCTTTTGGGTTCGTTAGTGGAGATGCGATGCCTTTTAGCCTCTTGGCCGGACGAATATTAATTACCTGCTGAAATTCTCGACGAATCTTAATAAGCAGACCCCATAACGACACGTGGTCTGGCACAAGATTTAAATTTCCTACGGCTCCTAAAAAAATTCCGTCAAAGTCTTGAAGCTGCTGTAGCCCATCTTCCGGCATCATTTGTCCGTACTTCAAATAATAATCACAGCTCCAAGGAAATTCTGTAAATTCAAATTTTAATCCCCCGTGAAGCTCTGCAATCGTATGAAGAACTCTAACTGCCTCTGGAACAACTTCTTTCCCTACTCCATCTCCTGGTATATTCGCTATTTTTAACGTTTTCATCAAAAGTCCCCCTGCGTCTTTTTATATAGATCTATACACAATACTTCATGCATTATACTCTTTTGATTATACGCAGGGAAAATAATCATCTCAAGAAAATTCAGAATATACAAACTGTAAAAAAGACATCCCTCAAAGAGATGTCTTTTTCAAATCGGCAAAAACACTCCAGGTGCTTCCCCATGTTCATCGTCATCGAGCCACCATTTAAAGCCTTCCTGTGCAACTAATTTTTGTGCTTCTTCAGGGCCTTGTGAACCAGATGGATATTCATAAAGCGGCAGCATATCAGCTTCAAATGCATCTAATACTGGCTGTACCCACTGCCAAGATAGCTCTACTTCTTTCCAATGGGCAAAAAATGTGGAGTCGCCGATTAATGCGTCGTAAATAATTCGTTCATATGCCTCCGGCACACTTTCTTCTTCTCTTGAAAACGTAATACGAACCGGCTCAATCACACCATTTTTTAATGGATTTTTGCTATTAAGCTGCAAAGCGACGTTTTCGCTTGGGCTAATTTCAATAATAAATAAGTTTGGCGCTACTTTATCATAAGGAGTTTCATACAGACCTTTTAACGAATCTTTAAATTCAATGACGATACGAGTTGATTTTTCTTTCATTCGTTTACCCGTTCGAATATAAAAAGGAACACCTTTCCAAAATGGATTATCAATCCATAAGCGAGCGGCTACAAACGTGTCATTTTTAGAGTTTGCTTCTACGCCGGGCTCTTCTTTGTATCCTTTAACAGATTTGTGATCAATTTCTCCGCTTCCGTATTGTCCTCGTACAACATCGCGAGCTACTTCTTGTGCTGGAATTTTCCTCAGTGACTCCATTACTTTTTGCTTTTCTTCTAAAATGTTTTCTGAGCAAATTCGTTTTGGAAGATGCATGGCTGTCATCATGAGAACCTGCAGCATATGATTTTGAATCATGTCGCGTATGGCTCCCGTATGATCATAATACCCTGCACGATTTTCAACACCGACTGTTTCACTTGCCGTAATTTGGACATTCGCAATGTGTTTGTTATTCCACAATGATTGCAGTACGGGATTCGTAAATTCAAGCGCTTCTAAATTTTGCACCATCGGTTTACCTAAATAATGATCAATTCGATAAATTTCTTCTTCTTTAAACGTACTGCTTAGCTTTTCATTAAGCTTTCTTGCAGAAGCAAGATCATGTCCAAACGGCTTTTCAATCATAAGACGCTTCCAGCCGCTCGTTTGGTCTAAGCCGCTTTTTTTTATATGCAGCGCAATTACATCGAAGTATTCTGGTGCTACGGACAAATAAAACAAACGATTTCCTTTACTTCTATGAGTTGTTTCTTGCTCATTCACAAGCTTTAGCAGCTGTTTGTAATCTTCTGTTTTGCTTGCGTCTACTGCTTGGTAATGGAAGAGCGACAAAAAATCTTCCTCGTTACTTTCCATTTTCCGTCTTGAAAAATCGTTTATAGATTGCTTTACACGTTCTTTAAAATCCTCATGAGATAGCTGCTCGTATCCTGATCCAATAATAGAAATAGCATCAGGGAGCTTTTTGTCTGTAAATAAATTATAAAGAGCAGGAAAGATTTTTCTTTTTGCTAAATCACCCGTTGCGCCAAATAAAACAAAAGTTAAGGACTCCACTTTTTTTCCTCCCGTCAGGTTGTATGTATGATGGATTTTCTCTTCTCCTAGCTTACCTCTGTTTATTTGTGAATATCCTTTTTTCATCAAAAAGGACGCTCACAAGTGCGAGCGTCCTTTGTTATTCACATTAAAATATTTGTCATTCCCCACAGCAGCAAAAAGCTCAGCAGAATCGTCATATTTGAAACGGTTCCGACAAATTTCTGATCGTATTTGAATTCTACTGCGTAAGGTAAAACGGATCCCGCTACGGGTAGAATGAAACAAACCAAGATTGTGTACCGGAACATATCTTCGAATGGAAGTAAGAAAAACAGCGCAATTCCTACGCCAAGTCCGATCACGTAGCGAATGCTTAAAAACATGATGATTTTTTTCAAGTAGCTTTTTTGGAACGAAAAATTTAAATATACGCCTAAAAGCAAAAGAGAAAGCGGCATATTCGCTTTAGAGATAATACCTGAGACGTCTAATACATATGCTGGTAAATGAAGGCCTATAATCGCAAGAAGACAAATGATTACATAGGTCAGAAGCGGCATCGATTTTAATACTTTGTATAAAATCTTTTTAAATTCAATATCAATATCGTCCCCTGAATAGTAGCTGCCAATTACATAGCATAAAACAAAAATAACAAAAGCATTTCCGACATCAAACATACCAAAGTATTTAAGCCCTTCTTTTCCCCAAATGCCTTCTACTAACGGATAAGCAAACATTCCAATATTAAACCCTGGAATCATCATCGTCAGCATGCCTTTCACCTTTCGCTCATCTTTTCGAAAAACAAAAATTCCAACTGCAGCTAACAGCAAGCCATAGACAATCCCAATAACTAATAGTAAAATAAGCGATCCATCAATTTTAATACTGCTGAATGTAACAATAATCAAGCAAGGCATTGTAATATTAAAAATAATTCTTGCTAAAGCTTCCCCGTCTTTTTGCTGAAGGAGGTTTGTTCGTTTTAGTATGTATCCTAATAGAATAATTGTAATGGAATACAAAAACTGACTGTTAAAGCTACTCATGGACCTACTCCCTTACCTTCTTTTATACTTATTTAATCGATTGTTTTACCCTGTCTTTTTTAATCCTTGTTTCATTATAATATAAGCAGCCTAAAAAGAAACTAGAGAATTGGATGCAGTTTACCTATTTGTCAGACAAAAACAGCTTAGAAACAAACGCAAAAACTTTCTTCTAAATTAATTTTAAAACAGGACATTTTTCTTTTTTATGGAATTTACTTAAAAGGTATGAGTATTTTCATGAGGAGGAAGAAACGTGAAACGAAAAATGATAGCGCTTACTTTTTCTGCTGCTCTTTGTTTTTCCGCTTCAGCATCTCTTGCTGAAGCTGCTAACAAAACAGATGTCATTCCAAATGCTGATCAGTCAGCAGAAACCTATTTTGACGGAGCGAACGGGAACTGGCTGACGACTAAAAACCCGGCTCAATATCAGCAGGCTACGCTCTATGGAAACATCGGGCTTACTCCTTATAACTGGGGAAAAGCTGAAAATGAATCAGGCTGGTATCGAATCAATCAGCCCGCTGCGGTTAAAGGAACGCAAGTAAATGGAATTTTTGAAGACGCTCAGTTCGTCATCCGGGTTCCTGATAACTGGAATGGAAAACTTGTGGTAGCCGGCATTCCTGCTACGCGCAACGAAACGTCCACCGATTTATTATTCAGCGATTACGTTCTTAAAAAAGGCTATGCGTTTGCTGCAATTGATAAAGGAACACAAGGAGAAAGTGACCCTACCGATCCTTTTGCTAAAGTAAAAAATGCACTTGCTAACGATGACGACAGCGTGGCAGAATGGAATATGCGCTATCGTCAAATGACAAAAGCAGCTCAGCAATACTTGACTACTCATTATTCAGACAAGCTAATCAACCCGGCTAATCGAAAAAATCCTGCAAGCGATTTGATTCGAAACGACCATAAAGTACCCACGTATGCAATTGGCATTTCAAACGGCGGATACGTCGTCAGATACGCACTTGAGCACGATGATCCAAAACAAACAAAAGAGCCTCGTTTATTTGATGGAGGCGTCGATTGGGAAGGCGTATTGTGGAGTTCAAAAGCGCCAAATTTAATCAGTTCACTAACACCTGTTGTCAACAACGCGGAGGAAGCGCTGTACGGAACGGGAAAAGAGCAGAAAAAAGCGATTAAACAAATGTATAAAGCCGGCCTTCCGAAAGGATCAGAAAAATTGTGGAGTTATCATGATCAAGTGTACTGGGCGGTCACTTTAAACATTTACCGTGACCACTTTGATCCGACAGCTCCAGGAAGAACAAACTGGCACAACTATTTAAACTTTACTTCATCAGGCCTGCGCGACCGTTCATGGGACTACATCTTTGAAAACTATCGCTATCAAACCCGTCCAAAAAGCGTAAAAGAAAATGTAGCAAAAGTAGAAAATACGGGCGATATCGATGTGCCTCTTATCAGTATGACTGGCTCTCTCGATTCACTTATCTTCCCGTCTATTCACGCCGAAGGCTATGAAAAACTCGTTAAAAAAGCTGGCAAGGCAAATCTTCATCGCCTTTATACTGTGAAAAACGGAAATCACGTTGATAGCTTAGTGTGGAATAAACAAACGGATCCAAATCAAGAGCTTCAGCCCCTGCTTCCATATGCTCATCAATCTTTTGATTTGTTAGTAGACTGGGTAGAAAATAAAAAAGCAGCGCCTGCAAGTAAAGATATTAAAGCACCAAAAGACAGCCTTAAAGTCATCGACATAAAATCTGGACGAGAAGTAGATCCCCGCTGAGGCTGAGACATAACGAAATGAATTCAGCCTAAAGGCGAACAAATGAGATACATGAGCTGGACTGCTTGTGACACCGAAGTTGATTTCCGTGCAAGACTTCGCTTTCTGCGGGCGGCCGCTGAGCCTCCTCGTCGCTTGCGCTCCTGCGGGGTCTCACCTGATCCGCTTTTTCCGCAGGAGCCTTTACCTTGCCCTCCAATCAACTGCTAGAGGGAACGAAACAGATAAAACGATATGTACCATCACAAAAAAACGAACCACTATTCAACATGTTGATTAGTGGTTCGTTTTTCACTTGGGCTAAAATACGTTTGTCCTAGCCTCAGTCTTCATAATAATCAAGATAGAGATGACCCGCTGAGTCTGCTTGCCCTAAAAATACTTTGTCGACTGCAGCACCTTTCTCTTTGAGCTGTTCTTTAACCCACGCTACGCTATACCCCAGCTCATGAACCGCTTCTTTCATTATATTTCCATCCATGATAATCGTTTGAGGTAATCTTGTATGTTCTTCTTTCAGTACTAAATCTTCACGCGTAACGTTCTGCTTTTCTTTTTTTAACAGCACGCTTAATTCGCCGTTTGTTTCGAGCATGGCAAAAGCTACGTCTTCCACATAAAAGATGTCTTTTTTCCGAAGCTGTTCCATGAGCTCATCTACGGTATATTTTTCTTTTTTTACATTTTCCTCAAGAATTTTTCCTTCTTTAATGAGGATCGTCGTCGTCCCTTCCACCGCTTTTCGAAAGCTAATACTTTTTAACGATACGTTTGAGACAAAAATAAGAAACGATGCCCACACTAAAATCGCGACTACCCCATGACTTGCCTGTAAATCTACGTCCATTGAAATGGTTCCCGCAATATCTCCAATCGTAATGCCAACGATATATTCAAAAAAAGAAAGTTTGGATAACTGTTTTTTTCCTAACAGCTTTGTAATAAAAAACAAGCCAAGTAAAATCAGCACCGAACGAAGTACTACTTCCATCCAATGATTCAACGCATGCACCTTCTTTACTAAAATTGATGTATCTTTTATTTTGTGCATATTTGTATGTATCAAAGCAGATTTTCATCTTCCATTATTTACATACCTTTCACGGCAGGTTAGAGTAGAAAGAAGTAGGAAACAAATTGGGGGACTTATGATGAACGATGAAGTGTTAACCATATTTAACAACCAACAGCAGCGCATAGGAACAGCGTCTCGCAAAGAAGTTCATGAAAAAGGCTATTGGCACGAAGCGTTTCACTGCTGGTTTGTCAGCCGCGAAAATGATATAGACTATATTTATTTCCAAATTCGCAGCGAGCAAAAGCAAGATTACCCCGGTGCACTCGATATCACAGCTGCCGGACATTTGCTTCATACAGAAACCGCTGAGGACGGTGTAAGAGAAATTCACGAAGAGCTCGGCGTCAACATTTCATTTGATGAATTGCTTCCTTTAGATGTCTTTAAATACGAAGTATCTCAGCCGCACTATGTTGATAAAGAATTTGCACATGTATTTTTATACTACAGCTCTCACCCTCTTAGTGCGTTTACGTTGCAGCAAGAAGAAGTATCAGGCCTTGTAAAAGCTCAGTTTTCTCACTTTTGCGAACTGTGGCTTGGAAATCAAACAGAACTGATCATTGAAGGGATAACAAATGAAAAAGAGTCAATTCACCGTACAGCACATAAAAGTGAATTTGCTCCCCATCCCAAAGCTTACTATAAAACAATTATTGCATGTATTAGTCAGCAGCTGAATTCAGCAGAAAAAGCTTAGAATCCTAAGCTTTTTTTGCTGAAAAAATCATATATGTTGCACTGCCAAGCGCAACAAGCTTGCCGCTGCTGTCTTCAATTTTCACTTCTCCAACAGCAAGCGTTTTGCCGCGGTGAGACAATGTAGACTTTGCAACTAAATATTCGCCTATACCCGGCCTTGTGTAATTTACTTTTAACTCAACTGTACTGGCACTTTCCTCCTCAGAAAGAGAAGAACGCACAGCCGAACCAACAGCCGCGTCGATAAGCGTGGCAATAACGCCTCCATGAACCGTTCCTCTTCCTTGCAGAAGCTGCGGTTGAATCGTAATTTTCAACTCTGCATATCCTTTTTCAAGCAGCGTTTCTTCAATGCCAATATAATCCCAAAACGGAATCATCCCTTTACTCGTTCGTTTCATTAATCTCATCCTTTACATAAATAAGCTATGTAAGAGCTTCTAGAAAAGCTGGAGAATTCCTGTTTCTTCGCATGCAAAAAGCGCTTGCTCTTTAGCAAGCGCTTTTTATTTCTCTACTTTTCAAATAAAAACTGCACTTTGTTTTCTTTCCATTCTAACTTCGCATTAAAGGTCTTATCACCTTTTTTAAAGTCTTCAATCAAGTCTGTCTGCCCTTCGCTTAACAGTTTTTTTAAATTAGCCTGCGTGACTGTTTTACCCAAAATCTTTTTCGATACGGTAAATGTACATTTTGTTTTTGCATAGTTTGAGCATCCGTAAAATGAACCTTTATCGACTACTTTTCCGTCGCAAAGCTTACATGGACCAAACGATTTAGAGGAAAAACTTTTACCTTTTCCCTTACCTTTTCGCTGAATGGATTCAGTGTCGTATCCGCTGAAATTCCACTTGCTTTCTGCTTCGACAGCGTCTTCGATAATTTTAGCTGAAAGTTTCTTTGTTTGTTCCATAAAAGTAGCGGCCGATGCTGCTCCTTGCCCAATTTCAGCTAAACGCTGCTCCCACTTAGCCGTCATTTCTGGTGAAGCTAAAATTTTATCTCCAATCGCGTCAATCAATACCTTTCCTTTATCAGTCGCAAACACTTGGTTTTTTTTCACATCAATATATTTACGATCTTTAAGCATTGTAATGATTCCAGCGCGCGTAGCTTCTGTGCCTAACCCTTCTGACTTTGCTAGAATTTTCTCCAGCTCATCGTTATCTAAATGCTTACCCGCTGTCTTCATCAGTGTAATCAACTGACCTTCGGTGTAGCGTTTTGGAGGCTGTGTTTTGCCCTCTTTTACGTCTACCTTAATAACTTTACCTTCTTCGCCTTCTTGAACATTCGGAAGAATGACATCGTCGTCTTTCTCATTTTGAAAAATTACCTTGCGCCAGCCTTCTTGAATTTGCTGCTTTCCTTTTGAAATAAAAGCTGCTCGCTTTTCCACAAGTGTCGTAATCGTTGTGTAGTCGAAAATCGCTTTTTCGTAGTGTGCCGCAATTAGCCGTCTTACGACTAAGTCGTAAATTTTCTGTTCGTCTCCTGACAGTTTGCTCGGGTCCTTCACTTGTTCCGTTGGAATGATCGCATAGTGATCGCTCACTTTTTTTGCATTTACGTAGCGTTTATTTCCTAAAATTGAAGCATACGGAAGCGGAAATAAATGTTCATATTCAGAAAAAGCACTCAGCTTTTCTAAAATCTCAGGAAACGTTTCCGCTTCGCCTTCTGTTACGTAGTTTGAGTCTGATCGTGGATAAGAAACAATTCCTTTCTGGTACAGCCCTTGCAGCACATCAAGCGTCTTTTTAGGTGAAAACTTAAACGCTTTATTCGCCGTTGCTTGAAGTGATGATAAGTTAAATAATAAAGGCGGCTGGAACTCTTTTCGCTCCGTTACGAGTTCATGAACTTGTGCGTCTTTTCCTTCGCAAAACTGAGCAATTTTATACGCCATTTCTTTTTCTTTAAGACGCGACTCTCCGTCTTGATGCCATTTGCCTTCATACTTTTTTCCTTCAATATCAAACTTAGCAAGCACTTCCCAAAAAGGCTCTGATTTAAAATTATCAATTTCCTTTTCACGTTTTACAATTAAAGCAAGCGTTGGTGTCTGCACGCGCCCTGCAGAAAAAACATCTGACATGCCATGCTTTTTCAATAAGATGCTATACACGCGTGAAGCATTCATCCCAACGACCCAATCCGCGCATGCTCTTGTATAGGCTTCATCTGCTTTATAGGTACGTTTTTTTACGGGCTTTATCAATAAATGTATGTACTGAAATCTTATACATAATAATGCCCAGTTATACTTGGGCATTATTATGTATAAAGTTTCTCATAAAGATAAGCTAAGATATTTATAAATATCTTAGCTTATCTTCACTAACTTTAGGCCAATACTTCAATATAAACAAACTAATTTTTAAAAAACAACAGTTATAGCCTTTAACTCTTATTTTATCACGAGATTTGAAGTCTTTGCTTTACTTCATTTCTTTCGTCAATCTCAAAAATTTCAAAGATTGCATCAAAGTAGGTTTTTTCAACCTTTTCAACCCAATTTTTGTCTACAGCAAAAAATATAGAAATTATTATTTTTAAAATATTTTTTTGGTTTCTCAAAAAAGTATTAAATTTTGAGCTCTCTAACTCTAATACTGAAGATATTTCTGAAACGTACGTTATTGTTTCTACTGAATGTATGTCTGAGTGAACATATTTACATAAATCACTCCATGTCCTTTCAACACTATCTTTCTGCATAAAACTTATTTCTTTTAAACCAGGAAAAGAATACAGAAATTCCCTATATTGTAAACCATTTAAGTTATGCTCATTATTATTATGCAACGTGTTCTCAATAGGGTGGAATTCATAATATAAGAACTTAAAACTAGATTCCATTGCAGCGCGCAATGATGTCATTCCAGCATTTTTAAATCCTAGAATTAATAACATTTCACATTCAATTAAATTTGTCATGATGTAATTAATATAAGTTGAGTTAAATTCACTTTCACAATAGTGTTTCATTATATATACCGGTAGCATAGTTTTATGTAGCCTACGACTATTTACTTCCAAATCACCACTTATTAATAACTCTTTATTTACTAAATTATTATACATTTCTTCAATAAATGCATTTCTTTCATCTTTAATTTTTTGACTATGAAGCGCACTCAATTATCTTCCTCCTTTATAAAGTATTTTTTTCCACTCTTTATAATTTGAAGGAATATTTATAAACAAATATTTGGAAATGTCATAATAGACTTTGTTCTGCTCTTTTAAGCTTAATTCCCTAATTTTATTAAAGTACCAATCAACTATTCTATCTCTTCCAGTACTTTTGGTATCATGCATAAACCCAGTAATATTTGATAAAAATATATCAACCTCTTTTGTCGTTTTAAATAATGACTTTGAGAGCATCATTATTTTTAGTAACCAATCAATTTCAACTAAATTATCAGTATCTTTTACATCGTAGAGAATGGTATGTCTTAATTTCGGCATTAATACATCGAAACTAAAATCTTCTATTACATTTTTCTTTATTTTTGATTTATTATTTTTTACATAACTAACATTTAAAAAATACTTTATACTTTCCTTTTCTAGTATTTCATTCAATTCCTTCCTTTCTTGTACAGATAGGTTATTGATTTTTTTATCTAGTTTTTCCAAATCATATACTATATTTTTTAAGTGATTTTTATGATTATCTATCATATACTCACCGCCGTATTTAGTTTTGATAAGAATTCAACAGTGAAATTTTTGAAATTATTTTTGAATTTTGCTGTGGCACCAGTTTCCAATATATAACTATTACCAAAAATACCTCTAGAGTAATATTCATTATATAATATTTGATTTCTAAAAACATTCCGATGTTCTCTTATAATTTCGGCTTTTACACTTGTTACGTATTGAATACTATCATCAACCATTGTAAAGACAATTCCTAAAGGTTGTACTTTATCCTCATCTGAATTGGCATTATTATGTGATGCAATTTTATTTAATAGCATTGGGATGCCTCTCGCTGAGAAAGGGTCTGGTTTAACTGGAATTAATACATAATCACTAGCTTTAAGTGCATTATTTGTTAATACAGAATATGTTGGACTACAATCAACTAGGATAATATCGTACTTATTTTTCTTATTTTTTAATATTAACTTTAATCTATCTTCAATATTACTCCCGCCCGTTCTCTCTAACACAGAGGATAATTCCAATTCTGATGGAACTAAATCCAAGAAGGCACCAGTTTCATACGATTTAACACTACAAGTCATGTCTTCAAGTTCTAACAACTTCTTCTCCTTAGAATTGGGAGGGATTGGGCCAACAATACTTCTAATATCTGTAAATATATCAGAAATTACCCGTTTAGTTTTCCGGTGATCGGCATATTTTTCATAATTTACTAGTCCACCAGATGCGTTAGCCTGTGGATCAAAATCTACTACTAAAACCTTTTTGTTATGTAAAGAAGAAAGGGTATGTGCCAAATTAATAGTAACTGTTGACTTCCCCACTCCGCCCTTCATATTTAGTATTGAAATTACTTTGGTATCCATCTAAATTCCTCCTCATATTATAGAAAATATTTTTATTTTTTATAAAATTCTTTTTAACTTATTTTAGCATTTAAATTACTAAATAATCCATAACAATAAATCTTTTTTACTAACATACTATAAAAATTCTCTAAAAATAATTCTTTTAACCTATTATTAATGCTTCTTCATCTAATGATTACAATTATATAAACATGTGCTCTTAATATTTTTTTGGAATTTTGTTTCACTCTGAACCCAAATTAGAGTATTTTTAAAATTATTAAATTTAATATAATATCCCAAAACCCCCTTTTACAATTTCGCATGTTGCTTAATATTTTTAGTTCTATAATTAAGTTAACATTTATATTAAGAAACAAAGCTACTTAATAAGAAAAAAAGATTCACATCAACTTATCGATGTGAATCTTTTTTTCTTGCTTAAGGTAATACTATTTTAACAGCTCCTAAAAAGTTATATATTTTCAAGTTTTATCTTCCCGTTTTGGAGTTATAGTATTTTTAAAATTATAGTGTAGTGTTCCGAAGCTTGGCTATTCATAACGTTAAATGTAAATCTTTTGAATTATTCTTTTTTCATTTTTGATAACTAGTTTATGAATTTGACTTTAAAGTCCTTTGACATGTTATACTTTAACTTACTATAATCAAAATTATTAACTTTGTAATAGCATAAGTTTAAAGTATCAATTAAATTATTCTCCCATATAAACTGCCTTAATTTACTTGGTCATCATAAAAAACTAGGTTAGCATACTTGTCCTCAGACACCACTACTAGCAAGCAATTTCCCTTACGAGTGTCTGAATATTTTACTGCTGAATTATACCGAGAACCTCTAGTTGAATCCCCATTTGATGTTGCAATCCCATCTAATATAGTGCCTATTGCATGGACCCGTGCTTCACAATCAACTAATACGGCTCCATCTATTACAGATACCATTTCCATCATTTCTTGTGTTAATTCTATTGGCTTCACCTTGGTGCATTGTGCAGAAAGTCGATTAGCTTCTTCGGCTGCCTCACCTGATATCACTAATATAGTACCTTTCTTTTGCCCTTTTGCAGCCTCCACTAAAGCATACAATCTAGGGATAACATCATCTTCGATTTCTTCAAATACTTGTTTAATAACCTGAATAAATTCCTCGCGTTCAATAGGTACATCTTTTATACTAGGTTGCCCATTAACAACTTTTAACATAGGGATTGTGTGGTGCAATTCCCAAGTATAATGAGTTTTAAATTTTATAAGAAACCTATCTTCATGATTAGGATTATACAAACCTTTTGACTTTCCAAATCCATACACTACTATACCATCACTTAGCAGTTGGAATTCATCTTCATTAGAGATTTCTAACAACTTCCTTACAGCCTTACTATCAGTTAATTTTACAGGCGAATCTAAATATAGAATACTCTCTACGTTGGGGTGATTCTTTGGCGTTAGAACCAATTCTCCTACTCCTTCATTTCCTTCGTACCTTAAAGCAGAAATAGAATTTAAAGACTCAAAAAGATTTAAAGGGACTTTATTTTGTACAAATGAATAAGTGACTCTTTTCACTAAATTTTCACATGCTCTTCTAAAAACTAAGTTTAAATCTATTTGGAAATCTTCATCTTCTCCTTTGAGAATATCTTTCAATGTGTAAACACACTGTTTTAAGTATTCATTTGTTATTGCATTTAATAGGGAGTTATTATCATTAATTACTCCTCTATTATAGGTTTTTATGAGCTTATATTTTGATTCATAGATTTCTTTTTCAAATGATAAACTCAGAAAAAAATATGTATTTTTAACCTCTACAAGGGAAGAATAAAAGTATACTCTATGAAGGTCCATTATTGTGAATTTAGTGTTAAAGGCATTTAAAATTGCCTTTGTCTCATCTTTAGAAAACGATTCTTGTTCACTTCTTTGAGTAACTTCCATAAGCTGTTCAGAAAATTGTTTAATCTGCATGAAATCCATGTCTATTTTAATATTTTCTGGATATATGTAGATTTCGTTAGTGTTTTTATAGACTTTAACAATATTCAAATTTGGAGCCAGCCTAAAATCCAGCTCCTCGAATATTTTGTAAGCCATCGTTTCAATAGCCAAAAAAGTCTTTTTTTCATTTTCGTCTAGTGCTAAGCTAGTCCTAGTTTCCTCCATACAATTCTACCTTTCCACTATTATTCAAGATAACTATATTTTAGATTTATTAATAATCTCTAGGGCTGCTGCCCTTATTGGTGTTGTCTTCATACTATATCTCATTGAATTTGTATCAAAGAATAGAGGTATACCTGTATCATACAAATCTGTAAGTAGCTTCAAACTAGATGGTAAAAAACTATCAAAAATCGGAATTTCCATTTGTTGAATATCTTTTATATATTTCTTATCTCTTTCTATAGGTTCACCACCATACATGTTTACTCTGTTGAATAATACTCCTAGCAAAACTGGTGGCTCTCTAAAGTAATCAGTACAAGTAGATCTGATATAGTCTATAGTAATAGGTATCCCTAAAGTAGAAATATAGCTAGGATGAGAAGGTATGACGTAACAATCACTAACCAAAATTGCTAATTTGTTAATAAAGTTTAGAACTGCCGAGCAATCTATTAGTATAACATCGTAACTGCCTTTTAATTTATCCATTAAATTAGATAATTTTAAGATATGCTGTTCCTCTAAAGAAGTTGAAATCATTTCAAGGCTAGAAATAATTAAGTCTATTCTTGAAGAAGTTGAAAAATTTTGTATATCTTCATTTATTGACTTAGGATGTAATATAATATCTTTAATTTTATCGCCATTTAATGCTTCTACAGCGTCAAAATCAGTATTAGTCAAAAATTCAAGGATTGTATTCTTATTATTAACTTGTTTAATATATTCATCGGTTCCTAAAAACCCTAAACTTAGATTTGCCTGAGGATCTAAATCAATTATCAATACCTTTTTCCCCATTATTGCTAGTTCCATCGCCAAGTTAGATACTACCGTTGTCCTACCCACTCCGCCTTTAAAACTAAGAAATGAAATTACTCTCATGAAACACCATCCTATTAGCACTATTTTAAAGGGTTAAGTTTCTCCAAAAAACAATAAAAAATTCACATAGTAATAGTATAACTGTAACAATTAACTTCAACTATAAAATTAATTGTTACAGTTATACAGTACAATATAAATTATCTAAATCATCCTTAACCAAATCTCCTTATTTACAATTATTGAAATTCTGTATGGGAGTGCACCTTTTATCAATTTGTTCCAACAGAATTGATTTAATGTTTTTAATTTCAAGTGATTTTACCATTTTAAGAGAGCTGGCTTTTACTTTACTAATTGCTCTCTTATCACTCCTCTAATATTAGCTAAATTGCTCAACGCTGCGTAAATGGTACTATTCAAAGAAACATTAACAGAATTTGAATTTTTATTTAAACTTATCTTTTTATCTTGAATTGCAAATGAAATTATATTATTTATAATAATAGAGATTTTATGAGCTTTAAAAAAGTTTTATTTTTTAAAAATTTGAGTCCCCTCTCGAATATCTCTAGCTAGTTATGAACATTTCAAAATTTAAGTCCTAAATATATTTTATCATTTAATCACTCTTTATAGTTGTTTAGCTCTAAATATATAGTCCCGTTAAAATATAAAAAGACACGAAATAAATCAGAAAAGTTGCACCTCTCCCTCTGTGAACTTGATGTGAAACCCTTCCAATTTATTTAACTGAATTAAAATTCTCTACCAACTTTACTATTTCTCAAATTCCATCTTCCAACTGAAATACTCATTATCAGCATTCTTCTCATATCTTAAATTAGCATCGAACTTATTACCTTTTTTACTAGTTAAACCTTTTACAGGAGCAGTACCATTCTTTAATAAAGCCTTTACCATAGTCTTAGTAGGCTTCTTTTTCATTGTTGCTAAGAACTTGTCATTTTTCCAAATAACAAACTTGCAGCCATTTTTCCAATTGCTACAGCCAAATCCTTTTTGACCCTCAATTACAGCATGACCACAAACTGGGCATTTACCCATTATTTCGTTCGATTTACGCTGAGAAGCTACTTCGTTAATTGTAACTTCTTTCTCATTTTTGATTGTTTCTACCGCCTTGGCAGTAAAATCAAAAATCAAATGTAAGAACTCATCTTTTGTAAAACTTTTTTTCTCAATATCATTCAATGATTTTTCAAGACGACCTGTAAACTCAAGATTAAATAAATCCTTTATAGGGAATGTTTCTATTAACTTTCTTCCAAGCTCCGTACAAAGTAAATTCTTATTTTGCGTTGTTATATAACCAACATCTTTCAATTTTTTTATCGTTTCAGCTCTTGTTGCAGGTGTACCGATACTAAATCCACTTAAAATCGCATTTAGGCTTTCTTCATCCGTACCTTCTCCATCGTAGTTCTTTCCACATGTCTCCATAACTCGAAGCAGCGTTCTTTCTGTATGCTGCTTAGGTGGCTTTGTCACGTGTTTAGTGATTTCATGCTTTACTAAATCTACGTCATCATTAACTTGTACAAGAGGTAGAATCGTATCCTTAGATTGAACTTTCTCTACTTTCTTCCACCCTTCTACGAGCTGAACTTTTCCTTTAGAGATAAATAATCCTTTTAAATCTGCACCAATAATTTTCGTTTCAATTCTTGTTTCCTCATACTCAGCTACAGGCATGAACTGCATAATGAATCTATTTTTAATGGCTTGATAAACTTGTTCTTCATCAGTTGATAGCTTTTTAGGTTTTAAATAAGTAGGTACAATTGCACTATGGCTCTCTACTTTAGAGTTATCAAAAACTCTTTTTGTTTTAACAAATTTCACTTCGTCTTTGTATGGTAAATTTTCTGTTAGAACTTCTAGAACCTTTGCCGTCTTACCCACTAAACTTTCTTCCAGAGCTACGCTAGCCGTACGTGGATATGTGATGAATTTTTTCTCATACAGAGATTGCGCTACTTTTAAAACTTTATCAGAAGTCCACCCCTTGTATTTATTCGTAATATACCCTTGCAAATTGGATAGATTGAATAAAAATGGCGGGTATTCCTTCTTTTTTTGTACCTGCTTATCGCTTATAATTCCTGATTTGTCAATCAGTTTTTGCTGGACCTCTTCTAGAGTTTCTTTGCTTTTAAATTTCTCTTCTTTACCTTCAATATACGTTCCTTCATACTCTTGTTCATCTTTCGTTTTAAAAATTGCTTGAAGTTTGTAATAGTTCTCTGGAACAAACTTTTCAATTTCTTTATCTCGATCATAAATAATTTTTAAAGTTGGTAATAAAACTCGACCAATGTTCAGGGCTTTCCCTTTACCTTTTTGGTATTTAAGAGTAGCCACAGATGTCAGATTAATTCCAATAACCCAATCAGCCCATTGACGGCTAACACCAGCATCCTGCAAAGGTCTTAATTCTGTATTTAGCTTAATATTTTCTAACCCATTCATAACCTCAGCCGGTGTCCATTCGTTTAATAAAAGTCTATAAACAGTCTTGTCGGTCTTCAGATTATAGATAATACTATCTCCTATGACTTGGCCTTCACGATCATAGTCACAAGCGGAAATAATTCCATCAACATCAGGTCTTCTCATCAAACTTTGGATAATTTTAAGCTGTTTTTTAGCACCTGTATCAGGCTTTTCTCTATCACGAGGATTGCTTTTCACTTTATACTTAAATACTTGCGGGATAAATGGGAAGTTTTCCATTTTCCATGTGGACATCTTATCGTCATAATCTTTTGCATCATATAATTGAAGTAAATGTCCGAATGCCCATGTAACAATGTAGCCATTTCCCTCAAAGTAGCCGTCTTGTCGACCTTTTATCTTTAGTGCATCTGCAATGTTTTTTGAAACAGATGGCTTTTCTGCAATAATTAACTTCATTTAATTAATCACCTTACGTTTAAAATTTCCAAAATAAACTTACTCAGTTTTATTATTTTATCATATAAAAGCATATAGCAATATAAATGGGTAGAAAAGCACTCTAGGTGAGGTAGTTACACATCTAATTTATAATTAAGTATCTTCATAAAATCAGCATCTTTTTTATATTCATCATTTGTGAAATACTTCAATTCAGATTTTGTAAGTAGAAACCATTCTGTAGAATTAAAAAGTGGATGACGTTGCTGTTTGAATTTCCTTTTTAGATACGATTCCAGGTTAAGAGCGTTTAAGCTCTTGATAATTGTTATTTCTTGCAGCGTATGTGTAGGGAAATGCTCCTTAAAACTTTCTTCAGCTTTCATGTATCTGTTTTTTAAATTTCGTTTTGTAACTCCTACTTTAACTGTATTACTATCTCCGTACACATATAGAAAATAGTACATGCCGTAAGTCTTTATCATTTTAAAACTATATTTTATTTCATTAAATGACTTAAGCACTGTATATATTTCGCCTGGAAAAACTCGATTAATTATATACTTCTCTAGATTAATATGTCTTTGGGTAGCTAATACTTTTATTTCACTGTTAAATCTCTTTAGTGAATAGTTATTTTGAAGTTTTCTTTTATTTTTTAAAATTTGATAAAGAACATTAACTTCTACAATTTTTTCGTTATACTTTTCAAAACGCTTATACAGACTAAGATAAAGTAATTCTTGTAAAAGCTCTTCAATATACTTTACATCTCGCGCTTCAACAGGCCTTGCATTCCACTTGTATCCCTTATAAAAGTTTTGCCACTGCTCAAGGTAAACGTCAAGCTTTTCTAGAATCCTTCTCGCATCTGAGTCTAGCTTAAAGTTATTCCTATAGAAACAACTCTCATATTGAGCTAGGTGCTCTTTAATTTCATAAATGACTTTTATTCTTCTAACCTTTTGATTTCCCATAACAAGCAATTTTTTAATTAATAAGAGGACCTTCTCTGCGATAGTTAATATGTGTCTTCTATGCTCATATTTGAAGTCATGTTTACTCGAACTGTAATATTCAGTAAGAATTTTTAATCTTGATAAGTCTTTAACTTGATTATTAATTCTCTCTATTTGTGAACGTTGTAAATTCCTTAAGTAGTTATTTTGTTGTTGAAGACGGTGTACTTCATCAACAACTTTTTTTTTCTCTACTTCATACATAGATAATTTGCTATTTACAATTTCATAATTTCTAGTTATATCATGGGCATAATCCTGTAGACATTTATTCTCTTGTTCCATTTTCATAAGTCTATTCTGAGTAATGCTTAATTCACTATCAATTAATTCTCTCTTTTTTTTTTCATTTAAATATCTCTCTTGAAAATGTTTAATAGTTTCTTTCATTTTTCTATAAAGATGCAATATCCTAACCCCCTTCTACTTTAGAATATTTTATAAAAAAATACGGCTGTAGACTATAGTCTGTAGAATAAACCTTGCTGCTCTTTAAAAATAGTCTTATAGACTTTCGGGAGCGTGGTTTCTTGGATATTGAGCAAGCATTTGGGATAGTAATAAAGAAATATCGTTTAGAGCGTTCCATAAGTCAGGAGAAATTGGCTTTTGGAGCAGGTTTGGATCGTACATTCATAAGCCTTTTAGAAAGAGGACAAAGAAAACCAACAATCAATACGCTTTTTGCTGTTTCAAAAGCACTAGGTGTTAAGCCACATAAAATAATTGAAGATATAGAAGTGTTTATATATACAAAATAGAAAAATATATTAATTGTAATGATTTTATTTATGAAACTTTTTTCTATATAATTAAACTTGCAGAACACCAATTTTCAAAAAAAGAACACCCCTTATTACACTGGGGTGTTTTTTTGAATGATTTTTTATTTGTGAATTATTTTAGTTTACAACAAAATTTATTTTATTCCTCAACCTGATCTAGTTGTTAAAAACCCTGTATTAAAACCTATAAGATAAAACAATTAGTTAATAACTTCATATATCTTTATAGTAATAACTAAGTTTATATCTTTACCCTCAATTCTCTTTATTTTGTAAATAGAAGTCAAACTATCTTATAATTAAACTTATTAGTAAGAAATAACAATGGAGGCATTACAGCATGTATATTGAAAGTATTAGCGTAGAAAATTATCGATCCATTAGTGACACCCCCCCTTTAAGAATAGAATTAGGAAATTTAACGATAGTTTCAGGCGCAAACGATTCAGGAAAGACTTCTTTCCTAATCGCTGCTCACATAGCTACACTCTTCCTAGGTGAAGGTTCTTTAAATCGAAACAGCTATCTACAAAAGTTAGGTTCACTTGAAGGAAGTAAATTTTTTGATATAGAAAAAGGTGAACTACAGGCTGAGCAACTTGCAACAATAAAACTAAACTTTAACGATTACGAAATTAATAAGTTTGTTGAAAATATCTTTAAAGATAGTAATGTACAAAAGAACTTTGCTTCACTTCAAAGTGGAGAAATAAGTTTTTCTAAAGAAACTGTTAAACAATTCTTTATGGATACTGGTCTTATATTTAAGGTTTCCTTGGATTCACATTTCCCTTATCGTTTCTATGAAATTCATAACTTTGATCATTTTGAATCATCCATCTTTAATTTTTTTAAATTTAATAAAACAGCTGAATTAAATGGCTTTGTAACATATATATGGGAATTAATAGAGAAAGAAATTAAAATAACAACATTATCCAGGGAAGTTACTACTCTATTTATACCAAGCCAAACAAGAGACAAATTGTTTAATTATCATTTAGAAAAACCTAACAATGACACCGTCATCGTATCTGAATTAGTTACTTTTTTTAAGGATCTTGGAACAGAGAAAAGAAGAAGAAACGGAGACTATAGTAAATTTATAAGTTATTGTAAAATTATATTTCCAGAGTTACAGAGTATCGATGTAGGTAATCCAGTGGATAGCTTTATGGAAGAGGATGTATTTATAACTTGGGTGAAAAACGGAAGAGCGCACCGCCAACCTTTGCATAGAAGTGGAACTGGTATAACTAATGCTATTTATATAATATCTAAACTTTTGAGAAGTTATACGCATATGAATGTAATTTTTATTGATGAACCTGAAAACGGATTACACCCTAAATTGCAATTGAGGTTCATAAAGTTGTTAAGAAGATTGTCAGAAGAGTTTAACGCACAATGGATAATCTCTACACATTCTCCTTTTATAATGCAAAAATTAAAAGATAAAGATAAGTTATATTTATTGGAACATAATGGAACAAGCACTATTGGAAGATCTGTAAATCTCCACAAGAAAGATGAGGTTTTTTATGCATTAGGTGCTTACTTACCATTAACACTTGCAGCAAACGCAATAATATTCGTTGAAGGGCAAACAGAAGTAAATGTACTTTCAATTCTACTAGATAAAGTGGGAATCGGTATGGATAGAGAAAATATACTCCTAATTCCACTTGGTGGTGAGAATTTATTTGGTATTGATCCAGTCGACATCAAAAAAATACATGAAAAAAGTATGGTTATAATTGATAGTGATTTGAGCAAAAGTGAAAAGCAAGGAGGAAACATAAAAAAAGTTAAACTTAATTATGAGAAAGCTTGTAAACAAGCTGATTTAAACTGTGTATTAATAAGAGAATATAGAACTATTGAGAATATGTATCCAAGAGAAATTCTTTTTGAATTATTAGGTAAAGAAAATTTGTTAGAATATGATGGCTTTGGAGAAATTACCGAGATATCTACTCGAAACAAAGTAACAATTGGTAAAGAAGTTGCAACGAAAATGACTAAAGAACAAGCTGAACAATTTCCTCTCATAAAAGAAATACTGAGTTGGTGGAAGGAATAATAACATGTGATATAAGTTACATACTTTCTTTAACAATATACTGGAGTAGCCTGTTTAGAAGATAGAAAATAGAAAGTATATCCAAATACAATTTATAGATAATTTTCATTACTTTACTGGATATAAATGTTCTTTTTTTACTAATTAAATGGTAATATAGTCATATTAAACAAGTAATTGTTATTTATATATTACTTTCTAGGAGGCTACTCAAATGGCAGTCACGGATTGGTTAGAACTGGAAAATTTCAAAAAGAAGCTTAATGAATTAGATCCAAGCTTACAAATTGATTTAAAACCACCTACAACAGATCATTCATCAAAGTTTAAACTTGAAGGTTATCGCACTAGGATTACTAGCCATAAATTCCCGGATGAAATGGGTAACTTAGATGCAATGGAATTTCTAAGCTATCCATCAGCTCATAAAAACTTTACAGATATTTATGATAATGTTCTTAATAAAGAAAATCTTCTCTCTAATATAGAAAGCACTTGGAATTTCCCATCGCTTTACTTCATAACTGTCTATAAAGACTTTGAAGATGGGGAAGAAAGCGATGATTATATAATAAAATTTTTGGGTGATGAAATTCGAGATGAGAAACTGTACAATATTTGCAGAAAAGGTAACGATATTCTAAGAGTTGAAAAACTACTGTATATTGGAAGAACTTATGACATTGTTAACCGTTTTAGAGATGGACATAAAGTTACTCAGGCTTTAAGCCATTCGAAGTATAATGAAGTGAAAAAGAGAATCTACATAGCAGAAATTGATATATTTGATATATTTGAATTTACTCCTTCTTTGCCTGATAATCGTATACGAAAAATTCTCGAATTTATACCTATTGAATCAATAAGCAATAGAGAGTTAGTTATTGATATACAAATATTTCTAGAAAGATATTTTATTTCTTACTTCAAAGTACCTTTTTATAATTTAAAGGATAAAACACCTAAAGTAGATTTCAAAAAATGGCCTATGGTTTCTGAGCCCAAGCTTATAACCATAAACGATTACCCAGATTCATGTTTTTTTGAGGATGTAACTCCTTCTCTATCTAATATTATAGATGCGATTCTTGAAGAACCAAGAAATCTATACAACCAAAGTATGAAACATATTGAAACGAAAAGAAAAAGTTTTTCGAAAGAAAACAAGACTTCAAAAACAAATCATAAAAAATAAAAAGCTAAAAATAAGAGAACGCATTTATTGTAAATAAATGCGTTCTCTTATTTTGACTCACTCTTCTTCTCTCCAGTCTTAGTAAATGATTTTATTAAGAATGTTCCTTCTGCTAAATAAAAAACATATTTCCAAGAGATTATCTTATTTTCTTTAAGTACTCTGACCTGTAACTAGATGCCGTTAGTTTATACTCACGTAACAGTTGGGCTATTTCACGTTCCGTATGAGCATCTGTTTGTTTATGAGACAAGGCAGTAATAAAGCCACGGACATTTCTTTTTAGTTTTGTCAGTGCTTCAGTGTCCATAACAAATGTATTATTACTGATAGTTACATCTCTTTCCTTTTCATTCGATGGTTGTAGGGTAACTAAAGAATATACAGTGCCTTCTCCATATTGCTTTTGAAACCATTTTTCTGAGTGGTATAATTGCTCAATGTCAGAGCGACTAATTTTATTTTTCCCTTTCTTTTGAGACTTTGCTTCTTTCAATAAATAATGTGTATCTGTCATACACCACAATAAATCTGGGCCATTTCCTAATTCGTTTTCGGGGCGTTGAGATGAGAAACCTAAAAAATCACCCATTTCATTCATCATTCCTTCAAACCTTTCTGATGAAATGTCAGGATTAAAATTTACTGACTCCAAAATACTCTCTATATGCACTGCAACATCTTGTGGCCGAGAAAAAGAAGCAATTCTTTGCCTAACTAAAGCTGCTTGTTTACCAGGTTTAGTAATTTTTGTATAAACAGTTCCTAAAGGTGGATGAAACATTCCCGTTGCCATCTCTGCTGATTTAATTTGAAGATCATTAGCCTCAACTTGGTTTCCTAAATATAAAAGTTGAGCAGCAAACTGTAAATACCAAGCTGTATCTTTGTCTGTGAACCATTTGGGATTTTTGTTAATATATTCCCTTATTACTTGAGCAGCATTGGTATATTGGCGAAGACGAAATAGTCTTGCTGCTTCCTTTTCTATTTCTGCCAGCTCTAATTTCTCTTCCTGAATACTGTTAATCGGTTCACTTTTTAATTCATTAATAGTTTGTTGATGAAATTTTCTCCAAGCCAAGTCTTTGTTTAAACAAAGATTTACTACATCATTAATTGTAGATAAAGGTTTCTTACCATCCTCACCATCAAGTAATTGTAATCCTAAATTTATTTGAGCTCTAGTGATAGTAGTAAAGTATTGAAGATTCTTATCTACGCCTAAAAACCTAACTAACTCAGGATTCAGAACGAATACAACAGAATCATCACTACCCGAACGTACTGCCCTCCCTAGCCCCTGTTCTATTGTTTGACCTAATTTTGAATTAATAATAGAAGAACCATTTCTAACTGATCCCATATATCTATCACGTAAAGAATGTAATGAAGGCTTCCCATCTAAAACTAAAATCCTACACATATCCCCTAGTAAATCTATACCATCATAACGATTAACAAAAACCATAAGATTACCCTTAGTAATTTTTAATTTATTCAATGCAACATCAATATTTTTTCTATTTACAACTTCAGCACCAAGCTCAGACCAAGGTTTTGCTTGATAATCAGAAGGTACTAGAACTACTGCATTTACATTATGTTTTTTTGCAACAGCCGTAATATATTGACGCATCTTTTCATCATGTAACTCAGAACTATATCTACTAGGGGCTAAGATAAGTCGTTCACCAATGTCTTTTCGGTCTTTTGGTACCAAAGGCTGCCTAATACTATCTTCGTTTATTCCTAAATCTTTTAGTAAGACTGTATCATCTTCAAATGTAGCTGATAAAACGTAGCGATGTTTTGCCTCATTGAGAGACGGATTTAGATAGTATGGTACATGAATTGGTGAAATCTCAAGGCTTTTACCAGTAAAAAAGCAATCGTATTGTAACAACTCATTTGATATGAAGTTCCAAGTAAAAGTTACAACTTCTTCTTTCCTATACTCACTAATTATTTTTAACACTTCAGAGTTTTTACTCATCCATTCCCAATAAGGTACTCTCATATATATGGTTGGATCTCCATCAGCTAACTGAGAAAATGTACCAGGTGCCTGACGCTTTAACTCTTCACTAAAAAGTGCGAGCAAACGTTTATATAAATCATGATCACTGCCAACCTTAATAGAAGCATTTTCGCGGGCTTTAACCACACAAGCATGTGCATCGTCTAATAATATTGCGCCCATCTGTATATCATCACGAACAAAAATAGATTTGCCATTAAAAAGTTTATCAAATGTACAAATAAGAATATGTTGCTTATTCAAAAACTCCAAGGGAAAGTCTCCATTTTTTTCAAAGTAACATACAGGTATTCCATACAATTGAGCCTGCTTTATAGTTTGTGCAACCAATTGATTATCAGGGCACAAATAAGCACATGGACCTACTTTTTCAACAAGTTTAGAATATAACATTAGTAACCCCGTTAAAGTTTTTCCAGCTCCTGTATTCATTTTCCCTATAACATCTCTTTTATCCCTTTGTCGGTGCCATTCTGTTAAGATTTCTTCCTGAACTCCTCTTAAATACTCATAACCTTGCTTGTGAAATAACGTTTGGAAAAGCTCAACTGGGTCTAAAGGCTGTTCAATAGAGGTACTTTGCTTTAATTTCCTTTCAAAAATGTTCATAAACAACACACTCCCTTACCTTTAATTAGTTACATTTCTTCTTTATTTTAACATTTATATCTATTAAATTGTGCTATTTAACTTATTGTAGCGTAGAAATAGATTTTCAAATAGTTTCTTATAACCATAAAACACATACGATAATGTTCTTATGTTAATTACTACAACACAAAGCCCCCCTAATAGAGAAGCCTCTTTTAGGGGGGCTTTGTATTAATAATTTATATAAACTTATCATATTTATCTCCTAGCGTTTTCCTTTCTTTGATACTAACTATTCTTTGATTAGCTATATTCAACTCCTCAATCTTTTTATCTTCATACCAAGTATAGAAATCTATAGGTGTATCAAAGATTTCCTCCATGGCTTTTTTCACTCTTTTTGTTTTGTCTACTCCCGTACTTAATTGATCCTTAATGGGTGTATCTTTATCGTTACTGTAACGAAGCATTTTAAAAAGTGTATCTTGTAAAGTTATTACTTTATTTTCAAGTTCTTTTATTTTCTCTTTTTTATTTTCTACATCCATTTTCATATCCGTGACTTTTTTCTTCAAGTGTAATTCTTTCTCCATACTACTGTACAGTTGACGCTCTAGTGGAATTAAATAACTAATCAATTTTTCCTTATTGCTATAATACTTATGGGTCAAATCTGTTACATTCGGGATTGTTATTTCTTTTTCCTCCAGAGTAATTAATTGATTAGACAAAACTTTGTTTGCTTCGTCTATATATTCCCTACCTAGTCTTCCTTTTTTTCGCCAAAAATCTTCACCCATTGCAACTGGAAATTCTTTATTTTTAACAAGCTCTTTATTAAAAAGATAAATATCTCTGTAGCTTATCAGTCCAGCTACATTTTTCTTAGTTTTAAAAAGATAGATAATCTCTTTCACTTGTTCTTCATTTAATTTAGCCCTTCTAGACACGGTATCCCACTCCTTCTAAAATTTTCAACTCAGCTATTTGATTAATTTCTTCTTTAATTTGATTGGAAGCAGTCTGAAGTTGGTTAAAAGATAATGGATTTTGAGAATATAGTTCATCAGCAAAGATTTGTTCATGTATTTGTTCTATGAAATTTGCAAGCTCTCCAATATTACGCTTTCTTTCTTTTATTTTCTCTTTTATTACGTTGTTATTTTCTATTAATTCATGGGGCTCAATTCTCCAATGGCTACAGAATATACACTGATCCGTTTCACACCTTTGTAATTGATCAGAGCAATATCCTATATCCTGTAATGGTTTATAACATCCATCAGAAGTGGGGGGTTGGAATGCTTTCAACCTAATTTCATCAGGAATATGTTGTAATATATTCACCTCTTTTTTACTGTTATTGTCTTGATTAATAAAGAATGGAGTTGCCTGGGATATAAACTTAAATTTATTCATTAGATTAAAGACTTCACAATCAATCCAATGTTCAATATGATGAGCATAATGATATTGCATTGAAACAGTTTTATGGTTAGCTAATCTCGCAATTTCTACTGGAGAGATGCCTTGCATAACTAAAGAGATAATTGCAAAGTGTCTAGTTTGATTGGGTTTAACTTGATTTTCTTTTTCTATATTTAACCCATATTTCTTTTTGACAATATCCTTATAAAACCTTTTAATCAGCACTGCTAAAGTCTGTTTTGTAAACGTATTTATATCATATTTTCTATTTATTCTATTTTGACTATCTGCCCATATGATTGCTCTATAAGAAAAAAGAACTTGGGTTTTACCGAAACCTTCTGTCATACTTATATAATTAAAAATTAAAGTATATAAATCGTCGCTAATTTCTATTTTATCCACTACTGCAGTGCTGTTATGTGGAAGCTTCTGTCTAGGTAATTTGATATAAGGTTTCCCTTTATTATTTTTAAACAAGCAGTTTCTACTAATGCAGCAAAATTCCCCAGCCCGTAAAGGAATTACATTGCTTAACTTCCACCATATTAATATAGGATAATATAAGATTCTCATAGCTAAATTTTTTTCACTTAATTCCTGTTTTAAAAGTTCTGCAAAGTAATTTTCAATACACCAAGAGAGAGTTAAAACATCTTTTGAAGGCGGCAAAGAAATTGATTTTTTAATATAAGGTAGTTTACTTCTATAGGTAATCAAAGGTTTTATATAATATTCTCCATACTCAATATCGCTATAGTCAAAGAAATTTAGCAGAGATCTTATTAGAGAGGCCTTTGTTGTATTATCTCTTGAGTCTTTAGTTAGATAATCAATAAAAGAATCTACATTGTCTTTTTTAAACCCTTGTGTCTTTTCTAACCCCTCTAATAAAAGACTATAATTAGATTTTACTGTACTTAGAGAGAAATCTTGCAGCATCTCTCCCACCCAGCATTTTACCGTCACAATTAAGCTTTCTCCTAAGGCGTACTCAAGTGCTGTATAATGTTTAAGTTTATTAAAATCAAATATCTTTCTATACTTTGCCCAACCTACAAAAATCCATATATTATCATCAAAATGAGCAATAAACTGTTCTTCAAATCTCTCTAGTATCCTCAAAACATTTCTAAAGCTTTCTTCCCTTGAAAATTTTTCTTCAGAAATTGAAAGAAACTCTTCTTCCCTTAATTCATTCATCTAGGACCCCCTATGGATGCGCTATATAATTACTAATCTCTTCTACATTAATCAATTGTAACTTCTCCTTTAGTTCGTCTCTGTTCAAAAACTTATATACCTCTTCTTTACCAAATTTTTTAATAGCTTCTCCCCAGCAGTTTAAAGCAGTCAATAGGCGATTAACCATTTTAATTTTTTCAGCCTCTAAAGTCGTTTTATAAAAAGAGTCTATAAAGGCATCTAATCGTTCTTCTACGTCCTTTGCCAATGAAGCAATCGCATAAAAATTTGGTATTGCAAAGGAGCAATTATCTGAACATTTCAAATTAGGTCGAACACATCTACCGTAAAGGCACTGATAATTCTCTTGTTTACTAGGAAGTAAATTAGCATAAATATTAAATAATAATTCTTGAACCTCCTCAAAGCTTGAAGCTAGAATTATTTCTGCTACAGTTTTGCGCTCTGTCTGGACTTTATTTAAAAATGCTGCTAAATGTTCAATCCCGTAAACTCCACCAAATATTTCTTTTAATTTGATTATTTCTGAAGTACGCTGTTTCTTTTCATTAACATTACTCTCCCCAAATAAAACTTCTGCTAATAAATTTGGTATAAAGCCAAAATGTTCTCTGCTAAATAATTGTTTGGTTAGATAGTCCAGCTCTTCATCTGGTATGACTATATAAATATTGGTTGTTTCGTAATCATAATGTGCTCTTAACCTTTGTGCTACTTCTAAAGCAGCGTTATATTTCCCTTTCTGAACTAGAAGTGAATATGTGTAGGATAGAAGTGATCTATTCATTTTTAAACTTTGAAATTTAAATTTAATAGGTAAACATTTATAAAATAGAGTTTTAGATTTCTGAGAAAAATTATTATTTCTGACTCCAAAATCAATTATAAAATCACTAAGAGGAGCTACCCTACGTGTTCTAAGTTCACATATAACCGCAGCCGTAGCGAACGAAATACACAAATCCTGTGAACAGAAAAAGTTGTTTGTAGCATTAGTTTTGGAGACTTTTAAATCTTTTCTCATAACTTGTCTAACTATTTTTTGAGCATCTTCAAAATTTATATCGTGATTTTCTAACCATTCAAGCCCCTCTATTTTGGTGCCTTCAAATTCTATTCGTGGAAATTTGACTACATCACTATGTCTCCAAGCATTATTTAAATGAATTATGTTATAGAGCCAAGAAGAATCGTAATTGAAATACTCTTTATCTAGAAATAAAGATTTGACGTCCTCAATTGCTTTTGTTTTGTGAAAGATGGTTTGATTGCAAAAATCAAAAAGTGTTTTATATTCATCAAAGGAATATATCTCTTTTTTTAAAACTTGTGTGCTAAGGTTTTTAGGTCTAATTATTCTTTCCAATTTAAAGATTTTTTTATTATAGTTTGATAAGTAGAAATCATAAATTTTACATATAAATTTATGCATGTGGAGTCTTTGAAGCCTAGGAATAGAAGTGTGCAAGAGATTAAAATTAATTTCGTTTGAAGTAAATTCATAAATCTCTTTCGTAGAGGTGAACTTGTATACGTGCTTAGTGCATTGGATATAATTATTAACTGCATCAGAGATATACTTTGGTGAACTTCCCCTCGCATTAATTAAGTTATTCTTAGCGAACTCTAACCATAAGTTTACAGTATTTGAATTATAATTAAATTCAACATCTCGAAAATACAAATTATATTTGTAATTGAACATATCCAATGGGTCAGTCAAGGTTGCAAATACTTCACTCTGACAGTGTTCATTTATCATTGGTTCTACTTCACTTTTTACAAAAAGGCAGAATGAACGTGGAAATCGATTTCGAAGATAAGAAGGCACGTTTCTTTTAAAACCTTTAAACCTTTTTGTAATGGTTTCTTTATTTAAATTTAATAGTTTTTCTAAATCTTCTAGACAATAGTATTTATCTTTATCTTCAATCTGTTTTTTAATGAGTCCGTCTATTTCTTTTTTAGAGTAAAAAGACCTTCCCCCGAACCTTACTTCTTTTAAATTATATTCTTCTCGTAATTTGTCCCATTGTTTTAAATACAAATTCAATTTTTTTTGAGCTTCTGGTGTAGGATAGTAACCTTCGGTATTAAACCTAAGACTTTTTTCATTATTTTTTTTTGAATCTATTAGTACCCTTTGATTAACTTGTTCAATTAGTGGAATTAACTCTTTACGTGCATAAAATTTATGTTTATGACTCAATTGGTACTTCTTAATATTATGACTTTTAATTAAATAGTAAAATGAAGAATCAGACGTCTTTAACATTTCAGTAGCTTTACAGTAGGATATGTGTTCCTCCAAAAAAACGTCTATATCTTGTTTATAAAAATAATATTGTTCCTGAAATACAATTACTTTAAACTGTGCTTCTTTTGCTAAGTTAAGTATATTTTCTTTGTACCTACGTGGTTTTGTAACTACAGCCCTATGAGCTGTTAAAACCTTAACTGCTTCAGCTAATTCATAAAAATTATCTTCAATCTCCCTAATATCGATAACGTGATCTCCCACTCATCCCCTCTCCTTTCCATCGATTATTAATTATTGTTCTTTCAATATTCCCCAATCGTTCATCCTCGGTTTTATGAAGTTCATCTATTACATGTCTTAGTGTTTTTTTTGTCATTTTTTCATCAATGTACGCTAAGGCCGAGTCGACATTCCTATCACCTCGAGCAATAGCTATTTGTAATAAACTTAGGTTCATATCAATTAGAAAATTTGTAAAGATACCTCTACCGATATGAGTCCCCCAACTACCTGAACTTAAATGTTCATAGTCTTCATAACGTCCCTTTGTATTTTTTAATTTATTTAGGAAGACTCTCTTTACTTTATTAAACCTCCTCTCATATACTGTCCCGGACATAGGGTAGCCATCTCTATCATAAAAGATTAAGGCAGAAGTCTTAATTCGTCGATCCCTTATTTTAATATCTAAATCCTTCATATGATTATCATATAGGTCCCACAAAAAATCATTGTCCAAAATTACTTGTTGTGTTAAATGTAACCCTAAGTAATTTAATCTTTTAGCGTATTCTTTACTTGTATCCCTTAACCTAGAAAATAACAATTCCCTATTATCCCTTATATGCACATGTAAGGATTGTCGATATTTAACTTTTAAGTCTGCTCTTGAAAGGTTAACTACTTCTCCTCTACGTAATCCTCCAAAGAACTGCAAAGCTACCCCAAATGCAATTTCAGGAGCTATTTGTTTAACTTCTTCCAAGAACTCCGAGACTAGAAGGTATCGATTTTCTCCAAAATCTTTTATTTTGTAGTTATGAGTACCACTTTTCCTTCTAGATGGATATACTGTGCCTAAAGAGGCTTTATTAAATATTGATTCCGTTGTTTCTCTACCATAATTGTTATTTAACTCTTTTATCTCTATGCTTTCCTTAAGTAAAGACTGATCTTTTAAAAACTTATAAAATTTAGTTAGATAGAAATCATGATACTTTACTGTTTTTCTCTTCAAATTTTTTGCCGTCAAATAAGATAAATATTTACTACCATGAATGAGATTTATTCCTTTAATCCCCTCATAGCGAAGGTTTATAAAATCACTATTTCCTTCATCAATTTGTGTATATATAAAATTCAAAAAGTTACACATTACACGTGCTGGAGCTTTTTGAGTATTTAAACTTACCCCGTTGTTTTCAAAGTAAAGTTTAATAAAATCTGTTAAAGGATGTGGTATCTCGATACCTGTATTTTCATCTTCTATTACAATTGTAATTACTCGGCTAGGTTTAAGCATTCCATTATAATCTTCTAAAACTTCGGTCTCCTTTACCTTAAATCTATAATTAATTAGTTTTCTCACTTTTCTTCAGCTCCCACCCTTATTCTCAAAGCAGATTATATTTTCAGAGGTTATTTACTATTGTCCTTTCTATTAAATCAGATTATAAATAATTTTCCAAATTTTTTATTTTTACCACACTACTTATTATTTGGGCAAATAAAATAACCCAAAAATCCTTATATGTAAAGGTTTCTTGAGCAAAAAAATCACATATTGAACTATAAACCCAATATCGTACGCATAATAATAAAGGTTGCGCGTGTCGCTTTCGTCTTTTAACTGTTGAAACCCATCATAAATGGCTTTTGGCGTTAACGAAGAAATCCACAATCGTTTCATCGGCTTATGCACACCTGACAGCTGAATGATATTGCGGACGATTAATTCTCCTTCGCGTCCCGCATCTCCCGCATGTATAATTTCTGTGACCGTCGGCTTTTTAAGCAATTTTTTTACCACTTGAAACTGCTTTTCTTTTGAGCGCGTCACTTCATATTGAAAACGGTCTGGAATCATCGGCAGCGTGTCAATTGACCACTTTTTCCACTCCGGCTTATAATCTTCCGGGCTCACAAGCTGACATAAATGCCCCACTGCCCACGTTACATATGCTCCGTCTGTAAACACTTCATTCGGTGGAATCTCTAAATAGCCGTCGTGACGCTTCGGCTTGAACTGTGAAGCGAGCGTCGATCCTTGATCCGGCTTTTCTGCAATAATTAACTTCATGTATTTAATCACCTTACATTTCAAATTTCCATGTGAAACTTAGTCAGTTTTATTATTTTATCATAGAAAGAGCTGTTGGAGTATGAATGGGGAGAAAAGTAGTTTCAATGAGAAATACATATCCCATCTTAAAAGTGTGTCAGTGTCCGTTATACTTTTTCAATAAAAAAGCTGTAGATTATTTTCTACAGCTTCGATACACATCTGAAATTTTCGGATAACAGCGATTATCATCCTATCGACTAAAACAAATCTCCTTTAGTACGCGTTATGAAATAATCAGCAACCAAATATACAAACCAACAAGCGTAATAAACAATGTCGGAATCGTTAAAATAATACCCGTTTTAAGATACGTTCCCCAGGAAATTTTCACGCCTTTTGTTGACAGAACATGAAGCCATAAAAGCGTTGCTAAAGAACCAATCGGGGTAATTTTCGGACCTAAATCCGATCCAATGACGTTTGCATAAACGAGCGCTTCCTTGATTGTGCCAGCTGCGTGTGTTGCATCGATTGCTAGTGCATCAATCATAACGGTTGGCATATTGTTCATAATTGATGAAAGAATAGCGGCAGTGAATCCCATGCCAATTGTTGCCGCAAACAGTCCATGACTAGCCGTTGCTTGGATCACATCAGCCAGAATTTCTGTTAAACCAGCATTACGCAAGCCGTATACAACGACATACATGCCGATAGAAAAAAAGACAATCGCCCATGGAGCTCCCTTTAGCACTTTTTTTGTATGAACCGCTCGGCTTTTTTTTGCCATCATCAAAAACAGAATAGCAATAATACCTGCGATGATCGAAACGGGGACGCTAAAGAATTCTCCAATTAAATAGCCTAGCACTAGCAAAACTAAGACAATTCCAGATAGCCGGAACATCTTTTCATCTTTGATGGCATCCACTGGCTTCTGCAAATCTGCTACATTGTATTTCTTAGGAATTCTTTTGCGGAAATACAGATACAAGACCATAATACTTGCAAACAGAGAAACTAAATCTGGAACAATCATGCGTGATGCAAATTCAGAAAAGCTAATGCCAAAGAAGTCCGCTGATACGATATTCACTAAGTTACTAACAACAAGCGGCAGTGAAGTTGTATCCGCAATAAATCCACTTGCGATGATAAACGGAAAAACCATTTTGTCGTCGAACTTTAATGCCCGAACCATGGCTAAAACAATGGGTGTTAAAATCAAAGCTGCTCCGTCATTAGCAAATAGCGCTGCTACAACGGCTCCAAGAAGAGATACGTAGACAAACATACGCACGCCGTTCCCTCCTGCAGCTCTAGCCATATGAAGCGCTGCCCATTCAAAGAAACCAATTTCATCTAAAATTAAAGAAATAATAATAATAGCAATAAACGTAAGAGTCGCATTCCACACAATGCTGGTTACCTCAAGAACGTCTTGAAAATCAACAACGCCTGCCAGTAAAGCAAGGATAGCTCCCCCGCAAGCCGACCAGCCGATTGACAAATTCTTCGGCTGCCAAATGACAAAAATTAGTGTTACTAAAAAAATCAATGATGCTAGTACAACTGATGCCACTTTTTAAACCTCCAATTATTCACAACAACTAATACGCAGTCCTTGTTTTTCTAGCTCTTTTAAACGTTCGTCCTGACTTGGTACAGATTCAAGTATACCTAGAACAAACTCATAGTACCGGCTTTCTTTATTAAGAGAATAAAAAACCCATTGCCCTTTTCTTCTTTCCTTCACAAGCTCAGCATCTCTTAATTTTCGCAAATGCTGACTAATTGAAGGTTGGCTAGCTTGATAGATATCCACGAACTCACACACACAACATTCATTGTTCTCTATTAATTTCACCATCGAAAGCCTTGTTTTATCTCCCAATAATTTTAAGATTTGAGCTGCCTTTTCAATACTATCTATAGATTTTGTACTCATTAATGAACACCTCCTACTCCCTTTCAGCTGATGTATAAATGGGCTTATGTATTAATGCTTCATTACTATAATTGATTTTTAACTGATTTACAATTTTTTAGTGAACTAAGAGTGATTTAGTAGTTGTTTAAGGATTGGATTTAAGGAATTATTTTCCCCTACTAATTTAAGTCAAATCTAACATACGATAATATAGATATGTTTTCTCGTAAAAATGCTCCTAATGTCCTTGGACAAACATACATACTTATTTTGTCTATCTGAATAAAATATAGAGAAAAATAAGAAAGGATGATTACGATTAAAAAACATTATTCCTATTATAATCCGCAAGATGGTAAATATTATGTAGACAAGCCTTACTCTCTTAGAGACGATAAAGTATCCCCCTCTGCTGCCCCTAAAATCCCTTTAAAAAATACAGCCGACAGAGCTTATAAAATTCCTGTATTCCTTAGCCACCCTTCTATGCTTAATGCTACTCAAACAAGATTTCTTAATCGTTTAATTGATGAAATTGAACGTGCTCTTCTTTTCCCTCGTACACTGCCTGATACGGAGCAATATCCTAATAAAACGATTACAAGCGTTCGCCGAATGATCCTCTCTAGCTATGGATTGATTGCGGTGAATATGCAGCAAGTCTTCGCCAATTATACCATGACGAATATTCCCGGCGGTACACCTCCGCCACCATCATGGGAAGGTGCTCCATTTTTACAAATAGAGCCAAGCATGGGTTACCAACGAGGCCTGCCTTTACTTCTTATCAAAGAAGCAGGTGTCAATAGTATAGGCGTATGGAATCCATCAGTAGTTCCGTTCTTTATCATTGAATGGGATTCTTCAAAGCCGCTTGATGAGTTTTTTAACCGTGTTGAATGGAGAGAAATATTTCAAAACTGGATAGCTCAAGTACGAAATGGCTATTTTATTCAAACACAGCCTTCCTATCGATATGGCCCGGATGATCTATAGAAATCACTTCAAACGAAGAGTACTTTCGAAAGCTATTTCTATAAACAACGTTGAAATGTGAGGTGAATATAATTGACTCTAATTACTAGTGGGACATGCGTAGGAGTTCTATATCGAGCTAATGCCGGTGCATCATGCAGAAACGGGTACTGTGTTCATAATGGAAGATTAGTAGGCGGCGTCATAAGCTCAAATGCCGGTACCTTAACGGTTACAAAAAGCATCGATAACACAAAGTTACAGACCTATAATGGTATTCTTCTAAGTCACCGAGCCGTAAATCGAACGACAGGGCAAGTCACGCAGCAATATTTGTATTTTAGAAAAAATCAATTGGAAAAGGTAGAAGTCACACCTTATACACAATATAGTGACCCTAGCTGTCAAAGAGAAAGTCATTACAACATCCCTGATATTATCTATCCCGGTGAATGTGTAGGAATCAGATATCGGTCAGAAGATGAATGGCATATAGGAAACGGGCGATATCTATATTGGACAGGCCAAGTGAATCACTGTATATTTGATGAACGTCCACAAAGTACAAATAGACAATTTTTACGTCAGATTTGGTACGTACACTGGATACTTGACCCAAAAAATGAACGAAATATTATACCTCAAAAGACCTCTCGAGGACGTGGATCTCCAAGAGGTGAACGTAGAATTTATGCTTTTAAGAATCTGCTTCCAGCTAATGGTGAGACGGTCCTTGTAAAAGCTGCTTCTCCTGTAAATTCTGCTTCTTGGCCTTTTCGTATTATCTATCAGTAAGAAAAACAGATTGTAATCCTTAATGCTATTACAACTCCCATCCTCCACCTAGTTTCCTCTCAAAATCCCACAAATAGGCCGAGGTTAATTTGAACTGCCCCTCCAATGGTTAACCATTGGAGGGGCAGTTTCTTATGACTTTCTGTTTTTATTTGTCCATACGCTTCTCTACTTTATTTCCTTGTACTGCTTCCCTTTTTCTCTTTTTTGTAAGAATATAGAGGCACTAATCCAAGAGGTAATCGGAATAATAATGGCTACACCAATGCCTCCGCTTAAAATAGAAATGACTTCTGCACAAAAGGTTTTTGAATTGATAATGTCTCCAAACGAATACGACAATCTCTTAAACCAGATAATTAACGTCAAATATCCGCCTACAAAGGCAAAATACAGTGTATTGGTTGTGGTGCCCAAAATATCTCTTCCGATTTTCAAACCAGAATTGAAGAGATTCTTTTTAGTTACGGACGGATCATGAACAAATAATTCATTCATAGAAGACGAAATAGATAGCGAAATATCAATGATCGCTCCTATGGCACCCATAATAATTGTACAAATGGCTATTTTAGCAAAGTCAATTCCAACATAAAGTGAAAAAGCGTTAATTTCTTCTTCCTGTTCTTCTCCAAATCCTTGAATCATTGCATGATGTTCAATAATAAAAATAAAGAGTACTAAAACAGCTAAGGTAATAATCGTTGAAACAAACGCAGCAAGCGTTTTACGATTGAATTTATTAATATAAAATAAATTAATGCAGCTAATGATTGTACAAGCGATTAACGTAACAACAATCGTATTTTTTATAGACAGCATAAAGAGAATGGTGAGAAAAATAACGCCAAAATTCAAGAACAGCGCAAGGAAAGACCGGATTCCTTTTTTTCCGCCCACAATACTCATTAGAATAAATAAAATAAGAGCAAGCAATAGTAAAACGTTCACTTTCTGTTCCCCTTTCTAAAAATAAAAAGAATCGAAAGATAGAGTGTAATGGGAATCGTTAAAACAATGCCAACGCTGCCAGTAAGAGCACGGATTAACTCCAAGGAGAAATTCATCGAAAACGTATATCCTAGAGGAGAGCCATTCTTTAAATAAAGAAGAACCATTGGGATTGTTCCGCTTATATATGAAAAAAATAAAATATTCGTCATAGCTCCCATGATGTCTCCGCCAATTTCTTTGCCTGATTTCAGTAAATCTTTGCGCGCAATCTCTTTATTTTTTTCATATAGTTCATAGACAGAAGAAGTAATCGTAATCGCTACATCCATAACAGCTCCTAAAGATCCTATTAATACCTCACTCATAAATATTTTTTGAGGAGGAATCGTTACAAACTCCATTCCTTCATAATGAAGGCCATTAGAATCTGTCAGTTGCATGACACCATACGCGATTAAAAGAGAAACAAATGTACCTATTAAAGTTGAAATAATCGCTACATGCGTTTTTTCTTTATTACCGCTTACTAATAACAAAGAAATAACCGTAAAAAGAACGAGAGCTACCATACATACAGCTAGCAAGCTCACATTTCCTAGTGCTAAATATACATTGAGGGCCCCTATTAAAAGAACAATATTAATAAATAAGCTAATGATTGAATAAAAACCTTGTTTTCTTCCAATAGCCAGCAAAATTAATATAAATAAACCAGCGACAGCGGTAACCTGCTTGTCCCGCTTCACTCCTTCAATCGTTCCATTTAGAGCATGCTGTGAATTCTTTTCTAAGGAGACAAAAAGATCTGTTCCGACAGTATACTTTTGATCATAAGCACGTGAATATGAGTACGTATTCTCTAAATGGATAAGCCTTCCTTTATATTTTCCGTTCATTATTTTAGCAACAATTTCCTGAGAGTATAGGGTATCTTTGTTATGATTTAAATCAGCAGATTTGTTTTTTTCTACAACATTCGTCTTCACTACCTCAGCTATTGGTTTTTTATAAAGAGAATAATTGTGGTTTGTTACAATGAGCGCTATACACAAACAGCAAATCCCTAATATGTAGAGAAAAATTTGTTTCCGTGATGATTTATTGGACTTTATTTTCGAAAAAAGGTTCCTTATGTGCTGAGCATACAAAGTAGACATAAATACTTTCCTTTCTGGTTATCAGTTGAACGCAGAGCTTTTGAACATGAAGAGACTGCAAAGAGATCCAAATTCCCTTTGCAGTCTTTTCATTCGTTTATTATGAGCGTTATAGAGCAAGACATACTCCAGGTACACAAGACGCTTAAACCTGCTGTTTTTTCCCTTCCGTACTGTATCAGAGAAAAATGAAATTATAGTGAAAACATAGAACGATTTATCTACTTCACTAGTTTTTTATGACTATCTTATATAATCATAGGAATATAAAAACAAATAGAAAACTGGCTGCGCTATAATAAGTTGACTTTATAGCTACTAATTAGTTATAAAGCTCATGAAAAGCGACAAATAGTTGCTAAAAACAAGGAGGTTATTTCATGTTAACGAAAAAAACACTTGTCATGCTTTCTACTCTTACGCTTGCAACAACATGCGTAGCATTCAGCACTCCAACTACTGAAGCAGCTGCTGAAGATGCCTACTCACAAAAAATTGAAGCTAAAGCAGAAACGAGGCCTACGCTTCGTAAAGGTTCCCACTCTAGCTACGTAAGAGACTTACAGCAAAGTTTAAAGGATTTGAAGTATAACACATCAGTTGATGGCATTTTCGGTACGCGAACGCAAAATGTAGTAAAAGAATTTCAAACCGATCACCGCTTGTCTCCAGATGGTATTGTTGGCCCCTTAACATGGGCAGCTTTAGATGAGAACAAGGTAGAAAGAAAGCAATTTCCTGTCAGCACGGCTATTGCATTCGGTAAAAAAGAACTCGGTGACAACATTGTCTTCAGTACAGACGACCGCTTACGGAAAGATAACAACGATAAAGCTTACTATAGATTCGTAGCAAAAAATAAAGACTGGATGGATCAAGGGGGATCAGGTACCATAGGCTGGTATCATATTTACAAAAGTGGTGATGTGATTGAAGAATCCAATTAAATCTATTTGCAGATAACCGTTCGAAAAAAGCCTTTATAATCACTCTTTTGAGTGATTTACTGCCCGCTTTACAGAATGCTAAAATTTAAAGGAATCATTCCGTAGGTATTTTACTTGAACAAGAACAGCTGCTACTCCCCGTAGCTGTTCTTGTTATTTTTTTAGTAAACATACAAAAAGCAGCATGTAAACATTCCACACGCTGCTTTTTGCAATTACATGACTACTCTGCGGGTCGAGGTCCTGCTTCTCGTCCTGAGCTTTCTACCGTTAGTATTGGCCGAACGGTGACATCTTCATTTACACGAATTTGGCATGATAAGCGCAAATGATCTTCAATTGAACTTTCTGAGTATGCGTTTTTCTCCGCGTGTGTTAAATCACAATATTCACCTTCGAGCACTTCTACCCTGCAAGTCGTGCATTTAGCTTTCCCACCGCACCGATGAAGAATATTTATACCTTTGTCTTCGAGTGCCAAGACAAGCTTTTTTCCTTTTGCCACTTCAAAACTACCGTATCCTAAAACGGTTACTCTTGGCATATATCTCCCTCTTTCCCTCTACTGTATCCAAGCGATTTGAATTACACTCTATGCAGTTTTTTTATTGCATGCCTAAGTTGCAATCCATTATTTCTACTGATTGCGACGTCTGTTGTACGTTATAAACTCCTTTTACATGCCTAAATCCAATTAAGAAGACCATCATTTTGTAATACGGCCACTAAAACGACAAGCCCAAGTATAATAACAGGTATTAGTGCCTTTAAAATTTGGTACTTAGATAATTCTATGCGCTGAGGCTCCTTTAACAAATGACTTTGATTTAACTCAGTATTGCTTTCACTTTCTTTATGATTCATGTTCCTCTGCCTTTCTATTTTTTTATAGTGCGGTTCGTATCTACTTCTGCTGAAATCACAAAACTAGACACAAGGTTTCTTCATAAAAACCATCTTAACCTTTTTAAGAACATGCTATACTAACAATTCTGTTTTAAAATAAGTCTCTATCATATGTTTTAAACAAACAAATTTACCTTATTTCCCTTCTTAATAGCGTTTCTCACATCGCTAAACGCACAAGCAAGGTCGTTATTTATAATCAAAAGTAAAACCCCATAACGAGTCATGGGGTTTTACTTCGTACGTTAATTTTTTGGAATTTTAATTTGTTTAATATCTCCTAGCACATAAATATAAAAAATTAAGCCTAGCAACAATACAATTCCCGCTACCATAAAGCTTAGGTTAAAAGAACCTGTTTTATCTAAAATGTACCCTGTTAAAGCTGTAGCTATAATTCCTCCAAACAAATTATTAGCTAAATTAACAATAGAACTAAGAAGGGAAATAGAGCCTGCAGGTGCAATTTCTGCAGAAATAGACCAGCCGATTGGTGCGGTTGCAGATATACCTGCCAGTCCAATCGAGATACAAATCATCGCTAAGACGACACTATTAGTGAAAATAGAGCCTAAAAAAACAAACCCTAAGCATAATCCTATAACAATGATGGTGCGATATACTTTTTGACTGTCATAACCTTTTTTTATGAGGTAATCAACAAGCCACCCGCCTACTAAAATGCCAGCAAATGTAGCAATTAGCCAAGGTACTGCCGTAAGCAGGCCCGATGACATGATATCCATACCGTATTTTTCTTTTAAAAAAGTTGGCAGCCACGTTAACAGTAAATTAAACGTATATCCATAGCCTGTAAACCCAATCATTAGCCCCCAAACTTTTCGATTCGTAAATAATACTTTCAAGGTATGTAAAAATTTTGATGTTTGCTCATCGTTTGCATTTAAATTATTTTCTTGAATATACTTCAGCTCATCATCTGATATGCGTCTATGCTTTTCTGGCTTTTCGTAATAAAACCAAAACAGCAGCGTAAACAGCACGTTTATAATTCCAATAGATAAAAATGCTGTGCGCCAATCAAATTTGGTGATGAGAAACGCTACAAGAGGCGCGCCAAGTACATTCGAAAATTTGGCTGCTGAATCAAACAAAGAATTTGGTAAGCTTCTTTCATTTGGAGGAAACCATAGCGACGTAGCTTTTGATGCTGCCGGAAATGCAGAAGCACTCATTATTCCTATTAAAAATCGGACAATATAGAGAAGAAGTTTTCCTTGCAAAAAAGCCATCGACATCGTTAATAAACTCCAAATCACCATACCGACTCTTGTCACCCATGCTACTCCGAACCGATCAAGCAAGCTTCCCGCAGGTATTTGCATGATCGTATAAGAATACGTATAAATAGAAAAGACAATTCCAAGCTCTGTTCCCGTTAAGTGAAATGCATCTTGTATTGCAGGAGCGGCCACTGACACCGCTACACGATCAAAATAGTTTAAAATAATCATACTGCTCAACAAAGATGAAATGAACCATCGTGTGCGTCCTGTTCGCTTTACTGTATGTTCACTCATAGCTAGCTCCTTTCATCAGTAGTTTGTTCGTTTTATTACCGTAGCATTCTACTTAATACCACAGCTAGAAGACACTACATAAAACCTAAGCTCACCCTACCCATAAAAAATCCGAACGATGAATCGAGATTCTCAATCAAGAATCTTGATTCATCGTTCGGATCTTCTTTCACCAAAAATACTTTTGTCCAGCCTTTTTTCTCGCTAACAGTCTATTTTGCTGAAAGCTCATCTTCCGTTACCCACTTATGATTTTTCACTTTCTCTCCGCCTGTAGTCGGCGTGTAGTCTACCATATATACCGTTGTTTTTTCGGCTGAATCAATCGTTGCTTTTGCCCCTTTCATACCTTTCATATGATCTGCTTCAAGCGTCACTTCGCTGCCTGGCTTTAACTGCTCGTTACCCGCATCTTTTATTTCTTCTTGAATAACCCACTTATGATTTTTTACTTTTTCCCCGCCAGTCTTTGGCGTATACGAAACGGTATAGGCCGTAGTATCGTAAGCACCAACAATCGTTGCTTCAGCCCCGTTCATGCCTTTCATATGATCTGCTTTCATAACGGCTTTATCTCCAACTTTATATGTTGGATTTTCAGCTTGCTTTAATCCTTTTGGAACCTCTCCTGAACTAGAGTGATTCATCTCTGAGTGATCGTGCATGGATTCATTTTTGTCAGCTGAAGGTTTTTCATGACTAGAATCGTTTCCGCATCCGCTTAGTCCAATAATGACAGATGCACCAAGAATAAATAGCTGTTTTTTCATGACAGTCCCTCTTTTCCACCTAATAAATTTTAAAATAAAAATCCTTTAATCCTTAGAAACAACTTATCTTTGCATACTCTTCTTCTTTTCTTTATTGTAGCCAGACTTTGTGCAGATTTTGTGAAGATGAAGGTAATTAGGTACGAAAATTTCCTGTGCCTAAAAAAGGCCTTCGTATGAAACACTTACCACTAGGAAAAAGTATAAAAATAAAAGGAGGAAAGAAACATGCTAAAAATACGCTTTGCTCTATCCTCACTCTTACTTGTAGTTAGCTTGGTGATGGGAGCCCCCTTTGCTTCCGCACACTCCACGCTCTCACCTAGCGTACAAAAGATAGAAGTAACGTCCATTAAAATGAAAACACTCAAAACGTTTATCGATGAACAAGATATGAATACATTCACCAATAGTATAAAAAAGGCTGAGCGCATGAAACTTCTCTTAGATGAAGAGTCTGCTGGGAGCATCGATTGCAAAATGACCATTACCTATGGAGATGGTTCTAGCCGTCATTATTTCATTTGGATTATGGATGATGGACGTGATGTGTTAATTGCTCAGCAAAAGCATCCAGAAGACCTTCATCTTAAAGGATATGAATTGAATCAAAAGAATTCCTTGCACCTGACAAAGCTGCTAAAGAATATTCTTTAGCAGCTTTGCTTTTGGATCACTTTCACGGAGAGTGGCTCGATGACTCCAATATTTTTTAGTTTATATTTCCCACACAGCATATACTGCTATAACGGCAAGCACGTACAAAATAGCTGAGATGATCCACTTTTTCATACCTTATAGCCTCACTCTCTGCAATCGCAGTGCATTTAATACAACCGATACGGAACTAAAAGCCATCGCGGCACCAGCAACCCAAGGAGCTAACAGCCCAACTGCTGCAATTGGAATACCGAGCGTGTTATAACCCACCGCCCAGAATAGATTTTGCTTGATATTAGAAATCGTTTTTCTACTCATTTCAATCGCATCTGCAATGCTCATCAAGTCTCCTCGCATCAGCGTAATATCAGCGGCTTCCATCGCTACATCCGTTCCTGTTCCGATGGCCATTCCAATATCAGCTAACGCAAGTGCAGGAGCATCGTTAATACCGTCTCCTACCATTGCGACTTTTTTACCTTGCTGCTGAAGCTTTTTCACTTCTTCTGCTTTGCCTTCTGGCAACACTTCTGCTATAACGTGCTCAATACCCGCTTGCATCGCAATAGCCTGAGCTGTTTGACGATTATCTCCGGTAATCATCATCACTTCTAAGCCCATCTCTTTTAACCTAGAAACTGCTTCTTTAGAAGTCTCTTTAATAGTGTCTGCAACAGCAAGCATGCCGGCATATTTTCCGTCAAGAGCAACGAGCATGGCCGTTTTTCCTTCTCGTTCTAAATTTGTCATTTCTTCTAAAGCTGCATCAATATTCACTTTATGTTGGTTCATAAGCTTTCTTGTTCCTACTAACAGCTCTCGTTCTTGTACAGTTGCCCTTACTCCATGCCCTGGAATCGCTTCAAAAGATAACGGATCTTGAATTTCTATACCTTTATTTTTTATACCTGCTACGAGTGCTTGAGCTAGAGGGTGCTCCGATAAACGCTCAGCTGATGCAACTAACTGTAATAGCTCATTTTCTTCGTAGCCCTGTGCAATACGTACATCGGTTAGCTCAGGCGTTCCATTTGTAACAGTTCCCGTTTTATCTAAAAGAATCGTATCGATTTTATGCGTCGCTTCTAAATGCTCGCCGCCTTTAAACAAAATACCAAATTCTGCTGCGCGGCCCGACCCCGCCATAATGGAAGTTGGAGTAGCTAAACCTAATGCGCATGGACATGCGATCACTAATACGGCGATAAGCTTTTCTAAAGCCGGTGCAAATTCGCCAGGCACAATCCAAATGTACCAGACAAAGAACGTAAGAAGAGCAATTCCAACCACAATTGGCACGAATATACCTGAAATATAATCAGCTAATCTCTGAATAGGGGCTTTAGACCCCTGCGCTTCTTCTACTACTTTAATAATTTGCGCAAGCGCCGTCTCTTTTCCAACGTTTGTAGCTTTTATTTTTAGAAAACCATTTTTATTGAGTGTGGCTCCAATTACTTTATCTCCAATGCTTTTATCTACCGGTACGCTTTCCCCTGTCAGCATGGACTCATCTAAAGCCGATTGTCCTTCAATAATCTCTCCGTCTACAGGTACTTTTTCACCGGGTTTAATAAAAATAACTTCGTCTTTTTGCACTTCTTCCACTGGAATTTCAATTTCCGCTCCGTCTCTTACTACAACGGCCGTTTTAGCTTGTAAACCCATCATCTTTTTAATTGCTTCTGAAGAACGGCCTTTGGCATTGGCTTCAAATAATTTCCCTAAAAGAATCAGCGTAATTAATATAGCACTCGTTTCATAGTAAAGCTGAGTAGTATGAGCAGATGAGCCAAGCGATTTAAGAGAAGAGTATAAACTATAGAAATAAGCTGCGCTTGTACCTAGTGCTACTAAAACATCCATGTTGGCACTTTTGTTACGAAGAGCTTTAAATGCGCCTATATAAAATTGCTTCCCTACGACGAATTGAACAGGCGTAGCTAAGGCGAGCTGAACCCATGGATTCATCAGCATATGAGGCAAAGGAATAAACGACGTAAACGTAAAATGACTAACCATTGCCCATAATAACGGTACGCTTAAAATAAATGAAAACCAAAACTTTCCTTTTTGTTTACTCACTTCTTTTTCTCTGTAGCTTTGCTCTTCTTCTTTTTCTTCTGACTTTAGCTTGGCTCCGTATCCAAGCTTTTCAACTCGCTGCGTTATGTCTTGCGGATCTATTTGAGAAGGGCTGTATTCAACAGAAGCCGTTTCTAAAGCAAGGTTAACACTTGCCTTTGTCACGCCTTCTAATTTGTTTAACCCTTTTTCAATACGAGTCGAACAAGCGGCGCACGTCATGCCCGTAATAGCAAATTCGGCTTTTTCACTTACAACTCCGTACCCAAGCTTTTCGATTTTTTCTTCAAAGGCCTGTGGACTTGTTTTAGACGGATCAAATATGATAGTAGATCTTTCCAAAGCCAAATTCACGTTTGCTTCTTTTACACCTTCTATTTTTTTTAACCCTTTTTCAATCCGGTTAGAACACGCTGCGCATGTCATACCCGTAACTTGCAAGGTGGCTTCTTTTTGTTTATCACTCACCGCATTTCGCCTCCTGTTATATACCTATAAGGGGTATATATTTCTCCTAAATCAAGCGTGCGAAGGTTCGCACGCGATGCTGTTTATGCTACGTCATAACCTTGGTCATCAATAGCTTCTTTAATATCTTCGACCGTTACTTGACTTGGATCAAATGCAACCGTTACTTTTGCATCTTCTAAGCTTACTTCTACGCTTTTAACGCCATTAAGTTCGCCTACGCCGCCTTCAACAGCTTTGACACAATGACCGCAAGACATTCCTTGTACTGATAATGTTACGTTTTCCATTTCTAGCATCTCCTTTATTTCATTAATCGTTTAATGGTTGTTAATAATTCATCCACTACTTCTTCATCACCAGCTTGCACACGTTCTACAATGCAATGCTTCAAGTGACCTTCAAGCAAAATTTTACTTACACTATTCAAAGCAGACTGCGCAGCTGCGATTTGAGTAATTACGTCGTCACAATACGTATCTTTTTCAATTAATCCTTTAATTCCTCGAATTTGTCCTTCAATTCGATTTAATCGGCTTGTTAGGTTTTTTTTCACTTCTGGAGAATGGTGACTTTTTCTTTCACTATTTATCGTACAACATTTTTCTTCACTATTCATGTGATTCGCTTCGACCATCTAACATCCTCCTTTCATAACTTCATGATACTATACCCCCCTACCCTATGTAAAGCGAAAAGCTGGCTTCTGCTTACTTTATCTTTTCACCAATTTCAGTAGCTATGCTCATATCATTTTCAACTAACATCAACCCACTTATAGCCTATTCCCCATACGGTTTGCAAGTATTCGTCTACGGGAAAGCCCGCTTTTCTAAGCTTATCCCGAACATTTCGCACATGAGAGTCAATAGTACGGTCTCCAATCTCCGCCTCATATCCCCACACTAACACAAGCAAGTCGTCTCGGCTGAACACACGATTTAAATGCTGAAGAAGTAACCCCACCAATTCAAACTCTTTAGGCGTTACTTGAATCTGCTGATCTTTATATTGTAATACGTGATTTTCCTTGCTCCATACTAACCCTTTGTAGGTGATTTCATGTTTTTCCTTTAACGAACGTCTAAGAACCGCACCGATGCGTGCAACCAATTCTTCTTCGCTAAACGGTTTGGTAATATAGTCGTCTGCCCCTATATTTAATCCTTTTACTACATCTAACGTTTGGCTGCGGGCTGTGAGCATAATGACCGGTAGATCAGACATTTTTCTTACTTTTTGACAAATCTCCCACCCATCTTCGCTTGGCATCATAATATCTAATAACATCAAATCTGCTTTGTTACCTTCATAAAGATAGCGCAGCGCTTCTGTGCCTTTTTCAAATTTTATACATGTAAATCCGTTTGGCAGCAGATAAAGTTCTAGTAAATCCAGCATCCTTGCTTCATCATCTACTAATAAAATAGTTGCCATCCTACCCATCCTTTCTTAATACAATCTCTACAGTCGTACCTTTTCCCGTCTCGCTCGTGATTGTTATTTCTCCTCCATGAGCTTCTACAATCTCCTTTACAATTGATAAACCTAATCCGTAGCCTCCGCTTTTTCTCGAGCGGGATTTTTCCACTCGATACAGCTTGTCAAATACGTAAGGTAGATCTTTTTCTGGAATGCCTATTCCTTGATCTTTAAGAGTTATTGTCAATGATTCAGCTGATTTTTTTACAATTAAATCAATTTTGGTCTCTTCTTTTGAATAGTTCATTGCGTTATCAAGTAAATTGATAATCACTTGCTGAAATCTTTCAGGATCTAGTGAAACGTAAAGACCTTGAGGGCAGCTTATCTCCAGCTCCATCTCCTTTTCTTTTAAAGCTAAATGAAAATGCGCGCATACGGTGTGCAAATACGTAGCTAGCTCTACTTTTTGTTTTTGAATAAAAAATGTATGCTGATCCAGCTGCGCCAGCTGAAACAAATCTTTGACTAACTGTGAAATTCTTCCTGCTTCTTCTTCCACAATAGCAAGGTACTTATCACGTTCTTGCGGTGTATTAGAAGGCCTTCTTGCTACGTCTGCATAGCCCTTTAAATACATCAAAGGCGTTTGAAGTTCATGTGAAATGCTGCTTAAAAATTCATTTCTCTCTTTTCGTAACCGCTGCAGCTCATTCGCTAACGACTGAATGGACATCCCTAATTGTCCAAGTTCATCTCTTGAATGAGCGCCAAGTTTCACAGACAAATCTCCTTGACTCAGCTTCTCAGTTGCTTTTTTCATTTTGATTAAAGGAGCGGTTATAAATTTAGACAGAGCAAAAATAGTCACAATGGAAAATAAAACGGACACAGCTCCCGCTACGTAAAAATGATGCTGTAGTCTCGCAATCATTTCGTGAATATCCTTTGTGTTTTTGAACATATAAACCGTTCCGAACTGTTGATGGCCTTCTTTAATAGGTGATGCCGTGGCGATATAAGGTTTGCTTTTCCAGTCGCCTTGCATAATTTCACCTTTATATGTAAGAGACTTTCCTTTCCATTTCTCTACTGCTTTTCTTGCACCTTGAATTAAAGGTCTAGATGAACTGATAATTTTCCCTGTTTTATCCGTTATGATAACATCAGTTTCTGCTTCTGATTCCATCAGTGCAACATGGTTAAGCGTAGCAGAATCAGGATGCTTCTCTAATACTTCCCGGTGACTGTTTCCTCTTAAACGCAAGCTTTGCAGCTCCTCTGAAATTCGTGTATTGGCAAGACCGCTATATAAATAGAAAAAGAGAGCGGCTTCAATTAGTAAAATGAACATTAAAAACAAGAGTCCAAGCTTAATAGAAATACGATTCATTTATTCACATCCCTTGCTTTCATTATAAAAGTAATAAATGAAGAAACTGTGCAGAATAAAACATACCTAATTAAATAACGATTATTCTTTGACATTTTACCACGGGTATCTGACAGCTTAGCGTATGAAGTAAGTTTATCATACAGCAAATTTCGAACTTACGAAGCGTACAGCAATACATAATCCAAAAGCAAAAAGAGATTGAGACCTAACAAAATCACTCTAATCTAAAGACGAACAAATTGGATAAGGGAGCTAGTATAAATTACTGGTCACACCGCAGTTGATTTCCGTGCAAGACTTCGCTTTCCGCGGGCGGCCGCTGGGCCTCCCCGTTGCTTACGCTCCTGGGGGGTCTCACCTGTTCCGCTTTCCCCGCAGGAGTCTTCGTCTTACCCTCCAATCAACTGCTAGAAGCAACTATATACATGAAACCTACGTTCACCATACCAATAAAAAAATCCAAACGAGTTGGATTCTTCATCAAGAATCTCGATTCATCGTTCGGATTTTTCTTTAACTAAATTTGCCTCAGCCTCTTTTTATTTAACAATAATAACAGGACATTCTGCGGATTGAGCAACTTCGTGACTTACACTTCCTAGAAAGGTCTCTTTAACAAAGCCCTTTCCTCGGCTTCCTATTACAATGACGTCTTGTTGATTATCACGTGCGTATTCGATAATTTTCTTTGAAGCGGTGCCTTCTAAACCGTATGCCTCGTATGGAATACCTGATTGAGTTAAATGATTGTGAGCTTCAGATAAAATATCGCGGTTTTCTTCTTCTATCAGTGCGTCCAAGTCAACGCTAAAAACAGGCTGCTGCAAGTGAATTCTTTCCTTAATATGTACAATTGTCAGCTTATTAGCATTTACGCTTTCAGCTAGTTTACTTGCATGTTGAAGAGAACGAATAGAAGGTGCGGAACCATCAAAGGCGACTAAAATTTTGTTATACATATCAAGAACCCTCTCTCTTTTTGTTCTTTCATGATGTATTACCATCTAGATGCTGTAGATGATAAAGCAAAAAATAATAAAGTAAGAGACTTCTTGATTTTTGCTTTATCATCCATACTATACTTTTACCGCTTTCAGAAAAAACAAAACATTTATCCGTTTTTTTCCATATGAAAAGCCTTTGCTCACTAGAAGCAAAGGCTGATTGTTTATGTTAGTAGGTTATTTAACAAACTTCTTTTAACTCTTCAGTTAAACGTAAAAAAGTTTCTTTATCTCTTTTTTCTAAAGACTGATCGATTTGCAGTAAAAGCTGTGCTTTTTTAAAGTCACGAAGAGATTTGTTTAGCACTAGTTGAGCTGCTGTCGCGTCTGATACTTTTACTTCTTCTCGTGTCATTTTGCGGGACGTATAGTTTTCCATTACAAGTCAACTCCTCATCCTTTTCGCTATTATATAAGAAATCATATAATTATTCAAATATTTTTTCTTATTTTTCATTTTAAATTTGACCCCCAAAAACCGAGATTAAGACATAGCGAAATCAATTCAATCTAAAGACAAACAAATTGGATACATGAGCTGAACCGCTTGTGACACCGCTGTTGATTTCTGTGCAACCGCTAGAAGCATCTACCCCCATAAACGAAACCTACGTTCATCACAATAACAAAAAAATCCGAACGAGTTGGATCCTTTATCAAGAATCTCGATTCATCGTTCGGATTTTCTTTCCACTAAAATAATTTTTTCTCAGCCTCTTGTTATCACAACCACTCTGGGCGTGAAGAACCTCGAGGAACGAGAACCGTCTTATATTCCCCTGGAGTTTCCGACATTTCGATTTGTTCTGTAAGCCCTTGGTACAATCCTAAAGGTGTTTGGGCTGTAAAGAGATCCGGTGCAATGTACTCATGCTTCTCTGACGAACCAGCTGTTTGATGAGCATATGTTTTATCATAGATGCCCATTGATAAAATCCATAAAGATACGCGATCTAATGATACACGCACGCGGTAGCTGCCTCCTTCTTTTGCTCTTCTTTCTAGTGCCATTAAAGCACCAACTTCAAGCAGCCAAGAAACTGCATAATCATTGACAACTACAATAGGAGGCAGCTTAGGATTTTCTGGCGATCCTTCTAACGCCATGACTCCCGTTACGCTTCCCGCTGTCTGGTCAAATCCATTTCTTTTTGCCCACTCTCCTTGCGTCCCGTGCAGGTTAACGGTGCAGTGGATGATTCCAGGTTTTAATTTTGCACACTCTTCAGCTGTTAGACCGTATCTCTCTAGAAATCCGTAGCGACGGTTCGCAAAAAAGATATCTGCTCCTTGTAGAAGTTCAACCATTTTTTCTTTTCCTTCTTTTTCACCGATATCCAGCGTTGAAGAGCGCATACCGACATTAGACGTAGCGTAAATCGTATCATGTTCCCAATCCGTTGGCTTCCAAATATTTAAGACGTCCGCACCGTGTAAAGCGAGAGCTCTACCGAATCCTGCTCCTGCAATAACGTGACCAAGCCCTAATGCTCGAATACCGTCTAGCGGAGTTTTAGGATTCTTGGAAAAAGGAATCGGCTCACTTTCTCCAATCTTTTCAATTTCAATTAAAGGAAGCTGCGCTACTTCTTCATACACGGACTCATTCATAAACTCTTTAATTGTCCGCACAACAGGCATGATAACTCCTCGCTCCGCTGCAGCTTTTTCCAATTCTTCTGCATTCCATCCGCGAATCGCTTTTGCCACTGCATCAGGGTCTTCTATACAATTTAATAGCTTGAGCGTTTCATGCTTAGAGCGTGGATACGGATTCAGCGGCATTACCCATTTGCCGTCTTTTGTTTGATAAAAGCGAAAGCCTAATGGATTATAAGGATCATTTGCTTTACTCGGGGCATATCCATTAAGCTTTTCCCATTTTTTATCGTAAAAAGGTGATAATCTTCGGATCGCTTTTCGCAAATCCATATGAATATCTTGACCTTTTCCTCCGCGTATTCTCCAAATTTTTGAGACAGCTACTGACTTAGCAACCAGTGCAATAGCTGCTGCTGAGGCAAGTCGCAGCGTACTAGGAACAATCGGATCTTCTCCGTAAAATGTAATGTTTCCTCCGCTGTCTTTTGCTGATAAGCCGACTCCTTGAAGCACATTTTCCAGCTCTTGATAGATATCAAAATCACTATTATCCGTTAAACGATTTTCATTTGCTTTCACAATAGATTTTGTTAGCTGACCTTTCGTAATGTTGCTCATGTGTAGTCCCTTCTTTCCTCATATAATTACCTCATTATGTCCCTGCTTGCTGAAGTTATGCCCTCATTGAGTTAAATCGAAACACTTTAAATATAACCTTTACGTTAACGTTAATATTATCTTAAAACGAATGTATCATATATCACTTGGGCGAACAAATAATTTGTTTCATAAACAAACAAAAGCGCTTTATGTTTTTGTACATAAAACGCTTTTTTCCTATTTCATATTTTCTTTTTCGAACTACTTTTCGATTGGTTTTTTTAATGCATGTAAATTTTCTTCTGCAGAAAGCATGACCTGGTTCATAATATCTTCCGCATCTTTAATGGCTTGGTTATAAAAGTGAGGACCTATATGTTCTTTAATAAACTCCAATACATTTTCCGCTGCAAATTCACTGATTTCTTCATCTCGTTCGTTATAAAAAAACGTTTGAATTTCATTCAGCATTTTATCTTTGTCTTCTTTTGAAAAATTAATAAACATAAACAAAACTCCTCTTTACATTGATATCTGTCTACCTGACATCATAGCAAGAGGAGCTGAGAAAATGCAGTCTTTTTTTCTTGTTATTTTTGTGTACAATGCTTGTGCTGATTTGAATTAGCTAGACACTTTCATAGCCGGTTTTTCTTTTATGCGGCTTGAGCGTTTTTTCATATCCTGTAAAATCTCTAAATATCTCTTTTCCGTCAACTCATATTTTACGAGTGGGACAAGTGATAACAAGCAAAGAATACCCGGAATAATCGTAAAGATTAAAGCAATCCAAATGAGCGTGCTGTGTGACTGAATTTGATTTGGCACGTACCCTACTGCTGAAAGGATGTACCCACCTACTGCTCCACCCACTGCTGAAGCGACCTTTGTTTTGAAAATATTCGTAGAAAACACCATTCCTTCTGCTCGGTTCCCCGTTTTCCATTCGCCGTATTCTACACAGTCAGCGAGCATAGATGTTTGAGCAATGTTACTAACCCCACCGCCAAAAGAAGCTAAAAAGCTTAAAATCATCACTGGCATAACGTGGAAACCCGTTGCAAACATTGTAAGAGTGGCTACAGCATTTAGGGCAATTCCCCCTATTGCTGCACGTTTCTTTCCAAATTTATTTGAAATGAAAGGAGACGCGATCGCTCCTACAATTTGTGCTGTGAAAAATAAGGTTAAATAAAGAGACGCGATGTTCTCTGCATTTAAATTGTATTTAAAATAGTAAATAGAAAACGTAGTTCGAATCGTTAAAATTGTTTCAACTAAAAGCATTGAGAAAATCAGGTAGCGCAACGGTCTATTTTGAATAAATAAGTTCCAAACTGCTTTTGGCGTCTGCTTTTCCTGTCTTTTTACGGTATAGTTTTCTTTTACTCCTGAAAATGTGATGATCATTGTAATCATTAAGATACACGCATAAATAAGACTAAGCATAAACCAGTTTCCAAAATAATGAGCTAGTGGAAGAGTTAATAAACTAGCAAATAAAGACCCTACTGCTGCAATTGTTCTAGGAAAAGCTACAACTTTATTTCGTTCTTTTACATCTTGTGTAATCGTTGCTGAAAGCGACCAATAAGGAATATCCATGATAGCAAAGCTTGTTCCCCACGCGATATAAGTGATATAAGCATAAATTAATTTTCCTGTGTGAGAAAGATCCGGACTAATAAAACACGCGACTGTAGCAACAGCTGCAAAAAATCCGCCTATTAAAAGATAGGGCCTAAACTTACCAAATCTCGTTTCTGTATTATCAACAATCATTCCGATAATAATGTCCGCAATTCCATCCCATATCCTTGCAATAAGAAATAAGGTTCCTACGGCTGCAGCATTTAATCCTACGCTGTCCGTATAAAAAATCATTAAATATGTACTTGTTAATGCATAAATAATATTGTTTCCAAAGCTCCCCATTCCGTATGATAATACGGTCTTTAGAGAAACTTTTGACTGTACCCCCATGTTCATGTAACCTAACTCCCTTCTTCTATAAAACGCTTTCATATCATATTATGAGTGACTAGAATCTCATTGCTTTATGAGATTCTAGTGTCCTGTTGCTACTACATGTTTTCTATAATACGACTTTCATAAGGCTGCAGAACATTACCTTTAAATACTTTTACTTCTGGCGTATGGTTCATAAGGAAGTAATAACTTTTCTCTCCAAGCTTGCGAGGATATACTTCAACTCCATCTTCACTTTCCGTATGCTCAATCTGCTGCTGTTTTACAATATCAAGCGCCATTTTTTCAAACGTTTGCCCTTCAATTCCACAGCCTACATAATAAACCGTCCCGCGACCAAACTGATTTTTTGTTACAGCGGCTTGATTATAAAATGGATCATCATACTCATACAGCACTTCAGCTGTTATAGGTGTGATAATGTCTCTCCACACGGACGCACTTGCTTGTTCTCCTTCATACGGTCCTACTCCTTTAATAGCTGCTTTTTGAGTAGAAGACAGTGCTTCCACTTCATGAATTTCAATTCCTGTTATTTCTTTTACATATCCGGGCAGCGTCTGTTTAAAATGAATATTATTTTGTTTGTCTTTAATGCCGGTTCTAAACGTAAAAACGATGACGCCTCCGCTTTCAGTAAATTCAGTAAATCTTTTACCTAGTTCTTTATCAATGATTTGCAAAGCCGGAACAACCAGTACTTTATAGCTTGAAAAATCTCTTGTAGCAGGAATAACATCAATTGGTGTATTCAACTTATAAAACGGTGTATACCCTCTAAGAAGCTCTTGCGTAAAGTCAAATCCTTCACTTTGCTGCTGAAAGCGCCATGACCATATATTTTCATAGTCATATAAAACGGCAACCTCCGATTTAATATCAGACTCAAGCACATGTTCGTAATGAACGATTTCACTAAATAACGACTGAACTTCTTTGTAACGTTTTCCATAGTGATTATCGTGACCTACAATTCCGTAGCAGTATTGCTCAGCTCCTCTTGTCATTCCGCGCCAACGGAAATACAGCATATTCGTGCATCCATGAGCAAAAGCTTGATAAGACCACATTTTTGCCTGATTAGGTCGCGGTAGATAACCGATGATATCATGACCTTGAGCACCCATTAATTCCTCTACAATCCAGAAATTTTTATGTAACAAGCCTCTATTAAAATCATGCCCTAGTGCAATATGAGCCGGGGTAATTGGCTCTGTTTGACCGCCCCATACCGGATAATTATCATAGGATACAAAGTCCATTACTTCTAGGTTTTCTTCATGATCGAACCATTTATCAAAAAAGCCTCCTGATACGTTCGTGGTCAACAGCTGGTGATCACCTTTATATTTCTTCACAATCGCTGTTTGTTCGTGAGCGTATCTGTTTAACGAAAAAGAGCGAAAGCGGGCCCAGTCTAGCTTTAACGAAGGGCTGTGTGTCGTAATTGTTTTTACAGGCATAGGCACTTCGGTAAAGTCGTTATACGTTTGTCCCCAGAAAATAGTGCCATACTTTTCATTTAACTCATGAATATCTTTATATTTTCTTTCCAAAAACTGCTGAAACTCTTTACGACATTGTTCGCAGTAACACATATCACTGCCTTCATGGCCAAATTCATTGTCAACTTGCCATGCTACGATTGCTTCTTCTGAGCAGTAGTGCTTTACTAGTTGTTCTGTAATCTGAGCGCTATACTGCCGGTAAAGAGGAGAATTAAAACAATATTGACGTCTTCCTCCAAATGCTCTGACCGCCCCATTTTCATCTTTTGATAAAATAGAAGGATGCTGCTTCGCAAGCCAAGCCGGAAAAGTGGCAGTAGGGGTACCAAACATAACGTCAATATTCTGTTTTTTAAGCTTATTGATAACGCTATCAAAAAAAGAAAAGTCATATTGCCCTTCTTTAGGCTCCATAAGATGCCAAGCGAACTCCCCTATTCTCACCATATTTGATCCTAACTCTTTAATACCTTGGATATCTTCTTCTATCATATTCTCTGGCCAATGTTCAGGGTAATAATCGACGCCGATGTACATTTTTCTCTACTCCTATCTATTTCTTTATTTCATTAAATGAACGATTTGCTGTTACTTGTTAAGGTATTCTTGGAAACGGTGACCAAAAGCAAAAAAATCACATTTCCTATCTTCATAAATAATTCTCTATTCAACTTTTAAGATACATACTTTCTAATCTTTTAAAACGCTTACAAGTTTATTTTATGAACTTTATTCAAAATATTCAATGGTAAAAATTTAGAGAAAAACATCCTTTTTTTGCTCTTTATTAAAATAAAGAATAAAACGCTTATAAAGACAAATGTTTTTATAATTCTTTTATATATCTTCCCTCACACTCCCCACATCCACATTTAGGTAATAAATTGCTTAGAAAACAATCTTCAAAAGTCATTTCTTTCATACATGTTATCTATCAATTAGTAAGAGTCATTTGACTTATCTATAAAATAGTAAAAATTCCAGAGCAGGTTTTTACCATTATTAACACATTGATTCTACGTTCACCATCACAACAAAAAAAAGACCGCATAATGAATCGATAATCTCGATTCATTGTGCGGATACTTCTTGGGCTAAAATACGTTTGTTCTACCTCTTACTTGCAGCTGATTATGAACACGCCCTTTTACGGATTTGTATTCATGCAGCTGCCATTTATACAAAACTCTTCAAACACAGGGTTCTTTACATTCTCCATTAACAATGGGATTGCAACATGCTGGAAATTAGAATGGCGAATTGTTAGGTTTGTAACGGGAGAACGTTCATAGGCTCGAATCCATAAGCCGTATTTCCCTCCATTGCTTTGCAAGTTTTCTATGTTGATATTACGAACGACGGGCGTAAAATTCCCTGTGTCTCCTTCTTCATAGTACATGTCTATTTGAATCACTTCACTGCCAACGCTTTTGACCGTATTGCTGCTAAAGTCGATATCTTCAATCGTTCCGCCGCGAACTGAATTTGTTTTAATACGCAGCGCCCGGTCTAGATTGGGACTGTCCATAACATTGTGCTGAGCAAATACGTTCCGGACGCTTCCTGATATTTCGCTGCCGATCACAACGCCCCCGTGGCCATCTTTCATTTCGTTTCCTTCAATAATAATATTTTCACTTGGTACGTTGATTCTTCTTCCATCTGCATTACGCCCCGACTTAATCGCAATACAGTCATCTCCATTGTCAAAATAAGAATCTTTAATAAGCACATTTTTACTCGATTCAGGGTCTACTCCATCATTATTAGGACCATGACCTATAATTTTTACATCATCAATTAAAATGTTCTCGCTTAAGACAGGGTTGATTTGCCACATAGGCGAATTTAAAATGGTTACACCTTTTATCATGATATTTTTGCTGTGATAAGGCTGAATAAAACTAGGTCTCAAATAGTGCCCTTTGCCAAATACGCGCTCTTTAACAGGAACTTTCTCTTCTGCCATTTTAAACAGCAAATCGCGATCTTGCTGTTGATTGGGCTCTCCTGCTTTCCATCCAAACTCCTTTTTTCCTTTCCAGGGCCACCAATGTTCGTTATCACCCTGTCCATCTAACGTACCTTCTCCTGTAATCGCAATATTTTTTTCGTTATAAGCATAGATAAGCGGTGAATAATTATATAGCTCCACGCCTTCCCATCTTGTTAAGACAGCAGGTAAGTATTTGTCAGGATTTTGACTAAACTTAATGGTAGCTTTTTTCATTACATGAAGATTTACATTGCTTTTTAAATAAATCGCACCGGTAACATAAGTTCCTGGTGGAACAACAACGCGCCCTCCTCCTGCTTTGTTAGCCGCTTCGATTGCTTTTTTAAAAGCAGCCGTTGAATCAGACTTTCCATCTCCTGCTGCTCCGTACCGCTTAACATTAAACGTACGGTTCGGAAATGAAGGAGGCTGAATTTGTTCTTTAACTGCTGTTATTTTTTCACTTGCTGAAAGAGCTTCTCCTTGGGCAGAAAACGGTAAAATAAGCATAAGAGTCATCACAAACAAAGAAAGCACATATTTTTTCACTAGCTTTTCCCCTTTCGTTTAACAATCTAGTAACTGACTTATTTATAAAGTAACGCCTGTTTTAAAAATGGCCATTTCTTTAAAATCATTTTTTTCGTTATTTACAAGCTCTCCGCTAGAAACCCCGATCATGTACTCAATAAAGCTTTCTAATGTAGCTTCTTCTGTGTCACCTTCAACCAGTACCCCTCCATTAAAATCAATCCAATGCGGCTTCTTGTTATAAAGAGCGGTGTTTGTAGAAATTTTTATAGTGGGCACAAACGTTCCAAACGGCGTTCCTCGTCCCGTTGTAAACAGTACAATATGACATCCTGAAGCCGCTAAAGCAGTTGAGGCAACTAAATCATTTCCAGGAGCACTTAGTAAATTTAAACCGTTAGTTTGTAAGCGATCTCCGTAATTTAACACGTCTACGACTGGGGCCGTGCCTGCTTTTTGAGTACAGCCAAGTGATTTATCTTCTAACGTTGTAATGCCGCCTGCTTTATTGCCGGGAGAAGGATTTTCATACACCGGCTGTTTATGATTGAGAAAATACGTTTTAAAGTCATTAACCAGATGAACAATTTTATCAAATGTTTGTTCATCAACAGCTCTTTCCATTAGCAGGGTTTCTGCACCAAACATTTCAGGTACTTCTGTTAAAACTGTTGTGCCTCCTTGAGCAATGAGCCAGTCGGAGAATTTACCGAGCAGCGGATTTGCTGTAATACCAGATAATCCATCTGACCCACCGCATTTAAGACCTACTTTCAGCCTGGAAATATCAACGTCTTCTCTTTTATCATCTTTAGCAGCAGCATAAATTTCTTTTAACAAAGTGACTCCTGCCTCAATTTCATCCTCGACGTCTTGAGATTGTAAAAACTTCACTCTGCTTTCATCAATTGTACCTAGCGCTTGTTTAAATTCTGTTAAGCTATTATTCTCACATCCAAGCCCTAATACTAATACGCCTCCAGCATTTGGATGCTGTACCATTCTCGTAAGCATGGTTCTTGTATTAAGGTGATCATCACCGAGCTGAGAACATCCGTAATTGTGTTTTAAAACGGTTACATGTTCAAAAGGCGAGATATCACCTATTTCTTTTTGAAACTGTTTAATCATTTGTTCGGCTATACCATTTACGCACCCTACCGTTGGAATAATCCAAAGCTCATTTCTAATTCCAATGTCTCCGTTTTTGCGGCGATATCCTTTAAACGTTAGCGATTGTTTTTTTTCTTTAGGAGCTGCTAACTTTTGATGAAATTCATATTCGTTAACATTATTTAAATTTGTTTTTGTGTTATGCGTATGCACCCATTCACCAGGTGAAATAGAGTGCGTCGCATGCCCGATTGGAAAACCATATTTTATAATGTTGCCGCCCGCTGAAATTGGCGTAAGAGCTATTTTATGGCCCCTTTTTACTTCTTCTTTTAGAGAAATTTCTTTTCCATCAACCATAAGGTTCTCTTGTGCTAAAAAATCTCGTAAAGCTACTGCTACATTATCTTCCTCATGAATACGAATTACTTCTTTCATATACTTCACCTCTTACTGTTTAGTTGCGGTTACATAGAGAATTTCTTTTATTGCCTGTTTCATTCCGAGAGTTTCAATGGCTAAGACTCCATTTGTTACGGCTTCTGTTAAGCTAGGAATCGTATTTAAGTTCTCTCCCCAATGCTCTTTATATCCCAGCACTTCTTTTACAATGTAAGAAATGCTTTTTTCAGTACCGTCAAACGTATTCCAAAGAGATTCATACATTTTTAGAACTGCAGGGTCATCTGATAGTTCAATTTTTTCTCCTTCTCTTTTTCCTTTATAAAAAGAAATGAGGGCACTGAGAGAAAATGTAAGCAAAGCCGGCAGCGCTCCTTGCTTTTCAACGTACTCTTTAAGAGTTGGGATGTTTCGCGTTTTAAACTTTGTCATGCTGTTCAAAGAGATGCTCATTAATGCGTGGTGGATAAACGGATTTTGAAAGCGTTCTAATGCAGATTTAGCAAATGGCAAAGACTCTTCTTCCGAAACTGGTAAACTAGGAATAATTTCTTCATACAGACACTTTCGAATAAACGTTCCGATTACATCATCTTCGACTGCTTCTCTGACCGTATTTAGTTCCGCTAAATACGCAACAGGCATCATAGCAGTATGAATCCCATTTAAAATTCTGACTTTCTGCAGCGCATATGGTGCAATGTCGTTCACAAATTTCACATGCAAACCAGCTTCTTCCGCGGGAAACTCTTCTTTTACCCACTCAGGTCCCTCAATAACCCATAAGTAAAATGGCTCTGCGATCACAAAAAACTCATCTTCATAACTCAGTTCATTGAGCAGATTTTCATCGTTTGGATAACCTGGCACAATTCGGTCAACAAGCGTGCAGCAAAAAGCATTTGCTTCGTGTATCCATTCGGTAAACTTTTTCTCTAAATTCCATTTGTCGGCATAGCGCAATACCATTTTCTTTAACAAATCCCCGTTTCGCTCCACTAATTCACAAGGAAGGATAATAAGTCCCTTTGTTGGATCTCCTTGAAAAGCTTGAAACCGCTTATATAGAAATGCCGTAACTTTACCAGGAAAACTCGTTTGCGGTGCATGTTCCAAGCGGTCTTCTTCTAAAAATGCGATACCTGCTTCTGTTGTATTAGAAATAAGAAATCTTAGCTCTTCTTTCTCCGCTAATTGCATATACGCCTCATAATCTTCATATGGATTTAGACCGCGGCTAATAGATTCAATTACTTCATGTTCTTTGACTGCTTTACCGTCTTGAATTCCTTGAAGAGAAACCGTAAACAAACCTTCTTGCTCATTCAATTTACCTGCATTTCCCGTAATTCTCGGATTGACAGCTACTATACTGCCTTTAAATGCAGTGTGTTTGTTCATTTGATGAATTTGCCAATCAGCAAACCCTCTTAGAAATACGCCTTCTCCAAACTGCAGTACTTTTTCTGGGTATATACGTGTGTTAGCTTGCATCTGACGGTTTAACTTCATGTTAGCATCTCCTTCTTTGCACACATTAACATTATTATTTTTATAGCTTTTTATATTGTTTTATTTCTCAAAAATGTTAACGTTAACATTTTTGGGCCGGTTATACTAAATAACCGGCTACATAGATGAGCGTGACTTTACAGACTGGCGAACCATTAATTCGGTATTAATTAAAACTTTATTTTGCAGCATCTTTTTGTCATCTTTGTCCATTAATGATAAAACTGCTTCTGCTCCGGTCATGCTGATTTTCTCGATTGGTCTTTTAACGGTTGTGAGTGAAGGAGTGGTGTATTTGGCTAATTCAATATCATCAAATCCAATAATTGAGATATCACTCGGTACGTTTAGCCCAGACTCGAATGCGGCGTTCATAGCACCGATTGCCATATCATCATTTGAACAAAAAACAGCAGTAGGCGGCTGCTTTAACCTTAACAGTGCTTTCATTCCTTCATATCCGCTTTGCATATCGTAATTTCCTTGAATCATATACTCTTGGCGAATGGAAACATTGTGATCAATTAACGAGTTAAGAAATCCTTCCTTACGCTGTTGGGTTGATTTAAAACCTTCTATTCCTTCTATGATTGCAATATGCCTGTGACCTAATTCAATCAAATATTCGCCGGCTTTGTAGGCTCCTTCTTTGTCATTTGACAAAATATTAATAATCGATGAATCGTCAACTTGACGGTTGAGCACAATCAACGGGATGCCTTTTTCTACTACGTTATATATAAAAGTGTTATCACGGTCGCTTTGACTCATTAAAATAATCGCATCAAAGCGTTTATTGTTGATGTACGTATAATCATCATAATCGTCAATGCCTCTTACAAATAAATTATACTGAACATCAATTACTTTACTTACCCCTCTAATACTATCTACTAAAAAACTTGGTGACGTACCGTTTGCCATGCTCGTAAAAAACAATCCAATTGTATGAGATTTTTGAAGCACTAAATTTTTCGCATGATAATCAGGAATATAGTTAAGCGTATTTGCAATCTCTAAAATTTTCTTTTTTGTTTTTTCTTTAATGAGCGGACTATTGTTTAATGCACGTGAAACCGTTGTATGTGATACGTTTGCTAGTTTTGCAATATCCTTAATTGTAACACCCATTTCATTTACCTTCCTTTAATGAATCAGTATCGATTTTTATTATAAGGATATCACAAGTTAGTAGGAATAATAAGCAAATGGTGAATGTTATGACAGTTTTGACTAAGACCTAGCATGAATATCTTGGACAATCTCCGCGTGTTTCTTATCCGTTAGCTTATACATAAAACCAATAATCACTGCAGCAATGGACAAAGCAATAGCAGGATATAGTAACAGCAAACTTTTAATTCCCACTAATGTACCTGCCTTTTGTGCCACGTTTGGGATATACCCAACTAACCCTAAACCAATACCTGATAAGAAGCCGGATAGCGACTGAGCAAGCTTTCGAGAAAAGTTGAACAATGAATACGTTGTGCCTTCTTTTCTTTCGCCTGTTTTCCATTCACCATAATCAATAATATCTGATACAAATGCCCATGTAATCCCGTTAGGAATGCTGATACCTATAAAAGCAATACTTGCTAAAATCGTAAAAATTACGACGTTAGAAGGCATAAAGAAATTTACTGTGTCCGCTGCAATACTGATTCCTAAGCCAATCATTGCAGCTTGCTTTTTTCCAAATCGGCTAACAAGCTTTGGCAGCATCATGACTCCTAGAAAGGATGAACCAATAATAATAAAGTTCATGTAAGCCATCAATTTAACATTTCCTAAATTATACTGTGCAAAGTAAATAAGCATAGCTGATTTAATATTGTAAGCTGAAATGGTAAATACCGTCATAAACACTAAAATTAAAAGAGGTTTGTTACTTACAAACGTTTTAAAAATAGACTTGACTGATAGTTTTTCTTTTGGACTCTCTTTTACGACAATGCGTTCTTTGCAATTGCGATAGCATACATAAAAAGCGATGATTCCAATGACCGACATAATTCCCATAACAACGGGATAACCGATTTTTTCATTTGGAAATAACAGAATGAGCGGTACAACAGCAATGCTGGTTACAAACAGTGCACCTAGCGATCCTGTTTGACGAAAAGCAGCAAGAGACGTGCGATCAGAAGTATTTTGAGTCATGGATGCGCCTAGCGATCCGTATGGAATATTGACAAATGAATAGCCAATTCCCCAAATCATATAAGAAGCGTACGCATAAATTAATTTACCCGCCGGTGAAAGATTTGGCGAAATAAACGTGAGTACGGTTAAAATGGCTAACACCATACTTCCGAATAGTAAATACGGCCGGAATTTCCCTTTAGCTCCGATGTTTTTTCGGTAATCAATGGACGAACCAACAATGGGATCACAAACTGCTGCAAATAACTTACTTACTAGAAAAATCCCTCCCGCAGCCGCGGCAGGGATGCCTGCCACATCTGTAAAGAACTTCAACAAATAAAGCTGCCCTAAATCAAACATGAAACCGTTACCAAAATCACCCATACCATAAGATATTTTTTCTTTCACACTAAGATTTTTCTTTTCTACTTTTATTTCAACCTTTCTTTCTGTTGCCACAACACTCATGGTAATCCCCCTTCTCCCCTTGCAATTCTTTAAACTATTTTGCGCCTTTATTTTTGCAGCGTATAGGCTGGGAAGCTAAAGTAGTCTTTAGCATTTTCATAACATATTCCTTTTACAATTTGCTCAAGCAGCTGCTGGTCATTAGGTACTTCCCCTTCTTCCACCCACGTACCAATTAAGCTGCATACTAGTCTTCTGAAATATTCATGCCTTGTATACGAAAGAAAACTTCGAGAATCTGTCAACATACCGATAAACCGACTAAACAACCCAATATTTGATAACGCTTTCATTTGTTCTAACATACCTTCTCTTTGATCATTAAACCACCAAGCCGTACCAAGCTGCAGCTTGCCAGGAATACCGTCTCCTTGAAAGCTGCCAATTATACTTGCTAATACATAGTTATCTTTTGGATTTAACGAATATAAAATCGTCTTTGGCAAACTATTTTGTACGTCCATTTGATCAAGAAGCTGTACGAGAGGCTCTGCCACTTGTCCGTCATACATCGAGTCATACCCTGTATCTGGACCTAACTGACGAAACATTTTGGTGTTATTGTTTCTAAGAGCATGAAGGTGAAATTGCATTGCCCAACCTAGCTCATTATACAGCTTCCCTAAAAAGATTAACGTATTTGACTTGTATTTACTTTCTTCTTCAGTACTTACGCCTTCACCTCTTAAGGCTTTTAAGAAAATCTCCGAAACTTCTTCTTTCGAAGTCTTCGTATATACCATTTTATTTAGTGCGTGATCAGATAAACGCCCTCCCATGGAATGGAAAAAACGAGCTCGACTTTCAAGAGCTTTTAACAAATCATCATAGGTGTGAATGGAGCGGTTTGAACAATCTTGCAACTTTGCAATCCAGCTCTTAAACCCTTCTTGGTTGATTTCAAGCCCTTTATCCGGACGAAAACTTGGAAGTACTTGGGTCTCAAAACCTTGGACATCTCTTAGTTTCATATGATACTCTAATGAATCTGTTGGGTCATCCGTTGTACAGATAACTTTTACGTTAGAACGTGTAATAAGATCTCTTGCACCAAACTTACCGCTGCGTAATTTCTCGTTTGCTTTTTCCCAAATAAACGGTGCCGTCTGTTCATTTAATATTTCATCAATATCAAAGAAACGCTTTAACTCTAGATGCGTCCAATGATATAGCGGATTCCCAATCGTCATGGGAACTGTTTTAGCCCACGCGAGAAATTTTTCATAGTCACTCGCTGATCCTGTTATCTTTTCCTCTTCAATTCCGTTCGCTCTCATCAGTCTCCATTTATAGTGATCTCCATCTAGCCAAACGTTAGTTAACGTTTTAAACTGTTTATTCTCATAAACTTCCTGCGGGTTTAAGTGGCAATGATAATCAATAATCGGCATATCTTTTGCGTAAGTATTATACAAGTGTGCTGCTGTTTCATTTGTTAATAAAAAATGGTCATCCATAAATTTTTTCATTTCCATTCACTCCTTCTCTTTTTTTGTTAACGTTAACAAAATTAGATAAATTGATAAATAATCTTATTTACAGATAACTATTTTAATAAGATATAATCTTCAACAACAAAAATGTTAACGTTAACATTTTATTTAATTCTATTACTTATTTCTAAATTTTACAACAATTTATCTTTATATTTTTAAATTTTTTTCTCTCTTTATTTTTATATACTGATTCTTCATTTTAAAAAACAGGATTTATGACATGTTTCCATAAGAATTAAAGCAAGTTTTTTCACATAGGGCTTATACAAGAGTAATAAGGCGAACGGCTGTCTTTAATGCTATAATAAATTTCATATGCAAAATATCACTACTAGCATTTAAATCATACATAGCCGCTCCACCTTGTTTTCGTATCATTTAAAATAAAGGAATTTTAAAGAGAAAAGTGAATAGTATAAACATGCACTTTATTTACTATCTCTTTTTAATTTTCATATATTCATTGCTTTTAAAGGAGAGGATATCATGCCAGGAGCCACAAGCATGGTCGTAATCGGGATTACTGCCTTAATTGTATTTGGACCAAGTAAATTGCCGGACATAGGACGAGCATTTGGACATTCCCTGCGAGAATTTAAAAATGCAGCAGAAGGAATTATACAGGATGACGACAAAAAAACTCCAGAGGATACTACTGAAGATAAAGAGGAAAAAGCCTAATTTTTATTTAAATGAAAGTTATACAGACTAAAAAAGCCCACTTTTAACGTGCAGTGGGTTTCTTTTTTGATGTATGATAGTAAAAAATAGTAAAGAAAGAGGGTAACTTTTTGTTTAAATCGAAACTGCATTTTTGGACATTAGAACTATTAATGATTGCTTTACTGATTTACATTTGTAAACATATTTCGTTTGTTTTTCTACCAATCGGTGTGTTTATCTCCACTTTGTTTTTCCCTATTCTTGTAGCTGGTTTTCTTTTCTTTTTATTCGAACCAATTGTGTCATTTCTCACAAGAAAAAAAGTGCCAAAAACACTGGCCATTTTACTATTATACGTTGTTTTTATCGGCGTAATTGCTTCTATTGTGGGCGGTGTGGGACCTACCTTATCTAAACAATTAACTGATTTGGCTAAGAATATTCCGTCTTACATTGTAGAAACGAGAGAGTACATAAATGATTTATCTAACTCAAGATGGTTTAACTGGCTCGTTGAACAAAAATATGTGTCGCTCGATCATATTGAAGAGTCACTTTTAAACTACGCGTCTACTTTACCTACGAATCTCACAAACAGTATTTCATCTGTTTTAAGCGTCGTAACAAATATTACACTTACGGTTGTAACCGTTCCTTTCATTCTTTTTTATATGCTCAAAGACAGCCATAAACTTCGTAAAAATACGCTACGTATGGTTCCTGCTTCTTATCGAAAAGAAACGTTGCGTACAATGAAAGAAACAACAAATACGCTAGCTACTTATATTCAAGGCCAAATGCTCGTTTGTTTGTTTGTGGGTATTAGTACATTCATTGGTTACCTCATCATCGGGTTGCCTTATGCATTAATACTCGCACTAATAGGAGCCCTTACTAATATTATCCCGTACGTCGGCCCTTTTATTGGCGTAGCACCCGCTTTAATCGTAGGATTATTATACTCTCCTACAAAAGCGATATTAGTAATTATTGTCGTCGTAATCGTTCAACAGCTCGATGGGAACATTATTTCTCCGCTGGTAATTGGAAAGAAATTAAACACTCATCCTTTAACGATTATTATTTTATTGCTTGTTGCGGGTAATATTGCAGGAATACTCGGAATGATCTTAGCGATTCCGGCTTATGCTGTAACAAAAACAATTGTGATAAATATTGTAAGAATGATTCAATTCAGAAACAAATCTATCAAGTTATAAAATGCAAAGGCAATACAATAAAAGGACCTTCTCTTGAAGGTCCTTTTATTATTCCATAGGTTCAGCATTCACACACCATAAGATGATTTCCATCTGGATCTTTAAATATAAACCAGTGATCGTGTTCAATTCCTGTCGTTAGCTCTACTTTTTTCTGTTTCATATACTCATAAGCTTCTTTGATATCGTTTGTATTCAAATGAAAAGCCGGTGTTTAAAAAAGCGTATTTTTTGAATAAGTTTTGCTATCTAATACAATTCCTGTTCCATTCATAGGTATCACATATAAATGATCATATAAAATGTCTCCATCTGCCGGCAAACCTAGCACGTCACAATACCAGTCTCGTGCTTTTTGTATATCTTCTACAGGAATAAAAATCGTGCCTACTTCATTTAATATAGGGTTCATTCATGACCTCCAGGGTATGTTTAGTAGTTTTAGAAAGTATTCTCTTTTAACCGCTGATATCCTTTTATGTTAAATTGCTTGCTATTCATCCAGTAAACTCCGCAGCAGAATTAGCAGTCTTGCGAACAGAGTTATCCTTCTTACATAAGCTACACAGCAAATGTATATACTTCATGACCAAACTTGGATTGCGAAAAAAGAAAATAAGAAAATCTCCCCCTTCGCCCCCTTTGCACGTGTATAATGAAAAATAGACTATAGATAGTAGCCGTCTTTTGTTTGTGGCATCGAACTTTCGTGCATTACAATAGATTTAAAGCTACTATCCAACTAAGAATTAAAATGACTAACTTAAGATCAAGGAGGTTAGATGTGTATGGATTATTCATCTTTACTCATACGCGAAGTCATTGATAGAGTATCTAAATTACGCCTCTTATCTGTTTATAACGAAAGTATAAAAGGTGATTTAGAGAGCACCATCCTCCCTCTTTATCAGCAGCACTTTGAAAATAAAGATGTAAACGAAGCGTTGAGGATTTTAAAAAAAGACTTTCTTAATCGTACGAAGCGCAGGTGGTTAGATGCTGCTATACGCGACTATGAGCAAAAAAAGCCCAAGAAGAATAAAGAGCTGATTGGGGAATACAGAGCGCTAACAGCTTATTATAAAACAAACGGAAAAGAACTCTTTTGCAAACAGTTTGAAAACATACCGTCTCCGGAAGAAGTCATTAATAAACGAATTGATATCCTACGTGAATGGAGTCAAGAAGATAGCTTCTTCTTAACAGATTATCCTTATATTCATCAAAAAACCAAAACGCAGCGAGAAAAAGCAATCCATACGGATATATCTATTATTATTGGGCTGACTATACTGGACCCTAGCTTCCAAAACGGAAACCATAGTATTATCGAAAGCCCTTTTTCAACTGTAGAGAACCCTTTTTTCTCTAACTCAAGAGCAAAGCTTCTCGTCGAGCAACCCCTATTAGAGAAAGAAGGAAAAGAATATTTCTTAAGTACTTATAACTCTGAAGACGGGACAGATTACGAATTGTTAATAGAAAAAGAATACGCTGAAGAAAATGGAAATAAAATTAGTGATTTAGATCGGTTTGATTATAAAGTGTTTTTAGAGATCATGAGCCAACGCGACGAGTTGTTCGCTACACAAAAAATCATTAATGTAAAGATTGGTGACCTTGTGAAAGCACTTTATAAAACAGACAGTAAGCGCAATTACCAGATGATAGAAGAAAGAATTACAAAAATGAAGCACTACAGCATGTCAAAAGTACAGCATAATAAGACAATTGCCTATGGTATTTTTGACTTTGTGGATATTACTACGATGCCAAACGGAACGCGAATTGCTGAAATTCACGTCAATGAAGTGATATATAGAGACTATATTCAACGCCAAACGGTGCGTATTTACAAAAATAAAGTAGAAAAATTAAGTTTAGACGCCGCTTACCATTTGCTATTCGTTATGCAAAAAGAGCGTCTCATTTGCTATGAAACAAAATCTTCATACAATGTCACAAGAGATTATTTATATTTTTCGACAAGAGTCCGCTTTCGAAAAAGACGCAAAAAAGAAAACCTTGTCGAAATTGAAACAGCCTTAGACGAGCTAGTCGAACAAAAACTAGCTGTCCAATCTTATAAAAGAGTGGGCCAAGTGTTTCAGATCACCTTTATTCCTGTGGGAGAAAGTGAAGTAAAAGACTTATTAGCCGGTGATTACGAATATGCTCCCCTTTCTATCTATCAAAACGTAACAAGTTCTATAGGCTAAAAAAGAATGCTCTTATGATCTTTATAAGAGCATTCTTTTTATCTGCCTACCATTAGTTACTGCATTTTTTGCTCCACATTTCCGTGCAAAAGTGTTTTTTTGCTCCAATTCTCCATATAAACATACTATTTCCCCTGCTGATATAGTTATTAAACTTCACCTCCCCTATCATTTTGTGAACTTTTTATGTCTAAAATAAGTGTTATAACTAATTTTTGCTCCCGGTTCCCGTGCAAAAGTGTCGTTTTTCTTTCTATACTGCATTTACTATAAGTTTGGCTCCAATCTTCCGTGCAAATATGCCACTTTTACATAATTTTTCTTGAGACAGCGACTTTCCCCCTCCGTTTTCTGCATTTTTTGCTCCAAATCTCCGTGCAAATGTGTTTTTTGCTCTAGATTTCCGTGCAAACATGCCACTTTTTTAAAAAACCGCGATTTTTTCTGCAAATGTTCATTTATTCTTTGTAAAAATGTGAACTTTCTGTGTCTAAAAAAGGGCATTTTTTTGTTTTATGTCCCTATTTTCCGTGCAAATGTGTCACTTTGTTGCCCAAATCTTTATTTTTATCATTTTTGCTCCTATTCTCCGTGCAAATATGTCATTTTTACATCAAATTTTTTTTTGAATTTGTCACATTACGTGTATTTCATCCGTCATAATACGACATTTGTCTTAAGAATGCTGTTTTATCAACGTTTATGAAATGTAACGCTATTTTTGCTCCACATCTCCGTGCAAATATGTCACCCTGTAAATAGATGTCTCGTCCCTTGGTATCACTAGTCTTTTAAAAAAATGCACCATTTTTCCGTGCAAATATGTCATTTTACAGCCTATATGACTGTGTCTATACTGTAAAAGATGACGTATATAGTTTTGGAAAGGAGGTAACTACATGAGTATACAAAAGCTGGCACTAAAGCGGCACACTCTTATAGCAAACAAGCTGCTGATTGTCATGAGCGGTTTAAATAGAGAGACGAAACGAGACAACAGCTATTACTATGAAAAACATTCATTTGGTCTAGCAAAAAACTTTGTAGACATAAAGTGGACGGGTTCTCTGATGAAGCAAATTTTAGCTTACGTAGCCAAATGTAACAGCCAAGGTCATATTTCAATTATTTCTGAGCAAGAACTGGCTAATACAATCCAATGTTCCGTTCGGACCGTTCAAAATAATAATAAGCTTTTAGAAGACTGTGACATCATTCGCTGGGATCGTTTATGGGGAGACTATATTCAAGTTTCTTTAAACAACTATTTAGAGGATTTTTTAGATTTACATATAAAAGAAGCTGCTGATGCTCAAAACATATCATATACTCCGGAAATGCTTGATAAAGATCACAATACATATACTTCAAAAGGTGGTTACACTTCTGTTTCAATGGAAGTGATTTATCAATTGCTGGCTATCAAAAATATTAACATGCTGCGCCTGGCTTTACGTGCTTTGTATGTATACGAATCTGATGTAAACGTAAAGAAAGATTCAGAAGCACTTTTATCTTACACTGAGGTAAAACACATTCTTCCAAAATACATTGGCTATAAAGCTGCTATTAAAGAAATGGCTAGTAAATTGAGTACAATTTTCCGTATCGATATACTAGAAAAAGATGATTGTGTCAAAACATTATTAGAAGAAAAGCAGCCAAGAAAAGCAATTATTGAAAAAATCAAGGATGGTTTTATTTTAAGCTTTAATTTAACTGGTGCTCATGATAGTAAAAAACAAAAAGAAATCGAAAAAATCCGTGGAGAGCATGCATTTGCTCAGTTTAAGAATTTCTTTAAATCTTTTGGTCATTATTCAATTAAAAAGGAAGATATTCATTCCATTGTACATGAGTTCGGTTTAGATATAATCGAAAAATCATTAACGTCCGTTCAGCTTTACCTGCAACAAACTTACATAGAAGAAAGTATGGATGCATTTCGCCCTCTTGTGCATGAAATGGAGTCAAACTTCTTTACGTATATCCGCAAAATTGCCAACGGGTATTATCAGGCAAAAATTAACGCTCTATAATACTCTTTTTTGTTATGCCTTTTTTTCCTCATCTCTACTCTATTTCCCTCCTACTCTTCTTTTCTCTTTAACTTACTAAAACATATTTGTCTCTCAGCTATAATAAATCTCTTTAAATAATAATGATTTTCGTTTTCATGAAAAAAATCAACTAAATGAACAAAAAATACAATGAATAAACGTTATTTTCCTAACTATTGCGCAAAAAATATAGCTGTTATAAAAAAAACCGATATTTTTTCGTGAAAATTCTTGTTGTTAACTGCAGTTTTTTTGATTCTTTAATACCTCTTAAACTCAGTCAGCAGAAGGTTTTTACCAATATACGTTTTAGCAATGTTTATAATTTCTTTAATTTCTTTTTAATCTCTTATAAATGTATAGTAATTTCTATAAAATAATGAGCAGCAAATAAATAACATTTTTTATACATAGAGACATTAAGCTCATATACAAATTGTAATCATAAATTGCTTTAGTTTAATGACCATCAAATATAAAAACAGGATTTACAGCTTTTTTCTCTTCAAATAAAAAACACACAATTTGGAGATTTGTTTTGTGTGTTTTTTACTCATTCAAGCTATATAGGTTAAGAACTTTTACATATTCTAAGACAAGTCATTTAATTAGTTGGAGTTTAAATGATTTCTATCTACGGCTGCCGGTGGTGTTTCCATCCAGCCGTTTTCCATCATAATATCCGCTGCATCTTTTACAAACCTCGAGATATTTGTCATTGATTTTCCATATAACAGCGCCAAATCATGTCTTCCATTGACGGCTACTGAATTTCCAAAAGCCCTCATTTTCATCGAGAACATATCCATTTTATGGAACAGCATCAATTTATCCGAAAACGGTGAAAAAGTCGAAGTAGTAATTAAATGATCAAGAAAGGATGGCACTGGTAAATTATCTCGATGAAGCTTTTCAATATAGCGTTCTACCGCTTTATTTGTCAGATCTTCACCTTTTACAAATAACGTACGGATTTTTTCACTTTTAACAACTTGACTAAATGCCAAAATTAAGGCTTTGCTTGTCACATTATTTTCGATGTTATCATACAGATGAGCAATTTCTAATGCATGCAAAGGTCGAACATCTCCTATAAAACCGCTTAAATAATGAGTAGTAGCGATGTTCACTTTTTCTGGTACGGGAATAAGTGGCGGCTTAATAATAAATCCTTTATCCATTAAGATTGCCTTTATTTGCTCCATCAGTTCCATTGTTGCTTTCATACAATACGTTAAAAATGTCTTTACATCTTCTCTATACATTAGAGGCAGTGCGATACTGTAAATGCTTAATCCAGCTTTAGCAGCATATTTTAAATAATGCACGTAAAATTCATCTTCAAACAGCTTTGGAGCGCCTAGGTTCACATCTTCTTGCGTAAATCCGTATGGAATTGGCACATTCTCTTTTGTAAAAATGTCTTTTACGTTACTTTGAAATTCTTCCGTTAAACCTTTTGCATGCTGTAACAGCTTTTTTATATCTGGATCTTCAACGTGTTCAAGAAAATAACTTAAAATATACGAAGACATGCTGTTGCCCATATAGGTTGCCCAAAGTTTGCCCATTTCGGGGGCTGTTAATTTTTCTTGCACGCTTGTTTTTTTTGAACCTATTTTAATTGGTTTGATTGTTTCCATCTATAATCTCCTAATTTGATTTGTTCTTAGGTTGGTCTTTTCTATTTTATCTATTCCTCCACTTTTGTCCTTTGTTTAATGAGTTAACATTATCAGGTGAGGTGTGCAGGTTTTCAGTATGTTAATCTATAGTCGGACCTATTCGCTGTTTGTTTCCATGCTTAACCTGTACGTTGACCTTCACATTTATTGAGTCTTTTGTTAAAGGAATTGCCCCGTTGCTTTGAACAGCCTTCCATTTACGCAGTTCTTTTTTATAAAGAACATGAGAAAGCCTGTAAACATCGCTGTTTATACTTAAGCCTTGCGCGTACGTTTCCATAATTTGCTTCTTAATTTTCTGTTCAGCTTCTTTTTTTATAGTCGATAGTTTTTCGTGCTGCGGCATAACTAAAATCGTTGTTTTTGCACGAACTTTTATATTAAATGTTAAATTACTACCGTTTATAACAGGTTCAATTTTTACTTTTTTCTTGTCTACCACAAGATCAATATCGGAATGATCAGGGAGCCTTACCCGTAAACCAGCTCGTACAAATTCATCCGTTATCCATCTAAGTCCTTTGATTTTATTCTCTGAAAAAACTCCTTTTAATTCAGATGATGTAATAGCCACTGCTCCGTTTACTTGAATAGCTGTTTCTTTTTTTTGATCCGTTGTTAAATGTTCTTTAGTCTGAACGAGAGGAATATTTACTTCGTGACTAGGTTCATTAAGATGGATAATGAGCTCTCTTAAATCGATTGGTGGAATAAACGAGTTTTGCTTAAAAATCACTTTAGGATCGCTCAAGCGAGAAAGAGCGTTCGATACTTCGAACATAGGCGTAGCTAACAACGTTTTTTTCAAAGGACTTTTCGTAGCATACATCCAGATGTTGTATCTCGTTTCCCGATAACGATCTAAAAAATCCACTGCCGATTTGACAGCGCCATGCTTTAACGCATCGTCCGTTAGAACAAGGAAAGCTAAGTGCCCAAAAAAGATTCTGCGCTGAGAAATTTGATAATATCTAAAAATAGCTTCATCAATGGTTTTCCCTGTTGCATAACCAACTTCTACTTTGACTTGACCCGCGCCAGCACCGCTTGCCTCGGATTTTGCTAATAAACTTAAATTGATGGTCTGCAGGTAAAGAACGTAACGGTTATCTTTAAAATCTACCCCCATTCCTTGTGCATATACCATTTGTTCCGGTTCATTCGTATCCCAGCATCCCGAAAGAAACAATAAAAAAGTGCTCATAATAAGTATAAGTAAGTTCCTTATGGTCCTTTTCACTAACTTCCTCCTTCTTCGCGGGTGGAATCGCTTGGGTTAAGCATACTAGCTCTCGTTGCTTTTTTACTTTCGGGCAGGCGGAAGAGGGATTTTAAAATATTTTTCGCGTCTAATCGGGTTGCTAATTCGAAATATGGCACACCAAACGTTCGAATGTTTGTAATATAGATCATGACTAAAAAGATGGAAATAAAAAAGCCAAAAAAACCTAAAATGCTAACACAGATAATACTAAAAAAGCGGATTAGTGAAATTGTTCCTATAAGAGACTGATTAGCTAGCGTAAACGTAGCAATCGTAGAGCCTGCAATGACAACCAGCATGGCAGGACTTGTTAAACCGGCTCTAATGGCTGCATCACCGATAATAAGCCCTCCGATTACACTGAGTGTCTGCCCGACAGAAGTCGGGAGTCTAAACCCTGCCTCTCGAAACAATTCAAATAAAAGGAGCATTAATATTGCTTCAAGAGAGGTAGGAAACGGGACACCTCTTCTTGCTTCAACAATCGTAGCTAATAAGCTGAGAGGAAGCTGATTTTGATGAAAAGCCGTCATTGCAACCCAAAAACCGGGCAAAAAAGCAGCGATAGAAAGCCCGAAGATTCGAAGAATACGCTCAAAAGAGCTGTATAAATATGTATTTTCTTTATCCTCAGATCCTTTTAATAAGTAAAAAAGGTTAATAGGTGTAACATACGCATATGAAGTTCCATCAATTAATATAATGAACCGGCCATTTAACAGAGATTGAACCGCAAAATCAGGTCTTCCTGTATAAGCGTGGCGAGGAAAAAAGCTATACGGATTTTTATTAATGAGCTCTTCTAGCTGTGTTCCGCTGAAAATACCGTCGATATCGATATTCCCTAACTTCTCCATAATTTCGTCAAGTATCTTCTTGTCAGCTACGTCTTCCATGTATAAAATGCTTACTTTTGTTTTTGTTCGTTTTCCAATCTCTAAAGATTTTGTTAACAAGGAAACCGATTTAAGACACTTACGAATTAAAGCAATATTCACAGGTAAGTCTTCAATAAAATTGTCTCTAGGACCCAATATGGTTACTTCATTTTTCGTTTCTTCTGGACTTCTTTGAGGACGGTCAGAAATATCGATAGACACAACAGCGTTCGGTAATCCAAAATCAATGAATAATTTCCCAGAAAAAATTTCCGAAACTGCCTGTTCTTCATTTTGAACGATAGAAACTGAGGGAAGGTTTAATAATTTTATGATCTGGTCTCCTTCTACTTCCCCCTCTAACTTAGCGCAGCATTCCTCTAATCTTTTAGGGATCATTCCATATAGCATTTCCGTACTCACTAAACCGGTACAATAAATCATAAGCACTCGTTTGTTATAGAAATAAACGGTCTCGAAGTTAATATCGCCGCATTTTCCAAATAAATCTCTTAACGTACGCTCATTGATGATCTGAGAACAAGAAGAACTTTCTTTTAAAAGACTTTCGCTCTCTTGTTTTTTAGAGCTGTAGTCTTTTTGCTTCTTAAAAAATTCCACTTTTACCCCTCCTTGTTTTATGAGAAATTAGAAAGACTATGACTACTAAGAAAAGAGAAAAAGCAACAAACAGCCAGAAAGTAGCCGGTATGATTGTAAAAAATAAAAGATTTGAAAAAGTAAAGTCTGTTATAGGAGCCAGCGTGCATACAGTGATAACCACTAAAATGAGTAAAAGAAACCTTTTGTGGCCTTTTTGAAATGGAACTAATTCTTTCATAATAAAAAGAAAGGTCGAAATGCGGATGAAGGTACCCGACAGCCACTGATAAATAGATAAAAAGTCGATATGCTCTATAAACTTTCCAAGCGATGCAATTCCCCATTCTTCATAGGGAGGGAAACGTTGCTTAGAGGCTTCTACAGGACCAAATTCAGTAATTGCCCCAATGAGAGGCCCAATTGTAAGGCCTGTTAAGAGAATTCCTGCCACCGCTAAATGCTTATAGCGTATAGGCTGCGGTACTTTGTGCTGCAAGAAAAGCAGCAGCAGCAGCTCTACCATCCCTGATCCTTGAAATACAATACTTTTAATAACCGGAAAATAGCCATTTTCTAAAACAGGCTGCAATAAAGAATAATCTTTAAATTGAAAGTTTGTAAAAGAAACAAAAAAACCTAATAGTACAATAAAAAATAAAAGAAACACGTTTACAATACTAATCGTTCTCATGCTCGTAGCGGCAAGTAAGCAACAGGTAAAACCAAATAATAAAATGAGTATAATTAAAGGTGTTCGCTGAAGAAAAATAATATTGATCCACGTAATCGTCTCTCGTAAGGTGGCAATTTCCATAATGGTCAAATAAGCGATTATAAGAAAAATAACAACATTGGTAAATGACTTATTCATATGTTTTTTCATCCATTGAAAAAGATGTTCGCCGTTTGTTTTTTTATTTACATATACGAGTAAAGGAACCCATATGAGTGTTAAAAGACAAGTAAGAAGAACAGTGATCCAAGCATCGCGCCCTGCCGTTTTAATTAATGGAGATATAAGCATCACATGAGTTTTTAAGCCAATAAACGTCATCGAAAGAAGGATCAGCTGAAAAACAGAAATTGAGTCTGACTTATTCATGGTAACCACTCCTTCTCTCCGGTAAATTTACTACTGGTAGCTTATCCTAAATTTCTCATAATATAATGGAGAATCATTATTCACAAAATAAAAAAGAGCTGTTTTATACGTGAAGTTTCTCACGGATAAAACAGCTCGGTCTGTTATTCACTTATTTTCACGAGGCCCTATTCTCTGCCCATTATTCAGCGCGTTCAATTACTAGTTAGCTGGACTTCTTTCTTATCTTCATTTTCTTCTATTCCCGCTTCTTCTATATTCACAAAAGGTTGATCAGCAACGGTCACTAGGTCGCCGCCGCAAACGTGACGAACAACGGTTACGAGCTCTGGAAAATCGGGAAATTTTCCGTATAACGTTTTTAAAGGAAGTGCGCCTTTGCACACCTTACTGTTATGTGGTTCATACCCTTTGAGCGTGTCAAGCAATAATTGTTCTCCATTTTCAGTCAGTTTGATATAGGTGTTTCTTTTATCATTTTCTCTTTTGGATAGATACAGATACCCTTGATTTTCTAATTTTTTCGAAAAATTAAATGCTGTAGAGATATGCATAGCTCCTAAGTTAGCTAACTCTGACATCGAGATTTCTCCCGTGCTGCTAGCCAAACATAAAATATGATGCTCATTTACATTCAGACCATAAGGTTTCACCCATTGCTCCCAATCATCTTCTGCAGCTCGCCAGATGGCTTTACTTACCTGCATTAATTTAAATCCAAACAATGATGCATCTTTTATTGTGTATTCATTTTCTTGTTTCGACATACTATCATTCCTTATTTGTAGGCTATTGTAAGTTAGTTTATTTTTAAAGCGTGTAAAAACATTTTTATTTCATCTAATTTATCAGTATACCTACAAAATCAGACGAAAAAATACACGTGCAGTTTAATTTCTCAGCTTTATTCCACAATATCTCTGCAATTTTGAAGAAACGTCTACCAACTAAAAAGAGTTGCTTACCTTATTTTTATTTAAAAAAGTAATACATGTCTTTTTAATTACTAATAGGTGATGCAGATTCTAAGTGAGCAAATGCTTGTTCTAAGTCTGCAATTAAATCTTCCGTATCTTCAATTCCTACAGATATGCGAACCAGTCCTTCGGATATTCCAAGAGCTTTACGTTCTTCAAGCGTACATTCTACGTGACTAGTCGTTCTTGCCGGACCGTAAATCGTTTCAACCGCTCCTAAATTACCGGCTTTATTTGCATACGTTAACTTTGGCAGCAAAATTTTAATAGCTTCCATTTCTCCTTTTAACACAAAGCTTAATATTCCGCCAAAGCCTTTCATTTGTTTTTTGGCAATATGATGATGAGGGTGTGTTTCCAATCCAGGATAATAGACGGCTTCAACCGCTTCTTTCTTTTGAAGAAATTTAGCAATTTCCAAAGCGCTTCGTTCTTGTTGACGTATACGTAATTTTAACGTCTTCATTCCTCTTAAAATAAGATACGCTGACATAGGGTCCATGGTCGCGCCATTGATCTCACGGTAGTGATACACATGCTGTATTAATTCTTTAGAGCCGCATACTACTCCTCCTAAGGCATCCGCATGTCCGCTTAAAAATTTTGTGGCGCTGTGAATGACAAGATCTACTCCTAATTGAAGAGGGTTTTGGTTAATTGGTGTCGCAAACGTATTATCAATAATGACCACTGCCCCTACCGATTTCCCTGCTTTCGCTATTCTTTCAATATCAATAATTTTCATCGTAGGATTTGTAGGTGACTCTAAATACAGCACTTTACATCCTTTATTTACTGCCGCTTCAATTTCTTCATGATTTCCCGTATTACATAAGGTTACATCCACTCCAATGTTAGGAAGAAACTCAGTGAAGATTTTGTTTGTTCCTCCATATGTATCTTTTACCGATACGACTCGGTCTCCGGGTTTTAAAAACGTGTATAATGTGCTGCTAATAGCCGCCATGCCGGAAGAAAATGCGACCGCTTCTTCTGCTTCTTCGAGTATCCTTACTTTTTCTTCAAAAGCTTTAACCGTAGGATTACTCATGCGATTATACGTATAGCCTGGTTTGTTTCCTAACGCAACTTCTTGCCATTCGTCTACATCATCATAATTGTAAGCTACGCTGAAGACGACGGGAACTTGAGTGGCATTGTAAGCAAGCGATTCTTTTTCTCCTGCCCATACCGCTTTTGTTCCGTCTTGTACATTTTTAAACTGTTTGTCTGTCATTCACTCATCACCTCTGGTTTTGTTAATTAGATATTGATTAAATTATATATTGTATACAATATACTGTATATAGTACAGAATAATCTGATAATAAAATATACGTACACTCCTCATTAAATTTAAAAAAGATCGAGATATAACGAAAGCAATTCAATCTAACGACGAACAAATAGGATACATGAGCTGAACGCTTGTGTCACGGCAGTTGATTCCGTACAAGACTTCGCTTTCCGCGGGCGGCCGCTGAGCCTTCTCGTCGCATACGCTCCTGTGGAGTCTCCCCTGTTCCGCTTTTTCGGCAGGAGTTTTCGTCTTGCCCTCCAATCAACTACTAGAAGAACTTAAAACGAATCGAAACTACGCTTATCATAACAAAAAAAACGAACCACTAATCAAAAATCTTGATCAATCAATGGTTCGTTTTTTACTTTTTCTAAATTTAAAACAGCTAGAAACTCTCAGCTTATAAATTGAATTTTTTTAATCTGTTATAAAATGTACTTCTTGGTATATCTAACAGCTTAGCAGCAAGCGACACATTTCCCTGCGTTTTACGTAAAGCATCCATCATCAAGTCTTTTTGAACTTTTTCACGAAATGTGAGTGCGGATAGGGACGTAAAACCGTTTTCTTCTATTTCTTGTGAAGTATCAGAGTGAGAGATGTCCCTCTGACCACCAAGATGTAAAGAACTCAAATAACTCAATATTGTCTCTTTTTCTGTGTCCGCGTTTAGTGAAATTTTCAAGCGTTCAAGTACATTAAATAATTCTCGAACGTTTCCGGGCCACTGGTAATCTATCAATTTATCTACTAGTTCCTTGGGGAAATTCATATTCCAATCATTCGTTTGACAAAAGTACCGCATAAGATGCGGAATATCTTCTTTTCTTTCCCGTAAAGGCGGAACATGCACGGGGTACACGTGAAGCCGGTAGTATAAATCTTCTCGAAACTTCCTTTCATTGACAAGTTGGCGAAGATCTCGATGAGTAGCGGTAATAATCCGGATGTCTACCGGAATTTCCTGATTGCTTCCCACAGGCGTGACCTTGCGCTCTTGCAATACTCTTAACAAAGAAACTTGCATAGAATGAGGAAGCTCACCTATTTCATCAAGAAAAATCGTACCATGATTAGCCTGTTCAAACTTCCCTTGATATCCTTGACGCCGTGCTCCTGTAAAGGCTCCTTCCGCATAGCCAAATAATTCACTTTCCATAAGTTCCTTCGGAATGGCACCACAATTAAGAGCAATAAAAGGCCCGTTTTTACGCGAACTGTTTTCATGAATCGTTCTCGCCACTACTTCTTTTCCAGTACCTGTTTCCCCTAAAATATAGACCGTTGTATCCGTAGGAGCCGCCTGCTTTATTTCTTCTAATGTTCGCTGAAAGGATCGGCTTATGCCTGCTTCTCCTTTAAAACAAAATGATTGAGCAGAGATCTGTTTAGTTATTTGGTTATGAGTCGTTTCTTCTGATAAGTAAACAATCTTTCCAATAGAACGACCGTGTCTTTTTGAAATGACAGGCACTTCCATCACTATACGAAATCCCTGTTGTACAATCGTATTCAACTGTTGTCCTGACCATTTAGGTATACATTCCCGAACGGTTTTACTTGCTCCTACAATCACTTCTTTGTAATTGCAAAGCAGCAAGAGCTGCTTGCTATCGACAAAATTCATAGAAGCATGAACCAACTCAATTTCGTCTTTGTGCATTCGAATGCTTAACTCCCGTTCGATTGTATACGCAATGGACGTAACCATTCCAAGCATATAAGGATGCGCTCTGTTTACGGGACAGGAAATATTAATAATCCCAATTAAATTTCCGTCGTCATTTCGAACAGGCGCCGCCGAACAGCTCCATTGATGCGAAGCAATCGAATAATGTTCTGTACCTGTTATCATAATGGGTTCTTCCGTTTGCAGAGCCGTCCCGATTGCATTTGTTCCTACTTCTTTTTCTGTCCAACAGGCACCTTCCACAAAATTAATTTTTCTTGCTTCATTCAGTGTAAGTCTATTTCCTGTAATAGATAAAATATAGCCTTCTGGGTCAATTAATAGAGCAACCATTCCTAAATCTGCCGCTGATTGTCTGATTCTTTCTAAGTGCGGCAACGCCGTTTCAAGAAATAAAGAGTTCATTTGTTTTCGAGAATGAAAATCTTCGTTTCTTAAAATCGATCTGCCTTTATCTAGGTAAGGGTTAACATCTGCGCTTTTACAGCGGTGCCACGATTTTACAATGATGTCGTTTAACCTTGAAGATTCAAGTGCTCCTTCGTTTACAAAACGTTTCCATGTGTTTAAAGAAAGTGTGGATTCCATTTCTTACCTCTCCCCTATAAACTTAATTGAATATAGTAAATCAAGGCTTGTTACTATTATTATAAATCACAAAGAAAACGTTATCATTACCAAAGATAGATTCTTAAGCTCACGTTATGTAAAAATTAATAGAAAAACTAGACGAGGATGCAGGAAAATCCCTATACCTCTCCCATGATTCCTTCATCCTCTAGTTTACTTTTTAAATCATTCATTTTTACTTTTCATCCTTAAAGAGCTTAATAACTTGAGCACTTGTATAATCATGAGTGAACGGCCTGACCCGTTGAATGCAAAAGAGCTTCATGAATTGCTTCGGATAATGTAGGATGAGCAGCGATAAAGTCTTCCATTACATCCGTGGTCAACTCCCCGTGCAGCATGATGGTTCCTTGTCCAATTAATTCTGTAGCATGTGCACCTACAATGGAAAACCCAATAATTTCATTAAACTGCGGTTCTACGATTACTTTCACTTTTCCAACAGAATCATTTTCAATCATCGCTTTGCCGTTTGCCGTAAACGAAAATTCTCCGATACGAACATCACCGTATTTTTCTCGGGCCTGTTTTTCTGTCAAACCCACACTTGCAATTTCAGGATGAGTATAGATGCAGCGTGGTACAGCTCGGTAATTCACGCTCTTATCTTTTCCGTATGCATGCAAAGCAGCAACTGTGCCTTCATGAAAGGCTACATGAGCAAGCTGAATTCCACCGACTACATCTCCACAAGCATAGATATTAGGTATATTCGTTTGCATATGCTCATTAACATCAATTCCTTGTTTTGAAAAATGTATGCCAAGCTTTTCTAAACCTAAACCTAGCACTCTAGGCTTTCTCCCAATTGAAATTAATGCATAGTCAGCCTGCAGTTCATGCAGTTCTTCTTTATGTTTAAATAGAGCCGTTTTATCTTCTGGCTGCATTTTTGTTAGCGAAGCGGATGTATAAATCGTTACGCCTTTTTTCTCTAACTCTTCCTGCAACATAAAGGCGATATCGGCATCTTCACCAGAAAGCAGCTGATCTGCCGCTTCCACAATCGTTACTTTTGTTCCCATTTGACTGTAAATGCTTGCAAATTCACACCCAATTACCCCTCCTCCTACTATCAAAAGAGATGAAGGGATAGCAGGCAGCGACATCGCTTGTCCACTGTGAATGATCCACTTTCCATCAAACGGAGCAAACGGCAGGCTAGCAGGTTCTGAACCTACAGCAATAATAAACTGTTCAGCCTCTATTTCTTCTACTGGATTTTCATTTCGCACGGCTAGGCGATGATTTGTCAAAAAAGAAGCTTCTCCTTTCATGACTTTAATACTGTTCTTTTTCATTAAATAGCCAATTCCCCTGACCAAGTTTTTAACAATGGTTGTTTTATGATGCTGAACGCCATCCCAGTTAATTTTCACTTGTTCTAAAGGAAGAGTGATGCCGAATTGCTCAGCTTGCTTTATTTTCTCATAGGCTTCCGCGCTTGCTAATAATGACTTTGTTGGCATACAACCCTCATTTAAACATGTTCCACCTAAATCTTTTTGTTCGATTAACGTAACTTGTTTTCCTTGCCGGGCGGCAGTGATTGCCGCCACATATCCTGCAGGACCGCCGCCAATGACAACTAAAGGTTTCATGGAATGCACCACCTTTCTATAAGAGTAGTAAAATAGGTTGCTCTAAGTATTGTTTAATAGTTCCAAGGAAATTAGCTGCAGGTGCTCCGTCCAGTACGCGATGATCAAACGTCAGGCTTAAAGGCAGCACGTTTCTTCTTTGTAAATTCTCTCCTATATACATAGGTACATCTTCAGTAGCTCCCACACCAAGGATTCCTGTTTCAGGCGGGTTCAATATAGGTGTAAAATACTCTACTCCGTAGGCACCGAGATTAGTAATAGTGAATGTGGAACCTTGCATGCTATCAGTACTCAACTGACCTTGCCGAGCATCTGCTGCTCGTGTTTTTATCTCTGCAGCTAATTCAACTAACGGCATTTTTTCAGCATGTTGCACAACAGGAACAACTAGCCCATTTTCTAAAGCCACGGCCATTCCAAGATGAACATGATGATAGAGATGAATTTCGTTATCGATATACGCACTGTTCATTTGCTTGTGTTCTTGAAGTGAAAGAACAACAGCGCGAGCAATAAAATCAGTTAGAGAGATTTTTACACTATGGCGTTGTTGAATCACTTCTTTAATTTCTCGTTGAAGAGACAGCAAATCCGTCACGTCAGCTTTCATATTAATCGTTAATTGAGCACTGTTTAGTAAGCTATTATGCATTCTGCCTGCAATGACTTTCCTCATCCCCGCTACTGGAAGCGTTTCTTTTTTTGTAGCTTTATCTATTTCAACTGGTGGATGACTTGTTTCTGAAGCTTTTTCTGTCAGCACTTTCTCTACATCCGCTTTTGTGATTCTTCCTTTTGGTCCCGTGCCTTTAATCATTTCAATGTCAAGGTTTTCAGATTCTGCTATTTTCCGTGCAATTGGTGAAATGCGCACAGTTTCTTTGCTCCTCTTTGATGAAGCTACGTTTGCTGGTGGCTCTTCTAAAGAGATAGTGGCGGCTACCTCGTTTTTAGGAGCCTGAAGCTCATTTGCTGAACTGCTTTGCTCAGTAAGCTGCTCGTTTGGATTTCCAACATAACAGATAATCGTTCCAGGAGGCACACCTACATCTTCTTGCACAAGGATATCAAGAATCACACCGTCCTGCGGCGCTTCAATTTCCATTTCTATTTTTTCAGAATTAATACTTGCAATCATATCTCCTTTTGAAACGGAGTCTCCCACTTTTTTATTCCATGTCGAAACGGTTCCTTCTTTCATTGCCATACCTAGTTTTGGCATTACAACCTCTGCAGCCATTTGCTTCCTCCTCCTTTCTCTTTACTTACACGCTTAGAAGCGATGTATCTCCTAGCAACTCCGATACAACTTCAATTACTTTTTGCGGTGTTGGCAGATAAATATCTTCTAATGGAGGTGAAAATGGTACAGGTGTATGTGGTGCTGTAATTCGTTTAATAGGTGCATCAAGCATATCAAATCCTTTATCAGCAACTAGCGCAGCAATATCTGTTGCGATGCTGCATCTTGGGTTAGCTTCGTCAATAACAATTAATCGATTCGTTTTTTCTACAGAAGAAAGAATCGTCTCTTCGTCAAAAGGTGATAGACTTCGCGGATCGACTACTTCTACGTCAATTCCTTTGTGAGATAATTGATCTGCGGCTGTAAGTGCAGTATTTACTTGTTTGCCAATCGCTACAATAGTTAAATCTGTTCCTTCGCGTTTCACGTCTGCTTTTCCTAATGGAATCGTATAATAGCCTTCAGGAACCTCACCTTTCATGTTGTACAATGTTTTGTCTTCAAAAAAGATAACCGGATCATTGTCTTCAATTGCTGCTAATAATAAACCTTTTGCATCGTAAGGGGTAGAAGGCACCACTACTTTAATACCAGGAATGCTAGTAAACAAAGCATACAAGCTCTGAGAATGCTGAGCCGCAGCTCTGAATCCAGCTCCATGAGTCGTTCGAATCGTGACGGGCACTTCTGCTTTTCCTCCGAACATGTATCTAAATTTTGCGCCTTGATTCAGCACTTGATCTAAGCAGCAGCCAATAAAGTCATTAAACATTAATTCTGCAACCGGTCTTAACCCCGTAGCTGCCGCTCCCATTGCAGCTCCTATATAAGCTGCTTCTGAAATAGGCGTATCAAGAATTCGTTCACGTCCAAATTCTTGTACAAGTCCCTTTGTCACTCCAAGGACACCGCCCCAAGCCTCATCATCTTGCAGGTGGTCAATTTCCGCTCCGCCAGCTACATCTTCTCCCAGCAGAATCACATTCTCATCTTTTCGCATCGCTAGTTTCATTGCTTCATTGATAGCTTCAGACATACTTAATTTTCTAGTCATTTTCTTTTCCCCCTTTAATTAGTAAGATACATAAACATCTGTTAATAGTTCGGAAGCATCAGGATAATCGCTTGTTTCTGCTAGCTCAACTGCGCGTTTTACTGCTCTTTCTACGTCACTTTCAATATCTCTAAGCTCTTTTTCTGTTACTACTTGTTCTGAAAGCAAATAGTTTTCAAAAAGAGCAATCGCATCTTTTTCCTGAAGATGTTCTTTCTTTTCACTGCCTGATTTATACGTTTGTGCGTCGCCTTCGAAATGCCCGTAATTTCGATACGTTACACATTCAATTAACGTTGGGCCTTCCCCTCTGCGAGCTCGTTGAATCGCTTCAGCAGCAGCTTCATAAACAGCCATCACGTCTTTTCCATCCACTCGTACGCCTGGAATATTGTAAGATGCGGCACGGTCTGCAATCGTGCTGCAGCTTGAAGCATAAGAAAAGGGAGTTGCCTCTCCGTAGCCATTATTCTCAGCAACAAAAACAACAGGCAGTTTCCAAATGGCTGCTAAGTTAATTCCTTCATGAAACGTTCCTTCATTGCCCGCTCCGTCTCCGAAAAAGCAAACGCTTACATCTTTTGTCTTTTTATACTTAGCAGTTAAAGCAGAACCACATGCAAGCGGAAATCCTCCTCCTACAATTCCATTTGCTCCTAAAATTCCTTTATCTAAATCCGCGATATGCATAGATCCACCTTTTCCTTTGCCTAACCCGGTTACCTTCCCAAATAGTTCAGCCATCATTCCATCTAAATCGCCGCCTTTAGCAATACAATGACCGTGTCCACGATGAGTGCTCGTAATACTGTCACTGTCATTAAGGTGAGCGCACATTCCAACCGCTATCGCTTCTTCACCTGCATACAGATGAACAAAACCAGGCAGTACACCTTTTGCAAAAATTTGATGTACTTCATCTTCAAACTTTCGAATTTCTACCATTTTCTGATACATCCAGCTGGCTTTTTCTTTCGTAAGCTTTTCTGTTTTATTTTGAGCAGTTTTCATTATGGTAAGCCTCCTCATTTGATTATCAAACTTCACTTAATTACTCTTGCAAGTACCGTGCCAATATGAAAACCGCTTTATCTTAGCAATCCATTGTTTTATTTGTTCTCACAAAGTTAGACAAAATTGGACACTGTTCCAACTTTGTCTAACTTTGTCCGATATTAGAGGAATCAATTATGTAAACTGAATTTAAGGTGCATAATAAGCGTGTGGGTTGAAAATCACATGAATAATTAGCAAGAAAGCTTTTATGTAAATATGATATAATGCTGAAGGACTCGTCTTCATTTTAAAGAACACCAAAGCTTTTAAAGGAGGTTGGTTAAAGGAAAGCGGATTTTATAGAAGTTTCACCGTAAAGTTGGATGTAAATTAAACGATGAAAGATGAGGTGAAAACCTGGACAACATCCAAAGTTCTCGTCACTAGATGACATATCGCCAGGTTACTGTTATGCACAATGCAATTCAACACATTACAAGTTTTCATGTATACGCAGCCATTATTATATTTATCATTACATATTTTTTGATTATGACTGAGAAGATCAATCGCGCTTCAGCAGCTCTTTTAGGTGCTATATTGATGATTTTGTTAGGTATTGTCGATTTTAATAATGCTATTACCGAACACATTCAGTGGGAAACAATTGTCCTGCTTATGGGTATGATGATTTTAGTCGGCATCACAAATAAAACAGGCGTGTTTCAATACGCAGCCATCAAGTCTGCTAAAATTGCTAAAGGTGATCCGGTTCGAATTCTAGTTATTTTATCGATTTTAACAGGCGTCGGATCAGCTTTTTTAGACAATGTAACAACGGTGTTGTTAATTGTTCCGGTTACATTTTCGATTACTACTATTTTAAACATTAATCCTTTTCCGTTTCTTATATCAGAAGTGCTGTTTTCAAATATTGGAGGAACGGCAACTTTAATAGGCGACCCGCCTAATATCATGATTGGGGCAGCGAATCCTCACCTTGATTTTAATGCTTTTTTATTAAATTTAACTCCTGCAGTGCTGATTATCGGTGTTGTTACGCTGGGGATTCTTGTTCTTATCTATCGTAAAAAGTTAAAAGTAGAAGATAGTAAAAAGCAAGAGTTAATGAGTTTAAATGAAAAAGATTATATTCAAGATTCCGTTTTAATGAAAAAATCGTTAACGGTATTAGTATTAACGATTCTAGGTTTTACCCTGCATTCCGTTTTACATATCGATGCTGCTATGGTAGCTATTACAGGTGCAGCTGTGCTACTAGTAATCGGATTAAGAACTCATGATGAAGTAGAAAGCGCGTTTGATTCTGTGGAATGGACAACCATTATTTTCTTTGCAGGTTTGTTTGTTCTTGTCGGAGGCTTAATCGATGTAGGCATCATTAAAAAGCTGGCTGCTGGTGCGTTAAACGTTACAGACGGAAATATCGCACTGTCAGCTTACCTCATTTTATGGATTAGCGGAATTGCCTCAGCTGTTATTGACAATATTCCTTTTGTTGCTACAATGATTCCACTTATTCAAGATATGGCTCATGGAATGGGAATGAGCCCTGATTCTGCTCAAATCAGTGTACTATGGTGGTCACTGGCTCTAGGAGCGTGTTTGGGAGGAAACGGTACGTTAATTGGAGCGTCTGCCAACGTCATTGTAGCTGGTATGGCTGTTAAAAAAGGACATAAATTTTCGTTTATGGACTTTTTGAAAATTGGAGCTCCAATCACGCTCGTATCTCTTTTAATTTCAACGTTATATATCTTCCTTCGCTATCTTTTATTTCTGTAAGGGAGAGAGATTAAAATCTACACGATCAGTAAAAAAGACTTCTCAGCTGAGAAGTCTTTTTTGCTCTAGATATATGCGCTCAGGCAGCCCAGATGAAGTTGATAATAAAAGCGGCGCTAATGATGTACATAATCCAGTGGATTTCTTTCGCCTTGCCGGCTAACAATTTAACGAACGTATAAGATAAAAACCCTAGCGCTAAGCCTTCGCCGATACTAAACGTTAACGGCATCAAAATAATAGTGCAAAAAGCAGGTACAGCATCTGTTATCTCATCTAAAGGGATGTTTTTGATTTCCGTTAACATGAGAGCTCCAACCATAATTAAAATAGGCGCTGTAGCAAAAGCAGGAATAATGCTGATCAATGGAGTGAACAAAATACTGACTAAAAACAGCATGGCAACAACCAGTGCTTTAAGACCCGTTTTGCCTCCTTCTGCAATTCCTGCCGCGTTTTCTACATACGCGTTCATTGCGGTAGATCCCATAGCAGCACTGGCTACTGTCGCAAGAGAATCTGCCATAAGCGCTTTATCTAACCCTTTAATTTCCCCTTTTTCATCCATTAATCCAGCTTTTTTAGATAATCCAATCATCGATCCTAAATTATCAAATAGCTCCACAAGCGTAAATGAAAAAATAATAGAAAAAAGACCGTAATGAAGAGCTGATTTAATATCCATTTGTAAAAAAGTTTCTGACATGCTCGGCATTGAAAATGACACAACGCTGCTGATGCTTTTAGGTGCTTCTACTATGCCCAGCGCCATCCCGGCAATTGATACTAGCAAAATGCTAATCAGGGCAGCTCCTTTAATTTTTCGAGCAGTTAATACAGTTACCGCGATAAAACCTAATAAAGCAAGGAATGGGCCCGGTTTTGTAAGCTGACCAAGGGCTACTAAATTTTCTTTGTTGCTTACAATAATTCCTGCTTGTTTAAAACCGATAAAAGCGATAAATAGACCGATTCCAACGGAAATAGCACTTTTTAAAATAGCGGGTATCCCTTCAATAATCTTCCTGCGTAAGCCTGTTATGGTTAAAATAAAAAATACAACCCCTGAAATAAACACGGCTCCTAAACCTGTTTGCCATGTTAACCCTTCACCCAATACCACTGTATATGTAAAAAAAGCGTTTAGCCCCATCCCTGGTGCTACTGCAATAGGCATGTTCGCCCACAGTGCAAACAAAAGAGTTGCAAAAACAGTGGCAAAAATTGTTGCCGCAATTGCCGCTTCTTTTGGAATGCCTGCATCTGCTAAAATCGTCGGATTAACAAAGATAATATAGCTCATCGTCACAAAAGTCGTAATTCCCGCAAGAATTTCTGTTTTTACATCTGTTTTACGTTCTGTTAAATGAAACAGCTTATCTACCCATGAAGGATTAGGTGCTGATTTTTTTGTTAGTTCCATATGCTGAGTTTCCATTTTTTCATTCATCGCCACTTGCTTTTCACTCCTTTAATAATCGATTGGATTTTTTCAACTAGTTTTTACAGCCGCTTTATCAACAAGTGTATATTCAGTCATTTCCCCACTCCTTTTTTATGAAAATATGTATAAAAAGAACCGTGAAAACAGAAGGAAACCCTTCTATCTTCACGGCTCTTTGCTTCTGTAAACAGAAGATAAGCATCCGTCTTTTACGTTTTTTGCAAAACAAACGATTTCATCGAACGTTTTGCTATTTATATATAGAAGTTATTTAAAACAAATAACCGTACAAGAATTCTCAGTAGCAGGATCATAATCTCTAAATAAAGAAGTGACCTGGATATCGAATAATAGCTCCACTTTTTGCTTTAGCATTTTTTTATATTTAGTCGACAAAGCCGCATCAAGAGACATCACTAATTCTTTATATTCTTCACTGAGGGCGTCTAGCGCTGGCATTCTTTTTGATTGAGCTAGTATAAGAATTTTATTATCAATAATATCTATTTTTTGAGTATTCACGCCTACATTAAAAATTTCTTGGCTAATTTGAGTATACAAAGTAGCTATCTTCTTTTTAGAGATCGGCTCCATATGCTTCACCTTTTTCATTGTTAAAAATGTAGTTTTATTATGTTGTTTTCACTTGATTAGCGTCTTTTGACCAGCTGCCGATAAATTCAGGCTCATCATAGTCAAAGAAATTAGTTAAATTCTCATGGCGATTATCAATAAAAAGCTGATTGGCGACTTCTGAGACGAGCTTTGGTATCGCATATTTTAGCCCTGAAAGAGCGGATGCAGAAATTCCACAGCTAATTAAAGCGGAATAATTAAAAGCAAAAAGGCCATATACCATTTTTTGACCTTCCCTATTACGACTTAAAAAAGCAAAGCCGTTACTAAGGTAAGGATGGGCATCCAATACTGGGTTGGCAATTTCATGCGGTGCTTTGTAATGATCGTTCCAGCGAGCGATGTGTTTTTCAACAAGTTGCAACTCTGGACGCAGAGCCGGATCTGTTAGAAGTCCGGTGCTAATAATTAAATAGTCAAACGTAAACGTTCCCTGAGGAGTGGTTACAACTGCTTTGTCGTGTTTTTTCTCGACATCGAGCCACGGTGCATGTACGTGCAAATGAAAACCTGGCCATGAGGAAGCGCGTCCAAATGTATCATTCGTAGGCGGCTGATTGTATTCGAAAAAATGAGCCATCACTTCATATTTTTCAGCATCTGACAGAGCATGGAAACGCTCAATCATTCCTGAAGCTTCCATTTGTCTGATTGGATTAATACGCGGAAGTTCTTTTCGTCGAACAAATACATGAGCTTCAGCAACTCCTTCGGAAAGCGCATAGTTGGCGTTATCAAACGCCGAAGCTCCTCCTCCTAAAACAGCTACTTTTTTGTTCTTTAACGTAGTAAAATCAATCGTTTGTGAAGTATGAGAATAAAGATGAGGCGGCAATTTTTCAGAAATCATAGGCGGGACATGCCACTCTCCTCCTCCTTGAATTCCTGTAGCTAGTATAACTTTACGTGCCATCAGTGTAGGACATGCAGCTCCATTTCCTTCAATATGCAAGCGATGAATACCTGTTTCCGTCGGCTCAATTAACGTTAATTTTATTTCATTTGCCACAGGAAGGTTAAGAATACTCCGGTACCAGCGTAAATAATTCATCCAGTCTCCTCTTGGAATTTTGTCAAGAGCTTCCCAGCCCTCTGAGCCAAATTGTGCTTCCCACCACGCTTGAAACGTCAGTGAAGGAATTCCTAAATCGATAGATGTTAAGTTTTTGGGCGTTCTCAGCGTAATCATTCGTGCATACGTTTCCCACGGACCTTCTAAACCCGAACGGTTTTCATCAATAACAAGAATATTTGACACGCGTTCTCGCAGCAAGCCAAAAGCCGTTCCTAAACCGCTTTGACCTCCTCCAATAATGATTACATCGTATACGTGTCCACTTTTAGGGATAATTGGCTGTACTTCTGTTGGTTTCCTGAAAGAAAGGTAAGAAAGATCGGTTTCTACTCTTTTATTTAAAGCTTCTAAGCTCATCGTTATCTCTCCTTTCAATAAAGTTTCTCCGTGATAAAAAAGTTTATTTTATATCTAACATAAAATGATAGGTTTTATAACATCGTTTGATTTATATTTATATTATCACTTTTGGAATATGATTGTATCTCCATTCTCTCTAAAGTTTTTTTTGCAAATTGTATAAAATCACTAATATAATTTTTTATATCTTATGTATGAAAGCATATTTACATTGTTTAAAAGGAAAAAACCATTACAAAGCTTAGTGAAGAAAGCTTTTCTGACATCAAATTCAAGGAAAACATGTGCGAGTTTGTGACAGTTATTTGTTAATTACGCTCTACTACTTGACTATCGTATTCATCAAATCTATAGTCATAATTAGTAACTCAACAAAGGGAGTCAACGTATGAGAAATTTATTTAAAATAACAGCTATATTTACAACGATTGTTATGTTTATTTTAATGATTGCCGGCAGTCTGGTCACAACCACAGGATCTGGATTAGGGTGCGGAAACGAGTGGCCATTGTGTAACGGGCAGTTAATACCCGAATACGCAGTAGCAACAATGATTGAATATACGCATCGTTTGATTACCGCATTTGCAGGTCTTCTTGTTTTAGCATTTTCTATTTGGGCTTGGATTCGTTATCGCAGAAACCGTGAAGTGAAAATTTTAGCGATCATGAGTATTGCATTTATCGTTATCGAGTCGTTGCTCGGGGCTTCTGCCGTTATCTGGCCTCAGTCAGCTGAGGCGCTAGCCTTGCATTTCGGTCTTTCGCTTATTGCGTTTACCGGTGTATTTTCACTTTCAATATTTGTTATTCAAAAGGACCGTTCGGATCATTTTATTAAAGGAGCCGTTACAGGCAAATTTAGATGGCTCGCATGGTTTACGCTTATATTTACCTACTGCGATATTTATTTAGGTGCATATGTGCGTCACAAAGGTGCAAGCTTAGCGTGTACAAGCTTTCCAGCTTGTTATGGCAACACTCTTATTCCAAAGCTATCAGGAACAACAGGCATTCACTTTGCCCACCGATTTGCTGCTCTTGTGCTGTTTGTTCTTATCATTTGGATTATGGTATCTGCTATCAAACAGTATAAAGAAACTCGCCGTGATATTTACTACGCGTCCATCATTGCAGTTGCTTTAACCTTTGCTCAAATATTTAGCGGTATCTTTGTTGTCATGTCTCGTTTAAATGTCTTTGCTACACTGTCTCACTCGGCGTTTATTACAGCTTTATTCGCTACGCTTAGCTACATTTGTGTACAAACTTTAAAAGGTAAAAGACGATAAAACCAAAAAACACGTGCAGTTATGAACTGCACGTGTTTTTTGGTTTAAGCTAGTTCTATTCCGCCTGTAATTCCGTAAACTTGAGCTGTTACGTAGCTTGCATCCGTTGAAGCTAAAAATACGTATACATTTGCTAACTCTACCGGCTGACCAGCACGCTGCAAAGGTGTATCTTGTCCAAAGCCTGGAATAGCGTCGCTTGGCTGCCCTCCAGAAATTTGAAGCGGCGTCCAGATAGGTCCTGGAGCAACGGAGTTAACGCGAACACCTTTTGGAGCTAATTGCTTGGCTAGTCCGCGAGTGAATCCGTTAATGGCAAACTTTGTAGCTGCATAATCTAATAAATTAGGACTTGGGCTATAGCCTTGTACAGAACTTGTGGTAATAATAGAAGCACCTGCCGGTAAATAAGGCAGCGCTGCTTTTACGGTCCAATATAAAGAGAATACATTTACTTCAAAGGTTTTGCGCAGCTGATCCGTTTCTAAATCAGCAAGATCTTCTACTGCCTGCTGTTTACCTGCTACGAGCGCTAAAACGTCTAATCCATCTAATTCTTTATAAGCTTTTTCTACTAGCTCCTTGCAAAAAGATTCTTCGCCTACATCACCAGGTATGAGTACTGCTTTTCTGCCTTCTGCCTCAATAAGCTTTTTTACTTCTTCTGCATCAGTTTGCTCTTGTGGCAAGTAATTAAGCGCAACGTCCGCTCCTTCTCTTGCATAAGCGATAGCTGCTGCTCGGCCAATACCTGAATCCCCACCTGTTACAAGAGCTTTTCTGCCTTTTAATTTACCTGCACCTATGTAACTGTTCTCCCCGCAGTCTGGGATGACGTTCATTTCTTTTTGTACACCAGGCGGTTCTTGATACTGCTTTGGATAGTCTTCATGGAAATATTGAGTTAATGGATTATTTAACTTTGACATATTCGTCACTCCTTTATAAATCAACCTTAACCAACTAAGGAAAAGTTTTCTATATGCTTGTTCTTCCCCTCTTCTTCTTTCATAAACATGTTTGATGTGCTCTACTATCCTCACCTTTCTTTCTGCCATTCCCCTTCAATCAACAGCTGGATACATGAAAACTACATTCACCATCACAATAAAAAAATCCGAACGAGTCACGTTCTCTCTTGAGAACCTTGACTCCTTGTTCGGATCTTCTTTTAACTAAAATACGTTTCCCCCCACTCTTTAAATAAATGAAATGGTGAGAGCTTTGTATTTTGCTGTGCACAACAAGTTTTATTTCTCGTCTGTGTCTGCTACTCTGTTAGTTCTACTTGTAAAGGCTTTGATTCCTCTTCAGCTTCTTTAGGGGTGCGAACGATTAACACATCACATTTGGCATAGCGTAAAATATGCTGAGATACACTTCCGATTAAGATACGCTCTACCGCGTTTAACCCGGTTGCACCGCATACAATTAAATCAACGTGCTTATCGGGAGCAATTTTTTTAGATATTTTTGTTTTAGGAGAACCGTGTTCAATTAAGGTCTCGACTTTCGTTACTCCAGCCTTAATGGCTAGGTTACTATAGTTGGTTAAAAGTTCTTCAGCAAATTTCTCTGCATCTTGAAAGCGTGTATCCGTATAAAATGCATAAGGTGATGGACTTAACGCCTGTATATCGATAACGTGACAAATTATCAAATGAGCGTTATTTTTTTTCGCACTGTTAACTGCTTTTTTGAATGCCCACTCCGCTTCTACAGAACCGTCTACTGCTACGAGGATGTTACGATAAGCCATATTCATCATAATCTCTCCTTTAACATTCATTTATAAAGAACTTTCTTTGCTACACTTTTATTGTACTTCTTGCGCAAGCGAAAGTATGTGATTTTTATCACAAGTTATAGAAATTAATAAAAAATGGAGCCGCGCACATCGTACACGGCTCCATTTTTATTGAACTTGAGAGTTAAAAGTCATTATCCAAACAGATCCTGCTACAATCGTAATAACAAAAACGATTCCAAGTATTAAAGCCATCACATTATAACGAGGCTTCTCTCCGTCTTTAATATGCATAAAGAAAAACAATTGAACGAAAAATTGAAGCACGGCCATTCCTAGAATGCTAGCTAGTAATATATTTTTAGCAAGTACGTGGTTTAATACCAGCAGCAGAGGAATAACGGTTAAAATAATTGAGAAAATAAATCCGGTTGTATAAGCTTTTAACGACCCGTGGTTCTCCATCTACATCACCCCCATTAAATATACAACCGTATAAAGGAAGATCCAGACAGCATCAAGAAAATGCCAGTATAAGCTGATAATCGTCACTTTTCGTTTTGTTATAGAGGTAATTCCGTATCGTTTTAACTGGATTGTAATTGAAATCATCCAAATGATTCCGACAGAGACGTGCAGCCCGTGCGTACTAACCAGCGTGTAGAAAGCCGTAAAAAATGCGCTCGTAGAAATGGTTGCTCCTTCGTGAACCATAGTTTGAAATTCATGAATTTCAAGGCCAACAAAGCATATACCTAAAAGCAGAGTTACGATTAGCCAGCCAATTAAAGGCTTTATTTTTCCTTTGTGCATGCTTAATACAGCCAATCCGCTCGTAAAGCTGCTCGTTAATAAGATAAACGTTTCAGAAACAAATCCTGGAACTTCAAAAAATTCCTTTCCCGTAAGGCCTCCCGCAGTATGATTAACAAGAACGGCATACGTAGCAAATAATGCTCCAAATAAGATGCAGTCCGTTACGAGGAAAAGCCAAAAACCCATAACTTTGATTTCTTCATCATGTTCATGATGATGTTCTTCGTGGTGCGCTGTCGCATATGCCATGTTATCCGACCCTCCCTACTGAATCTTCTGTATGTTGAATTTCATCCACGGGAATATAATAGTCCGAGTTGTATTGAAAAGAACGAGCTAGTAAACAAGCTCCTACTCCTGTCAAACCGAATATCGCCACCCATACCCAGTGGAACGTTAAGCCAAAACCAGCAATGAACCAGAAAATCGACATGATAAATGGAATACCTGAATTCTTAGGCATATGAATTGGAGAAAAAGCCGCTGTTTCCTTCGCTTTTTTCTTTTTTCTTTCTTCTTTTATCGTCCACCACGCATCTTGCCCCGTTACTGTTGGAATCACTGCAAAATTGTAGTGCGGCGGAGGTGAAGGGATGGACCATTCTAATGTACGTCCATTCCATGGATCTCCTGTTACATCTCGTTCTCCGTACTTAATGCCATGAAGAATCTGCCATGCTTGAAAGATAAACCCTATGCCCATAAAGAAGGCTCCCACTGTAGAGATAACGTTCAGCGGTCCCCACCCCATGTCAAAATCGTACGTATAAATACGGCGCGTCATTCCCATAAACCCTAGTGCATATTGAGGCATGAAGCATACATAAAAACCAATATTCCACGTCCAAAATGCCCATTTGCCAAGACGGTCATTTAGTTTAAAGCCAAACATTTTTGGCCACCAATAGTACAAACCTGCAAAGAAGCCGAATACAACGCCTCCGATTAACACTTGGTGAAAGTGTGCAACTAAAAAGTAGCTATTATGATACTGATAGTCTGCGGGAGCTGCTGAAAGCATAACACCCGTTGCTCCTCCCACAACAAAGCACGGGATAAAAGCAATTGTCCATAGCATCGGCTGGGTCATTTGAATACGGCCGCGGAACATTGTAAATAACCAGTTGAACACTTTAACACCCGTTGGAATCCCGATGGCCATCGTGGTAATAGCAAAAAATACATTTACATTAGCACCTGCACCCATCGTAAAGAAATGATGCACCCACGTGAAATACGATAGAACGCTAATAATCATCATTGAAAAAACCATAGATTTATAGCCAAATATCTTCTTTTGAGAAAACGTTGCAACAATTTCAGAAAAAATGCCGAATGCCGGAAGCACAACAATATACACTTCAGGATGTCCCCACATCCAAATTAAGTTAATGTACATCATCGGATTTCCACCGCCGGTCATGGTAAACAAGTGTCCGTCAAAGAAGCGGTCGATAAACAATAAAGCAAGCGTTACGGTTAATACAGGAAACGCGAAAATGATAATAATACAGCTTGCTAGAACAGACCACGTGAATAGCGGCATATGCATAAGTTTCATGCCAGGAGCACGCATTTTTAAAATGGTCATAATAAAATTAATTCCAGAAGCCAAGCTGCCAATACCTGATATTTGAATGCCCCAAATATAAAAATCTTGACCTGGTCCAGGACTGAACTGCATGCCAGAAAGCGGCGGATAACTCAACCACCCTGCATCTGGCGATCCTCCGATTACAAACGACAAATTGAAAAGCATGGCGCCAAAGAAAAATAGCCAAAAGCTTACCGCGTTTAAAAAAGGATAGGCGACATCTCTTGCTCCAATTTGAAGAGGTACAACAATATTAAAGAAAGCAAACATAAGCGGCATTGCCATAAATAGAATCATAATGGTTCCGTGCGTAGTGAAAATTTCGTTGTAATGATTAGAATCTAGAAAATGCCACTGAGGAAATGCTAGCTGCATACGCATCAATAATGCATCTACTCCGCCTCGAAACAGCATTAACAATGAAGAGAGCATATACATGATTCCAATTTTTTTATGATCCACCGTTGTGAGGCACTCACGCCATAGCCACTTCCACTTTTTAAGATACGTAAGAATAAAAATAATACCGGCTAGTGTTAACAATATGGCGACATCGGCTCCGTAAATCATTGGCTCCCCTGTCACAAAAAAATGAGATGAAAAATCTTTTAATTTGTCTAACAACTTAGTTTCCTCCTTCCTGGTGCTCGTGCTGTGTATGTGCTTGTTCATCAGAAGCCACATTCATTGTCTTCATGTCTTCATTTTTCATATGGTGATGCTGACTATAATATTGACCACCGTTTTTAATGACAGTTTCTTGGAACAAACCTTTAGGAATGGTAGAATACGATTTCTCTAAAGAAAGACCTTGTTTTGCGAGACTGTTATAATCAGCTTTTGTTAAAGCTGGTGCTGTTTCTTTTACTTGCCTTACCCACTGATTAAATTCTTTTGTCGATGTAGATTTAACTTTAAAGTTCATATGAGCGAACCCTTCACCCGTAAAATTAGCACCTGAACCAAAATATTCTCCCTTGTGATTAGCTTGTAGCCAAAGCCCCATGGCCATTCCCGGCATTGTATATAATTGTCCTCCTAGCTGGGGTACCCAAAAGGAATTCATAGGTGCATCTGACGTTAGCACGAATTGAACGGGCACATTCTTTGGAATTTCGACATAGTTGACTGTCGCAATATCTTGATCCGGATATTGGAATAACCATTTCCAATCAAGAGACGTTACTTCAATCGTTAGCGGCTTTACATCTTTTTTCGGCGGATCTACTAATTCATAAGTCGTCTTGGCCGTAGCGAAACCTAAAATGCCAATAATAATAATGGGGATGCCCCACCAAATAAATTCAAGACGCTTGCTATCGTCCCAATCTGGTCGATACGGAGCCTTGTTTCCAGGCTTATCACGGTAGCGTAAAACGATATACACAAGCAGACCTAAAACAGGAATAACGACAATTGCGCATAAAATTATGGAAAAAATAATTAACTGGTATTCTTTTTGAGCTACCGCCCCCTGTGGATTTAAAATCAAATAACGACTATCACAGCCTGCTAAAAAAATTGTGATGAATACGGAGAGAATGATTAACTTGCCAATATGCATTGATTTTTGCTTTCTCACCTCAGCTCAGGCTCCCTTCCTTTAAATCTCTGTACATAATAATGGTATATAAACGTTCATATTAGAGATGCATCTCAACAGATCAAAGAGCTAAAAACCTCCTAACATATTGAAGTTTGTCATGACATATTGCTTACTCCTAAAAAATTATCATGTTGTATGTTTAAAAGGTGTGATATTTCTCACACTTGAAGCGATTTTTATTTAGTTTAAATGGCTTTACCATAATTTCGTCACATATTTGGTTAAATGTGGTGTGAAATATCTTTCTCCTAGCGCGTAGATTCCGATAAAAGTAAAAAAGCTCTTCCAGTTCTTATTAACTGGAAGAGCTTTTTGGGAGTAATGAAGTATGGAGCTTTATTTCTTACTAGTTTGTTTGCTTTACTTGCTGAAACATCCAATCAATCATTTTTTGTTAAGAGAGTCACGACTTCCTTATATTCCTCTAGCTCTTTGGTCTGTGCGAGAGTATTGATTTTCTCTAGCGATAAAAGAGAGCTCTGAATGATAAACGTGCGAGGCTCCTTATCATTTTGCAGTAATTCATCCGATATAAACGTAACAAATTCTAGACTTCTCTTTCGTTCCTCTTCATTTGTTAGTTTATTTTCAATCACCCGTTTTAACTTCGCAGTTACACGCGTCAGATCTGTCGAAAAATGACTTTCTGTTTTCTTATTAAATATCGCAGAGTAAACGGAAGGGTTAAATAACTGTTCTTTTTGTTCTGCTACTTCGATTATGATTTCCTCTGTACGCTTCATGCAATAACGGACAATTTGTTCAATAGGTAATGGATAGTCCAGCGCTTTGTTCATTTTAAACATATTGTTAAGCATTCCTTCTAGCAGCACAGCTCCATCAAATAAATAAGGAGAAGTCTTAGACGGAAAAATCTGCTGAAAACGTTCATATATCCAGTTGAATGTTGCAGCTTTTAATTCCTCTATATAATGAAATGTTTTAACTTCATTTAAAACGAGTGTACTTTCAATCATTTCAGGAATTTTGTTTTGCTCTGCAAAGTTCAGCATAAAGATCAGCTGTTCTTGAAATCCCTTCTGATTATCCCCTCTATATTCAATGGCTACTTTTTCTCTTTGTAGAATAAGCGATTCTTGCAGAGACGAAAGTAATGAGAGAAGCAGTTCGCTTTTAGATGAGAAATATTTATAAAATGTTCCTTTTGAAATCCCGCTTCTTTCTAATATATCTTGTACCGAAGTGTCTACGTATCCTTTTTCCATAAAAAGCTGGTGCGTATGCCCTAAAATATCGAGCTGTTTTTGATTCATTGCTGTTACTCCTCTGTTTACAATTTACTTTTTATTTAGTATAACTTATCTGCCTTTTCCTACTTGAATTTTATCCTTTTTCCTTGATAACCAAGTAAAAATAATTATATACTATTAGTATATTTTTATACATGTAGTATAAAAACGTACTAATAGTATATGTTAATTCCCCAAAGTAACTATTTATCTAGCAAGTGACAACTACTGAGCGCTATGTAGCTAGTAAAGTCCACATCTATACCTATTTTGAAGGAGGAATAAGATCATATGAACAAAGAAGTCATTCCCGTGACAGAAATTCCAAAATTTCAATCACGTGCAGAAGAGTTTTTCCCTATACAATGGTATAAAGAAATGTTGAACAACTCCCCCGTTTATTTTCATGAAGAAACAAACACATGGAATGTATTCCAATACGAACATGTTAAACAAGTCTTGAGCAACTACGAATTTTTTTCAAGCGATGGACAAAGAACTACTATTTTTGTTGGAGATAATAGCAAGAAAAAAAGCACATCTCCAATCACCAACCTTACAAACTTAGATCCTCCTGACCACCGGAAAGCGCGATCTTTGCTTGCTGCCGCCTTTACTCCTCGCAGTTTAAAGAACTGGGAGCCGCGAATCAAACAAATTGCAGCAGACCTTGTAGAAGAGATACAAAAGAATTCAACTATTAATATTGTTGAAGATTTATCTTCTCCTTTTCCTAGTTTAGTTATAGCAGATTTATTCGGCGTACCGGTAAAAGACCGATATCAGTTCAAAAAGTGGGTAGATATTCTTTTTCAGCCTTATGACCAGGAAAGATTAAAAGAGATTGAACAAGAAAAGCAACGTGCAGGAGCTGAATATTTTCAATATCTCTACCCGATTGTCGTTGAAAAGCGCTCCAACCTTTCTGATGATATTATTTCAGACTTAATTCAAGCGGAAGTTGACGGTGAAACATTCACAGATGAAGAAATTGTGCACGCTACCATGCTGCTTTTAGGTGCAGGAGTTGAAACCACAAGTCACGCCATTGCAAATATGTTTTATTCTTTTTTATATGACGACAAGTCGTTATACAGCGAGCTGAGAAGCAATAGAGAATTAGCTCCAAAAGCAGTAGAAGAAATGCTTCGATATCGGTTTCATATCTCCAGACGAGATCGCACGGTTAAACAAGATAACGAGCTATTAGGCGTTAAGCTAAAAAAAGGAGATGTCGTTATTGCGTGGATGAGTGCATGTAATATGGATGAAAATATGTTTGAAAACCCTTTTTCTGTAGACATTCATCGTCCAAATAATAAAAAGCACTTAACGTTCGGAAACGGACCTCATTTTTGTTTGGGCGCCCCTCTTGCCCGACTTGAAATGACAATTATCTTAGAAGCATTTTTAGAGGTCTTTTCTCATATCGAACCATTTGAAGATTTTGAATTAGAACCGCATTTAACAGCTTCAGCTACGGGTCAATCTTTAACATACTTGCCCATGACGGTGTACAAATAAAGGTTATGTACGTAATAGAGCGGAGAAGCGTGAAAGAGGTTTACCTTCTCCGTCACGCTTCTCTTTTTGTTATTCCGTTATTTATTGGACTTTTAGGATCTCTGCTAAGTATTTATGTACTACACTTGAAGGCCTTCAATACCATCTACAATTGGCAGTAAGCGACACTTAAATGCCGGTGAGCTCGTTAACGAACTATCAGCTATTGCCTTCTTTGCCTTATTACATCTTCTATGAAATACTGATATAAATAATTAATAAAAGCAGTGGCAATCGAGATCACAAAAAGTTGAAACCGCGTCATGTTGACCATTTTGTATACCTTTAATTTTTCTGCCAAACTGGTCAAGGGATAAGCAAATAGATAGTCAAATAGGATGTTAATTAACAAATATTTTTTGAAATTCCCATAGGTCAGCTTGAATGCCCAAAAATTAGCTATAAAAAACGGTCCAAATATAAAAGAAACGTCGCTTGAAAGTTTAGGGAAAAGAGGTTTCCTCACTTTCCACCATGTAAAGCTTTTAGATAACTCACTGATAAAAGCAATAACTAATGAACTAAATGTCAAAACAGGTAGGTATCTTTTAAAGACAAATTTATCAACTTTTATTATAGACAGCCAAGGCAATAAAAGTACTGCCAAAAGCGTTAACTTTCCTTTCATTATGTACCCAACTCCTGCCGTTACGAAAATGTAAGCTAAATCATATTCTCTTTAGTTTGTGTAATAGGCTCTTTTTTATGTGTTTATTACACTGCGTTCGTTCTTTTATTCGTCTTTTATTACAAGATTTTTTGCTTTCAGGAAATTATTGATTCTCATATTCTGCATGTGCATGGAGAAAATACGGAGGTGAATGTTTAAAAGGAGGAATTAAAAATGACTACAGTACGTGAAGTTATGACTAAAGATGTGAAAGCTTGTGCACCGCACGACCCAGTAACAGCTGCAGCAAAATTAATGCGTGATATTAATTGCGGCTCTGTGCCAGTGTGTCAAGAAAATCGAGTAATGGGAATGATCACAGACCGTGATATCGTGTTAAACTGCGTGGCAGATGGAAAAGATTGCAACACTGTGCATTGCCATGATTGTATGACTAAAGATGTGATTACTTGTTCTCCAGATACGGATATTCATGAATGTGCACGTATGATGGCCGATCATCAAATTCGCCGCATTATTGTAGTGGAGAATAATAATATGGTTGGAATCTGTGCAATCGGCGACCTTGCGACAGTGAACGTATATGTTGATGAAGCCGGCGCAGCATTAAGCGAAATTTCTAATCAAGTTCATTAAAACTTTTTAGCATATAAATCCTTAATGTTTGTACAAAATAACCCTGTCTACAAGGAGGTGCTAATATGCCAAATTTAAACGATAACAAATTTAAAAAGATTCAGTCTGAGAGTCAAAAGCAAGGAAAGTCTCAAGAAGAATATGCGGCTGAACTTGACGCTAATCGTGCAAAAAGCCAAAAGAAAAAGTAAGAATAAAAAAGGATTACAATCGGCAGAGGCTCGGTTGCAATCCTTTTTATCATTCCGTTTTGTTACAGGCTGCGATCAGTTATAAATGTATAGTGAGTAGATGCTTCATATTTCTCACCAGGCTTTAATACACAAGAAGGAAATTGCTTATGATGAATAGCGTCTGGTAAACCTTGTGTTTCCAAGCAAACACCGAGGTATTTCTCTGAGTGAACCCCTCTAATTTCAAATTCTTCGTCTAGATGATTTCCCGTATAGAGAACAACTGAAGGCTGATCCGTTTTGACTTCTATTTTGCGGCCGCTTGCTGGATCAAATAATGACATCTGGTTTTCAGTTTCTGCTTCTAAAAGAAATGGATGATCGTATCCTTTACCAACTAATACATTTTGCGGATGTGTAGATTCCACTCCTTCCTTGAGGCTATGTCCTTCTCTAAAATCAAATGGGGTATCTGTGACACTTATCGTTTCTCCAGTAGGTAAAAGATCATCATTCAGCTCTAAGAATTCGTTACTTTTCAGCTTTAAAACATGATCTAAGACCGTTTCCTTTAGATTTCCGCTTAAATTGAAATACGTATGGTTTGTTAAATTGATAAGAGTGTCTTGATCTGTTGTTCCTTCGTAAGAGATATGAAACTCATTTTTATTAGTCAACGTATACGTAACTTTCACTTCAAGATTGCCAGGGTACCCTTCTTCTCCATCTTTACTTACATATGTAAATTCAACACCTACGTGATCACTTGCCTCGATTGTTTTTGCATGCCATATTTTGTGGCTAAACCCTTCTGAACCGCCATGCAAATGGTTATTTCCTTCATTTTTCTCTAGACGATAGGTTTCATCATTAAGCTGAAACTCCGCTCCCCCTATACGTCCTGCTACGCGTCCTACCACAGCTCCGAAATAAGGAGAATACTTTTGGTATTGTTCTATTGAATCAAATCCCAAGACAACACTTTCAATCTTCCCTTCAGAATCCGGCATTTCAATATTTGATATCACACATCCATAGTCAAGGCAGGTGATTTTAAGCCCTTCATCATTTAATAAGGTATAAGCATGTACAGCTTGATTGTTTAGTTCGCCAAATTTCTCAAAATTCACTTTCATTTTTAATCAGTCCAATCCTCTTTTTATTCGTAAATTGCTTAACGGACCCTACATGTTATACACATGGGATATGTTCTTATAGTTCCCTCTGCAATCCTTCCTGAATCTTCATTATTCTCATTTTATTGTAATCGTGTACATTTCCTAATTCAAGCTTGAATGATAAAGGCTGGCTACTGTTTGTCATTGCTATTTCTTTAGTATTCCTAAGTATTCTTCCCAAGGTCCTACATCTTCTCTGTATCGTTCTGCCATTACTCGAACAATTTGGGCAATATGCGTTAAATCGTGAGCAACCCAAGTCGAGAGCAATTCTCTGACTTTTACTTCCCCAAACTCCGGGTGTTCTCCTCTCACTTCAAGATGCTTTTCAGGCTTAATTAACAGCTTTAGTTGTTGTAAATTCTGCATTCTTATCATGTTGAATTCAAGAAGCTTTTCTTCAATAGAACTAGTAGATTCCTTGTGTAAATGAGCATAGCGATCAAATGGAGGGAAAGCTCCTCCTTTTCCTTCTTGAAGGATGAATTTTAGCCTTGGTATCCAATTGTTTTTTTCTGCTTCTATTAAATGTTCTATTACTTCCGAGGTACTCCAAGTTCCTTCTCCTTCATTACATTGCAGCCACCCTGCAGATAGACCCGACAAAAGTTTTTCAAGCGTCTTAGGCGTACGCTCAAGTATTTGGGTCGCTTCTTTTAAATTAAAATTCATGCTCATTCCCCTTTCTCAACGTAATGATGCTGAGCTGTCAGTTATGTGAAAATCCTTGCGTTTCTAGTCAATTTTATCACAATTGACTTCTATTAAAGGAAGGAGATAATCTTCTCCTTCCTTTAATGCTTACTAAAACAAAAAAACAGAACACATGTTTGGTTTTTCTGTAGAAATATGATAAAATATACATAGGCTAGAACGCAGTGAGTATCAGTCTGGATGGGTACTGCTCATCGGTAAAATAGATTGCTAGCAACTTTTTCATCTTGAGCTTTTCGTTTGAATTGGAGTGAGACAACAGTGAGTAAAAATCAAAAGCGATGGACACAAGAAGAAGATAGATTTCTTATCCAACACTATGGCGTTATGACGCTTCAAAAGATGAGTGAGCATTTACATAGAAGTAAGGAATCGGTTAATAAACGGCTTACTCGATTAAATCTTCGAGCTTCAGATACAGCTTTACGTAAAAAGTGGACGCCGAAACAAGATGCTTTTTTACAGGAGAACATTGATACCATGAATAACCGTAAAATGGCACACTCCTTAGGCAGAAGCCCTTCTTCTATTGCTACACGCATAAAAGTTTTGGGACTAACACGAAAAACATCGATGCGAAGATGGACCGTACAAGAAGACGAATATTTGCTAAGGTATTACGGAATAAAACCCCTTTCGCGCATATCAGCGAAATTGCAGCGAAGTGTGCAGGCACTAGAATCGAGGTTAAGTCGTTTAGAAGTGTATGGAGCGAAAGCGCACGTAGGACATATTACAGCGTGTGAACTAGCAGCCTGCCTTGAAGTAGATGTTCATACAATTTATAAGTGGATTCATAAAGAGAATCTACCGTATAAGATGATCATCGCCAAGACTAGAACATTCATGGGAATTGACATTCAATCTTTTTGGAAGTGGGCTGAACAAAATAAATCGTGCCTTAATTTTTTTAAAATATCTAAAAATACGCTTATTCCAGAACCAGCGTGGGTGGATGAACAAAGAAAACTAGACTATGTCAAGCGTCCTAAATATGAGCATAAAAAGTGGACAGCAGAAGAAGATGCTAGATTGTGGCGTATGTTTTATCAGGAAAAGCGCAATCAGCGAGAAATTGGACAGCTGCTCGGGCGTTCAAGAAATAGCGTGCAGCGCCGCTTAGAGCGTCTACGTAAAAAGAAATTAGCGAGTTAAACGAAAAAAAGCTTGGAATAAGCTATGCTTATCCCAAGCTTTTTTTATTGATATGACTTTTTGTTAAGCTTTAACTGCTTTTTCCCAATCTGCTGCAAATTTTTCCATTCCTTGGTCAGTTAACGGGTGTTTTGCTAATTGCTCAATAACAGCGTATGGAATTGTGGCAATATGAGCCCCTGCAAGTGCTACGCGCGTTACATGATCCGGGTGTCTTACAGATGCGGCGATAATTTGAGAGTCGATGTTTTGAACGCGGAATAACTCAGCAATTTTAGATACCAGCTGTACTCCGTCTTCTGAAATATCATCAAGACGTCCTAAAAATGGAGAAACATACGTCGCTCCAGCACGAGCTGCTAAAAGCGCTTGGTTTACTGTAAAGATTAGGGTTACATTTGTTTTTACGCCTTTTTTTGCAAGGTAGCGCGTCGCTTCCAAGCCAGCTAATGTCATAGGCAGCTTAATCGTAATGTTTTTATCTCCATCGTTAATTTTAATCAGTTCTTCAGCTTGAGCGATCATGTCTTCAGCAGAAAGTGCGTCAGGCGTTACCTCAGCGGAAACGGATTCAACCTCCGGTACCATTTGAAGAATTTCTTCGATGCGGTCTTCAAATCTTACGCCTTCTTTTGCTACTAAAGATGGATTGGTTGTTACACCTGCTAGAACACCAACTTTATATGCTTTCTTAATATCCTCAAGGTTTGCTGTATCAATAAAAAATTTCATCTCACTATTCCTCCTTATTGTTGTACATCAATCTGCATCTCAACTTGCGTGAACTACCGCCTAGCCAATTTGCTGAAGGGCATATAGATTTTCTATAGAAGCGTTTTCAATCTCTTTTGCAGTTAATACCTTTAATTTTTCTAAAAATTGTATGGCGTCCACTCGGTCTTCAATGTCTTCTTCTGTACGAATATTCTCCGTTTTAATCTGATGGATACATTCGTTGATGACTTCTTTGTACGCATTTGTTTGGATAAACCATTCTGCTAATAGCGTTTTTGTTGCTTCTCTTTCTTCTTCACTTTTAACTGCAAACAAACTCTCTGTTTCCGTTTCACTCAGCATAAGGCTGCTAAAATCGTGATTCATACAAAGCCAAAAATAACCTTTTTGGCTATCGTAATACTTTCCTTCTCTTAAAAGAAAATACTTGATTCCAAATTTAATTTTGTGAGATTGGCTCTCTGAACTTGGCATATGAATTTCTTTTATTTCTACGCTTTCTGATACATCCAGATATGTTTCTAAACCGTACTTTGTATTCACTACTTTTGCATCCAATATGTTCATCCTCATTCTCCTTTTCTCAAATTCTATTTATTTTTATAAAAACAGAGGTCTGATTTTATGTAATAACGAATCCCATTTTTGTGGATGTTTTTCTTAACCAACCGACACGTTTTACTGTTTACGCTTTCATTATATATCAGATTATTCGAAAAATCATCAAAAACAATCAAATTCATTCAAAAAAAGTCATAAAATCGTAAAAAGTAGTCAAAAAAGTTCAGATGACATAAAAATTACGTAGTCATAAAAGATTTTCACAATACAATTGTAAAAATTAGGGGTAAAGTAGCTAAACTCAACGATGTACTAATAAGCGTTGCACTTGAAACAAATTCTGGCTCAGTATCAAATTGCAGCGCATACATGGTCGTGTTTGCTGCTGTTGGCATAGCGGCCGTAATAATCATAATCTGTTTAACCATGTCATCAACTGGAAGAAACAAAGTAAGTAAATAAGCAACGGCAGGAGAAATGATCAGTTTAATTATAAGCGATAAAGAAACTTTGCTTTTGGCTAAATTTTTAACTGATATTTTTGCCAGCTGCATGCCGAGTACAATCATAACCGTAGGAATTGCTGCATTTGCTACTAAATCTACCGCTTCGAGGACTGATTTCCCTAAATGAATATTGAAAAATTGAAAAAAAGCTCCCAAAAAGGCGCTATATATAGCAGGCATGCGCTGAACAGCACGAATAGCTGAACGTATACCATTTCCTTCTGCACTTCCTTTTGCGGCGTAGTAGACTCCAATTGTACACATTGCCAGCTGTTGAATAACCATTAAAATGATTGCACAGTCAAGCCCTGAAACTCCAAAGATTAGTAAAACCACAGGAGTACCGTAATTCCCATTGTTCATAAAAGAAGAGGCTAATATCATTCCACATGTCTCTCGAGTGGAATACTTCTGAATAAACGCCACAATATATACAACTATAATTAAAGTAAAACAAAGGGCAAACGTATAAAAAGCAAGATATAAATAATCCACCTGAAATTTTGTCGTATAAAACGTTCTAAAAACTAATATCGGAGACATTAAATAAAGCGCCATGGTGGATATCGTTTTTGTATCGAACCCTATTTTCTTTTGTCCAATAAAACCTAGTGTAAATATGCCGAAAATAGGTAATAGGATTGTTAAAAATTCCATTTTAATCACCTGTTTATATTCTATTCTTTAGAGAAACAATTGAAAAGCCTAGATAGTCAACTCTCTAGGCTTTTCATTCCCTAATTCATGTACGTTCCGCCATTCACATTAATAGATTCACCCGTTATAAAATCAGACATACTTGAAGCTAAAAACAAAACGCTTTCCCCAACATTTTGAGGAGTTCCTAACTTATTTAACGGAATTCGCTTTGTTACTTCTTTCCTGTATTCATCTGTCCATTGATTGCTCATGTCCGTTTCTACAGGACCTGGACATACAGCATTTACAAAAATATTATGATGCGCCATTTCTAAAGCTAAATGCATCGTAAGGTAGTTAACTGCAGCTTTTGAAGCTCCGTAAGATGGCGCTGCATTTCTATGCGCTGTTTTGGCTGTTGTAGAACTTACATTGACAATTTTCCCATAGTTTCGTTCTATCATATAAGGTAAGACGGCTTTACAGAAATATAAAGTTCCATTCAAATTAACATCTAATACCTTTTTCCAATCATCCAAAGTCATTTCTAATGTTGAGCTGCGCATATTGATACCCGCATTATTTATTAAAATATCAATTTTTCCAAAACGCTCTACAGCAGCTCTTACAACCTCGGTTGCAACATTTGGATCTGCTACGTCCCCAGCTTTTACAATACATTCTCTACCTAAGTCCTCAACCTGTAAAGCTAATTCATTTAATAAAGTCTGATTCGTACCGTGTATAACTAATGAGGCACCATTTTTAGCTAAAGTTAAAGCGATAGCCTTTCCAATACCTCTACTAGCTCCTGTAATAATCGCAATTTTGTTTTCCAAAAGCATACTTTATCCCTCCGAAGTATATGAAGCTATTAAGACTTTATGAATTCTTCTGACACACATACATATTTAATAGCTTGTCTAAAATACGTAAAAGCGATATGAATTTTTCCATCAGCGCTTTGTTTAATAGAAGGATATGAGTATTCTCTATTTAATTTTTCTTTTGAATTATTGGTCATTGCATAGCCATCCCCTATTTCAATATCCTTTTTATATGGCCATGTTCTCCCTCCATCTTCTGAAATCGCAACTGTCATCGGTGCTCTAGGTGCTCCCCAAAATGCTTGTCTGCCTTCATCATCTTTTTCAGGCGTATCTTGATTAGCAGACAGAATATCTGTATCCTCTTCATCTTCAATTTCATCATAAAGCGACAGCCTGCGTTCCATACAATTATCGGCGTTCATATTGTTAAAGACGAGCGCTAAATCCCCGTTATTTAATTTTGTGAATTGAATAGAAGAATTGTTATTAGGTAACTGCGTTGGAATCGGCTCGCTCCACGTTTCCCCGTAATCAGTTGAACGGCTGCTATAAATATGATCAGCCCAGCGGCTGCGGAACAATGCTAAAAGCGTACCATCATCTATTTTTTCAATATTCATATGAACACACCCTAAGCTATTAGGCACTTCATACTCTTCCCAAGACTCACCTTGATCTTTTGAGATTTTCACCGCGCTTATATCTTTATTTCCTGTCCACTTTTGTCCCGGAGGCGTAATGCAATAGAAAACAGGTAAAAGCCAATCACCGTTATCTAATACAACAATAGGCTGTCGAATAAAAGTACCTGGCTGATCAAATAAAGTCTCAATAGGTCCCCACGAATAGCCTTCATCTTCCGAAATACGATATCTTACAATCGCTGTGTCTTGATTACCGGATTTTTGTGCCGTGTACAATAACCATAATTTATTGTCTGGAGCACGAAATAAAATTGGGTTTTGCTCAGAACGAGCGGGATCGTCTGAAAGCTTTACAGCTTTACTCCATTCTTTTTGGCCTTTTTTAAGTCTTGATAGATAAATGTGAATGTCGGCTATTCCCTCTTGTGTGCCGCCAAACCAAGTGCATAACAGGTCACCATTGTCTAACACAAGTAAATTAGAAGCGTGATTTTGTATACAATCAGAAGGAATATATGCCTCTACATGTTCCAATCCGTCTGGACACATTTTTAATTTTCCATCTGCTACAATAGTCGTTGATTGATTACTCATTGCATTTCTCTCCTTTTAACTTAAACTAAGCTATTTTCTACTTTGCATCTATATATTCTACAGTATTGGATTCAGTATTTTCAGACTTTTTATCTTTTCCACCGATAAATCGGTCAATTACCATCACAATAAATGGTGTAATGACAGCGACATACATATTGTCAATACCAAAAGGGTTTCCTAGCAAATACCATGCAGTTGTGAAAATACCGGACATTGCTAAGCCGATAGTTGCACCTCGGTTTGAACTAAAGAATGGAAGATAAAATCCCATTGCAGCTACCACAGCAATAGATGTTCTCAATGCACGAGTGAAAAAAGATAAAGTTAATAGTTCTGGGGCTAAAACCACACCAAGTAAAGGAATGATACCAACAACTACAGAAATAATTCGAGTCATCTTCATCTGTTGTTCTGGAGATGGTTTAGCTTTTGGAACATAAAAATCGTCAACAATTAATGTTGTTGTAGCTAAAGCCACGGTTGAAACCCCAACGAAAATGGATGCTACTAAGGAAGTTGCTACAATTGCTGTTAATACTGGATTCATATGTTCTAAGAATACTGGAAACGCGTAGATAGGATCGATATTTGGATACAAATATCGTGCACATACCCCAATCACTCCGATTGCCAATGCAAGCGGCAAGCACAATAGTGCTGCATATAAACTTGATTTTTTAGCTGCTTTTGCACTTTTTGACGACGTAATGGCTTGAATAATAAATTGTGTAGAGAAAATAGCTCCCATATTCCCGATAAGCCATGCAAAAATAGTCCCTCCACCAATCGTTCCATCCCATGTAAAGTAGCTTTTTGGCAGTTCGTGCACGATAGGCTTGAACCCACCGCAAAGGTACAATGCCACTCCTACTGTGATCAAGACACCCGCATATTTCACGAATGAGTGAAGAATAGTTACCCAAGCTACCCCTTTCATTCCCCCAAATGTAAAATAAAATGTACTGACAATGGCTGTAATAATAGCACATGTCATCAAGGGTAAACCTAAAAGAGAAGCAATGGCCGCAGAACCACTCAGGTAGTTTCCTAGATTCACAAGCAAAAGAGCAGCTATCATAATAATTGATACAACCGTTTTTGTAGATCTTCCAAATTTCTGTTCAATTATACCGGAAATAGTATATTTCCCGGTCCCATAAAATTTATTAACCAAAAAGAATGAAAAGAGGAAAAAAGCAATCGTTACCGTAATAAGTGACCAAGAAGCCGCAATACCACCAGTAAATGATGATTCAGCAGTCCCTACTGTTGATTTAGTGCCGATAAACTCTGACATTAATAAGATTCCAACTACAAGCGCAGGCAATGTTTTGGCTGCGTTATTAAATTCCGCGCTGGATTTACTTCTTAATCTCATTGTTAACCATGTGGTAAATAAAATATATACAACAATTACTGCTAAAACAAAAATCAGGCTTGAAGGATTTAATGCTTTCATTATGGACTTCCTCCTATAATAACAATAGAGCCTTAGGATTAGCTAACAGCCCTTTATTAACTATTTTTTGTTTAAACAATTAAGTAATGAAGTAAAATCATTTTAACTTTTACTATATTTTTGTATCCTTACGCTCAAGCATCGATAGGCTTAACTTTTCCTAATAAAAATAGATAATTAAAGATACCTAGAACGATTAATCCAGCTGAGAAAAGCAAAGCAGGAACAAACGAACCTGTAGCCCCAACAATAAATCCAGTAACGATAGGACCAATAACTCCTCCCATGTTTGAGACCGTGTTTTGCATTCCGGCTACTATTGAAGTCATATTTTTAGGAGCAACGTCTCCAGGAAGCGCCCATACTTGTGAAGCAGCCACTGTTGTTCCTGATTTAGCAATACATAATAAAACGACGGCTGTTACAGCAGAGTCTGCAAAAGCGGCAAATCCAATACAAGAAGCCATTAATAAGCCAATAATTAAAAATAGTTTCCTAGTAGCAGTTAATGATAAAAGACCTTTTGAATATACACGATCAGACAACCAACCTGCACCTATCTCAACAACCATTGCACATAGTAATGGCAATGAGGCTACAAACCCCATTTCAATTAAATTCATTCCTCTTTCTGCAACAAGGTATGAAGGAAGCCATGTTATAAAGAAATAAGAATTGTAATTAATCATGAAGAATCCAATGCACATTGCCCAGATATTTCTATGCTTAAGCAATTCAAACCATTTCATTGTTTGTTGATTATCAATACCATCTTGCTTGACTTGGCCTTTTCGAATATGGGCCAATTCCGCTTCATTAACTCCTTTGTGATCTTCGGGGTTGTCTTTAAAATACAGCATCCAGATTATGCCCCAAATCACACCAAGCGCACCTATAATTACAAAAGTCATTTTCCAACTAAAAATAGCTATTAGCCAAACAATTAACGGCATAGCAATAGCGCCACCAAACTTGGAACCACTATCGAATATACCAGCTACTGTTGCTCTTTCTTTATCGGGAAACCATCTTGAAGCTATACCTGCATTACTTGGATAAGCAGCTGCTTCACCGACTCCTAAAGCAACACGAAGACCAAGTAATGACTTAAATCCCGTTGCTAACCCTGTTACTGCTGTAGCTAAAGACCACCATATTACAGCGAACCCCAAAGATTTTTTTTGCCCAAACTTATCAGCAAACCATCCGGCGGGAACTTGTAGTAGTGCGTATGACCAGAAAAAACCTGACATAATAATTCCCATTTCTCCCGCCGATAGGTTAAATTCTTTAGTGATATATGGAGCCGCTGCAGAAAGCACCGTACGATCAATATAATTAATGGCAATAGCTGCCCACATTAGAATTGCAATAACCCAACGTATTTTAGACTTCTTTCTAGTAGCTGGACTTGTTTGACTGGAAGTTACAGCTTGATTTTCTAACATAATTTCGCCTCCCATCCCCTATATAAGAAAACGTTTTCAAAATTAGAAATTCTAAAATTTTATAGCTTATTTACGACATGCTGAGGGCGCTTTTTATTTATAATTACATCAACGATATTTTGTGCACAAACCATTCCAAGTGAGTTAATAGCGCCAATTGTGTACCCAGCAATATGTGGAGTAGCAATAAAGTTAGGTAAATCAAATAGAGGGTGCTCCTGAGCAGGCTCCTTTTCAAATACATCTAAAGCAGCGCCGGCAATAGTGTTTGATTTTAAGGCTTTATACAAGGATTTTTCTACTACAATTTCACCTCTTGACGCATTTATAAGGTACGCGCTTTCTTTCATTATCTCTAGCTGTTCAGAATCAATTAAGTTTTTAGTCTGCTTAGTTAACGGCATGTGGAGTGTAACAAAATCACTGTTTCTTAGTAATTCGTCTAACTCGACAAATTTAATTCCATTAGCGTTTGCAAAATCATAATTAGGATATGGATCATAAGCTAGTATCTCCATACTAAAGCCTTTTGCTCTATGAGCAACTTCTCGTCCAATACTGCCTAAACCAACAATACCTATTGTCTGATTGTGAATATCGGAACCAAAAATCCTTGGCCAGTTTCCTTCTTTAGTCTGCTGATGAGCTAACGGGACTTGTCTAGCCAGTGAAAGCATTAAAGCAAAAGTAAAGTCTGCAACCGCATGTTTATTTGCATCCGGTACGTTTGTTACCCAAACATCTTGTTCATTCGTAGCTTTTAAGTCGATGTTATCGACTCCAATACCATGTTTGCAAATAATCTTTAGATGAGGGGCCTTACTGAGAACATGCTGATTTATATGATTAAAAGCCACAATAGCACCAGCTGCATCTTGGATATGATCTAAGAACTGATCTTCTGAGATATCGGCAGGTAACTGAATTAACTCAATTCCGTTTTTTGTTAATAAATCAATTGGTTCATTTGAATACTTTGCGAATGATGGAGAAGTGGATACAACTTTCATTACGATTCATACGTCCTCTCTAAATGTTCAAATTTGTAAACTTTACGTTTTATATTTAAAAGGGAGAGACCAACATCTGAATTTCAAATATATTCCTTTTTAGATCTCTTTCAAAGTCCCTTTAAAACGCCCTTGTTATTTGCGTTACTGTCTATTTTAAAACCTTTTTAGGCGACAATTCTGCAGCGGACTGGAGAGCAGCTAACATACTTCTTTCATCAGCAATTCCTTTTCCTGCGATATCAAATGCTGTACCGTGATCGACAGAAGTGCGAATAACGCCGCCGTTTAAACCAACTGTGATGTTGACACCCTCTTCTAACCCTAGGACTTTAATAGGCACATGTCCCTGATCGTGATAACAAGCGATGACAATATCGAAATCTCCGCGAACTGCACGGAAAAATAGCGTATCCGCAGGGTATGGACCTGTAACATTTATCCCTTCAGAAGCTGCAATTTGAATACCAGGAATTAGTTTTTCTTCCTCTTCTCCTTCTCCGAATAAACCGTTCTCTCCAGCGTGAGGGTTAATTCCGCAAACGGCAATTCGCGGGTTTTTATACCCTGCGCGACTTAATGTTTCATGAGCAAGTTTGATAACGGTGTATGTTCGTTCCGGTGTAATAGCATCTATTGCTTTTTTTAATCCTACATGAGTAGTAAGGTGGATGACTTTTAGCTTCGGTGAAGATAACATCATGGAATAATCCTTTGTATTCGTAAGCTCTGCCAAAATTTCAGTATGGCCAGGGTAAGTGTAGCCGCCTTTATGTAACGCTTCTTTATTTAAAGGTGCCGTACAAATGGCCTGTATCTCTTGCTGTTTTGCTAATTCGATCGCTTTTTTAATAAATTTAAACGCTGCGCTCCCAGCTAATGATGAGATTTCTCCAACTGGAAGATCTTCCGGCACTAAGTCCAAATGAAGACAATCAATTACGCCATGAGTAAATTCTCCTTGATTTACCTCGTTAACGCGATGGACAGTTAACGAGGTTTGTGTCATTTCGATCGCTCTTTCTACTATCTTAGCGTCTCCTACAACAATAGGACGACACGCTTCATAAACCGATGGATCTGCTAGTGCTTTTACAATAACTTCTGGACCTACTCCAGCTGCATCGCCCATTGTAATTCCGATAACAGGTTTCATCATATTCCTCCTTTAAAATTCACTTCAATTTTTATTGCACTGTTTAATTATTTGCTTAATCTTACAGAGGGTTCCCAAACATCTTTTTTCCCCTGCAGCTTCGATTTAGCTTTAAGCATAGCTACATCTGTACCAAAACTTCCTGCTTTCGTTACAGCAAAAATCTCTCTTTTATAATCTAACTTGCCAAGTGGTATACCAGGCTCCACTTCGTCAACCAAATGAAGTCTATGAACCTGTAATTGACTTAACACTTGTTGAGCCGTGTCTCCTCCTGTAAGAAAAAGATTAGTAATGGTACATTGATTAATTAGATCTACAGCTACTTCTCCCATGGCCATTGAAATATAGTCACTTATTTCAATAGCGCTATAGCCTTGTTTTTTACCAATCTCTTGTGTTTCTTTTACTTCTTCTGAAGAGAATAAAGCAATACTTTTTCCTGTTTTCAGAAATGTTAAGGCCCTCTCTATTACCTGATCTATTTCTTTTTGTCTGGAAACACCGTCTAAAATGATTTTTGATGGGTTCATTTCTACACTAATGGTGTCAGAGTATAGTAATAGTTGATTCAGCTGATTTCTTCCAACTTTACTTACGCTTCCAATAACAAATAGCACGGGTTGATCATTTCTTAGAAAACTGACTTTCTTTGTGGATGGCTGTAGTCCATAAGCTTGAGGTAAATAGTTAATTAATCCGCTTGAACCGGACCATACAACAGAAAATTCCGTCTTTTTTATCGTTTCAACCAGACATTTAAGATCTGATTCATGAATTGAATCTACTGTGATGTATGAAATGTTTTGATTTTTGTATGCTTTAAGCTTTTTGAAGATAAATTCATATCCTGCATGAAGATCTTTGTACGAAAGATGGCCCACTTCCTTTTGCGCTTGGTTTTTAACCAGTCGGGCAATTAAAGAATCCTTTACGGGAGTTTTAGGATCGTTCGCTACTTCAGTTTCATCTAAACGTTTTTGATTCAGAAAATGTACGCCGTTAATTACTTGTCTTCCGGCGTTTGGAAAGGCTGGAGCGATAAAAACAAAATCAGGTTGAAATACGTCGTACACAGCATTAATTTCTTGTCCGATATTGCCTCTCATTGTGGAGTCAATTTTTTTGTAAATAACATCAAATGTTTCACCTTGAATTCTTTCACAAACGTTTTTAACTCTTTCGTAAGCCTCTTTCCCTGAAACAGCGCGGCTATCCGTATTAAATATAAAAGCTTCTTTTTTACTTAAATTACTATTGTCATCGGTTAAAACGACAGAAACATCTAACCCATAACGAACTAATTGTCCTCCGCAATCACTTGCGCCTGTTAAATCATCAGAAATAACGGATATTTTCATAGAATGTCATCACCTTTTTAAACAAGTAATTTACGGTAAATTCCTTCCATATCTTTCAAACTTACTTCTTTAGGATTATTATTTAATAATCGCGTTACTTTTGAAGCGGAAAGAGCTAGCTCTGGAACATCTTCTTCCTTTACTCCATATTCTTTTAGATTTTGTGGGATTTCTAAAACGTTTGTCCACTCTACAATACGATTTACTACTTTTTGAGCTACTTCCGTCTTTGAGAAACCCTCTATTTTAATTCCCATAGGCTCAGCTACGAGGAACAACCGATCTTCAATGGCATCCATGTTAAACTCCATCACATGGGGTAAAAGCATCGAATTAGCTACACCGTGAGGAATTTTAAATTTTCCGCCTAGCGGATACGCTAATGCATGAACCGCAGCAGTACCTGCACTTGTTAAAGCCATTCCGCCGTACATAGAACCTACAAGCATTTTTTCTCTCGCCTCGACCGAATTCCCATTTTGATAAGCTTCTATAATACTAGACGAGATGAGACGAATTGATTCTAATGCAACCATATCGCTTATTAAATTTGATTTATTTGAAATAAATGATTCTAATGAGTGAGTAAATGCATCCATCCCAGTTGCAGCTGTGATAGGTCTTGGCAAACTTAATGTTAGAACTGGATCGAGTACCACTAATTTAGGCAGTAAATACTTACTTACGATTCCAATCTTCAATTCTTCATCGGGCAGTGTAACAATCGCATTAGGCGTTACTTCCGAACCTGTTCCTGAAGTAGTTGGAATTAAGATAGTTGGTGTACCTGGGTTTTTAACTAAATCTGTACCTAATAGTTCACGGATAGATTGGTTATTTGTTTGTAAGACTGAAAGAATTTTTGTTGCATCAAGCACGCTTCCTCCACCAAATCCAATTAATACATCATACTGTTCTTTGCTAATGGCTTGAAAAACTTCTTCAATGTTTTCAACCGTTGGCTCTGGAAGAACATCAATATTCACATAGGCTGATACGCCTTTGTCAGATAACTGATGAATAAGCTTCTCGACAAAACCTAACCTCTTCATCGATGGTTGAGTAATAATTAAGGCTGACTTGACTTCTGTACCTAATAGAGAAAGGTGTTCTCCTACTTTTTCAATTGAATTTGGTCCTGCGATAAGATGATTTGCCGTTTGAAATTGATAAAGCTTTTGCATCATTTTAACCTCTTTTCCTTATAGTTAGTTTATTTTAAAGTGCATTCTGTTTTTTATAGCCCGCAACCATTTCTTTTACCTTTTCAAGTCCCTCTCCTGATAGTTCAGAGACTGGCAGTTTAGGAGGGCCTACCGGAATTCCATATAGTTCGACAGCTTTTTTCAAAGCCGATGGAAGCGTCCCGTATTGAAATGTGTCTCGAAGAGGCTGTAATTTTTTTTGAGCTTCTTCCGCTTCGTTGTTAAATCCCTTTAACCAGCTGGTGTAAATAGATACGACAATATCAGGGACCATATTTGCAGTTGCTGCAACTGCTCCTACTCCTCCTGCTTCTAAGGTCTTTAGTATTAAAGAATCCGTTCCCGCAAACACGGAAAAGTTTTTGTCTTTTGTTACATGAATATAGTTTTTGATATTTTCGAAGCTGCCGCTGCTATCTTTAATTCCTACTATATTAGGAACATCTGCTAGCTTGGCGACAGTGTCGGGCTCTAAGCTCATTCCCGTTTTTGAAGGGATATTGTATAAAAGAACTGGTAAAGATGTTTCTTCTGCTATTCGCTGAAAATGAACGATCACTTCTTCTTGAGTTGGTGTAACAAAATAAGGAGTAATAACAGAAAGAGCATTTGCTCCAAGGTTTTCCATCTGCTTTGATAATTCAATAACTTCTTCTGTACTGTTCCCTCCCGTACCAACAATTACGGGGATTCTTCCTTTGACCTCATCAATGATCACTTGAGCAATTTTTAATTTTTCTTCTTTTGTGAAGAGATGAAATTCACCATTTGTTCCTAAAGCAAAAATGCCGTGCACACCAGATTCAATAAGATGACTAGTTAATTGACGCAGTACCGGTTCATTTATTGTCTGCTCTTTTGTTAAAGGCGTTAATAACGCTGGAATAATTCCTTTTAACTCCATATTCCTTCCTCCCTACAGTATCTATTTGCATTTAGTTAATTGTTTATTTTTGCAACGTATATGTACAATTTGCTTTTTTAAAAACGTTTACAATTCGAATTATATACATAAATGTTTAATTAATCAACAGTTAAAGAAGATAAAATTTAATATTTTCTAAATTGTTTAAAAATTAAACAACAAAAACCACTTTATCTTTACTAACTTATAGATAAAGTGGTTTTTAAATTTGACTCAATAGAATACATATAGGAAATTTTATTTTAGTTTCCGCCACAGAGTGGTTCGATTTATACCTAACCTTTCAGCTGTCTTTGTTTGATTCATACCCTCTTCTAACCATATTCTTTTTATGATTTTTCGTTCGATTTCTTCTAACGTTCCGTTTAAATCAATTTCCTGATTGTCACTTGTAACGCGAATGGTACTTATTACTTTCTTTAAATCATGAAGCTCTAAAAAAGCCCCTTCAGCTAATAGTACACTCTTTTTAATGATCTGTTTTAGCTGCTTTATATTACCAGTCCATTCAAAATTCTTTAAGTTTTCGTTTGCATCGCTACGTATCCCTACGATTTGCTTGCCGAATTTTATATTGTATTCTCCGATAAAGAAAAGAGCTAAGCTTTCGATATCTTCTTTTCTTTCTGTTAATGAAGGAAGATCCAAGGTTAAACTAGCTAATAAATAATACAACTCTTGATCAAAACGCTGTGTTTCAGTTAAGTATTTGATACTTTTACGCGATAAAGTTATAAAACGGCACGTAGTTGAATTCTTTTTCAAGTAACTTGTTAATTGTTTTTGAGTATCCAATTCTAAAAAATCTATATTGTTTAAAATAACGCTTCCATGTGGATTATGGGCTAATAAATTATCACAAGAACTCTTGTCTAGGAGGCGCGCCCACTGTGCTTTTGAGAGGACTTCACAATCTATAATAAGCAGTGGATATTCACGTCTTTCACTATTAACATGAATAAGCTTTGCTAGTCGTTCTTTTCCAGTTCCTTCTTCACCGCTAATCCATACAGGTTCTTCCGTATTAGCATAAATAGTTGCAGCTTTTAAAACACCTTGCATTCTCTCATTTTTTGTGACGACAGTAGTAAGGTTACTTGCAGAGCTTGCTTCGTTTTTTAAAGACACAATTGAGATTCCATCTATACCTTGATTTTCATTGGACTTATATTGATTAATGCGAAACACAATCAATTTTGAATGTGAGGTTTCCAGAGGATATCCTTTTACGGTCCAAAAGTCATCATCCCTACTAAAAACTGTTTCAAATGAACCTGTGTTACATACAGTCTTTACAGCCTCTTCTACATTGAGGTTTTGTTTAAAGCTGTCACTAAAATTCGTATTAAAATAAGGATTAGAAAAAATAGCTTGAGACGTTGAATTGTATACAACAATTCCTTCCATTTCATTTTGAATAATATCATAAGACATCAAGTAATTTTTTTTGAAAGACGAAAGAAATCCATATATTTTCTTTGCATTTTGAAAAGATTTTAAAACACTTTCTTTTCCAGAAGTCAGCAATATGCCATTGAGTCCAAGCTTTTCAGCTATTTTTACCGTAATGGCATCTCCAATAATATTTGTATATCCATCTTGCTGTAATTGAACTAAAATAGGCTCGATTTCTTTCTCGCTTTTGACTTTGTATGCAGACATATTGATATCTAGTATTTCACAAATTGTAGAAGCTCCTTCTGAAATAGGAGAGAACCCAACAATTGCTTTTTTTCCTGGGTAACCCTTAGCAAGCGTCAGCACGCGAAGCATATCGTAACCAGAAACTTCAATTTCAACAACCGGGATAGTCAACTCTCTTTGGATGAGTTCCGCCGTTCCTCCTCGACTGATGATGATATCTATGCCATTATGTATTGCATCTTTAGCAAGAGTCAGGCCTTCTTCTAAATCACCTATCTCTACTTGCAACTCGAACTCTTCTTTTTCTCCTAGGGTAATCATTAGCTCTTTTAAACCGTTATAAGGAGCGATAGCCAGTACTTTCATTCAATCACCTTCTGTTGCATTTTTAAACACATCTATAATATACCAAAAAATTCTTTTGATGCAAAATCAATCAACTTACAAATGTTTTAAAAAAAGCTTTATGTCAGTTAAATATAGGCAAGGCTTGAAAACACGGACAAAGGTTACCTGCTAAACGACCTCTTCTTTTATTAGTACAGACTTCTCTATATTGAAAATATACCCACTCATTTCACCAATTTTTCACTTTAACATGATATCCTGTAGTATACTTTTGTTTCACGTGCTAATTCCCATGAATTTTTGCTATTTAAGGTTATTCATTTTTATTAGTGGGAAAGTTACATAAATACAACACGTTATAGGGGGACTTTAACATGGATAAAAGAATTGAAACATTAAAAGAAAAGCTGCCTGATAATCATAAAGAGGTTGCTGTTCTGACCTCTCATATTTTTGATGCGCTTGATAAATTAACAACTGAACATCGCAGATATGTTGATATTTCGGCAGCAGCCAAAATAAAGCCCAATCCGGATGAAGAGAAAGCTTTTTTTGATACCATCTATGAAGTAAAAACACTCATTATGTCAGAGCTCGAAAAAACCGTTGAAGATATCGAGCACAAAGGTGATAAAAACTGGCATAAGAACTATAAAGATGGAATCGAGTGATAGGTAAATAAGACGTTTAAAAGCCTGTGCTTTTTGGAGCACAGGCTTTTTTCCATGAGATTCTCTACATTTTACTGACTCGATTTGGATAGCTCATGGAATTCAATCATTGAAGATTTAATACCGTTACTTTTTCACGAGTCATGGATTCAATGCTTTTACGAATGCCTTGAGCGCCCATACCGGATCCTTTTACGCCGATAAAAGGAAAATGATCAGGGCCGCGTTCTGTGCGGCCGTTGATTTGAACGGAACCGACTTCCATTTTATTTGCAATTGAGAAGGCTTTATTAATATCTTTTGTAAAAACGCTTGCTTGTAAGCCAAATTCTGATTCGTTTGCGATGTCAATGGCTTCTTGGTCAGAAGCGACGCGGATAATTGGTAACACAGGACCAAATGGTTCTTCCCATGCTACACGCATAGTATCATTCACGTTATCTAAAAGAGTAGGATAGATAAGGTTGCCTTCACGCTTGTTCCCAGTCACAACTTCTGCACCTTTTCCGAGCGCGTCTGCAGTTAAAATTTGAATAAAGTCCGCTGCCTTACTATCAATTAATGGAACGATTGTACATCCATCTTCAGGAGAACCCACTGATAGTTTATGTACTTCTTCTTTTAGGATGTCGACCAGCTCGTTTGCCACTTTTTCATGTACAAGTACACGTTTAATAGCTGTACAGCGCTGACCCGAATAAGAAAATGCTCCGCTTATAATATGTTTTGCTGCTTCCTGTAAATCTGCATCTTCACATACAATACCCGGGTCTTTTCCTCCAAGTTCTAGTACAAGAGGAATCATGCCTGCCTTTTTAGCTAACTGAGTACCCGTATTTGTTCCTCCGGTAAACGAAATCATGTTAATGCCTTTATGTTCAACCAAGTAATCACCAATTACAGATCCGCGGCCCGTTACGACGTTTACAAGTCCTTGTGGAATCCCTGCTTGATCAAGAGCTTCAATCATCTTAATACCGCTGATCGCTCCTTGCGTTGCGGGTTTGAAGATAACTGCATTTCCTGAAATAAGAGCAGGCGCAAGCTTAGCAGCAGACAAATTTACCGGATAGTTAAAAGGAGGAATCGCGAGTACCACGCCTAAAGGCACGCGTTCAACAATCGCAACCTTTGACTTAGAACCTCCAGGAAAGCTATCTCCTTTCATGCTTTCTCCGTTCATATGAAGAGCTTCTTCAACTGTATAGCGAATGAAGTCTGCCGTGCGTACGACTTCATTCCTTGCATCTTTTAAGCTTTTTCCAACTTCTTTCATAATAATTTCGGCAATTTCACTCTGCATTTTTACCAGCTCATCTGCCCACTTATATAAATATTTGGCACGGTCTTGCAGAGAAGTTTCCGCCCACCCCTTCTGAGCTTTTTGCGCGGCATGTACCGCTTCATCGACTTCTTCTTTTGTGATAGCCTGCACTTTTCCAATCACATCATGACGGTATGGAGAAACAATATCGATCGTCTGCCCTGATTTGCTTTCTTTCCACTCACCGTTAAGATAAAAAGAATAAGTTGATACATTTAAAACCGTTGTTGTCATAAAAAGTCCCCCTTAATAAAAGTGAAATTTATTATCAAAATTTTCAGTCTTTTTTACGAATGAAAACTATGTGAATATTTGAGCAAAAAGAATTCTACTTGTATTCATTTCTATAACTTTTATATTCCGTGTAACTCCTTAATCTTATAGTGCTTACTTGTTGCCTTTAAAGCAGCAGCTTTTTTCTTTTTAACTTGAAACAAACCCTCGTATAATTTAATGAATATTTCGTATTTTTAATATATATAAATTTCTTTCATTCGTACAATATAAATAAGTTATCTTAATGATTAATAATTTTAATGATTCATGCCCCGAATACGAAGAAATCTTTATGGTTTCCTACTTTTTTAAGTGAAATGTCTGTTTTAAGCTACCTTGATTGTATTTACTTTGGATGGTTATTCAGGCGATGCATACACTCTTTTTATTCTATGTGTTGAGAAAATAAAATAAGGGTATAAAATAAATATAGGAAAATGAAGATGAAAGTAGAATATATATTCTAAAGGGAGGGATTTATTGTGATTGTTACTTTAGGTTTTGTGGCATCAATTATTGCGTTGTTTATGCTTTTTACTAACCGGACGTCCAATATCCCGGAAGAAATAATCCATGAAACAACAAATGCCAATAAAGAAGAGCAGTATATGTATTATATATAAAGCGTCTTAACAGACGCTTTTTTGTTGCGCTTTTTACAAAGTCTATAGCGGTTAGAAACGGCCCTCACCTATCATTTATCTTTATTTGTCAGTGCCTGATAGCCATAAATAGTTAAACAGAAACCAATAAATGAAAAAAAGATATGTTTTTGTTTAAAGTTGACTAACTTAAATAAGTCCAATCTTATGTTAACATCCCTAAATGTAATCTGATTATGCCTATATCCAAAAAACAGAGTAAGCTCTGTTACTCCGTCAGTTATTTACAACCGGTGGAACAATCATAATTAAGACAGAGCGAAGCTTCCAGCAAAACGTTTAAGAGTTAATTCTTTTTAAATGAAAATATCTGAATTCAAAATACGACAGACTTCGACACTATCTATTTGTTACTATATTTTTTAGGTTCTATTTTTAGATTTGAACCGTTTTTACATAAAAAATTCAATAATTTAAACCTTTAAAATGACGTGGCAAGTGGAGGAAACTTAATGTGTTTCAAATGTAGGCTACTGCTGATAAAGATAGAATTTATACGAAAAATGATGATGATGATTGCCCTAGAAGAAGGGTTTACAAGTAGTAATACGATTAAAATCAGTCAGGATCTAGATGTATTGTTAAATCGGTTTGAAGCTACTTGTTAAGAAATGTTGGTTGATAACAGAAAAAGGATCTTTCGATAAGATCCTTTTTTACTGTTGATCGACAATTATTTGTTTCAAAAAAATGAAGGCTGATGTTATTTAGTAGTACATCTTGATCGCTCGTTCATATTTTATTTAATCATTCTGTGCTTCAAAAAAATCCCACATCATTTTTGAAGCATTAGGACCTTTTGAATCAGTATCTGATCCAGTGTCATTTCCTCCTGACCACGCATGCCCCATATCCTCTACCATAATTTTTTTCATCCAGATTTTATTTTCTGCATCTACGTAGTCATAAGTTATGTAACTATAATGATTTTCGTTTTCCCTTGAAGTGTAAGAAGCAGCATTTTCATGTAGGTCGATACCGAAATACTTATATGTATAAATCCACTGCTGAATTAATGTAGACGCATTAATTGGATTAACTGTTGTATCTGATTGGCCATGAAACGTAATGATGGGAACAGGCCGTGCGTAAGGTCCCATTTTCTTATAAGCTTCATCACCGTCAAATTCAGGATTTAGAGATCCATATAGCATAACTTCTCCGGCTGTTATGAGGTCTACAGCATACGCATTACTGCCTGCTGAATGAATGCCTACCGCTTTAAATATATCAGGATAAGCAATAGCCATCACATTCGCCATAAAGCCTCCAGCTGACATGCCAGCAAGGTAGATATTAGTAGAATCAATCGCATATTTAGTGGTTATGTGATCAATCATATCTTTTATTATGTCTGGCTCTCCATTACCGCGAAACTGGTTATACTCATAAAACCAATTCCAGCACCCGTTGGAATTAGCAAAGTAATTCATTTGAGGATAGAGAACAATAAAACCTTTTTCTTCCGCTAGCTTATTCATTTCCGTACCCGCAGCAAAATCATCTGCATCTTGTTGACATCCATGAAGCATAACGATTAATGGTACTTTACTTAATCCAGTATATGTACTTGGAACATATACCTTGTAGGTAAAATAATCATCATAATTATACTCTTTCCAAATAGGGCGAAAGAACGCACTCTGTAATTCTATTAAAAAAGTTGAAGCGCTTAAAACTGGATTCATAAAAAAGGAACATAAAGTATTCACGAAGTTTACCCTCTCTCTATTTCTGATGTATACTCTCTATTTCGTTATATCACAAAATAATCCTTTTATTATGGCGCTGATCTTTTTTATATGCCTTTAATTATTTTCCTCTTCATGCTTTAGTCGTACAAATTCATATACTAAGTTACGCTCTGCGTTGGATAACAACTTTAGGTGATTTTATTAAACTTAGTATAACAACTAGCCAATCAGGAAAATTTTAAAGGGAGTGTTCATAATGACGAAAGCAAAGCCTAGTTTTAAACATTACTGGAATGAGATTATACGAGGACTTATTATCACTAAATAGTGTACAAATTCATAATGCAAAACTATAGAAAAAAGAATTTTATAGCAAGAACAGTCACTTAGTACGTTTAATACATGTATACGCACGGAATACTAGAAAAGGACTGGCTGTAAAAGCCCGTCCTTTTTTATGTTATCAAACGACTATTTCTTTAACAAAAATTAAAAGCTGAGATTACTTGGCGGGACGTTGTCATCTTTGTCATCTGTCTTCAGCTCAGATTCTATATATGAATCTTTAGAGGATTCTCCCATACGCCAATAAACAAGAAAGCTGATGGCAATACACCCTGCTACATAGAAAAAGAAAATTGATTCATGGCCGATACTTTTTAGCCATAGTGCGATGAATTCTGCTGTCCCTCCAAATATGGCAACTGTAAGTCCGTACGGTAATCCTACACCAAGAGCTCGAATCTCCGTTGGGAAAAGCTCAGCTTTTACAATTGCGTTAATAGATGTATAACCGGTTACAATGATAAGTCCAACTGTCATTAATAGAAAGGCCATGACTGGGTTATGTGCTTGTTTCATAAAAAGAAACAGCGGTACAGTCAGCAATGTTCCCAAAATACCAAAGCTCATTAACAGAGGTCTGCGTCCAATTTTATCAGATAGCATCCCTGCTATTGGCTGAATGACAACAAATACAAGCAGCGCACAGAAGTTAATCCAGCTTACGACCCCTTTATCCAGCCCTACACTGTTTACCATAAATTTTTGTAGATACGTTGTATACGTATAAAATGCAACCGTTCCTCCTAATGTTAAACCAATAACGGTCAACACTGCTTTAGGGTGCTTCATAAGTGCTTTAATAGTCCCTGCATTTTCACGGCTTTCAGAGTCCATTTTAGAAAATTGCTCTGACTCATCCATCGTACGTCGCAGCCATAAAACGCTTAGCGCGCCGATGGCTCCAATAACAAAAGGAATACGCCAGCCCCATGAAATCATATCTGCTTCACTAAGAACGTTTTGCAGAATAATTTGAACACCTAATGCTACCAGCTGACCAGCAACAAGCGTTACATACTGAAAGCTTGAATAAAATCCTCTTCGCCCGCTGCTTGCCATTTCAGAAAGATAAGTTGCAGACGTTCCGTATTCTCCCCCTAAGGAGATTCCTTGAAGCAAACGTGCGAGTACTAGAATAATAGGAGATAATAACCCTATTGTGCCATAGCTAGGGGTACAAGCGATAATCAAAGAACCGCTCGCCATGATGGTAATAGATAAGGTAAGCGCAGCACGGCGACCATATCGATCGGCATAGCGTCCCATTAGCAAACTACCGATTGGACGCATTAAGAAACCAACAGCGAAGATTGCGGCTGTGTTAAGCAGCTGACTTGTTGGATCGCCTTCTGGGAAAAATTGCGATGAAAAATAGACGGCAAAAGCAGAGTAAACGTACCAATCGTACCATTCAATTAAATTTCCAACAGACCCTTTAAAAATATTACTTGTAACACGCCTGTTGTTTGCAGCTTCACTAGTATGAGCCATAATTAATCCCTCTTTTCTTTAAGTAGTGTTTTCTTCTGTACAACTTTATAGATAAAGATTTAGTTTATTTTATAATGCCTTTTTCTTCATAATACTTTTTTGCACCCGGGTGCAGTGGTAAAGGAAGTTGTTCTACCGCTTTTGCTAACGTTATTTTTTCAGCAGAGCTATTTGTTTGCTCAAGCTCTTCTACGTTTTCAAACAAAGCTTTTGTCAGTTCATATACTTTTTTTGGGGGCATATCTTTATTAGTAATCAAAAGGTTTTTAACCATGACTGTTTTTGTTTCTGTGTTGACATCCTTATATGTATCAGCCGGAATCATCCCACTCCCTAGTGGCGGGTATGATTTTTTTAATTTTTCTGTCACTTCTTCAGGCACTGAAATCAGTTCAATTTCGTTCGTTGAGGCTAACTCTGTAATTCCTGAGTTAGGATATCCAGAAGAAAGAAAAGCTGCATCTGCGGTTCCATTTTTAATTCCTTCAATCCCTTCAGAAAAAGGTAGAAACCGTGCATGAAAATCCTGAGTGCTGATGTCCATGCTGTTTAGAATTCTCATAGCCAATACCTCTGTACCACTGCCAAGCGCTCCTACTACCACGTTTTTCCCTTTTAAATCTTGAAGCGTATGAATTCTAGCCGACTTCAGAGCTACAATTTGCATATAGTTTGGATATAAAGAAGCTACTGCTCTTACATTGGATAAATCTTTCTTATTAATTACGGCTTTTTCTTTTCCCCGAGAACTTGCCAGCATATCTGCCATCGAAAAGCCGAGCTCGGCTTTTTTTTGCGCAATTTTACTAATATTTTCTACAGAAGCGTCCGTTGTCTCTACGCTGGCTTGGATTCCTAGCTTTTCTCCATAAACTCTGGCTAGAGCATTGCCTAACTGAAAGTAAACACCTGTTGGTCCTCCTGTTACAATAGTAAGCGGTTTGTCGTCAAACCCTTCACTAGCCTTTGCGCTAGAGTCAGTGCTGTTTTCTTTTTCCTTATGAATAGTTAGTAAATCTCTATTTAAGACGGCTATGATAAATAGTAAACAGAAAACGAGCGCCACCCCTATATATCTTTTCATTTATTCACCTCTATTTTCTTTAATGTGGGCGCTTACAATAATATGTTGCAATTTTCGTGCCAACAAAAAAACGCTTAAATGGCAGAGGAACTGACAAGAACCCGGCAAAAAATGCCGGGTAGAAACGGAAATATGTTCCTACTCGGCATTTTTTGCCTCCTTTTGTTGAATTGTGCGGTAAAGATGAAGTTTGTTACGGATACTTCGTTCACTGATACCGAGTGCCTGAGCTGTTTTTCTGCGGTTGCCTCCACACTCTTCAAGGACTGATTCGATAATTAGCTGTTCTGCTTCTTTCATCGTGTAGTTAATTGGAATATTAATTAATTTTGTTTCTTCGGTGAAATGCTCATTCTCATAGCGTGACAAAGAAATCTCTTGTTCGTGTTGAACAGTTATAGGTAAATCTTTTTCCATAATCGTTCCATCTTTGGTCATAGCAACGGCATATTCAAGAATGTTTCCTATCTGTCTTATATTTCCAGGGTAATCATACGTTAAAAGCTTTTTATATGCATTTGAAGACAGCACACAAAGCGGTTTCTCCATTTCTTCTGAGTATTTTTGCAAAAAGTATGGAATAAGCAGCGCTATATCTTCCTTCCGTTCCCGTAATGGCGGTAGTGTGACAGGGATGACATTCAAGCGGAAATATAAGTCTTCGCGAAAGCCATTTTCTTTTACCATACGATTTAATTCTTTATTAGTGGCACTCACAATCCGAACATCTACTTTTCTTGTTTCCGATGAGCCAAGAGGCGTTATTTCTTTTTCTTGTAAAAATCGAAGCATTTTTGCTTGCAACGACGGAGGCATCTCACCAATTTCATCTAAAAAAAGAGTTCCTCCATCAGCTGCGGCTACTTTCCCGTTTTGATTGCGAGTAGCTCCTGTAAAGGCGCCTTTTACAAAACCAAAAAGTTCACTTTCAAGTAAAGTCTCTGGAATAGCCGCACAGTTAACTGAAATAAACGGTCCGTTTGCTCGCTTTCCCTGCCGGTGAATCCCTCGCGCTACTAGCTCTTTTCCGGTACCGCTTTCACCGAATATAAGCACGTTCGAATCAATGTCTTTTACTCTATTAATAATCGAAAAAACTTGTTTCATAGCTGCACTTTCACCAATCATTTGATCGTAGCCTTTTATTTTCTCAATCGTTTCGCTTAATTCACGAACTTTATCATGAAGCTCCTGGTGTTCAAGCGTTTTTTTAATTAATATATGAAGCTCTTCAATATCAAGAGGTTTTGTAATGTAATGGTAAGCTCCTCTTTTAATAGCTTCTATAGACGATTCAATCGTCCCGTAAGCCGTCATCATAATAATGGATGTTTGAGGCTGAATGTCTTTAATTTTACTTAGCACTTCAAGCCCATTATATTCGCCGAGTCGCCAATCCAGCAAAACAACGTGGACAGGCTGACTGCGTAAAAATTGATAAGCTTCCGGTACTTCTGTAAGATTGGTCACTTCGTAGTTTGTTTCTAGAGCAAAACGAAGAGATGAACCAATAGCAGGTTCGTCATCGAGAATGAGAACAGTCGGTTTCATATGAATGGCCTCCTTTTTCTTTCGTAACAGGCAAGACAATCGTAAATGTTGTACCATTTCCTTTTTTTGTTTGCATCGTAATTTCTCCATTATTCTCTTCTATCCACTGATAGCATAGTGATAAACCAAGACCCACTCCCTGCTTTTTTGTTGTATAGAAAGGTTCCATAATATGTGGGACGTCTTTTTCATCTATGCCTTTTCCTGTATCACTAACATTAATAAAACCCAATCCATTTTCTGTTACAGCCCTGATAGAGAGCTCCTTACGAGGACTGCTTTCCATCGCGTCCAGCGCATTTAACATCAGGTTTAGCATAATTTGTTTAATTTGATCAGGATCACTGTAAAGACGCATACCCGGTTCAATATCAAGAGATAAGTGAACCGCTTTCTTTTTTAACGTAGGGCTAATAATAACCGCTACAGAGTTTATAAATGTTTCTACGTCAAAAGCTATTTTCTGAGGGTATTTAGGCCGTGCATAATCTACTAAACTTTCAACAATACGATTCATTCTTCTCAGTGCTTCTGGAACGTGCTTGGACAGTTCTTTTCGAAACTCTGGATTTTCATATTTATTTGGCAGCAAATCAATAAACGTTTTTACGGATGTAAGCGGATTACGAATTTCGTGTGCTACACCTGCGACCAGCTGACCTAACGCACGCATTTTCTCTTGAGTTGCTAACTTCTTCTCAAGCAGTCTTTCTTCAGAACGATCGGCTAGTGTCAGTAAATAACCGTTCATTTTAGTTGTATCTTCATAAAGCGGAATTACTCGATACAATACAAAATAGACTTCTCCATTTTGTTTGTGCTGAATTTCTTTTGTAAATGGCAATGCCATTTGCGATTGCTTTATCGTATTATACGTTTTAAAAATTTGCTGGATAAGCGGATGTTGATGAATATGACTAGATTGAAATGTTTTATCCTCTATGAGAAGAATTTCTTTTGCCCGCTGATTGATAGTTGTAAGGTTTAGCGATTGATCAAATGTGAGAATTCCGTAATACATATGGTTAATAACTTGTGTCTGAAATGCATGCGCCTGTGAAATTGCTTTTTGCTGAATCTGCAGCTTTTGATTTGCATCAGCAAGCGCCGATGTACGTTTTTTCACTTCTTTTTTTAATCGCTTGTTCCAAAGATATATGGTAAATAAACTACCTAGTGTTAAGACAACTATAATAAGAAGAAAAACAATCCAATTGCGCAATTCTTTTAGGCGTTCTTCTGAAGAAGAAACAAACCATTTTCTATATAGTTCTTGATATGTTCCATCCGCCTGCATACGTGAAATTGAACGGTTAATGATCGATAAAAATTTTGCGTTTTCAGGTCGAGTTGCAACCGCAAACTCTGAAGGTATTCCTACATTATCGAGTATAGTGTACTGTCCTTTTTTCTTTGATTTCTCAAGATAAAATTCCGCGGTCCACTTGTTTGAAAAAAAAGCATCAGCCCGATTTAAAAACAGGAGATTGAGCGCATCCTCTGGATTTAAAGCCACTTGAAACTCTATGTTTCTTACATTCATCAGCAGTTCAAAGGAGATTTTATCTTCCCGCATGGCAACTGTTTTGCCTCGTAAATCGGTTAAAGATGTAACCGAGGATTTTAATGAGTTTGGAATGACTACGGCATCTGCCATCGTAAAATATGGATCGGAAAACTTAAACACTTGATTTTGATTAGCCGAATACTCCAAGCCCATAATGGCATCAATTTTACCTTCTTGCAGTGCTTTTGTTGCTTGATAAAGATCCATTGGAATATATGTAAATTTCACATTCTCTTCTTTCGCTATTTGATTGAGCATATCAATACTAAAACCAGTAAATACTCCTTCATCGTTCACGTAAGAAAAAGGCGCAAGATGTTTTTCTCCAGCAATGCGGTATGTATTTTTTTCGGCTGCGTAATTTGCTTTTTTATTGGGTACAGTTTCTGCTTTTACAGAAACCGGAAGATAAGCTAGAAATAAGATAATAGATAAAATAAAACAAAACGGGCGGAGTGTAACATACATAAGATATAGCTGTCTCCTTTTAAAAAACCTTTAGTTAAGTAGATGAAAAATGTCTTTTATTATTATGTATTTCTTAAGGTATTGGAATTTCAAGAACCAAAATAAAATGATATTGAAATATTCTGTCAATCTTTTTTATAAAGAAAAGCCTCTTTCTAGAGGCTTTTTGTTATCGCAAACAAAACATATTTGTTCGGTAATTAATATTCTTTTACTCTCGGCCTTTAGCTTCTTTGATGTTAAGTTGTATGTAATTTTAGCCCTATAAATATAAGGAGCTGCTAAATGTATTATATCATATTTTGAATGCCTTTTATTTGCTTTCGTTATTGGTCATCTTGCAGCTCTCTTTTTCTTGCAATCCAAAATTTATCTCATTTAACTTTAAATTCACACAAAAAGCGCTCCACTCCGGGATATTTTTCACCTAAACTTGTTATTTGGAAGCCAAACTTAGAATAAAAGTTTACTGCCTCTTTATCTGTCTCAGCAAAAATAGAATGTATATCATAGTTCTTACAAAGAAAGCGAATCATGCTGCTTCCTATTCCTTTCCCTCTCTCTTTTGGTAAAACAGCTATATGTTTTATAACAGCTTCCTTGGCGTTAAGAAATTTAACTCCTATACAGCTAACTGTGTCTCCATTTACTTCAATACTATATAATTTCCGACTTGGCAAACACGTGTATTTTTTATACTCTCCATCAACCTTCTCTTCTAAAGTTGCATAAGATAACAGCTTTTTTATTGTCGGGTTCACCATAGTTGAAGTGATTTCTTTCATCCTAGCACCTCTTTTCGCTATTATCTTATGAATAATTAGTTTGTTTTTTAGGACCTTGCGGGTTGCTCTTACATGTCGAAGAATAAACTATACAAAGTAATGAATGAGAAGAAATACCCCGAGAACTGGAGCGGCAGCTAACATAAGGTTTATAGAATTTGTTATTCTCCACTTCTTGTCTGCTTTTGATTCTGTGGAAAGGTTAGCTCTCATTCGATCACCGCTTACAGCTGCTCCAGATATGATAAGAGCTAGCCCCACTAATATAATGAAAGCGGTGAAAAGTACTGTTTCTGAATTTACGTTAGCTATTGTACATGCTACTAAAAGTATAAAAGATAAAATGAACCCACCAATAATTGATTTAATCATTTTTGTCCTCCTCCTATCCTTTTTATAAAGTTTCCATATATTAACTATATAATATCATTTTTTCTGTCTTTTTACTTTTGTTTTTGTTATTCCAACAGTTATTAAACCAACTAAAAAAGCGAAACGCTTATGTCTAAGTGCGTTTCGCTCAAGGGAACTACATTTTAACTATCTTTTGTGATGTCTGCCGGACGTATACGAATTACTTTTGATAAGTCACTTAGTGGTAGCTGTATCTGATGACCTACACGCCCGCCTGAAAAGTAAATCGTTTCACAGTCTTCTGCCGTAGAGTCAATGAAGGTTGTGAACTGCTTTTTCATCCCGATAGGAGAACACCCTCCGTGAACATATCCTGTCAGAGGCAACAGCTCTTTTTGAGGAATCATTTCTAAGGACTTTTCACCAGCCGCTTTTGCCGCTTTCTTTAAATCAAGCTCCTTTTCAACCGGTACCATGAAGACATAATGTTCTTTTGATTTTCCAACGGTCACAAGTGTCTTGAAGACTTTAGCAAGATCCTCTCCGAGCGAAGTAGCTACCTGTACTCCACTCAGATTTTTAGTTTCATAAGAATAATAATTGTACTCAATTTTTTTCTGATCTAAAATTCGCATTACGTTCGTTTTGTCTGCTTTTTTACCCATAATTATCACCGATACCATCATAACACGTTTTGTTTTCATATCTCCATATATTAGGATAGGTAGGTTAGTAAGGGTTATTCATATCTTTTATATAAAAATGAATCTAATATGCTAAATAATGACTTTTCACTACCCTTGGAACCCGATGTTTTCAAAGAAAAAAGCCACTAGATGTACTAGTGACTTTTTCATTTCTATTCATTCAATTATGCTGCTGCATCAATATGTTTGTTTTCTCTATCGCTACAGATTTTCACCTTAACTATATAGATGACATTTTACTTTATGCTTGCTATCAATCACTGTATCTTCAGGTGTTTCTTTCATGCAGCGGTCAAATGCGAACGGGCATCTTTTATGAAACGCACAGCCTGAAGGTGGATTAAGAGGAGAAGGAATTTCACCTTTAACCTCGATTTTTTCGCGTTTTTCATGTTCATGAATCGCCGGAACAGAGGATAAAAGAAGTTTTGTATAAGGATGACGAGGATTTGAAAAAATCTCATCTGTTGGCCCTTCTTCTACTAATCTGCCTAAATACATTACGCCAACGCGGTCTGCAATATGTCTTACAACGCTTAAATCGTGGGAGATAAAGAGATATGAAAGCTTCATTTCTCTTTGCAAACTGCGCAGCAAGTTTAAGATTTGTGCTTGAATAGATACGTCCAGTGCTGAAACCGGCTCATCACAAATGATAAGCTTCGGGTTTAAAATCAACGAACGCGCAATCCCTATGCGCTGACGCTGGCCGCCTGAAAATTCGTGCGGATAGCGGTTGTAATCTTCTTCGTTAAACCCAAGCTTTTTTAATAATTCAATGACAAGCTGCTTTCGTTCGCTTTTGGCGCCTACATTATGAATTGTTAATGTTTCTTGAATGGAAGCCCCAATTTTTTTCCTTGGGTTAAGGGAAGTATGCGGATCTTGGAAAATCATTTGCAAATCTTTACGAATCGTCCGTAAGCGTGATGCTTTAGATTCGAAAATACTTTCTCCATTAAACTGTGCTTCCCCGCCCGTTGGTTCTACTAATTTTAAAAGTGTGCGACCTGCTGTACTTTTTCCGCAGCCAGATTCACCTACTAATCCGTAAGTTTCGCCTTCATAAATATCAAAAGATAAATCTTGAACCGCTTTAATTTGGCCTTTTGCTTTTCCTAAAGCTGAACGAACCGGATAGTATTTTTGCAGGTTGCGAACTTCAAGCAAGGGCTTGGCGCTTTGCTGCTTTGCTTCACTAGACATACGCAACCTCTCCTTCTTGAATTTTTTCATAGTGCCAGCATCGAACGCGATGCGTATCATCGGCATGCTCTAAAACAGGTACTTCTTTATGGCATTTTTCCGTTGCAAACGGGCATCTTGGTGCAAAACGACAGCCGTCTGGCACGTTTGAAAGCGGCGGAACCGTTCCTGGAATGGACGAAAGCTCTTTTGTTCGGTCGCCATCTAAGTGAGGAACCGACTTAATTAAGCCCATTGTATAAGGATGAAGCGGCTTTGAAAACAGCGTTTTAACGTCCGTTTCTTCCATCACTTGTCCTAAATACATCACGGCTACTTTTGTACAAATATTAGCGACAACTCCTAAGTCATGGGTGATGAACAGCACGCCCATGTTGAGCTTGTCTTTTAAATCCATCATAAGGTCAAGGATTTGCGCTTGAATGGTTACGTCTAAAGCCGTTGTTGGCTCGTCGGCAATAAGAAGCTTCGGCTCACAGGCTAAAGCCATCGCAATCATAATGCGCTGCCTCATTCCTCCCGAGATTTCATGCGGATACTCTTTTGCTCGCTGTTCTGGAGACGGAATGCCAGTTAGTCTCAAAAGCTCTACGACTTTCTTTTGCGCTTCTTTTTTAGAGACTTTTTGATGCAGACGAATCACTTCAGCAATTTGTTTTCCAATTGGCATAACGGGATTTAATGACGACATGGGATCCTGGAAAATCATTGAGATTTCGTTTCCTCTTAGCTTTTGAATTTGCTTTGAAGACATGTCTAATAAGTTTTTTCCTTCAAACAAAATCTTACCATCGTAGCTTGTTAGGTCTTCATCTAATAGCTGAAGAATAGATTCGGACGTTACGCTTTTTCCAGATCCGGATTCACCGACAATGCCCAATACTTCTCCTTTATTTAATTGAAGAGATACATTGTCAACAGCCGTTACTTCTCCGCTATACGTTGTAAAAGTTACTTGTAAGTCTTCTAATTTTAAAAGGGCGTTACTCAACGTTTTTTCCTCCTTTTCTTCAGCATTACGTTTTTCGGATTTAACCAATCGCGCAGACCGTCACCAAATAAATTAAGGCCAAGTACAATTAAAATGATAAATACACCCGGAAACACGGTCATCCACCACGCGTTGTAAATCGCAAGCTTTCCGTCATACAGCATATTTCCTAAGCTTGGTGTTGGCGCAGGAATTCCGGCTCCTAAAAAGCTTAGCGAAGCCTCTGTTAAAATCGTCACGGCAAACACGTATGTTACTTGAACGATTAAAGGCGATAAGACGTTTGGTGCCATATGAAAACAAATGATTCGAAGTGAGCTTGCTCCTTGAGCTTTTAGCGCTTCAATAAATGTTTTTTCTTTTACAACAAGCGCAGCTGAACGAACAATTCTCGCAATCGAAGGAATAAATACAAGGCTCAGTGCGATAATAACATTGCTTGTTTTAGGTCCTAAAGCAGACATGATGGCAATTGCTAGTAAAATAGACGGGAAAGCAAACAAGCCGTCACAAATTCTCATTAAAATATAATCAAGAATTTTATAATAAGAAGATAAAAGTCCAACGATTAAACCAAGTACAGTAGCAATAATTGTTACTGCGGCTCCAATCATTAACGATATTCTGACACCGTACATTGTCCGACTAAATACATCTCGCCCAAAGTTATCCGTTCCAAACCAGTGCGTGCTTGACGGCGGTGCTAATCGATTTGCAGGGTCGATTTGTAAACTGCCAAAAGGAGAAATGAGCGGAGCAAAAACAGCAATCAAAATAGATAATAGAATAAGTATCGCTCCTCTTACTAGCAAACGATTTGAGAAGAAACGCGCTGCCGCTGGGTTTCTTTTTTTCTTTGAAGTTACTGAAATGGTCTCTGTATTTTGTTGTGCGTTCACATTCATCACCCTCCTTTAATCATGATAAGAATTGCGTACACGCGGATCGATCACGGCATACAGCAAATCAACAACTAAATTGATGACCACATAAGCAACTGTAATTAAAAGTACAGCTCCTTGAATAAGCGCGTAATCACGGCGTTCAATTGATGAAACAATCAGCTGACCTAATCCCGGGATGTTAAATAATGATTCTGTTACTGCCGCGCCGGTCACAAGTCCCGCAAATGATTCTCCGATAACTGTTAAAATCGGTAAAAAACTCACGCGCAGCGTATGTTTAAGCATAATTGTGCGTTCATTTAATCCTTTTGCTTTTGCCGTTTTAACAAAGTTCTCAGAAATGGTATCGAGTAAAGATGAACGCGTCATACGCGTAATTAAGGCAGCTTGAATCGCTCCAAGCGTAATCGTTGGTAAAACTAAATACTTTAAGTATTCAAATAATCCGGCATTTAACGGAACGTATCCTGAAACAGGGAAAATTCGAAGCTGTACAGCAAAAAGCAAAATAAGGAATGAACCGAGAAGAAAGCTAGGAATAGAGATACCTAAAAGGCTGGCTCCCATAATGCTTTCATCACGAATCGTTCCTTTATGTTTAGCTGCATATATACCAAATAGTAAAGCAAACACCACGCCAAAAATTTGCGCAAGTATAGCTAGAGAAACCGTAGGACCTACGTTATCCCAAATTGCCTCGAGCACAGGTTTATTTAAAAAGTAGGAATAACCAAAATCTCCGTGAAAGATGTTAGATAGCCAGATAAAGTATTGATTGACAACAGGCTCATCCAATCCCATTTCTTTGCTCAACGCTGCAATTTGTTCCGGACTTGCGCCTTGTCCTAAAATGATTGCTGCAGGACTCCCAGGCGTTAAGCGCGTAATTAAAAACACAACGATAGATACAATGAATAAAACAGGAATTAGTGCAAAAAGTCTCTTAAGTGTATAAGCTCCCATCGTAAACTCCTTTCTAAAACAGAGAGCATAAGCCCTCTGTTTACTAGAATAATAAGATATTATTTTGTTAAACTCATATTGTAGAAAATTGGACCTAAATTATACTCATAGCCTTTTGAATTGTTAGAAACGGCATTGATGTTCACTTTATGACCAATAAGCGTGAACGGAAGCTCGTCCCATACGTATTGCTGGCTGGCATCAATGTCACCGCGAGCTTCTTTAACAGAAGGAGCAGCTTTAATTTTGTTTAAGTAGTCCATTGATTTTTCAACTGATGTACCTTTTGTCGTCCAGAATCCTTGGAAGATGGTAGAACGAGCATTCCAGTCAACAGGATAGATGTCCCATTGGTTTGTATCACTCATTTTATCGCTGAATGTCGCCCAGTCGTATACTTCTAATTTTACATTCATACCAATGTCTTTTAATTCTTGTTGAACCACAACAGCTGTATTGTATTGATCTTGGTAATCACGAGACGCCATTAAGCGAATTTCTTCTCCGTTATAACCAGATTTCTTCAAATATTCTTTTGCTTTTTTCTTATCATGCTGGTTATATTCTTCTTTTCCAGCTGTACTGTAGTAGTTTGGATACTCTTTGTTCACAATGGATGAAGAAAGCTTGTAATAATCTGAGCTTCCGTAAGAACTGTCTAAGATATCTTTTGAGTTAAGAGCTGCGTTAACTGCTTTTCGCGCATTGATGTCTTTAAAGACGCCTTTATCTGCGTTGTAGAAAAGTCCCATAAATCCGCCTGGTGATGTTTCTACTTTTGCATTTTGACTGCCTTCAACTTGTTTGGCATTATCGCTTGATACAGATAGCGCAACGTCAAATTGTCCGGTTGTAATACCAGAAATCCTAGTTGACTCATCGCTTACGAAACTAATCTTAATTTCATCGACGTGAGGAGTTTTCTTAACTTCGCGGCCTTTCGAAGAATAATCTTTAAATTTTTCTAATAAAAGATATTGATTTTTCTTCCACTCTTTTACTTTATATGGACCTGTTCCTATGTAGTCTTTGATCCCTTCATCAGATGCATTGTCAACCACTTCTTTTGGTAAAATAGCTGCTGCGGGGATTGGATCAGCTAATAAAGATAGCGTGTTAACATTTGGTGATGGTAAATGAAGCTCTACCGTATAATCACCGGTTTTTGTCATTTTAGCACCAGAGAAGTTTGTTTTCCCAAGGGATGATAGCTTAATCCAGCGGTTAATAGAAGCGACAACGTCATCTGCAGTCATTTCTTTACCGTTATGGAATTTAACCCCTTTTCTTAATTGGAACGTGTATGTTTTTTTATCATCGCTAATATCTACTTTAGACGCTAAATCAGGCTTAGGATTTCCTTTGTCGTCTAAAATCATTAACCCTTCATAGATACTGCGCGTTGCATCTTTCACATCTGAGTCCCCAGTGATTTGAGCATCTAGCGTTGCTGGCTCACTTTGAGACGCGACGTTTAGCGTTCCGCCTTCTTTTCCTTCTTTTTCACTTGAAGTATTTTTACTTGCGTTACCACTGCACCCTGCTACCATGAGGACAATGGTTAAAAGAGAGATGAAAAGTAAATAAGTCCTTTTCACTAAAATCACTCCTATTTCCTTGTATAAAATTTTAATCCGACTATAATAAGAAGAATAGTAGGAATGTGAACAATTGTAGCACTACCTTCTACCTTTGGCAATTAGTATTTTTGACACACAGAGGCTATTATACCATTTTCTATTAAATAAATATGGTATATATGTATAATAGTTGAATAAAAGAACCATTTATTTCTTATAAAGCAAGCGATTGAAAACACTTTATCAACGTAGTAAAAAAAACATCTTAAGAAATGGTAATTTAACAAAAAAGGAGAAAACAACAGTGGGATTTTTAATTGGTATATCAGGAAGCATTATTGTGGATCAAGGAGGACGCTTTCCAGGCTATAAGCGAGCGTATGTGAATAACGACTATATCGAATCAACAGCGCTAAGCGGCGGAGTTCCTTTTATCTTGCCAGTACTAGAAGATGAAGAAATGATTAAAGCGCAGGCAGAAAGTATAGACGGGTTGATTTTATCAGGTGGACAAGACGTCAATCCCCTTTTATACGGTGAAGAACCGACAACCAAAACAGGTTCACCTTTTTTAGCACGAGATCAGTCTGAACATCTATTGTTAAAGCATGTGATTGATCAAGGAAAGCCGGTATTAGCGATTTGCCGCGGTTTACAAATTTTAAACGTTGCTTACGGCGGCACGCTTTATCAAGACATGTCAGACATTAAAGAGTCATTTATCAAACATGATCAATACAACAATACAAGCGACCCTTCTCATTCCATCATGATTAAAGACGGAACACGCCTACATGACCTTTACGGTAATCAAGCTCTTATTAATTCATTTCACCATCAAGCGATTAAAGACGTAGCGCCAGACTTTGAAGTTTCCGCATGGGCAAAAGACGGAGTCATTGAAGCCATTGAAAAACAAGGAAATCAATTTGTAGTCGGCGTCCAGTGGCATCCAGAAATGATGGCAAAAGAACATATTTCAATGCTGAACTTGTTTAAACTGTTTATGGAGCATGTGCAGCAGACAGCTACGAAAAAAGTCAGCATTTGACGTTTCAATCTACTTTGTTACCAATTTAAAAAAGGCAGGCCATTGTGGCCTGCCTTTTTGTATGAACTGAAGATGCGCAAAGAAATCTAGACAAATCTTCATCTATTAATTAGATAAAATATTGCAAGTATTTTTGGCTTTTAAAGTATTTCAATATACCCTTCTGTTCCATGTACGCGAATTCGCTGTCCGTCTTTTACTAGCCGAGTAGCATTCTCTACTCCGACAACCGCTGGCAATCCGTATTCGCGTGCAATGACTGCGCCATGAGTCATCAGTCCCCCAACTTCCGTAACAAGCCCCTTTATCCCTACGAATAACGGGGTCCAGCTAGGGTCGGTAAAGGAAGTGACTAATATATCTCCATCTGATAGATTAGCTTTTTCCATGTTTAGAATGACGCGCGCTCGCCCTTCTATCACTCCGGAAGAAACTGGTAAACCTACAATTGCTTGGGACGGAAGGTTTTCTCGTTTGTACGCACCTGTAATAATTTCACCTTGAGACGTAATCACACGCGGAGGCGTTAGCTTTTCATATAATTTGTACTCTTCTTTTCGTTTACTGATGATTCGGTAATCCAGTTTATGTGTGCGCACAACTTCTTGAAGTTCTTCAAACGTCACATAGTATATATCTTCTGATTCATCAATAACGCCGGCTTTTACTAGCAGAGCGGCTTCTTTCAGGAGAGCCTGCTTATAAACAAAATAACGGTTAATCATCCCGTATTTGGGATATTCACGATAACCGATAAAATTTCGGAGGAGATCAATTCTTTCTTTTGTTTCTTTTGCTTTTTGTTCGCCATCGGGCAATTGCTTTAATCTACTTAATAGCTCTTTCTCTTTTTTTAAGGCTTCCTGCAAACCTTTTTCAAATTTTTGTTTGCTGGCGCTAGCCTCAAAGTTTTTAATATTACCAAGAATCACAGGGATAAGTGCAGCTGGCTTTTCGCTCCACCGAGTTCTCGTAATATCGATTTCACCGGGACATCGCATTCCGTATTTGCTGAGATAATCATAGATAGCGTCTTTGGTTTCCTGTCCGCCTTCTAACTTAACCAGGTTTTCTAAAAAGTTATCATCTTTTACATGTTTTAAATAATGCATGACTTCTGGATAAGGGCGAATTACATCTGCGACATCCAATAGCGCCAGACCCATTTCTGAAGTAATATTGTTTGGGACGGATTGAGAAAGCGCGTCTGCTGCGTTTTTTTCACCTAACCATGTCTCCATTTTTTCATTAATCCATGATGAAGCATCCATAGCGGCCATAAACACAGCTGTACTTTGTGGATCAAATAAAATCTTCTTTAATGTCCCGATATCTTCTGAAATAAAATCGACTAATTCCGACCCTGACTTCGTTTGGATGGTTTGTTTTAGCTCTTCTATTGAAGCTTGATTCTTCTTGATCAAGTCAGAAACGATCGTAAAGTCGTTTTCGATTTGTACCTTAGGTTTCGTAGGCGGCACGCTTTTATTGCTTTTACCGGAACTTTGATCATTAGATAAAGATTTTATGAAATCTCCTCGCTCTATTATGCTTGTAAGTGCGTCTTTCATGAGCGGATCATGCTGTCCCATGGCACCTAACATCATTTTTCTGCTGTCAGGTGAAGCCAGCATAGGGGTGACATCAACAAACAACCTTCCACCGGCTGTACGCATCGGTGCATTAGTCGTTAACAGAAAAAAAGACAATCCCAGTGGTTTCATGGCATCGGTCATCATTTGTTGGTGTCCAACAGATACATACACGTGATTTTCTTGATCAGCTGCTTCAGGAATTGGATATAAAGTAGTGATTGGGCGACTTTGGACAATGTAAAATGTATCATCAGCCAAGCACCATTCAATATCTTGAGGACAATCAAAATAAGCTTCAAGCTGTCTTCCAACGCGTTCTAATTGTAAAATTTGAGAGTCAGTGAGCGCTTGCGTTTTTTGCAGATCAAAATGAACTTCCTTGGTTTCTGTTCCACCTTCTTTTAATCCGTAGATAGCTACCTTTTTAGCTGCTATTTTTTTATCGACGATTTCTCCTTCTTGTACTTTATAGCAATCGGCAGATACCAAACCAGACACCAGCGCTTCTCCAAGTCCAAAGCCTGCATCAATGGATAACAGCTTTCGGTTAGAAGTAATTGGGTCAGCGGTAAATAAAATACCTGAAGCCTGCGGGAAAACCATTCGTTGAACAATAACCGATGCGTGCACTTGACTATGGTCAAATCCATTTTTTATCCGGTAGGTTACCGCGCGATTTGTAAACAGGGAAGCCCAGCATTTGCTAATGTGCTCAAGGATGGCTTCTTTGCCTCTGATATTTAAATAGGTGTCATGCTGACCAGCAAAAGAAGCATGTGGCAGATCTTCAGCTGTCCCACTTGAACGAACTGCATAAGCATGCTCTTCCCCAAACTGAGAGAGAGAATGAATAACTGCTTTTACAACGTCAGAAGGAATTTTTATTTCCATAATGGTTTGGCGAATTTTTTCGCTGATTTCACCAATTTGATCTCGATCATCAGCATTTAGCATCGTCAGCTGGTTCAGTAATGCTTGAAATGTTTCATTTTGTTCAAGAGCTTTTTGATACCCGGCCGCCGTCACACAAAATCCTTCCGGTACTTGTATTCCTTGAATTTTTGATAACGCGCCTAAATTTAAAGCTTTTCCTCCAACAAGTGAAAGCTGTGTATCTTTTATTTCTTGAAAGCTAAGAACTAAAGAGTTCATTCAACATCTCTCCTAACCGGTAATGTTTTATTGATTTTACCAGCAGTAAATGAGAATAAACAGTCTATATCGGCATTTTTTTATGTGGTATAATTAAAGTAGGAAGAGAAATACATACCTTTTTGTTTACGTTTACATATTGGGAAGTTGTATAACTAACTTATCTAATTGATTTGTATCCTTTTTAAAGCAGATAGGCACACGCCTCATAACACTGCTATTCTTCCCTCCTCGTTTGACTGCAAGAGAATTTTTTTCAATGTTTTTAATCGCTTTATCTTCTCATACAGAATGAATTTCTTTTTACCCCTTCTTTCAGCTAGTCATCTGAAGAGTCTGGCCCATCAAATGACTAACTCTCTTTTTTGCTATTTTAAAACCATAGCGTTACGAATGTATCTCTTCGCTCGCTTTCTAGCAACTGTATAAACAATCATCTGCAGTACAAGCGCCGCAAGGCTTATGAGTACGATTTGCTCAACCGAAGTAACAGGCGAAAAGTATTTTTCCCATTTTGGATCAGGAAGTCTTAACGCGTTATAAAAATATGAAGTACTAAAAGAAACGATATTTCCTAAAATAAGTGACAAATCTGCTCTAATCAGCCCGCTTAGATAAGATAGTACGACTGTAACCATGGCCATGATTATATAGTTTATTTTTGAATCATCTTCAAAATCTTTTCGTATAGATAGATAAACATATGGAATGCAATAAATGGTAAAAATTATAAAAGGAAATATTCTTCTCATATAGTAATCTCTCCAATATTTAGGATTCGACATAGTTCTCTATTATTATAAATGAACGAAGAGAATTTTTTCCAGTTTTTTGCGCACAGGGAGTGTAGAAATACCCATATGTATCATGATTGTTTGTAAAATCATTTCTTAAGGCAAAGTAAAAAGCACTCTTGTGAGTGCTTTTTTACAGCATATTTATTTAAGCAGCACATGTGTTTATTCAACTATTCTTTGTTTACTAAAGAATAGTGCGTCTTTGTATACTATCTCTTTTACTCTTGACTGTAGCTTTTTTTCTATCCCTGCTTTAGCATTTTAAAAACATACTTTAAAGCGGTAGTTAAAATATAAAAGCACGTTAACTCGGTTCTTCAGCAAGTACCCAAGGAACTTCTATCTCAAAATCAAGTTGAAGTACGGATCTAGTAAATCCGCTAGGGACAAATTCTAAATTGTTGGAAAAACCCATACGTAGGTTATTGCTTATTTCAATTGCATCATCTAAATTTATAATTTCAAGAGGTGTTTTGTTAGATACATTACCTACAATATGATAGCAGCCAATATAGAAGTGTAGTCCATTTTCTTGAGGATCAAAATGTGATAAGTGATTACATTGAGAAAGATTAATACCTAATTGGTTAAAAAACTGAAGCTCTATCTCTGATCGTGAATTCATAGCTTCATAGAAATTTAGACAATATAGACAATCGCATAAATTCCAATCTTTTAAGTACTGTTTTTTGGTTTCTTCAACATCAATTTCTAAAATCAAATTGTTGATTTTATCGTTTGATACACAGTCTTCTCTCCTCATACTTAGGCTATTTAGAAGTTACCTTCAGTTGCAGAATGCTTTAGCTTAATTTATAAGCTGATTAGAAAGATATATGTCCAATTATAATGAATCAGCAAAAGCATCTAATAATTCTTCACCTTTAGTTTCTGAATGGCTCTTAATACTTCATTCCTATTTTTAGCAAGCTTCATCCACTTTGGAAGTCGACTCTCGACACTTAAATAATAGGAGTGTGATTCCCTAAGTTCAGCTTCTATATAGCTTTCGATATAATTTAAATGTTCTAGGTTTAATGCCCATAAGGTGTTTCCACTGCATGCGATTTGTAAGTAGAGTGGAAGTCGAAAATACCAGTCGCAGGGATTTTTGGCTAAAATCACTTCATAATTCACTTTAGGTTCATACGAGACCCTTGCTTGTCCATAACTGTTTGCTTTTATAACTTTGTTTTTTATGACTCCGCAAGCAGTACAAATAAACCTTCTTCTGACGTGAGCGATATAAGGACTCGGGTCATCTAAAGCTATGACTTTGGCGCAAGAAGCACAATGTGGACAAACGACTAGAAACTCATACCCTAACTCTATAAGTGTTTTATTTTTATTTAGAACTGTTTTTTTCAAGACGTTTCCCCTTTGAATTTATTCATTCATATTATCGAAGCGACGAAACCACAACATGGATTTCATTTAATTCTACATTAATCACCAGCTGCAAATACTAATTTATTTAGCTTCAGTGCTTCTAAGCAAAGATTCTTTAATGCTTCAGCAAAAGCTCTCGTATTCAGGTTTATCTCCGTTGGTTGTCTACAGGTAGTCTGTAATGCGTCACATATCTTTACTAATTGCTTTATTTCTTGTACATAAAATAACTTGTCACCATACTGATCTAACCCCTTCAATAATTCAAATGGACCCTTGGATTCTCTCGCTAACAGATTGTCTTGTACTCTTTCCTCAAATTTTACACATTTAGTAGAAGAAGCTGCTTCTTTCTCATTATTAACGATATAGAAATCGATTCCTACCATCAGGACCTTCCTTTCTCTACATTCTTTCTAAGTTTAATAGGTACTACAAAAGAGGACAGCTAGGTAGATATTAAACTACTATCTATCCTCTTATGTCCGTACTCTTATCAAAACCTTTTAACGAAGCCATAATTAAGTAACATCTTCTACAAACTCTTCTAGAGAATCATACATTTCTAAAGCGTCCCATTCACCCATACCATGTTCAGCTGTAAAAACTGGATAATCTTCATTCGCTATATCAATAAAAAGCGGGTCACCGCCGATTTCTTCATCATACCCTATGACATACCAGCTTTCTTGCCAATCTCCTTCTTGATTTCCTATAAGGGAATTTGCTTCTAGATCTTCTCTATAGCCTAATTGTCCATCTAAAAACTCGCTTTTAAGATAGATATAATAAGGAGTAGAAAGAATTTCTCCCACTTCATCTTCAAACTCTACGTTCACCGACGTACCTGGAAGCTCTTTAAGAATTTTATAAATTCTCTCTATATCCGGCTTTATCATTTGCTTCTCCCCTTTAATGATCTGTATGATTTGTCGTGGCCATCACCCATTCTTCTAAGCTGTCTGCTATTACTTCGCGCTGTTCCCAATCGTGCCAAAAGGTGATAATTTGGCCGACTTTTCCTCCTTCAGCCGGATCCAAGTCTATACAAATATCATCTCCTCCCCCATTCGTGGCAATCGAAATCCAACGCGGGTTCCACCACAATTCTTTTTTCACTGGTCCAACAGGTTCTACTTCTGGAAAATCTTCAAATTCTCCTCCGTCTAAAAGCTCTTTTAAGGTTTGCCACGTATACAGAATCTCCTCTAGAGGTAATAGAGTATAATTTTCAATAACTCCTATATACTCATTGCTCTGTCCATTATGTATCATTAACCAGTCTTTAAGGTTTTGGGGGAAGGTTAGTCCCATCTTTTGTTCAACCGCTGCAATTTCTGATTCAGCAGCTGCTTCGTTAAGTGTTCCTACTGCTTCTGGACGATTTATTCTCAACCACTGTTCAAATTCATGCCAAACCTGCTTCATTTTAAAGGCCTCCTTATATAACATTACTAAATGAATCTATGAAAATGATCCTGTACTTTTTAAGCTTATACTAATTATGTATGGAAATCTTATGTAAATAAACTGTTTTATTATTTTCTACTACATGAAACTACATGAAACGAACATCAATTAGTTCACTTAGCCTCATTTTGTTTGTTTGCTTACATCCTTCATCTATAAAAACAAAGACACCTCTTAGAGAATCAACAAATTGAATAATTCCTGTTTCCGTTATACACTGCCCATGCTTGTAATACGTCAGGTACACTTTTTTATGTGTATGAAGCGCTTCAATCAAAGTGAAATTAATCTGTTCCATTTGATCTTCTGTTAAAAAAGGTTGTGGTATCTCTGCTTGTTTTTTTATAATTTCCTGTAATCCTTTGTATTGCTCTGGCATAGTGGCGAACGGTCGCCATTTTTTCATTCCTCTGTTCTGCATAGCAGCTTCCTCCTTTATGCTTTATGACCTCCTAGAAGGCCGTTTCGATAACGAGCCGTTGAATGATCCAGATAGCTTGAGGCCCGTAGAACGCTATTCTTTCCATAACGAAGACGAATGTCATCAATCGTTTTTGCAAGTGCATAGGCTCTTTCCCGCTGATCAATATCCTCAAATAAGCTCATTTGTTCTTCTTCTTGAATGCGTGTGTTCGACAAGGAAATCCCAATGGAACGAATCGGCATTCCGCTATCATGTGTATGTAAGATGGTTAAACAATACGGAAAGATATCTTGGCTTAAATTCGAAGCTCTCCTCATTTTCTTTTGTCTTGAGAAGCCTCCACCTGTTCGTTTGCTGTAACCAATGGATAAATGAACAGTCTGAGCCACTACTTGATGCATGCGTAAACGAAAACATACATCGTCTAATAGCTCCAACAGCAATAACTCCACTTCTTTTCGGTTTGTATAATCATGGAATAGAATCTGACTTTTTCCAAATGAACGAGAGCTAGGAATGTACACATCAGAAATGCGACTGTAATCAATTCCATTCGCGTGTTGATGGTAGGATAAGCACCTGACGCCTTATCGCATTTCTACGACAGGTTTTCCTGTACTTTCCTCCAAACCGTACGTACA
>NZ_JBIQFF010000039.1:0-5501 GCF_045369295.1 Priestia sp. 179-F W1.4 NHS | reverse complement strand
TCCAATGCCTCTGCGATTTTCTTCATATTTTCAAACGTCGGATATTGACGAGTCCCATTTTCGATTTGAGAAATAGTGGGTTGCGGAACTCCTGATAATTGAGCTAGATAGGTTTGACTCCACTTTTTTTCCAACCTCTTTTCTTTTATGGTCTTTATTTCCAGCACCTCCTTAAACACAGTATATTTGAAAACAGATAATTCGTAAACAGTTTTAAAATAATTTTTTTAAAAATATTTTTGAGTTTTTATTATTTACGAATTTTTTCTGATAAAATAAATCTAAATACAAATATTTTATAAGGATGAAGTACAATGGATATCAAGAAATATATGGGTGTAAAAATCAAAGAATATAGAAAGGCAATGAAACTTACCACTATGGAATTAGGTTCTTTATCGGGAACTTCACAGAGTACAATCAGCGAAATAGAAAGAGGTACTCGATCTATTCAAGTGGAATCCTTAGCCAAAATTTGTAATGCTCTTGGTGTCACGCTTAACGATGTTTTGCCTATAAGTGCTTCTCAAGAAAAAACAGATGCCTCTTATACCCCTGAAATAAGCCAACTTACAAATATAATTAGCTCTTTGTCTTCTGACGAAGTTAGGTTGCTTACGGATATACTTTTAAAAGTTAACCGATTACCACAGTCCGACAGAGAATCTTTAAAGTCTTTACTTAACTCGTTAATAAATAATAAGTTATAAATATATGTTAGAAGATTTTATCCGTTTAGGGGAGGGTCAAAAAAATACCCCTCTTCAAACGGATATAATTGTGGTATAATATATAGTCTTTTTATAGACTATAGCCCTTGAACACATAACAAAAAAAAGCAAAAGGCAATGAAAAATTAGCTACAAACTAACTCTTCACTGCATTTTGCTTTTTATAATTCGTAATTGTCTTTTTATTGTTTCAACAGATTTATATAATTTGTCAGCAATTTGTGATTTATTTAATCCTTGTTCCCTTAAGGTATAAACTTCACGTTCTGTTGGTGTTAATATCTTTACTTTTCTTTCTTTCCTTAACTCTCCAACTAATACATTTGTGACATCGGCATGGAGGCTAACTTTCCCCCTAAACGCCTCTCTAATAGCGTCAGGGATGTCTCTATAAGATGCTTTTGTTAAGTAATTAACAACCCCTGTATCAAAGCATTCAAGTATAATATCCTTTTCGTCCCAAGATGTTAGCATAATAGTGTTCTTTAAACCTTTTTTGTATAAATGCCTAGCGACTTCAAGACCACTTAGGTTCTCTTCGTCACTCTCATCTTTTAATAACGTTAAATCCAATAAAACTACATCAATATTATTATAATCAACTTGTAAGGCTTCTTCTTTGTTGTAAGCTTGTTTAACAACAATGATATCGCTCTCTTTTTCTATATAATCACTTATACACTGCATCCAAACAGGATCATCTTCTACAATCATTAATTTTATTTTGTCCATAGGCTATTCTCTCCTACTAGTTTAGAGTTAGATTGTTCACTTACCCTAAATTCAATAATTCTCTTGGAAGGCAAAGTTAATGTAAAAGTTGTTCCTTTTTCGACTTTACTTTTCACTAAAATATCGCCACCATGTTTTTTGAGGACATTGTAACAATAGGTTAAGCCAAGTCCAAAATTTGTTTGATTATGTTTTGTTGAATAAAATGGATCTAACACGCGGGTAAGCTCATCTTTTCCAATTCCTTTACCCTCATCTATAAAGTCAATATGAATCTTCTTTCGAGTTTTGTAGACTTTTATTAAAATTACACCTTGACCATTCATTGCCTCACTGGCATTTTTGATTATATTTAAATAAGTTTCTTGTAATTGTTCGGTATCACCAAAGACTATAGCATCAACTTCATACTGCTTAATGATTGTAATATCAGGATTCATATTTAAGTAAGGTCTAAGCAAGTTAATTGCTGAATCGATACTTTCAGTGAGAGAAAATTCAGATTCTTTAAGATCTATAACATCCAACTTACTTTGAATACGCCTTGAAAGCTCTAAAACGTGATTCGTTGAATTTAAAACTAACCCTAGATTTTCAACTGACTTTTCTTCAGGTGGAATCTGTTCTTTGATCTGATTCACTAACAAATCAATTTTAGCTATTTCATTTTTTATTGTATGGTTGAACAACGCTGTACCAGAACGCGCTGCTTTCATTGTAGAATCACGCATTTCTTTTTCAAATCTAATCCGCACTCCAAGAATTCCATACTTAACTCCAAAGTAAACAAATACAAGAAATTGGATTACAATAATCCAAGGATTATAACGCCATACGCCCACGATCCCCAATGCTTCTAAGATAATATTTGTAGTTAGTGCAAATGTAAACATCGGAACTACAAATACACAAGTCAATATTTTCCTTCTTTTAATAATTGGACGATCTTCTCGCCATGCGGAGTATATCAATAAAATATTAGCTGCTATCACATATGGTGCTACCCAAATCGCTAAAATACGAAAATCAACTCTAAATTCTGGATATACTTGAAACATAGAATACATAATGAAAATCGGAATTAGTAAAAGCAACTTTAATATATTTCTCTTTCGGACATTACCAATGACATCTGAATAAACTATTCCAAAAATCAACATACCATATGGAGTAAAATAGTGTCCTATTGATGTAAATATTCCATCCAAGTGTAATATCCACTCTGGTCTATCTATCCCTTTTCCTAGTAAGGCCCCTATTCCTCCAAAGCCCCCACAAAACCCTATAACACTTGCCCATCTAATTTTTTCATTTTGAGGATTTCTAAAAAAAAGAATTGAACTCATTAACCACAGTAAAGCCACCATTATAAACATAAACATATGTTAATTACCTCTTTAGCTTATTTTGTAGAAACGAAATGGTATCCTTTGCAATTTTTTTTCGTTTAAGAACTATGCCTGCATGCCCACAATTGTAGACATACCGTATAGGCTTCCCCCACAATTCCCATAACAAATCTGCATCTTGAATGTGAACGTATTGATCGTGTTTAGCAGAAATCAGTAGTATATTATCTTTATTCATTTTTGGAGTAGCTTGATTTGGTTCCGTTAATTCCCAATATTTAACTAAATCATTATAATTCACACCATGGGCCTCTAAGTCCTGTCTTATATACTTACCGGGAATCGTATTCCATATTGAATAACTGAGGCGATTAGAATAGAATATAGAAACTAATGCATCGATTTCTGACTCAAGTGTAGCAACTAAATTTGAGATAAAGCCACCAAGACTAACACCTATTATAATTACAGGACCTTGTTTGTTATTTTTTATCCATTGGATCAAAGCCCTGAGATCAACAATTGCTTGTCTAGTAGATTCAACGGTCCTATGAATGTTGGCACTAACCATAAATTCGCCACTATAAAGTGATGTCTCTGGCTGACGTTCCAAGTGGTAAGGAAGCGTATAGTAGTACATATTCCATCCTAAATTATTCATAATCGAATTATGAAAAATCTTCTTTACCCGATCAAACCCTTTCATTCGCCAGCCATGTACAAAAATAACATTAGGCTTACTTTCAGATTCATTTAAGTAAGCCTCTCCTCTTACGTAGTCATTGAGATCATCCCCGGAAGGTATCAAACTTTCAAATCCAAATTCACCTATTCTGTATCCTTTGTCTGTAGAAGTTATGTTCAATCCTATATCTGAAAGTGATGCTGGTACTTCAAAAAAAGTTTCTCTATCTATATTTATTGGTATATGAGGAGAATCAATACAGTATTGATTTTCCTCACTTCGGTCTTTATGCAAATCATGCAGAGCATAATAATCTATCAATTTTGAAAGTAACAAGTTAATACCTCCTCCCAGCTGATTATTTATTTTTTGTTATTTTTTACATTATTTTTCATGATACCAAACTCTCGACTAGATTTACATGAATCAACAATCCCTTTATTTCTAATATATAAGAACTAAATAATCTCTTTTTGTTCACATTAAGATAAATAAAACTACTTTTTTACCATTTTTTGAATCATATGATAGTCTAAGGTCTCATCTTTTATGAAAAAGAATTTTTTGTTATTCTGATCGATGCTAAATGTTCCATGAACTCAATAAACATTTTCTACATATGAAATGGAAATTACCTTAATTCAATTCTTAAAAATAGATAATAAATGCTATTGGTTCATTATTGTATTGTTCTCTCCTATTTTTATAAAACAGAGATTAGTGTTAACAAGAACACCTGGTTGAACTTCAGTTTAACTTAATAACCATCTTTCTAACTCCCAAAACTCAAGTTAAACTAAAACACACATAAGTTCACCATGCATTCACCACAAAACACATCACTATTCATATAAGTATAACTTAAGTTAAACTAAAGTCTTAGTAGTTCATAATATAAACTATATACACAAATCCGAAACAGGAATTGTTGATTTTTTGTCGAAATCATATAAAATTAAATGAATAAACGACTGTGAACTAGGTGAACAATCACAGAACCAACAGGTGAATGACTGTGAACTAAGTGAATATAGGTAAACAAAGTGAGTGATTGACCGTGAATCGAATGAACCCTCGTGAAAATCATATGTGAATGACTGTGAACTGAGTGAATGTACATAAAATATTAGTAAATGGTGGTGGATTAAATGAATACTTCTGAAAGTACAAATTTTATTGGTGTACCAGAAGCATCTGAGTATACCAATATTCCTCCTGAAACATTAAAAAGGTATTTAATTAATCATGAACAGTTTTTGAATTTCAAAAAAGAAGGTAGACGCTATAAAATAAGTATTGAATCACTAGATCTATTAAAAAAAATTCGTGAGCTCTATAGTGAGGGATTACTAAAAGATGATGTAAACGATAATTTGGCAAGTGATGGGCTTCCTATAACTATTACAGTCAAGAATCAAGAAGAGAAAGGCTCTATTTCTATAAACGATGAGCTGAGTGAAATAAAAAAGATGTTACAACAACAAGAACAACAAATGACACAGCAAATGCAATTTAATCAAAAGTTAGTAGAAGAGTTACAGAAAGTTAGCCAAACCAACCAAGAATTAAAGCAAATGATAAACAGAAAAGATACTGAGTTGATTGGTGAGTTAAGAAAAGGATTATCAGAAAGTAAAAGAATGATTGAAGAAGCTTCTGCTAGTGCAGAGTTAGAAAAGAAAAAAACATGGTGGGAAAAATTAATCGGTAAATAATAAAAAGCTTCTACTATCCTAGTAGAAGCTTTTTATTATTATAGTGTCGTAATTTCATTATAAAAGTTACTGATTATAACATATTTTCAATATAATGAGGAGGGGTATTTTTTTGACCCTCCTCATTTTTTAAAATGAATTGTATAATAAAACAAATTTATTGTTAGGGAAAAACAGTTAAAAAGAATTCTTTTGAGATATATTACTAATTTTTATTGAATTATGAGATTAATTAACGCTATAATAAAACTAACAAAAATGACCGGAATAGAAAAAAGACTTCAACTGT
>NZ_JBIQFF010000038.1:0-5621 GCF_045369295.1 Priestia sp. 179-F W1.4 NHS | reverse complement strand
AAGCACTTGGAAGGAGATCGGAATGTAGCTATTATGTTTGCAAATCAAGGATTATATAATGGATTTTTAGCCGCAGGACTCGTTTGGGGACTCATACTAGGATTCAATTCAGTTGGCTATATGGTTCAGTTGTTTTTCATAATTTGTGTGGTAGTAGCAGCCATTTACGGTGGTTTTGCATCTAACAAGTCAATTATCATAAAACAAGGACTTCCGGCTATTTTAGCACTGATTACTCTTTTGCTCGTTATATAGTGACATTTTTTTGTTAGGAACAAAGGAATATATGACCTTAATCATGTATATTACATATAACTATATGTCTCGCTTCTTTTATTAACCTTGCTTAAAAAGAGTATGAAAGGGAATACTGTTGGCAAAACAGAAAAAGATAAAGGGGTTGACGTTCGGTGGAGAATAATATACGTGATGAAATGTTGGCTGAATTGTTTCTAAACCAAATGATGAAAAAATTCAAAAAAAGTAAAATTCTTGGAGAAATCGATCAGTCCTTAAAAAATAAAGATAAAGAAGCTTTTTTTCGCTTAACAGAAGAACTTAAATCCGTCTCTTAGCAAAAACGATATAAATAGAAGAAACTAGTTAGCCTAAAATTAGATGCTTTAATTTCCTCAAAAGTAAGGAAATATATACAACAGAAGGTAACATAATGTTTTTTCTGGAACACACGAAAAAAAACCCCTCTTATAAAGTAAGGGGTCTAAAAGGAACACTTTTATTTATAAGCAGAAACACATTAGAAATAGTATCTCATTATGAAACGTAGTAATCTATATATGCTTCATACTTCGAATACGTATGAACAAACCCTTATAAAAAAGCAACCTCGCTTGCCAATGCCGAGGTTGCTTTTTACTTTATGTAAGAGGCTAAGGTCTATTTATCCAACTTATCTAATTCGTTTAACAGTTGATCCAATAGTTTACTCATTCTAATCGTATTATGACTATCCATACCTTCTTCTAAAGCTGTAACAATCATTCTCTCTCTCATAACCTCTATTTCAGTAATTAACCTCTGTTTTATAAGTATCTTGTACCCACCCATCCAATCCATCATCACCTCTTACCATTAATGTTAATTTTTCCATTAATCTAACAATAAATGTATTCTACATTTGTATCAACGACCAATATATTACAAAAGACTAATTGGAGAAATGATTGATAAATAAAAAGCAACCTTTCTCCCAGTCAACAGCATGAGAGGCAAGGTCGCTTTTTTATATTTATTAATAATATTTCCTATGATATAACCCTTTTTCTAATTCAATTGTATATCTCAATCTTGTTTGCTTTTTATAAAGTTCATCAGACAGTTCTATGAACTCGCCTTCCGTAATCATTCCATTAATTAACTTAGTAAAGAGATCATTGATGTGTTGAGTAACATCTTTAAGTTCTTTTTCTTTCAATCATTTCAATCCTTCAAATCAAATTTCCCTAACTATACTACGGAGTATGAATATATAAAAGAGGTAAATTCTCCCTTTTTAAGTTATTTTATATACACTTAACTATAAAAATCATTGCAATTTGTCTTACAAGCTTTATCTCATTATGATATACTAGCATAGCTAACCTATTTTCTTATGAAAATAACCTAAATCACACTTTAACTTTTTCTTTTTTTTGCAGAGTAACATTCTAAATTCCTAAAGTGCTCGCAGTTTTATTTAAACTGCGAGCACTTTTTTTACTTTCTTAACAACAGATCAATTAATAGAAAAGAGATTAGAATAGCTAAAAGTATAGATATTATGTTCATCTACCATTTATTCTTTGAACTAGAAAAGACGCTGTGAAGCGTCTATTTGGTAATTCTCACTGTTTCAAACTGAAGAGCGTAAAGCAGAAAAACTACCTTAAAAAATTAATCAAACAATTAGTTAAAGTAGTTTTTCTGTTCTTCAACTTACATAAGGTATAAATATACTCATATAAACATTGGCATTTAACAATACGATGTGTAACTATAGTCCTCTATTACATAATTTCATTGATACTTGAGCATGATACTTATGATGGCATAAAGTCTCTATACGTTATAACTTAAAGTATTTCGTTATAAGCAAAAAAACTCTTGGGATATCCTCAACTGAGAGTTTTTTTGTTTTAACGATTTAAAAAGATATTTCTATTTTTGAATAGAAATATCTTGTAGAGAGCAAGCTACTCAAGAATGAGTAATGCTTCAAAATTACAATGTAAAGTATTGATGATAAGAGCTAAAAAAGCACCTTAAAGAGAAGGTGCTTTTTTAGTTGGAAGGAATGACTTATAGATGAAACTATTTTTCAATTATCTGTTTTTCTTAATCGGTGGAGTTATTTGTATCAGTCTCCTAGCGTTTTCTATCTACACAGATCTTGCTCACTTGAATGGATACAATCCTATTCCTGTTGGGAAGTGAAATGCTTATAGAAATGGACATCAAGATCATAAATTAATTTATTTTCTGAATGGAAACACTTTTCTAAGAGTAAACTACCAAAGATGTCGCAACGCATCAACTTATGTGATAATTCTTGTAGCAAAAAGCTCCCTACGGAAATAGGGAGCTTTTGTCTTGTGAGTGTGTAAGATGTACAGAACCATTTAACATAAAACTTATTTTGAGCACAAAAGAGCTTGGGCTAATAAGTTCAAGTTTTTCTTCTCTATACAATTATAAACTGAAACCTAACATGTGTTGTTGGAACGAGTGTGTGAGGTTTTTGTGAAAAAGGGTATACTAACGTTATTAAATAAAGAGGTGCTGCTATGGAATCCCCTTTTGAAATGATAACAAATGTGGAGAAAGTGGAAAATGCTTATTATGTAGAAATAAAGCCAGGTGAGTACAATGCAAAGTATTGGAATAAAGACTCGGTCTATATTGCTGATGAAGCTTTTGCTTATTTCTACACCACGATTTGCAAGTATGTGCCACAGTATCAACCTACGGAAGTGACAGAAATTAAAACAGAAACATGGCTACGTATCAGTAATCAGCTGCAAGAACTCGCATGTTTTTTGAGTAGCGACCCTCCTATGATTAAACTAAAGAAATGGATTGATTTTAATAAAGTGGAGGAAACGTACAAACAGTTTAATCGTCACAAAAAAAAGTACATTCGTGAGTTAATTAACATGATTGAGGAGTTTACAGTGTGGTTGAAAAAAATCTGTCAAACACAATCATACATCACCATTTTGGGTACTTAATGTAAATCAATTCTACGTTTATTGGGCCATACATTTAAAATTAAAGATACATGGTATTATCAGAAAAGAAACCCTTAGGTAATAAGGAAATCGTGAGGAATGTATGCTTACCACCTTATTAATAATAGCAGGAAAAAAGAGTTGTATTTGTTCAATTATAGGATTTACATACAGAAGCTTTAATGTAGATGACTTATTCATAAATACAATTGCTTCTGGAGTGGGTTTTATATGTTTCACCAGCCTCTTTGCTTACATACTCCACGTCCTTCTTACCAAATACAAACGACAATATTACTATCCAAAAAACTATAGAAAAGTGCCTTACGTTGAATTTGGTGCAACTATGAGACCTAACGGTAATTATAATATAAAAGTATAAGCTCGCCTATTTTAGATGTTTCAAGCATCACCTGAAAAGAACAACATTCATTTATCTCAGCAAAAACTCTTGATTGTTAATCAGGAGTTTTTACTGCTTTTATTTATAAAACGAATAATGCAGAACAACACGAGCAAACTATCCAAGATGCTTCGTACGCTCTGGAGTATCTCTTTACGGCCAAAATTGTATAACATCCAAAACAGAAAAACTGCCTCCTCCCCGATGGCAGTTTTTCTGTTTCGTAAGTATAGATCTTATGTGTGCGAAGTTAACATAAAACGTATTCGCGGAAGTAAGAAAAGCACAAACCATTGATTTCCAACGGATTTGTGCTTTTCTTTTCACTTAGATATACTTCCTCGGAAGTGAATTGAACTAAAAAGTCGTTACAAAAATTGCGCAACCCTCTAATTTTCTTTCAAGCCTATCATTTCATCTTGGATGACTTTAAAATCATTTTCACTTATCTCTACATGTCCAAATCGAAAAGAATAACCCCAATACTTTTTATTTTTAATGAAAGAGAGCTTTAGAATTAAAGGATGAATGGATGTTTCTGTACAATTCATAAACTTTATCTTTCTTCGAAAGGGGATAAAACCATCTCCCATATCAAATTGAAAAATATGATCATCAACCACTTGTCCTAAAGCCGTAAATTTTTGATAGGGAGCACTCTTCTTAAGCCATACCTTTGGAGAATAATAAATGATCCAATCGCCCGTCTTCATCTTTTTTAAAGGAGCTTCCTTTCCATGGCAAAGTTGAACAAATCCACCTTCAACACTTTTCATCACATGGTCTCGGGAAGCCACCCCAATCCAATACCTTATGTTGTTTTGCATACACATCAACACCCACAACGATTAGAAGGATAATTATCTAGAGTTAATGCTGAAACAGGGAAGTTCATCTCCTGCCATGCCGCAATTCCTCCTGTTAACTCTTTTACTTGATATCCTTGTTCCAATAAAAATTTAGCTACTTTAGCAGCCGTATTGCACCAAACGTCCCAACAATAAACGATAATCTCCTTGTCTTTTGGTATCTCATCTAAACGATTGACTACTTCTTGTTCAGGTATGATATAGGCATCCTTAATGGTTACACTTCTTACCTGCATAGGACCATTTCTAACATCGAGTAAAAAGTATGTATCTGGATTCATTTTCTTCAATTTCATATAATCCATAGGGCTTATTGTTGCTTGAAGACGTGCATTAAAATAATCAAGTGCATTCACCTTGTATAACCTCCTGTTTTCTACAGTGACTTCCAAATTCTAATCAAAAAATCTTTTAATACTTGTCTTTCTTGCTGATCTAGAGGGGCTAACACCTCTGATTCGATATGGGTTAGAAACTCCCAACGTGAATTCAATACTTCTTTACCTTTTTCCGTAATCAACAGACTGTAGGATCTTCTATCATTAGGATTCTTGGTTCTCTCCACCAATCCTAATGTTTCCAAATGATCAATATGACTGACCATAGTTGTTCGATCAATTTGTAGGTTTTCAGAAATATCTTTTTGTGATGAATAGGGATTTTCCTCAATAAATAAAAGAACCCCATATTGTCTGGAATTGATGTTGAAGGGGAGCAATCCTTCAGAAAACTTATTTTCCATTTGTTGAAGAGCCTTCCCAAGTAAAAAACCATAAGATTGATTCCATTTGTTCAATTATTTCTTCACCTCTTTATATAATCAGTAAAATATATAATCAGTATAACTGACTATATTTCAGAAAACAAGCATTAATTATTTATAATGGCAACAGTGAACTATATTAAAAGTAATAGTATGTAGTTTACATAAAGTCCATTCTAGAAATAAAATAGCCTATACGACTCTGTATATTACCTTGTCTAATTCCAATGAGATAGGTATCTATAAATAGTTGTCGAACTAATTAATACACCCCTTAAAAAGGAGCCAAAGTGAAAAAATATAGTAAACGGAGGAATTAGTTTGCAAACTATGTTTCATTATAACTGGTTGGTTAGAGA
>NZ_JBIQFF010000037.1:0-7139 GCF_045369295.1 Priestia sp. 179-F W1.4 NHS | reverse complement strand
GGGTCACAGTGATCGTAAGACCACCGAACGTTATCTGGAGAAGGTTTTGCAACGAGAACAAGAAATTGGGCTGATGTGGAAAGAACAAGATTTTTAACTATTATTGCGAGTTGACAATATATTTTAAAGAAGAGCTACTGATTTTTTTCAGAAGCTCTTCTTGTCTTTATGATATGTATCTTATCTAGTTTTAAACCCATCTGTATATAACTCCCATTATCATACATAATAATAAAAATAAACTCTCTCAAAAGGGGCTTTCAGTAGTGAATAAAGAAGAAGTCATTAAAATTTACCAAGATGTTCTAACCAAGAGAAGAAAACGTTTTCCGAACTATTTCTTTGTAGGGGATGAAGGGAAAAAATATATGCGTTATATGACATGTTATTTGCTTGAGCAACACTTAACAGTCCCAATCGATGAAATCCCTTCTCAAGTAACCGCAAATACATTATGGTCTCATCGTCTAAGGCCGCCTGCTATGCTATACGGTTGGAATTATTATGAAGTTATTAATAATGCCTATCCTGGAAAATTTAAACCATGGCAATTTCAACAAGCTCCTGATAAATATTGGGATGGAGAAGAAGGAAAAAGACGAGCTATTGAAGCAGTAAAATATGTAATAGAGGAGAAGTTAAAACTTCCCATGGAAGAAGTACCCTTCAAGGTTAATTTCCATTTTTTTAAACAGCATGGTTTGGGTGGCGCTTTTACTCTTTTAGGCTATTCTCCTTTTCAAATAGTTGAAACTATTTATCCAGGTGTTTTTAGCCCTTGGCAATTTGCCCATGTTCCTATGAATTGTTGGAAAAATGAAGAATATATTCGAGGGGCTATGGATAATTTTTTATTCAAACAACTACATTTCTCTTCATATGAGGATGCTTTTCTTCAATTAAAAAAAATGGATTTTACTGATTTTCAGTTAACTGGTCTCTTTCAAATGGCATTCGATTCTAGAATGAACAACGTGAAGGAATGGATAAAAAACCAACTAATCAATAAAGAGAATGAACTGTTCTACGTAGATTTAGACTAATAAAAGAATTTATTGAAAGAAAAAATCGGAATTAACCTAATTTGATTTCCATTTTCGACTTTTAGAAGTGAAGTATTAATTAATATATGATTACTTGCTTTGGTTCTTTTTCTTCATAAAAAGATATAAAGATTCAGCAAAAAAGAGAAAAAGAAGAAAAAATAGAACGAATAATTCAGCTAATTCCATTACTCTAAAAGGACTGATGGCATTGTAAAGCGCCTGAGAAACATCAAATCCCTGAATAATATCAATCCCTAAAGAAAAGCCCATTAAGCATCCCATCATTAAAACACTAATACCTAGAATTTTCATATCTATCACGCTCCATTTAATAGGTTCTACTATTTCTTCTACGACGATACGTACATATTAATTGTTAATTTTTACATAAAAAACTCTTATATGGTTAAAGTAATAAAAACTTAAAGAAGGGTGCTCAAATTTATGCCTTCGTTTTTTAAAAATCGCAAACAAAAAAATAAACAATCACATGATGAAGAGTATCAAACTGCTAATCATGGAAAAGAACAGCTAGAAGTTTCATTACCAAATAACCTTAATATGATTAAACAGAAAACAGGAAAAAGTTCAGATGTCATTATTCGTGAGATAAAATTAGGCGGCAAAGCTGATATTAATACGGCGATTGTTTACATAGAAGGAATTGTAAACAATCAGGCAATTCAAGAATATATACTTCAATCTATGATGAAAGATAATCATAAAGAAGAAATTAATCAGTACAATGCGATGGGCCTACTTTCTGAAGATATAATGACAGTTGGAAACATAACTTCAATCACTAATTCAGATGATCTATTTTGCTCTTTAACGGCGGGAGATACACTTATCTTAGTAGATGGAGTAAATCAAGCATTAAGTGCTAGCACAGCAGGTGGAGAGAAGCGTTCTATTACGGAATCCACTACCGAAATGGTAGTACGAGGACCCAAGGGAGCATTTACAGAGGCTCTAGGCACCAATACAGCCATGGTACGTCGTATTATTAAGACTCCGGATTTATGGATGGAGTCTTTAAAAGTCGGCCGTGTAACAAAGACGGATGTAACATTCATGTACATACATGGCATTGCTAACGATAAAGTTGTTAATGAAGTTCGTCAGCGATTACAAAAAATCGATATTGATAGTATTTTGGAATCAGGGTACATTGAACAACTAATAGAGGATCAAACAGCTACTCCTTTTCCAACTGTATACAATACAGAAAGACCTGACGTTGTAGCAGGGAACTTGTTAGAAGGAAGAATCGCTATATTCGTGGACGGAACTCCATTTGTACTCATTGCACCAGCTGTATTTATACAATTTTTCCAATCGGCTGAAGATTATTATGCGCGGTTTGACATTGCAACTTCCATTCGGCTTTTACGTATTTTTATGTTTATGATTTCGCTTATCGCACCAGCTACATATGTCGCAGTTACAACCTTTCACCAAGAAATGGTTCCTACAACGCTCATTGTAGCAATTGCAGCACAAAGAGAGTCCGTCCCCTTCCCTGCGTTCATAGAAGCTTTACTCATGGAATTAACTTTTGAGATTTTACGGGAGGCAGGGATACGTTTACCTAAAGCTATCGGCTCAGCAGTTTCTATTGTCGGAGCCCTTGTAATTGGTCAAGCAGCTGTTCAGGCAAGCATTGTTTCACCTGCAATGGTTATTATCGTATCCATTACAGCCATTGCAAGTTTTGCTACACCTTCTTTTAATATGGCCATCTCGGCTCGCTTAATTCGTTTTTTGTTTATGATTGGCGCAGCAACATTTGGTTTCTATGGCATTATTTTATGTCTCTTAATGATGGTTGTCCATTTGTGCAGTCTAAGATCATTTGGAATTCCTTACATGTCCCCGTTTGCCCCTTTTACCCTGGTAGACAACGGTGACACTGTTGTAAGGTTACCATGGTGGACGTTGAGACAAAGACCACGATTAGTGACTACCAACACAGTCCGAGAAGCTGCAAATCAACAACCACGTCCTCCTGCATCTCGTGGCATGGTAAATCGTGATTTCGAAGAGGGTGACAATGATGAAGCGTAAAGGCATTTTTCTTTTAACGATCATGACAATGACTTTAATACTTACAAGCTGCTGGAGTAAAAAAGAATTAACAGACCTTGCTATTGTCGCAGCTATGGGTATCGATAAAACAAAAGATGGAAGGTACCACATAACGCTCCAAATTATCAACCCCGGAAACGTGGCTGGTGGTATGCAAGGAGGAGGAGGAGCACAAAGCCCTCCCATTACTATCTATTCGGCTTCAGGAGACAATCTAGTGGAAGCAAGTAGACGAGCTTCAGGAAGGATTTCTCGGCGATTGTATTATGCTCATACAAACTTAGTTGTAGTTGGAGAGAAGTTAGCCAAAGAAGATGGCATTGACACATTAATTGATGGTCTAGATCGAGATCCAGAATTTCGAAATACTTCTACACTTGTAATTGCCAACCATTCATCTGCAGCTGATCTTATAAAGACGTTAACACCAGTCGATAAGATTCCAGCAAATAAGATACTAAAAACCTTAGAATTTACGCAAAGAAAATGGGGAGAGAATGTAAAGACATCACTCCAAGAGGTGATGAAGAGTCTTGAATCCCCTGGAAGAGGAACAGTTGTATCAGGATTTCGTCTAGTTGGTAATCCTCAGCAAGCACAAAAGCTAGATAATCTTCAGGAAAGTGCACCAGAAGCAACACTTCGCGCTTCCGGGATTGCAGTATTAAAAGAGGGAAAACTAGTCGATTGGTTATATGGAAAACCAGCAATAGGGACAGTATGGATTCTTGATAAAATTCAAGGCACTGATATTAATATTGATTGGAAAGGAAAAAAAGAAGCTATTGCTTATCAAACTGTAAGACAAAAAACAAGCATCTCTGCCCAAGTCAAGAATGGCCAACCTCATATTTCCGTTCATACACGTGTTGAAGGAGATATTGGTGATATGGAGGTACCTGTTGATATTAAAAATCCAAAGGTTATTAGAAAAATGGAACAATCCATCGGAAAAAAAATCGAAAAAGATCTAAAGATGGCTATTGAACGTGCCAAAAAAAACAGAACAGATATCTTAGGATTTGGAGAGGTAATTCATCGTACTAGGCCAAATCAATTTAAGAAATTTAAACAAGAATGGAATGATGTGTACTTTCCAAAGTTAGAAGTGGATATTACAGTAGAAGCTTACATACGTCGAGCTGGCTTGCGAAATAAATCTTTCCTTTCTGGAGTAAAAGAAAATCAAAAGTAAAGAAAAGGAGGTACCAGTTAAATGGAAAAAGCGAAAATTAGCGCCATTCAGCTCTTTATTTTAATGGTCCTATTTGAATTAGGGAGCGCTTTACTAGTACCTCTTGCAATTGATGCAAAACAGGACGCTTGGCTTGCCATTTTACTAGGAATGATATTCAGCTTTGTTCTATTGTTAGTCTATCATAGACTGTATCTCTATTACCCTGATCTTTTGTTTACCGAATACGTACAAAAGATTTTAGGGAAACCCTTAGGATTCGCCTTGGCATTTGTCTATATCCTTTACTTCATGTACGATGCCTCAAGGGTTCTACGTGATTTTGGTGAGATGTTGTTGGCCTTTGCTTATCCAGATACGCCTTTATTTATTGCGAATGCTTTATTAATCCTCGTCATTATTTATACTGTTAGAAAAGGAATTGAGGTTATTGCACGGTCAGGAGAGTTGCTTTTTATTTTTATGTACTTTCTTGCTATTGCAGGATTTATCCTAATTATATCCTCAGGATTAATTGATTTTAAAAATTTACAACCTATTTTGGAGGCCGGCTTATTTCCTGTTTTGAAAGTAGTGATGACTCAGACTTTGTATTTTCCATTTTCCGAAATCATTGTAATTACAATGATTTTGCCGTATTTAAACAACCCCAAAAAAGCTAAGCTCACAATGTTTTGTGCTACTGCATTAAGTGGGGTTAATCTCATTATCACGATGCTCATTAATGTTTGTGTACTGGGAGTTAATTTGACTGCACGCTCACAGTTTCCACTTCTTAGTACGGTCCAGACCATCCAAGTTGCAGACTTTTTAGAGCGTCTTGATGTGTTTTTTATGTTAGCTTTAATTATTACTATCTTCTTTAAGATCTGCTTATTGTTTTATGCAGCTGTAACAGGGGCAGCTAATTTATTTAAGGTTAAATCACCTTCGAGTTTATCTTATCCTTTTGGGCTAATCATTCTTTTTTTATCTATTGCCATTGCAAGTAATGCGCAAGAACATAATCATGAAGGATTAAAGATTGCAATGTTTGTTGTACATATCCCTCTCCTTACAATTATTCCTCCTTTGCTTCTTATTGTAGCTTTCTTTAAAAATAGGAGGAAGCGTGTTAAAAACAATTTCAGTCCAGAATAGGAGGAAGCTTGGATGGAAAAAGCAAGGATTAGTGCTAGTCAGCTATTTATTTTAATGGTTCTATTCGAACTAGGAACTTCTTTGTTACTACCTGTCGCAATACAAGCAAACCAGGATGCATGGCTTTCTATCCTACTTGGAATGTTGGGTAGTTTAATTCTGTTTCTAATTTACTGCAAACTATACTCTTATTATCCAAGCCTTTTGCCTACAGAATATATGCAAAAAATTTTAGGGAAAACTATAGGAAGCGTATTAGCCTTTCTTTATATGTTCTATTTCATATATAATATGGCAAGAGTTTTACGAGACCTTGGAGAGATGTTGTTAACATTTTCTTACTCCGATACGCCTCTGTTTATTGCAAATGCTTTACTCATTCTAGTTATCATTTATACTGTTCGGAAAGGAATTGAAGTAGTAGCTAGATCAGGAGAAGTATTTTTCATATTTATGTATGTACTTGCTGTCACAGGATTTTTCCTAATTGTATGTTCAGGTTTAATTGACTTTAAAAACTTACAACCAGTACTTGAAAAGGGGATTTTTCCAGTGCTAAAAGTTGTTCTTGTTCAAACTTTGTATTTCCCCTTTGGTGAAGCAATTGTATTTTCCATGATTTTACCTTACTTAAACAATCCTAAGAAGGCAAAAGCGACCATGTTATGTGCAACGGGATTGAGTGGTATTAATCTAACTATTACCATGCTTATTAATATTAGTGTATTAGGAGTCGATTTAACTGCACGCTCACAATTCCCACTTCTTAGTACTGTACAAAGCATTCAGGTGGCAGATTTTTTAGAACGGCTTGATGTATTTTTTATGCTTGCTTTAGTCATCGGTGGCTTCTCTAAAATTAGTATTTTATTCTATTCTGCTATGATAGGAACAGCCAATTTATTTAAAATTAAATCACCATCTCAGCTTTCTTACCCTATTGGGATAATAGTTCTTTTTATGTCCCTTACAATTTCTAGTAACTTTCAGGAGCATCTGTATGAAGGCATAGGGATAGAGATGTTTTTTATACAAATTCCTTTCATAGCGATTATTCCTGTGCTACTTTTTCTTGTTGCACTCTTGAAAAATAGAAGGAATCAGAAAGCATAATAAATTTGTTTATTAACTTCTGGATATAAAAAGCTTACAACGTAACTACTTATTACAGGCTAGGATTGATAAAAATAAATTTAAATTATGTGAGGTGCCTTTTTTGTATACTTGGTTTTACGATCATTTTATTAATACAATTCTATTTCCTCTTAGTTCTATCGTGATAGTAGCTATCACACTAAGTGGATATGCGTACTTTAAATTCAGGAAAAACTGAATGTCAATAGGGTCTCTTTTTTGACCATTTCTAATATAGACAAATTTTTTGATGACAAAGGTTTATTGTTATATCTGGTGAAAAAGAAGATATTTCCTAGTGCATGTACAGCCTATAATGCAAGACCATGAGCCCACCAAAAGTCTAGTTTCAATGGGGAAAATGACACATGGAAATATTTTCAGCAGTTTTAGTTGGAGTTGTAGCATTAGAACATTTATTCATTATGATTCTTGAAATGTTTTTTATACGTTCAAAGGTAGCAAAGCGAGCATTCCAGTTACCTAAGCACTTGGAAGGAGATCGAAATGTAGCTATTATGTTTGCAAATCAAGGA
>NZ_JBIQFF010000036.1:0-7285 GCF_045369295.1 Priestia sp. 179-F W1.4 NHS | reverse complement strand
AAAGCTACTAGCATGCCGTACTAGTAGCTTTCTTTTCTCAAGAAGAATTATTTAGTAAAATAGAGATACATCATTAGGAAATTAGAAAATCATATGAAAACAGAGGTTGAAATTTCAACTGACTATATTACGTTTGGCTAGTTTTTAAAACTAGCAGACGTCATTCAAACAGGTGGAATGGTAAAATAGTATTTAAGTGAGTATGAAGTATATGTACACTAGGAGCCAGCAGAGAATTTATAGGCAAATGACAAAATGGATATACGAGCTGTAGGGTCATTTGTTGTTAGTACTTAAAGTTGGTGAAACGTTTGTATGTTAAAGACATTACGTTAACAAATTACCGAAACTATACGAAGACAACGATTCCTTTTGAAAATAAAGTAAACGTTATTTTGAGTGAAAATGCACAGGGTAAAACAAACGTGATGGAATCAATCTTCGTATTATCTATGGCTAAATCTAATCGTACATCTAACGATAAAAAATAAAGGGATCTTTCTCCTTTAAAAGTTCTTACGCTACAGTTAAGTGAAATAGCAGCGAAAATCTTAAAAAAACGTTTTGTTTTTTTTAAGTTGCTACAGCAGCAGGTAAACACTATTCACAAAGGGATTGGATGAGATTTAGAAAGGTTAAGAATGAAGTATAAGAGTTCAATAGATGTATCAGAAGATGCAGATTTGTCGAAAATGTTAGAAGCATATCATCAAAAGTTTGATAAAATAAGAGAAATGATAGTGCAAGTACAGTTCACATTTCAAATAAAATAAGCCATATATCATTTAGGTGCGGACTTGTATTTGCTCGTGGCAACCGTTATAACTAAAATAATGGTAAAATAATCTTACTTTTCCTATCTCTACAATCAATTTATTGTCAAACTGTCATACTTAATCTTAATGCGGTTGAGCTTCTTAAAGAAAGGAGTAATGCCGCATGCAGGACACAATAGCTTTATTAAACATGTTATTTACAGGTGGAATGTTTTTGTTTGCTGTACTTACGTTTGTTGTAACCGTAAAAAAATAAAATAGAGTTCACTCACGCCGACCAAAGCAAAAAGTGAACCCTATTATGACCACCGCCAACCGTTTTTTAAGTTGACAGTTTCACATATAAAACAACTGAGGTACTCCAATACCTCGGTTGTTTTCTACTGAATAAAAGCATTTATACAATTAGTATAACAATAACCCTAAAATAATTCATCCCAAAAATGATGATGTAATTATTACAGATCCACTTACTGATTAGTATCTTATTATAACCAAATAGCCTGCAGGACATTCCCCGAACAAGCTATATTCTGTTACACATTTACATAACTTTTTTATGTTAACTAGAAAGAAGTAAATACTCTAATATTAATACTAAACAAGACGACTTTGTTAGAGAAGTTTGTCTTTTGTATTTGGTTAAAGGGGAATATTCTATGAGCATACTTGAAATATTGGTACATAATCAGATTCTTGGATTATCTATTTTTAATAATACATGGTTTCAAGCTATTGTAACTGCATTTTCGGCAGCAGCTTTAACACAGTGGTTAAATAATGCTTTTACAAAAGAACGTGATAGAGAAAATAAGATCAAAGAATCATTTAAACTTTTTTACGACAAAGCAATACCAGAGATTATGGATTTATTTAATATTGAAACAGATTTCAGGAGAGGTTTTACACTTGAGACTTTAGAAACGGATGAAATAAGAGATAGTATATTAGACCGTGTCTCTAAAAATACATTACATATAAACTCAGAAGTATATGATTCCTACAGGTCTGTAATGACAAATAAATATAAAGAAAACAATACTTTTTTTCAACAACAGGTAGTTGATATTACTTTGTACCATACAATTGTAGAAGAGTATATTAAATTAGCAGAGAAACACGAAGGAAAAGATTTAAAAAAGGAATATAGATATGCTTGTTTTTTGGTCATATGGAAAAATGTTGTTATTAATTGTGAGGGTATTGAAAACTCCATCGGAGCTTTGTCTGATGCAGCTTCATCTAACAACAGTCCGTTTGATCTTGAGAAATTAAACAAAGAAACATTACAAAAGTTAAAGCATATGGATGAAGAACATGGAGCTAAAAAAGATGTCTTATTTCGAGAAATACTAAAAGACATAATAATTCAAAAAGATGATATGGATAAAGAGTCTTTTGAAGAGTTTATCGAAACGTTTTTTTCTTATTACAGTCCGGAAATTTCCAATAACGAATGGCTCGCATTAGATTCTAATTCTGATATTTTTTCAGGAGATGAATCCTTAGAACATAGAACTTTATACCGCAATAGAATTTTAAGGGATTTATATCAGGCTAAATACAGTGTTGATTCTTTTGATGATTTTACTTTTAATAAAGAAGGTTTTGCCGATTATATTAATTATCATTTTGAACGAAAAAATGCTGTTAGCTATTGGGAAGAAAAAAATATCTTGAAAATTGAACATAAGGGTGACGCTTTTAAAATAGTTTTGACAGCAAAAGGTGATGATTATTACGAGGAACATTTATATCGATCTTAAAAAAGACAAAACTATGAAACAAAAAAGAAACCTTTGCCCATATTAGGCAGAGGTTTTTCAAATTTATTGGAATAGGGGGGAATACGTTATTAGTCTGACCAGATTTATAGATTTATATACATAACTTTTAAAGCAGCTGATTCCTTGTTATCACATCTGATACTCTCCTAAAGGTATTATTTCTACCCAAAACGTTCGTAAAAGTATGTTAATTTAATCAGACGTTCGTAATTGTTTTTTAAACTTAAACGAACGGTAAAATTCTTAGATTTCCTATATAAATATATCGTTCGTAAAAGTATACTTTTACGAACTTTTATTTTTTAGATCACTTGTATAACATGGTGAATTAAAGTAGGAGATTGATAAGAAGGTAGAGAGAATGAAGCAGATTGCGCTTTTTTTAATACGTTGTTGGGATTCAAAAACGTATTAGATCTCAAAAATAAGATCTTGAAACATAAAAATGTACATCTATTTTCATTCTGATTCTTTAATTACCGTTATTTACATTTTATTCAATAATATTTAATTTTTTTCATAAAAACGGTGATTATTTAAATACATCTTATCTATCAAATTATTAATTTTTTGTTAAATATATATCAATTCAATTTCAATAATGATAGCATACAAAACGTGGAAAAAAGAGAATTTTATAGGAGAGGTTTTGTATGAAAAATATTTTGAGACTTGTTTTATCCGTTACTTTATTAGTAAGTGGATTATCATTTGGAATACAAGCTAGTGCTAGTGAGACTACTCATGATGAAGGGTACATTAATTTTATTAAATTAAATGATAGTACGTTAAAGCTTGAACTTGAAAATGCAGAAGGTTATATTGAAGACGATGGTACTGCTTTTATTAAGGATACCATTACAGGAACTGTAGCTGAATTACCTAAACAGACATTAGATAAAGATGATGAAAAGGTTAACCTAGTTTACAAGCAAGATGGCAAAGACTTAATTGTTGAGTATCATGAAATTAATAATGGTACTGTTCAAACAATGGGCTTCTGGAAATGTGCACTAGGTACAGCTGGTGGAGCAGGCGGTGGTGCTCTAGCTGGGATGGCCGTTGGAGCTGTAGCAGCTACACCCGTTACTGTTCTTGGTGGCGGTGTTTTCGGAGGTATTTCTGGTGGAATGACTGGTGCTTCTGCATCATGCTTTAGTTAATAGGAGTTGTTCGATTTGAGTGAATTACTTTTATCAAAAAAATTTATCCCAATGTATTTTATTGTCGCTGTTTTAATAGGAGTATTGTATAGATATCTAGGAATTTCATGGTTCCAAACTGTTATTGTTACAGTGCCATGTATTATCGTAGGTCTTGCTTCAATTGCTCGAAACTTTGGTGATAAAAATTAAATAAATAAAAAAGCAACCTCGGTATTGGCAAGCGAGGTTGCTTCTTTAAAAGGGATTGTTCAAACTTATCCGAGAATGAACAACCTGAACGTAACATATTTATTAACATATTTACCATTTTTAATGTGTTCTAGCAGATGAATAAAAGGTGCACTTTTTATTCATCTATTTCTCACTCAGCCCGAGGCCAAATGTTGATAAATCAAGGATGTATAACAGCTGCATAATTCATAAAGAGTGCCTCTTGAAGAACCCTTACCTATGAACTGCGCCCTAATTGTTAGACATAATCTAACCAGTTGGAGGCGCAGTTTTTATGAAGAAATTTTCAGAAGAAGAGAAACTAATGGCTGTGAAAAAATACTTATCTAATGAAGGGTCTTTTAAAAGAATCGGAGATTCTATAGGGGCAGATGAAGGAGATGTGCGCAGTTGGGTTCAACGCTTTCAATATCATGGGAACGAAGCGTTTAAAAATTCCTATGCAAGGTACTCAGTAAAAGATAAACTAGATGTACTCACCTATATGAAAGAACAGGGTACGTCAATAAGAGAAACAGCTGCCATCTTCAATATTAAATCTAGAAGAACACTTAAAAGGTGGCAAACTCTTTATGAGAATGGTGGTATTGATGCCCTAAAACCTAAGGGAAAGAGGCGTCCATCCATGAAGAAGATAAAGAATAAACAAGAAAACCCTACTAATCAATCAATTGATGCTCTACAAGCTGAGCTAGAATATTTACGTGCAGAGAATGCTTATTTAAAAAAGTTGAAGTCCTTAGTTCAGAAAACATCTCAACACGAGAAAAAGCAGAAGTAGTACACGAACTAAGGAAACAATTTGACTTAAAATTACTACTACTTGTATCTAACCTTGCGCGCAGTACCTATTATTATTGGATAAATGCTTTTTCCAATCGTATTGATAAATATGGAGATACGAAAAACCTTATCCAAGATATATTTCATCATCATAAGGGACGTTATGGATATCGTCGTATTACGCTAGAACTCAGACGCCGAGGCTATGTACTAAACCACAAAACTGTACGTCGTTTAATGAAAGAACTAGGATTAAAATGTTTGGTTCGAGTTAAAAAATATCGTTCTTATAAAGGAAATGTTGGAGAAACAGCTCCTAATGTCCTGCAGCGTGATTTTCAAGCTACTCAGCCTAATCAAAAATGGGTAACAGATGTGACAGAGTTCCACCTGTTTGGCAAAAAGCTTTATTTATCCCCTATACTGGATCTTTTTAACGGTGAAATTATCTCTTATCACATCGAATCAAAGCCTATCTATCCTTTGGTAGGTAAGATGCTTGATCAAGCATTAAAATGCTTAAAACAGGGAGAAAAAGTCATCCTCCATTCAGACCAGGGTTGGCACTATAGAATGTCGAAGTACAAAAAAGCACTCCAACAAAATAATATTATTCAAAGTATGTCCCGTAAGGGAAACTGTCTAGATAATGCCGTCATAGAAAATTTCTTTGGCTTATTGAAGTCGGAGCTTTTATACCTTCAACAATTTAAAGATATGGACCATTTTGATAGAGAGCTAAAAGAATATATACATTACTACAATAACACTCGAATTAAGGAAAAATTGAAAGGCATGAGTCCAGTTGAATACCGTACTCATGCCAACTAAGTTGCTTGAATATAAATCGTCTAACTTTTTGGGTTCAGTTCACTACCAAGGGTTCTCTTTTTTGATGTGTTTCGGAAAGAGTGATTATATTAACTAAAAATGTATATCATATACATTAAAGTTATAATTTGAATAACGAGTTCGGTTAGGATTTTCCTAATTAATCACATAATATTTTAAAGTGTTCTGTAAACCAATCATCCCACTTACCATTGCTACTTTGTTGAATACCTAATCTAACTGCTTCATCGGCTGTTTGGCCTACGAGACACCATTCTCTAGATTCATCTTCTACTAAAATATCATCAAAATTAATTTGTCCATCGTATATTTTCCCACACAAAAAGTCGACTTTATCTGGATAGTCTATATTAAAAGAGGTCTTAATACATAATACTTTTATTTGTTTAATCAATTTCTAACACTCCTTTTAATTCTATCTTAATATGTTAGATGGAATTTATGGTATTATTTTCTATATGGAGGGGTGAATACATGGCCAAAAGGGGTAAAGGTTTTTGGATAGCTTATCTAATCTTTGCAATTATTATGTTTTTTATCTATAGATATGTTCCAGCTGAAAATGGATTTATTGTGATTATCATATTTCCATTAGTTTATTGGTTTATCTATGAATTTGTATTAAGACCTAAGAAAAAGAGAAAGAGCACTGATAATTAATCATGTGCTCTTTTTGGTTCCTGTAAGATGGAATATGTAAACAAGATTCCTACTTTAAGTCCATTTGATAAAGTAAGCAAATCTATATCTGCTTATCTTAATGCACCATGGCATTTTTTTCAGAAGGCAAGGTTTCTGATTCAAATTTAGCACCTGGCTGTATAGCTACTTTTCCAATTGCGATACATACAGTAACAAGTGAAACAAGAAGAAGGATGCTCATGTCGTGTGATAAACTTGTTCCTCCAAAAATCACTGTGTAGTATCCATCTGCGACGTATGTTGCAGGAAAATAGGAACCTACAGTCTGATAAAAATTTGATAACATTGTTTTTGGAACAATAACACCAAAAGTAACTAGCTGCATTGAAAGTGAAACAATATTAAATACCATACCTGCTGGACCAAATAGTATGACAAACATCTGTGTGAGACATAAGAAAGAGAAAAAGACGAGAGTTTGAAATACCCATGTTTCAAATAAGTTTGTATTCAATTTAATATCAAATGCGTACATGAATAATAAGGTAACAAAAGCTAAAATAATAGATGCACCGATATTAATAAACTGCCTTGTGAAAAAGATAGACCACTTACCATGGTTTTTCTTTAATTGCATTGAAACACCATTAAGGTTCAAACTCATAATCATAGCACCAACCCATGAAGCAAGAACAATTAACAATGGAAGCATAGTTGCTGCAAAACCTTCTGTATTGTTGGTTTTCTTAACAGATGATTGAACAGGATCAATAGTTAACGAATTTAGCACATTTGTAATGTTTTTTGATAACTTTTGTGCCAACTCTTCTGATGGTAATGATGTACTTAGTCCTGTAGATAGATTGGAAAGGATAAGTTCTTGTTTGTACGTATATACTCCTTTATTAATGGTTTGTGTAATATCTTTTGTTGCTCCAGACATAATTTGTTTTGTTAAAGATGAATTTGCTTGGTTAATAAAATATTTTATCTCTGTATTGTTATTCTCTTTTAATGAACTGGAGAAATTTGCAGGAATGTTTATAAC
>NZ_JBIQFF010000035.1:0-7357 GCF_045369295.1 Priestia sp. 179-F W1.4 NHS | reverse complement strand
AAAGCAAAAGCAGTTAGATTTTCAACACTTGAAGAAATTTGTAAAGCATTGGATTGCCAACCAGGAGATATTTTAGAGTATCAAGCAAATGAGGAAAAAGAGGATTAATATATTTTCCTCATACTTCGTTTTATTTCAGATCAAAAACAAAAAAGCTATCCTAAGGGCTGATAGCTTTTTCTACTTGTACATTAGATTGTAAGTGGAGTTTACAATGCTTATCTAGTAGTTTGTTCAAAGTTAGAGCTAATATGTAACATTTTTGTGGTAATTAAAAGAAGATTGATTATACAAAAGGGTTCTTCCATAGTCATTGGAAGAACCCTTTTCATTTACACTCTGTTATTTACTAGAATTTTGGTTTTTGTTCGCAGAAGCTTGAGCATTTTGACGTTTAACGTGTTGTACGTCAGTCTCACTAGCAAATTCTGTACCGTATTTACCAGAAGATGCTTGAGCGTTTTTTTGCTTCACATGTTGAATATCTGTGCCTGAAGCTGTCGTGTTAGAATATTTGTTTTCCATTACTATCACCTCCACAAGAATTAATATATCCAAGTGAAAGGGCAGTATCCTTAAAATCATTTGGTAAGAAAAACATGAGAATTCCAGTACAGATAGGGAACATTACTACAAGGAAATGCAATTTCTTTAAAAGCTATAGATAACCAACTTAAAGTTGGTTTGAATTGCCTTAAGGCAATTAGTTTGTTAACGAGAAAAATCATGACCTTGGTCTTTAGATTTATTTATGGAGCTACTTCTAAATCTTCTAAGCTGTTGCTGCTGTTTTTGCAGAGCTTGCTCTTCACTACGAGTAGCTTGTTGGATCGCATCAAAGATGCCTGAAATCGTTCCTATGACCTGCTCTTTGGTTTTTATCTGCTTTTCTATAGCTGGGATGACATCTTTCTCAAGCTCTCTAATTTCGCTTTGTCGCTTGTTTAAATCATCCGGTCCTTTATACCCTTTTTCGTTAAGGTTCTCTTTATAATGATTGGCTTCGTACTGTAATTCTTCATAGTGTAGACGTGATTTTTTTGAAACCAATCGTTTAGCTGTCTCACCAGGACTATTACTTAGTTGATCAAGTTCTTTCTCTGCTTTTTCAAGGCTCGCAACTTGATTCTTCATCGTATCTAGATAATCTTTTTCTGTTTCGAAGATTTTTACATTTTTCTTTAGTTTGTATAACTCTTCTTTCTGATTCCCAATTGCTTTTTCAATGACTTCTAATGTTACTGGCGTCTTTTTGGCCATGTCGATATGTTTCTCTAGTTTTAAGGCATTGTCATAGCTTAAATATTGTCCGGCTGTTTTTAAATCAGGATAATGTGAGCTTACCTCACGGATCTTAGCCATTTTAATGGCTTCTTCTGCTTGTAACAATACTTTCGTTTCCACTTGAATTTGCTTTTTCTCGTATTTAATTTGATGCATACGATTCTCTTTTTGTTGAGAGAACTCTTGATAGCGTTCATAGAACTCTTCTTCATTTGAAAAACGTAGAGATTCTTTATACTTTTCAATGCTGCTTTCATAGTTTGCTTTATTGCTTTCAAGGTCAGAGATTTTATCAAGATAACGACGTTTTAACATATTATTTTCTTTCAGTTTAAACGGATTAAGCGATCCCTTGAGTTCATCTACTTTCTCTTCATTCTGCTTAATTTCATGCTTCAGAGCCCGCATACTGTCATAATAACTGCTGACGTTCAGGAATTGTTGCTGTTGAACATGAAAATGGCGTTCAATTGGGTCATGACGATCACTCATTTTACGTAATTCGCCATGGCGTTTGTAGATATCGTCTAAGGAAACCACTTGTTGATTTAAAAGAGATGCAGCCTTTTGAATCTGTGTTTTTTCAACTTCTGTAGAGAAGCTAAATTGCTTCTCTTTTTCTTTCATTTTTTGTAGATGAGCTTCTTTTTGGCGACGGTAAGTCTGTAAGTCGATAACTACTTGATTGTATTCTTGGCGCTCCCGGTTAACTTGGCCGCGCTCGCTTTGTTTCCCCTTCTTCTCCATGTCGTGAGCGACATGGCCTAAATGGATGGTTGGAAGAACTTCAAGGCCACGACTCTCATGAGAAAGGTTCGTGATGCGCTCGTTGCTTTGGGCTTTCTCCAACGCTTTGTTGGCATAATTCGCCCATTGTTCACGAATAGATAAGCAGCCTTCGCTGTTTTTAACGTACCCACGGTTGTTTTCTTTGGCATTCGCAAAGTCAGCATTCCAATCACGATTCTTCTTGCCGAAACCATTCTCATCAAGATTTCTCATAGTTAACATAATGTGAGCGTGAGGATTATTCGCATCGTCACGATGGATGGCGATGTCGGCCACCATTCCTTTTTGAACAAACTCACGTTGTGCAAAAGACTGAATGAGTTCTTTTTGTTGGTCTTGATTCAGTTCAATTGGCAACGCAATGTTTAATTCGCGTGCTAACTGTGAGTCTTTGCGCTTCTCTACTTTTTCAACTTCATTCCATAAACGGTTACGATCTTTCATCCATTCTGGCGCATTAGTAGGAGTCAGAATCATGGTTTCTGGTTGCACGTTACGAGCATAAAACTTTTGCTCGTCTGTACGTTCATCATGTAGTTTTTCACCACTGCGATAAGCAGCTGCAGCGACAGCTGATTGTCCTTTTGAACGACTGATAATTTGCATCGATAGATGGTAGATAGCCATAATTCTTTCCTCCTTTCTCGAGAATGGGTTAGTAGTTTAGGAATAAGTTGATAAGAGCACAAGGTGCGCTAATCAACGCTTTTGATGAAACCATCATCCTGAACACCGAAGGTGTCAGATGGTGGTTTCATCTTTGCCGATAGGCAAACAGTTTTTATGAAATTCGCCATCTAGGCGAATGGGTCTTTGGTTTTGTCTTTTTGTTCCGAAGGAACCGCACACATCGGTACGATGTATAAGTGCGCCCTTATCTCTTCGATCTAAGGGAATTATACCATATCCTGGTGAGAGAATCTATGCTAAGGATACCAATTTATCTCAATTTTTGATATAATCAATTCAAACATTAGAGAACATAAAAAGGAGATGAGGATGGTGCCAAAGAAGCGAACAGATGAGGAGATTCTTCAGGAGTTAGAAGAGAAAATTGAGAAGATGAAAGCGAAGAAACAACAAGTTGAAGCGCGTAAAAAGGAAAAAGAGAGAAAAGAAAGAACAAGACGACTTATTCAAGTCGGCGCGATTTTTGAGAAATACTTTGAGATTCAAAGTGAAGAAGAAGCAGAAAAGATTGCGAAGGCACTGCAATCTTATGTAGGAAAAAATAAAGATAAGATTTTGCATCATGATGTAGTTGTAAAAGAAAAAAATAAAGCAGAAGCTGAAGTAGCTACTGCTAAAGAATAATCTATATTGTAAATTATAAGAGTTTCAAATTGGCTATTTTAGTTTGAGTAGTTTATTCAAGCTAAAATAGCCAATTTGAAACCTTGTATTTCTTATACTACTCAATATCAATTTCTCGTTCTTTATTTGGAAACTCAACTAGATTGTCTGTTATTTCTTTCTTTTTTGGCTTTTGAGTTTTTGGTTTTTTGACTATAACTCCTTCAATCTCATCCCCATTACTATCTACTAACGTCACTAACTCTCCATCAGCATTCCGGAAATTAACATATAAATTCGTTTTTGAGAGACTTACCTCATACTCGTCCATCAACCCTTGTAATGTACTGGCAATAAGTTCAGGTGTAACTGGCTCTTCAAATTTAATCCTCATTTTCCATCACCTCATTTTTGTTGTAACTGACACTTATATATTAGTCTGGTATGTTATCTCCAAAACTCCCACCACTTCTTTTTGCTTTCTTGCTGGGAAGCAGCCACCATTTTTTTGGTTTCCCTAATGTCCCGCATAACTTGAATAAGGATCTCGTCTCTTTTTTCAGTTCCGCCATCGTCATCCATTCTTTCAAGCAATGTCTTTTTTAACTCATAAACTTCTTGGGTTTGATTATCTTTAATAGCTTGTATCTCATTTTTAAATGTTTGTTCTTGATCCTCAAGAAGCCTTACAAAGCGCTGTTCTTGCTCTTTTAAAAGTACACTCATTAGCGTCATAGCGTCATGACTACTAGCATCTTTTTCGGTCATGACGTCATGACCATCTATGTCGTTTCCAGTCATGACATCATGACCCATCGGCTCTATTTGTTTCTTGTTGGCCGTCCCTATCTTCCTTGCTACGGACTCAATGGTCATACCGTCATAACTGATTAGCTCTAAAAACATCTCCAAAGCTTTTATGTCTTCCTCTGTAAAAAGACGATGTCCTAAATTGTTTCTCTGAAAAGAATACCCTTCTTTTTCAAGGCTAAAAACGTATTTTTTAAAGACAGAGTCTTTGAGATTTAACCTCTTTAAAACTTCACCCGTTTTATAAACAAAGTTATTCGTATCAGACATAACGTCATGCCCCCTCTCTAATTCATTCGTCATGACATTATATTAGCCCTTCAATTAAAGAACTGGCAAACGAATATATTTAAAGAATGCCGTGATGAACAACGGCCATCTCACTTAGAATTCATATTAATTTCTAAGAAGTCTAGTTTTAGATTATTTTCATAAAGGGACTCTTTGCTTGGGCGGCCATCCCTTATACGCCTGAGTGTAAAGGGTAGTTTTTAAGGTGTTTAGTCCGTTCAATAAAACTATCTACAAAGTTTGCCATTGCTTTTGTGTCATCACGTTCTAAAAGCTGATTATAGGCAATGGTATAAGCTAATTTATGCATTTCTTCAGTAGAAAGGTTACGTCCTTGTTTTATGTAATCTACAAGTTTATCAAAAGCAATATGAGCAATATCTTGCATGATAGATCTATCAACTGATACACCAAAGTTCTTCATTGCAAGCCAAATACGTCCGTATAGAGACTTAATTTGATTACCAAAAAAAGCTTGATATTGTTGAAGTCTTTTAGGAACCATTTTTATATAAGGTTTACGGTTAGATGTTGTTTTACTCATATTTAGATGTTTAATATTATGTATTTGTTTTAAAAAGGTTTTGTTTTCTTGGTGTTGCATTTTTGAATTTTCTTGTGTTGTATTTTGTTGAATTTGATGATTTTCTTTGGTTGGTTCGTCTTTTTGGATTGGTTGAATAATGATAGCATTACTTGTTTGTTTCATGTCACTTCTGCGTTTCATTTCTAGTTGCTTAATAATTCCTAAATCCTCTAAATGTTTACACACACGAATAATAGTAGCGCGACTTTTACCAACTAATTTGCCAATGTTGTTTTTTGTTAAGAAAGAAACACCTAGGTGTTTCGCTGAATGTCCATGTAAGACTTTTAGTACTGCAATGTGAGTTTTCTTTAGGGTGTTTTTATGCATCTCTACGTGAGATCTTACTGTTTCATTTAGCTCTTCAATAGACTTAAAGGATGATAAGTTTTCGTATGTTTCTACACTTGCAATAATCTCAATTTTTTCTTTTGCCATTTTTATTCGCTCCCTTTTATGGAAAACGAAAAAAGACGTGATACCGTTTTACAGGTAAACACGTCTTTTAAAATGATAAAAGAGTATAGAACTTCCCCTTGTTTTTCATGTAATTCTATCGTAAAATGAACATAGAATTACACTAAAGAAAAGGTGAAGCAGGTGTTTACCGTAGTGTGTTTACGGTGGACGGTTGAAGAAGGGCCCTAATCCTTCGACAACACGCTTTGCCTTTTTCGATTTTCCGATCATGTAATTGATTTAATCATAGCAAACTCTACCAAGTTTAACAATGGAATTTTTAGATAATTTAAGCATATATCAGTTTTTTTCTGCATCTTGTGAAATAGATTTTTATGTTTTCTTATTAAATAAAAAAAGAGCAACCCTATCTCAACTGGCATTGGGGAAGGTTGCTCTTTTTTGTTTAGGAATTTTCCTTTGCAAAAGTAAAAGAAAAGTTTAGATTAGGTTGTTAGCTATCCTAGTGTAACATAATAAAGCAAAACTTGTCATACAAATTTCAAAATAAAAGAAGCAACCTCATCATTTAGAAATGAGGTTGCTCTTTTGTAAGGGTTCATCACTATGGGATGAACAATTATTGGACTTAAAGTGTAACATAATGAGGTTCGAAATGCTATTTTTGGGGTGTGAAGCATATGCATAAAGGGTGCGCTTTTTATGCATCTATTTGTCACTCAGCCCGAGGCCAAACGTTGATAAATCAAGGATGTATAAAAAGCTGCATAATTCATAAAGAGTGCCTCTTGAAGAACCCTTACCTACTAAGGGTTCTCTTTTTGTATGTGTTCCTAAAAGAGACATTATGTTAACTAGATTTGTATATGATATACAGCATAAAAACAAAAAAAGCTACCAGCTCAATAGTAGCTTTTTCTGTTTATTGAAAGGTAGTCGTAAAGTGATGATACAATTCATCTTGAATAGTTTGCTCAAATTATGGTTTGATATTCAGACTGCTTATTAATAGGCACTGTATTCATGTTAATTTGTCTCAATACATCTTCATATTTGAAATCCTGATCAATCTTTAGGATTATTTTTTTAGGTTCATTTTTATATTTCTGGATTAGCTTTAATAGCAATGGACGTACATGTTTATCGAATATGTTTAACTTTGTTACGCCTCGTTTTAAATTTTCTAAATTACTTGAACCTAATCTTTTATGACATCTCTCTAAGCAAACTTGAAAAGGTACGTCTAGAAAGATAATAATATCTGCTTTTTTAAATCTTTCTTCATAAGTTTCTTTATAACCCCAACCTTCTACTACCCATGTGTCTTTATCCAATAATTTGTTTAATTCTCTTGAAAAATGTCTGATTTGTTGCCTGGTAGGAGAAGGAGTTGTTTTTAAAAATTTGAGTTTTTCATCCATTTCAAAGAATGGAAGTGAAAGATCTTGGCTTAACTTTTTCCCTAGAGTAGTCTTTCCTGCACAACCATTTCCAATAATACATATCTTAGACAAGTTTTACCCTCCTCTTTGGAATTGACAGTTAAATTACTGTCCTAATCACTGTTATGTATATGTCCATTATCTGGGACATTATTATTTTTCTAGAATCAATATAAAATAACAGCAGGCTTAATCCTGCTGCTATACTAAGTATTTACTTCTGATAAAAAGCATTATGTTAACTAACTTTGCATATGATATAAAGCCTAAAAACAGAAAAAAACTACCTCTAGAGTTGGGAAGGTAGTTTTTTTCTCTAATTGGCATTTCAGAGATGATGCTTGCCACATCATGAGTAGTTTGCTCTATGTAAATAAATGCATTCACAGAAAGTAGTCTCTGTGAATGCATTTATTTACATAGGAATCATTTTATCTTTTAT
>NZ_JBIQFF010000034.1:169-7573 GCF_045369295.1 Priestia sp. 179-F W1.4 NHS | reverse complement strand
GACATTTACGAGGTTCGGGTGTAATGTTTTCAAAGATTTCTCGTGCCTTAAAAACTGGATTTACCTCATTAATAAACATTTGAAGATCTGCACGATCTACTAAGGTCACATCACATGCAGCTGCAAGCTCTTTTGCTTGTTTCGTAAAATAACTATTGGTCACAACCCACGCCTGATTCGCTTTATAATACGCTTTTGCCCCATACACTTCTTGTACAGCTGAAATACTGACCCGATTTTTAATTCCATATCGTTTAGCTTGAATGACAATTTTTTCTTTGCCTTTCATCACTAAATCAGCCCCAAAGTCACCAGACTTTTTGGTTACTTGAGGTTTATATCCTAACTGTTGGAAAAGGGCCTGCAAATAAATTTCAAACTGATAACCATCCATTTTATCAATATAGGGCATACCCGATTGGGCTAACTCTTTCATATACCTCCGTTCACGAATCACACGGTAAGCAAATTTAGAAAGTTTAAATAAAATCATGATAAGAAAAAGATAAAACACACTTTGAAACACCTTATCCATTCATTGAAAGCTCCTGTTCTGTTTGTTTATTCCGGAGACGTGATGCCACAGGTTGAATGGTTTTTCCATTCTTCTTTAATTGCTCGTTCCAATCTTTTGCTCCCTTTGGAATATCTGCTTTTACTAAATCAGCATTAACGATTTGGTTCATTTTGTCAATAAATTCTTTTCCTGCTTGATCATTATCGACAGCTAACACCATTTCTTGAATGCTTAAGCCTTCTCTTCGAGCTTCGATATAAGACTGAGCAACAGTTTTAGGTTTTAAGCCATTCATACTAATAAGACGTGTATTCTGCAAACTATTCTCTTGTATACTCCAATAAGAAAGCAGATCAATTGGGCTTTCAAAGAAATGAATTTTATTTGGGCGACCAACGTCAACTGAAAAACCTGTATGTGGGTTATCGTTCGGTAAGACTTGTTTAAAGGAACCACGCTTATTACTTATCGAAGCTGTGCCTTGCCGATCCGCCCCAATTACCTTCCCTTTACCTCCATATTCACGCCATTTAAACACGACATTGTTCCGTTTGTCCTGGGCGATTAAATCTTTTTGAAGGAGCCAGTTAACTAATCGAGGATCTATTTTACGTTCTTTTATGAGATAATCTTTTACTTTGCTTTGATCCTTTACCTCTAACTCTTTTGGATAGCGAAAAGGCTCTTTTGATGGTGAAACCGACGGTTGCTCATACGACTGAGAAAGCTCTTTATAATCGCCTTTGTTGATATCTAATATGGCTTGTGGAAATGACATCCCATAATACATTCGAGCGAAACTGATTGCTCCATATCCTGTTTCATTCCGGCTGTTCCAAGCGTACATATTTCCTTTAATGAGTAAGCTATCATGTTCCGTATGACGATAGTATTTTCCTTCTTTTACAAAGGTTTCGCCTTTGGCTTCCAGATACGACAACAAATCAACATCTCTTGCTTTCATGATTTCCCCCTCATTGACGTGTTTTCGTTCTCCCACCTAATCCCTCCTTCTCTTTCACCCTATGAAAAAAGAGGGCTTTTCAGCCCTCTCATTTCTTTTCACCTTTTGCTTGTTTTATCGTTCCATTTCTTGTGTCTGGTCCCGTTTCTTTGAAGAAAATGCTCCACTGTTCCGTGCAAAAAACTTGGTGAATCCATTTTGCGATTTCTCTTCTTTTTTCTGCTTATCATGATCCTTTTTCTCTGTGTCTAACGCCTTTTCAAGCTTCGTTAACTTCTCACGTTGAGAATCAGTCAAATTAAGTTCTTTTAATTCCTGCAGCACCTCTTTTTTTAATTTGTACACCTTATCAAAGGAATGCTTTTGTTCAAATTCCTTCATTTTGGCCAAACGCTGTTCTTTCTCTTGAGGTGTTTCTTGTTTGAGCTGCTTTTCGACAGGAGCCTTTTCTGATTCAGCTTCCTTTTTCACTTCTTTAGAAGACTCTTTTTCATCTGATATGCCTAATTGGGCCAGCAAGCTTTGTTTAAATAGCTGCTTATACTGTGTTTCTTCACTAGGCTGCTGCATAACTTCTAGCACTTCTTGTTTGTAATCGTCTTGATATTGCTCCTTTTCTTGTGCTTGTTTTCGTGCTTGAAACTGATGAGAAAGGTCATCTTCCATTCCTTTCAATTGGTCAGGGGTGAACTGTTTTTCCTTTAAAGCACTTGATTTCAACATCACATAATCGTTTTCTGCATTTACACGGGCTAACATACTATCAATATCTTGAGGCTTTTCTTTTTCATGAGCTTGCAAAAATGTAAGATAGCTTGTTTTAAGCTGCGTTTCTCGATCTTTCTCTAAAACAGGATTCACATCATGACTTCTCAAAAAATCAACTGTCGCTTCACTTTTATAGGCTTGTTTTTGCCCTTTTTCGTCCGTAGAAACAAGTAAAACCTGCGGTTTTTCCTCTCCTAGAGCTGATTGTGTTAAATAAATAGCACCAGAAGGGATGTCATGCAGCTGTTTCTCACTAATATTCGCCCAATCTGCCTGGATTTTTTCATTTTGTGGATGCTTCATAAACTTCTTTAATTCTCGTTTATCAGAAACAAGCGTTTTAAATTGGTCATTTGAAAGAGATGTTACTTTTTGCATGATTGATTCCTCCATTTAATTCATATTTGGACACAAAAAAGAGAGCATGTACGCTCCCTCACCTTTCTAGCTCCGGTTCTTCTCTTTTTCGTTTACCTGTACCTGTACGTTTTTGGAGTTGCATTTGACTGCCCACTTCCATACGGTCTTGAAAAGTGAGAGATTGTTCTTGAACTTGACCATGGGTGACCCCCTTTTCATTTCTCCTCATCGTTAAGTCAACCTGATCCTCAAGTTTTACGACTTCCTCCTTTGTCATCCAACCATTTTTAATCGATTGTGTTTTGATTGAATAGTAGGTTTCTTCAGCCGTAACACGCTCTAGAATGCTGTCTACATTTTGTGCCGATTCTTCTCGTTGTTTTTGTATATAATTTCCATACCCTTCTTTCATCTTCATATGCACATTATCAGAAGAAAGAGGATTTGCTTGCTGCTGTTTTTCATCGTTTTTTTCTGGTGACTGATTTTTTTCTCGTTCTTTCACTAAGGTATCTTCGATTGTTTCAATAAAGCCAACAGACGTTTCATGTACTTCTTTTAAAAGCTTGGTTTTATCTTCAAAGTTCTTTCCTTTCGTCCAATGTGACAAGTAATCCAACGAATAAGAACTGGTGTCAATTCCAAAATAAGAGGAAACCGTATAGGCTGTCATTTCTGCCTGAAACTCTTTTTCCGCAGCCGTATAATTTAGATGTGTGTCTTTGGTATGAAGTTTCGCATGGGCTAATTCGTGTATCAACGTTTTTACATTTTGACGTTCAGAGTTACGCGGATTTAACGCAACTTCTTTTGTTAATGTATATGAAACTCCTTTTGCAGCGCCAAGCTCCTCTTTTGGTTGAATAATAGAAATACCATTCTTTTCGGCAATGGCTTCCATCCCTTTATAAAGTGCCTTGTAGTCCTCCACGTTGCCTTCTAACCAACGATTCGGGAAAATCTTAGGTAAATCACTTGCTTTTGCATTTGTTTGGGAAATCTCAAAAACATGGCCGACTGAAAAGTATAGTCGGCCTTGAGTAACTTCTTTTTTCCCCTCTTGAATGAGCTTTTTTTCTTGAGGAGTAGCTTTATTAATAGACTTTAACTTCCCATTTTCATCTTTAAATTTGGGAACCGTTTTATTTGGTACTAGAATTTTAATACCCTTTTCCCCTTTATTGACGGAGAAACCTTTATCCTTCCAGAACTTAAAAGATCCAACAGCTTGAGCACCAAAGAACTGTTCTTGAATAAGAGCTGTGTTCGACATGGAGTATTGATAAAACTTACCCATAAAAGATAAGTAGTCTTTTAATTCTTCGGCAGAATGAAAGCGCTGCTCCACCTTCTTTTCCATCCCTTTTGTTAACTCTTCAACCTCTTTACGCTTATCTTCGACGGATTTCTTCGCATAGGTTTTACTCATCTTCTCCCTCCTCTTCTTGATAGGAGATCCCCTTGAGCTCTTCTAATTCTTGTTCATACCAAGGCTCCTCTAAATCCACAAAAAGCTTCTGTGTTTTAATATTCATTGGCACCAACATATTTTCCTGATGCACGACATATTGATGAAACTCCTTCGCTTCTTCTGGACTTAAATTCACCTCTACTTCTTTGTCTTGATACTGCACAATGGCATGATCCTCTCCTACAGCTTTAATCGAAGCTAACACTAAATCCTTGTTAAAAAACATATCTGATTCCTCCTCTACATTTTTAAAACTACCTTTATATAAATCAATCATTAAGATGGTTGTTTCCCTTTGGACTCTTCCCAATCAATCCGTTTTTGACGTTGATTTGCAATACGCTTCTCAACAGCTTCCTTCGCAACCTTTGTGCTATCTAACTCTTGTAAATCGGTGGTCATTAATCCATCAAAACCATGATGGAAGAAAAGACCGTTCATGTATTCAATTAAAATTTGTGTGTTTTTATCAGCACTATTTGCACCAAGACGAATCCTTGTTAATTCATCTTTTAAAACCTGATGTAAGTTATTGCTGACCACTTCCGAAATATATTGCAACGACCATTCATTACTTTTAGCAACTTTATGTTCCTTACAAATTTGAGCAATAGCTTCACCCGTAAATCCGATATTGTTTTCTTCCATATATGTTTGGATATATTGTTTTGTTTCCTCATCCAGTGATAATTTCATACGTTGTTTATTCATTTAATAACTCCTCTCTTCCTGACGATTATGTTCAATTTCTTTTTGTAATTGTTCATAATGTTGTTGGTTTTTCCAACTTTCATATTCTGATTTAAACGCTCGCTCCATCTTTTTTAATGCAAAATGCATAGAGACCTTTTGGTTAAAACTTGCAGGACGTTTTGATTGTTTCTTACTTTCTATCATTCTTTTAATCTGTTGCTGCTGCTTATCATAATCTTTCATTTCTTTTAAGAAAGCATTGCCCATTCGCTTATAAAGATCATCAATTTTCGTTTGCTTATAGTTCTTATATCGTTTCTCATCAACCTTTCCTTCTCCATAGGCTTTCTTTAATTCCTCTACTTCCTTATCTAATTTTCCAAGTAATTGTTGGTACTCATTACGATGATACTTTTCAATATATTTTTGACTTAACACATCAATAAATGGCTTCATTGGTTTTAATGTTCGGTAACTATATTGCCACTGCCTTTTATCTTCTGGAAGATGATTATAAATTTGGAGAAACAATGGTTGAATGTCACGATTCTTCCACCTTAATGAAGAATCCTGCTTCTTTTTTCCGACCATGTCCTTTCGAATTAACTCATTTATTTTCTGGTGCTGCTCACCTCGATTCAAAATTTGATTCACGACTGTTGACTTCATCGCATCCAAAGTTTTAGGCTTTCTTTTGCCTCGTTCACGAGTAGGTTGTGGTTCTACTGTCGCAATATGAATATGAATGTTTCCCGTATTGTAGTGAATGGCAGCTGACCAAACAGCCGACTCATTCAACCTTTCCCCTTTAAGCATTTCCTTCATAGACTGACGGGTAATCTCCATTAATTTTTTCTCATCCACTGTATGAGTATCAGCATCGTATAAACCATTTTCTTGGAGCCAAGGATTATGAAATGTGATGACATCTTGCCACATAATACTGTTATTTTTCTGCGCTTTTTCAAACAACTTTTTTAATTGCTTTTTCTCCTCGTCATTCAATTGATTCGATTGTTGGGTGAACAAAGAAGATGTCTTATCAGGGTTATCCATATAATCTTGATAAAGAGTAAATAGTTTCTCATGGGCTTCTTGATCTTTCTTCGCATCATCACGATCTACATAATCAACATAATCTTGAAAAGCTTTTTTATCAGATGTAACAAATTTTGTTTTCAAGACCACGCCTGGAATAACAGAAGATGTACTCACTCCTCATCTTCTCCCGTCATATCTTGAATAAATCCATTGATTGTTTCAATTGCAACTGCACACCTTTCCATCATTTTTATGTTTCGATCAATGAGACGTTCTAACTCTGCTTCACGATCTTTTTGTTCTTGAAATACAGCCAGTGTTTCAATTTGACCTTTTAAAAATTCTTGCCGAGAAATCTTTTTTTCTTTTGCGATTTTATCAATTTTTTTTAGTGCAACTGGATCAATATATCGAATTTTAATTTCCATTTTATCCGACCTCTCTTTTGTAGTAGTGCTCTCCCACCTAAAAAGAGAGAAGAGCATAAGGGGTTTTTGCCCCCACCATAGGTGTGGGGCTAGGCAGAGCCTAGCAAAACCGTGGGTACAAAGAAAATCGCTAAATGTCTCCTTTAAGTCCCTTTTTTTGGCGTACGTCCCTTTCACGTCCCCCTTTAAAATCCCAATGTCCCCTTTATGTCTCCCTATTTTGAAGCCATGTCCCCTTTGTGTCCCCCTCTGTTTTTTCACTTCATGACCAAATCCTCTTCTTTTTCATTCAACTTTTTTGGCTTTTCTTGAAAAGTTTTTTGTTCATCTTTACAGAGCTGAATGCTTGCATCACTCGATTGAATGGCATCCTTTTTCATCGCAATTTTTGATTCCGTATCAGCTTTTTCCTCCTGTACTTGGTACTTCATATCACGTTGTAATTCGTTCATTTCTTGTTGCGTTTGACGTTTATGTTTGGCTTCTACCTTAATTGCCTTTTCATAGTTTTTCATTTTCTCTTTAACAAAATCTTTTTCCAAATCATTGACTAAAAACACATAATCTTGTTTGGTTTTTATTCCTTTTCCTTCTTCACTTTTTGTTTTTCATTGGTCAGAATAGAGCGTTGTAATTAACGCATGAGCATCTATTTCATCTGTTGAATCTGTTTCTGAATCACTCGTTACATCATCTACGTTTACCGTTTCTTTTTCTTGTGCAACAAAGCTTACTTCTTCTTCATCTGTTTGATCCATTTTGATGACCATATCCAGTGAGCTATTAGCCACATGGTATACACGATTTTCAATGGTTACGGTTCCTGTTATGTTAGAAGAAACCGCCTCGTATAGATTTATAGTTAATTTTTTAGCGCTAGTAAAACTTAAATTCAACTTATTGCTCACTTAATATAGTTTCTTAATAACAGCTCCCTCTTTAGTTAAACTTTAGTTAAACCTAACATTAATTAATCACAGATTTATAGTCAGATTTCTAAAGTGTAGTTGAAGATAAGTTCAACTCAACAGTCACTTACTATAGATTCACAGTTAGATTTCGTCTCTTTAGCCATCTCTAATCCAAACTCAACAGTCACTTACTATAGATTCACAGTTAGATTTCGTCTCTTTAGCCATCTCTAATCCAAACTCAACAGTCA
>NZ_JBIQFF010000034.1:0-69 GCF_045369295.1 Priestia sp. 179-F W1.4 NHS | reverse complement strand
CTTACTATAGATTCACAGTTAGATTTCATCTCTTTAGCCATCTCTAATCCAAACTTAACAGTCACTTAC
>NZ_JBIQFF010000033.1:0-7882 GCF_045369295.1 Priestia sp. 179-F W1.4 NHS | reverse complement strand
CCCGTTGGTCAAGCGGTTAAGACACCGCCCTTTCACGGCGGTAACACGGGTTCGAATCCCGTACGGGTCATCAAAAAAGCAGTTTGCATTTGCAAACTGCTTTTTTATTTCTATTAAATAAAATTAGGAGGAGATTGAATAAGAAAAGCGAAATAAGCTGTGGTAGCTTCTGCCGTAAGTTTAGTTATTTAGTTAGCGATTCCATTAGCTCTACCGAATTTAGGAGGTTCTTCTGGATCAGCAGAAGCTGCTGATGTTGAAGGAGACGTAACGGAAAAAGCGTTCTTTGAATCTGCTCAATAGTACAATGTGATGGTACGGGGTCTTTAGAGGATGATTCGAACAAACAGGTGATGACCAAAAAACGGTCAACTTTCATAGACCTTAACCGAATGGACTCTTCTGTAACGAGAAACAATGTTTAAAGATCTCCACCATTTTATGTACTAATAACTTAAAACCTTAAATAAAATATTCTCCTTAATATAAATGCCTTTATAAAAGTTGTGCTAATCTCTTTTCTTAATTGCTGAAAATTTGTATCTAATCCCCCCATTGTGTGTAAAACAAAAGTTAAATTCCTTACAGAGCGTTTCTCTGCACGTTAAAGACATATAATTTAATGTTTTTTATTAATAAATGCTGTAATTAAATAATCTCTGCATAAATTTAGACCTTTCTTCTTATCACATTAATTTAATAGGGAATATAATATCAATTTCCTATGTATTGTTCATGACATAGTTATTTGGCTAATGTTTAAATCACTAAGGAAATACTTCTATACATTTAATAAATATATAAAAGGAAAGTTCGTAAAAGTATACTTTTACGAACTTTCCTTTTATATAAGAAATCTACTGTTTTTATCGTTCGTTTAAGTAAGAAAAGTAATTACGAACGTTCTCTTTATCTAATACACTTTTACGAACGTTTTTGGTAGAATAAAAAGAAGATAGACACAAAAGGGAGTATAAAAATGGAAAATAGAAAATTTGGATATATCCGTGTAAGCAGCCGAGATCAAAATGAAGGACGACAACTTCAGTCCATGGAAGAAGTGGGCATTTCTCCTCGAGATATTTTCATGGATAAACAAAGTGGAAAGAATTTCAATCGAGAACAGTACCAATTACTAAAACGAATGATTCGTAAAGGAGATATTCTTTACATTCATTCACTAGATCGTTTTGGTCGTAACAAAGAAGAAATTTTACAAGAGTGGAATGCTATTACGAAAGAAATTGAGGCAGACATTGTTGTCTTGGATATGCCTTTGCTGGATACGACTCAGTATAAGGATAGTTTGGGAACCTTTATTGCAGATTTGGTTCTTCAAATTTTGTCCTGGATGGCGCAAGAAGAACGAGATCGTATTCGTAAACGCCAGCGAGAAGGAATTAATGCTGCGCTGAAGAGTGGTATATCTTTTGGCCGTCCTAAAGCCCAAGTTAGCCAAGATTTTATTGAGGCTTATAACCGTTGGAAACGAAATGAAATTACAGCCGTACAGGCAATGAAGGAAGCGAATGTAAAAAAGACAACGTTTTATAAATTAGTAAAACAACATGAGGATGCAATGAATATGTAAACTGTTTAAGCTAGTTTATGTTTTACCTTTAGAGCTTTGAAATAAATATTATTCTTTGTGTCAAGTTATCTTTTATTCCACATTCTTCTATATACTAATTTATCTATTAATCTCGTATTAAAACAATGAAAAAAGGAAACACTATTTTTAAAAGAGAAATGATAAAGGGGTTAATCGTTTATGGAAAATAATATATCCAACGAAATGAGTCAAATTGAAAAAAATATATCTGATGAAATATTAGCTGAATTGTTTTTAAGTCAAGTAACGAAACAATTCAAAAGAGGTAAAATTCTTGAAGAGATTGATCAGTCCTTAAAGAATAAAGACAAAGAAGCTTTTTTGCGTTTAACGGATGAACTAAAATTTGTATCTTAGTAAATAATTAGAAATAGGAAGTCATTATATAAACAAACCAGACTGAGTATCTTTCATAAGAGGTTAAGAACACAATTATTATGGTTTAGCTTCAATATAAATGGGATAATGAGCAGGAGAATATATTTCTATTAAGATTAGTAAATAAGCAAGCATGCAGCAGATCATAATTGCTCCTGTTACTAAAGCGCAACGAAGAAATTTCTTCATTATTTTATGTCTTTGAAACTTATTAAAGTTAAGAATGTTACTCATAAAATCCTCCCTTTCCGGATTGATGGAGACATATTGTAAAAAGAAGATAAAACTATCTTCCTTAAAGATCAAAGGAATAGTTTTATCTTTTAATGTAACACGATCATACGTACTAAGAAATAGTAAGTTGTGAGATGAAGGAGATAATATGTTATAAAAAGTAAACTTATACAAATGAAATAATAAATGCAGCTTTTCGCTAGTTATATAAGCTGGCGATTTTTGCATTTTGAGAATGGAAAGTTGCCTAAGGTTACCCTACCTACTATTAATGTAGTCTTCTTTATTCCTCAAGCTATTGAACGCGAGTTTTTATGGTTTGCAAAGTAGCTATATTATTTTGGACTGTTAAATTTAATTCATAGTATCCTCTCTCGCTGGATATACATGCATAGTCCCCTGAACATCCAGTTACAAAAAACGAGGTATTAGGAAAGTTAGGATTGATTGTAACTGAGTTAGCAAAAAATTTATGTGCATGATGAGTGAAAATCGCTAAAATTTTGTTCCTTACGTTAGAGGGTATAGCATTAAAAAACATGTTTGTCTGCATTTGAGTCATAACATGATCACCATGTATTTCCGTAGTTATACCTGGAACTCTCAAAGGCCAATGAAAATCAATAATGTAATAATAGTTAGGATCTAAGTTACTTAGCAAGTTTAAGCTATCCTGGCTAAATACCCCGCCTCGACCATTATCTAACCAAACATGACGCACCAACCCTTGTGTTCCAGGAATAACTCTATAGCCAGTTAAATAACGATTGATGTACTGTCGAAATAAAGCTCTACTGTTATTTCTGTTAGTAGCCTCCCAGTTTCCTATAGAAGATCTGAAGGGAATTGATCCTAAAACATTATTTAAAATATTAGTGAACTGTTGGTAATATGTTTCAGCTACTTGTATTGAAGAAGCACCTAAAGCGTGTACATCATCTCCACCAAATATAATATATCGTTTATTACCATTGTTCACTACTCTTTGCAAAAGGGTATTAAACATACTTTGACTGTTTAAAAAACCTACATGACTATCACCTACAACTGCTAAATTAACTGTAGTAGCTAGTGGGAGTCCTGGTTGATTTTGAACGCAGTCATTTTCTCTTTTACCTTTATCGTTCTTAATTATTTTTACCACCCTTTCTGTCTATTGTTCTTGATATATTATTCATTAGATCAAGGAATGCTTGTACGATGATAAAAATGCTTCTTTATTTAAGAGAAGTAAAATAATAAATATTTTCTTTTTAAGCATGTCCAAACTCTTTTTGATTGGTAGCATATTCTGTTAATATAAATACCTTTTTAAAAAGGGGAACATAACATTGCTAACGAATAGTAAACAAAATTTAGAGAAATCTATTCAAAAAAATCAAGATAAAGAGTTCTTACAATACCTTCCACTACAAATTTATAGAGAAATAGCTTTTGCAGTCCCTATCCCCCAAGGCATCTCTGACTTACCACCAACTATTTTCTTTGATATTTCCAAGCAGTTTACTCCAGACCAGGTACAAAAAATTCAAGACACTATTAAAGGTGTATTATTTAACTGGTCGTTGCATCTAACACAAAAATGGAACAATGGATTTAATAATGGTGTATCACAATTGGCTGATTGCACGAACACATATGCGGTGAAAAACTTACAGCCTTTACGTTATTTTGGTGTTAATGTTACAGACGGAAAACAGGCCACAGATTTAGCTATGGAACAATTGACAGAAGTCATTAAAGACAATGGGCTTCGTCGATCCCAAAGAGCTAGGATAGATTGGATATACACCCCTTCTCCTATAACAATACAATTACCACCGACAGTCACTAAGACTCAAACGCCGTTATCTATGATTGTTAATGTATATCAACTCCAACAACCGAATGTAACTGCCGGCCTGCTTATAGGCTCTATGTTTCATGCTTGGCTCCATAGGGGCGGTTACGACGACCCTAAAGTTACAAATTATTTTATTTCTGAATGTCCAATGTGCGTTATGAGAAGTTATCAACCCAAAAAGCCCGATGTACCCGATAGTTTGTTCTATAAATATTTTAATTAAATCAACTAGTTTAAAAGTAGTGCATGATATATACAAAACGAAAGATTATAAACCAAACTATTAGCACTTAAAGAATGTTTAAAAAGGATTTTTTCCCTATAATTTCACTTTTGTATTTAATATTTTTTACAACTAGTACAATTCAATTCACTATTTAATATAGTAGGTCATAAAAAAGGAGAATTCTGTTGAACCTAAAAGAAATTAAGGGATCATACGATGTAATTGTTAGCTTAGGCAGTGCTTGTAATCCTGCAATGGAATTAAAACGCTTAAATTTAAGGACATTCTCTGGACCACTAGACTGGAGTGTATCTCTATCACTTTCTGATGTTAATAGGTTACTGAAAAATAAATTCAGCAATTTTATGGAACTTGAAAACATGTAACTAACTGATGGAGCGTTTGCATTTGTCGATGATGGGGTCTTAATTGAAGGGGTGCAATCTTATTTAATAGAGGATACTCATTATAATATTATTTCAGTCCACGATTTCCCAATCATTCCACATCAACATTGGAGTGCCACATACACCTCCTATAAAGAAAAACTTACAAATCGAATTAATCGTTTTATAGAAAAAATCACAACCTCTGAATCTGTTTTATTTATTAGATGGGCTGCTACCTATGAGCAATCTTTAGAATTACAAGCAATTTTAGAACAGATTGTTAAAGGTAATTTTAATATTCTTATTCTATGCCCTGAAGAAGGATTCAAGGGTGTAAGTGAAATTAATTGGGGAATTGATAAAGTATGTGCAGTCAAAGTACCGAGACTCCCTAATGACCTGGAAACATAGAATTATGTTTTAGAAGGTATAACATTAAGTTCTAGAAAACAATAAAATGAAAGCATAAGAAGAGTTTCAAAATAAGAGAAGCAACCTCATACCTAATGGCATTGGAGAGAGGTTGCTTTTTTATGATTCACATTCGTCGAAGAATGAATAACACAGCAAGTAAATAATAATGTTATTTTTACATAATGTAACATAAAAAAATAATATTACAATAAATACTGTGTTTTTAAGTATGAGCATATGAATAAAAGGTGCGCTTTTTATTCATCGAATATGTTGGTCCTCCTAATGAAAAGCCTAACAAATCAACGATGTATAAAAAGCTGCATAACTCATAAATGAGACCTCTTTCGAACCCTTACTCCCAGAAGGGTTCTCTTTTTTGATGTGTTCCGGAAAGAGTGATTATGTCAACTAAGGTTGTATATAATATACATAGTGATTAGAAGTTATATTATTGATAAAATGGTATAAAATCCAACGTTGAGGTATTCTACATGTATTTATTTGAACATGAACAAAAAGGAAAAAAGTTAATTCGTAACTCATACTTATCCGTTTTTATTCTTTCTCTATTGCTAGGTTTGTACCTTTTTTTTACAGATTACGGATTAGGGATGCAATTTATTACGAGAGGAACAATCTCTGTGTTGTTTCATATTGTTGTTTTTTATTTTGCTATAAAAAACAAACAATGGGCCTTATTCTTCATTAAAGTTAATGTATTATTGCTAATTATTATGTTGATTGTGGCTATTATTGCTCTAATGTTTGGTCGTTAAGAGTACCGAGAATTCACATTATGTTAACTAAATCTGTATATGATATACAGCCTAAAAATAGAAAAAACTCCTGCTATTGACCAGGAGTTTTTTCAGTAACCTATCAAGGTATTAAAAGTAATAGCTCACGTATCTTGAGTAGTTTGCACAAGATATAAAAATTTATTCGTAGTAGTCCAGGTACTTAATAAGAAGTAAATTCATATATTACATTTACCACATTAATATCTCTAAAAGGATGAATAGCATGCCAATACTGATTGCAAATGTTTGTATTCCAAATGTTACTGGGGGAATTGTGACTTTTGGGGATACTTATTATGTTTCACCAAAAAGTAATACTAAGTCAGCATCTGGTGCTGGAGGCGGTAATACTGGGATTTTTGTTAATACAAATTCTGGAGTTTCAGGAACCAATACTGTAGATCCTGATGTTTCTGATCAAAATAGTACAGGAAATATTTAAAAGCTCTAATCTTATAGGATAGAGCTTTTTTTTCCGATAAAACGTTTTATGTTAACTAAAAGTGAGCATATATGTGCAGCTGTGGAAAACATCGTGTTCAAAAGAATGAACACGATGTTTTAATGTTTTTTTCAATTTGTATCTTTTAATCTCATAACTTTTCCGTCTGCACTTAGTTCTACTTCGTATCTAATTTTAGAAATGTCTTTCCATTCACCTCTTCCAAAGAATTGAGGATTTAATAGGAATACGCCTGTTTCTTTTTTTATTAGAATATTCTTTTTGGTTAACTGATTAACTGCATTAGTTACTGATTGTTGTTTAATCCCTAAATTCTCAGCTACAATTCGTTTATATCCTGAGTTAATGATGATAAATTGTCCTTTATTTGCATAAGTTACGCCTTTAATAAGCTCATATAATACCTTGCTTATCCATCCTTGTATTTCTGCTAACACAATAATGTTGTCTAAATATACTTTTATATAATCTGGTTCTTTTCCATAGTTAAAAGAAACACTCGTTGTTTCTTCCGTTGTTTCTACTTTTGATATCTTAGCCACATTAACCACCTCTATCATTTTTTACCATTTAATATGTTTTTATCTTAACTTATATTTAAGTTATTATCAACTCTTTATAGGAGTTAAAATGAACTCTTTTATAGTGTTATTTCTAACTCTTGATTTTTTCGAAAAAACAACTCTTTAAAACAGTTATTATCAATTCTTTATAGGAGTTAAAAATAACCCTTATAGGAGTTAAAATAAACTCGTATATGAGTTATTTTTAACTTTTTAAAAACCCTTATAAACCTTTATATAACAAGGTTTATAGCAATATATATAAATCTTTTTTCTTCTTTTATTTTTATTATGTATTTCGTTTTACAAAATAAAAAAGCCTTAAAACAATTAGTTATAAGGCCTTTTTACTTCTTATAAGTCATCTTCTGTTAATTAACTTTGTAGGTGATATACAGCAAAAAAACAAAAAAAGCTACCAGCTCAAGAGTAACTTTTTTTGTTTATTGAAAGGTAGTCGTAAAGTGATGATACAATTCATCTTGAATAGTTTGCTCAAGATGCAGCATAGTATGTATGTTTAATTATTGTTATTGAACTTTTTAGTTATTCGTCTTTCTAAATCCTCTAAAGCGTTTCGTAACCAAAGAGTTTGAGCAAACGCTGCTAACATAGATACAAAACCCATAATTAAGATAAAGCTCAGCTTATTATTTATTTTTTGATACATATTAGTTTTAAGCCACCTTTAGCGTTTTACATAGTATTCTCTTCGATGGTTTTTTTATTGTGAAGGTTCCTGAAAATGGTTTTATGTTAACTAAGGCTGTATACCATATACAGCTTGAAAACAGAAAAAACTACTAGCCCATTAAGGACCAATAGTTTTTTCATGACATAAGTTAGTTGTGATGTTTTTATACATCTTGTGTAGTTTGCCCTATGTAAATAAATGCATTCACAGAAAGTAGTCTCTGTGAATGCATTTATTTACATAGGAATCATTTTATCTTTTAT
>NZ_JBIQFF010000032.1:0-8132 GCF_045369295.1 Priestia sp. 179-F W1.4 NHS | reverse complement strand
ATTGAAATCTCCTTTTCTTTCCCTTACTTCTGTTCCTACATGTACTAATGAGAAATCTTGCATAAAACCTCTCCTTTTGAAAAATGTGTTTTCTTATTTATAGTTCTTACTTGTGTTAAGGTATTTTCTTCACTATGTAAGGGTTAAGTTTGTATTTATGTGTACCTATATGATAAAGAACCTTTAAAACGAAATAATAGTTCTAATAATAAGATTTAAACTACTAAGTATCTTCATTAAGTATCTAATATACTTATAATCAAGTATATATTTAAAGTTATTTATTATAGTTATTATTTATTAATTGTAACTTATTTAAAAGCAAAAGTATAAACTTACTTTCTGTAAATATAATTTACTATTTATATAGTTTGTAGAAAAACTTCGTATTTGTCGTCATTTAGAGTAAATGGTACAACTTAACTTTTTATAAGTTAGTTATATCATTTACACATTTACTATAAAAACTTTTAATCTGTAACTTTGTATGAATGTAATATAAAAAATCATTAGATAACATAAGTAAAATGTACAATCATTACCATTGAAGATGTTATGGACACGTTAGCTGTATCAGCAAAGAAAACTATTTATACATACATTTAACGAGGAAAATGATCATATTTGTCGTCATCTAGAGTAAATAGTAAAACTATAATTTTTATAAGTAAGTTTATCTATTTACTCTTTTAAACAATGTAAAATTAATATTTAATTAGATTAATAATCACTTTAATTAGAACCTACTGAATAGAAATTATTGCGGAATTTATGTTTAGTTTTTATCTTTTTAATAATTTATCTAAAGGCAAGAAGATATAATAGTGAGTTATACGGGGTAGAGATAATCGTTTTTAAGAACCAGGAATGTTTAGATGAAATACAAATAGGCGACTTGTTCCTTCTATTCAGAAAGATCAAGTCACCCACACTTTTTTTCATTCATCATTAGTAATCCTTTCAACGTTCAAAATTTATTGATTTACATGTTCTTGTTCTAACTGGTCTACTACATCTTCCTGGCACTCATTAATAAATAGATAAGTAAGGTATGAATGTAAGTCAAATCGTTCTTCCTCAATAAACGTAGAAAAAGCCTTTTTATATTCTCTCAATAGCTTAACCTCCTTTATGTAAGTTCCTATTTTTCATTTTTACCCAACTAGCAATCTCTTATACATACAAATTACCAAAGTATTTTGTACTGGCCCCGCCTACGCCATATACAATGACAGCCACGCTTGCTATCCAACCTACTTCTTATTATAATTGCAAGCGCTTACAATACAAAGTTAAAATAACAGAATATTATGATTTTATAATAATGTTGTAGGAGTTATGAAAAAATTTTATAAATAGCTAAAAAAACACTTTTATCTTTTGAAGGTTTTTTAGCTATTTTAAATGTGTAAAACAGAATAAATATATTACAGGATGTTAATTATGGATTAAAGATGTAAAATCGATTTCTCCCCCCTAATAATTCCATAGGAGAACGTACATGAAAAACTATACAAATGATAACACAGCAAGACGCTACATAGCTCACGTTAGTATATTTGGAACCACTCAAATTCACTTAAGAAATCCTTACATTATAGCCTGGTGGTCAGCAGCCTTTCCTGGCTTCGGACATTTACTTTTATCTAAATACCTTCGAGGATTCGTTTTATTTATTTGGGAAGTAGTCATTAACCTTCAATCCAATGTAAACGTAGCTATGATCCATTCCTTTCAAGGGGACATAGACATGGCGAAAGAGTCACTAAACACTAGGTGGCTTCTCATTTATATTCCTGTTTATCTCTTTGCCATATGGGATAGTTATCGAACGACGGTTGATTTAAATAAAATATATCTCTTAGCTGAAAGAGAAAATCACACCTTTAATTCTTTTAGTATGGGAGCTATGGAGATTAACTACCTGGATAAAAGAAATCCTATTATGTCTATCATATGGTCCTTATTTATGCCAGGTTTAGGTCAGCTTTATATTCATCGAATAATTGTTGCTTTTTTTATTGTTACATGGACGGTTGTTTTCTTTTACTATTCTCATCTTCTTGAAGCTATTTCTCTTCTCTTTTTAGGCGAAATCCAGAAAGCTACCAACGTATTAAATCCAGAGTGGTTACTGTTTTTCCCTTCTCTTTATGGATTCGCCACTTATGATGCTTATACCAATACAGTTGAAAATAATAAACTTGCTGAAAAAGAACAGAAAACTTTTTTAGAGAAGAACTATCAACACCCAGATTTTTATATTGAAAAGGAAAAAAGGTAACAAGAGGGTCTACAGGTCTCTTTTAATTTTATGTGAATGAAAGAATCGTAATTAGAGCATACTAACCAAGATGCCAAAAGGTATCACTGGATAAAGTCACGTAAGAGCAAAAACCCCCTTAGAGAGAAGGGGATTTTTGTTCTTCAACTGTAATAATGTATATTTCTTTAGTTACCATAAAAGGGATCCTAGGTAATAAGATGAATTTTGAAATTGAAACTGGGGTATATTTCTCCTTTTCAGTATGTTAGGGTAAGAGCATAACAAATAAAAAAATTATTTGGTTTCTTTGTACCTAAAGCTTCCTCATAATGGAAAGAGGTACTTTTATGGATATACTTAAAATAAAGAATGTGCTTTATACTCTTATAAAATACGAAGATAGCAGCATTGTTCATACTGTTCCTGAAGTAATTGAATTATCATACTGTAATTCATCTAAGACTTTTCAGGTGACTACACTTGTTGATCAAAGAACTTTAAGTTATGGCGATTACGATATAGAAAAAGTCGCTCAAGCCTTATATAAAATTTTAAATTCTATAGAACAAAAAACGACATAACAAAATAATAAATGAGTAAACTACTCAAGAAGCTTTGTTAGGCTTCACCCACAATTTAATTTATCAGTAGAAAATAGCTACCTTTTTATGAAGGTAGTTGTTTTCTTTTCTTTACTATATAAGACAATGTTGGTTAGTTACCATAAAACGTATTACCAGTAGGAAGAAATTATAGAAGACAGGCAAGAAAAATATATACCATTACACAAGTAATACGTTTAAGTCTCTTCTTCTTAAACAGTGTTAAAGACCTTAGTTACAATTGGAAATTAAGGAAAATAGTTACCTCTTTTTTTTAAAGCATCTGCAATTTTTCTGACTCCTTCTTCAACTCGGTGATTTTCAACATTTGACACACTTAACTTTAAAACCCGTTCTTTGTGAAAGTTGGATAGATAATTACTTTCAACTGAATCTAGATATACACCCTGTTCATATAAATAACGAATAAATGACTTCATATTTACTTGTCTAGGTAGCAAAATATGACCATGCATAACTATTTCTGACGATGATTCGTAATTAGCCAGATGATTTTGCAGCAATTGGTGAAGAACTTGTGCACGTTTATGATAAACACTACTTACTTTTGATTTATTATGTTCAAACATACCACTTTTTATATAAAGGTATAGTGCAGCTTGTGAAATCATAGAGCTATCTATATCTATAGTCATTCTAAATTTTTGAAAGGTATTAAGAATAGAGGGAGGAAGAACAGCTAAACCAATTCTTAAACCTGGAAACATGATTTTTGAAAAGCTCTTTAAGTAGATAACCTGTTCTTTAGTATCCTCTGCAAAAAGAGGATCATTCTTCATGTTGTATTCAAAATCTGCTAAATAGTCATCTTCTACAATATACACATTGTATTTATAGGCTAACTGTAAAATGGCTTCTTTGTCTTTTTTGCTATATGACGTTCCTAAAGGATTATGAAAGCGTGGCATTGTATAAAAAAATTTGATTTCTTCTTCATTAAATATTTTTTCTAGTTGCTTTAGATCAATGCCTTGAGCTGTACGTTGAATTCCTATTGCGCGAATTCCATATGTCTTCAACATATCCATATACAAATGGTAACTAGGTTGTTCAACTAAAATGGTAGATCCGTTATTTGGAAATGGCATCATACTTAATAAAGCGAGTGCTTGTTGAACCCCTGAAGTGATGAAAATCTGTTCAGATTTCGTAAATACTTGATAAGATTCTAAGAGCTTTTTAGCTTCTGTAATTAATAAAGAGAAACCTTTTGGTGTTCCATAACGAAACAATTCTGCTTGATATGTATCAATCGCTTTATTAATACACTGTTGAAAGTCTTTATATGGAAATGCATGCCATGTTGGAGACGATGTTGCAAAATCAACGCCTTCGGTAGATGTGGGTTCTTCGAAAACTCGATGTTCCACAACGTAATAACCACTCTTTGGAATGGAATAAATAATATGTTGCTCTTCCAAACGTTTTAAGGCAGATATTATGGGGCTTTTACTATAAATATATTGGTGCGATAAGCTTCTAATTGATGGTAATTTTGCCCCTGCTGGAAAGTCCCCAGCCTGTATCTTTTGAAGTAGAGAATGATAAATTGTTTCGTATTTAAGCATAGTATTCCTCCGAATATACATCTGTACCGATACAGATGTGTATTTTTCATATCGTAGATATTGCTAGTTTTTCTTACTATAGTGATAACCGGCCGGATAAATTTAAAGGGGGTCACTCACATGATTGAAAAGAAAAAAGCATATATAGCCGCACTTACTTATGCCATCAATCAAACATTCGGAAGCTATAAAAACTTTAAAGAACAATTTACTAAAGTAGCAACAACTTGTTTTGGATCAGGCTGGGCGTGGCCTGTAGTAGATAAGAGATAATTTTAAATTACTAGTACACCTAAACAAGATAGTCCTCTTATGGAAGGTAAGACACCAATCCTAGGTCTTGACGTTTGGGAACATGCTTAACTATCTCAATTATCAAAATAAACGTCCAGATTAAATTGCGGCTTTCTTTAATATCATTGTACCAAAGCGTTTTAACTTTTATTTTAATTTATCTTGTTAACTAGGGTAGATCAGAGAGCATATATATTGGCTTTAAAAAATGAAGTGTAGGTTTTCTGATTTGAACTAACATGAAGATGAAAGGTGGTTATGAACATGACGGAAATCAATACATTGTTTCGTAAACGAATAGGTATTCCAGATGATGAAAAAATAACGTTTGATATGCTAGGGGGAATTCTTGAAAAAACAGCAAAAGCTATTCCGTTTGATAACGTAGATATTGTAGAAAATAATATAGCAGAGGTTACGAAAGAAAACATCATTCATAAAATTTTAATAAGGCATGAAGGAGGGCTTTGTTATCAGTTGAATTCACTTCTTCATTTTTTCTTAGCTGAAAATGGTTTTGAGGTACAAATGGTTCGTGGAATAGTATATAACCAAGTTACTCAAGACTGGTACAAACTCGGAAGAACGCATGCCGTCAATCTTTTAATTCATGAAGGAAAAAAATATTTAGTCGACACGGGTTTTGGAATCAACCTTTCTTTGCAGCCCGTTCCATTAGATGGAACAAGTGTCGTTTCGTCCAATGGAGAGTTTCGAATTAAAAGAGTCGATACTGAACAAGGTGATTGTATATTCGAAATGAAGGTGAATAATAGGGACAGCGAATGGAAAACAGGGTTTATCTTCCATTCCAAACAGCTGATACGGAATTTATCAGATTTTAATGACTTACAAAAAATAATTGTAGAAAAACCAGAATCACCTTTCAATAAAAACTATTTGCTTGCGCAGTTAACCGATGCAGGGCATATGACATTAACAGATACGTCTTTTACAAGCTTTGCTAATGGAGAAACAGTGAAAGAAAAAATTGACAGTGCAATGTTTAAAAAGTTGGCTCAAAAACATTTCAAATGGGGTTCCATGTTAACGGACCCTCCTCATCTTGGGTAACCTTTACAGGGTTCCACCTAGAATTTTACTCTGGAATATGCATATTTTTATGCATCGTTGATATGACTACATTTTTTGGATAGTCGAAAGAAAGGAGAATGTATGAAAAGCGCACATTTTATAAGATATGGCCTTACTCCGCACCCTCAGTCCGAGGAATATGTTTGTTGTCTTTCCCTTAACAGTTGCTGGTCTAGCATTTGGAGAAATTATAAATGTAACCGTTAAGCGAAACAAAACAGAATTAATTTAGAATGATAAAAGCTTATCTATTTATAGATAAGCTTTTTATTTCGGATAATTTACGTTATGGTAACTACTGTTAATAATTATGGCTATTTATGTTAGTTACCATAATAGGGATTACAGGAACCAAATTCCCTCTATTCTACATAGAATAAAGGGGGATTTGGTTACCTAATGTTTAATATAGACAGTAGTTAAAAGAAGTCTCCCATTGAGACTCCTTTTCTATTTTCATTAATTTTTCTTTTTAGACTAATTTAAATGTTGGGGTTAAAAATCTGATAAAATTAAATGAGGCCCTCTATTTTAGTGTCCTTTTAAATTTTAAAATGGCTTCTACTGCCTTTTTGTATCCTCCAGAATCCTTTAAGGATTTTCCAATTTCCAAACTCTTTTCTTTAAATGAAGCGTTCGATAGTACTTGTTCTGTTGTGTTTCGTAATGTACTAGCATCTAATTCTTGACGATTAAGTTGAAGACCAGCTCCTAATTCTTCAATCCGATTAGCCACTATTAGCTGATCGCCCACAACAGGCATAACAACAAGAGGAACTCCAAAATAAAGCCCTTCACTCGTACTATTCATTCCACCATGCGTAATAAAAACATCTGCTTGTTCTAATATTTCTAACTGAGGTACGTAATTACGTATAATGAAATTAGGTGGAATATCTTTAAATTGGCTAATGTCCGTCTGTTTTCCTACTGACAATACAACTGTGGCCTGTATTTCTTGGAATGCTTCAAAACAGGTAGTATATAACTCAGGTTGCTGATTAAATATTGTTCCCATTGAAATAAAGATAAGCTTATTACCAGGAATATTTTTTAATGAAAGAGTCTCTACATCTTTTCGCGGCGCAATAGAAGGACCTACAAAAATAAAAGAGTTATCAAACTTTTCAGCACGAGGTTGATAAGATCTTGATGTATATACAAGAGTAATATCGCCAGGGCAAGACATCAGCTTATGATTATCGTTGATTGTTATACCATATTTTTGTCTCCATTTTTTTAATATCTCTTCAAGTTCTTGATATGTTGGAGATGTCTTATCCATTTCTCCTCGACTTTTCATAACGTTCGAAAAGACCTCTTCATCAATAGCAAACGTTGTACAAGAAGATATTTTAGGTATCTTTAATATATCAGCAATCATCCATCCTGCGGCGAAATTATTATCATAAATAACGTAGTCGTATTTTTCAGCTCCTATGTCCTCTAGAACACCTTCTATGACTGTATCCGCAGAGCGTACCATATATAATAGCATTTCAAGAGGGTCCATTCTTTTCGCCATTTTTTTCACTAGATCTGCATTGCGTGTGAAATTTTTATAAGGACGAAATGTAGCTCCCGTTTTCTCAATTTTATTTCTATATTCCTCTATACAGTAATAGACAACCCCTTCACCCTTTTTTAGTAGTTCTTCCACTAATGCAATGGTAGGATTGACGTGACCTTCTCCAGGATAATTAAGGAATAAAACTTTCCCCATCTTAATTCCTCCTTTTATAATATAAATAGTTCATGCCATTATACCATTTGTTGTTTTTCTACACCTTATTACATCTTTTTTAAGGTCAGTTTACTAAAGAAAAGAATTAGAAGTGTCTAGTATGAAGTATTTTACTTTCATTGTCTCTAAACCATCCGTTGTAACGGTAGATCACTTTAGTATATTAGTCGACCCTGCGTATCATATAGTTTCTAATTAACATTCCTTAGCTTATCGGTAGAAAAATAAATAAGCTAAGGAATGAAATTCTCTCATTTCTTAGCTTATTAAAATGCGTATTTAATTTAGCTTTTTCTTTCCTTTGGCGTAAATAATAATTTTATAAGGATCCTCTTTTATTTTGGCCTTCATGTCTTTTGTTTGAAGGAATTCATCAATAACTCCTTCGAGTTTATTGGCAAACTCTTTATTCTCTTCAGAATAACTTAATGATGTATAAATAAACACCTGTGGTTCAGGATGAACAGAGTAGCCGACCGTCTTCACATGATATTTATCTTTTCCTAATAAATCTTCACCCACGTCATTAATAATATTTGCCC
>NZ_JBIQFF010000031.1:0-9093 GCF_045369295.1 Priestia sp. 179-F W1.4 NHS | reverse complement strand
AAAGAACTCTCCCTAGCCATCTTCCATATGTTAGTTCTAAATAAGGAAAAAAACCTTTATTAGCAAACTGTTTACTGACAAGGGCATATAAAAGAGATAAAAGAATTGCTTCCGCAATTCCAATTAGTCCTGCAATCCAAATAGTATGTGAAGCTCCTTGAACAATTAGAGAAGGAACATATAAAATGGCATCTCCTACTACAAAGAGGATAGAAAGAATGAAGAATTGGAGGGCGCTAATCTGGATATTAGTCACCTTATATGAGTTATTTATCAGTATAGTCACCACTTTTCTTTGGGCGTTCTTATGGTAAAAGAGTGTTTGGATAGTTAAAAATTGATGTTAGTACATCTAAAAGGTTAGGAATAGGAAGCTGTAGCGTGTATAAAATGGTTAATCCCATACCCAAAAACATAAAAATTAGAAAGATCCATCGTTCTTTTTTAGTATTCTTTTTTCGTAAATTAGGTGATTCTGTAACTAAGGCTATGATAGTAAATAGTAAAAGTGAAAAAATCATTTTTGGTTGCTCACAAGTTTCCTTTCCCTTCTATAGTTGTTTGGTGTTTATGTTCCAGCTTTTTCTAATTAGTATCTTCTACACTGTAGTATTTATGTACCATCCGATAATATACTCGAAAGATATGTAGTTCAAATTTGTGAGAAAAGAGATTCTCAAAGGGAAAAAACTATTGAATTTTATTTTATAAATTATGAGTAAAAACTCTATATAAAAGAGTTTTTTTGTTATTTTCATCCTGAATTTTTTCTTTATAGCGTGCATTGAAATGTTATTTTGACGGATACATAACACTAATGAAATAAGGACTTTAATATTACATTGACAAGAATACGGATCCTGCTTACAATTGAAAATGATTATCAACACCAAGGAGGAGACAGCGTTATGTCGAAGGGGAATAGTATTCTGAATATTAAATTATTTGTTTTGTTTATTTTAATTTTGTCGGCAGTATTGGTTGGTTGTTCGAACACTAATAATGGGGAATCAACATCGAAAGGAAAGCATGATGACATGCTTACAATTGCTTGGCCAAGAGATGTAGGAGAAATGAATCCACATGTCTATAATCCTTCACAATTATTTGCTCAATCTATGGTATATGAGCCATTAGTAAGCTATCAAGACGGTGGTAAAATAAAACCAAACCTAGCTACGTCATGGGAAATCTCTGAGGATGGTAAAGTATACACGTTTCATTTACGTAAAGGTGTAAAATTCTCCGATGGAACAGACTTTAATGCAGAAATTGTTAAAAAGAATTTTGACACTATTTTGAATAATAAAGAATTACATAGTTGGTTGGGTTTCATTACAAAAATAGCTCAAACAGAAGTAGTGGATAAAAATACTTTCAAATTAACATTGACTGAACCCTATTATCCAACAATTCAGGAACTAGCTGTAGTTCGACCAGTTCGTTTCTTGGGGAAATCTGGTTTTCCTAAAGATGGAGATACATCAAAGGGTATTGTCAAACCGGTAGGTACAGGTCCATGGATTTTAGAAGATTATAAAACAGACGAATATGCTATCTATAAACGAAATGAAAATTATTGGGGGGAGATTCCAAAAGTAGAAAAAATCAAAGTTAAAGTTATTCCAGATGCGGAAACGAGAGTACTCGCATTTGAAAAAGGTGACTTGGACATGGTTTATGGAGAAGGAGTTGTCAGTCTAGATACATTTAAGCAACTAAAGTCTACTGGAAAATATGAAACTAGGGTTTCTGAACCAATTGCTACAAGACAGCTTGTTATGAATACAAAGAGAGAACAGCTTTCAGATGAACGTGTACGCCAAGCCCTACATTATGGCTTTAATAAAGAAGAATTGGTTAAAGGAGTGACTTCAGGTTTAGAAGAAAAAGCAGACCATATCTTACCTACAAATCTACCTTACACGAAAGATGTAGATGTAAAGTTGGTAAATTATAATGTAGAAAAAGCAAAGACTTTATTAGACAAAGCCGGTTGGAAACTTCCTAAAGGAAAAACAGTTCGTGAAAAAGATGGAAAGTTACTTGAGATTGACTTGATGTATGATTCAGCAGAATCAATTCAAAAAGCAATGGCTGAAACTCTTCAGTCTGAATGGGCGGCAATTGGAGTTAAATTAAACATTGAGGGAGTTGAATTAGCAGATCAAGTCCAGCGTTTTAAAGATAATAAATTTGATATTAATTTCTTTAGTAATTATGGGGCTCCTTACGATCCTCATACATTTTTAAACATTGTCGCATCAAAAGGGTTTGGGTTTAATGAAGCTATTTCAGCATATCCAAATAAAGATGAGTTAATCAAACAAATGGTAAAGGTTCCACAAACCACAGATGAAAAAGAACGCCAACAACTTTATTCATCTATTTTAAAGTCAATACAAGACCAAGGAGCTATTATTCCTATTTCATATATGAAGAAAACAGTCATCTATCAAAAAAATGTAACGAACTTTAATTTCCCTGCTAATCGTGATGAAAATCCATTCACAGGAATTAGCATCAAACAGTAACTAGCAGGAGGTTTCCATGGGCAATTATATACTAAAACGAATTATGTCCATTATTCCCGTTTTTCTATTGGCCGCACTTTTCACGACTGGAATGGTTCACCTTTCATCAGTTGATCCAGCTGAAGCTTATCTAACAGCAGCACATATCCAACAGACTGATGAGATTTTAGCTCAAAAAAGACATGAGTTTGGTTTAGATCAACCATTTCTTGTTCAATATGCAAATTCTATTTTGAAGATATGCCAACTTGACTTTGGCATATCTTACGTTTCAAATAAGCCAGTATGGGATGAAGTTATATATCGAATACCAGCCACTATCCAACTAGCTCTAGCAAGTATATTAATAGCCGTGCTCATCAGCGTGCCTATTGGATTTTTGGCGGGAGTAAAGAAAGGAAGCGCTATCGATCATTTTAGTCGATTACTCTCCTTTTTTGGTGCATCTATTCCAACTTTTTGGCTGGGCTATATATTGGTTTTCTTCTTTTCTGTTAAGCTTAATCTTTTTCCAGTTGAGGGAATTGGGACATGGCAGCATCTCGTACTGCCTTCTATTACACTAGCTCTACCTTTAATAGCAATGTATACAAGGCTATTACGTTCCAGTGTTCTTGAAAACTTACAAGAGCCCTATGTACTGTTTGCTCGGACTAGAGGGCTTAAGGAAAAAACAATTATGGTGAAGCATGTTCTTAGAATTGCTATTTCTCCAATGATAACTGGACTTGGAATGAACCTTGGGAAATTACTTACAGGTACAATTATTGTTGAATCGGTTTTTTCTTGGCCTGGGTTTGGTCGTTATTTCATTGAGGCTATCTTTAATCGTGATATTCCTGTTATTCAATGCTATGTACTAATAGCAGCCATTTTATTTATTTTGAGTAACTTACTAGTAGATATAATTCAAATGTATATAGACCCGCGTATTTCAAGGAAAGAAGGACAGCATTGATGGTAACAAGTATACGTATGATATTTAAAAATCAAAGAGTGATTCCCATATGTTCAACTATATTAGGTATTCTCTTTATCATCGCTATAGTAGCCCCTTGGGTTGCACCGAACGATCCCATCGCTGTCAATTTGGCTTATAAATTGCAGTCTCCAAACTGGGATTTTCCATTAGGGACCGACCATTTAGGAAGATGTAACCTATCACGTATTTTATATGGAGCACGCATCTCATTAGGTTTTGCCATGCTTATCTTCATTTCATCACTAGTAATTGGTTTACTTATTGGTACCTTTTCAGGTTATAAAGGTGGTTGGGTTGACCATGTTTTAATGAGATTTTGCGACGGTGTTATGGCTTTTCCAAGCCTAATCCTTGTCCTAGGATTAGTTGGTATATTTGGACCTGGACTCCCGCAAGTTATCTTAGCTTTGATGCTTGTGCAATGGGTTTATTACGCAAGGATGTTTCGAGGAATGGCTCTTAGTTTGAAAGAACAAAACTTTATCTCTGCTGCGAAGATCAGTGGATCTTCGCAATGGAAAATCATTAAAAATCATATTATCCCAAATGTGCTACCTCCACTTGTCGTAATGGGTACGCTGGAAATGGGATGGGCTATCATGGATATATCGGCTATGTCTTTTCTCGGATTAGGCGTTCAGTCTCCTACACCTGAATGGGGGGCAATGATTCACGAAGGAAAATCATATATTCGGACGAACCCGGAACTTATGCTTTATCCGGGCTTGTCTATTATGCTTGTCATTGTTACATTCAATTTATTGGGCGAAGCGTTATCAGAACGTTACGGTGTCAAACGTCGATTTTGAAAAGGAATGAAGAAAGTTGGGAACAGAAGAGTCAAAAGTGTTACAAGTTAGAGATTTACATGTTCAATTAAAAACCAAAAATGGTGTTACAGATCTTGTTCAAGATATAAATTTCGAACTAAAGACTGGAAAGATTCTCGGTCTTATTGGTGAAAGTGGTTGTGGTAAAACGATTACGAGTATGTCTATTCTTCAGCTTCTTAATCCTAAAGAAACAACAATTGAAGGAAGCATAATGCTAAAAGGACAAGAGTTAAACGGTTTAATCGAAAAAGAAATGCGTAAGATTCGTGGCAAGGATATAGCCTTTATCATGCAAAATCCAATGAATGCTTTTACGCCCGTTTTTACTATTGGACACCAATTTGTTGAGACTATTCGCTCTCATACGAATTGGAATAAAAAACAGGCAACAGAGCTTGCGATTGAGTCAATGAAACAAGTGAATTTACCTGACCCTGACAAGCTTTTGAAATACTATCCTTTTCAACTGAGTGGGGGTATGCTTCAACGAGTAATGATTGCTATTGCAGCAAGCCTCCATCCAGCTATTATTATTGCTGATGAACCGACAACTGCATTAGACGTCAATAATCAGAAGAAAGTACTGCGTCATTTGGACAAAGTTCGTTCTGATTATGGTTCGGCGATTTTGTTAATATCTCATGACTTAGGAGTTATTGCTGAAATGGCAGATGAAGTAGCCGTTATGCAACATGGAAAAATAGTTGAAAAAGCAGATGTTTTTCAACTATTTGATGCTCCCCAGCATGAGTATACGAAGAAATTACTGAATGCAAGGCCAAAAATATATTTAGATGAACCTGTTATCAACTTAATTTAATATAGGATAAGGGTTTTTATAAGAGGTGAACAAGTGAGTTTATTACAAGTAAATGAAGTCACTCATAGCTACGAAAACCGAACATTTTTTAAATGGAAGAATCGTTCTAGAAAAGTACTTTCAGATATCACCTTTTCTATTGAAGAAGGAACCTGCTTAGGAATACTTGGTACGAGTGGAGCCGGTAAGAGCACTTTAGGAAAAGTACTTCTTGGTTTGCAAAAGCCACAATACGGACAGGTTCTCTTTCAAGGACATGATATCTACAATGCAGATAAGCATACTCGGCAGAAACTCCAGCGTGATCTTCAGGTTGTTTTTCAAGATTCACACTCAGCAGTCAATCCTAGAATGACAGCAGAACGCATCATTGCAGAACCGTTAGAAAACTATGAAAAACTAACATCAGGTGAACAAAAACGAACTGTGATTGAATTGTTAGAAAAAGTTGGGCTGAGTGAAAAGGACTTAAAGAAATATCCACATCAATTTAGTGGTGGCCAACTGCAAAGAGTCAATATTGCAAGGGCTATTGCTTTAAAACCAAAGCTTATCGTTTTAGACGAATCCGTAAGCAGTCTAGATATGGTTACTCAAACCCTAATTTTAGAACTACTAAGGGAATTGAAAGAAGAATTTGGCTTATCGTATTTTTTTATTACTCATGACATTAAAGCTGCCTATACTATTAGCGATACATTGGGTGTATTAGAAAAAGGAGAATTAATTGAACATTATAATTCAAAAAATGATTTCTTTACTTCAGAACACCCTATAGTGAAGGAAATGAGAAGCTCTATACTTGCAGAGCATCCGCGGTTTCGTTCAATTGGAACAAGAAATGGTACGCTTTAATGCATATATATGTATAGCAAGGCCTCGATTTTATTTATATAATCGAGGCTATTGTTTTTATTTTCACCATATAGAAAGAGGGTAATTGGATGAATCATCGTACATACCTTACTTTAGCAATTCCTCTAACAATCTCAACCATGACTACGCCCCTACTAGGCGCCTTAGATACTGCTGTTGTTGGACAACTTCCAGGTCCAGCTTACATTGGAGGAGTTGCAGTAGGAACGCTCATCTTTAATACATTATATTGGTTATTTGGCTTTTTACGCGTTAGTACGTCCGCCTTTGCTGCACAAGCAAATGGGGCAAGCAATCCTGATAAAGGAGTCCTTGCTTTATGTCGCCCGTTTTTATTAGCTGTAACAGTAGGGGTGATTTTTATTCTTTTACAATGGCCAATTGAACACGCAGCCCTTCTAGTGATTTCTCCCGATGCTGACGTAAGTAAGTTTGCAATAGAATATTTTAGAATTAGAATATGGGGAGCACCCTTTACGTTAATGAATTACGTTATTCTTGGTTGGCTAATGGGAATGGCTAGGATTAAACAAGCTTTATGTTTACAGATACTAACAAATGTTTTAAATATGATTTTAGCTCTTCTTTTTGTTCATGTTCTTTCTTTTGGTGTACAAGGAGTTGCTACGGCTACCTTAATTGCAGAAGTTTCAGCCTTTGTATTAGGTGTATTTATTGTTTGGAAAGCTTCTCCGTTTGAATGGAAGTTGCCCTCAGTTCAGTCGCTCCTGGATACACGTTCTATGAACAAGATGTTTAATGTTAACAAAGATTTATTTATCCGGACTATTTGTTTACTAATTGTTATTAATATGTTTACAGCAAAAGGTGCTTCGTTTGGTACAGAATTTCTAGCTGCGAATGCTGTATTATTTCAAATTCACTACATAATGGCTTATCTTTTTGATGGTTTCGCGAATGCCTCAAGTATTCTTGTTGGTAAATCAATAGGGTCAAATGATAAAGAGTTATATAAGAAAACCCTTACTTTATCTAGACAATGGTCGTTAATAACAGCTTTCGTTATATCTAGTTTATATACAATTTTTCAAGAACCTATTATTAGACTGTTTACAAGTCTACCTAGTATTATTGAAATTTCATTACAATACAGTTCATGGCTTATTGTCTATCCGTTCGCTGCTTGTTTTGGACTTGTCCTATACGGAGTTTTTACAGGAGCAACTGAAATTGCACCAGTTCGGAACTCTATGATTTACGCAACAATTTTATATGTAATTGTTCAACTTATAATAACTCCTATCTGGCATAATCATGGCCTTTGGCTAGCTTTTGTTATCTATACTATTGGAAGGTCCGCCTTTCTAGTTATGTATACCCCTAAACTAAATAAAAAATTGTTGCAATTAAAGGAATTAATAATTATTTAAATGAAGATACTTTAGCTAGAAATCAAGAATTATCTACATTTACATATATTGAAGCTAGTCCCCTTTTGGGGATTAAATAATTATAGTGAATTCACTCATTATATTGTCTCCCATAATACAGTTAAACATTAGTATGCATCGGTTTATATGAATGATATTTACCTTTCATCGAAAAGACATACAATATTATTTTTATATGTAAGAGTAATAGATAAAGTATTTATTAAAAAAGTTATATCTTTTACACACAATGTAGAAAAATACAAGTCCTATCTACAATATGGTATTTTATATCTCTAAATCCTGGTGGTCTAGTTTGGAGTTAGTATAGTTTCATGGACACCATTTAATTAAGTCCTTACAATGACTTTTGAGAGGATGTATATTAATAGATATACAAAGCAAGCATTTTAGAAATAGGTGCTTTTTTTCTTATTTTATTAAGTTAATTCTATTTCTAAACAATGTCATTCATTAATAAAACGTATATGATACAATTGGGTAAATTTTGAAAAAAGTAAATGAAAAGGAAATATACCTATGTTTAATAAGAAAAGAACATATCAAGTATTAATAGCTATTACTGGAATTGCATACTGCATTTATAGTTACACCCTAAAATCTAGTGTAAGCCAGTCTATAAATTCCTACATTGTATTCCCTGTTAGTATTGCATTGCTATTATTTTTTGCATTTATGTACATTAGATTAGATAAAAAAAGTGACTAAAACAATGCTTAGTCACCTTAGATTATAGAAGTGTAGTCTACCCAAGCGAAGTCTTAAATTAACTTATTTAAGGCTTCGCTATTTCCTAGAATGTCGATTATGTTGACTAGCTTTTCATTTAGTAGATAGTTATTACCTATTATTTAATTTAATGGTATAATGTGGGCTTGTCATTTTAGAATAGATTGGTGTTGAAATAGCTTTAATGGGTTTAATTATTTTATATGTAGAAGATATGCTGGGGTATATCTTAGCTGCATTACCCTTTTATGTAGGGTTTCGTTTTATCTTTTTAAAAAAGAAAAGAAAGATAACATCTTTTAAAGAGGAACTTATTTTAGGTGTGTTTGTATTATATCTTATTGGTTTGGCATCCCAAACCATTGTTCCAAATTGGAATGCGGGTATTGTTACAGATACTGGAGAACCTTTTTTTGATATTTATTTTACAAATGAGCTTTCTCATGTAAATATCCTACCTTTTCATACCCTTTACGAATACTTCTTTCAAACAAATACAAATGTCGATGAATGGAACAGCGTATCACTTTTAAATTTAACTGCAAATGTTATGTTATTTTCACCTTTAGGCTTTTTCGTAGCCCTTATTTGGAGAAAATATCATTCCATTAAGAAAGTAACAATTTTAGGTTTATCTGTTACATGTTTAATTGAATTTATTCAATACTTTATAGGTCGTAGCTCAGATATTGATGATGTTCTACTCAACACGTTTGGTACAGTTATAGGTTATGTGGTTCTTTTAATCATTCAGTATTTAATAAGTAAACCAGTAAGACAAAAAAAGGCGACTATGTAGCTAGTTGCCTTTTTTTATTCCTATAAGCTACATTATGGTGCGACAAGAAGTCGCTTTCTTACAGTGTAGCTAACGCTACTCATCTAGACGCGAAGATGATCTCCATCC
>NZ_JBIQFF010000030.1:0-9128 GCF_045369295.1 Priestia sp. 179-F W1.4 NHS | reverse complement strand
TAGATTTGGTGTAACGCACTACACCAATTTTTCATCTTCGATCAAATTGGGAGCGCGCTCTACGAGGTGGCGGTCGGGGTTCCTCCCTGTGTTTGGCTCCGCCAAAATGAAAAAAGACATCCTCAACGGATGCCCTTTTTCATGAAGACCGTGGACGCCGTCCACCACCTGCCAAAGGGAAGCCCCTTTGGAATGGCTTCTACAAACACCCCCAACCCCCTCAACCTTTGAGGGGGCTCCCTCGCCGGTTGGCGTCAAACAAACGGGGTTGTTTGAGTGCCAGGAGGGTTTGGGTTTGGTGAATCTATCAACTCCTTAAATTCTCGACCTGACGGTCTTGCGATTTACCGTTGACAGACCACTTTATACGGAGGTTTTGAATACTTTTGAAAGAAATTATTCTTAGTAGTTTATATGCTTCAAAAAATTAATTACTGCTCTTATCTTCTTTTTGAAAATGTTCTTTGTAATATAAATAATCAACTTTATGTTTTGTAGACATTAATTGTGTTGCTAATATTGCAGTGTAAACCGTGGTCAATCCTAATGCTACTGCTCCCAATAAATTCAAATTGTCTTTATTAGTATTATCGTTACTATTCATAAAAATTTATCTCCTTTCTAATTTCTCTTTAAACTTATATTGCTAAATATCTTAAGTTTTTATTCCAAACTGAAACGGAGAAAGTCCTTTAGATGAACCTTGACATACCAAATTTTTAATTAAATATATGTGTTATAAATTATACATAGCCACAACAAAGGCCGCCCATTATGTATCATCCTATAAGGCGGCCTTCACTGTATGTATGCTACATGTATATTCGCATATTCACGACAATATTTTTAAAATCTCAATCCATGCGGCCGCTCACAAAAATAAATGATAACAGGAGAATAAGAAAAAAACTTCTCTATAGCTACATGATTACTAACGTAATCAAATGCATCTATAGGAAAGTGTCTTAAAAATTACATGCAATTAACCTTTGTATCTAAAGAAAGCTCACAACAGCCACTGTAATAAGCATCAAAAGAATATACCATATATGACATATCATGCTACATAAAAGAAGACACCTTTAAGGTGCCATTTTTTAATAAATCTTCTTTCACATCTTATAAAAAACATTGTATATGCTGTCCATATATCAGAACTTATATTGTTTATAAAACCTATAGTAAATTAGGATTTCCAAAACTGCCACCATTTCTTTTTTTCTTCTGAAGCAGCTACTAATTTCTTTGTTTCTTGTATTGATCGTAAGGTCTCCATTAAAGCTAAGTCTCTTTGTTCCCTTTTAATTTCACTTTCTTTATAGCTTTGCTTTATTTCTTCTAGCTCTTTAACCAATAATTTATTACTCTCCATAAGTTGCTCGTTAATTGCTTTTTGTTCTTTAAACATAGCTTTCAAAAAATCTAAAGAAGAAGAGTCTAATTCTTGGTTGATTGATTGATGATTGATTGATTGAACATCAATGAAAAGCTTATAACCATCGGCTTTGAGCTTACTATCTATTTCAGTATCAATCAAGTTATCGATCATATACCACTTCCGAATTTTCTTTAGAACTTCTACGGAATCTGGATGTAATAAAATCTTTTTCCCTTCCCTCTTAGTATTAAGAAAAGCTTGATGTTTTTGTATGTATCTCCTTACAGTTGGAACAGGTGTATTAATCATTTTAGAAATATCATTGATCGTTATCCAATCCATAATATAAACTGTCCTCCTTCAATCGATCAATCAATTATCAATCAATCACTAAGACAAACTATATATAGTTTCTTTAATTTTATCAAAATCCCTACTGATTGATCGATGATTGATCGATTGATTCACCTTTGTTTTGGGGTGGCGTGCTGGCTAGGGGTTTGGGGACTAGTCCCCATTTGTGTATCTTATTTGAAAAAAGGTAGCAACTATGGACGGCTGCTTTGGCGGTTCGGCAGGTATAATGGCCGTCACAAGCCGAGCATCTTAAACTTTGTTTTGGGTATGTTCGGCTTGGCGATATAACCAACCCTGCCGAAATTTGAAATGCAAGGAGAAAAGAGTGGAGATTTTTTAAGTGATTTTCTTAAAAAATACTACTCGAACCTTGTATGGAAAATAGCCCTATTAATATAAGACAAGAAGCTAGAAGGTTAGTAATATATTAAAAAACCAGTATTATCAAGGGTTTAAGGGGATTTTTAATTATTTACTTTTGCAAACAAAATTATTTACTTTTGCAAACAAAATTATTTACTTTTTTTAAACAAAATTATTTACTTTAGTTTGAAGTGATGTATAATGGTAAACATAGCCAAAAGAAATTAATAAATAAAATTATTTATTAAAAGTAAATAAAAAGAGGTGAATGAATTGGAGAAAAAAACAGTTAAAACCACTAGAACAGTTACTTCTAAAAGCCAAATCACTGGGACAAGAAACTTAGTTGATGAAGATACTGGAGAAAAAGTATCAGTAGTAGAAGCAGTAAGTCAAACACAAGACGTAAATTGGCATAAACTATGGATTACTCATTTAATTAGTGCCTTAGACATTGTGGGAAATAAAAAAATGAAGGTCGTTAATTACATACTAGACAACCTTGATTGGAATTCAAATATATTAATAAAAACTCAACAAGAAATAGCTAAAGAAGCTGGAATTGGCTTTAATACTGTAAATACAACTATAAAAATGTTAGTAGATAAGAAGTTTTTAAAAGTTAAAACCGGTGTCATTATGTTAAATCCAGATATTATTGCATATGGAAGTCATAATAAAAGAGCCCATCTATTAATTACTTTTGAAGAGTTTGGGGATTTTGGTGATAAAGAAGAAAATTAAGGAGGTGATTCAAACGATTAACAACAAGATTAGACACAACCAAATAAAAAGGGCATTTCTCCTGGCAGAGAAACACCCCATGTGAAAAACATAATACTAAACTCGATACTAGTATTATAACATGGGTTGCCCTCAAAAAATAGGAGGGTCTTATCATGGATCAAAGCGAAAAACTATTAATGGGTATTGAAAGTATTCTAAGTGTAGCTTCTGATTTAGTTGATGAAGTTGCTCGACTAAAGAATGTTGAAGAAGAATGCAAAATCCTAAAAGAGAAAGTATTTATGAATCAGTTTACTAAAGCAGAACAAGAAGTCTTTGCTCTTGCTATTGATGGTCATTCTATTTCAGAAATACAAAACCTTCTTCATAAAGAAGAAAGCACTATTAAAAATCAAAGAAAAAGCATCTTAAAGAAATTGAATACAGAATCTATGACAGAGGCCGTTCAACAATTTCAAAACCTACATCAAGAACCTTCAAAAAAACTAATAAGAATTTCTTAAACATAGTAGCCTTAAAGGCTAAAGAAGCAGGCTTAAGCCTGCTTTTCTTTTTAGTCTAATAATCCCTTTTCCTTGAACACTTTTCTCAAAGCTTCATTCACCAATTCAGATTTATAACTCTTTGGCACCCGATCAATAATACTTAACACATCATCATCAAAATAAAAGCCTCGGTATACTCTTTTCGAACGGTCTTTTGGACTTTGCAACAACAAATCAATTGCATCTACTGTGCTAGCTTTTAAAGAGCTAGTACTAGTGCTTTCACTTTCATCAACATAGCTCGTACTAACTGCTACTTCGCTAGTAGCTAGCTTTTGTTCTGCTGGCATTTTACTGTTTTTAGAGATAAGTGTACTAAAATCAACATCTAAAGGCTCTGATTCTTGTCCAACATAGCGATAAATACCTTCCTTACTGTCCCATTCATAGCCTAATTTCTTAATCTTTAATTGAATCGTACGAGTACTTACATCATACTGATCAGCTAATTCTTTAATGGTGATTTCTTTCATCATAATGCCATTTAACATCTTTTTTACCAGCATCATACTAGCCCCCATTTTCGTATTAAGAATATAGTACTAGTATTCAAATGCAAAATGATATTTCCTGCCATAACTTTTCTCAAAAACAAAGAGATCTTTTCTTAGATATTTTTTCTTTCAATCTGCAAAAAATATCTTTAAACTATTACAGGAAAAATGTAATATATAAATTATTAAGTAAACATAATATTTTTCAAGATATTATTAATATCTTAAAGGGACTGATTTATATGAATTCTGAAAAAGAAGTAGGAATGCTAGAGCTTTTATTATCTTTTGGCAGCTTAGCAGCTGTTTTAATTATTTGGGTATTATTAAAACACTATGATGTACCAATGAGGGGATTACCTTTTTTATAATAAATAGACAAAAAAGCTTTTGAGATAATATTCTCAAAAGCTTTTTTTATCAAAAAGTACATTATCAATAGGTATATAATATTAAGACTAAATATAAATCATTCTAAAATAAAAACAACTTGATATCTAGACTATCCTTTATAATAACAAGATTGTTAATAAGATATTATAAAGTCTTCATAATAATAATTAGTTTATTTGGAAATAAATTATTTTAATGCTAGTTATTGTTATATACTTAAAAATTTAGTATATTGTTATATTGAATTTTAAGTTTAGGAGAGAGACTTTATGAAAAAGAATTTTATTTTATCAATGGTATTCGCTTTACTTTTTTCAACTCTAGCTTTAAGTATGGGAGATTCTAGTGCTTCAGCTGCTGCTATGAAACCCGTACCGGGCTCTGCTGGTTGGAAATATCGTGTAGAAGGCCCCCACGTTGAAGGAACAGATAATGATTGGCATGTACATGTAGAAAAAGGGAAAATTAGAGGGGCTGAAAGAGTTAACGGAGGAAAAAGTCATAAAAAAACCCTAGATTCAGCTGGTGTTCCCAAGTCTGTACAGAAAAATGTAAAGAAAACAGCTGATTTTAAAAGAGGATTAGAAAAACAAAAAGAATTAGATAAAGAACGTCAGAAAATGAGTAAATATTCTTTATCAGAGTTAGTAGCAAAACCTTCACTTATAGTAACAATGGTAGCTATAACAGGTATAACAGCATATAATTTGTTAAGACATCCTAGTTTAATATTTGGATAGGAGGAAATTATGATATCACTTCATAGAGTATTAAAATTGCGTGATTTAGAAATTTTTCAAGTAGAAAGAGAAGGAACCATTTTATCCTATGTGGTTATTGAAGATACTAGAAAACCATTTACAGAAGAAGATAAAAAACTAGATCCATTATGTTACATGGACGAAGAAGATATTAACGCGATTTTAAATGTTTTTAGAATTTCAATCATTAATGATGAAAAATTAAATGAAGAAGATTCAGACATTATAAGATCGTTCTTTTCAGACTTTGTGAATAATACAAATTTAACGAATTTTATTACGACAGAATATGTTCAGGAAGACTTATATGATTATGACATCGATATAAAATTTTTCAATAAAATTTTAAAAGATATAGGTTCAAATTATATTATTGAAGAATTTGATGAAATGAAATGGATTTATTTATCTCAAGATTAACATATGAAATAGTTATATATATTACATACATATTTATAGTTATTTTCCATAATCAATTTTATAAACGTAACAAAAAGAGCTTGAACTTATTAGTCCAAGCTCTTTTTGTTACGTTTATAAAGAAAAAAACCTATTGCTGCTCCAACTAAGGCTACAACAACTCCCACTCTAAGCAGAGGAATTATAAAATCACTTAAATCAAAGTAATTTGTTTCTTCCAGACTTCCTTCAATAACCTCTTTATAAGGAACCGTAAAAAACCCTAATGATATACCTAAAATAAATCCATATAAAAAGCCTTTTTCTATAAACTTCAACAAGAGTATCCTCCACCTAAACCATATAATTTAACAATAGTTTTATATGAATACAATATACAAATTTAGTTAACATAATGTCTCTTTCCGGAACCCCACAAAACAACACAAAAAACATCTACATAAAATAAAAGAAAAGAAGAGATAAAACTCTATAAACATTGATATAACAACATTTCTGTGAATTAACTATAATCATATACGTTATTAACTATAATCGTATTTATTATAAATTATAATCACATACGTTACAGACCATAATCATATTTGTTATAAATTATAATCTAAAATAGATTATAAAAATAATCAAAACACCTTGAAATTATCTAATTTTTATAATACGATACAGATTATAAATTATAATATAAAAGAGGTGTGATTTTGAAAGCTTGGGAAAAGGACTTAATCGGAGATACACAAAGAAAAAAAATCAATAAGGAAGTTAAAGAAACAGTTACTAATGATGATGGAGAAAAGCTATTTCAAAGACATATTGAAGAATCATACGTTTCCAAAGAACCTGATTACGTAAAAATTTATTTAGATAATATCTTACAGATAAATAACCTATCAAGTGGTATTCAGAAGACATTAAATGTTCTTCTAAAAAGAATGGCCTATGATAACATCGTTGTTTTAAATGCATACATAAAAAAACAAATGGCTGAAGAATTGGGGTTTAATACAGTTCAAAGTTTAAATAACAACATCAATAAACTTGTTAAAGAAGGAATTATGATTAGAAAAGGAACTGGAACTTATGAAATGAATCCATTTCTATTTGGTAGAGGATCTTGGGACAATATTAAGAAGATTAGATTCCAAGTAATCTTTGAAGAAGGGAAAATTAGTCAAAAAGCAGATTTTGACTATAAAGATGAAGTTGCTATATCTCATGAAGAAAAAACTACTGATTAGACATAAGTTCTTACGAACTTGAGCAAACTACTCAAGATGTTCCGAGCATCAACTGATAAATAGTGATATCTATAGCAGAAAAACCTACTGATCCCCTGTTCAGTAGGTTTTTCGTTTTTACGCTGTATATGATATACAAGGTTAGTTAACATAAAGTCTCTTTCCGGAACACATTAAAAAAGAGAACCCTTGGGAGGCAAAGGTTCTCAAAAGGGTCCTCTTTATCGATTATGCAGCTTTTTATACATCCTTGACGCGTAAGGGTTTCATACTAGGGCATAACCCAAACGAATGAATAAAAAGCGCACCTTTTATTCATATGCTTCGTACCCCAAAAATAGCATTTGATACCATAATATGCTACACTACGGGTCAGACTATTTTTACAAATTTCAACGTAGCAAAAGAGCAACCTCTAGTCCACTGCAGAGGTTGCTCTTTTATTTTGTATATATAGCAACACATTAAAAGTAATAGTTATATTGAAAAATATGTTATGATTCTCTCATCGTTCGTACTCGGATACGTATGAATGAACCCTTACATGAAGAAACCTCGCTTGCCAATGCCGAGGTTTCTTCTTTTATTTTAAAACTTGTCATACAAATTTCAGTTTTTATCTTTACAACTAAAAAAGTTTGTGATATATTTCACATATAAAGATATCCATGACGAACCAGAACACTCTAGATGTAATATAAAAAAGCTATTTCAGTCCGATGCCAATACGATTGAAATAGCTTCTTTTATATGACTTTAACTATGTTTACTAACCAGAAAAACCATAGTTATAAGCATTCAACAGTAAATAAACATCATAACCAGCTACCACTGCAAAAGCGATAAGTAAGATTGTCATTTTCATTTTACTCAACTTCATATCTCCTTTTTACCGTTCTAAGTCTTGATCCTTCTGTTTTGATGGTTTTCCAATCCCACGCACATATTGAAAAAATGAAATCTGTTTCATCTTCTCCACATTCTGATCAATCCAATTTAAAGCTTTTTCCTTCCAGGCTTTCAATGTTTTATTCTCTTCTTTTAGTTCACGAACCTGCCTATTTGCTTTATCGAGATCTTCTTTTGGCACATAATCCTTTATATAACCAAGACTCATCTTCGTTAAGCTCTCATTCACTTCATTTACTTGTACAAGCTCTTTTTTCGTTTTCTCATGTTTCTGCTTCTCAATTGTCAAATTATCGCTTAGAGAGCCTATATGAGCCTCATATTGCGTATCTAGTTCTCTCTTAACCTCATCTTTGAGCTTTTCCTTTTGTTCAGCTGAGAAGTCACGCACAAGCTTCTGGCGCATTTGTTTCTTCGCCTTTTCCACTTGGCCGTCTTGATCCGCCACATATACCTCTAATTCTTGCCTTGTCTCATCCAAATCATTCTTCAGTGTCTTGTTCTCTTTTTCATAGCGATCAAGCTCATGGCTCAACGCATGAGTACGCTCATGCTCGGCCGCCAATGTTTGCTGGAGCTCTTTTGTGAGACTCATCAGCTCATGAAAATCTGCTTCTTCCACTTTCACTTTGGAACCCATGACACTCTTGGCCGCCTCTACTTCAAGAGGTTGACTACATAACTCTTCAATCCGTCTCTCGCTACGTATCTCAACGGGTGGTGCTGATTTTAACTCCACTAAATTGTCCATCTGTTGGAGCTCTTTTTCCTTGTGAGCCACTAATTGTTGCAGGTGCTTTAGCTCTTTTTCACGTTCTTGTTTCTTAAACTCATGAACACTCTTATGCTGCAGCTCGCTCGGCTCGCCACGCTCAATGTCATACCCACGTTTGTTCATGTAGTTGTGAAAGTCATCCTGAATTCGACGAATCTTGGTTTTCCCATGGAAGTATTCTTTCGCCGCCAAGCGCCGATCATCCGTAATGGGCACAAACCCCACGTGCATATGTGGCGTCGCTTCATCGTTATGTACCACGGCGTATAAAATATTCTGCTGGCCATACTTGCCAGCGATATGATCAAGTGATGCTTCAAAATATTTGCGCTGCTCGTCTGGCGACATCGCATGCATATACTCCGGACTGGCCGATACGAAGAACTCTGCCACCAGGACCGCATCATTCCGAATTTTTCGTTTCACACGGGTGGCCGTCATCTTCTTAATTTCTTCATGGTACTTAATTTTGTCTTCATTCACCAAGTCATAGTTGAGCATCGTTCTGATTGAATCGATGTCTTTATTTTTACTGTTCTCGCCTTCTCGTTGGTTGTGTTTCTGGATCCCCAATATTGCGTCTTTGTGGAACTTTTGCATGCGGATAATCCCATATTTGGCCATCCCTCAACCCCCCATTTCGACCACTGTACTTGGGTCTAGCATACCACAATTTTAGATTTGGTGTAACGCACTACACCAATTTTTCATCTTCGATCAAATTGGGAGCGCGCTCTACGAGGTGGCGGTC
>NZ_JBIQFF010000002.1:653204-946015 GCF_045369295.1 Priestia sp. 179-F W1.4 NHS | reverse complement strand
TCGCTTTTAATTTTATTTCTACCGGATAACTGACTCTTGTCCCCATAGAAAAAACACCTCCAAGTTATTGTTAGGTACTACATACCCGTTTTTTAACGTAAAGGTGTTTTTTATTTGTCTCACTCTAGGGGGTCAGTCCCTAAAAACCACAGCTTTTATTCGTTTAACCGAAAAAATTATGTGAGAGATGCTTACAAAGCAAGAGATTTTTCAGTGGGAAATTGATAAAGTAAAAATAAGAGAAATCAGTGGACAGAAAAGCTTTTAGCGGCTGGCCGCTTTTTATTCAATATGCAAGGGTTAGGTATTGAGATTAAAAAAATAGCGATGAATACGTATTGTTATTGTAGATGAAGTGCTAAGGTCGCTCTATCTGCAATTATGTAGAATCTTCGCGTGCTTATAGTCTGTTTTACGGAACGAAAAAGCTGCGGAATTAGAAGAACTCCTTCTATTTCTGCGGTTTTTTTTATAAACAAGAAATAAATTCACTTATCGTACGGAGGCGATGCAGATGATTAAAGATTTAGTATTGGCTAAGGAATGGCTGCCTGCAGCTTATTCACATGATTTAACAGATCAGCCCTTGCAAGTAACGATTTTAGAAGAGCGAGTTGCGCTGTTTCGCACAACTAATGCCATTAAAGCATTTAAAGATTTGTGCATCCATCGCGGTGCAGCGTTATCTCTTGGGAAAGTAGTAGATGATTGCATTGTGTGCCCTTATCACGGATGGAAATACGATGGTGCCGGGACTTGTGTGAAAATTCCTCAACAGCCGCCGGGAAGAGCGATTCCTTCAAAAGCAAAAGCACAGGTATATGATTGCATTGAAAAGTATGGGATTATATGGGTGAAGATGAACAGCGAGGCAAGTGATATTCCTCTTCCTCAGTATGACGAATACCTTAACTCCGGATTTAAAACGGTTTGCGCCAACCCTCATACTCTGCAGGCAGCAGCTCCTCGTGTCGTAGAAAACTTTCTAGATGTAAGCCATTTGGCTTTTGTTCACGAAGGAAGCCTTGGACACTCGGATTACGCCGAAATTCCTGATTATAAGGTACATTGGAAAGATAACCGATACATTTCTGACGAAATCGCTGTGTACGCAGATGCAGATGGTACGGGTAACTTTGCGACTATTTATTATAATTTTGAAATTCTTCGTCCTGCCGTTGCAAGGTTGAAAAAAGTGAACTATGAAACGGGTGAAATCTTTTCGATGCTGTTTGCGGTTTTACCTGAAGAGGAAAGAAAGTCGACTGTGTTTGCATTGGTTTCTAGAAACTATTCGTTTGATGCACCTGATCAATATTTCCGTGATTTTCAGCAGCTTATTATTGAACAAGATACAAGCATTGTAGAAAGTCAAAAACCCGAAGAGCTGCCGCTTGACTTACAAGCAGAGCTTCATTTGAATCCAGACCGACTGAGTATTGCCTATAGAAGATGGCTCGGTGATTTAGGAGTGACCTTTGGAAGTGACGTAGGAACAAGATTAAAAAAAGCTGCTCAATAAAAAAGAAGAAAGGAGTCTCCTTTCTTCTTTTTTATGTATGTTCACGGATAAGCTGCTGATAGCTATTAAAAAGGGTAGGATATGTTAAGCGGCTTAAGATGACGCAGGAAAGCGTAGCAGACGCTAGGATAGTAAAAACGATGAGCAGCTGGAATTTGACTGCTTGTATCGGATCTGCCCCTCCAATAATCTGGCCTGTCATCATGCCGGGAAGCTGAACGAGTCCAATTGTTTTTTGGCTTTCTACAGTAGGAATCATGCTAGCTTTGATTGCGGCATTTAAAATACTATGAATAGCTTGTTTAGGAGTTCCGCCAAGCGCCAGAATCAATTGAATTTCGTCTCGCCTTCTATTTACTTCAGCGTCTAACCGATTTAAAAATAAATTGGCCAAAATCATCGAATTTCCAATAATCATACCGCTGACAGGAATGACATATCGCGGAGTAGCAGGGATAATATGTAGGCCCAGCATAACGCTTTGGGTCAGGATTTCTACAATAAAAAGAGTGAAGAATACACGAAAGAAAGCTTTAAATCCCTGCTTTTTTTTCTTTACAACATTTTGGGAAGCGACCGTCAGCATAACGAATAAAATGAGAATCATAAAAGCAGGGTGATTTGCGTCAAAAATAAAAGATAAAACATATCCGATCACTAACAGCTGAACGGCTGCGCGAATACTGGCAATGATAATATCTTTTTCGAGTCCTATACGAAAAGATTTTGATAAAAAAAGAGCAATAAAAACAAAAACGATGGTAAAAATCAGTGAAAGTGAACTCATAGAAATGCTCCTTCAATAAATTGTTTTGTTTCAACTTTTACAGGAGCATGAAAGAAAGTCTCCGTCTTCGCTTTTTCTACAATCACTCCGTTCATTAAAAGCCAGACTTCCTCTCCTAAACGTTTGGCTTGATCTAAGTTATGGGTAACCCAAATAATCGTTTTATTCTGTTCTTTATGTAAATGAGAAATAAGCTGTTCAATTTCATGAGCAGAAGTGGCATCCAAAGCGGAAGTGATTTCGTCTAAAAGTAAAAGGTCAGATCCGTTCGACAGCGTGCGGGCTAATGATAACCTTTGTCTTTGACCACCGGATAAATCTCTTGCATCCTGCTCTAACAAGTCAGGGGAAAGACCGATTAAGGCACAGAGTTCTTCAGGCATAATATCCTGTTTGCCGTGCAGTTTTTGTACAAGCATCATATTATCTCGCACTGTTCCATCAATAACAGGAGCTGATTGAAAAGCGATGCCCACTTTTTTTCGCAAATCAGAAATATTCCATTTGCTAATGTCTTTTCCATATACTTCAATACTTCCTTCATCAGGTGCAGAAAGTAAATTGCACATGGAAAGAAGGGTGCTTTTTCCGGATCCTGATGGTCCTACCAGCATGACGAGCGAGCCTTGCATCACTGTACCCGATATGCCTTTTAAAACACTATGTTCTTTATCCTTAAATGTTTTATGAACGTCTGTAAATGTAATGGCAGGTATTGAATTGAACTTGTTCATAGTAACTCCTTTTTCATTCGTTTTGTTTATTGTAGCATAAGCGAAAGTATAAAAAGTTATTGGGTGATATAAAAAAAGCTGTGAAAAATCACAGCTTTTAAACAGTTGTATTCACTTTTTGGCTGGCTTTTAAGGCATAATCTAAATCTTCAAGAAGGTCGTCGATTGCTTCTGTTCCAACCGATAGACGAATGAGTTCTGGCGTCACACCCGAAGCTTTTTGTTCGTCTTCAGATAGCTGTTGATGAGTGGTGCTTGCCGGGTGAATAATAAGTGATTTAGAGTCGCCGATATTGGCTAAATGAGAAAATAACTGAACCGAATCAATTAACTTAGCCGCAGCATTTTTTCCTCCCCTTACACCAAAAGTTAAAATGGCTCCTTGTCCTTTAGGCAAATATTTTTGTGCCAAAGAATAGGAAGGGTGGGAAGGAAGCCCCGCATAATTTACCCATTCTACTAATTCATGCTGCTCTAAAAATTTCGCTACCTTTAATGCATTTTCGCTGTGACGCTCTAATCGCAAATGGAGTGTTTCTACCCCTTGAAGGAGTAAAAAGGAATTAAAAGGTGATAAAGCAGCTCCAATATCTCGTAAAAGCTGAACGCGCGCTTTCGTAATATAAGCAGCTTCACCGGCAGCTTCTGTGTATACGAGGCCATGATAACTTGGATCTGGAGTTGTTAAGTCTGGAAATTTTCCGCTCGCTTCCCAATTAAATTTTCCACTGTCTACGATAACACCGCCAATTGCTGTTCCATGCCCTCCAAGAAACTTAGTAGCAGAATGAACGACAATATCTGCTCCAAAATCGATGGGGCGAAGAAGGTAAGGGCTTGGAACAGTATTATCAATAATAAGAGGAATTCCATGTTCATGGGCAATGTCTGCAACTGCCTCGATGTCTAGCACATTTCCCTGTGGATTTCCAACGGATTCAGCATAAATTGCCTTTGTTTTGGAAGTGATTGCACTTCTAAAATTTTCTGGATTATCGGCGTTTACAAATTTGACGGTAATGCCCAGTTTAGGAAGGGTAGACGAAAAGAGGTTATATGTTCCCCCATATAAACTGCTTGCTGATACAATTTCATCTCCTGCGGAAGCGATATTCAAAACGGAAAAGGTAGTAGCCGACTGACCTGAAGCTACTCCTAGAGCACCAATGCCGCCTTCTAACTCAGCAATTCGCTGTTCAAAAACGTCCGTAGTAGGGTTTACAATTCGAGTGTAGATATAGCCTTGTTCACTTAAATTAAATAAAGACGCAGCATGCTCCGTATCTTTAAATCCAAATGAGCTTGTTTGATAAATAGGTACGGCACGTGAAAAAGTAGCTGGGTCAAGCTGTTGACCAGAATGGATCGCTTGTGTTTCAGGACGAAATGGTTTCTTAGCAGACATTGAAACTCCTCCTTGGATATAAAACTTATAAAAAACATAGGAATAATAAACTTTAATCATAATATACGAATTCTATTGAATGATGTCAAATGATAATTAGAATATTTAGAAAATATAAAAAAGATTAATAATGTAATTTAGCATTAAGACATCTCTTTAATTGTTAAAAATACCATAAAAAATATTAAATGTAAGAAAAATGTAAATTAATTTGTATAATTATGTTAGAATATTAGGTGTTTGAGAGTTTCTTAGAGAGCCAATTTTGCTATAAGACTTTAAAAAATAGTAAAAGGTGGGTCTTAAGATCTACTAACAAAACAAAATAAAAGGAGTTTGATTATGAGTACAGAAGTTAACGTATCTTCCGAAGTCCAAGAGAAAGGAAAGCCTTCTATTTTTGGTTTTATTACGAGTCCGGTTGTACAGTTTGAGAAAATGAAAAGCAATCCGGTCATCTGGGGACCTCTTTTACTTATCCTCATCTTAACAGCTGCAACAACGATTCTAGCCGTCTATACCCCTCAGGCACAAGAGGCGCTGCAACAGCAAAAAGAAGCTGGTATTGAAGTGAATTCAACATTTAGTATGATTGGCGGAGCGATTGGCGGAGTTATTGCAGTAGTTGCTACACTGGCATTCACAAGTTTGATTCTGTTTTTAATTGCAAAGTTAGGAACTGGAAAAACAACTTACCGCCAAATGTTTAGTTTGAATTTGTTTGTTACGTTCATCACAGTAATCGGTCAGCTAATTAATACGGGAGTCGCTGCACTAGCACATACTTCAGCGAATGTGACTTCGTTAAATGGAATGGTTGATGCTAAAGGTGCTATGGGAGGAGTATTTAACTCCATTGAAATCTTTTCTATCTGGGGACTTATTCTGACAGCAGTAGGACTACAAAAAGTGGCGAATGTATCAAAGGCTGCTTCTATTATTACAGTGATTATTTTATTCATCTTAGGAGCGGCTATTTCAGGAGTTGGAGGAGCTGCTTCAGAAGCGCTTAAAGGAGCAGGGTTGTAAATGAAAAAAGGAATACTTATTACAGCTGTAGCAGTTGTTATTGTTGCGGTTATTGGGATTAACGTATATCGTGCACAAAGTGTAAGTGGAAAAGCAGTCAATGTTCACGTAGCCAATCTAAAGGAAAAAAAGTTAAGAAATACAGTTATGGTTCCGGGTACGTTAAAGCTTGCTGATGAGCAATATGTCTATTTTGATGCTGAAAAAGGCGAGGTTGAACGATTTCACGTAACAGAAGGCTCCCGTGTACAGCAGGGAACCTCTCTTGTAACGTACGAAAGCGATGCGCTTGATTTAGAGCAAGAACAAAACAAATTAGAAAAAAAATCCAGTCAACTGCAAATTGACTCCATAAGCAAACAGCTTTCTAATTTAAATAAAAAACAAAAAGAATTGGAAAAAGAAATGAGTAAGCAGGAAGCGAGAGATCAAATTGACACAGAGCGTACGCAGCTCAATCTCGATTTAGAGACCGCTAAAATTGATTTAGAACGAAACAAACTAGAAGCCAAATCAATTGCTAAAAAAGAACGTAATTTAGACGTAGCGAGTGATATTAGTGGGACGGTGTTAGAAGTAGATAAAGAAGCGGTTAATAACACAAGTGACGTTCAAAAACCGCTTATACATATTGGTAATACCGATGAATACTTGGCTACTGGTGTGCTGTCTGAGTACGATGCGTTAAAAATTAAAACCGGTCAAGCTGTCAAAATTACATCAGATGTTTTGCCTGATAAAGAATGGGCAGGTAGCGTAAAACAAATTGACTATCTACCTCAGCAGCAGGCATCAGCAGAAGCCGGCAATGATGCGGCTAATCAATATCCGGTTGAAGTAAAAGTAGATGACCAAGATATCACGATGATTAAGCCGGGATTTAAGCTGCTGCTTGAGATTGAAACAAGCAGTAAAAAAGCTTCATCACTGCCGATAAAAGCAGTTGTAAATGAAGACGGAGAAAAATATGTGTACGTAGTGAAAGATAAAAAGGCGGTTCGTAAGGAAGTAAAGATTGGAGAAACAACAAATAAATTTATTGAAATTAAAAGCGGCGTATCTTCTAAAGACAAAGTTATTACAAATCCTTCAAAGGACTTAACTGACGGTGCGGAAGTGACTGTTCAATGATTGAACTTGTAAATATTCATAAAAGTTATCATCTTGGCAAAGAGGAAGTGCCAATTTTAAAAGATATTAATCTGAAGATTTATGACGGTGAATTTGTTGCGATTATGGGACCTTCTGGCTCTGGTAAATCAACGCTAATGAACATTATCGGGTGTTTAGACCGCGCGTCTTCAGGATCCTATTTATTAAATGAACAAGAAATCTCCACTTATAGTGATGAGCAGCTGGCAAAAGTAAGAAATATTCATATCGGTTTTGTTTTTCAACAATTTCAGCTGTTGCCGCGTTTAACAGCGGTAGAAAACGTAGAGCTTCCAATGGTATACGCCGGCGTAACGCGGAAGGAAAGAAGAGCCAGAGCAGAAGCTGCGCTTGCAAAAGTAGGACTGAGTGAGCGGATGAAACATTTACCGAGCGAGCTATCAGGAGGGCAAAAGCAGCGCGTTGCTATTGCTCGTTCTATTGTGAATAATCCCACGCTTATTTTAGCGGATGAACCTACAGGAGCTCTGGATACAAAAACAAGTGCTGATATTATGGAGCAATTTTCTAAACTTAATGCAGACGGCACAACGGTTGTAGTCATTACTCATGAACCTGAAGTGGCAGAATACACATCGCGTACAGTTATCGTTCGTGACGGTAAAGTGCTAAGTCATAGCGATAAGGAGAACGATAGCTTATGAGTTTAATAGAAAATATTCGCATGGCTCTCTCTTCGGTTCTTGCTCATAAAATGCGCTCTGTTTTGACGATGCTTGGTATTATCATTGGCGTAGCGGCTGTTATTATCGTTGTAGCCATTGGTCAAGGCGGCGAACAGATGATTAAGTCGGAAATAACAGGAGCAAGCAATACAGTTGATGTCTACTACGAGCCTCCTGAAGACGAGATGCAAGCTGATGACCTTTCCATGACGGGGGAGCCGATCTTTACAGAGGGTGATATTAAAGCTCTTTCGACTATTCCCGGCGTGAAAAATGTGGTGGCTTCTAGCTCAATGGGAATGGGAATAAGATATAGAGACAAAGAATCCGATACAACTGTTAACGCAATTAATGAAGGGTATATTGAGGTTAATCAGCTGGAGGTTTCAAAAGGAAGAATGTTGGACAGCGCTGATTTTTTGTCAGGTAATCGAGTAGGTGTTATTACGAGCGATATGAAAAAAGAGCTGTTTGATAAAAAAGAAGCCCTTGGACAAGTAGTATGGGTTCAAGGACAGCCTATCAAAATTATTGGTGTGACAAAAAAACCAAAAGGCTTTTTAGCATATGAAATACCGACTATTTACATTCCAGATAATACGTACAAATCAAGCTTCGGTAAGCTCGACTACACGAACCTTAGCGTTCAAGCAAAAAGCTCTGATCAACTGAAAAAAGTAGGCAATGACGCAACGGATTTGTTAAATAATTTGCATGATGCTGAAGATGCTTACCAAGTGCAGAACTTAGAAGAAATAGCAGATAGCATTGGAAATGTAACGCGAATTATGACAACGATTATTGGATCGATTGCAGGCATTTCCCTGCTTGTTGGCGGGATTGGCGTTATGAACATTATGCTGGTTTCTGTAACGGAACGTACAAGAGAAATTGGTATTCGTAAAGCACTGGGAGCATCTAAAAGACAAATTTTAACTCAGTTTTTGATTGAATCCATTACGCTCACGCTTATTGGTGGTTTGCTTGGCATTGGCCTCGGCGCAGGCGGGGCAGCTCTTGTTTCGTTATTTGCCGGCTGGCCGTCATTAATTTCGTGGCAAGTAGTACTTGGAGGAGTGTTGTTTTCCATGACGATTGGCATTGTATTCGGCATGCTTCCTGCAAACAAAGCGGCGAAGCTAGATCCAATCGAAGCATTAAGATATGAATAAAGACATGCGTTCGCATGTCTTTATTTCAATTTAACGAGAACCAAGAAGATTTCTCGTTTTTCTTATTTATTACTTACTAGGGTTGATACGGGCTACGTTAATAATATCATGTATTTTCTCTACCAAATCGAGCATGAGAAATCCGTTTCCTTCAGAGCTTTTCCGATATCCAAGAGGGAGCGTCCTTCTTACAAGTTGAGCATAGATTTCGGCTTCGATTAGAGAACGGCCAAATTCCTTCTCACATAAGTTAATCAATAGTGCTAAAGCTCCTGCCACGTGAGGAGTTGCCATTGAAGTTCCTGAAAGAGTCGCATATTTACCTTCTAAAAAAGTAGAGATGATGTTAACTCCCGGTGCCACTAAATCCACTTCTTCATTGACGTTGGTAAAAGGAGCCAAGCTTAAGCTGTTGTCCACTGCTCCTACTTGAATGACTTCGTTGTAACTTCCTGGATATGAATATTCAAAAGTTTCTTCGCGATCATCACCTTCATTTCCAGCCGCAACAACGACAGAAACATCTTTATTCACAGCATTTTGAACAGCTTCGTGCAGTTCTGGAACGTCTTGTGGTCCCCCGAGTGACATGGAAATAACTCGTGCTCGCTCATTGTTAGGACCTCGCCATTCGACGGCGTAGTTAATAGCGTCAATAATCCATTCGTAATTTCCCGATCCTTCACCGGTAAGTACTTTTAAGCTTAAGATTTTTGCTTTGGGTGCCACCCCTACTACCCCTTCATTATTGAGCGCAGCAGCAATGGTACCAGACACGTGAGTGCCGTGCCCATTATTATCTTCAAATACAGAAGAATCTCCGTCATAATCCGAAGTGAAGTTTCTTCCTCCGATAATACAATCTTTTAAGTCAGGATGATTTGTGTCAACACCAGTGTCGATAACTGCAATTACAATGCCTTCTCCTTGATTGCTTTGTTCCCAAATAGCAGGTGCTTGAATTAAGCTTACTCCTTTAGGCGTTTCGTTTGTTGAGTCGATAATCGACTCAATTGTATAAGGAATTAATTTGACTTGTAACGGTTGTTGATTCATAGTCATCCTCCTTAAAATGAATTCCATAAAAAATGGAAGTTACTTAATTATAAATTCCCAACTATTGCTATAAATTAAACGCTTTTAATGTGAATCCTTTCTTTTTGAATAAAAAGACTCACAAAAGATGTGAGAAGAGGAAAAAAGACCCTGAAGACAAGCCCGATAGAGATTTTTAATGTTATCTGTGTATTCACTTTTAATGTTTATCTCACACTATAGAAGAAAGAAACTCCAAGAAAAATCACATAGGACTGGTGACTTTTGATATAATTACGAACGGTATGACATTCTCAAAATACATGATATTTATAAATATATATTAATTTGCAAATTACGAAGGGGCTGAGGATAGTGTCAACTTTAACGTCTCAATCCGTCATTAAATGCGGAAAGTATGAGCTGAATTATGCGGATCGTACGCTTATTATGGGGATTTTAAACGTAAACCCGGATTCATTTTCAGACGGCGGAAAATACTACGATGTAGATAAAGCAGTTGCTCATGCTGAGGAAATGGTAAAGCAAGGAGCAGATATCATTGATATCGGAGGAGAATCAACTCGTCCTGGTTATACAAGAATTAGCGATGAAGAAGAGATTAAACGGATTGTGCCCGTTATTTCTGAAGTGGCTAAGCGCGTAGAGGTGCCGATTTCCGTAGATACATACAAATCGGAAGTGGCCAAGCATGCGCTAGAAGCAGGAGCACATATTATTAACGATATATGGGGCGCAAAAGCTGATCCTAAAATGGCTCAAGTGGCAGCTGATTATAATGTGCCCATTATTTTAATGCATAACCGTCATGAGCCTAACTATACAAATCTGATTACAGATATGATAAGTGATTTAAAAGAAAGCATCTCCATTGCAAAAGCTGCAGGAGTTCGCGACGATCAAATTATTTTAGATCCAGGCGTTGGCTTTGGAAAAACGGCTGCCCATAATGTAGAAGCAATTCAGCATTTAGACCAGCTGACGAATATGGGCTATCCGGTGCTTCTTGCTACTTCTCGTAAAGGATTTATTGGACAAATAGTCGATGCTCCTCCTACGGAAAGAATGGAAGGAACCGCAGCTACTGTATATGCTGGGATTGCACAAGGCGTTCAAATAGTTCGTGTTCATGACGTATTAGAAATCAAGCGCTTTGTAAAGATGGCAGATGTACTGGTAGGAAAACATGTCTTTCAGTTTTAATAATCATTAAAGCAGATGCGTAAGCGCTGCTTTTTTATTTTTCCTTGATTTATCCGGATAGAATACATGCCTTTAGATAAATTTAAGTAGCATCAAGGTTTTAAAACTGGAGGGTTAAAATGAAAGCGGTAACGTATCAAGGGCCTAATCAGGTGAAAGTAGCAGAAGTAGAAGATGCGAAGTTAGAGAAGAAAGATGACATTGTCATTAAAATAACGTCAACGGCTATTTGTGGTTCTGATCTGCATTTATATCAAGGAAGCATGCCATTGCCTCACGGTTATATTATTGGTCATGAACCAATGGGAATTGTGGAAGAAGTAGGGCAGGATGTTACAAGAGTAAAAAAAGGAGATCGCGTTATTATTCCGTTTAACGTAGCGTGCGGACAGTGTGCCTACTGTAAGGATGATTTAACGAGCCAATGTGACAATTCTAATCCACATTATGATTCTGGGGGCTATTTTGGATATACAGAAAAATTTGGAAATCATCCAGGAGGTCAAGCTGAATATTTAAAAGTGCCGTTTGGGAATTTCACACCGTTTGTGATTCCAGAATCGTGCGAATTAGAAGATGAATCGCTTCTTTTTTTATCAGATGTGCTTCCAACTGCTTATTGGAGTGTAGAGCATGCGGATGTTAAAAAAGGAGATACCGTTATCGTACTCGGCTGCGGGCCAGTAGGGTTAATGGCTCAAAAGTTTGCTTGGATGAAAGGTGCCAAACGGGTTATCGCAGTAGATCATGTTCCATACCGAATACAGCATGCAAAGAAAATGAATGCCGTAGAAACCTTTGATTTTACAGAATACCCAGATATGGGAGAGCATTTAAAAGAAATCACAAAAGGCGGAGCTGATGTGGTGATTGACTGTGTAGGTATGGATGGCAAAAAGTCGCCCCTTGAATACATTGAACAAAAATTAAAGCTTCAAGGCGGAACGCTCGGACCTATTCAAATTGCGACAAAAGCCGTTCGTAAATGTGGAACCGTCCAAATCACCGGGGTATACGGAAGCAACTATAACAGTTTTCCGTTAGGAGCATTTTTTGCTCGAAATGTAACTCTCAAAATGGGGCAAGCTCCTGTCATTCCGATTATGCCAAAATTATATGATCAAATTGTAAAAGGAGAATTCGATCCAAAAGAAATTATTACTCATAAAGTCGCTTTAGAAGACGCAGCTAATGCCTACAAAATCTTTAATGATCATCAAGATAACTGCATTAAAGTCATTTTAAAACCTTAAAATGTCATGTCTATTAGATAAAGATTCCTGAGCAGTGAAGCTCGGGAATTTTTTATGTATGTAAAGTGGTGGAGGAAAATAATGAACGATTGGATGGTTGATTTTACATAATTTAGCTTTATGATAGAAAGAGAAGATATAGCGCTTTCATATTCTGATTAAATTGTGCTGCTTAAAATGAAATAAATAACATCTTGGTATTTAGTCTTATTCAATCACCGAAATATGGAGGAGAGAAGAATGAAATTAGCATTGCTTCTTGTCATTATTATCGGCGTTGCTGCCCTTACAGGTACGATCAGTGCTGCAAAGAAAGTAGATGAAGATTACGGGAAATCTAAAAAGAAAAGTATAGTGAATTTATCTATTATTTACGGAGTTGTATTCATAGGATCAATCGTAGGAGTAGCATGGTATATTGCAGTGAGACCATAAATAAAGAGGTTGAGACATGATTAAATGAACCGAATCTAAAGACGAACCATTAATCAACATGTTTGACTAATGGTTCGTCTTGCAATTGGGTTAAAATACTTTTGTCCTAGCCTCTTTATTTTGATTCCAAGGTTAATTCTCCGCTTGAAACAGCTATATCGACCGAATATTTTCCATTTCTGTATTTTCCTTTTAATACATTCTCTGTTATCGTTGCATTGTTTAACTTAAAATTGTTGTTAATGTCACCACCGCTGCTTACTTTTCCATTCACTTTAAAACCAGCGCTTTTCGGAAGAACCAGCACGGCATCTCCGGATCCTACATCTACAGAAACGGCCTCTTCTAGCTTTTTAAAATCCATATAGAGATCACCAGATCCAATGCGCGCCTGAAGTTTTCCTTGATAGTTTGTTCCTTTAATTTCCCCAGAGCCGACAGCAAATTTAGCCGTTTGGGTCTCGACATTACTCAGCTGTAAATCTCCAGAATTAACATCCGTACGAAGAGAGGTGCTCATCAAGTTTGAAATGCTTGCATTTCCAGAACCTACTTTAATCGACACATCTTTCAGCTGAAGCGCTTGTTCAGGATGTGTAGCAATTTGAAGGTCCCCCGAACCTACGTTAAGCGCAAGGTTATGGTGATAATCTTTAGGAATGTAGATTGTTACTTTTGTGTTTGAAAAAATAGAAAGCCATTGAAAGGGACTTTTTTGATACGCGACAACTAGGGTGTCTCCATTTTGCTTTACATCTACTTTTCCTTTACCTTCTACTTTTGTTTTAATATCTTGACGATCTTGCGGAACGACCGTTGTACTAATGCTTGGAGAGTCGATTTGAATACGCTGAATATCACTTGATAATGCCGCTTCAGACTTGGACGTCTTGAATGAACTTAACGACCAGGAGGAAGGCGCAAACGCAGTAGAAAAGAGGACTGCCGTACCACCTATCACTAAAATAAAAGCCAATATTTTTTTCACGTTATAACCCGCTTTCTACCTATAATTAAATTTGTTTTCTTCTACCATAAAGTGTAAAATGAAAACCGGTTAATTTCAACGAACAGCAGGATTATTTTTTTCTACGTCTCAAGTCGTAAAAATGAAATGTTTTTTGTGAGGAGTTAAATGAAAAGCGAAGTAGAGATTTAAACATACTCATCAAAGAATTAATTTCTTTATTTCAAAAACAGGAAAATAATTGAGTTAAAAGAATGATTAAATTCACTTTTTTTGTGTGATTTTCCGATGAGTAGTTCAAAAGAAGTAATAAATAAATAGAATTTTCATACCAATTTTATTATTCCGAAAAACCTTTAAAGTGTTGATTATTGAAAAAATAAAGGGTAGAATTTGTTCATATCAATTGAATACAGCTAAGATTACGATCTTGTATATTATCAGTAATATGGTCTGATAGTCTCTACCTAGTAACCGTAAAAAACTAGACTACAAGAAAGTTTGGATATAAGCAGCAAAAAGAAGGGCGTATTCTCATGAATACAGTCTTCTTTCAAAGCTCTTACTTTTCATACTTTCTGTTATTGTCAGAATTTATGAAAAGTAAGAGCTTTTTTTGTTTTTCAAATACACACCTGGGAGTGGCTTTCATGTACTTTTTATTAAATTTATTAGGCGTTTTTGTAGTAATGGGCGTCGTCTTCTTATGTTCTCCTAAAAAGAAAGAAATAAAGTGGCGTCCGATTGCTTCACTATTAGTCGTTGAAGTCCTCATTACTTGGTTTATGTTAGGAACTTCAATAGGAACATGGATCATTAATAAGATTGCTTCGTTCTTTACTTGGCTGATTTCCTGTGCCAACGATGGAATTGCCTTTGCGTTTCCATCCGTAATGGGAAATCAAACGGTTGACTTTTTCTTCAGTGCATTACTGCCTATCATCTTTGTCGTGACGTTCTTTGATATTTTATCTTACTTTGGTATTTTAACGTGGATTATTGATAAAGTAGGCTGGGTCATTTCGAAAGTTTCTCGCTTGCCTAAATTAGAAAGCTTTTTCGCTATCCAAATGATGTTCTTAGGAAATACGGAAGCATTAGCAGTTATTCGTAATCAGCTTTCTGTGTTAAAGGACAACCGTTTGCTTACGTTTGGAATTATGAGTATGAGCAGTATTAGCGGATCTATTATCGGTGCTTATTTAACGATGGTTCCCGCTACGTACGTGTTTACAGCAATTCCACTGAACTGTTTAAACGCGCTTATTTTAGTGAGCTTATTGAATCCAGTTCATGTTACAAAAGAAGAAGATATGATTTACGTACCGCCAAAGTCAGAGAAAAAAGACTTTTTCTCTACCATTTCAAACAGTATGTTAGTCGGAATGAACATGGTCATTGTTATTTTAGCGATGGTTATTGGATATGTAGCTCTTACATCTGCGCTTAACGGTATTTTAGGCGTTATTGTAGACGGCTTGACTGTACAAAAGATTTTCTCTTACATCTTTAGTCCATTTGCATTCTTACTAGGGCTAACGGGACATGATGCCATGTACGTAGCTCAGCTGATGGGTATCAAGCTAGCAACAAATGAATTCGTGGCGATGATGGATTTGAAGAAAAATCTAGATACACTTCCACCGCATACGATTGCAGTTGCTACAACATTCTTAACATCTTTTGCTAACTTCAGTACTGTGGGTATGATTTATGGTACGTATAATTCTACGTTATCAGAAGGTAAATCAACGATTATTGGAAAAAACGTATGGAAACTGCTTGTGAGCGGTATCGCTGTTTCTTTATTAAGTGCTATGATTGTTGGATTGTTTGTTTGGTAAAAAGTGAAAAAGCTGTGCTTTCGTCTTCGAAAGCACAGCTTTTTTCTTGTTGTATCATCTATTCATTTGAAGAAAAACGCTTATGAATATCAACAGTAAAAGGAAATCACACTATTCAAGAAAAATTCATTTTACTTTTGCAGAAAAACATTTTAAATCTAGTGAGCATTATGTTAAGATTACAAAAGGCTGTTTCATTTAAATTGAGAACACCGCATAAATATGTAAGTAAATATGCATAGAAAACAAAGGTTTATTAATTTTTTTCTAGGTAATATCTCGTAATAAATAGGTTGAAAGGAAATGTCGTTAATATGATAGAAGGACAACAGCAAACAAATGAATTAAAAAAGACGATGAAAAGCAGACATTTGTTTATGATTTCGCTCGGCGGGGTTATCGGTACAGGTTTCTTTTTAGGAACAGGATACACGATTAGCCAAGCAGGGGCGATTGGAGCTATCCTTTCGTTTATCGTAGGTGGCTTCATTATGTACTTAACAATGCTTTGCTTAGGGGAACTTGCAGTAGCAATGCCAGTTTCTGGTTCGTTTCAGACATATACAACAAAATTTATTGGCCCTGGCGTTGGTTTTGCTTTTGGATGGTTATATTGGTTGGGCTGGGCTGTAACGGTTGCATTAGAATTTTTGTCAGCAGGTCAGCTTATGCAAAGATGGTTTCCTGATTCTCCTGTATGGATCTGGTGTGCTATATTTGCGCTTTTATTATTTTCATTAAATGCACTGTCAGCTAAAGCGTTTGGTGAAGCGGAGTTTTGGTTCGCCAGCATTAAAGTGTTAGCTATTATTTTATTTATCGTACTTGGTGGAGCTGCTATGTTTGGTTTTCTTCCATTAAGCAATGGAGACAGCGCGCCGTTTTTCTCTAACTATACGTCTCACGGTGTGTTTCCTCACGGAATTAGTGCCGTGCTGATTACGATGATTACCGTTAACTTCTCGTTCCAAGGTACGGAGCTTATTGGTGTAGCGGCTGGGGAAAGTGAAAACCCAGACAAGACTGTACCAAGAGCAATTAAACAAACGGTATGGAGAACGCTTGTATTTTTTGTACTAGCTGTAGCTGTCTTAGCGGGGATGATTCCGCTTGAAAAAGCAGGCGTAGTTGAAAGTCCATTTGTTGTTGTATTTGACCAAATTGGTATCCCATACGCAGCGGACATTATGAACTTTGTTATCCTAACGGCACTGTTATCTGTAGCTAACTCAGGTCTTTATGCAGCAACGCGTATGCTGTATTCATTGTCAAAAGATAACATGGCAAGTTCAGCTTTCATGAAAGTAAATAAACGCGGTGTGCCGATGAACGCCTTGCTTTTAACATTAGGCATTGCACTTTTATCTTTGCTTTCAGGATTCTTTGCTCAAGAAACAGTATTTGTATGGCTTATTTCTGCAGCGGGTTTAGGTGCACAAATTGGCTGGATTACAATCGCTGCATCACTGCTTGCATTTAGAAAAAGATATATAAATCAAGGAGGGCAAATCGAGGATTTAAAATTCAAAGTCCCTCTTTACCCGGTATTACCTTTAATCGCATTAGTATTAAATACGATTGTACTTGGAAGCATGGCATTTGATGCAGAGCAGCGAATGGCACTGTATGTCGGTATTCCACTAGCGCTGCTGTTTTATGCTTATTATCATGCACGTGTAAAAAAGAAAGTTGATTTATCTATCAGCCGTCAAGAAGTGCAGCTTAAAGACGACAAAAAGGTAATTTTATAAAAATCAAAAAGACGCAAAAGCCCAGGTTTTTGCGTCTTTTTTTATATTTTATTTGTAAACTTAAATTAAAATTAAGTTGACAAATAAAAAGAGATTATTGCAAACTTAAAGCAGCGAACAGAGAAAGGAGGGTGAACATGAAAACGAGAACAATGGCGTATGTTTCTTTATTTGCTGCTTTAACGGCGATTGGTGCATTTATAAAAATTCCTATTCCCTACATACCGTTTACTCTTCAAATTGTTCCTGTCTATTTAGCCGGGGCGCTGCTAGGACCGCGTTTAGGTTTGTATAGTCAGCTATGCTACATAGGTATTGGGTTAATCGGTGTTCCGGTTTTTGCAGAAGGAGGAGGTTTAGGGTATATCTTCAAACCAACGTTTGGCTATTTAATTGGCTATGTTGCAGGGTCATTTATGAACGGCTACCTTATTCAAAAATATGACTTAAAGAAACCTTTTTCTATCTTTTCAGCTAACTTATCTACGTTAGCTATTGTGTATGCAGTCGGCTGCTTCTGGCTTTACGGAGCAATGAAATGGATAGTTGAAAAGCCACTTTCACTGAGTGATACACTTCTTTTTGGAGCTGTTTTGCCAATGCCTGGAGATCTTTTATTGTGCATTTTATGTTCAGTGCTGATTCACCGAATGAAGCCTCAATTTAGCCGTTTATCATCAAAGCGGGCTAAAGCGGGGTAATGAAGACATAGAAAAAAGAGGAGGAAAGAAAGTGGGCAAAGCGTATTTTATTACGGGAACTGGAACAGATATTGGTAAAACGCTGGTGACAAGCATTTTGTATAAAGTACTTAGCCGTCTAGGAATAAAAACGACAATTTGCAAACCGTTTCAAACCGGCTACCAAGATGAAATCGGAGGTTATCCAGATATTCACTGGTTTGAAACAAGGCTCGGAGTAACAAATACAGGTATTTATCAGTTAAAGCCAGAGACGTCTCCTCACTTGGCTATTAAACTGAGCAATAGGCAAGTAGAGCCTTCAATCGTCTTAAAGCGCATTAATGAATTAAAAAAGGCATTTGACGTAGTACTCGTGGAAGGAGCGGGAGGACTTGCCGTACCTTTAATTGAAGAGGAAACAACGTTTTATATGACAAAAGATTTGATCCTAGATGCACAAATGTCGGTTATTGCTGTTGGAACAACGGAATTAGGAGCTATTCACAATGCGCTTTCTACCTTTTCATATGCAAGTGAGCATCATCTTAAAATCAACGGACTCATTTTTAATCGTTTTAATCACAGCAGTATCATTCATAAAGACAATGTTCGAACGATTGAAAAGCTGCTTCAAGTCTCTTCTTTAATGACTGTACCTGTATTTACTCATATCGATGAAGAGTTAGAAGCATATATTGAGAAATTGGTGAGGCAAAAAAGTGTGATTCAACATATTCAGGAGGTGTTTGACTGTGTCGTATCAAAAAGCTGAGCTGGAAAAATGGGATAAAGAATATGTATGGCATCCCTTTACACAAATGAAAGCTTACCGTGAATCGAATCCCCTTATCATTGAAAGAGGAGAGGGAAGCTATTTGTATGACGTAGCGGGAAACAAATATTTAGATGGATACGCTTCTCTATGGGTGAACGTGCATGGACATAATGATCCGGAATTAAATACAGCTTTACATATACAAGTGGAGAAATTAGCGCATTCTACGCTGCTTGGATCGGCAAACGTTCCATCCATTTTGTTAGCTAAAAAGCTAGCTGAAATTACTCCTGGCAGCTTATCGAAAGTATTCTATTCTGATACAGGCTCTGCCGCTGTTGAAATTGCGTTGAAAATTGCCTATCAATATTGGCAAAATCTCGACTCTGCAAAGTACAAAAACAAAAGTAAATTTATCTCATTGAATGAGGCATATCACGGAGATACAATCGGGGCAGTCAGTGTAGGAGGCATGGATTTATTTCATCGCATCTTTAAGCCTTTACTGTTTGAACGCATTCCCACACCTTCTCCTTACATCTACCGTATGGACGGGTTCGAAACCGAAGAGCAAGCTTCAGCTTACTGTATTCACCAGCTGGAGAAGCTCTTGCAGAACAACGGAGAAGAAGTAGCCGGCTTGATTATTGAACCGCTTGTGCAAGGAGCAGCGGGTATTATTACTCATCCTCCCGGTTTTTTAAAACAAGTAGAGCGTCTGTGCAAAGCGTACGGGGTATTGCTCATTTGTGATGAAGTAGCTGTCGGATTCGGGCGAACAGGAACGATGTTTGCATGTGAACAAGAAGACGTAGTACCAGACATTATGTGTGTAGGAAAAGGGATCACAGGAGGATATATGCCGCTTGCTGCTACGTTAACAAGCGAACAGATATTTAATGCTTTTTTAGCTCATCCAGATGAAAATAAAACGTTCTTTCATGGACATACGTATACGGGAAATCAATTGGCCTGTACAGTAGCGCTTAGAAATATTGAACTGATAGAAGAAAGAGAGTTAATCCGTAGTGTAAAAGAAAGGTCGAAAGTTTTTAAACGTTATCTATTAAAGCTTTATGAACTGCCTAACGTGGGAGACATTAGACAAAGAGGATTAATGGCAGGAATCGAGGTTGTCAAAGACCGCCAAACAAAGTCTATTTTTGAAGATAAAAAAGTGATGGGAGATATTATTTTAGCGGCTCGCCAAAAAGGTTTAATTATCAGAGAGATAGGTCCTGTAATTACGATGATGCCTATTCTTTCAATGACGGACGAAGAATTAAAAACAATGGTTGAAATTGTATATGAATCAATTAAAGAAGTAATCGCACGCTATACAGTGAGTTAAATAAAAAGAGACTAAGACAAAAATATTTTATTTAATTGAAAAAAGATCCGAACGATTCATCGTTCGGATCTTTTTTCAATCAATAAATGTTTTTAATACTTGATAGTCGCAGTGATCGCACATGCTGATTTTCATCTTTTAATAGAAGAGTTTGTTCGAGCAAGTTTAAGTTTTGAATATAACCTTTGACCGTTTGAACAAAACCGTTGTTTTGATAGTTAATAGTTAGTAATTTATTCGTTTTTAATGCTTTTAAAATCATACCTGTTTTCTCCCTTCTTATATCGCAGTTGACGAAAAACTACAAAATAATGAAGAAGCATTGGAGGCTTGTATTATTTATAAAAATTACTCTATTTTTTATAAATGCTCTCCTGCTACTAATAGTAGAGAATGATGGTGAAAAACAGATGAAAGATAAAGAATAAGGTTTGATTTATTGTAATGAACTGACTTTTCCTTTACAAATACCTATTTCAAATTTCTTTTTAGTGATAAAATACTGTTAGTGAAATAACTACTTCTTTTCATTAAAGGGTAAGAACGCGTTATATTGATAGAGTTTTAGTTCTCTATTTCTAGTAATGAAATAAGAGATAGAGAAATAGACTAATAAAAATCAATCAAGGAGTTTTTTTATGGATCAGAGTTTTATTTTAAATCTTTTAGAAATTTTACTGATTAACATTGTACTGAGTGGCGATAACGCAGTCGTGATTGCTTTAGCTTGTCGGAATCTTCCGGACGAGCATCGAAACAAAGCGGTTGTTTTCGGTACATTAGGAGCGGTTGTATTACGTGTAGGGCTAACGTTTGTCGCTGTATATTTATTAACAATCCCATTTTTAAATTTCATCGGAGGCCTGCTGCTTCTATGGATTGCGATTAGTCTTTTAAAAGGGGAAGATGACGGAGATATTAAAGCGAATTCAACTCTAGCAGGTGCTATTAAAACAATTATTATAGCGGATCTTGTTATGAGTTTAGATAACGTAGTAGCGGTTGCGGGTGCGGCCAACGGCAGTATTCTACTCATTATCCTTGGTCTTGTTATCAGCATTCCGTTAATCATTTGGGGAAGTCAGCTTTTAATGAAAATCATGGAAAAATTCCCGATTATCATCATTGCCGGAGCAGCGCTTCTTGGCTATACTGCTGGTGAAATGATCTTTAAAGACAAAGCGGTAGGACATGTATTAGAAGGGTTAAATCCGCATTTGCATACAATTGTTCCTATTTTGTTAGCTATTTTAGTTGTTGTTGTTGGGAAACTTAGCGGACGTTCTAAAAAAGAAACGCATTAATCCTAAAAAAGAGGCTGGGACAAAAGTATTTAAGATGAAATGAAAAACGAACCACTAATCAATTTTGATTGGTGGTTCGTTTTTTTGTTGTGGTGAACGTAGGCTTCATTTGTTTAGATCCTTCTAGCAGTTGATTGGAGGACAAGGCGAAGACTCCTGCGGGAAAAGCGGAACAGATGAGACCCCGCAGGAGCGTACGCGACGAGGAGGCTCATCGGCCGCCCGCGGAAAGCGAAGTCTTGTACGGAAATCAACTGCGGTGTCATAAGCGGTTCAGCTCATGTATCCCATTTATTCGTCTTTAGATTGGATTCATTTGGCTATGTCTCAACTTCTTTTTTATTATTTAGCTAATGGAGGTGCGGAATTAACGTCTTGTATCGTCTCTACAGGAGGATGAAATTCATTTTCCATTTTCGATACAACTACAGTTGCTACACCATTTCCAATTAAGTTTGTAATGGCACGAGCTTCCGACATGAAGCGGTCTACCCCGATTAACAGCGCGATTCCTTCAACTGGAATCATTGGGAATGCAGCAAGCGTAGCTGCTAGTGTAATAAATCCAGAGCCAGTGACTCCGGCCGCTCCTTTAGACGTTAGCATTAAAATACCAAGTAGCGTAATCTCTTGCATTAACGACAGGTCGACTCCATACGCTTGAGCGATAAAGATAGCAGCCATGGATAAGTAGATTGCTGTTCCATCTAGGTTAAATGAGTAACCAGTTGGAATGACAAGTCCTACTACAGATTTTGAACATCCGTACTTCTCCATTTTGTCCATCATTTTTGGCAGTGCAGATTCCGAAGAAGACGTACCTAATACAAGTAGAATTTCTTCTTTAATAAAAGCAATGAATTTAAAAATATTAAATCCATAAATCTTAGCAATGGTTCCAAGTACAAATACAATAAATAAGAACATAGTAATGTAAACAGATCCCATTAAGAAACCGAGTTTTTGAAGAGAGCCTATTCCAAAGTTACCGATCGTATAAGCCATCGCTCCGAACGCCGCAATAGGTGAAAGTTTCATAATCATATTAACAATTCCAAAGAAAATATCTGTACAGCGTTCAAAGAATGTAATGACAGGAGCCGCTTTTTCGCCGAGTGTAGCTGTAGCCATTCCAAATAGTACGGCAAAGAATAAGATTGGCAATAATTCACCATTTGCCATTGCGCCAAATACGCTGTCTGGAATAATTCCCATGATAAACTCCATAAAGCCATGCTCCGCTTCAGCTGCTTGCTGCGTATATTGAGTAACATCAGCTCCGTTTGCGCCATTGATATTAAAGCCAGCCCCAGGCTTGATAAAGTTTACAACGATAATTCCAATTGCTAAGGCAAAAGTAGTGACAATCTCAAAGTATAAAAGAGCTTTACCTCCAATTCGTCCCACTTTCTTTAAATCTCCCATGCTTCCGATACCGATGACCACTGTTAAGAAAATAATTGGGGCAATCACCATCTTAATTAATTTAATGAAGATATCAGCCAATACTTTTAATTTAGCTCCAAATTCAGGAAACATAAAGCCAATTGCAATACCAAGAAGGATACCAATGACAACTTGAACAGTTAGGTTTTTAAAACTTAATTTCATATGTAATGCTCCTTTCGAGAATGTTTTTTGTTAACGCTTACATTATTCTTATCCTTATATTAACTGATAATTTTAACTATTTATATTTCTGGTGATAATGTTCTTTTTGGTCATTTTGGTCAAAAAAAGTGATGAACATATAGTCATCACTTTTTGCTTTCGATATTTTTTATTTGCTGAATGATATCAAGCGTTTGTTTTGTTGCATTGGCTTCAAACGATTGATAAAGAGAGTTAAACTGCTTTTTCCATTCGGCTTTCTGTGTATCATTTAAGTAATAAACGCGCATGCCAGATTTATTTTTTATTTGCTGCAGCTGTTCATCGTTCATCATTTTTGATTGAGTCCAAATCCAGTTCGTTGTTTCTACCATGGCATCACTTAATAGTTGTTTTACATCTTCAGGGAGGCTGTCCCAATATTTTTGATCCATTAAAACAGCATAGCCCAAGTATCCATGGTTGCTGATGGTCATATATTTTTGCAGCTCGTACAAACGTTTTGAATAAATATTAGAAATCGTATTTTCCTGTCCATCAAATTCCTGTCGTTCAAGGGATTGATATACTTTATTAAACGAGACAGCCTGAGGCTTAGCGCCAAGAAGTTCGAATTGTTTTTTGATTACTTCACTTGGCATAATGCGAAATGTTTGACCTTGAAAATCTGCTGGATGGAGCAAAGGTTTTGTATTGCTGGTCATTTGTTTAAAGCCGTTGCTCCATAAAGCAAGCCCTTTAATGTTTTTCTCTTGCAGCGTACTCAACAAATCCTGTCCGATTTTCCCGGTAAACACTTGTTTTGCCTCGCTGTAATCATCGAAAATGAAGGGGAGATCAAAAAGTTGCCACGTAGGGGAAAGGTCGGTTAGCTTTGAAATAGAAGGCGCAATCATTTGTACATCGTTTCGGCGCAGAGCGGCAAGTTCTTCGTCGTCTGAATACAATACACCGTTTGAATATACTTCAATTTTAACTTTACCATCCGATTTTTGATTAACGATTTCAGCGAATTTTTGAGCGGCTAAGCCTTTTGGAGTGTTCTCAGCTACAACGTGGCTAAAATTAATCACAATTTGCTTATTTAATCCTTTTTGCTCATCGTCATGATACACATTATCCTGATTTATAACCGTATACTGCAAAAAAACATAGATCATCAAGAAAACGCTAACAATGATACTTGCCCCTATAAACATCTTCAAAATGTCCAACCCCGCGATTCAATAATTTTTCTCTACAAATATTCTAACACGCAATTTCTCAACGTGGTAAAATTAAAATAAACTTCAATCAGCAGTAGGTGTTCCGCTATGATGCGCTTATCGATGCAAACGAAAATGACGGGGCTAATCTTTTTTATCGTGGTCTTTTCGTTGTTTTTAGCAAGTATTGTCGTGATTAATAATTTTGTGCAGTCAAAAGAAAATGATTTAGAGCAAAGGGCTTTGATCACTTCGAGAACAGTTGCTGAAATGCCTGAAATTCGAGAGAAAATTGAAAAAGATAGCAAGAACATTAATCAAATTGTAGAGCCGATTCGCATTATTCACGGTGCTTATTATGTAGTCGTTATGAATATGAATCACGAACGTTTGTCTCACCCTTTGCAAAGCATGATTGGGAAAATTTCCAAAGGAGAGGACGAGGGCCAGGCGTTTGCAGAACATACTTATACTGATAAAGCAAAAGGAGAAGGCGGGATGGTCATTCGTTCTTTTGTTCCCGTTGTAAACGATCAGCATGAACAAGTAGGAGTCGTTGTCTCAGGCTACCTTCTTCCGAAATTTACAGAGGTTATTTTAAGTTTGAAAAAAGAAATTTTTCTCATCTCAGGTCTCGCTCTTTTTTTTGGAGGATGGGGAGCGTGGGCGCTTGCATCTCGTATTAAAAAAGAGATGTTTGAGCTTGAGCCTCATGAAATTGCTCGTTTGTTTGTAGAACGAACGGAGACTTTTAATGCCATGCATGAAGGAGTCATTGCCATTGATAAAGAGGAGAACATCACTATTTTTAATCATAAAGCGAAAATTATGATGGATGTACCTGATGAGGTAATTGGGAAAAAGATCTATGATGTGATTCCAGATACAAGACTGCCAGAAATTCTGCAGCTTAATCAGCCTGTTTATAATCGAGAGCTTCAAGTTCGCAATTTAAATATTTTAAGCAATCGTGTGCCGATTAAGGTTAATAATCACACAGTCGGTGCGGTCGCTATTTTTCAAGACAGAACAGAAGTTAAAAAATTAGCTGAAGAGTTAACAGGGGTTAAATCATTTGTAAGCGCTCTTAGAGTTCAAAACCATGAATACATGAATAAACTTCATACCATTGCAGGGCTTATCCAACTTGGAAATAAAGACAAGGCTCTTCAGTACGTTTTTCAAGTATCTGAACAGCAAGAAGAGCTCACCCAATTTCTTAATAAACATATTAAAGATGAAAGTATATCGGGATTGCTGTTAAGCAAAGTCAGCCGTGCCAAAGAACTTGGAATTGAGTTAGCTATCGATCGCCACAGCGAGCTTCACTCATTTCCTCCTTACTTAGATCATCATGATTTTGTAATTATTATTGGTAACTTAATTGAGAATGCTTTTGATTCGTATCAGCATATGGAGCGTCGTGAACGGAAGATCTATATAAGTATGGAACAAAGTGACGGCATTCTTTCTATATTAGTTGAAGATAACGGATGCGGCATGAATAAGAATCAAATAGAGAGAATCTTTGATGAAGGTTTTTCAACTAAAGCAAAGGAAAATAGAGGAATTGGTTTGCATTTAGTAAAACAAATTGTTGAAAAAGGAAACGGTCAGATCGAAGTAGAGTCAGAATTAGATGTTGGAACCACTTTTATCATTACATTCTTTTTATAGGGGGAGTGGGAAATGAATAAAAAAGAATGGACGGTGCTTCTCATAGAAGACGATCCTATGGTACAGGAAGTGAACCGCCAATTTATTGAACAAGTTGAAGGGTTCATCGTTATCGCGGCAGCTTCGAATGGTTTAGAAGGTATACAGCTCATTAAACAGCATCAGCCTGATCTAACAATCATTGATATGTATATGCCTAGTCAAGATGGCTTAACCACCTTACAGCAAATTCGAGCAAATGGCTATAAAACAGACGTGATAGCAGTTACGGCTGCAAGTGATATTGAAACGGTACGGAAAGTTCTTCAATACGGCGCGGTGGATTATATTATGAAGCCGTTCAACTTTGAGCGAATGAAGCAAGCGCTTGAGCAGTATCGTTCTTTTCAAGTTAAAATAAGTCAAAAAGAACATATTACTCAGTCTGAATTAGATTCTATGCTGTTTCAACAATTCGAAGAAAAACCCGATTTGCTTCCAAAAGGGCTAAATGCGGTTACGTTAAGGAGGATACAACAATATCTTTCCGAACAAAATCATCCGATTTCTGCTGAAGAAGTGGCGGACGGGGTAGGAATTGCGCGTGTTACAGCAAGAAGGTATTTAGAGTTTTTAGAACAGGAAAACGAGTTGAAATTATCAGTTGAATACGGCAGAGTGGGGAGACCTATTAATCGCTATATGTTAAAAATAAATTAAATCATACAGAACAGCTTTTATTTGGAAAAGCTGTTTTTTTGCGTTAGAAAGTATATCTTTTTCTCTCCTAGAACAAATTAAGGTATACAGTTTTCGCTATCCAAAGAATATTTCGTGCGGTCATTAATCCATAAAATGTCCCTGAAAAAGGATTAATGGCGGAAAAATTGGGGAATATGCACTTTGACATTTAATTTTAGCACAGGAAGGTTTTGAAACATGGACATATTTTTAGCCGTCTTACCAGCCATATTTTGGGGAAGCATTGTGCTTTTCAATGTGAAATTAGGCGGAGGACCTTATAGTCAAACGCTTGGAACCACATTGGGAGCCTTGATTTTCTCCATCGGTATTTATATTTTTGTACACCCTACGCTTACACCTTTAATCTTTGGTGTTGGAGTTGTATCAGGGTTATTTTGGGCAGTTGGACAAAGTAATCAGCTGAAAAGTATTGATTTAATTGGAGTTTCTAAAACGATGCCTATTTCAACGGGGCTTCAGTTAGTTTCCACTTCATTATTTGGAGTAATTGTGTTTCACGAGTGGTCTACAAAAACTTCAATCATTCTTGGTGTGCTCGCTCTTATCTTTATTATTGTAGGGATTGTTTTAGCATCACTTCAAAGCAAAGAAGAGAAAGAGGCTGAAGAAGGAAAAGGAAACTTCAAAAAAGGAATTGTTATTTTATTAATTTCAACCGTTGGTTATTTAGTTTATGTTGTAGTAGCCCGTCTATTTAATGTAGACGGATGGTCGGCTTTATTACCTCAAGCAATTGGTATGGTTATTGGAGGAGTATTGCTGACGTTTAAGCATAAGCCATTTAATAAATATGCAATTCGCAACATTATCCCAGGTCTTATTTGGGCCGCTGGTAATATGTTTTTATTCATCTCGCAACCTAAAGTAGGCGTAGCGACAAGCTTCTCGCTTTCCCAAATGGGAATCGTCATTTCAACTTTAGGCGGAATCATCATTTTAGGTGAGAAGAAAACGAAGCGTCAGCTGATTGGGATTATTATTGGAATTATACTGATCATCATAGCAGGAGTCATGTTAGGGCTCGCCAAAAGCTAACTAGGAGGGTATTAACAATGTATAAAGATTTAGAAGGAAAAGTAGTGGTCATAACAGGTTCATCTACAGGTTTAGGAAAAGCAATGGCGATTCGTTTTGCGACAGAAAAAGCCAAAGTAGTTGTGAATTATCGTTCTAAGGAAGAGGAAGCTAACAGCGTTTTAGAAGAAATTAAAAAAGTTGGCGGAGAAGCAATTGCTGTCAAAGGTGATGTAACAGTTGAGTCTGATGTAATCAATTTAGTTCAATCTGCAATTAAAGAATTTGGAAAGTTAGACGTTATGATTAATAACGCAGGACTAGAAAATCCGGTTTCATCTCATGAAATGTCTTTAAGCGATTGGAATAAAGTAATTGATACGAACTTAACGGGAGCTTTCTTAGGCAGCCGTGAAGCGATTAAATATTTTGTTGAAAATGATATTAAGGGAACAGTTATTAACATGTCGAGTGTTCACGAGAAAATTCCTTGGCCATTATTTGTTCATTATGCAGCAAGTAAAGGCGGTATGAAGCTTATGACTGAAACACTGGCATTAGAATACGCTCCAAAAGGTATTCGTGTAAATAACATTGGACCGGGAGCGATTAATACACCGATTAACGCTGAGAAATTTGCTGATCCTGAGCAGCGTGCAGATGTAGAAAGCATGATTCCAATGGGGTACATCGGAGAGCCGGAAGAAATTGCAGCAGTTGCTGCATGGCTAGCTTCTTCAGAGGCGAGTTATGTAACAGGAATTACGCTCTTTGCTGACGGCGGTATGACACAGTACCCATCATTCCAAGCAGGACGCGGATAAGAAAAAACGCACTCTATGATAGAGTGCGTTTTTTAGTTTTCCTGAGCTTTTTTTTGGTTCTTAGGAGCTGACTGGTGTTGAATGCGTAAGAAAAGCAAGATTAAAACGATAACGCCAGTGATGCTGTACATCCCAAGAATAAGGGGCTGCTGTGTATCTGTTCCGGAAGTAATGCCGTGATATAGTGCTAGCAAATAGCCTGGAAAAGCAAGAAAATGAATGGCTTTCCATGCTTTTCTCCCAAGCTGTTTTATAAAGTCGGATGTAATAATTAGTACCAATAAAATGTAGAGTGAAATAGTACCAAGACCCGTGCTAATCGGTTTGTAATCGGAAGTGAACGGAATTAAAATGTCAGAAAGTGAAAAATGAACAGATTGATCAAATGATAAAACAAGTCCGTGAATCATGCCAAACAATAACCCAAACCACCCTGATGATTGATGAACCAGCAAAAGCTGTTTTTTTCGTTTTGGTTTAAAAAACGAAAAGCTGTGAGAAATGCCAGCGGCAACCGATACAAACATTAGTAAATAAGAAGTTAAGCCGGCTGCCCGAATGGTGTTCCATACGGGAAAATGAGCACTAAATTGCGCGAGGAGAGTAGCCATAATGGTATACCTGACCTTTCACATGTTTTTCGATTAGTACGTTGCCTTCTTTCGTAACCGCAATTACTTCTAAAGAAGGGTGATGCATTTTAGCTAACCTTAATCCAGCGTCCCAGCCGAGAATAAGTATGCACTTTGCATAGACTTCAGAAATGGTCAAGTCTTCTGAAACGACCGTTACTTGCAGAAGCTCTGATGAACTAGGCTTGCTATTTCTGCCGTCAATAATATGATGGTGAGTGTGTCCGTTCACTTTCCACGAACGCTTGCCTACACTGCTTGTGGCAATACCGCTGTTGCTTTTTACTTTAATGGTCGTGAGATTTTTTGATGCATCAAATGGATGAGAGAGAAAAATGGACCAGTGCTTGCTAGCGGGCCCCCACGTTACAATATCTCCGCCTCCATCGATTGCTCCAAGTGAAGTTCCTTTTTTCTTTAATTGATTCGCCATTTGCTGAATGCTCCAACCTTTTGCGATTCCTCCTAAATCCAGACCGATATTAGAAGCAAGCTGAATACTTCTTATTCCTTTATGAATCATAATAGGGTTAACAGCATCAAAAGCTGCTACTTCTTGAGGTAGCTGATTGTTAGGCAGTTGTTCAAAGCTTTGGTCATATCCTAGAGTTTGAATAGAATGATACAGAAATGGGTTGAAAATTCCGTTTGTCTCATTGTAATAGTAATAGGCTGCTTTTACAGCTTCATACAGCATTTTTGACGGTAGAAATAATCTTCCGTTCAGCGAATTAAGCTGTGAAAGCTCGCTTGTTGGAAGAAAGCGGCTTAGGGTTTCTTCTACAAGATAACACCAGCTCTCTACTTTTTTGATTACAGGTGTTTCAAGCTGATATACATTAAATGTGGTATTCATCGCTTTAAATGAGTAGCTCATTTCATCAAATCCTTAAGAAGGTCTTGTTTGCATAGAAGAATCATTATTGTTGCCCCAATTATCCTCACCACTTGTGGAATCATCGTTTGACCACTGATCTTGCTGATTACTCGAATCATCGTCTGACCACTGATCATCTTCACTGCTTGAATTATCGTCTGACCATTGATCACTTTGTTTGCCAGAACTGTCATTTGACCATTGATCTTGCCCGTTAGTTCCATTGTCCGTATTGGAGTCAGATCCTGAATCTGGAAATAGATCCGTCTCATCTTCCGTTTGAGTTTGCGATGAATTATTGGCGGATGTATCGTTATTTAGTGCTGTAGATGTTGAATTTGTTTGATCATATTTTTGAGAAAGCCCTACAAATGTTGTAAATGCAGCAACGCTCGATAAACCAACCATCCATTTTGTCCATTTATTAGCTGCCATTGATATGCTCCTTTTATCTTTCCTATTTTGCAACTGAACACTGAAGAAAAACTGAAGTGGAAGGTAACATACATCGTTCAATTGTTATAGTTCAATATAGACAGAAAAAATGAAAAGATAGTGAAATAGATGTAGGTTGGATTATTCTCGTAGGGAATTCAGCGAATTATTAGATTAAAAAAAGGTTGTTCTTTTTAGAACAACCCTTTTTTAATCAGCGATAAATCTTACTAATCGATACGTAATAAACCGTTAACTGTACAAGAGAAAGAAGCAAAAGAACGGCAATGGGATAGAAGCTAAAAGAATTAGGTAACAGCGGATAAAAAGCAATTAAGATAGCGCCTATAGGAATAGAAAATAGGAGAAAAACAAAGGCTTTTTTACAAGCTTCTGCTGTTATCATCTTTTCACGTTCATCTTCCTCTGCAAATTCAAAAGGAAATAATAAAGGCGAAACGTTCTTCGTCTTTTTACGCGCTCGGTAGTAAAAAAAGGACACGATTAAAAGCACAATTAAAGAAGCGAAAGAGCCTATAGACATGGTAATTTCCCACGGGGGTTCAGGGTGTGTCATAACTTCACTAAATTGAATATTTAGGCTTAAAAAATCATATAAAAACCAACCTACGCATAGCAGAGACACTACATTCAACAAATAAGATTTAATAACATTACTCAACATTTTTCTCCTCCTTTTGAAGTGTAAAAACATCTTCCATTTTTAATTGAAAGACATCACAAATTGTTAAACCAAGTAGTAGGGAAGGAACGTAATTTCCCTTTTCAATAGCTGCAATGGTTTGGCGAGTGGCTCCAACTTTTTCAGCTAAATCTCCTTGCGTATATCCATGTTTAGCTCTAAGCTCTTTTACGTGATTAATAAGAGTCAATATGATCACCCGCTGCCTTTTTAATAAATTTGTTAAGTTGATTTAACATTATGTAAAGTTAATTTAACATCAATTGGATGATTTTTCAATATATAATGGATAAAAAATACAAAAAAGATCCTAGAAGAATTCTTCAGGATCTTTTTTGTTAATAAATTTCTTTAATGCCAGACAAACGAATGGAAAAAATGTTTTGTTTTTCATCTCGTAGGGAGAGGGTTTGGTCGGTTAGGTTTAAATTTTGGATTTTTCCTTTGAAGGTTTGAAGCAGGCCATTTTCGTAATAATTCACGGTTACATGTTTGTTTTTCTTTAACGCTTTTAAAATCATTTATTCATCTCCTTTCATGTGTGCATCTGTTATGAAAAGAAAGCTGTGGCTTAAGCATAAGAATTTGGAGAATGCTCAAGGCAGAATTATTATTATACAGCAAGATGAGAATAGTTTGTAGATAAATTGTGAAAAAATGCACAAGTTTGCAGTGCGGGTGTTGCAACAGAATACAGTATATGAGGAGAGGAGGGGTTTTATGATAAAAAAGGTGATTTTAGTTTATTTATTTGTGGGTATTAGGTAAACTAGTAGATGAATTTAAAGAATCTATCTATAGTTGTGAAGGCTAGGATTTCATTTAATTTTCATTTTCTATGAGTATAATGATAAAGGTTTTCTATATGTTCTTTGTGAATCTACTCATAAACTAATCGAGAAAGGAAAATCAAAATGAAGCGAATCGTTTCTAAGCCGCTGCACTATTTCATATTAGCCGCTGTTTTAATGTGGATAAAGTCGTATGTGGCTTATAAAACTGAATTTAACTTAGGCGTAAGCGGCGTAATGCAGCAAATGCTGCTGTTTATAAACCCTGTAAGTTCAGTGCTGATTTTTTTAGGAATCGGCTTATTTTTTAAAGGAAAGAAAGCAGGAGCTTGGATTCTTGCAGGCAGTTTCATTATGACGCTGCTGTTGTACAGCAACATTCTCTATTATCGTTTTTTTAACGATTTTGTAACTCTTCCCACACTGTTACAGACAAGTAATGCAGGAAGTATGGGCGGAAGCATTATGGATTTATTAAAAGCACATGATGTTTTTTATTTTGTTGATTTTATTATTTATCTTTTCTTCTTTTTTAGTAAAAAAATTGACTGGCATAATGAAAAAGTATCGGTTAAGAATGCTGTAACCATTCTTTCTTTAGGATTCATGGTTTTTTCTGTCAACTTAACATTAGCAGAAATTGATCGCCCGCAGCTTCTATCTCGAACTTTTGACCGCAATTATCTAGTAAAGTATTTAGGCGCCTATAATTATACGATGTATGACGGTGTTCAGACTGCTCAAAACTCTAAACAGCGAGCTTTTGCAAGCAGCAATGACTTAACGAACGTCGTTAATTTTAAAAACAGTCACTATGCGGAGCCTAATTCCGTTTACTTCGGAAAAGCTAAAGGGAAAAATATTATTAAAATTCATTTGGAATCATTTCAGTCTTTTTTAATTGATTACAAATTAAATGGCCAGGAAGTGACACCGTTCTTAAATTCGTTGGCCCATGGAAATGACTTTACGTATTTTGATAACTTCTTTCATCAAACAGGACAAGGAAAAACATCAGATGCTGAGCTGATGATGGACAACTCTCTATACGGCCTTCCTCAAGGTTCTGCCTTTGTACTGAAAGGAAGCAATACGTATCAGGCAGCACCAGCTATTTTAGATCAAAAAGCTGGCTATACGAGCGCTGTACTGCACGGAGACTATAAGACGTTTTGGAACCGTAACGAAATTTACAAGCAGTTCGGTGTGGATAAGTTTTTTGATGCAAGTTATTACAATATGACGGGTGAAAATAAAATTAATTATGGCTTAAAAGACAAACCGTTCTTTAAAGAATCTGTTCCAATGCTGCAGTCTTTACCACAGCCGTTTTATGCGCATTTAATTACGTTAACAAACCATTTTCCATTTTTACTTGGAAACAATGAGGCAAGCATACAGCCAGCTAACACGGGCGATGCGACAGTTGACCGCTATTTCCAAACGGCTCGTTATTTAGACGAATCATTGCAATCTTTCTTCCAAGAACTGAAAGCTTCTGGGCTTTATGATAATTCTGTGATTATGATTTATGGAGATCACTACGGTATTTCTGAAAATCATAATGCGGCAATGGAAAAAGTAATGGGAAAAGAAATTACGCCTTATGAAAATGCTCAGCTGCAGCGTGTACCTCTATTCATTCACGTTCCTGGAGTAAAAGGCGGAGTTAATCATACGTACGGTGGAGAAATTGATGTTGTGCCAACTCTTCTTCATTTAGTAGGGATTGACAGCAAAGAGTTTATCCAATTTGGTACAGATTTATTTTCTAAAGGTCATGATGATGTAGTAGCGTTCCGCAATGGCAACTATGTATCTCCGAAATATACACTAGTGGATGGAACGTATTATGATTCTAAGACAGGTCAAGCGCTTAAAGAAAATAATCAAATGAAAGCTTATAAACAGAAGGTAGCGAAAGAACTGGAGTTATCTGATCAAGTGCTTTATGGAGACTTACTTCGTTTCCACAAGCTAAAGGATTTCCAAACAGTCGACCCTTCGAAATATATGTACGGGAAAGAAGAAACAGAAACATCAGCTAAATAAAGCTAAAATCAAAAGAACATGATGACTTCTGCAAAGCAGAATGAGCATCATGTTCTTTTTTACTGTAAACTACTCATCAATAAATTTCTTTAATTCCCGATAAGCGAATAGAGAAAGTATTTTGCTGTTCATCTTTTAATGAAAGCGTTTGGTCTGTTAAATCTAGGCGCTGTACTTTTCCTTTAAACGTTTGAAGCAAACCGTTTTTATAATAGTTAATTGTAACGGCCCCGTTTTTTCTTAATGCTTTTAAAATCATTTTCAAAACTCCTTCCATATTTAAAATGTGTATGATTAACGAGCTGTAACATTCATTTTCATTTGCATATTTTTATTATACACAAAAATAGAAAGCGTTTTCACTAAAAGTTTGAACACTTTGTGAAAACTTTAACAGAGAATGTGACAAATACATACAGAAACTGATTTATTTGTCGTATTCATCATAAAACACATTTATGAAAGGAGTGTTAAGAACGTGTTAAAACTTTATGGATGGAAAAATATTATAAGATGTCGTTTGAAATGTCGTAGTGAATCCATTCACCGTTCGTTACATTTCCTCCCATTTTTCTGTAAAGCGTTTGAGCTCTTGTATTATCATAAGCCGTTTCCCAAGACATAGCTGCATACTGATGTTCTTTTGTATACTGGTGACTAATCGAAAATAACTTTTCCCCAATTTTTTGACCTCTTGCTTTTTCAGTAACGTACAAGTCATTTAAAATCGCTACAGGCTTTACACGCGTGGTGCTAAATGTAAAATAAAGCGTTGAAAAACCTACTGCCTCGTCATTTTGAGTCGCGATAAACTGAACGCCAGTATCGGGACGTTGAAACAAGTGATCAATTAAATTTCTCAGCTGTTTTTTGGCAGGCTGAGGGCGCTTGTAAAAATCAACAATGTATTCGTTCATTAATGAAATGAGTGCTTCCATGTCAGCAGCATTAGCTTGACGAATTGTAATAGTAGTCATTAAATCTTCTCCTTTTTAATTAGATGATCTACACTTATAGTAAAAGAAATGTATCCCCTCTAAAAGAGCCAGATTTAAAAAATAAGATAGGGACAGATGAAAGGAGCTAGCGTGAAGTTCACACCATTATTAAACCGAAGGAATGATATGCCTTTATATCACCAGCTATATGAATATATAAAAAAAGAAATTGTATCCGGCAGGGTGAAAGTAAATGACAAACTGCCTTCTATCCGGTCTCTTGCTGATTACTTAAATGTAAGTCGAAATACTGTAGATATGGCCTATCAGCAGCTTTTAGCTGAAGGATATGTAGAAAGCAGGCCCAAAAGTGGACTGTACGTAACGAATACACAGTTTGATTTACTGCAAACAGATAAAAAGCCGACTGTATTTTTACACCCTCACTCAGAAACAAAGTCGTGTACCTATGATTTTCGGTATGGAAAAGTTGATAGCCGTTTGTTTCCCTTGAATGAGTGGAAAAAACGATACAATGAAAGTCTTCAAACTTATAAAGAAGCGCTGTTCACGTACCAAGAAACTCAAGGAGAAGAATCACTGCGAGAAGAAATTGCGACGTACCTTTATCAGTCAAGAGGAGTGGTTTGTTCGAAACATCAAATTATTATCGGAACAGGTACTCAGCAATCGCTCAGTTTGCTAGCGCAGATGTTAAAGCCAAGCATCAGAGATATTGCCTTTGAAAATCCTTGCTATGACGGGGCTAGCTTTGTATTTAAACAGCATGGATTCTCCTTAAAACCTGTGTCACTTAATAACAGAGGCATAGACATCCAAGAGCTTTATGATAGCCAAGCACGCGCTGTTTATGTCACACCATCTCATCAGTTTCCATACGGAATGATCATGCCTGTTTCAAGAAGAATAGAGCTTCTTACATGGGCGAATGACTGCAATGGATTTGTTATTGAAGATGATTATGACGGAGAATTTCGTTATAAAGGAAGTCCCATTCCTTCATTGCAAAGCTTGGATACTAAAGGGCGCGTCATTTATACAGGGACATTTTCAAAATCTTTTATGCCTTCTTTAAGAATCAGCTACCTTGTATTACCGGAAGTGCTTCTAAAGGAATATCATGAACGTTTCTCTTTATACGAGCAAGCTGTTCCAGCCCTTCATCAGTGGACGCTCGGACTGATGATGAAAAACGGAGAGTGGAGTAAGCATTTAAGAAGAGTGAGAACTGCTTATCAACTCAAACACGGTACTCTTTTAGCAGCTTTACAGAAGGAGTTTAACAAAAACATCACGGTGTCAGGAGAATATGCAGGTTTGCATATCCTTGTCCGCGTGCACAACGATATGAACGAACAGCAGTTAATTAACGCAGCTCAAAAGCAAGATGTCTCTGTCTACGGCACTTCTCGTTATTGGCTTACGGAATCACCTCAACAAAAGACTCATCTATTATTAGGTTTTGGAAGTTTGGAGAGAGAAGAAATAGAAGAAGGAATAAGGCGGTTGAAAAATGCTTGGTTATAAGCCTCTCCTCATTTCTTCGATTTCTTGACAAAAGCTGCCTAGTCCTTTAGACTTTTTTGCATATATTTTAAATTATCTGAAAGGAGGATAGGGTAATCGAAGCTAACTGCTAGTGGACAACCCTAGATTAAACAATGAATCCTATCCAACAAATTTTACATACATTTCCTGTGATTGTACTAGATGGTGCAATGGCAACTGAACTGGAGAGATATGGCTGTGATTTGAACGACAGCTTATGGTCTGCAAAAGTGCTTATGGAGCAGCCGGAATTGATTAAGAGAGTGCATCAAGATTACTTTGCAGCAGGAGCTGACTGTGCAATTACTGCAAGCTATCAAAGCACGTTTGAAGGTTTTGCAAAACGTGGTTTAAGTGAAGCAGAGGCGCGCGAGTTAATTCAAGCATCTGTAAAAATTGCGGCTGAAGCAAGAGATGAATTTTGGCAGCAAGAAGAGAATTGTCTTAATCGCCCAAAACCAATTGTCGCCGCTTCGGTAGGTCCTTACGGAGCATTTTTAGCAAACGGATCGGAATATACTGGACAGTATGACGTAACAGAAGAAGAGTTAATGGAATTTCATCGTCCTCGTATGAAAGCATTAATTGAAGCAGGAGCAGATGTGTTAGCTTGTGAAACCATTCCTAATCTAATGGAAGCAAGAGCCATTGCGAGGCTGCTAGAAGAATTTGAAGGAGCGTACGCATGGATTACGTTCAGCGCAAAAGATGACCTGCACATTAGCAGCGGAACATTAATCTCGGAGTGTGCACGCTATCTGGATTCCTATAAGCAAGTAGCAGCTATTGGAGTTAACTGTACGCCGCCTCAATATATTTCTTCACTTATTAAAGAAATTAAATCTCAAACGGATAAGCCAGTCATTGTGTATCCAAATTCAGGAGAGCATTATGATGCTGAATCTAAAACATGGAACGGGACATCTGCAGGCGAAACGTATGGCTGCAGCGCTCACAGCTGGTATGAAGCAGGTGCTCAGTTAATCGGAGGGTGCTGTCGCACAACTCCAGATGATATCAAAGGCATCACAAAATGGGCTAGAAAATAACGGATTGAAAAAAAGAGAATGTGAGAAAAGCTGTTTCGCTAACCTTAAACACGAACGATCTATCAAAAATAGATAGTTCGTGTTTTTTTATGGTCATGGTGAACGTAGGTTTCGTGTGCGCAGTTCCTTCTAGCTGTTGGCTGGAGGGCAAGGCGAAGACTCTCGCGGAAAGCGGAGCCTTGCACGGAAATCCACAGAGGTGTCATAAGCAGTCCAGCTCATTTATTTCCTTTTTCCATCTTTAGATTGAATTCATTTTGTTATGTCTCAATTTCTTTTTTCTTGTAAAATAAAAGAATACAAGTTGAAAAATCTTTATTTGAACGAAAGAAGGGATGATGAAAGTGAAAGATATTAAAAATATTTATTGTGTGGGCCGAAACTACGCACTGCATGCAAAAGAATTACATAATGATATTCCAACATCACCTTTTTTATTTTCCAAACCTACTCACGCTCTTGTTGAAGCAGCTGGACAATCAATCACTCTTCCTCGCGACCAAGGAGAGGTGCACTTTGAAACCGAACTGATTCTTCATATTGGACAACTTTACAAAGAAGGCATAACAGTGGATGAACTTGTTGACGAGATGACGATTGGATTAGATTTGACGCTTCGGGACGTGCAGAGCGAATTAAAACAAAAAAAGCACCCTTGGCTGCTTGCAAAAGGATTCAAACATTCAGCGGTCGTGGGAAACTTTATTCCGTTTGAAGGAGTAGAAGCATCTAAGCAGAAAGACTTTTCGTTAGTGAAAAACAATGAACGCGTTCAGCTGGGAAATATCAAAGATTTGATTTTTGACTTACAAACGATTATTGATTTTACAGGAAAACATTTTGGTCTTGATAAAGGAGATCTTATTTTTACAGGTACACCTGAAGGAGTAGGTCCGCTTTCACATCAGGATCATCTTTCACTTAAATGGGGGCAGCAAGAGCTTGGTTCTTGCATCGTTTCCCTTCGTTAACAAAAAGAGCTTGAAACAAAGGTAGTTTAGTTGAAGGAAGATCCGAACGGTGAATCGAGATTCTTGATAGAGAATCCAACCCGTTCGGATTTTTTATTGCGATAGTGAATGTAAGTTATATATAGTTGCTTCTAGCTGTTGATTGGAGGGCAAGGCAAAGACTCCGGCGGGGAAAGTGGAGTGGCTGAGACCCCGCAGAAGGGTAAGTAAAGTTTTGAACGGAAATCAACAGCGGTGTGCCAAGCAGTCCAAAACATTTATCTCAGTTCGTATTTAGATTGGCTTGACTTCGTTATGTCTCCATCTCTTTTTTTATGAAGTCTTAATTTTTTAGCCTTCAGAATGAATTTAATATCCAATGGGAAAGCTGTTTCTATCTCCTTTAGAAAACGAGGTCCTCAGCATGGTGCTCTTAATCTTTACAACGGTGATTTCTATTTTGAGTGTACTAGTCATGCCAAAACGTATCAGCTGGATAGAAATGTACACAACTTCTTTGTTTGTTATGTTTTTAGGATCGGTAGCAGATATATATCTTGATGTTAAATATAATCTTTATGGCTTTTTTAAAACAGGAGTAGATTTTGAATATCTTTTAGTCTTTATTTTTATTTATCCTGCGACGAATAGTGTATTTTTAAATTTTTATCCTGGGAGCAAGAGTTTGGCTAAAAAAGCTTTATACATTACAGTGTGGGTAATTCTTACAACACTGTTTGAATACATTTCTGCCCAAACAGAAGTGTTTTATTATAACGAATGGAAGACGCTATACTCGTTTTTTTGCTATCCTTTTCTTTATATAGCAATGGCTTTAAATTTAAAAATGATACGCAGGCTCCAGGTTATCGATAAGCAAAAATAGAAATAAAAAAAAGTAATGATAGATCATAAAAAAATGATATTTTATTAATGGCTACATATGTAATATAGTAAAAATAGAAAATAAACGAGGCAGCATATAAGCAGGGTTAAAAAACATCAAAACGGGAATCTTGACATTAACTTCATGTTTTTAACCATGTATTGTGAATGAATATACTTAATGCTAAATAATATGTTGTAGAAGGAATTTAGTAAAGGAGGCAAGAAGATGTTTAAGCGTAGTGAAAAAATCCAAATTCATGGCGTAACGTTTCATGGAGTCATGAGTGCGAAGCAAAAAGCGGCCCTGCACGAAATTGCTAATGTAACAGACGAAAAAGACTGGTATGGGCTAAAAGGTGTGTATTGCTTAGGCAGTGTAAAGGTGCAAGGAAAAGATGTGTTAGGTGTGTACTATGGCCAATTTAATGATAACCTTCCAAAAGAGAAGCGCAAACTTCAGTTTGAAATTGACTATATTAAATATACAGTAACTGAATGTCCCATTGTCTTTATCGATACAACAAAAAACAAAAAGCCTCATCAATTTGCTTTTATCATTCTGCATGAATTAGGCCATCATGTGGATCGTATGACAAATGGAACGCTTTTAAAAGAAGGAAATAGAACGCAAGAAATGTTTGCTAATACGTATGCCTTAGAAAAATATTCAAAAATAGAAAAGTTCCAAACAAAGAAGTTAAAAAAGATTCCATTTTTAGAGGAATCTCTTACTCAGTGGAATAAAACTCCTCATCCTGGAGCGTATTCTCTTAGAGTTCAAATTGAATAATTCACGAGAATAGTTCCTCTCTCTCCGTTTTTTATTTTCCTACCTTTTTCCTCTTCCTGTCTTTTATCCTCCCAATGAACAAAAAGGATTTAATTACCCATAAAGTTTTAAAAGTTTTTATAGTACGAATTATTTACACTATACCCTCCTGTAAATTATGATTATTTTAAGAAAAAACAGAAAATTTTAAAGTTTTAAGGTACAACTTAATAGTGAACAAGCGATGTTGTAATCGTATAGACGAACTGGCATACATATGCGAGTCATACATACAAACGAATCGCTTCCACTGTTATGAAAGCGGATTCAAAAATAGGAGGGGTAATAATGTTAGCTATTCTTGGGTTTTTGATGGTTTGTACATTTATGTTTCTGATTATGACAAAACGATTAACGCCGCTTATTGCTTTAATGGTTATTCCAGTATTGTTTGCAATCATAGGGGGATTCACAAGCGGTATTGGAGAAATGGCTTTAAATGGTGTAAAGGAATTAGCACCTACAGGCGTTATGTTAATGTTTGCTATTTTATATTTTGGGATTATGATTGATGCTGGTTTGTTTGATCCAGTTGTAGGAAGAATTTTGAAAATTGTAAAAGGTGATCCACTAAAAATCACAATTGGTACAGCTATTTTAGTTCTTATTATCTCATTAGACGGAGACGGAACAACAACATATATGATTACGCTTTCAGCGATGCTTCCGCTTTATAAAAAGCTAAACATGAAGCCAATGATTTTAGCCTGTATCGCCATTATGGGTAGTGGAGTTATGAACTTAACACCTTGGGGTGGACCTACTGCTCGTGTGATGAGTGCATTGAAGTTAGATGCTTCACAGGTGTTTACACCACTGATTCCAGCCATGATTGGCGGAGCTGTTTGGTTGTTATTCACGGCTTACTATTTCGGGAAAAAAGAGCGCCAGCGCTTAGGTGTTATTGATATTCAAGACGTTACAAATGCTCAAGTAGCTTTTGCAGAAGCAGCAGCCGCTGAAGGAATCGAGTACAAGCGTCCGAAGCTTTTATGGGTAAACTTTGCTTTAACAGCTCTATTATTAGTAGGACTTATCACAGCAGTTATGCCGCTTCAAATTCTATTTATGATTGGATTTGCAATCGCTATCATGATTAACTATCCAAATTTAGAAGTTCAAAAAGAGCGTATCACAGCACATGCTGGTAATGTACTTGCTGTTGTGTCTCTTGTATTCGCAGCAGGCGTATTCACGGGTATTTTATCAGGTACCAAAATGGTAGATGCAATGGGTAATAGCTTAGTAGGATTAATTCCAGATGCGTTAGGGCCTTACATGTCTGTGATTACTGCCATCACAAGTATGCCATTTACATTCTTTATGTCAAATGATGCTTACTACTATGGGATTTTACCAATTATTGCTCAAGCAGCTTCAGCATACGGTATTGATGCTGCAGAAATTGGCCGTGCTTCATTGATTGGTCAACCTGTTCACTTACTAAGTCCTTTAGTTGCTTCTACGTATCTATTGGTCGGTATGGCAAAAGTCGAGCTTGGTGAATTTCAGCGCTTTACTTTAAAGTGGACGATTGGAACAGCTATGGTGATGCTTTTAGTAGCTATTATTACAGGAGTTATTACGCTGTAAAAATCAGGAAACTAAAAACTTATCAATTCCGCTTTTGGGATTGATAAGTTTTTTTGTCTAAAAAGCTTTTGGAATAAGGAGCGGATATACAAAAAATTTTGATAAAATAAAAGAAGAATAGAACTATAAGGTAAAGGCTAAAGGTGCGATGAAATGAAAAAATGGTTTCAAGTATCGCTGCAAACAAAAATCGTAGGTTTATCCGCAGCATTAATCATAACTGTTATTGTTCTTTTAGCGAGTATTTTCTCTTACATGCAGTTTGTAGAATCTAAAAGGCAAGCCGAGCAGCTGGCTCTTCAAGCAGCCAAATCAATATCATTTATGCCGGAAGTCAAAGCTGCTTTTCAAAAAAAGCAGCCGAGTCGATATATTCAGCCGCTTGCCGAGCAAGTGAGGGAACAAATCGGAGCAGCAAGTATTGTGGTTCAAAACCGTGAGCAAATCATCTATTCTCATGCTAATCAAAAATGGATAGGAAAGAAAAACAAAGAGGCGGTTAACGATAGAGCACTATTATTCGGCGGATATTATACGCTGGACGGAGAGGGAACCACAGGTCCTGCTATTATGGGGAAAGCGCCTATTGTCATCAGTCACGGAAAGTATACGGAAGTCGTGGGAGTGGTGACGGTTGAGTTTTTAAAATCTCATGTTCATGCTCAGCTCATTACGCGTATTCAGCAAATTATCCTATTTTCACTAGCTGTTTTATTGCTCGGTATGATCGGGGGTATTTTTTTAGCTAAAAGTATTAAAAAAGATACTCTTGGTCTTGAACCCCATGAAATCGCTTCTTTGTACCGTGAACGAAATGCAATTTTACTTTCGATAAAAGAAGGAATTATTGCTATTGATCATCAAGGCTTTATTACGATGATGAATACATCAGCTAAAAATATGCTGGGGTTACAGACGGAATATTTACATCATCATATCATTGAAGTATTTCCTTATACGAATATGATTGAAGTGCTAGATACGGGAATAGCCCGAAGCGACCAAGAAATTTTTTTGAATGAAAAAACGTTTATCTTAAACTTAACACCCATTATTGAACATCAGCGAATTGTAGGAGTGGTCGCTAGTTTTCGTGATAAGACAGAATTAAAAAGCTTAATCAATACGATTTCAGAAGTACGAAAGTATTCAGAGGATTTACGAGCTCAAACGCATGAGTTTACGAATAAGCTGTATGTTTTGTCGGGTTTGCTGCAGTTAGGGCAGTACAAAGATGCATTGGAGTTTATTCAAAAAGAATCAGCCGTACACCAAACGCAAAATCGTATTCTATTTGATCAGATATTAGATTCTAAAGTTCAAGCAATATTGCTTGGGAAGATTGGAAAAGCATCTGAAAAGAAAATTCATTTTTCGGTTGATTCGGAGAGTACACTCGATACGCTCCCAGAACATATTGAAATTTCTCATCTCATTATCATTATTGGGAACTTAATTGATAATGCATTTGAAGCCGTGAGTCAGCGGTCTAAAAAAGAAGTGTCGTTTTTTATTACCGATATTGGTCATGATTTAATTATTGAAGTGATGGATAACGGACCCGGTATATCAGAAGAAGTACTAAATCAAATTTTCACAAAAGGGTTTTCAACCAAAGGTACAGACAGAGGGTACGGACTGGCAAATATAAAGAAAATGGTAGATGAACTTGGAGGATCTATTGAAGTGTATAACCAGCCAGAAGGAGGAGCCATTTTTTCAGTTTACCTTCCAAAAAACTGAATCATGAGAAGTAAGGGGAGAGTCGAAATGTTACGAGTCGCAATTGCAGAAGACGATTTTCGAATTGCTCAAGTTCAAGAGCGATTTTTATTAGAAGTAGATGGTGTAGAAGTCGTAGGCAAAGCGTTGAATGCAAAAGAGACGCTTGAAATGCTAAAGGAGAAGAAAGTTGATTTACTTCTTTTAGACATCTATATGCCAGATGAAATGGGAACAGATTTACTCCCAAAAATCAGAGCACAGTTTCCACAAGTTGACGTTATCGTGGTAACGGCTGCAACAGAAAAAAACATTGTAGAAATCTGTTTGAGAAACGGCGTCGTTAATTATTTGATTAAGCCGGTTATGATGGAATCCTTCATTAATGCTATTAAACAGTATCAAGAGAAAAAGGAACTGTTTAGTACGCATGAAGAAGTTGATCAATCATTTATTGATGCGTACTTTGGACATGTCAGAACAAAGCCAAAAGCGGATAAATCTCTTCCTTCAGGTATTGATGGTATCACATTACAAAAGTCAAAAGACATTTTGAAAAGCATCAAAGGAATTACGATCGAAGAGATGGGGCAACACATGGGAGTATCTAGAACGACAGCTAGACGATATTTAGAGTATCTAGTATCAACCGGTGAATGTCACGTTGAATATGATTATGGGATTATTGGAAGACCGGAGCGCAAGTACTATTTAGCGTAGCATTAGCCTTGAAGGATGGTATATATGATCAAAAAGCTCATGATAGTGTTTATAAGTGCATTGCTTGTTAGCTGTTCTACTCCCTCTAAAAAAGACCGCATTAGTATGGAAAAAATTGAAATTGTGGCAGCCGGTGCAAAAGGCGGAGGAGCAGATGCAACAGTAAGAGCCATTCAACAAGTGCTAACGGAAAAGAAGATTGTGAAGGTACCCGTTTCTGTTAGTAATAAAATAGGTGGGCAAGGTGAAGAAGGATGGAAATATATTAAACAGAGAAAAGAAGGAAATATTGTTTCCGGGAATTCCAGTTTGCTGATTACAAATAATTTGCTAGGGCAAAGTCAATTAACCTATAAAGACTTTACTCCGCTCGCTATTTTAACATCTGAATGGGAGGTCATCGTAGTTCCTGTTAACTCTCCTATATACAATTTAAAACAGCTCATACACACGTTAAATCAAAGTGAATCCAGTATGAAAGTGGGAATATCACCTCGATTAGGAAACGACGATCATTTATCGTTCATGCAGCTAAATAAAAAAGCAGGCGTAGACTCTTCCAAGCTTGAGTTTTTCGTTTATAACAGCAGTCATAAAGTAATTGATGCGCTCGTTCATCATCAGCTAGATGTAGCACCCATGTCATTATCAGAAGTAAAAAAGCAGTATGAACAGGGGCAGGTAAGGATACTCGCCGTTTCTTCTCCTAAAAGGCTAGAAGAGCTAAAAGAGATACCGACGTGGAAAGAAGCGGGAATTGACGTAACGTTTAGCCATTGGAGAGGTCTAATGGGACCGTCTAATATGACCAAAGAACAGGTAGCATATTGGAATAAGGCCGTGTATGAAATGGTTCATACAAAAGAATGGGAACAGCTTCTTAAAGATAATGATTTAACCTCTTTTTATAAAAATAGCAGCGGTGCTAAAGTCTTTCTTGAGCAGCAAAGCAAGCTGTATTCTGACTTAATGGGCGGAGCAAATGATGAATAAATACAATAGAAAAAGGTTGGGACAAAAGGATTTTAGATGGAGTGAAAAACGAACCATTGATTAAAGTTTTTAATTCTTGGTTCGTTTTTTTGTTGTGGTAAGTGTAGTTTCATCTGTTTCGTTCCTTCTAGCAGTTGATTGGAGAGCAAGACGAAGACTCCTGCGGGAAAAGCGGAACAGGTGAGACCCCACAGGAGCGTGAGCGACGAGGAGGCTCACCTGTCGCCCGCGGAAAGCGAAGTCTTGCACGGAAATCAACTGCGGTGTCTTAAGCAGTTCCGCTCATATATCCCATTTGTTCGTCTTTAGAATTAGATTCATTTCAGTATGTCTCAACCTTTTTCTGTCAGTGTACATCTTTTAAATCCAAGTTTTGAATGAACTCAATAAAAGCTTTTACAATGTTAATTTTTAAGGAGTCCTCATGATAAAACATCCATGTGCTGCGCGTTAAAGGTACTTGATCTTTAGTTTTTAACGTGTATCTGTAAATCTCTGCAGCATCGTCAAGCAGCATACTCGGCAAAATCGCATAGCCCAGTCCGTTTACAACCATCTTTTTACATGTTTCTGCTTTATCTACTTCAATGCTGACAAGGGGAGGCTGAGAGTAATTTTCAGCCCACCAGTTATCAACGGATGTTTTTAAAAAACGATCTTGATGATAATCAATTCGAGGTAGATTGGGAAGATTGTTTATGTCGACAGGCTGTGCAGACGCAATGCAAATTGTTTCTTTAAAAAGCAGCTCTTTTTGATCTTGCCAGTTATAATCACCTTTTACAAACGCAATATGAACATCGTGCTTATAAAGCAGATGAGCCATGTCGCTGCTCCATCCGGTTGTGACTTTGAATTCAACATCAGGAAACCGCTCTTTAAATAAGCGCAATAGCCCAGGGAGCTTGTAGTCAGTGAAAAAATTAGACACTCCTAGACGTAAAGTACCGGTTAATTGATCATCCATGTTTAACACATTTTCTTTTATTTTTTGGAGAGTGAGCAGCATGTCTTCTGCGCACTTCACTAAATATTCTCCCTGCGGTGTAAACTGAACTCCGCGGCGCCCTCTGTTCACAATCTGAACATGAAATTCCTTCTCCATCTGCTGCAGTCTATGCGTAAGCGCAGGCTGAGATATAAACAGCTCCTTGGCTGCTTTTGTAATGTTTTTTTCTCGATACAACACTTGTAGAATAAGCCAATCTCGATCGTCCATACTATCCCTCCAGAAATAAAAAAAATGAATGGTTTATAATAAAATTTCGATATTTTAATTATCTCTAAAATTATACTATAGTTAAGAAGAAGAATGTTCGGTGTAAGAAAGAAAAGCCTTGTAGAAGGAAGGAAGTAGGTATGAACGCAAGAGTTGTTTTTTTACAATCTATATTTTTTATTCTATTAACAAGCGTGGGAGGATTTCTTTTATCGTTAACAGGCTTATCCATTGGCTGGATGCTTGGGACTCTCATTTTAGCTGCTATTCTAGCTTTTCGAAAGCCGCGTTTTTTATCTCAAACAAGCAAAAAAGGCATTCCAAAATATTGGCTGTACGCTGGACAGTGCATTTTAGGGATTGAATTAGGTCAAAAGATTAACTTATCTGTGGTGACTACGTTTCAATCTCACTGGTCCACCATTACGATTATGCTTTTGCTGTCCGTTGTTTTTTCTCTTTTATCCGGTTATTTGCTATGGAAGTTCAGTTCTACAGACTTATTAACAAGCTTTTTCGGTACGACTCCGGGTGGAATGAGCGCCATGCCAGGCATGGCTGAAGAAGTAGGAGCCAATACGGCAGTTGTAAGCATCATTCAAACGATGCGCGTGTTTTTAGTTGTGCTTGCTGTTCCTTTATTTGTAGTCTATTGGGGAAGTAATACAGGACGGCATGCAGTGTCCGTTACCCCGAGTGTTTTTGAGTGGGGATCACTGTTGTGGACAGGCGTTTTAATTGTTACAGCAGTAGTCGGCTATTATATAGGGAAAAAACTAAAATTTCCTGCTCCTTGGTTAGTAGGAGGGATGCTTACTGTTGCGATTGTTCAAACAGCTGCTTCATCGTACGTAGGGTATAATCTTCAAGCATACTGGCCTCATTCTGTAATGATTTTATCGCAAATTTTTATTGCTTCAAGCATCGGTTCTCGCTTTCATAAAGAAATGTTTATTGGGGTAAAAAAAATTATGGTTGTTGCGCTTATTAATACAATCGGCTTAATCGCCGCTATGTTCGTATGTGCACTATTCGTTTCCAAAATAACTGGAATTGAGCTTATCACGTCTATTTTAGCGTTTGCTCCTGGAGGCATTGCAGAAATGGCGACTACATCCATTGTACTGCAGGCTGATTCGACGTTAGTAGTAGCGGTCCAAGTGCTTCGTATTTTAACAATTTGGCTGCTTCTGCCTCCGCTGTTTCGCATGTTTCATCAGTGGGGAGAAAGAAAAAGAATACATTCACACGTTTCATAATAAATATGTGAATGCACTAGGTAGAGTAAGAGAGAGTTTTAAAGAGGGAAATGGGGGGAGAATAGATGAGTAATAAAGAAATGGTGGTCAGTCAGTTCGGGGGGAATGCCGGAAAGTATGTCAAAAGTAAAGGTCATGCAAAAGGCAAAGATTTAGCGGTTTTAGCGGAAATTGCTGAAGAAAATAGAGGAGGAAAGCTGCTTGATGTAGCGACAGGAGGAGGACACGTGGCAAATAAGCTAGCACCTGTCTTTCAAGAAGTAACCGCTTTTGACTTAACTCCTCAAATGTTGCAAAGTGCTGAAGGCTTCATTAAAGAAAATGGTCATGAAAATGTATCGTTTGTTCAAGGAGATGCTGAGGATATGCCATTTCAAGATGACGAGTTTGATACGGTAACGTGCAGAATTGCACCGCACCATTTTCCTAATATTAAACAGTTCATCAAAGAGGTATACCGAGTGTTAAAGCCAGGAGGACAGTTCTTGCTCATTGATAATGTAGCACCGGAAGTGAATGCTTATGACGAGTTTTATAATCGAGTTGAAAAGATAAGAGATCCAAGCCATTATCGTGCTTATAAAAAAACAGAGTGGCTTTCTATGCTTGAAATGCAAGGATTCCGTACAGAAGTGCTGACAACTTTTCCAAAGCGCTTTTTATTTGATGACTGGTGTGCGATGATGAATGTTCCCCAAGAGACAAAGCGTGAGCTTACTCAATATATGCTGAATGTACCAAGCGGATTTAAACAGTTTTTCGAAATCAAAACGAATCAACAGGGAATTGAATCGTTTCAAGGAGAAGCAATCTTTGTAGCGTGCTACAAACATAAATAAAAAGAAGCCAACTCCGGTGAGTTGGCTTCTTTTTATTTATGCTCGTTGGTTTGAACGATTTCCAAAATATTGCGTAATACGGTCTAAAATAATTGCTAAAATAACGATTGAAATTCCAGCTTCAAAGCCCGTGCCGACTTCAAGTCGCGAAACTGCACGATATACTTCTGCACCAAGTCCCGGAGCACCTACAAGAGAGGCAATAACGACCATTGAAAGAGATAGCATGATGCTTTGGTTAATTCCTGCCATAATTGTTTTTGTAGCTAATGGAAGCTGTACTTTAAATAATTTTTGTTTTGTTGTTGAACCGTAGGCATTTGCTGCTTCTACTAAGTCAGCGGGTACTTCACGAATACCTAGGTTCGTTAAGCGAATCGTTGGAGGCATTGCAAAGATAACAGATGAGATAACACCTGGCACCACACCAATTCCAAAGAAGAAAAGTGCTGGAATCAAATACACAAATGCCGGCATCGTTTGCATAAAGTCTAAGATTGGCGTAATAATCCGAGCTGTCTTTTCGCTTTGAGATGCCCAAATGCCTAGCGGGATTCCTACTATAATTGAAATTAATACGCTTGTTAAAACGAGGGCTAGTGTGTCCATTGTTTCTTGCCAGTAGCCAAGATTAAGAATAAATAATAGACCAATCATCGATAAAATAGTAAATGACCATTTTTTACTTGAAAACCAAGCAATAATTCCGACAATTAAGATTAAAATTAATGCTGGTGGAAAGGTTAGCACTAGTACAATAAAACTTACAATACCATCGACAATAGCTGAAATAACATCAAAAAAACCTTTGATATTATCATTTAAAAACGTGACAAAATGGTCAATCCAATTGCCAACGGGAATTTTAGGAATACTATTCATTTACGTTCACCTCATTACTATCAGTACCGGCAAGTGCTTCAATCACTCGCTCTTTTTTAATGATGCCGCGCAGACGATGGTTTTCATCTACAACCGGTAGCGGGAAACGGCTGATAACCATTTTGTCGTACAAGTTTTCTAGTAGCGTATCTGTCGTAACAGTCGGAATATCCGTATCTAATACGTCTGCTGTCAGTTTATCTTGTTTAATGGCGCGGCTGATATCATCTGCCGTTACAACTCCTAGAAGAGTTTTTTTCTTGTCTACGACGTAGATGCTTGAATAACCAGCTTCTTGCATAATTTTAAGAGCCACGCGCGGACCGCGGTCTACGGTAATGGATTCGGCACGATTCATCACGCTTTCAGCTGTGTATACTTTAGCTACATTAACGTCTTCGACAAAGCGCTCTACATAATCATTGGCAGGGTTTGTCATAATTTCTTCAGGTGTTCCTACTTGAACAACACTGCCGTCTTTCATTAAAACGATGCGATCTCCGATTCGAAGAGCTTCATCAAGATCATGGGTAATAAAAATGATTGTTCGCTCCATTTTTTCTTGAAGCTCCAGCAAAAAATCTTGCATGTCTTTACGAATAAGCGGATCTAGTGCACTGAATGCCTCATCCATTAATAAAATGTCAGGGTCATTGGCAAGTGCTCGAGCTAGTCCGACGCGCTGCTGCATACCGCCGCTCAGTTCACCGGGATATTGATTTTCGTATCCTTTTAAACCTACTAATTCAAGCGCTTCTTTTGCTTTCTTTTCGCGTTCGGCTTTTGGTGTACCTTGAACTTCTAATCCGTATTCTGTGTTATCAAGAACCGTACGGTGAGGGAATAAAGCAAAGTTTTGGAAAACCATGCTCATTTTTTTTCGGCGCATGTCGCGAAGTTCCTCTTTGTTCATTTTTACTACATCGTCACCGTCTAAAATAAGAGATCCAGATGTTGGTTCAACAAGGCGGTTAAACATGCGAACTAAAGTGGATTTACCGCTTCCAGACAGGCCCATAATGACGAAAATTTCACCGGATTTGATTTCGAAGTTTGCTTGATTAACTCCAATTGTCATTCCTGTTTCTTCTAGAATTTCTTTTTTTGTTTTTCCTTTTTGAAGTAAATCAATCGCTTTTGACGGATTCTTACCAAACACTTTGGTTATATTTTGTACTTTTAATTTTACGTGTTCCATATGTCCACCTCAATTGTTGTTTTCTTTTACGTTCATTACTTTTTCGTCCAACTATCGATTAACTTTTTATGTTTTTTTACCCATTTCTGTGCTGCTTCTTCAGGGTTTGAAGATTTTTCAACTTGTGACAGAAGAGGACTGATTAATTTATCGTTCATCTGTGCATTATTCATCCATTTTATGACTTGAGGATTTGTCTTTTTAAATTCCTTGCTTGTCATTGTGTAAATGTTGTCAGGGTCTCCAAACGAGTTTTTAGGATCTTCTAAATATTTGATGTCAAAGTCTGCAAAAGCCCAGTGAGGATTCCACATAGTAACAACAATTGGTTTTTTTGCCTCATAGGCTTTGCGCAGTTCACTGAGCATAGCTGCCTCAGACGATTTTACAAGCGTATAGCTTTTAAGGTTATAATCTTTTAACGCTTGTTCGGCTAATCCGTTAATGCTGGAGCCTGGGTCAATTCCAATAACTTTGTTATCGACATCAGAAGCAACCTTAGCAAGGTCTTCTGTTGTGTTCACGTCTTTCATATAGGCGGGAACCGCAAATCCTAAGCGCGCATTTTTAAGCCAAGGGTCTTCAATGTTTACTTGATCTTTATACTTTTTGTAAAAAGGCGCATCTGTTGTAGGAAGCCATGGTGCAAACGAAATATCAATGTCGTTATTAGCTGTTCCTACCCAAACACCGGCTTTCTCTAAGAAAACAGTTCTAACCTTATAACCTCGATCTTCTAAAATCTGTTTCCATACGTACGTGTAGGCAATGTTTTCAGTATAGTTATTCATGCCGATGGTAATGGTTTTTTTATCTTTAAAGGCGCCATTACCGTTGCCGCAAGCTGAAGTAATAACTAGAAGAAAACAAATCATGCTGATTAAAAATAGTTTCTTCATGCAATGTAACTCCTTTATAAAGTTTTAAATCAATATGACTGATATGTAGAACGGATGCTAAACACAACGAAGTGTATACCCGGTTTTTTTAGGTGGTAAACATAAAAAATATAAAATGTGAAATAGAGTGGGTGATTTTTCGGCGTTATAAAGTTATTTTTAGCTAAAAATGTACATCGTAGTTAAGAGAAAATATGGGAAATAAATGGATAAAATAAGTGACTGTAGAATCAGTCTTACATGTTATCACTCTTTTTTTTACTCCGTCAACTTCAAGTCAAGAGTAATTCGGCAATTGAGCCGTATAAACCGATACGAAAAAATATCTTTTTAATAAAGTTATTTTTTAGGAAGAATAGGTGATTAAAGAGCTTTGCATCAGCTTTTACCTTGAATTGTAAAAGGAAGAAAGATAACAGTGAGACATATAAGAAACGTGAGAGGAAATTGATAAAATAAAAAAATATTTTTGAAGCCAGCATACGGATAAATTTTTGATTGAATTTAAAGATTCAGAAAATTTTATCTTGCATAATTTCAACTTCTTATAGTAAAATGAATGAAAGTCATTCATTTTATAGGTGGAGGGAAAAAGTTGGTTACAAGCACAAGTGAAAAATACGATAAGATTTTACAGGCAGCGATTGAAGTCATATCTGAAAAAGGACTTGATAAAACATCAATTTCAGACATTGTAAAGCGTGCAGGCGTAGCACAAGGGACTTTTTATCTTTATTTCAGATCTAAAAATGCTCTTGTTCCGGCTATTGCAGAAAACTTACTTTCTTTGTCACTTGAAAAAATCAAAGAACGAGCTAAAACAGCAACGGATTTTTTAAGTACATTAGAGGTAATGATTGACGAAACGTATAAAACAACAGATGAATATAGGGATGTTCTTGTTTTATGCTATTCAGGGCTCGCTTTTGACTATTCATTAGAAACATGGGAAGCTATTTATTTACCTTATTACAACTGGTTTGAAGAGGTATTAAATCAGGCTGTTAGAAAGGAAGAAGTCATCAAGCAGCTTAACGTTAAATGGACAGCTAAGACGATGATTAATTTGATTGAAAATGCTGCTGAACTTTTTTATATCGGGCGAGAGCAAGATGTCACACTTGAGCAATCAAAGGAAGAACTTTTTCAATTCTTAAAGCGTTCTCTTGTGCCATCCGTGTAATATTAGCACTGCTGATATTACATCTACTAAAATGACTGACATTCATTCAAAATATACAATTAATTATCAGAATTATAAGTTTTTTAAAGTTTAAAATGACTGACAATCAGTCGTTATTCGATAAGGAGGTATTTTATGGATCGTACAGCCGTTAAAACTTTAACCTTGAATATGTACATAAACGGAGAGTGGAGAAAAGCAGAGAAGCAGCGCTCTACTGTTAATCCAGCGACAGGTGAAGTGATTGGATATGCTGCAGAAGGCAGCGCAGAAGATATGAAAGCAGCAATTGAAGCAGCACGAGAAGCCTTTGACAACGGAATTTGGTCTGAGACTTCTGCATCTGACAGAGCAGCCATCTTATTCAAGATTGCCGATAAGCTTGAGGAAGCGAAAGAAGAACTAGCAGCATTAGAAACAATGGATAACGGAAAGCCCTATCGTGAAGCTGAGGCTGATGTGGAAGATGCAGCTGCTTGTTTTAGGTATTACGCTGGGTTAATTACAAAGCCAGACGGTCAAACGTACAGCGTTCCTGCACCTATGCAAGCAATGGTTATAAAAGAACCAATCGGCGTGTGCGGATTGATTGTACCTTGGAATTATCCGCTATTAATGAGCGTGTGGAAAATTGCACCTGCTTTAGCTGCAGGAAATACGATTGTATTTAAACCTTCTGAAGTGACACCAGTTACTCCTACAAAACTTTTTGAGATCTTAGAAAGCGTAGGATTGCCAAAAGGAGTGGCAAACCTTGTTATGGGAGCCGGAGATACTGTGGGAAATACGCTTATTCAAGATAAGCGTGTTGATAAGATTTCTTTTACAGGCGGAACGGTAACTGGAAAACACATTATGCGTCAAGCAGCAGAAAATGTAACGAAGGTATCTTTAGAACTTGGAGGAAAGTCACCGAACATTATATTTGCTGACGCTGATTTTGAAACAGCTGTAGATTATGCCTTGTTTGGAATTTTTGCAGGGAGCGGCCAAATTTGCGCTGCAGGTTCTCGTATTTTAGTAGAAGAAAGCATTGCTGAGCGATTTATCGAACGTTTTGCAGAACGTGCTCAAAAAATTAAAGTAGGAAATGGAATGGACCAAGAGATTGAAATGGGTCCTCTTGTAAGTGAAGAACATATGAAAAAAGTATTAAAGTACATCGAAATTGGAAAGCAAGAAGGCGCGCGCCTTGTATGTGGAGGCAATCGAATCAACAGCAGTGGATTGGAAAAAGGATTCTTTGTAGAACCTACGGTTTTTAGTAGCGTTACGTCAAATATGAAAATTGTGCAAGATGAAATCTTTGGGCCCGTGGTTGTTATTCAAACGTTTAAAGATGAAAAAGAAGCTATTAAGCTTGCAAATGATACGGAATATGGTTTGGCAGGCAGCGTGTTTACAACTGACGGTGCAAAAGCTCTTCGGGTGATTAAAAAGCTGCGTGCGGGCATCACTTGGGTAAACACGTATCATTTTACGTTTAACGAAGCACCTTGGGGCGGATATAAGCAGAGCGGAATTGGCCGAGGACTGGGCACGTTTGGATTGGAAGAATTTCAAGAAGTAAAACAAATTAATATTAATTTACAAGTAGAGCCAATCGGCTGGTTTAAAAATTAAAAAGTAGAGAAGGAGCGATATTAAAATGAATACAGTGACGAAAAATCAAGAGGTAAACAAAGCATATGGTGAAGTAAACGAATACATCAACAAAGTGCTGGGACTTATTGAAAAAAGCGAAGTGTCAGCTGAAGAAGCACAGTGGATTACGAAAGAAACAGTAGACGGATTTCGCGAGCATGTCAACCCAGGCTTTTTAGAATATCGTAAAACAGTAACGGTGGATACGCAGTTTGCAGCTGTTGAATGGTCAGATGAAGGTTCTTGTTTTACGGATGTAAACGGTAAAAAATACATTGATTGTTTGGGCGGGTTTGGAATTTATAACGTGGGACACCGTCATCCTAAAGTAGTCAAAGCTGTTCAAGATCAGCTTCAGCGTCAAGCCCTTCATAGCCAAGACTTATTAGATCCACTTCGTGCGATGCTTGCTAAAATTTTAGCAGATATTACACCGGGGGATTTGAAGTATTCCTTTTTCACAAACAGCGGAACAGAAAGTGTAGAAGCCGCTTTAAAACTAGCGAAAATGTATAGTGATCGAACAACGTTTATTTCCACAACACGTTCTTTTCATGGAAAAAGTCTAGGTTCTTTATCAGGTACGGCAAAAGGAATGTTCCGTAAACCATTTCTGCCGTTAATTCCAGGTTTCCGTCATGTACCGTTTGGTGATATTGACATGATGCGCAAAACATTTGAAACGTGCGCGCTTGTAGGGGAAGATGTGGCAGCTGTTTTATTAGAACCAATTCAAGGAGAAGGGGGCATTATTCTTCCTCCTGAAAATTATTTAAAAGAAGTGCGTGCACTATGTGATGAGTACGACGCTATCTTAATTTTTGATGAAGTTCAAACAGGCATGGGACGTACCGGTGAAATGTTTGCATCAGAATTATACGATGTTGTACCCGATATTTTATGTCTTGCTAAAGCGTTTGGAGGAGGAGTTATGCCTGCTGGCGCGGTTGTAGCAAAAGAAAAAGTGTTTTCAAGCTTCTTTGATAATCCGTTTATGCACACAACAACGTTTGGAGGCAATCCGCTTGCCTGCGCAGCGGCTATTGCAACTATTAACGTGTTGATTGAAGAACAGCTGCCAAACCGTGCAAAAGAGCTAGGAGAATATTTCCTTGCTGGTTTAAAGAAAGCTGCTGAAAACCATGGAGATAAAGTACTTGAAATCAGAGGGCAAGGCTTAATGATTGGAATTGAGTTCCACCAAGATGAAATTGGCTACGCGCTTTCTAAGGGAATGTTTGATGAAGGAATTCTAGTAGCTGGGACGCTTGTAAACTCTAAAACAATTCGTATTGAGCCACCGTTGACTATTGCAGCTGAAGAAGTAGATCAAGTCATTTCTACATTTGAAAAAGTATTAAATGAGCTGAACCACCAATAAATGTAACAAGGAGCAATGAATATGAGTCGTCAAACGTTTCTTATTCCTGTATTGCTTTCAATGATTTTAGTAGTGGAAATGCCTAGCGACTAACTGAAATCATTGAAACGGAGGAGTAAATTATGAAATATCCATTGTCCCCAGATGTCAAACCAGAGTTTTGTACAACGGGCTCATTTATGAGGCTGCCAGCGGAAAGAGAAAATGTAAAAGTAGGGCTAGTAGGAATGCCGTTTGATACGGCAGCATCTTTCAGAGTAGGTGCACGCTTTGCACCTCAAGCCATTCGTCAAGCTTCCATGACGCTGTTTCCTTATCACCCGGTACACGACGTATACCCATTTGATGATACAAATGCCATTGATATTGGTGATGTGCCGGTTATTCCGCACAATATTCACAGAAGCTATGAATTGATGGAAGAAGCGGTAGGAGCTCTTATGGATAGAGGAATCGTTCCAATTGGAATCGGAGGAGATCATTCTGTTACTTTAGCAAGCCTTCGTGCTGCTGCTAAAAGATATGGCCCAGTGGCTATGATTCATTTTGATTCTCATACAGATACGTGGGATACGTATTATGATGAAAAATATTGGCACGGATCTCCTTTTATACGCGCATATGAAGAAGGGCTAGTAGATCCGAAGAAAGTTTTTCAAATTGGTATTCGCGGAACATTAAATCATCCGGGAGATGTTCAAGAAAGCAAAGATCTCGGTTACCATGTAGTAACGGCAAGAGAGCTTGAACATCAAGGGTTTTCATTGATTTTGGAGCAAATGAAGACAGCGATTGGAGATACCCCGTGCTTTTTAACATTTGATATTGATTTTGTTGACCCTTCGTGTGCACCGGGAACGGGAACGCTTGAAGTAGGCGGATTCAGCAGCAGAGAAACGCTGCAAATGATCCGTTCTCTGACGGGATTTAACTATGTTGGATTCGACTTGGTAGAAGTGCTGCCCGCTTATGATCCAACGCAGATAACCTCTTTGCTTGCAGCTACAATCATTCATGATTTTGTTAGTTTAGTTGCAGTGAAAACGAAAAGAGAGTCATTGGATACGATGATTAAATAACAGTTTGTAAGCAGAAATCCCTCTTATTCAGAGGGTATTTCTGCGTGGATATAGCAGGAGATTAGGAATATATAGCTATTTAAAATAAAGCGCTTTCATAATATGATAAAAGAAAAAGATAGTTTGTTAGCAACCCTTACCAACTTAAAGAAATAAATCATATATTTGCTTATAGTAAATGTAACAACTCTTTATATAAAAATGAATGAAAGTCATTCATTTTTATATAAAGAAATTAAATCATATGCATTTATGGGTTAAATTGTCAGAATGTTCTTAATAAAGTGAAGGGGGAAGATAAATGAAACATGAAACAGTAACATTAAAAAGGTCGTTGAAATTATGGCAGATTGTATTAATGGGGATCGGATATATGACTCCGATGGTAGTGTTTGATACGTTTGGGATTGCGTCTGATATGACGAATGGACACGTTCCCACATCTTATATCATAGCCCTTGTCGGGATGCTTCTCACGGCAGTAAGCTACAAAAAGATGATTCAAGTGTTTCCAAATGCAGGCTCAGCCTATACATATACGCAAAAGACAATCAATCCACATTTAGGGTTCCTAGTTGGCTGGTCTGCACTAATGGATTATCTCTTTTTACCGATGGTTAACGCACTTATTTTTCAAATTTATTTATCATCTATTTTTCCTTCGGTACCATCGTGGATTTGGGTTGTCAGTTTCGTCATTATCGTTACGCTGCTAAATTTACGAAGCGTTAATTTCACCGCCAATTTCAATACGTTTCTTGTTGTATTTCAAATGACGATTTTAGTATTGTTTGTTGCTGTTTCAATCAAAGCGTTGCTAGGCGGAATGGGGGAAGGAACCCTTTTTTCTATGAAGCCTTTTTTTAATCAGAACATGACGTCATCAGGGCTAATAGCGGGAGCGACACTTATGTGTTTTTCCTATTTAGGGTTTGATGCAGTGGCCATGTTATCAGAAGAAACGCCCAATCCTAAAAAAACGATTCCGCGAGCTATTTTTTTAGTTGCGTTAATTGGAGGAGTCATGTTTACCGTGACATCTTATTTTATTCAAGCGGTTTTTCCAACGTTAGAAGGATTCAAGCATCCAGACGCTGCAGCTCCTGAAATTGCTATGTATGTGAGCGGCACGCTGTTTCAAATTGTCTTTTTAGCTGGAGGAATTGCAGGGACATTATCATCAGGCATGTCATCGCATGCAAGCGTTTCACGTTTATTATACGTAATGGGACGGGATCGAATTTTACCTCAGTCATTTTTTGGTTATGTTCATCCTAAGCTGCGCACTCCCTCGCGAAATATTGTATTGGTCGGAGTTGTATCAGCAACTGCCATTTTCTTCAGTCTGGCAACGGCTACTTCATTTATTAATTTTGGAGCACTCATTGCGTTTTCTTTTGTTAATATTTCGGTTATCGCGCACTATGCTGTTCATCAAAAGCAGCACCGGTCGGCTAAGGGATTTTTGTCATACATTGTTATGCCACTATTAGGAGCAGCAGCGATTGGCGTTTTATGGCTTAACTTGGAGCGCAATTCATTTTTACTTGGGATTGGCTGGGCGATTGCTGGTTTAGTTTATTTGGTGTATGCAACGAAAGGTTTTAGAAGGCAGCTGTCTTCCATTGAGTTTAAGGAAACAGAAGAAATGTCACCTTTGATGAAAGTCGGAGAAAAGTAAGGATAGAAACTACCTGTTTAAGCCTATCTTATTAAGGAAGCCACATTTATGGATTACGTATTTTGAACGTGTTACTATGTAAGAACGATAAGATAGAAAAAGGTAGGTAAATTATGATTAAAGCAGTTGTGTTTGATTTTGATGGATTAATTATTGATACAGAATCAGTGTGGTACGAGGTGTACCGCGAAATGTTAGAAGACAGGGGAGTAGATCTACCGATTGCAACGTTTGCTTCTTATGTGGGAACGGATGCTACGGCACTTTACGATTATTTGCTTCAGCAGTTTAACAATGAGTTCACGAAAGAGGAACTGGCTCAAGAATCGTTAAGACGTCATCAAGAAAAAATGAAATCATTAGTAGCCCGAGAAGGTGTAGCAGAGTACTTGGCAGAAGCAAAAGAACTTGGATTAAAAATTGGTTTAGCAAGCAGCTCATATCGCGACTGGGTAACAGCATTTTTAAAAGAGCTAGATTTGCTGCACTATTTTGAAGTCATTCAAACCCGCGATGATGTAGAAAAAGTGAAGCCAGATCCGGCTCTTTACCGAAATGCAATTGAAAAGCTAGGCGTAGAGCCCTCTGAAGCTTTAGCATTTGAAGATTCTTCTAATGGAGCAAAAGCTGCCATGGCAGCAGGCTTGCGCTGTGTGATTGTACCAAATCCGTTAACTAAACATCTGTCATTCGAAAGATATCACTTACATATCGAATCGATGAAAGAGAAAAGTTTAAAAGAAGTGATTCAGTATCTTTGTATTGAAGATTAAAAAGAAAGGACGCTCCTACTGCGTCCTTTCTTTTTTTATAGAATGGGTATAACTTTTTTAATTAAAAAATAACGAATCAGCTTGTTTAAATAGATAAAACTGATATAATGATAACGATTATCAGTTTCAAGAGTCAATTATCTACATAAAGATACAAGCAGGAGGAATGACATTTGAATAAGAAAAAAATAGGACTGCTGGCTTTTATTACAATGCTGGCAATCGGAATGCTTATCGGCTGCAGCAGCACGAACAAGGAAAATTCAGCCGATGAAAAAAATGAAAAAACAAGAGTGGTTAAACATGAGCTTGGAGAGACAAAAGTAAAAGAAAATCCAAAGCGAGTAGTTGTATTAGAGTTAGGTTTTATTGATGCATTGTTAGATGCTGGTATTAAACCTGTAGGAGTAGCTGATGATGATAAAGCAGAACAGCTTATTGATAAAGATGTACTAAAAGAAATCAAAGGATACAAATCAGTTGGCACGCGAGCACAGCCTAGCTTGGAGTCGATTAAACTGTTGAAGCCAGATTTGATTATCGCTGATTCAGAACGTCATAAAAATGTATATAAAGAATTATCGAAAATTGCGCCAACAATTGAATTGAAAAATTTAAATGCTAATTACGATGATTTACTAAATACGGAGTTAAAAGTAGGAGAAGCGGTTGGCAAGAAGGCAAAAGTTGAAAAAGTTGTAGAAGAGCATAAGCAAAAAATGAAAGATTTAAAAGCAAAAGCGCCAAAAAATCCGGGCAATGTACTTGTTATCGCTGATGCAAATGGTAATATTAATGCTAGAACTTCAAATTTCTTTACAACGGGTGTTCTTGAGCAATTAGGCTTCAAAAATGCATTAACAGATCCTACAAAAGAGTACAGTGTAAAAATGACAATGGAACAGCTGGTAAAAGCAGATCCGGACAAACTCATTGTTATGCGAAATGAAAAAGGTCATACGCCTTTAGCAAAACAGCCATTATGGAAAGAGCTAAAAGCGGTTAAAAACAATCAAGTGTATGAAGTTGATGTATTTAAATGGTCTCTTCGCCGAAGTGTACAAGGTGCAAATGGTATTGTAGATGAAGCAGAAAAGTTATTATTTGAAGGCAAATAATAACGAAGAAAAGAACAATCCAGCGGGGTTGTTTTTTTCTTTTTATTGAACTTTCAAATGAAAGGAGGCGCAGTCTATTATGAAAGCTGTTCACGGTTTATCCAAAAGAAACAAATCTCCACTTCGTATAATAGCTATTTTCCTTGCGGTTATTATTCTTTTACTGATTTCTATGTTTTTATCTATTTCCATCGGTTCTATACATATTTCTTTTGGAACGATTAAGCAAGCTATACTAAATTTTGACGGATCAAAAGAACAATCTATTATTCAAACTGTCCGTCTGCCTCGCTTATTGGTAACGGCATTTGTTGGCGCTAATTTGGCTGTCGCCGGAGCGTTGATGCAAGCATTAACTAGAAACCCATTAGCTTCTCCTGGTATTTTTGGTATTAATGCCGGGGCATCAGCGGCAATGGTATTTTTAACGGTTTTAGTTCCGAGTGTAAGCATGATTGGTGGGGTATTTGGAGCATTTTTAGGAGGCGCCTTTGCTGCTGTTATTGTCTATGTCATGAGTTCGTTGATTAAAGGAGGAGACAGCGATGTAAAGCTTGCTTTAACGGGTGTTGCTATACAAGGTATGCTTATGTCTCTTACGCAAACGCTGTTAATTTTTAATGAAAGCAAAACAGAAGGCGTTATGTTTTGGCTCACCGGCTCAGTTATTGGGCGGGACTGGGGACATGTTCACGTGTTGCTTCCTTTTAGCATTGTGGGTCTGCTTATTGCGTTTGGTCTGGGAAGAGCGTCTTCTTTGTTATCTTTAGGAGATGATGTAGCTAGAGGACTCGGGCAGCGAGTCTTTGCCATTAGAGCGTTCACTGCAGTTGTTGTGATTGTATTAGCAGGTGTTTCTGTGGCAATTGCGGGTCCCATTGGCTTTGTAGGGCTTGTTGTTCCGCATATGGTTCGTTATTTAATAGGTGTAGATTACCGAGTTGTTTTGCCAATGAGCGCGCTGCTTGGTGCATCTTTATTGCTATTAGCAGACGTATTGTCGCGATTTATTACATATCCGTATGAGACCCCTGTAGGTGCAGTAACAGCATTGCTTGGAACACCGTACTTTATTTACTTGGCGAGACGCAAAAAAACAGAAAGGAAGGCATGAGTATATATGCAGACTGTCAATAAAACAAAAAAGCAGCCATCTCGATTCAAGTCTGTCGGCCTGTTTATCATTCTTTCTGTCTTAATTATAGCGCTAAGCGTGATAAGCCTTAGCTTAGGAGACATTAACATACCGCCATTAGATATTATTACGTCTTTTATTGGCATTGGCGATCCTGACTTGACGTCTATTTTGGTAGAATTTCGCCTGCCTCGTATTTTGCTGGCTATTTTAACGGGAATCGGCCTAGCTGTGTCCGGAGTCGTCGTACAGTCTATTATGAGAAATCCGCTCGCCAGTCCAGATACATTAGGTCTTTCAAGCGGATCAGGGTTAGCTGCTGTTGCAGTCACTATTTTACTGCCTTTAGCAAGCCCGTCTGTTTTATCAGTCGCTGCGTTTGCAGGAGGCTCTATTGTCTTTGTAATCGTCTATTTGCTTGCTTATAAAAAAGGAGTAGAACCTATTCGATTTGCGTTAATAGGTGTAGCAGTCAGCGCTTTTTGTTCATCGGGTATTCACTTGTTAATTTCAAAAGCAAATCCAAACGTCAATGCGGCACTGATTTGGCTGAGCGGCAGCTTATGGGGAAGAACATGGGATCAATTGATTGGTTTACTTCCTTGGATTGTTATATTACTACCGCTGATTTGGCTGTTAGCTGCCCGATTAGATTTAATTCATTTAGGCGATGAAGTGGCTCGAGGACTAGGGGCTAGAGTAGAGTTAATTCGTCTAGTATTACTAGCAAGCGCAGTGGCAATGACGGCTGCTGTTGTATCGGTTGTTGGCACCATTGGCTTTGTAGGGCTTATTATTCCTCATGTGGCCAAACGGTTAGTGGGACCGAGACATAAACAACTGATTCCTACAGCCGCTTTACTTGGAGCTTTGTTTGTACTAGCAGCAGATTTGATTGGGAGAGGAATTGCTCCTCCGATTGAAATTCCGGCCGGATTAATCATTGGCATTATCGGCGCTCCGTATTTTCTTTATTTACTGTGGAGAGAATCTAAAAAATAAGCTCGCGCTTTAGCGCGAGCTTATTTTTATTCCAAATGAATTTTTGGGAATGGAATATGCGGAGGCTCTTCCAGCCATCCTTGTTCAATACTTATTCTAGATACTTCTTTGGCGTATTCTAAAATTTCAGTCGTGAAGTTTGTATAGTTTAAAGCAAGATCTAAACGGGGGCTTGTTGACATCGCAAGCCCGTAGCCACGTACATTTTCAGTAATCATTGCAGCGAGGTGAAACATCATGAGTTTTTCTGAAAATGGAGGAACGGAAGACTTTTCTACTCCGTAATCCCACTTCATTGTGACCGGTATGTTTTCTACCATTAGCGGTTGTGACAGGGATTCAATATGCTGCTGCACAAGCTCTCTACCCTTTAATAAAAAAGCCTGAATGTCCTGAGAAGGAGCTGTTTGAGCAAACCCTAAAATTAAATCCTTTGCAATTAAGTTCGTCTGTATGCTTGACACGATATGAGAAATTTCAATGACGGTTAACGGCCGCTTTTCATCAAAATAGCTTCCTAAGAAGAGTTCTTTATCGTTCATATCAGACGCATCTGCAATAGGAATAGGAGGCAGTTCTATAAAAATTTGTTTTTCTAACAACAAATCTGTAATCGTTTGGTTAAGCTTTTCTGCTTTTAACAGCAAGCTGCGAAAAAAAGATCGTACATCATTTCTTGCGGCAACATCGACGCCCGTAGTTGCTGACAGCAGAAGGACATTTGAAATATGCTTTAAATAAAGCAAATAAAAAGAATCCGAAAATAATTTTGGAGCTTCAGCGTCAAGGTCTTCTTCTCCAAAACCAAGCGGGATTGGCATATTTTCTTTTAAAAAGATAGCAGTGAGCGCATCACTGTTTTTTGTGGTGATATGCAGTGTACCTTGAATCGCTTTTTGAATCTCTAAATCGTCTACATGACAAAGAAATTGTTTGAGCATACAAGAAATCGCTTTATCGTTCATATACTGCTTCCAAATAACAGCCATCTCAGCGGCTGATAGTGGAGAAAATGATTGATTATTCATAATAAACTCCTCATGCTAAGTAATTAACAAGTTTCTAAAAGGTTACCAACTAGTATAAGTCAAAGGAAGTAAGATAAACACTATAGAAAGTAAAAAAGGTATCAACATTTTACTATAAGAGTAAACGTCATGCATAATTTAAAGGTTCTTTTAGCAAAAGAAGGGCGCAGCCGCTTCTTTCTTGCAAAGCAGAAATAAAACCGAAATAATAAATGAAGAAAGTTAGGCAAGAAAGGAGTTTCATTATATGCCAGAAGGTCCAGAAATTAGACGAGCAGCCGACGAAGTGGAAAAAGCGATTATCGGTCTTCCCGTTCGCGAGATATGGTTTGCTTTTCCATCTTTGCAACATTATGAAGAAGTATTAACAGGAGCTCGTATTGAGAGAGTAGATACAAAAGGAAAAGCTATGCTTATTCGTTTTGACAACGGCTATACCATTTACTCACATAATCAGCTTTATGGAAAATGGTATGTTCGTTCATCTTACAATTATCCATCTACAAACAGACAGCTGCGCCTTGCAATTCATAATGAAAAAAAATCAGCGCTGCTTTATAGCGCTTCTGATATTGAAGTATTGCGTGATGAAGAAGTTCCAGCTCATCCTTTTGTATCAAGGGTTGGTCCTGATATCTTAAGTGAAGAAGTAACGGCAGGTGAGCTTTTAGACCGTTTTTATTCTAAACCATTTTATCGTAGAAAGTGGGCATCGCTGCTGCTAGACCAAAGCTTTATAGCTGGGATTGGCAATTACTTGCGCAGTGAAATCCTATTTGTAGCGGGAATTAACCCTGCAGCTCGTCCCATAGACTGCACGGAAGAACAGCTTAAAAAGGCAGCTGAAGCAACCATTTCTCTTGTAAAACAGTCCTATAAAACAGGTGGCATTACAAATGATGTAAAGCTTGCTGAATCGTTAAAAAAGAAAGGGCAAAAGCGCTCTGCATACCGCCACTGGGTTTTTAACCGTGAAGGAGAAGCTTGTCGAATGGACGGCACGCCTATTCTAAAAGTCCAAGCTGCTTCTAGAAGGCTTTATTACTGTCCTACTTGTCAGAAATAGCAGGATATATTTATTCTGCTATTTTTTTGATGTGAAAATGAATGACCGTTCATTTTTGTGATATAGTTAAAAAGTAAAGTCATAATCTTAAGGGGAGGGATAAGATGGAATGTAAAGAAGGAGATACATTTACGTGGCAAAGAACGTTTCAAGAGGAAGAAATCATGCAGTTTGCGGAGATGACTGGAGACCGGGGCAAACATCATATAGAACGTGACGAAAAAGGGCGGCTAATGGTACATGGGCTTATGACTGCTAGTATTGGGACAAAGATAGGGGGAGACTTAAACTACATTGCAAGAGAAATGGTGAGTGAATTTCTTCGTCCAGTTTTTGCAGGAGATACAGTTACCTGTGAATGTATATTAACTGAAGTAGAAAAAGCAGATGGTTTTCAAAAAGTGAAAATCAAATCAGTGTATCGAAATCAACAAGGTAAAGAAGTACTGATAGGGACAAGTAATGGAATTATAAGAGGTTGAAATAAAAGCGCTAACAAAAAATAAGTTATGAAGGTTGTTAAAAAAGTCACGGATTCGTGACTTTTTTATTGTTCAATTTCCTTCTTTTGTTGGTTACTATTTAAATGTAAATATGGTAATTCAGTAAAGTTGAGTTTCACAAATGGTAAAAATGTGTATTTACTAAGTACATAGATTCTTATTTTTGGAAAAATATTTAAAAAGGAGTTTCTTAGATGAAAAAAATAATGAATACCGGCTTAGCACTATCATTCGCTCTATTGCTTTCGGCATGTGGGATGCCGTCTTCAGAGGAATTAACGGGTGACGTGAAAGAAGCACAAGAAAAGGTGAAAAATGTTCAAGTGAAAATCAATGGGAAAGAAGAAGGATCGTCCGATTACAAAGTCAACGGAGTACAAGAGTTTGATTTTAAAAGTAAAGCAGGTTACATTAACACAAAAATGAACGGCGAAGAATTGAAGATGTATCATGACGGTGATGAAACGTTAGCTATGGCTGGAGAAGAAAGCACAAAAGTACAGGGAGAAGAAAAAAAGTACGTTAAGGCTTTAATTAATAACGCTAGGGAGCTTCAACAAAATCCAATACGCTACTACCAAAAATATGATAAAAATCTTCCAAATGAATTTGACGTCACCGAAAAAGGCAAAGAGTATGTATTAACATTTAACGGAGACAAAGACAAAAAGCAAAAAATTGTAGCAGGTGATGCTAAAGCTTATTATAAAATAACAAATCAAGGCAGCGATACTGCTGTAGACCTTGACCAAATTAAAGGAAAAGATTTTTCGCTTATTGTGACAATTGATAAAGAAACGAAGCAAATAAAGAAAGTAGTAAAAAATCAGTCGTATTCAGTTAAAGTAGACGGAAAAACAGAAAACTCAAAGTCTAAGCAAACGTATACGTATACATATAACCAATTAGACAATGTAACAAAACCAAAAGTGGAAACAAAAGCCGCTGCTGCTTCTAATGGTAGCAGCACCGAAACGCCAAGTAAAGAAAAGCAGGCTGCCTATGCCAAGGAAGCGGGACAATACGTGGATGCTTTAATTCAAGCCACTGTTTATCAAAATACAGATCAATTTGTTGCTAAACATCCGAATCAGCAAGATAAGAAACAGGTAAAAGAAAAAGGGGAGTTCCAAAAGAGTTCGTTTGTAGAGTTTTTTGAAACGAATTTTAAAGGGGCTTTATCATCATTGAGCTCAAATATAACCGATGAGCAGTTAAACGAAGTAAGCAGCGCTTTTCTAAAAGCTCTTTCATCTACAAAATATACCATTAAAGATGCAGCGTATATTGCTGAAGATGGTGCGTACGTCGTACAAGTCGAAATTCAAGGATTTAACGATGCAAGTGTATTAGCGGAAGTCATGACACCACTTGCAGAAAAATATCAGGCGGGTGAGCTGAGTAACGAGCAGTTAGTAAACGAACTTATTGACGGAGTAGCAAAACGCTATCGTGAGCCAGTTGAATTACTTCCGGCAAAAACAGTCCCTGTACACGTCGTAAGAAATGGTGAAAAAGATTACGAAGTTTTAATGCAAGATGAGTATCTGTTAACATTTGCTCAACAATCATAAATAGACATAAAAAAGGATTTCAGCTATATACCTGAAATCTTTTTTTATGTTGTTTTAAAATGTAATTTCAAAAAATAAAATAAATTATTGAAATTATATTTTAGACGAATTATAATAACCATAACTTCACTACATGATGAAAAAGGGGCCGAAAAGATGAATGAACAGCTTACGTTATTAACAACAGAGTCTCAAAACGAGCAGACCATGAAGATAGATACGGCTAGTACAAAAGAAATTTTAAACGTAATGAATAAAGAAGATCAAAAAGTGGCGCTGGCTGTGCAAGAGGTACTTCCAGACGTAGAGGTAGCAGTTGAGTTTGTAAGCGAATCGTTTCAAAAGGAAGGGCGGCTTATTTATGTCGGAGCAGGAACAAGCGGACGGCTGGGAGTATTGGATGCTGTTGAATGCCCGCCTACTTTCAGTACCAATCCCAATCAGGTACAGGGACTGATGGCTGGAGGAGAAAAAGCATTTGTGAAAGCAGTTGAAGGTGCAGAAGATAAAGAAGAATTGGGAGCAGCAGATTTACAAAAAATACATTTAAATGAACGAGACACAGTCATTGGAATTGCTGCAAGCGGACGTACGCCTTATGTGATTGGTGCATTGAAATATGCAAAATCTGTAAAAGCTAAAACAGTGGCGCTGTCTTGCAATGGTAATTCACTTATTGGAAAAGAAGCAGATCATAGCATCGAGGTAGTAGTAGGTCCAGAAGTGCTAACAGGTTCCACAAGGTTAAAAGCAGCAAGCGCTCATAAAATGATTCTCAACATGATTTCTACCGCGGCCATGATTAAAGTAGGAAAAGCATATGAAAATTTAATGATAGATGTTCATGTGAGTAATGAAAAGCTTAAGGAACGAGCGATAGGTATTATTTGTAAAATTACAGGTGTTTCTTACGAGCGAGCAAGTCAAACGCTTGAAGAAGCAAATAATGAGGTAAAAACAGCAGTGGTTATGATCAAAACAAATGAAAATTACGACACCGCAAAGATGTTACTGAATAATGCGGGGGGGTATGTGAGAAAAGCGATTGAACATTACGTATAAAGGAGAGAAACGATGTCAACAGGCGGATTAACAATGATTAAAAACACGGTGGCTAAGCTTCCAGATTCGGAGCGGAAAATTGCTGAATATATTTTAAACAACCCGCATACTGTGGTAAACAGTACGGCTGGGGAACTAGGAAGACTAGCGAATGCGAGCAGTGCTGCTGTTATTCGTTTGTGTAAATCTATCGGGGTTAGCGGCTTTCAAGAATTAAAGGTTAGAGTAGCCGGTGATTTAGCTAAAGATACAGAACAAGGATACCGTGATATTGAAACAAATGAAACAATTCAATCTATTGTCAAAAAAACGGCAAGCAACAGCATTCAAAGTCTAAGTGATACGGCTGAGCTTGTGAATTATAAAGAAGTAGAGCGGGCTGTTTTGGCGCTGATTGGAGCAAAAAACATTCATTTTTTCGGAATTGGTGCTTCACATATTATTGCTATAGATGCGCAGCAAAAATTTCTTCGAATTAATAAAAATGCGACGGCTTTTGCGGATAGCCATTTAGCAGCTACACTCATCGCAAATGCAAGTAAAGACGATGTAGTTGTGGGTATTTCTTTTTCAGGAGAGACTCCTGAAGTAAGCAACGTCTTATCTTTAGCTAAAAATCGCGGAGTAAAGACGATTAGCTTAACTAAGTACGGACAGTCTACCGTTTCGTCTTTAGCAGATATTTGTTTGTATACGTCTTATTCTCAAGAAGCGCCGTTTCGAAGCGCAGCAACATCGTCTCGTTTAGCCCAGCTTTATGTGATTGATGTTTTATTTTTAAGTATTGCAGCGCAGCAGTACGACCAGACGATTGAGTATATTGACAAAACAAGAGATGCCATTCAGTTTTTGAAAGATAAGAAATAAAAAAAGAAAACGATTACAAAAAGGGGATTTTGTGGTCTGTTTCCTCAGTGGCGTATCCATCTAAGAGGAAAATACAAAGGGGGATTAACATGTCTTTAGATAATCATCAATTAGCAAAGGCTGTTTTGGAGATGCTTGGGGGAGCATCCAATATTGAAGCGTATACGCATTGTATGACGCGGCTGCGTGTGACTATAAAAGATGATTCAATTGTTAAAAAGGCAGATATACGAAAACTTGAAGGCGTGCTCGGATTAGTGGAAGAAGAAACGCTGCAAATCATTATTGGGCCGGGCAAAGTGAACAAAGTAACAGAAGAATTTGGAAAGTTAATTGATGAATCCGGCGGTATTAACTTAGAAGATCGTGCAGCACAGCGGAAATCGGAGCTGAAAGAAAAAAATGCAACTCCGTTTAAGCTGTTGCTTCGCCGAATTGCAAGTATTTTTATTCCGTTGATACCTGCTCTTGTAGCATCTGGACTTATTACCGGAGTGACAAAAGCAGCTGTGCAGGCGAAGTGGCTTCCGGCAGATTCACAGATTGCTATTCTTTTAACCGTTATCGGAAGCGGTTTATTTGCCTATCTGGGTATTTTAGTAGGTATTAATGCAGCAAAAGAATTTGGTGGTTCGCCAGCTCTAGGAGGCTTAGCGGGCATTTTAGTCATTAATCCTGCCGTAGCTGATATTAAACTTTTTGGTGAAGCACTTTTGCCGGGGCGTGGGGGCTTAATAGGAGTGCTGCTTGCAGCAATCTTTATGGCCGTGTTAGAAAAACGAGTACGTAAATTTGTCCCACAGTCACTGGATATTATTATTACACCAACCGTTACGGTGTTAATTACAGGAATTATTACGTATGTGGTATTCATGCCAATCGGCGGCTTCATTTCAGATGGAATCACAAAAGGTCTTTTAGGAGTTTTAGAGGTTGGAGGAGTTGTAGCAGGCTTTGTTTTAGGGGCAACGTTTTTGCCGCTCGTTATTACAGGACTGCATCAAGGTCTTACTCCGGTCCATTTAGAGCTTATTAATTCGATTGGAGATGATCCGCTTCTTCCTATACTAGCAATGGGCGGAGCCGGTCAGGTTGGTGCAGCTTTTGCTATTTATATCAAAACAAAGAAAAAACGCTTAAAGCGAGCAATTGGAGGCGCACTTCCTTCAGGGCTGCTGGGAATCGGAGAGCCGCTTATTTTTGGAGTCACACTTCCTTTAGGGCGTCCCTTTTTAACCGCTTGTCTTGGAGCTGGAATCGGCGGAGCGTTTCAGGCGCACTTCCATATTGCAACTGTAGCAGTGGGAGTATCGGGTTTGCCGCTTACGTTTTTAGTTCATGCGCATCAAATTCTTCTTTATTTACTTGGATTAGTTATTGCTTACGCAGCAGGCTTTATTTGTACCTATTTCTTTGGATTTAACGATGAAATGGCGAGGGAGTTTGAATGATTGGCATTTCGTTTTATTTGAACGATAGAGATGCCAAACAAAGATTAGTAGAAGCGAGTGAATGCGGCGTTACACGCGCATTCACTTCACTTCACATTCCAGAGGAAAAAGGAGATTTGGCTGAACGGGCAAAAGAATTGCTTCATGTGGCTAGAGATTGTGGAATAAGCGTGTATGCAGATGTATCTAAGCATACACCGGTTCATTTAGGTATCGAAAGCCTTATGACTCTATCTTCACTTGGCGTATCAGGTATTAGACTAGACGATGGCTTTAGCGTAGAAGAAACGATTTTACTTGCGGATGAGTTTTATATTGCCCTTAATGCAAGTACAGTGTCAAAACTAGAAATAGAAGCGCTATTATCTGCAGGCCTTCATCATCATCAGGTGCTTGCTTGGCATAATTTTTATCCGCGGCCTGAAACAGGGCTTGAAGAAACGTTTTTTCAACAGCAAACAGATTTATTTAACGAACTTCGTATTCCAGTTTGTGCTTATATTCCTGGAGAAGGCGAAAAGAGAGGACCTATTTATCAAGGACTTCCTACTAGAGAAAAAGACCGTAATAAATGTCCTTTTACCTCTGCAGTAGATTTATACGGATGCGGAGTAACGGAGGTTTATATTGGAGATCCATACGCCAGTTCAAATTTATTAAAACGTTTAGTTCAATATCAAGAAAACCGCATTATTCCGCTACGCATTCGTTCACCTCATATACAGGGAACGTACAGCGTGCGTCCGGATGTATCAAGAGACGTTCTGCGTTTGGTTGATACACGATCTGTAAAACCAGTGCTGCCATTTCATACAGTAGAACGCAGAATCGGAGCAATTACAATGGACAATGATGGCTACGGACGTTACAGAGGAGAGGTTCAAATAGCTAAAAGGAATTTGTCTGCAAATGCTAATGTGAATGTGATTGGGTATGTAATAGAAGAAGATCATGAGCTGCTTTCATTAGTGAGACCGGGACAAAAACTTAAGCTTATCAATGTCTAAAAGGAAAAATGGATTCATCATCGAATCCATTTTTTTATTTAAGCGGAAGAAAAAAGAATTGTCAAACTAAAATGAAAGCGTTATACTAAGTTTAGTAAAACGTTAAACTAAAAATGGAGATGGTCATCTGGTTACAATTAAAGATATTGCAAAAGCAGCAGATGTTTCAATTACGACTGCCTCCCTCATTTTAAACAACAAACCGGGAGCAAGCAGAATTTCTGAAGCTACTAAACTGCGTGTAATTGCAGCTTCAAAAAAATTAGGCTATATCCCCAATATGTCTGCGCGTAACTTGCGGGGACAAGACAAATCAGCGCAGCTAACAATTGCTCTTATTTGGCCAATTGATACGCGCGTATCGTTAGTGGGATGCATTCTTACAGGTATTCAAAACTACATAGCTTCATTAAAAAGCGGCCCTACTATTAAATTATTAGTCGAAACGTTTCAAAATGAAGAAGGTATTTCCTCTGTAAAAGGTCTTCAAACATCTTCATATTTTAACGGAGCGATTATTGCGAATACAACGGCAGCTGATGAGGCTTATATTCACCGATCTAAACCTGGTGTTCCGATTGTTTTATTTAATCGTGTATCATCTATATACTCTGTTATACAATCCAAAAATTATGAAGCGGGCCAAGCGGTAGCAGATCATTTTATTCGTAATAATCATCAACATATCAGTATTTTAGTTCCAGACGTGTCTTCACAGGCTTTAGAAGCAGGAGTAAAAGGCGTAACAGATAGAATTGAACAGACTGATGTTACGTATTGTCACCATTACTGTTCATATACAGAACAAGGTGGGTATGACAGCATCAAACAGCTTATTGAACAAGGAAAAGTTCCAACCGCTGTGATTTGTTTGAGTGATCATGTTGCATTAGGAGCTCTTTCTGCTCTTAATGACTACGGCATCTCTGTGCCAGCTGATTGTGAAGTGATGGGATTTGATAACCAAGAGTTCTCTAAATTTACTAACCCAAAACTTTCGACTGTCAATTTGCCGGTAGAAAAAATGGCCTATTGTGCAGGAGAGCTTTTAGTTAAAACAATTTCTGATCCATATGGGGATGTGGACCAACAGATATTTGATTTGGAAATTATTCATCGTAATACAACGAGAATCAAATAAAAAGCAATGCCATTCATGAGGTCTCTTTAAAAAGAGACCGATTTACAAAAATATAAGAGCAAGCTTTTTATTTTTTTATTAGTAAAACGTTGTACTAAAACGTTTTACTAAATATAGAGTAATTCACTACTAACAAAGGGGAGAAGGAAATGAAACATTTATACGGAGTTACAACAGCAATGGTTACACCGTTTACTAAAACGGGTGAAGTAGATTTAGAGAAAGTAGTAAATTTAACAGAGTTTTTAATTTCAAAAGGAGTGCACTGCTTGTATCCGCTTGGTACCACGGGCGAGATGCTTCGTCTATCTGTCAAAGAAAGAAAGCAAGTTGCAGAAACAGTAGTGAAACAAGCGGCTAATCGTGTAACCGTATTCATACATGTAGGAGCTATGAATGAAGAAGATACAATTGAGCTTGCAAAACATGCCTATGAAATTGGCGCCGACGGTATCGGAGTAGTTACGCCTATGTTCTTTGGAGCAAACGATAACGAACTAGAAACGTATTTTATAAAAGTAGCAAACAGTGTCCCGAATGATTTTCCCGTATATTTATATAATATTCCTCAGTGTTCAAGCAATGATTTAACGGCAGAGGTAGCTCAAAAAGTGGCAGATTCATGCAAGAATGTAATTGGTATTAAATATAGCTACCCTGACTATTTACGCGTAAATGATTATTTAAATATTAACGATGGAAACTTTTCTGTTCTTCCCGGAACCGATCGTTTATTTTTAGCAGCTCTGGCTATGGGATGTGAAGGAGTTGTCTCCGGTGTATCGGGCGTTTATCCCGAACCTTTTGTAGAGACTTATAATGCCTTTAAAGCGAATGATTTAGAAAAAGCGAGAAAGATGCAAAAAGTTGCTATTCAATATTGTGAAGCTCTTTTAAACGGAAGCAACATGTCTTATTTTAAAGAAGCATTAAAATTGAGAGGCATTGATGTTGGTGGCATGAGATCTCCTCAAATAGATTTAACAGAAGAAGAAGTCAAAGAATTAGATGATAAACTAAATAGCATTCGTCCAAAGAGCAGTGTTTAATAATTGGTTCATGTTCTGAATAAACTCATGCATTTCTAGTGAACAGGGCTGTTTGATAATAAGCAAACAGCTCATTCACTATAACGATTAAGGTTATGGAGGGATATTCTATGGCGGTTACATCTAAATTAAATGAAAGCGTTAACAAAGGTTTAGGTCCTGTAAAGCAAGATGTAAAAAAGACGAATATACGCTGGTGGCTTATTATTGTATTGCTAATTGGAGCAGTTGTTAACTATTTAGACCGCTCTAATTTAAGCATCGCTAATACCACGATTGCCAAAGAGTTTGGGCTGTCTTCTACACAAATGGGTCTTTTGCTTTCAGCTTTTCTCTGGCCATATGCCTTAGCAAATCTACCAGCAGGCTGGCTGGTTGATAAATACGGGCCGAAAAAAATGTTTGCATGGGCATCAGGCCTATGGTCTGTGGCAACGGTAGCAAGTGCATTTACTAACACGTATTCTGCTCTTTATGCCATGAGAATGCTTCTTGGTGTATCGGAGTCTCCTTTTTTTACTTCAGGAATTAAAGTGACGGAAAGATGGTTTAAAAAAGAAGAGCGCGGCCTTCCTACTTCGATTATTAATACAGGGTCTCAAATTGCTAATGCGATTGCTCCGCCACTTCTAACGGTACTGCTTTTAACAATGAGTTGGAGAGGAATGTTTGTTGTTATAGGAGCAGCAGGCTTTATTGTGATGTTTGTTTGGCTAAAGATATACCGAGATCCGGATTATGTTGCCAATAAAGTGAAAGCTGTCCCTAAAGAAGAGATAAAAATCAGTCATACCTCACAAGCAAAATGGTCACAGCTGTTTAAATATAAAAGCACATGGTTTATGATTATCGGGAATTTCGGAATTATGTTTACGATATGGGTTTATTTAACTTGGCTTCCTAGCTACTTAGAAACAGAGCGCGGTTTTAGCCTAAAACAAACGGGCTGGATTGCTGCTATTCCGTTTCTAGCAGGAATCATAGGAGTGTTGCTTGGTGGTGTAATTTCAGATAGATTTATTCGAAAAGGAATTAATGCAGTAACGGCAAGAAAAATACCAATTGTAGGCGGGGCAATCTTAGCCGCAGCATCGGTAGCACCCGTTCCTTTTATTGATAATGCAGCCTTAAGTATTGTCTTATTGTCGATTGGCTACTTCGCGTCACAGCTGCCATCAGGCGTCATTTGGACTCTAGCGGCGGATATTGCACCAAAGGAACAAGTTGCTTCACTCGGCGCTATTCAGAACTTCGGTGGATTTCTAGGAGCGGCAATGGCTCCTATCGTAACAGGGTTTATATTAGATGCAACGGGAACTTTTACGGCGGTTTTCCTGTTAGGAGCAGGACTGCTTTTAATTGGTGCTATTAGTTATGGCGTATTTTTAAAGAAGCCAATAGCTAACTAGTAATGTCACAAAAACAAAGAGCACACACTGCATGAAAAAGGTGTGTGCTTTTTCTTTTACTACTAAAAAGGAAACTATTTTCATTACCATATCATGAACCTTTCTATTGAATAAAACGCTTTACTATGATAAAACTATTACAGGTAAACATATGATAATAGATTAATTTCATAGAGATACAACACCACTAGGGGTGCTTTCGAAGCTGAGAGAGACGATAAGTCTTAACCCTTATAACCTGAACTAGGTAATACTAGCGTAGGAAAGAGGTATTGTAATGGATGTTTTGTATGGGATTTCCTTACGAACTCGTTATAATAATTTTGTGTACATAAACAAAAACACTTCTTTCCTGCGAAAGAAGTGTTTTTTTATGCGTAAAGGAAGGTGTCATACATGAAAGAAACAATTGATTTGCTTGTCAAACAGGTGGAGGAGCGCAAAGGAGAGTTAATCCAGTTATTAACAACGCTTGTTTCGTATAAAACGCCAGCGCCTCCTGCACGAAATTCTCATGAAGCGCAGCTGTACGTAGCGGATTTTCTTAAAAACTGCGGTTTTTCCATTGATATGTGGGACTTATATTCTAACGACCCTATCGTAGTGGGAACGTTAAAAGGACAAAAATCGGCTGACTATCAAAGCTTGATTATTAACGGCCATATGGATGTTGCTGAGGTACAAGAAAATAAAAAGTGGGAAACCAATCCGTTTGAAGCTGTTGTGAAAGACAATATGATAATTGGACGCGGAGTTGCTGATATGAAAGGCGGTTTGGCGGGAGCATTATTTGCAGTTCAGCTTTTAACAGAAGCAGGAATCGAGCTGCCAGGAGACTTGATTTTTGAATCCGTTGTAGGAGAAGAAGTAGGAGAGGCAGGTACGCTGCAATGCTGTCAGAAAGGGTATACAGCTGATTTTGCGCTTGTAGTCGATACAAGTGATTTACATATTCAAGGTCAAGGCGGAGTGATCACGGGATGGATTACGATAAAAAGCAGTAAAACCTATCATGACGGTACACGCCGAAGTATGATTCATGCTGGAGGAGGGCTGTTAGCCGCAAGCGCTATTGAAAAGATGGCAAAAGTGATCGGAGGGCTACAAGAATTGGAGCGTCACTGGGCTGTTACAAAGAGCTATCCAGGATTTTTGCCAGGGACAAATACGATTAATCCAGCAGTAATCGAAGGCGGAAGACATGCTGCTTTTATTGCAGATGAATGCAGGCTGTGGATCACCGTTCACTATTATCCTAATGAATCGTACGACCAAGTATCAAAAGAAGTGGAAGAATATATTATAGCTATTGCAAAAGCAGATCCATGGTTAAAAGATAATCTGCCAACCTTTGAATGGGGAGGCACATCAATGATTGAAGACAGAGGAGAAATCTTTCCGTCATTAGAAATTGATGAAAATCATGCAGGAGTGCAGCTGCTTGCAAATACTCATGAACAAATGGAAGGGAAAAAGCCTCCAATTGATGTGTCAACTAGCGTAACAGACGGGGGATGGCTAGCTGATGCGGGAATTCCCGCCGCTATTTACGGTCCGGGAAATTTAGCAAATGCACATGCTGTGAACGAACAATTAGATATTAATCAGCTTGTTCAATATACAAAAGTGATAGTGCAGTTCATTTATACGTGGCTGCATACGCATAAGGAGTGATCATCATGAAATTTAGTGAACGATTATACGAAAAGCTGCAGCCTATTTGGCGTCAAAATCATAATCATCCCTTCGTACAGGGGATGGGAGATGGAACGCTTGAAAAGGAGAAGTTTCGCTTCTACATGATTCAAGATTACCTTTACCTAATTGATTATGCCAAATTATTTGCGATTGGAGCCATGAAAGCTACGGATCTTCAAACGATGGGGAAATTTGCAGCCCTTTTAGATTCTACATTAAACGAAGAAATGAGTCTGCACCGTGAGTATGCCAAGAAATTTGAAATCAGCGAAAAAGAATTAGAAAAAGCGCAGCCATCTCCTACAACGCTTGCATACACGCACTATATGCTGCACGTTGGTCAAAGTGGAACATTAGCTGAATTAGTAGCCGCTCTTTTGCCTTGTATGTGGAGCTACTGGGAAATAGGAAAAGAACTTAGTGAAAAGCCTGGAGCTAACAATGAGTTTTACCGTGAGTGGATTGAAATGTACAGCTCAGAAGAATTTGGAGAACTGGCGACATGGTGTATCAATTTATTTGACTCACTTACTGAAGATAAATCAGAAGTGGAATTAGAAAAGCTTGAAGAAATTTTCTTGAATACGACGCGTTTTGAGTATATGTTCTGGGATATGGCTTATAACGAAGCGATGTGGCCAATTCATGAATAGGTCTGTGTTATCTTTTCAAAACGTCAGTTTTACGTACAAGAACGGTGATCAAGCGATTTTAAAATCATTAAACTTAGACGTGAAAGAAGGCGAGTTTGTCAGTATCGTTGGAGCGAGCGGCTCTGGGAAAAGTACGTTGTTTCGTCTCATTACAGGTCTTGAACAGCAGAGTGAAGGCGATATCGTGATTAACGGAAAGTCTTATGAAAAGCGACTAGGAAAAGTAGGCTATATGCCGCAGCAAGATTTGCTTCTTCCGTGGCGCACGATTTTAGACAATGCATCTCTGCCGCTTGAGCTTCACAATGTGTCAAAAGCAAGTGCTCATAGGCAAGTATCTCAGCTGCTCGAAGAGTTTGGTTTAAAAGGGTATGAAAATCGTTTTCCAAGTGATTTATCCGGAGGGATGAAGCAGCGTGTTTCTTTTCTGCGAACGATATTAAGCGGTTCTAACGTACTGCTTTTAGATGAGCCTTTTAGTGCACTTGATGCCATTACGCGTTTATCAATGCAGGAATGGCTGCTTGAACAATGGCAAAAGCGTAAACATAGCATCTTATTTATCACTCATGACGTCAATGAAGCGCTTTTTTTATCAGATCGCATTTTTATCTTTTCAGACAAGCCAGTAAGTTGTCTTGAAGAAATTCAAGTGCCGCTTAGCAGACCTCGAACGCAAAAAGATCTGAATCAACAGCGAGTGCTTGATGTGAAAGATTATTTAATTGAACAGCTAAGATCGAAGGTGAACACATGAAAAAGTACGGGGCTTCAGTGATTTTAGTAGTCATTTTGCTGGCTGCTTGGGAAATTGGAGCACGCATTGTAAACTATCCGTTTATTTTACCAACGCCCAGCGGTATTTTAACGAAGCTTTGGGAGCTGCGAATGGATTTATTGTTTAAGCATTTACCAGCTACGTTATCTATTGTCGTAATTGGGCTTGTAATATCCGTTGTGCTAGGGGTTCTGCTGGCTGTGTGGATGAATTGGAGTCCGCTTATTGAGCGTGCTTTTTATCCGCTTATTATTGCGTCACAAATGATCCCGACCATTGCCATTGCTCCTGTATTTGTGCTGTGGTTTGGCTACTCCATTTGGAGCAAAGTGATTGTGACCGTATTAATTACGTTTTTTCCCATTACCGTTAGCACATTTGACGGGCTTCGTTCTACAAACAAAGAGTTAAAAGAACTCATGTTAACGATGGGAGCAACAAAAAAAGATATTTTCTTTAAGTTGAACATTCCTTCTGCACTGCCTCATTTTTATTCGGGACTCAAAGTAGCGGTTACCTTTAGTATAATAGGTGCTGCCATTGGGGAATGGTTGGGTGCGCAAGCAGGCTTAGGATATTTCAGTCGTCGCATGATGACACAGTTTGATGCAGCTGGTGTATTTGCACCAATTGTGATTTTATCCGCGCTTGGTATTTTATTTTTTATTATTGTAGTAGGTTTCGAAAAACGTTCATTAAAGTGGAGGAAAACAGAATGAAAAAATGGTTTGCGATTAGCTTAAGCCTGCTGCTTGTTTTGATGCTCGCTGCTTGCGGTCAGGACAAGGAAAATAAAGCTGGTGACAGTAAAAAATTAAAAGACGTTACAATTATGCTTGATTGGTATCCAAATGCAGTGCACAGCTTCATTTACGCTGCACAAGAAAAAGGATATTTCAAAAAAGAAGGGCTGAATGTAAAAGTACAATTTCCTGCTAATCCAACAGACTCGCTTAATTTAGCAGCTGCAGGGAAAGTCACGCTCGGCCTTTACTATCAGCCTGATGTAGCAATGGCACGAGCAAATGAAGATGTGCCGGTAAAGTCGGTAGGAGCGATTGTAAGATCTCCGCTAAACCGGGTTGTGGCATTGAAAGATAGCGGTATTAAGCGTCCTAAAGATTTAGAAGGAAAAGTAGTAGGATACAGCGGAACACCATTAAGTGAATCTGTTCTAAAGAAAATGGTGAAAAGCGATGGAGGAGATCCGAATAAAGTAAAACTAGTAGACGTAGGGTTTGAGTTAAATTCATCGCTGATTAGCAAAAAAGTAGATGCTGTAATAGGTGCGTATATTAACCACGAAGTACCATTGCTTCACAAAAAAGGATACAAAACGGTTGACATTGATCCGTCAGATTACGGCGTGCCATCTTATTACGAGCTAGTGGCCGTTACAGGGGATCAAACGTGGGCAAAAGATTCTGATACGATTAAAGCGTTTTGGCGTGCCGCGACAAAAGGGTATGAATACACGGAGAAACATCCAAAAGAATCACTTCAAATTTTGTTAGATAATCAAGATAAATCAAACTTTCCGCTCGAAAAAGATGTGGAAACAAAAAGTTTGAATATCTTACTTCCAAAAATGAAGTCTGAACAAGGATTCGGCAGTCAAACGAAAGAATCATGGCAATCAAATGTTGACTGGTTAAAAGAGTCAGGGTTAATTAAGAAAAAGCCAAATGTAGATGAGATGTTTGAGAATATTGGGGAATCTCAGTAAATAATTTAAGACGAATTTAAAAAAACCTCCTTATACTGAACGTAACTTTCTGAAAGAGAAAGTGAAAAGGTCAAGGAGGTTTTTTTATGGCTTTTACGATAGTAGATAAGGAAACATGTATTGCTTGCGGAGCATGTGGAGGGAGTGCGCCAGATCTTTATGATTATGATTCAGAAGGTCTTGCTTATGCCGTATTAGATAACAACGAAGGAACAAAAGAAGTTCCTGAACATCAGCAAGATGAGATGATGGAAGCGTACGAAGGGTGTCCAACAGACTCGATTAAAGTTGCAGAGCAGCCGTTTTATGGAGATGCAGCAAAATTCGAATAGGGCTTTTGAAAAAATAAATAATGATAAAGTACATTTAGTTATCTGATAAGTGAATATTTGGTTATATAGAAAGTTCCAAAACAAAAAAGGTCTTGCCTAGGCAAGACCTTTTTCTACTCTAAATTTGCATGCTTTCCGTACATCGTATGAGTATCAAGTTCTTTCTTCTCCATGAAGCGAAGAATCAGCGCATCGTAAAAAAGAAGAAGCGTTTGTTCAAACAGTGACGCCATAGGCTGTACGGTTTGATAACTGCTTTGTTCTTGATCCTTCGGAGCGCCGGGCAGCTTCACGATGAAGTCAGCCAGCTTGCCAAGCGTGGAATCGGGGGAAATCGTGACTACTCCAACTTTTCCTCCAAGTTCTTTTGCTTTTTGAGCAATAGGAATCAAGCTCTTCGTTTCGCCAGAACCTGATCCGATGATTAATAAATCATCCTGCGTGAAAGTGGACGTCACGGTTTCTCCAATGACATAAGCATCAATGCCCATATGCATCATACGCATAGCAAACGACTTGCCCATAAAACCTGAACGGCCTGCTCCTGTGACAAACACTTTTTTAGATGAGATGATGCCATTTACAAGCTGTTCAGCTTCATCGTCAGCGATTAGAGCTGTTGTTTGTAAAAGCTCATTCATAACCGTTTTTAAATGTTCGCTCGTCTGCATAGAAAGCTCCTTAATTTGTAATAAGCTCTTTCATTTGAGAAGCAACTGATTTTTTATCATCTTGGCTCGTGATGCCTCCGCCAACGATAACAAGATCAGGCTGTGCTTTTACTACTTCAGGTAAAGATTCTAATTTAATGCCGCCAGCAACGGCTGTTTTTGCATTTTTTACAACGCTTTTGATTGTTACTAAATCTTCAAAAGAGTTTTGACCAACTGCTTGAAGATCGTATCCTGTGTGTACGCAGATATAGTCAACGCCAAATTCGTCTAGCTCTTTTGCGCGTCCTTTAATATCTTTTACACCAATCATATCGACTAGAATTTTTTTACCTTGTTTTTTCGCTTCTTCAACTGCACCTTTAATTGACATATCTTCAGCCACACCTAAGATGGTAATGATGTCTGCTCCAGCTTGAGAAGCTTGCTGTACTTCATAACCAGCTGCATCCATGATTTTTAGGTCAGCTAATACTTTTAAATTAGGAAATGCTTCTTTAATTTCTTTAACGGCGCGAAGCCCTTCATTGATTACAACAGGTGTACCGATTTCCACGATATCAATATGTTCTTCAACTTCTTTTACTACCTCTTTTGCTTGAGAAATATTAACAAGATCTAATGCTAATTGTAATTCCATTCTACTCCACTCCTTACAGAAATCTATAGATACCTTTTGTGCCTTTTTACATAAAAAGCAGCTGGTGTAGTTATTGTACCCGCAGTTTGAGGTTCTTAAAAGTACGCACTTTTCCCACAAATAGTGTGGGGAATGATAGTATACAGAAGTATACTAATGGACATATCAGTCTTGTAACCGCTTAATTTTTATTAAAAATGCGGATGATATTGAGTAATATCATCCGCATAAAAAAATAAAAACTATGGAATAGAAGGATTCGTTTCCATCATTTAATTAACGTTTCTGCCTTTTGTTCTTGATTGACCAGCACTGTATCACGATAATTTTTACCCCAATCGTACATGGCTGTCAAAATAGGCATTAAACTTTCTCCTTCTTTTGTAAGTGAGTATTCGACTTTAGGTGGTACGACAGGATAAACTTTACGGTTAACAATTAGATCTTCTTCCAGTTCCCGCAGCTGGTTAACCAGCATGCGCGGCGTAATATCAGGAATAAGCGATTTTAGTTCCCCGAACCGTTTTGTTCCTTCACGTCCTAAGTGCCATAGTATCAGCATCTTCCATTTTCCGCCGATAATAGCAAGCGTTAATTCTTTTTCACAGTTAAATTCCTTATTAAGCTGGCTCAATTGTTTCACCCCTATGACCAATAGTATAAAATTTCTTTTACAGTACTTCTTATTATACCGGTGCTGACAATCCTTTTACAAAAATCCGGCTTGTATCTTTCCATTAAAAAATTTAGCTTTTTTTACTATATAGTTATTCTTGACTAGTGAGATATAAAAGGTGGCCTTTAGTCATGTTTTTTATTTTTAACGAATTCAATTGTTTAAATATAAAAAAAGATGGGAAATCACTCAATAACGATGCTAAAGGAGGCAGTAAAAATGGAAAGAAACCGATCTGAATTACAAAACCCTGCTTTAAGCAACAGCGCAGGCATCAACAACGATGTAGGAATTAATAACAATCCACAGACAGCTAATAGCACTGCTGCTGTTAGCACCACGGGGAAAAGCTACAGCAGCAAGCTAGTAAAAGGTGTTGTTGTCGGGGCAGTTGTAGGTGGATGTATAACATTACTTGATAATAAAACTCGCTCATCTGTTAAAAGAAGAGCCGTTACATTAAAGGACTCTTCTGCAAACATGATTAATCAAGTAAAAGAGAACCCTCAAGAAACAAAAGAAAAAATGGTGCAGCAAATGAAAAATGCATCGAATCTTTTAAAAGATGCAATTAATGATGCCAAACATTTGTACGAGCGTGTAAATGAAGATTTCTTTAAGCAAGCAGAAGATGTGAAAAGCGTTACGCATGATGCAAAATCAACGGTAGAAGATGCTAAAAGTGATTTACAGCAAATTGGTGAAAAAGTGAAAGATGCAACTTCTGAAATAAGTAAGGAAAAGATGACGCCGGACGAAAAACCAGAATCTGAGCGTGAAAGAACATATCAGTCTATTCACTAAGAAGGAGATGTTAACTGTGAGTCAAATGAATGAAGGAACTACAAAAGACATGAATAAAATTGAAGAAACGGTAGATAATTTAGGGACGGAGAAAAAAGAAGCAATTTTGCAGAATTTTGATACGTTTACTGATTATTTAACTCAAAAAGTTCATGTCGGTAAAAAGCTCGGGTTAAATGAGGAACAATTAGCAGCTGCTACAAAAAAAGTGGCTAGCTATTTAGCCAAAAATGAGGAGCCTCGAAACCGAGAAGAAAAAGTCCTTCATGAGTTATGGAAAGTCAGCAGTGAAGAGGAAAAGGAAGTCCTTTCTCATCTCATTTTAAAACTAGTTGCGTAACATTAAAAAAGCATCCCGTCTATCAGGATGCTTTTTTAATGTATTAAGATGATTGATTTTGAGCCTCTTGAATCGTTTTATCCCAGTCAATACCGCAATCATCCGTTGCACAAGAAGATTGCTGTGCGCAGCTTGCACATTTTCCCTGAGTACTCTTGCGGAAGAATTTTGTCATATGATAAAGGGCATACCCAAAAATCAAAACCCCAATTAAAATGTTAATAATCAATGTTATTCACTCCTTTTAAGAAAAACCAAGTACTTTTCCAATAGTGTGTACAAGCAAAGCTACGAGATAAGCGACAACCAAAGGGTAGGCCACAGCAAATGCTGTCCATTTTAATGAGCCGGTTTCTCGTCGAATAACAGCGACGGTTGCTAGACACGGAACGTAAAGAAGAACAAACACCATAAACGTATAGGCTGTTAGCGGTGTAAAGAATGTCTTCATTGTGTCGCCAAGCTGTCCTTCTTGTACTTTATAAATGATGCTCATAGTTGAAACAACCACTTCTTTCGCTAGGAACCCTGTAATCAGTGATGCTACAGCTTGCCATGTCGCAAAACCTAAAGGGATAAATAGAGGAGCGATAGCACCTCCAATAATAGCCATAAAGCTATTTTCCATATCTACTCCAAAACCGCCAGGGCCAGCGTAAGATGATAGCCAGATAAATACAGAGCCAGCTAAAATAACCGTACCTGCTTTTCGGACGAAATTTCGGCCTTTTTCCCACGTGCTTCTCCAAAGAGTCTTGGCTTGAGGTACGCGGTAAGGAGGAAGTTCAACAATAAAAGTTGATTGTTCGTCTTTAAGAAGCGTTACTGATAAAATTTTCGTTACAACAAGTGCTAAAATAATGCCAAGCAAGTACATAGAAAACACCACAGCTGCTCCGTTTTGCACAAAAAACGCACCTACAAACAAAGCGTATACAGGAAGACGTGCTGAGCAGCTCATAAATGGATTGACTAAAATGGTCATAAGGCGCTCTTTTCGCTGTTCAATTGTACGCGCGGCCATAATCCCCGGTACGTTACATCCAAAGCTAATAATCATCGGAATAAATGCTTTTCCGTTCAAACCAAAAAATTCCATTATACGATCCATTACTACAGCAATTCGAGCCATGTATCCTGAATCTTCAAGCAGTGAAATGAAAAAGAACAGGACAAAAATTTGTGGTACAAATACCAGTACGCCGCCTACTCCTGCAATAATGCCATCCACAATTAAATCATGAATAAATGGAGCAGCACCAGCTGCATTTAAAAGAGAATCAGCGCCTTCACTAAGCGTTCCGCCAAAGAAGCCGTCCAGTTTATCAGAAAGCGGAACGCCAATCCAAGTAAACGTAATATTAAAAATCAAATACATTAAGCCAAGAAAAATAGGGAGACCAAGCCACTTATGCGTCACAATTCGATCGATTCGATCCGTGAAGGTTAAAGGTGTTTCGCTGCCCTTTATGATACACTCGCTCGAAATGCGTTCAATAAATGCTGTACGCACGTCGAAGAAATGCTCGCTAAGCGGCTTGTTTATTTTTTGTGCAGCGGCTTTTCGCAGCTCAAGCAGCTCTGAGTAACTCGCTTTTTCTTTTAATGTTGATTCGATTACGCTATTTTCCGCTAAGAATTGAATGGCAATCCATCTGCTGACGTCCGCTTTTGTTTGAATCATATGAATTGCTTGTTCAGCGGTTTCCCCATAATTTAATTGAAATGAAGGGGCTTTTAAATCTTGCTTCAAAGTAGAGAGCAGCTCATTAATTCCTTTTCCATTACGGGCAATAATCGCTGAAACCGGAATATGTAATGATTTGCTAAGCTTCTCCAAATTAAAAGTCAATCCGCGTTTTTCCGCTACATCAATCATATTTAAGCCGATTACTAATGGCTTTCCATATTCCAATGCTTGAATAGTGAGATGCATGCTTCTTTCAAACTGAGAAGCGTCTACAATATTCAGCATACTGTTAAATTCTCCGGTTAACAAAAAGTTAGTTACCACTGCTTCATCTGAAGAAAGAGGAGTAAAGTCATACACACCCGGCAAATCAACCAGCTGGCTGTTTTGCTTTTTAATAGATCCAACTTTCTTTTCAACGGTTACACCGCTCCAGTTTCCTACGTATTCATAGGAATCTGTTAATATATTGAATAAAGAAGTTTTTCCTGTGTTTGGATTTCCTAAAAGTGCAATTGTACTCATGCTGTCTCAACCTCAATTTTGGCCGCATCGCGTTTTCGGATGCTAATCATTTGACCTTGACATTCAATAATACAAGGTCCTCCTAAGATGGTTTTTTGCTTCATGCATAGTTCGCAGCCTTTTTTTACTCCAAAAGAAAGAAGGCGGCGTTCTAATGATCTATCTAAAAATTCAATGTTTTTAACTTTTACTTTGTCGCCAATACTCACGGTAGTTAAATTCATCATTCAGCACTCCTGTTAATGATAATCATTTTCAATTTGTATCTATCTCGATTATACATAAGGTTCTAAAATCAATCAATGCTTCTAGAGCGTTACAATTAAAAATATATATTTATAACTATATTTTTCAGGTGAAATTATGTACGATTTTAGCAGTAAATTGTCAGGAGGGATGTGAGTGGAGGTAATCATTCGCAAAATGAGAAAAGAAGATATTACGTCTGTTCAATACGTCGCAAAGATGAGTTGGTATGATACATATGAAGGAATTATTCCTAGAAGCGTTCAGAATCGGTTTCTTTCAGAAGCATACTCCAATAAAAGGCTGCTGTGGCGCTTGCGTAATTCGTTCATTTATGTAGCAACTATTGATGAGAAAATCGTAGGATACGCTAACTTTTTCCGACTACAAAACAGAGGGGAAATAGAACTAGGATCTATCTATATACTTCCTGCTTATCAAGGAAAAGGAATCGGTTCGCAATTGTTAGAAAAAGGAATGAAGCGCTCGAAGGAATTAAAAATCGTTTACATTAACGTAGAAAGAGAAAACGGAATAGGCCGTGCATTTTATCAATCAAAAGGTTTCCAGCTTGTGGATGAATTTGATGATGAATTTGACGGGCATTTATTAAGAACGATACGAATGAAACTCATGATTTAAGCCTGATATTTAGTGTGAACGTTATCTTAAAAAGCTGATTTTAAACTTTCTGCTAAAATCAGCTTTTAATTACAGAATAACGATTGACCTTATTCTTGTGAATATGGTAACATTAATCAGAACTTCATGACCGAAAATGTTTTTCGGTCAAACAGTCAGGCGGAAGTAAGGATTATTGGAGGCTAAAAAACATGAATATGATTAAAGGAGAATGGAAAAAAATCTTTTCCAAACCAATGACTATTGTTGTGATTTGCGGATTGTTATTTGTTCCATTACTTTATAATGTCATCTTTTTATCTGCTTACTGGGATCCATATGGAAAAACAGATCAAATTCCAGTTGCAGTGGTAAATGAAGATAAAGGTGCTACGTTAGATGGAAAGAAATTGAATGTCGGTCGTGATTTTGTTGATGATTTAAAGAAAAACGATAAATTTGACTGGAAATTTACGAACAAAGAAAAAGCGTTAGAAGGCTTAAAGAACGAAGACTACTATCTAGTTTTAGAAATTCCAAAGAATTTCTCTAAAAATGCAACAACATTAATGGATGAGAATCCTAAAAAAATGAAATTTATCTACCATACAAATGCCGGAAAGAACTATTCAGGCGCTCAAATTAGCTCAAATGCAGTAGCTAAAATCAATGATCAGATTAAAGAAGCAGTCACAAAGCAGTATGCTGAAACGGTATTTGACAGCTTTAAGCAAGTAGCGGACGGTCTTCAAAAAGCAAGTGACGGTGCAGGAGAGCTAGAAGATGGCTCGAAAACGCTGCGAGATAACATGAAGAAACTAGCAGACAGCACGGTTACGTTTGAAGACGGTACAGCTAAATTGGCAAATGGATTAGCAGATGCACGAAAAGGAGCAACTGATCTAAATGCCGGTGCAGCTAAGCTACTAAACGGTGCGGACACAATTAATGAAAACTTAGGCAGCCTAAACAGCGGTTTAGGGAAGCTAGAAAGTGGAAGCGGACAGCTTTATGCGGCTTCTAAAGAACTTGAAACAGGTGCAGGAAAGCTTAGCACTGGGTTGGGAAAACTACAAGACGGAACTGAAAAACTGCAAGGTGGGACCAAAAAACTCCAAGATGCTACAAAGCAACTTAATGAAGGAACAAAAACACTTCAAGGGAAACTACCGCAGTTCACAAGCGGCTTAAATCAAGTAGATGCTGAAGTGAGCAATGTTACGCAGCAAATTAATCAAGCGGAACAGGAAATCACTCAGATTAAACAGCAGGTAGACTCAAAAAAGGCGGAGTTTGAACAGCAGCAGCAAGCTCTCATTGACAGCATTAACAGCAACGAATCTATTCCCGATGAGCAAAAACAAACGCTGATTGCAGGAATTAAAAAGCTAACGTCTCAGCAGTTTATGGATGAACAGCAGCAAAAAGCAGAGCAGCTAAAAGCAAAAGTAGATAAAGTGCAAGAGTTATCAGCAGCGCTTCAAAAGCTGTCTAAAGGCGGAGAAGATATTCAAAGCGCCATTAATAAAATTGCTGACGGTCAAAATCAGTTGTACAATGGTCAAACTCAGTTATACAACGCACAGACTCAGTTATACAATGGTCAAACTCAATTATATAACGGTGCTGTTAAACTAGCAGACGGTGAAAAGCAGTTCAACAGCAAATTTGCAGAGCTAAACAGCGGTATAGCTGACGCTCATACAGGAGCTGGAAAGCTTGCTGACGGACAGCAGCAACTTGTGGATGGACTTAAAAAATCTGAACAAGGAAGCGCAGCGCTAGCAAATGGTTTAACGCAGCTAGAAAACGGGGCAACCAAATTAGCAAATGGTTCTAAAGAGTTAACAAATGGTTCATCCAAACTATATGACGGTTCATCTAAATTATCAGATGGAACAAGCGAGCTTCATTCATCTTTAGCGGACGGTGCAAAAGATGCAAAAGATGTTAAAGCAGATGATAAAACATACAGCATGTTTTCAAATCCAACGGATTTAAAATCAGATAAACAAAATAACGTAGATAAGTACGGTGTCGGATTAGCTCCATACATCTTATGTATTGGCTTGTTTGCGGGAACATTAATGTTTTCAGCGGTGTACCCAATGAAAGAGCCATCAATTCGACCGACATCAGGTATTTCGTGGTTCTTAAGTAAGTTTAGTGTCATCACTATTGTAGGTATGCTGCAAGCAGCGATTGCTGTTACAGCTCTTCTTTGGGGCTTGCATTTAAACGTAACAAGCATTTGGCACTTCTATATCTTTACCATGATTACAGGTGTAACGTTCTTTACACTGATCTTGTTCTTAACAACAGGGTTAGGAAAAGTAGGGCAGTATTTAGCCTTTATTATTCTGCTGCTTCAAATTGGCGGCAGTGCAGGTACATTCCCTAAAGCACTTGTGCCAGAATTCTTCCAGGCAATCAATCCATACTTGCCTATGACCTATGCAATTCGCGGTTTCCGTGAAATTATTTCAATTGGTGATGATTTCGGCTATGTATGGCATCAGGCTGGCGTACTTGGAATCTTTGCAGCAATCTTCATCACTCTTTCATTGATAATGTTTTATATCAATGCCAGAAAAGAGAAGCATCACACAGAGGAAGAGGCAGCAGCCTAATTTAACTAATAGAAAAAGAGAGTTCCAGTTTAAAAAGGAACTCTCTTTTTCTTTATGTTAGTATAGGTTTACGTGTAAAAGAGGGGAATGTGAATGCATGCAGCTTACAAAATTTGCGGTGTATGAAAGTGATCGTGTGAAAAAGTGGCAGGAAGGGCTGAAAGAATGGGACGGTTCAATATCGGAACGGATGATAAATGACAAAGCGGAAGATGAATTTTGGCAGCAATATCTAGAAAAAATGTCTTTTGATTCAGAAAACGATCCTGTAGTGAAACAGCTTCAGCAAGAACTTCTTGCTTTTTTGAATCCAAGTGACTCTGTCATGGAAATTGGCCCTGGGTGGGGAAATTATACGTTTTCAATTGCGGATTATGTAAAAGAACTTACGTGTATGGATTGTTCGCCAAGCATCATCCGCTACTTACAAAAACAATCAAATGCCCGCTCTAATCTAAAGTTCATAGAAGGTAAATGGGAGTATGAGCGTCTAACAGATAACTATGACGTGGTAGTAGGAATAAACTGTTTTTACCGTATGCATAACATTGTCGATGGTCTCTTAAATATGAATGATTCGGCTAATCGTTTGGCGGTTATTGGCATGTCAGCGGGTCCAGAAAAGCCTCATTACGTAGAGTTACATAGAAAACTTGGGTACGAGATTAAATGGCGTCGTAAGGAATATATTGACTTACTAAATATTTTATATGAACTTGGTATTTACGCAGATTGTAAGCTAGTTCCTATAACCAAAACGGTAACGTATGAGACGTACGAAGATCTCATCAAGAAGAACTCGACAAAGCTGCTTTCGAAAGATGTTGACAAATTAGAAACTGAGAAGATTATTTTACAGCATGTAAAGAAAATAAATGACACATATGAATATACGTATCAATATCATATGGCTTTTATTTATTGGAAACCGATAAAAAGAACCCGTTGATTTTTGTTCAACGGGTTCTTTTTAGTAGTGATAAAGCTGTAATTTAGAATAAATAATATTAAAATCGTCGCCGCTTAGAAGAACTTTCAATTCCAGCTTCTTCACGGTATTTAGCTACTGTTCTCCTTGAAATTTGAATTCCTTCGCTGGAAAGAAGAGACATGAGCTTTTGATCTGAAAGAGGTTTTAATTTATTTTCTTCGGCAATTAATGTTTTAATTTTCTCTTTTATAAAGGCGGTAGAATTGCTTTGTTCGCCATCGGTTCTCTCTAAAGAATTAGTGAAAAAGTATTTTAGTTCAAACAGTCCGCGCGGCGTTTGAATATACTTTCCGTTAGTTGCACGGCTTACCGTTGATTCGTGACAGTCTACTTTTTGAGCAATATCTTTTAAGGTAAGCGGCTTTAGCCCCGAAATACCCATTTCAAAAAAATCTTGCTGATGTTCTACAATGGCTTTAGACACATTGTAAATCGTCGCATTACGCTGCTCAATACTATTAATTAGCCAAGTAGCTTCATGGATTTTTTCCTGTACGTATCGATCGGTTGTTACGCATGCAGAGTGATGAACCAGTTTTTGGTAGGTGCTGTTAATCTCGATGGGCGGAAGCAGCTCGCTATGAAGAATAACATGATAGCGGCCGTCTATTTTTTGTACCGTTACATCAGGCGAAATGTACTTCGTAAGCGGAACATAGAAATCTCCTGCTGGACGAGGATTCAATGTCCGCAAGCAGTCAACAATTTCTTGTACTTCGCGCATTGAAATAGAGTATTTTTTTGAAATGTTCCGATATTTTTTGTTAGCAATATCTTCAATATCGTGTTTCACCACATCATATAAAAGAGGAGGCTTTGACTTTTTGGCCTTAATTTGAATAAGCAGTGAATCGACAAAGTTTTGAGCGCCCACTCCGATTGGATCAAAGCTTTGTAAAACGTGAATCATATCGTTGACTTCGTCAATTGAAACGTTAAGCAGTTCGGCTGCCAATTTTGGTTCAATTGCTAAAAAGCCGTTTTTATTTAAGTTTCCAATTAGAAATTGAACGATGTGTTTTTGCTGTGAGTGTAAATGATTTAGCATAGACAGCTGCTCTAATAAATGGCTCTCTAATGTCACAGTTTGATCGGATATATAATTAAACGGATTATACTCGTCATCGGTGTGACCTTTTGAATATGAACGCTGTTCTCGAGTGTTAAATGAATTTTTTTGCTGAGAATCGCCAGCAGACAGTTTAATTACAGGATTTTCATTGACTTGCTCATGAAGATAATGAACTAAATCGGCCGTAGAATAATTTAAAATGTTGATAGACTGACGTAATTCAGGTGTCATGGCCAATTTTAATAGTTGTTTTTGAGATAAATCTAAACCTAATTGCATCATTGAATCACCTATCATTCTTGAGTTTTATTTCGACAATTCTGGCTGCATCGTTCGACATCATCATATATGAAAATGCGAAAGAATTCTATAGTGTTGTCAGATGTTCTTACACAAGGGCGACTCATAAGAAAGAGTAGGGAAATAGATAAAACAACCGAATAGCTCTTCCCAGCAGCTATTCGGTTATTTTAACAAAGCTGCTAGGAGAACTTAGCTGCAATTTGGGGTGTTTCCCATTCTTCTATCTCCCCATGCGCACATCATATTTAAAATTTCTCGTAAGGTTTCGCCTTCTTCACTGAGTGAGTACTCTACTTTAGGAGGAACTTCATTGTATACTTTTCTATTAACTACACCGTCTTTTTCTAATTCTTTTAGCTGTTGAGACAGCATTTTTTTAGTAATAGCAGGCATAGCTCGCTGAAGTTCGCTAAAACGTTTTTCGTCTTCTTTTAAGAGGCATAAAATAACGACTTTCCATTTCCCGCCGATTACTTCAAGTGTTGCTTCAACAGGTACATTATAGTGGGGTGCTTTCACCGCTAATCCTCCATTCATAAACAGATATGAAATATGGATATAATAATTTAATATCCATAGACCTAGGTTACCGGGAAGGTACCTGGTTACATGAAAGTGCCGTCTTTTGTAAACAACATGTATTTATTATACTGAAAAAGAACTTTTAATTGAAGGAAGAAATGTAAAAGGGGAGATCTTGATGAAAGCTTTACTGCTAGAAGGCAAAGGGAAAGTAAGTGAGATGAAAGTCGGAAATATCCAAAAGCCGCATCCAGCTAAAGGTGAAATTTTAGTTAAAATTAAAGCTACTGCCTTGAACCCTGTAGATTATAAAACAGGAAACGGCGGTAATCCCAGTTGGACATACCCTCACGTATTAGGACTTGATTCAGCTGGCGTTGTCGAGGAAGTGGGAGAAGAAGTCACAACTGTCAAAATCGGAGACCGCGTTGTATATCATAGCGATTTATCAAAAAAAGGCGGGTTTGCACAGTACGGAGTGACAACAGCTCATACGGTTTCCCTTATTCCACAAGGAGTTTCATTTGAAGACGCTGCAGCTATTCCATGTGCGGGGTATACAGCATATCAAGCATTGTTTCACAAAATGAACGCTTCAAAAGGACAAACGATTTTAATTCACGCAGGTGCTGGAGGGGTTGGAGGGTTTGCCATTCAGCTTGCTAAAAATGCAGGTCTTACAGTGCTTACAACCGCATCTTCTGCCAATCATGAGTTTGTAAAAAGTTTAGGTGCTGACTATGCAATCGACTACCGTAAAGAAGATTTTGTGAAAAAAGTGCTGGAGCTTACCGATGGACTCGGTGTAGATTTAGTCTTGGATACAGTCGGGCGTAACAATGCAGACGAGTCGGTAAAGGCTCTTGCTTTTAATGGTCAAATTGCATTTATCGCAGGACCTCCTAATGTAAATGATGCGATTTCGTTTGCGCATCCACTATCGTTTCATCAAGTTGCATTAGGAAGCGTACATCAGTCTAACAACGTAAAAGAACAGCAAAAACTTGCGGAGATGGGAAATAAAATGCTTTTGCTTTTACAAGAAAATAAGCTGAATGCTCTTGTGGAAAAAGTCATTTCACTAGACGAAGTGCCGGCAGCTTTAGATGAACTGGCGACTCGTCGAGTAAAAGGGAAAATTGTAGCTGTGATAGATAAATGATAGAGCGAAAAAGAGCTTGAGACAAAAGTATTTTAGTTGAAGTAAAAAACGAACTATTGATCAATAGTTCGTTTTCTCGTCTTTAGATTGGATTGGGTTAAGTTATGTTCCAGCCTCTTTTAAATCGTAAACTGCTGCGTATAGAGCTTGTGGTAAAAACCTTGTTTCTCTAATAGCTCGTGATGATTTCCTTTTTCAATAATCTGTCCGTCTTTTAAGACAAGAATTTGATTTGCATTTTCAATCGTTTTGAGGCGGTGGGCAATTACAAAGCTTGTTTTTCCTTTTAATAGATTACTCATTCCTTTTTGAATATCAATTTCTGTTTTTGTATCAATATTGGAAGTAGCTTCGTCTAAAATTAAAATATCACAGTCAGAGAGCATGGCTCGGGCAATCGATAAGAGTTGCTTTTGACCTTCACTTAAATTTCCTCCACCGGCTGAAATCACGGTATCGTATTGCTGCGGCAGGTGCTTGATAAAAGAATGAGCATTTGCCATTTTTGCTGCGCTTTTCACTTCTTCATCGCTGGCATCTAACCGGCCGAATCGAATGTTATCCGCAATCGTACCGGAAAATAAATAGGTATCCTGAAGAACAATGCCAATTCGATTTCGTAAATCATGGATGTTATAGTCACTGATGGAACGGCCGTCAATTTTAATGTCTCCGTTTGCGATGTCATAAAATCGTGTGAGCAAGTTAATGATTGTTGTTTTACCAGAACCTGTAGGACCGACCAAAGCAACCATTTCACCTTTTTTTGCTGTAAGTGTAACATTTTTTAAAATCATTTTTTCGTCAGTATAGCCAAATGATACGTTCTCAAAAGCAACGTCTCCTGCAAATTTTGTAACAGAAAGAGCGTTTGGCTTGTTTGTGACGTCCGGCTGCTCATCCATAATCGCAAACACGCGCTCTGCGCCGGCAATAGCCGAAAGAATAGTGTTTACTAAGTTTGCCATTTGACTGATTGGGCGAGAGAACTGACGTGAGTAGTTAACAAATGAAGCGATCATTCCAACTGTAACGCTACCTTGAACAGCCATAAATGCTCCTGCTCCAATCACTAGTGCTAAGCCTAAGTTGTTAATAAAGTTTGTGACAGGACCTAAAAAGCCTGAAAATGTTTCTGCTTTTGTTGCTGAACTTCTCAGCTGTTCATTTCGTTCATTAAAAACAGTTAAAAAATCTTTTTCCTTACTAAAAAGCGTAACAACTTCTCCTCCAGAGATTGCTTCTTCTACAAAGCCGTTTAGCTCACCTAAGTCTTTTTGGCGTTTGACAAAATTTTCACTGCTTCGTTTTAATATTTGTCGAACGATTATAACCATTAATGGAATAACAATCAGTGTGATAATGGCAAGAATCCAGTTGAGCGAGAACATCGCAATGGTAATACCGACTAGAGATAAAATAGAGGACAGAGCCTGAATAACGCTTTGACTCAGAGCGTTATTCAGGTTATCAATATCATTCGTAACCCGGCTCATTAACTCTCCGTGAGCTCGCTTATCAAAAAAGCGAAGAGAGAGAGTTTGAAGCTTTGCAAATAAATCTTGGCGGAGCATTCCGATGGTCGTAAACGAAACGTTTACCATTAAATAGGTTTGCAGCCATGTTAACAAAGATGTCGTAATGTAAATTCCTGCAAGAGTGAGTGACATTCGTATCGTTCCGCTGATATCTTTGGGAATAATATGCTGGTCAATAATAACCCCAATTAAATAAGGGCCCAATAAATTAAGCAGGGAAGTCACAATAACTAAGATGATCGCAGCCACAAGCGGAGGCTTTCGTTTTCCCATATATGACCAGATTCTATATAGTGTTTTTTTCGCATTCTTTGGCTTCACTACAGGACCCTTCATCATGCCTCTAGGGCCGCGAATAGAGCTCATTTGATTTTTACCTTGATTATTCACTAGGCAACACCTCTTTTCCGCCTTGTGCTAGATAAATGTCGTAATAAAGAGAGTGGTGACGAAGCAATTCTTCATGAGTCCCTTGTTCAGCAATTTTGCCTTCATCCATGACGATAATATGATCAGCGTGAAGAAGAGACGAAATTTTAGACGCAATAATAATGACGGTCGCATCGGAAAACTCTTCTTTTAAATGTGTTAGTACCTGCGCTTCTGAGACAGCATCCAACGCGGAAGTTGCATCATCAATGACCAATATAGCAGGCTTTCTAACAAATGCACGCGCGATTGAAAGACGCTGCTTTTGCCCTCCTGATAAGTTGGTTGCTCCTCGCGTTAAAGGATACTCATATTTTTCTGGGAGTTTTTCAATAAACTCCGTTGCGCATGCAAAAGCTGCAGCATCTTCAATTTCTGAGGAAGAAGCATGATCGTTTCCCATTCGAATATTCATATCAATCGTTCCGGTAAACAGCGTAGCTTTTTGAGGAATAAACCCAATGGATGAGCGAAGCTCTTTTACGTCATAGTTTGTCAGGTTTTTTCCATCTACAAAAATTTCGCCGCCATCAGGATCATATAAGCGCGAAATAAGTTTTGCAAGCGTCGATTTTCCGCTTCCAGTAGAGCCGATAATGCCAATAGTTTCCCCGTGTTTAGCAGTAAATGAAATATCTTTTAATACGTTTTCTCCATTTTTACTGTAGCTGTATGTAACGTTTTGAAACGATAGATCACCTTTAAGCCTGTTGATTTGAGCAGCAGAGTTTGCTGGAAGAATGTCTATTTTTGTTTTTAAAACAGAATCGATTCGTTCAGCTGAAGGGAATGCACGTGTAATTTGCATCAGCACCATGCTGCTTGACATAAGTCCGTTTAAAATAATCGTTAAGTAATTAATAAAAGCTAAAATCACACCTGCTTCAATTTTTCCTGCTTCAACTTGAAGTCCACCCAGCCATAGAGTAGCTACCATGCCGATATTTACTACAAATAAAATAACGGGCATTAAAAGCGAAATAAGCTGAACAGCACTCATATTAGCTTGCGTCAAGGAGCTGTTTGCTTCTTTAAACTGATTGATTTCATATGATTCTCTTACATACGCTTTTACTACGCGCATCCCTGATAAATTTTCTTGGACTTTTGTGTTTACACGATCAACGCTTCGCTGAACTTTTTTGAAAAGTTTTCCGGCTTTCGTGATCACAAACCAAATGCATAAAAATAAAATAGGGACGACCACGACGATAATAGGAAACAAAGAACGAGCGGTTAATAACACGATCACAATACTTCCTGCAAAAAGTAAAGGTCCTCTAACTAATACTTTTAGCGTCATATTCAATGCGTTTTGAACACTCGTTACATCATTTGTCATGACAGTGATTAAGTGACCAGTCCCTAGTTTATCTCTGTTACTGTTTGAGAGGTTTTCAATCTTTTCAAAAAGCGATTTTCGAATATCGGTAGAAAAATTTACTGCTGCTTTTGTGCTAAGGATGGCGCAGACGATACCAGCAGCTAAGCCAATGATTGCTAACATAAGCATAAGGATACTTCGGGTGATAACATATGTTTGATTGTTGTTTGCAATGCCATAATCAATGATATGCTGCATAATAGTAGGCTGAAGAAGGTCAGCTAACACTTCAATGACCATCAATAGCGGGGCAAACAGCGCGAGCCATTTGTAAGGTTTTAAGTAAGGGTATAAAGATTTAATTGTATTCACACATTGTGGCACTCCTTTCTGTAAAAAATATGGTAACATAGAATAAGTTTAGAAGTTTGTTTCAAGCACCATTTATTATACGCCAATGCAAGCAGAAATCCACTTTTTGAGAGGGTCAGGTATGCAATGAATCAAACATTACGAGTACATCATCCACTTTTTGGATCTTTGTTATATGACTCGGCCTGGGTTGGAGAAAAACAGGTCACTTTCTTTGGACAACAACAACATGTGTTGCTGACAATTGATGGAGATAAAGAGAAGCCATTTCAAAAACGGCAAGAAGAGGCTTTTCAAGCATTTTGGCTTCAAAGCGAATTATTGTTAAAGAGGACGGAAAAAGCTCTTTTTGATTATTATCAACAGGTGCGAGATGAATACAGAACTCAAGTTGAAAAAGACGTGGTAGACTTATTAGTTCCGAATGTAAAAAAGCGAAAAGACATCGGTTTTTTAGTTGAGTGTATTCAAATCTTTGTTCCTGAAGCACCCCATGATACAAGAGAAGTTGGTTTGTTTTTTGAATGTACGTGGGAAGAAGAGCATATGTTAGCTGTAAAGTTTAGAAATGAACAAATTGCCGCTATTGGCTTACAAGAAGATTTATTCTAGTAAAAAGCCTTGAAGCAACCTGCTTCAAGGCTTTTTGGCATTAATGTTTGACAGGCTCTTCGATTCCCATACCTGTATTTGCTTTTACTAAAATCTCATCAAATTTCTTTTCGTCTGCTTTTTTAGACGAAAGAAGTGTTCCTATAAAAGCAGCTAAGAAGCCTAGAGGAATGGAGATAATACCAGGGTTTGTTAATGTGATGAGCGGCTCACCTACAAAGATAGCAGCTCCAGGCTCAGGTGCCCACACGTTTGGACTAATGGCAACTAAAAACAGTGAGCTGAATAGTCCAACCAGCATGCCAGTGACTGCTCCTGCTGTATTAAAACGTTTCCAAAAAATAGTAAGAAGAATAATTGGCAAGTTAGCGCTCGCTGCTACGGCAAATGCAAGTGCAACTAAAAATGCTACGTTCATGTTTTGAGCAAATAATGCAAGAATAATAGATAGAATGGATACCCCAATAGAAGCCCATCGTGCAGCCACTACCTGTTCTTTTTCAGTTGCAGCCCCTTTACGGAGAATATGACTATAAAAGTCGTGAGCGAATGCTGAAGCTGCTGAGAGCACCAGCCCAGCTACAACAGCTAAAATCGTAGCAAAAGCTACAGCTGAGACAAACGCAAAGAGAAAGTCTCCGCCAAGAACTTGAGCGAGCAGGGGAGCTGCCATGTTTCCTGCTGCATTTGCTTTGATAATATCATCGTACCCTACGAATGCAGCAGCACCGAACCCTAAAAAGATTGTCATAATGTAAAAAACGCCAATGATCCACGTTGCATAAATAACAGACTTTCGTGCGGTGATGGCATCTTTTACTGTAAAGAAACGAATAAGGATATGAGGAAGGCCTGCTGTACCAAGAACAAGAGCTAAATTCAACGAAATCATGTCCAGCGGATTTTTGAATTTATTTCCTGGATTTAAAAATCCGTCGCCAAGAGGAGTTGCGGTTTTCATCTCAGAAAACATTTTAGCAAAGCTAAAATCAAATTTTGAAAATACAATAATGGAAATAATGAACGTACCAATCATCAGAAGCAAGGCTTTGACAATCTGCACCCAGCTGGTCGCCGTCATGCCTCCAAATACAACGTAAACCGTCATCAACACGCCGACAATCAAGACAGAATACACGTAATCTAGACCAAGTAATAAATGAATTAATGCTCCTGCTCCAACAAGCTGCGCAATCATATAAAAAATAGAAATGGTGATCGTGTTTAATGCGGCAACTCCCCGCACTTTCTTTTCGTTAAAACGAGCTGCTATCATATCTGCCATCGTGTACTTTCCTAAGTTGCGAAGTGGTTCAGCTACAATGTATAACACGACGAGATAGGCAACTAAAAAGCCGATGCTGTAAAAAAAACCGTCAAATCCAGAAAGCGCTACCATTCCAGCTATGCCTAAAAATGACGCAGCAGACATATAATCTCCGGCAATCGCCATGCCGTTTTGCCAGCCGGTTAAACTTCCATCTGCTGTATAAAAGTCACTGGTCGTTTTTGTCCGCTTGGATGCCGTATACGTAATGATTAGCGTAAGACCTACAATAGCTAAAAAAAGTGAGAAAGCTAGTACGTTCATTCATTTAACCCCCTATTCAATTTGCAGCTTCTTTTTTTATCGTGTCAACAAGTTCATCAAATTTCGAGGCTCTTTTTGTGTATAAAATGCATAGGGCCCAAGTCATCACAAACTGTGCAAAAGCAAATACCCACGCCCAAGTCATAGAAGCAAAAGCTGGTTTGTTTAAGACGGTTGTGTAAGCCGTTAAAATAGGCAAGGTAAAATAAAAAGCAAGAAAAAACAGAGAGAGCGGTAAAATAAAATTGCGTTTTTGTTTCAAAAGCTTTTGAAATGAAGCAGACTGTACAATTTCTGTGTAATCAGGAGAGGAAGAAGCATTGTTTACCTTCTTTAAAGAATTTTCATTCATCGCCAAGCGGAATTCCCCCTTTGATAATAAATAGATGAAGCGAAAAGCTTCATATCACTTGAATTATATTATTTTCGGAATAAAAAGTAAATTCTGTCTTTTTGTGAGAATGGTAACTGTGTAGGTTTTTTAATATACTGAAGGTTCGTAATAAATGCATACTGACATAATAAAAAAAGAACAACATTTAATACAAAGGAAAAATCATTCGCAAAAGAAATGTTGAAATTAATCCTTAGTCTCTTATATATATAAGGCTTTTCTTTATTATTTAAACATTATTTGTTTGTTTGATCTTTTGAAAAAGAAAAGAAGATGATGATAAAATCATAAGCACACAATAATGCTTAGAGAGGAAACAGGTTGAGAAAATAAGCTATTATTTAGAGATGGTTATAAATAGACAAGATATTATGAAAGATTTCTATATGAATGATATTTTTTCTTTATAGTAAACAAACAATGTGACTACTTATATAAAAGAGAAAAGGTGAAATAATGGCATTTGGAATCAAACGTCCGGAACTAAACGCATGGAAAGCAGCTGTTAAGCGAGGAGAGATCGCATTTTTAACTCATTACTGGCTCGATGAGCGTTTTCCACACGCAACTACCGTAACAAAAGTAGGTTGCAGTGACTTAAATAAGCTGATTAAGTGGGGAGAAAAGTATGGTATTCCCGCTAAGTATATTGATAATCGATCCGGCTATCCTCATTTCGATTTACTAGGCGAGCGTCAGAAAGAAATTATGAAAAAGGAAAATCAGCTGGAGCAGCTGAAGCGATTTGAAGAAGTTAACGAATGAAAAGCAAAGTTAACTTTAAAAAACTGTAAAAAAATTCTATTGTTACGACTTTTTTTATGTTTAAATAGAAAAAACAGTGGAATAGATTAAGAAGAACAATTACGTTATGTATTCTCTTATATAGGGAAAATAACTTAGTTTAGTTTCCTTATTTGATACGATAAAGAGCTTTGTTTTATAATAAAATTGTTGTTCGGATAAAAGGAGGAAGAAGGGCATGTCCGAGGTTGGAACTTTAAAAAAAGGATTAGATATCTTCTCTTTGCTTTTAAACCGTCCGAATATGACTATTCCGGAAATGATGGAAGCGCTTGGTTTTAATAAGAGTACGATGTATCGTCTTGTGAGCACACTTGAACAAAACGGATTTATTGTAAGAAACCCGTCTAACCGCTATACGGTTTCACCACAACTGGTGCTGGCACTCGTACAAAATACGATGCATACGAACTATGAAATGAATTGGCTCTCTGTTCCAGCTATGCAGAAGCTGAGTGAAGAGACCAATGAGACCATTTACGCGGGAATTCTCCATCATAAACAGATGGTTACAACTCAGGTGGTGAACGGGCAATATAGCACTCGTACGCATTCCGAAGTAGGAAATAAAAAGCCGCTTCATGCAAATGCTATTGGAAAGTGTATTCTTGCTTATCAAGAGGACAGCGTGCAAAAATCTATTCTTCACGAACTTTCGCTTGAAGCTTATACAGATCGAACGATCACCGAGCTGGACGAGCTGGAAGCTGACTTAGCTTTAAGTAAGGAAAGAGGATATGCTGTCGATGATGAAGAACGGGAGCCTGGCGTTCGCTGTATTGCAGCCCCTATTTTCAGAAAAGGAAAAATAATGGCAGCTATTGCTTTATCAGGTCCATCCGTTCGTATTTCAGAAGAGAAAGACGAAGAACATGCTGCACTTGTTAAACAGTGCGCAGAACAAATTTCACAAGCAATTACTCTTTACGAATAATTCAACAGTAAAAAAGGGGATGAACAGCAACATGGAAAACTTACAGTCAACAACGACCTTAGCAAACGGCGTTAAAATGCCGTGGTTAGGTTTAGGTGTTTATAAAGTAGAAGATGGTCAAGAAGTGGTAGATTCAGTTAAATATGCAATCAAAGCTGGATACAAAAGCATTGATACGGCTAAAATTTATGAAAATGAAGAAGGCGTGGGACAAGCGATTAAAGAATCAGGTGTTTCTCGCGAAGAACTATTTGTTACATCAAAAGTGTGGAATGCAGATCAAGGATATGACACAACTCTTCAAGCGTTTGAAACAAGCTTAAACAAGCTAGGTCTTGAATATTTAGATTTATACTTAATTCACTGGCCGGTTGAAGGTAAGTACAAAGATACGTGGAAAGCACTTGAAAAGCTTTATAAAGACGGGAAGATTCGTGCAATCGGCGTATCGAATTTCCAAGTGCATCATCTAGAAGACTTAATTGCAGATGCAGAAGTTAAGCCGATGGTAAACCAAATCGAATTTCATCCACTTTTAACACAAACAGAAGTGCGTGAATACTGCAAAAAACAAGGAATCCAAGTGGAAGCATGGTCACCGCTTGCACAAGGTGAGCTGCTTGATAACGAAGTGTTAACTCAAATTGCTGAAAAGCACGGAAAATCAACTGCTCAAGTTATCTTACGTTGGGACTTACAAAACGAAGTAGTAACGATTCCTAAGTCAACAAAAGAACATCGTATTATCCAAAATGCAGACGTATTTGATTTTGAATTAAATGTAGAAGAAGTTGAAAAAATTAACGCATTAAATCAAAATCATCGCGTAGGTCCAGATCCAGATAACTTTGATTTTTAATGTTAAATTAAGACTAAAACGTCTTGTAAGATAAATAATAAACAAAGCGCTATTGTCATTCATGCAGTAGCGCTTTGTTTATTAATTAGGAAATGTGATGGTTGAACGAGGAGGAAAAGTAATGAAAATGTTAGGAAACACTATTTTAATTACGGGCGGAGCGTCTGGAATTGGATTGGCGCTTGCAGAACGTTTTTTAAAGGAAGGAAATGAAGTTATTATTTGTGGAAGAAGGGAATCAAAGCTGCAAGAAGCAAAAGAAAGATTCCCTTCGTTACATACAAAAGTGTGCGACGTATCAATAGAAGAAAGCAGAGTAGAGCTGGTAAAATGGGCGACTGAAAGGTTCCCGAAATTAAATGTTATTGTGAATAATGCAGGCATTCAGCAGCGCGTAAATCTTTTACACATGCACGAAGAGTGGCAGTATTACGAAAAAGAACTAATGAGTAATGTAAGTGCTCCTATTCATTTAACTTCGCTATTGATTCCTCATTTCGTTCAACAAGAACGTGCTGCGGTTATTAACGTAACGTCGGGGCTGTCTTTAACACCTGGAGCATGGGTGCCAATTTACAGCGCAACAAAAGCGGCGTTAAGGTCGTTTACGATTAGTTTAAGACATCAAGTAGAAGAAACAAATACCGAAGTGATAGAAATTCTTCCTCCAGCCGTGAACACGGATTTAGGAGGACCGGGACTTCATACATTTGGAGCACCGCTTGATGACTTTGCTGATTCAATATTTGAAGAACTGAAAAAAGGCAAAATCGAAATTTGCTATGGAGACAGCGCTAAAAGGCTTCATGCTTCTAAAGAAGAAATTGAGAAAGCTACAGCACAGGCTTGGAGGGGATTTTTAAAGAACAATCCTGAATTTTAAAGGCAGAAAGCAAAAAGGTTTCTAAAGCCTTCAATGGTAGTGGGTCATAAAAAGCGTGTGTCCATAAAATAAATGGACACACGCTTTTTATCATTAACGATCTACCGTTTGTCTAATTCGTTTTTCCATTTTCTCAAGCATGCGGAGGTACTCATCCTGTTCTTCAGGAGTTAGAGCAAAAAGCATGTCTTGCCAAAATAAATTTCGCTGCTCAATTACATAGTTCACTAATGTTTCGCCAGCCTCCGTTAAGGATATCCATACAATTCGGCGGTCTTTTTGGTCACGTACGCGCTTAATGAGTGCATCATCTTCTAATTGATTTAATAAAATGGTAGTAGCCCCAGAGGTTAGCTTTAGATTTGAAGAAATTTCGGCTACCATACGTTTAGAGCTGATTCCAATGAATTTTAGAATTAAAAATTTTGTAATGGTCAAATTATAGGGCTGCTCACTGATTTTATCTTCCAAGAGCTTTCGCTTGAGTTCAAATAATGAGGTTTTAACTTGGTCAAGTTTTTCTAGTTTATCTATTAACTGCTGATCCATCATAATCACCTTTTCTTTATCATTATAGGTGTTAAACAATTGCTGCTAGTTACCTATTGTGGTTTATGTATATAGGGAGTCTGTTCCAAAAAAAGGAGCTGTTTTTGTGTATAACCCTATGCTTATATATCTAACTTTAAAGTAAAGTAAAGTACTTGTAAAGAAACCAAAACTTTTAAGTTGTATTTCAGTTAAAGATGTAGTAAAGTATTCAGTCGGGAAAACTTTATGAAACATAAATGTTTAGTTTTAAAAATAAATTAAAATCAAAGTTATTTACAACTAAATATCTTTGTGATAAAGTTATCTAGCGTAATACTTAACTGAATGAAATATTAAGGAGGTAAAATAAATGTCAAGAGGGCGTTTAATTTTAATGAACTTTATCGGAATTATTGTAGTATTAGCTTTAATTATTGGTGGAGGATACTATTATATTCAAAAATCTAATTATGTATCCACAGACAATGCAAAAGTATCGGGCGATCTTTATACAGTAGTAGCGCCAGCGGCAGGTAAAGTAGCAAGCTGGAATATTGAAGAAGGTAAAGATGTTTCAAAAGACGATGAGGTAGCTAAAATCCAATCAGAAGATGGAGAAAAAACAGTTACAGTACCAGAGGATGGTAAAATCATCAAAACACAGGTAAAAGAAAATCAAATGGTTCAAGCTGGTCAACAAATTGCTAGCGAAGTAGATATGAATAACTTATTCATCATTGCAAACATTAAAGAAGACAAATTAAAAGATATTGAAGCTGGCGATGACGTTGATGTAACAGTTGACGGAGATACTAAAACAACAATCGATGGAAAAGTAGAAGAAATCGGTTATGCAACAAACTCAATTTTCTCATTAATGCCAAGCTCTAATTCAGACGGCAACTATACGAAAGTATCACAAACAGTTCCTGTTAAAATCTCTATTTCTAACTACTCTGAAAACGTACTACCAGGTATGAACGCAGAAGTTAAAATCTCTAAAAACTAAGAACGTACATGATTAAGAAGAGAAGAAAGGAGGAAGGAACTGATGTCAGCAAACACGATACAACCAGAGGAAAGCTCAGTTAAAAAGCATATCCCGCTACTAGTCGTACTTATGCTTGGATTGTTCTTAGCAATTTTAAACCAAACGCTGCTAAATGTTGCGATTCCGCATCTGATTACAGAGTTTGGCGTTACGGCTAATACCGCACAGTGGTTGCTTACAGGATATATGCTTGTAAATGGTGCACTTATTCCATTATCAGCCTATTTAATTGAACGTTTTGGCGTTCGTCGCTTATTCTTATTTGCGATGGCCTGCTTTACAATTGGAGCGCTTGTCTGCGGAATCGCGCCGACTTTCTCAATTATGCTAATTGGACGTCTGGTTCAAGCAGTCGGGGGCGGAGTGCTAGCACCTCTAGTTATGACCATTATCGTATTTATTTTCCCTCCTCATATGCGCGGAAAAGGAATGGGTATCTTTGGTTTAGCCATGATGTTCGCTCCGGCAATTGGACCGACGCTTTCAGGATGGGTTATTCAAAACTATGACTGGCACATTTTATTTACGGGAATGGTGCCACTAGGTGCACTCGTACTTATTATTGCAGCTTTTAAATTAAAAGATATTAAACCGCCTCAAAATGTAAAAGTAGATCTAATTTCTGTGTTTACATCTCTTGCAGGTATGGCTTTACTTCTATACGGCTTCAGTGAAGCTGGAAACGATGGCTGGACGGATTCAGTTGTATTATCAACGATGATCGGCGGTATTGTCTTATTAATCATCTTTGTTGTACAGCAGCTTCGACTTAAAAGTCCATTACTTGATGTGAGAGTATTTAAATACAATATTTTCTCATTATCTAATATCATCAGTATTGCCATTACAATCAGCATGTATGCTGGTATGTTCTTATTACCGATTTATTTGCAAAACATCCGTGGCTATTCAGCGTTTGACTCAGGCTTATTAATCTTGCCTGGTGCACTTGTTATGCTAGTTATGTCACCGATTTCTGGTACGCTGTTTGATAAATTAGGACCGCGTCCACTAGGGATTGTCGGGATGTTGATTACGGTTGTGACAACATTTGAATTTACAAAATTAACGCTTGAAACACCGTTTAGTCATATTGTTATTATTTATATGATCCGTGCATTCGGTATGTCATTATTAATGATGCCAATTATGACAGCTGGTTTAAATCAGCTGCCGGCAAAATTAAGCAGCCACGGTACATCTATGTCGAACACGCTTCGTCAGGTGAGTGGTTCAATCGGTATCAGTTTAATGACTACAATCTTTACAAATCGCACAACATATCATGTGAATGAAATGAGCAGTTCAATGACTACATCTGATCCATTCTTTATGAATAACTTCCAGGTATTTGTGCAAAAGATTGCTCAAACGCTTCACCTTTCTCAAACAGAAGCGCAAAAACAAGCTTTAACAACATTAGCTGGAAAAGTTCAAGCGCAAGCAACTGTACAAGGAATTAACGACGCGTTTTACTGGACAGTTATCATTGCCATTATTGGATTGATTTTAAGTTTCTTCCTACGTGATGTTCGTAAAGATCCAGTGGTAGAAGTAGAAGAGACAGAAAAAGAAACAACAGACGATATTCGTATGTTACCGGCACCAAAAGATATGAACTCATAAGCAACGGAGGGATAAAGGATGAAAATTTGTATCGTATATGATAGTGAAGGCGGACATACAGAGGCATTAGCAAAAGCGATTGCTTCTGGCGCTGAGCTGTCTGGAGAAGCAACTGTATATGTAAAGCATGTCGAAGAAGCAGATGTACGTGAACTGCCTGAAATGGATGCTATTATTTGGGGCTGCCCAGGGCATTTTGGAACAATCAGTTCAGGGTTAAAAACGTGGATTGATAAATTAGGTTATTTATGGGCAGAAGGTAAATTAATTGATAAAGTAGGTGCGGTGTTCTGTACAACAGCTACAACGCACGGTGGCTTAGAAGCAACGCTTTTAAATTTAATTACACCAATGCTTCACCAAGGAATGGTTATCGCTGGCTTACCAGGTAACATTCCAGAAAATGCGCTGTACGGTACTTATTACGGTGTGGGAATTACTTGTCCAATCGAAGGTGACGAATTATTAACAGAGAACGACCAAGCGCTAGGTAAAGCGTTAGGAGAACGTGTTGTTCAAGTGACTAAACGAATGACACAAGGACAGTAGGTGACAGTATGTTAGGTATTTTACTGATCGTTGTAGCTGTGATTCTGGTTGTACTAATTATTACAATGAATGCTAAAGCATCATCTTCTAAGCGCCAGCGTACAGTTCCACCTAAAAAAGAAGCGGCTGCTTCAAATGCTCCTAAAGAGCCAAAAGTAGAAGAGAAAAAAGTAGCAGAAGAAAAACCTGCAGCACCAAAAGAAACACCAAAAGAAGAGCCAAAAGAGCCGCAGGCGAAGACGGAAACAAGAACATCTAGACATAAGAGAGAAAAAGATGTCATGAACGATGATATGTATCGTCAAGTGCTGCAAAAGTTTAGAGAAGGCGAAAAAGACGACACGGTTTTTACAAAAGAAGAACGTGACGTTATGAATGATGACGCTTTTCGTAAGGCTTTAAGATCGTTTAAGAAAAACGATAATGAATGAGTTTCTTCTATTATAATAGTACGGAATAAAACAGATAGAAAATAGGTTATAAGCATTCCGCGAAACCAGCCGCTCTCCCCAGGTTAGGTTTCGCTTGGAGTGCAGCAGGGGGCTGACATGTTAACATCGACTCCCTGATTATAAGAAAGGGGACGTCAAAACATGGAACAGCTCACATTTATTGAAGAGGTCCAGAGAATTTCGATATCCCTTAACAAAAAGGTAATGACAGAGATAAAAGAAAGGTTACTTTCACAAGGGATTACGCCTTTTCAATATCATATCTTATTAATTATCGGTAAATGCAGTCATATTGGAGTAACCAAGCTGGCAGAGGAGATGCGCGTAAAGCCTAGTGCGATCACTCCTGTTATTACTCGTTTAATAGACTTAGAGTTAGTTTCACGCTATCACTCTAAAGAGGATCGCCGTAAGGTAAACATTGAGTTAACTGCTAAAGGTGAACAAGTGATTGAAGAAGCAAATGAAATTGTGCAAAAGATGATTGCTCATTTCTTTTCTTGCTATGAGCCGAAAGATCAAGAGCAATTTTTGAAATTATTTAAGAAACTAGACGCTAATATCTAATGAAAGAAACATCACTTCTTAATGGAGTGATTTTTTTTTGATAAAAAGATTGTCAACTTCACTTTTCCATGATATCATTTGTGTAAACGGTTACATATATGGAGGGAGGGAAATAAAGTGGTAACAATTCGTGATGTAGCAAAAGAAGCAGGCGTGTCCGTTGCGACCGTTTCGCGTGTTTTAAACAGTACAGGGTATGTAAAAGAAGACACGCGTGTGCGAGTAATGAATACAATTCAAAAATTAAACTACAGCCCTAACGAAGTAGCCCGTTCGCTTTATACACGTGAATCACGTTTGATTGGTCTATTGCTTCCAGACATTACAAACCCTTTTTTCCCTCAGCTCGCACGAGGAATAGAAGATGAAGTACATAGCCATGGATTTCGTTTAATTCTTGGCAATAGTGATGAGCAGTTAGAGAAAGAATTGACATATCTCCAAACGTTTACGCAAAATCATGTAGTAGGAATGATTACGGCAACAACAAGTTTAGCTCAGAAACTATATGAAGGTCTTACATTTCCCGTCGTGTTTTTAGATAGAAGTTCTGATCAGTATCCATCCGTTTATGCTGATGGTTTTGAAGGCGGGAAAATCGCTGCAGAAGAAATAATCAAAAGAGGAAGTAAAAGAATTACTCTTATCAAAGGTCCAGTAAATGTAAAGCCTGCTCAGGAACGTTTTCAAGGCTCTCTTTCTGTCTTGAGTCAGTCTGATGCAGACTTTTACGTATTAAATACAAATTCTCTAGCATTTGACGATGCGCAGAAATGGGCAAAGGAAATCTTTCAAAAGTACCCTGAAACAGACGGGATTATCGCAAGTAATGACATTGTAGCCACAGCTGTTTTACATGAGGCGTTTCGATTAGAGAAAAGCGTGCCTGATGATCTTCAAGTGATTGGTTTTGATGATATTCCGCAAAGCCGCTTTTCATTTCCAGCCCTGTCTACAATTCGTCAGCCTGCTTATGAAATGGGCAAGCAAGCAGCAGGTCTGTTAATGAAATGCATTAAGAAAGAACCTTTAATTCAAAAGCAAGTACAACTACCCGTTACGTTTATTGAACGAAATACGACACGAAAGGTTGAGGAACATGGCTAAAGTAACTGTGATTGGAAGTTCATCAATGGATTTAGTAGTAACATCAAATATTCGTCCTGGAGCTGGAGAAACAGTGTTAGGAGAATCATTTAAAACCGTTCCGGGAGGAAAAGGAGCGAACCAAGCTGTTGCAGCAGCCCGGCTTGGAGCGGATGTGAGTATGATTGGATGTGTGGGCGAAGATCATTACGGAAAAGCAATCCTGGAGAATTTCAAATCAAACGGTGTATCTGTGGAAAATGTGAAACCGGTTACAGGTTCAGATAGCGGAACAGCTCACATTATACTCGCTGAAGGAGACAACAGCATTGTAGTTGTTAAAGGAGCAAACGATTATATTACTCCAGACTACGTAGAAAAAGCAAAAGAAAAAATTAAAGAAGCGGATATCGTACTTATTCAGCAAGAAATTCCAGAAGAAACGGTTGAATATGTTGCTCAGCTTTGTCAGGAACTTAAAGTACCGCTTTTATTAAATCCAGCGCCTGCAAGACCATTAAAAGCAGAAGTGATTGAACAAGTTTCTTACATCACTCCAAATGAACATGAAGCAGCGCTTTTATTTGAAGGAAAAGAAAAAGAAGAAGTATTAAAACAGTATCCAAATAAATTGTTTATTACAGAAGGAAAACAAGGTGTACGCTATTTTAACGGCGAGAAAGAAGTATTGGTTCCTTCTTATCAAGTAGAAACGATTGATACAACAGGAGCAGGAGATACGTTTAACGCAGCGCTTGCTGTGGCACTTGCGGAAGGAATGGGTTTTGAAAAAGGAATTCAGTTTGCTAATCGCGCAGCTTCGCTATCCGTCACTAAATTTGGTGCGCAAGGCGGCATGCCGACTCGAAAAGAAGTGGAGGAGAGTCTGTAAATGAAACGTCACGGAATGATTAACAGTCATATTACGAAAATACTAACAGATCTAGGTCATACAGACACTATTGTCATTGCAGATGCAGGGTTACCTGTTCCGAGTGACGTGCCTAAAATTGATTTATCTTTAAAGCTAGGAGTGCCTAGCTTTGAAGATGTAGTAGTAGCTGTGTTAGAAGATATGGCTACAGAAAAAATAGTGATTGCTTCTGAAATGAAAGAAAGAAATCAAAAGGCTTACGAGTTGATGGAAAAGCAAAACATCTTAGTAGAAGAAGTATCGCATGAACAATTGAAAATGTTGACAAGCAAAGCGAAAGTTGTGATTCGTACAGGAGAAGCAACTCCTTATGCAAACTGTATTTTACAAGCGGGAGTTATTTTTTAAAAGAGGTGAACAGCATGCATATTGCAATGAGAGGGATTCATAAAGCCTTTGGAGCAAACCGTGTACTAAGGGGCGTGGATTTTGAATTACATGAAGGTGAAGTTCACGCACTAATGGGGGAAAACGGAGCAGGGAAATCTACGCTGATGAATATTTTAACCGGCCTTCATAAAAAAGATGAAGGACAGATTCTGATTGATGGCAAAGAGACGTATTTTCAAAACCCAAAAGAAGCAGAACAAAACGGAATTACCTTTATTCATCAAGAGCTGAACGTTTGGCCTGAAATGACGGTGCTTGAAAACTTATTTATCGGCAAAGAATTAAAAACACCTTTAGGTTTTTTAAAAACAAAAGAAATGAAAGCGTTAGCAAAGAAGCAGTTTGAAAAATTAGCTGTCACCATTCCTCTTGATCAAGAAGCAGGACTTTGTTCTGTCGGACAGCAGCAAATGATTGAGATAGCCAAAGCGCTGATGACGAATGCAAAAGTGATTATCATGGATGAGCCGACCGCAGCGCTTACTGAAAGAGAAATTCAAAAGTTATTTGACGTAATTAATGCGCTGCGAAAACAAGGTGTATCGATTGTCTATATTTCACATCGTATGGAAGAGATTTTCGCTATTTGTGATTCCATTACGGTCATGCGTGACGGACAGACGGTAGACAAAAAGCCGATTCCAGAAACCAGCTTCGATGATGTTGTTCGCAAAATGGTAGGAAGAGAGCTAACGGATCGATTTCCTGCTAGGACATCTCCTAAGGGAGACGTTGTTTTTGAAGCAAAAGGCTTGGAGAGAAAAGGTGTGTTTCAAGACGTTCATTTTTCAGTGCGATCAGGAGAAATTGTCGGCGTTGCGGGGCTAATGGGAGCTGGAAGAACCGAAATTATGCGCGCTATCTTCGGGCTTGATCCGTTAGAAAAAGGCGAAATTATCTTAAATGGCAAACGGGTCAGTATCACAAAGCCAGACCAAGCCATTAAATTAGGTCTCGGGTTCATTACAGAAGATCGTAAAACAGAAGGGCTCGTTCTGGATTTTTCTATTCGAGAAAATATTGCACTTCCAAGTCTATTCAGCTTTTCGCCAAAAGGCTTTATTGAACAAAAAAGCGAGCAGCAATTTGTAGATTTGCTTATTAAACGTTTAACGATCAAAACCGAGTCGTCTGAGACGAGTGCGGCTAATTTATCGGGAGGAAATCAGCAAAAAGTAGTTATTGCCAAGTGGATTGGCATTGGACCAAAAGTGCTAATTTTAGATGAACCAACTCGAGGAGTTGACGTCGGGGCGAAGCGTGAAATTTATCAGCTTATGAATGAACTGACAGACAGAGGCGTGGCTATTATCATGGTGTCTTCAGAGCTTCCGGAAGTACTCGGCATGAGTGATCGCATTTTGGTTGTGCATGAAGGAAAGATAACAGGTGAACTGACAAGTGAAGAAGCAACTCAAGAAAAAATTATGACATTTGCAACAGGAGGTCAGTAAAATGAAAGCAAACACAGCGATAAAAGAAAATCGCGTTGATAACGTGATGCAAAAGCTAGGTCCGTTACTAGGTTTATTTATTCTTATTGTCATTGTATCGATTTTAAATCCAAGCTTTTTAGAACCTTTAAATATTTTAAACTTGCTGCGTCAAGTAGCCATTAATGCCTTAATTGCATTCGGTATGACATTTGTTATTTTAACAGGGGGAATTGATTTATCCGTGGGCTCTATACTTGCTCTATCAAGTGCGTTAATGGCAGGTATGATTGTGTCAGGTGTAGATCCTATTTTAGCTATTTTAATAGGATGTGTGTTAGGAGCTGTAATGGGTATGGTTAACGGCTTACTTATTACAAAAGGAAAAATGGCGCCGTTTATTGCGACGCTAGCGACGATGACAATTTTTAGAGGGTTAACGCTTGTTTATACAGATGGAAATCCGATTACGGGCTTAGGTGAAAACTATTACTTCCAGTTATTCGGCCGAGGCTATTTCCTAGGTATTCCTGTTCCAGCGATTACGATGGTACTAGCGTTTGCTGTCCTATGGGTGATTTTGCATAAAACACCGTTTGGCCGTAGAACATATGCAATCGGTGGAAATGAAAAAGCAGCATTTATTTCAGGAATTAAAGTACCAAAAGTTAAGGTTATGATCTACTCACTAGCAGGATTATTGGCAGCGCTATCAGGAGCGATTTTGACTTCTCGCTTGAATTCTGCTCAGCCAACGGCAGGTACGTCTTACGAGTTAGATGCTATCGCCGCAGTAGTACTGGGTGGCACAAGCCTTTCTGGAGGACGTGGACGCATTGTTGGAACGTTAATTGGTGCGCTGATTATCGGAACATTAAACAACGGTTTGAACTTACTCGGCGTTTCGTCGTTTTACCAAATGGTCGTAAAAGGAATTGTTATTTTAATTGCGGTATTAATTGATCGCAAAAAGTCAGCTTAGGAGGGAAAAACATGAAGAAAATTTGGCTCGTGCTATTATCATTTTCATTATTACTGTTAGGGGCTTGTTCACTTCAGCCTCCTGAGTGGGCGAAACCATCTGAAAGTAAAAATTTAAAAGATATTAAAATTGGTTTATCCGTTTCTACATTAAACAATCCGTTCTTTGTTTCGCTAAAAGAAGGGGTACAAAAAGAAGCAAAAAAACTGGGCATGGAAGTAGTTGTAGTAGATGCTCAAAATGATTCAGCCAAACAAATTAACGATGTAGAAGATTTAATGCAGCAAGGTGTTAACATTCTGCTTATTAACCCAACGGATTCAGCTGCTATTTCAACAGCTGTACAATCGGCTAATAATGTAGGCATTCCAGTTATTACGCTAGATCGTTCAGCAGAAAAAGGAAAAGTAGAAACACTGGTAGCTTCAGATAATGTAAAAGGTGGTCAAATGGCTGCTGATTACATTGTGAAAAAAGTAGGGGAAAAAGCTCAAGTAGCAGAACTTGAAGGCGTGCCGGGAGCTTCAGCAACTCGTGAACGAGGAAAAGGGTTCCACAACGTTGCGGATCAAAAGCTAGATATTACGGCTAAACAGTCGGCTGATTTTGACCGTACAAAAGGCTTAAACGTTATGGAGAATGTTCTTCAAGGAAATCCTGGGATCAAAGCCGTATTTGCTCATAATGATGAAATGGCATTAGGAGCTATTCAAGCGATTAACAGCTCAGGAAAAGATGTGCTAGTAGTAGGGTTTGATGGAAACGACGATGCAATTAAAGCGGTAAAAGAAGGGAAGCTAGGAGCAACTGTAGCTCAGCAGCCTGTTTTAATCGGTAAACTTGCCGTAAAGTCTGCTAAAAATGTTCTTCAAGGCAAAAAGGTAGATAAGCAAATTCCAGTGCCTTTAAAACTAGTAACCTCTGACAAATAATGGTTTTATACGTGTATAGAAAAAAGACGCTCATTTGATTTATGGGCGTCTTTTTATGTATGTAAAGTGTAAAAAAGAAGTGAAAAAGTCACAACTTTATAAATAGTGTAGGAATTATGTAGGTGGAATTTATGTAATAAAAAGTAAAAAACACCGAAAAAAGACGGTAAAACACATAATTTTCTGTGAAAAATTTGTAATATACCTGTAATAATAAGCGTTTATTTCTATTTTTAAAGAGCAATTTTGCCCTGTTTATGACAAAAATATATCTTTTTTAATAAACAGTAAACCTCTCTATCAAGGGATTCTGGTGATGAATTCCCAGAAAGAGATTCTTGGTTATACAGATTATGGGAAACTTTTAACTGTATTGTAACATAAACAGATAGTTTTTTATGGTATAACTATGTCTATGAGGAAAGGGGACTATTACTTTATGAAAATTTTTAAGCGTATGACTCTTGCAGCAGTCACAGGAATTTTCTTCATGACCGGCATCACAGAGACTCACGCCCAATCGAATGAAGAAGCGCTCCAGAGTACTGAAAATAAAATTAAAGAAACAGAAAAGGCTGTTCAACAAAAAGAGAAAGAAAAACAGTCTATCAATTCAGATGTTCAAAACATTCAATCACAATTAAATTCATTACATACAGTAATCTCTAGCAATAAAAAAGAGTTAGCATCGACTGAAAAGCAGATTTCAGAAGCGAACAAAATGATTGAGAAAAAGAAAAAAGAAATTGTTTTGCTTCAGGAAAAAGTGTTAAGTCGTAAAGATATTATTGAAAATCGATTAGTTGCTTTGCAGCAAGACGATAAAACAAGCGTTGTTATTGATACATTAATGAATGCTGATAACTTTGGAGATTTTGTTGCACGTATGGGTGCGGTCACAACGTTATTGTCAGCAGATAATGATATTTTAAAGCAGCATCAAAATGATTTAGATCAAATTGAAAAAGATAAAAAAGAAATTGATAAGCAAGAAAAAGTATTAGAAGCAGCAAAAGGTAGCTTAGCGGCTAAACAAGCTGAATTAGATAAAAACGTTGCCAAACAAACAGCAACGTTAACAACTATGCAAGAAAAGTACAGCACGGTCGTAAATGAAATTGATGCAGCTTCTTCAGAAAAAGCAAACCTTCAGTCTGAATTAACAGGCATTCAAGATAAGATTGCAAAAGAAAAAGAAGCAGCTCAAAAGCAAGCTGAGCAAGTGGCAAAACAGCAGGCAGCTGAAAAGGCTGAGGCTGATGCAGAAGCAAAGCGTCAAGCTGAACTGGCAACGGCTAAAAAAGAAGTAAAAACAGAGCCAAAACAAGAAGTAAAAACAGCTGCTGCTACAGAGAAGAAAGCAGCCGTTTCTTCAGAAGCAAAAGAAACGAAAAAAGAAGAAAGCACACAAAAGCATTCTGGAAAAGAAATGTATGTAGAAGCAACAGCTTATACAGCTAATTGTGCAGGATGTAGCGGCGTAACAGCGACTGGACAAAATGTAAGTTCAGGCACTCATAAAATTATTGCGGTAGATCCATCCGTTATTCCATTAGGTTCAAAAGTATATGTAGAAGGATACGGAGTGGCAACAGCAGGTGATACGGGCGGTGCGATTAAAGGATATCGAATTGACGTATTAGTACCTTCTGAGTCAGCTGCAAAAGCATTTGGACGTCGTACAGTGAAAGTAACGGTGCTAAATTAAAGAGAAGATCCGAACGATTTATCGTTCGGATTTTTTCATTTTGTTGGTTTTCAGATGAGATGGATGCAGCTATGTCTCAGCCTCTTCTTTGCATGTTTGGTGAGCAAGTTGCTAGCTAATCTATGCTCTTTTCGTTACCATACAATAAAGTAAATGGAAGAAAAGGAGTGGGTAAAATGAAGGTAGTTGATCCAGCGGTACAAAGTGCAAAAGATAATTATCATTTGCTAACAGGTGTCGTCATTCCCCGGCCAATTGCGTTTATTACAAGTCAAAATGATGACGGTGTAGTGAATGCCGCGCCGTTTAGTTTCTTTAATGTAGTTGCGGCAGAGCCTCCGCTGATTGCCGTTTCGGTTTCGAGAAGTGAAGGTCAAATGACGAAAGATACGGCCAAAAATATTAGTGCATCTAAAGAATTTGTAGTTCATCTTGTAGACGAAAACTTAGTGGAACAGGTGAATCAAGCGGCATCTTCTTACCCTTCTTCCGTGAGTGAAGTCGAGGAAACAGGGTTAACACTAGCACCGAGCAAAAAAGTGCAGGTTCCCGGAATTCAAGAAGCCAGCATTCGAATGGAATGTAAGCTTCACCAAATTGTTCCATTAGGAACGGATGAGGCATACAGCTCAGATTTGTTTATCGGTGAAGTTGTGATGTTTCATATTAGTGAAAAAGTGATAGAAAACGATCGCGTTTCTGCAGAACGTGTGAAGCCAGTCAGCCGGCTTGCGGGTTCTAACTATAGTAAATTGGGGCAATTATTTTCCTTAGAACGTCCCAAATAAGCAAGAAAGTGTTACTTATGTAGCAAAAAAATAGTATACATTGGATTTTTTTAAATAAGCGATTGTGTTCTGTTTCAACAATAACAGTACATTCGCTTTTTTTTATGAACGAAAAAGTTAATAGAAACCATAATAACAAAATCAATTTACAAAAAGGCAAAAATGTAAGGTTTTTGCCTTTTATATTTACCATTGAGGAAAAGGGTATTCATTCATATAATTTAGATTAAGTAAATTGTATACGCTTTCAATATACAGAATTATTTTTCAATAATTCTGTATAGAAAGAGACGTGAGCGTTTACAAAAAAACTTGCCACACTAGGAGACGAGATCATAGGAGGGGTATTCATTGAAACGTTGGTTTAGTTTAATCAGTTTTGCACTCATTTTAACCCTAGTACTTGCAGGATGCGGAGGAAAGTCCGCTAATGAAACAAGTGGTAGCGGTGGAAAAGAAGTTGTTGCATGGGCATGGAATATTAACGTACCGGTATTAAAGAAAGCAGCAGCAGAATATCAAAAAGAGAATCCAGGATTTAAATTAAAAGTAGTGGATATGGGACGTGAAGACGTTTATTCAAAACTAACAACAGGATTGCAGGCTGGCGGAAAAGGTCTTCCTGATATTGTATTAGTAGAAGACGATCGTTTCCAAGGATATTTGGATGCATTTCCAAAAGCATTTTTAAACCTATCTAAAAAAGGATTTGATAAGCAAGAAGATAAATTTCCAGAGTTTAAGAAAGCTCTTTTATCAAAGGATGGGGAAATGTACGGCTTCCCGTTTGATGCAGGTCCGACAGGCGTTTTCTACCGCACAGATTACTTTGAAAAAGCAGGCGTAGATCCAAACAGTATCAAAACATGGGATGATTACATTGCGGCTGGTAAGAAGATTAAAGAAAAAGTTGGCGTTGATTTACTAGGTTTAGATTTTAATAATGACGATGGCTTATTCCGAATGACGCTGACACAGCAAGGTACGTTCTATTTTAATAACAAAGGTAAGCTCAATTTAACTTCTAAAGAAGCGAAAAAAGCGATGGAGTTAAATAAGAAGTTAAAAGAAGCAGGCATTGTTAAAAATACAGTGGGCTGGGATGCTTCAATCAGTGCTTTAGCAGAAGGTAAAGTAGCAAGTTCACCATCTGGTGCTTGGCTATCTGGTTCTATTACGCAGCAGGCTCCGGATTTAAAAGGAAAATGGGGAGTATTTTTATTACCTTCGTTTGAAGAAGGAGGCAACCGTGCTTCTAACTTAGGCGGAAGCAACTATGTGATTTCAGCAAATAGCCAAAAAGCAGATGAAGCGTACAAATTTATGGAATATTTCTCAACAACAGATAAAGTTCAAGAAGAAGCGATGAAGGGCGGATTATTCCCATCATTAAATACCGTATATTCTTCAAAATTATTCACTGCACAAGATGAGTACTTTAACAATCAGACGATTTGGAAAACATTCGCAGATGAAATGAAAGATATTAAGCCGGTTAATTTTACAGGCAATTACTCAGTTGCAAACAGTGAAGCAGTCAAAGCTGTGTCAGAGGTAACAAATGGTAAGGGCGTTACAGACTCGCTTGAAGCAGCTCAAAAACGCTTAGAAAACCGAATTCAAAAATAATCAAGAAGCATAGAAGGTGATTTCTAGAAAATTGCCTTCTATCTCTTCTTCTTGCGGTACTGGGAGGTCATCATGAAGACAAATAAATCATTGCCTTACTTATTTATTGCTCCAGCACTTTTGCTGTTCGCGCTGTTTACCATCTATCCTATTTTTTCATCGTTTATTCTAAGCTTTCAGAGTATGGAAGGCGGAAAGTATGTATTTACCGGTTTATCAAACTATACACGTTTGCTCGGAGATGATATTTTCTGGAAAGCGCTTGGAAATACGGGGATTATTTTAATCGTTCAAGTACCCGTCATGATTTTATTAGCGCTTGTACTAGCTAACGCGTTAAACAGTCAGCTTTTAAGACTAAAAGGTTTTTTCCGAGTTTCATTTTTCTTGCCCGCAGTAACGTCGCTAGTTGCCTATTCTATTTTGTTTTCAATCATTCTTCAAGATGAAGGAATTATGAATACTATTTTAGGGTTTTTCGGTATCGATGCCATTCAGTGGCTGGGAGATCCTTTCTGGGCTAAAGTCTCAATCATCGTGGCGATGACTTGGAGATGGACAGGTTATAATATGGTTATTTTTCTAGCAGCTCTTCAAAGTTTATCTCATGAAGTTTACGAAGCAGCTGATTTAGACGGGGCAAATCGTATTCAAAAGTTTTTCCACGTAACGGTTCCACAATTAAAACCTGTTATCTTGTTTGCTACTATTTTATCAACAATTGGCACGCTTCAATTGTTTGACGAACCTTTTAACTTAACAAAAGGCGGCCCTGCTGATTCCACGATGACGCTAGGCTTATATATTTATCAAAATGGCTTTAAATATTTTGATTTTGGATATGCTTCAGCCATTGCGTACGTTGTTGTATTATTAGTCGGTATTTTAACGTTCTTCCAATTTAAATTTACGGGTGATAAATCATGAGTGTATTAGAGAGAGTAGAAGCAACCGCAGTAGCTACCGTGCCTAAGGTTAAAAAGAAAAGCAACATCATGCGTAAAATAGGATTATACAGCATGCTTGGGCTGTTCACGATTATCTCTATTTTTCCGTTTTACTGGATGATTATCGGCGCTACGAATGAATCAGGAAAAATGTTTACAAACCCTCCAACGCTGAAGCCTGGCGATCAATTTATGACAAATCTACAAAATTTAAATGCTTCAATTGATTTAGGGCGCGTCTTTTTTAACTCAGTATTTGTTTCAGTAGTGTATGTGATTGTAGCTTTAATGGTTTGTTCTACCGCTGCATATGCGCTATCTAAATTTGAATTTAAAGGACGAAACGCAATTTTTACGACGCTTTTATTGTCCATGATGATTCCATATCAAGCAACGCTCATTCCGCTTTTTCAGCTGATGTCGAATTTTAATTTGCTTGATACGTATTTTGCTCTTATTGTTCCGCAGCTGTGCTTTCCGTTCGCTATCTTTTTATTACGTCAGAACTTTTTAGCTTTTCCAACGGAACTGATTGAAGCAGCACGTTTGGACGGTGCTGGAGAGATGAGAATCTTTTTAACCATTGTGCTTCCTTCTATGAAGCCTGCGATGGCTGCAGCAGCTATTTTCTTATTTATGACACAGTGGAATAACTTTATGTGGCCTTTAGTTGCGACTACATCAAACGAAATGGCTACATTGCCAGTTGCTCTTTCAAGCTTAATTGGATTATCGATTATTGATTACGGTCAAGTAATGATGGGGGTAACGATTGCAACCATTCCAATCATTGTCTTCTTCCTAGCACTTCAGCGTCATTTTATTTCAGGAATGCTTGGAAGTGCAGTAAAATAAAAAGCAGCAGATGTTGAGAAAAAAGTATGTTAGTTAAAGGAGGATCCGAAAGAATCTGATTGTTGATCGAGAATCAAATTCGTTCGGATTTTTTCCTTTCTAGGATGAACGTAGATTTAATTGTAGTTAATTGCTTCTAGGTGTCGATTGGAGGGCAAGACGAAGACTCCTGCGGGAAAAGCGGAACAGGTGAGACCCCGCAGGAGCGTAAGCGACGAGGAGGCTCACCGGCCGCCCGCGGAAAGCGAAGTCTTGCACGGAAATCAACAGCTGTGTAACAAGTAATTCATACTAGTTCAATTTGTTCGTCTTTAGATTGGGTTGATTTAGCCATAGTTCAATCACTTTCTTAATGAACAGGGGGAGAGAAGATGGGAGAAATACCTGTAGGAGTACAGCTTTATACGCTGCGTGAAGAAACGAAAAAAGATTTTAAAGGAACTCTTCAAAAAGTAGCTGCTTTAGGATATCAAGGGGTAGAGTTTGCAGGGTATGAAGGATATACAGCGCAAGAAGTAAGAGCGTGGTTAATAGATTTGCAGCTGAAGCCAGCTTCTAGTCATATTCCACTTGAACAATTAGAATCTAATTTAGAGCAAGTGATTCACTATGAACAGCAAGTCGGAAATTCACATATTGTTTGTCCTTATTTAATGCCTGAACGACAAACGGAAAAAGGATATTTCGAACTTATTGATTCTTTAAATTACATTGATGCTTATTGTAAAAAAGAAGGCATGTCGTTTAGCTATCATCATCATGATTTTGAGCTGAAAAAATTGTCAACCGGAAAGTCAGCTCTCCAAACGATTCTAGAAGAAACTGGGGTAAATGTAGAGCTGGACATTTATTGGCTGACTAAAGCAGGCGAAGATCCAGTGGAGTGGATGAAGCACTATCGAAATCGTACGCCTTTTATCCATTTAAAAGATATGACAACAGACGGCGAGCAATTTTTTGCTCCTCTTGGTACCGGAGGAGTAGATGTAAAGGCTGTCATGAAAGAAGGCAATAAAGCAGGCGTAAAATGGTGGATCATTGAACAAGATCAGTGCATAGAAAGTCCTCTTAGCAGTATTAAAAAAAGCTTAGCATATATCAAATAAAAAAAACGAACAGACGCTGTCTGTTCGTTTTTTATTGATAAGCTGGAGTCCATTCAATTTCTCCGCACTTATTCGTATAATCAATATTTACTTCAAAGTTATGTTTTTCATAAAAATGAATTAATCTTTCGAGATGATCCCAGTCGCGCTCAGCGATATCTCCTTTAATGACATGAACATTTTGATCAACCGCTACTTCTTTTAAATAATTCATACATACAGAGCCATATCCCTTATTAGCGGGACCTTTAATATCACCAATAAAAATCGTGTGATTATCTTCATATACACCATCGATGGCAAAATCCCAAGCCCCTCTATAGGCTTTTGTGCATTCATTTAGCATAATTTTACATGCGTTTCCGTCATTTTGTGCCGATACAATAACTAACTGATTATCTTCAGGCTGATCGACACCGATAACTTCGTACTTTTTAGCAATTTCTTTTAAATTATCCTGCATGCGAAATAGCTGAAACTCTAAATCATCAAGTGTTTCTTTTAGTTCTTCTGCATTCTGGTTTTTTTCTGTAAGCTGAGTAAACATTTTATACTCCTTTCCGTCTGTTTTCGGTCTAAGTGCGCCTATGACAAAGAGGACACGGTGTATAAAGCGAAACTTTATTTAGCAAAGTATCTGCCTTAGTAAAAATATAAAAAGGAAAGAACCTAATTTGATTGATCGTTCATCAAAACGGCTGCTTTCCTTAACATTCACTTTTAAATTTTTTACAACGTGTATAAGGGTAACAAAGACTCATTAATTTTGTCAATAAGGTTGCATGTCTATTTGTAAAGAAGATAACAGGATATTTTACTTATCTGGAAAGAAAAATAATGAGTGAAAAAAGAATCATTTTAAAGTAAAATCATTGGAGGAAAAGTATGGTTAAAAAGGAATTGCTTTTCATTTGGGAAAAACATACTTAAAATAAAAGTAAGAAAATATTTCATTTACTTACAAAATATTATAGAAAAATGGATGGAGTAATATGGGGTAAGTGTTAACTATATCGAACAAAGGGTGTATAAGATGGATAAATATCAAATTGCATTATTAGCTAATGTGCGTAAGCAGCTGCAAGAGTGGACTGATCAAAATAAAGAAATACCTCATGAAGAGGTGTACCGCTTTTTGCATTCAATTTCTGGAACGTCTGCGACTATTGGACTGCATTATTTAGGAGATCGTTCCCGCGCGTTAATGGAAGCTGTTGAAAAAAAACAGAAAAAAATCTGGGATTACGCGGAGTTGAATACTTTTTTATTAGATATTATTAAAATTTGTTATCAAGATGAAATTCAATCCCCAGAAGATATAAATAAACCGATAGAAATCAGTGAACAAACAGCTAGCATTTTACTTGTGGACGACGATCTTTCAATGCTGATGTATTTAAAAGAACAGTTTGAAAAACAAGGGTGGTACGTATTAGCAACTGCATCTAAAGAAAAAGCCATTACGGCTTTTTACGAATTAAAGCCGGATTGTTTTGTTGTTGATGTACATATGAAAGACTGTACAGGCTTTGATATTCTTTCATTTTTACGTGATAAAACAAAGCAACTGTTCGTCCCGATTGTCATGATGAGCGTTGATAATCAAAGAGAGACGCGTTTGAAGGCTTTTAAATTAGGGGCCGATGACTTCCTTGTTAAACCTTTCGATCTGGAAGAAAGTCTACTTCGAATTGGTCACCATATTGAACGAAAGCAAATGTTTAACTCCTATTTAATGTTTGATGAATTAACAGGAGCCTATAACCGAACGTATTTAAAAGAAATCTACAGTCAGCAGCTATCCAGCTACGACCGCTTAAAAGATCCTTTTTGTTTAGCGATTTTAGATTTAGATTTCTTTAAAAGAATAAATGATCAGTATGGACATCTTATGGGAGACCGCGTGCTGCAAGCATTTGTAGAGTATATGAAGCATGAAATTCGTCCAACAGATCACATTTTTAGATATGGAGGCGAAGAATTTATTCTTTTACTGCCAAAAACCAATATAAAAGAGGCAGAAACAGTATTAAATAGACTGTTGGATTCCTTTGTGAAAAAAGTGTTCACACATCAAAGCAATTCGTTTTATTGCAGCTTTTCCGGCGGAGTTGTAGAAGTTCATAACAATGAATGGCCGTTAGAAAAAGCGCTTCATCAAGCTGATGAAGCATTATATATAGCGAAGGAATCAGGACGTCAAAAAATTGTAGCTTCTTCTCAAAGCAAGCTGGTTAAAAAGCGAACGCTTCGTATGGCTATTATTGATGATGATTCTATCATTCGAACGATGCTGAAAGAGCTTTTAAGTAAGATTGATGTAGGAGATCGTTATGAAGTGAAAATAGAAGTGTTTAAAGACGGCATCGAGTTTTTTGAGTCCCAATGGATTCACTCTAGCGATCACTACTTTGTTATTTTAGATGGAATGATGCCTAAGATGGATGGCTTGGAAGTGCTGCAAAAATTAAGGCAGCAGAAACGTCACGATCAGTACACGGTTATTATGCTTACATCACGAAACAGCGAACAAGATATTCAAAGAGCATTAGAACTTGGGGCAGACGATTACATGACAAAGCCATTTAAGTTAATGGAGCTTGAAGCGCGCGTACGTCATTTAATGAAGAAGGTGAAATAAATGGGGATGTCAATTCAAGTGGTATATGCCTTATTTGGCGGATTGCTATTGCTGTTGGTTTGTTTTCTAAGTTATTTACTTATTCAAAAAGCGCGTTTAAACGCTTTCCGGGCAAAAGTAGAATCCTATAAAGATAGTATAAAAGAATCTCTTTTTATTTATTTATACAGAAAAGATGAAGAACATCGGATAGAGCCTAAAAATAAAATAGAGCTGGCGGGTGTAGAGGAACTATTGAGCGGTTTTTCTGCAGCTGTGCAAGGTGATGACATTCGAAATAACATCACGCTCTATGCGGAGAAGGTTTTTACACCCAAATATAAAAAAGAGCTGCATCATTCTAGGTGGAGTGTCAGAATGAATGCCCTTTATGCTATTGAAGATTTTGGTCTTACTACGCTAACAGACAAATTAGTAGAAATGTATGAGAAAAAAAATAGTACAGCGGCTGAAAAAAATCAAATTTTAAAGATTTTAGTTAAGCTAAACCGTCCTGAGTTTGTTATATACATGACGAATGCCTCTAAACCGCTGTCTGAATTTATGTACCGCTCTTTGTTTGGAACTATGAACAGTGAGCAGTTTCAGCAATTTATTAATAAATTTGAAGACCTGCAAGAAGAAATTCAGCTACCACTTATCGATATGATCGGTATCAATCATAAGTTAGAGTATATCGATTTCTTAAAAATGCACATGAAAAGTTCATCAGAAGAACTGCGAATTCGTTCGTTGAAATCACTTAACGCTTTATCTTTTCCATTAAAAGTAGAGGAGCTCACGAAACATCTTCAATCAGATATGTGGCAAGAGAGAATGATGGCTACCAAACTAGTAGGCAAAACGAGAGATGAGAAGGGATTGTTACTTCTCGAGCAGTCGCTGAAAGATTCTCATTTTCTTGTGCGTTCGAATGCTGCTCAGTCAATGATGAAAATCCCAACGGGTACAGAATACTTAGTTCATGTATATGAAACGACTGATGACAAGTTTTCGAAAGATATGGCAGCAGAATGGCTTGAAAAGGGAGGAATTACGGTTGTGGAATAGTGTTTGGCATCTTTTTTTGTCCGTTTGCGGATGGGCTGTATTTGCTTATATGATTTTTGTGCTTTGTTTTTATTTTATGATGTTTATCATTTCTGCTTTTCAACTGCGAAAGCAATATCAATTAAATGATGAAGAACCTTATGAAGATTTGCTTGCGGTTAGCTATACAACGCCGTTATCTATATTAGTTCCCGCTTATAACGAATCTGTCGGGATTATTGGAAGCGTGCGTTCGCTGCTTGGAATTGAATATCCGGAATATGAAGTAATTGTAGTAAATGACGGATCTTCAGATGATACGTTAGAAAAGCTCATCGAAGAGTTTTCTCTTGTGAAAATGAATCGAGTTGTGAGAAAGCAAGTGGAGACGAAAGAAGTAAAAGCTGTATATCGTTCTAAATTATACGATTATTTATATGTAGTCGATAAACAAAATGGAGGAAAGTCAGATGCATTAAATGCAGGAATTAATTTATCCAACTATCCTTATTTTTGTTCGATCGATGGTGATTCAGTGTTGGAAAGAGACGCTTTTTTAAAAGTTATGAAGCCAATTATTGATTCAGACGGAGAAGTAATTGCTTCAGGAGGAAGTATTCGAATTGCAAACGGATGTAAAATCGAAAACGGTGCGGTCGTATCGATTGGACTTGATACGCAGCCGCTTGTTGTGATGCAGATTATTGAATATTTACGTGCCTTTCTTATGGGGCGCATTGGTCTCAGTCGCCATAATTTATTACTTATTGTGTCAGGAGCATTTGGCGTATTTTCTAAACGCTGGGTGATTGAAGCTGGGGGTTATTCTCATACAGTCGGCGAAGACATGGAGCTTGTTGTTCGCCTCCACCGACTGATTAAACAGAAAAAAGCCAACAATCAAATTGTTTATATTCCAGATCCTGTATGCTGGACAGAGGCACCTGATGAAATCAAATATTTGCGAAGACAGCGAAACCGCTGGCACCGCGGTTTATTTGATAGTCTTTGGAAGCATAAAGAGATGCTGTTTAATCCGAAATACGGAAGTATCGGAATGATTTCTATGCCTTATTTTGTGTTTATTGAACTAATCGGGCCGGTTATGGAAATGTTAGGCTATTTGTTTATTGTTATTTCTCTAGTTGTAGGCGGGATTTATGTAGAATTTGCGTATTTGCTTTTTCTCTTAATGGTTGTATATGGTTCTCTTTATTCGATGGCGGCTGTTTTGCTAGAAGAGTGGAGCCTTCGCAAATATCCAAAAGTATCTGATATCGCTAAGCTGTTTGTCTTTTCCCTGACTGAATCCTTTTGGTATCGCCCTCTAACTGTTATATGGCGCTGTCATGGATTGTTGGACGTTATTCGCAATAAAAAAGGCTGGGGAGACATGCAGCGAAAAGGAGTTTCACAATGAAAAAATGGTTATTAATCGGCGGCATTATTTTGGTTATGGCAGTAACGGCTTCGCCATTTCTTATTTGGCAGCTAAAGAAACCAACTGATTTGAATATGCTTGTCATTGATAAAACAGTGCCAGATCAAACGTTTCGAGAGCATCAGGGCTTAATGTGGATGCTGAATCAAGCGAAAGTACGCAAAGACGGGAAGCCTTATGAAATCTCAAAAGATTATGCAGGGTTTTATCCGAATGGAGATAAAACATACAGCATTAAATCTCTGCCAAAAACAAACTCTGCAGATATGATTTATATCACGGACACGTATGGCGTATACAAAGAAGATTTAGGCGTAAAAGCTAAAAGAGGAGATCGTTCTCAGTTGGTGTATGGCGGCATGACTTCTGAAGACGTGAGCTACGTTAAGAAAGCGCTGAATGGACGTACAAAAACGCTGATTGGAGAGTTTAATACATTTGGAACTCCTACTCCTTTAGACGTTCGCAAAGAACTGTATGAATTGTACAACGTTACGTGGTCCGGCTGGATTGGTCGCTATTTTGATGAATTCGGCAGTGAAGAAGTTCCTGCTTGGGTGAAAAGTGCTTACAAAAAGCAGTACAACAAGGAGTGGAACCTTACGGGCAGAGGCTTACTGTTTGTTAATGAATCCAATAAGCTCGTTATTATAACGGAAAAAGAATTAAAAGAAAATCCAGTATGGTTTCAATATACAAAACAAGGAAAAAAAACATTGAATTTACAGGATGAATCTGCTTATCAATATTGGTTTGACGTAATTACACCCCAGCAAAAAAGTGATGTGCAGGCTCAGTTTGTCTTTCACTTGGATTCTGAAGGAAAAAACAAGCTAAAGGAAAATGGTATTCCTTTGTCCATACCAGCAATCGTTCATCATAATAAAGAGCGATATGATACTTATTACTTTGCAGGAGATTTTGCAGATCAAGGAGAAGTACCTTCCATTTATCAAACCTCTTTTTACCCGGTGTGGAAGAAATGGACAGAGAAAATCGGAAAAGAAGATGAGTCTTCTTTTTACTGGACTGTTTATCTGCCTCTTATGAATAAGATTATAGATCAACAACAAAATGCATCGCAGCCTGCTTCTGTTACTTTTAATGAAAATATGGAAATCTATGAAGATGCTGACCGTAAAGTAACAGGGAAAGTAGGAAAAGATTATTTGCAAGTTTATCAAAATGGAAAGTGGAAAGATTTTCTAATTAAAGGAGTAAATATGGGCATTAGTAAGCCAGGCCATTTCCCTGGTGAGACCGCTATTTCGAAAGAAGAATATTTGCGCTGGTTTAAAGAAATTGGCAAGATGAATGCAAACTCAATCCGCGTATACACCATTCACCCTCCCGGCTTTTATGAAGCGCTTGCTGAGTATAACCAAAAAGCCAAAGAACCCATTTATCTTTTTCATGGAGTATGGGTGAATGAAGAAGTTTTCTATGATTCACAAGATGCTTTTGCAAAGGAAAATACAAAAGAATTTGAAGCTGAAATGAAAAGGATTGTAAACGTTATTCACGGAAAGGCAACACTGCCAAAACGGACGGGACATGCAAGCGGAACGTATACAGCAGACGTGTCTCCTTATGTTTTAGGCTGGATTATAGGAGTTGAATGGGATCCCACGGTAGCCCTTTCGACAAATGAAAAACATAAAGGAACGAAAGATTTTAAAGGGAAGTACATCTATACGGAAAAAGGCAATCCCTTTGAAATTTGGCTTGCGCAGCTTATGGAAAAAACAATTTCCTATGAGCAGGATAAATATGATTGGCAGCGGCCTATGAGCTTTACGAACTGGGTGACGACGGATTTATTGACTCATCCATATGAGCCTTCTGAAGACGAAGATAAAGTGTCTGTTAATCCTAATTTAATTCACACAACTAAAAAATTTGAGCCGGGATTATTTGCTTCTTATCATATTTATCCTTACTATCCTGATTTCTTAAACTATGAACCTCGTTATCTCGCTTATCGCGATCATCGAGGAGAGAAAAATAACTACGCAGGTTATTTGCAAAATATGAAAGAAGTTCATCATATGCCCGTGCTTGTTGCTGAATTTGGCATTCCGGCTTCGCGAGGACTCACCCATAGAAACGTATACGGATGGGATCAAGGCTTTCATACGGAACAAGAACAAGGAAAGATTCTGTCACGCTTGTACGAAGATATTGTTGAAGAAAAAATGGCTGGCGGTATGGTCTTTACATGGCAAGATGAATGGTTTAAGCGAACGTGGAATACGATGGAGTACGACAATCCGAACCGCAGGCCATTTTGGACGAATTTGCAAACGGGAGAACAGCATTTTGGCCTGTTGAGTTTTGATCCAGGAACAAAGCTGAAAGTCAAAGTAGACGGCAAATCAGATGATTGGAAAAAGCTGAACAGCAAGTCGGTATATAAGCCGTCTAAGAAGTTAAAAGCATTGAACATTACAAGTGATGAAGGTTATCTATATCTACACGTGAGTGCAAAAGAGCTGGAAGATCAAAAGCTTTATTTCTTGTTTAACACAATTAACAATCAGGGACAGTCAAAGATTGCTCAAATTCCTTCTTTAAAAACAAAAGGAATTGATTTTGTAGCAGAATTAAACGGGAAAGAAGACAGTCACTTGTGGATAGACAGCTATTACGATACGTATTATTTTTCGTATGCCCATCAGCTTCAAATGATTCCATCTGTAAAAGGAACCGATACAAAAGATAACGGCATGTTTAATCCAATCAGGCTCGCCCTTAACAAAGAGTTAGCGATTGGAGAGGGGAAAAACAAGAGAACCATTCCTTTTGACGCCTATGAAACTGGGAAGCTCCAAGAAGGAAACAGCGATCCTAACTCTTCTTCATTTGATTCGCTGGCAGATTTTAAAGTGAATGAATCAAATGGAATTGCTGAACTTCGCATTCCTTGGGCGCTTTTAAATGTAAAAGACCCGAGTCAAAAAGAAATAATGGGAGATATTTGGTCCAAAAAAGGATTAGAATCCAGCGAGAAAATGAAAGGAATTCAAGTGGGAGTCGTAGCTGTTAATAAGAAGAGCAATGACGTGGAAGATACGTTTCCGACTCAGAAAAAAGGAGAACTTTTATTAAAAGATTTTTACTTATACAAGTGGAAAAATTGGGAGTATCCAACTTTTCACGAACGAATAAAGCCGTCCTACTTCATATTGCAAAAAACGTATGGACGACTACAAGCGGAGGAATAACAATGGCAAAAATTTTATTAGCGGAAGATGAAGAAGTGCTTCGTATGTTAGTGGTAGATACGCTTGAAGATGAAGGACATGATGTGACGGAAGCAGAAAACGGCGAAGAAGCGTTGGAATTTATTAAAGAACGTGATTTTGACTTAATTATTTTGGATTATATGATGCCCGTGTTCACCGGGCTTGAAGTCATTCAGCAACTGAAAGAAATGAAAGATAAGCGCCATACAAAAGTATTGATGCTTTCAGCTAAGAATCAAGCTGCTGATCAAAGCCGGGTGTTAGAAGCAGGGGCTGCGTATTTTATGTCTAAACCGTTTAGTCCCCTATTGCTAACCGAACGTGTTGAGGAAATTTTAGATGAACAATAAACTAAAACGAAAAAGTATCTCAACCCAGTTCATCTTCTTAGCAAGTATCCTTTTACTTGCTTTTGCGGCGGGTTCAACTGTACTTGTTGTACGGCAAAAAGAAATTACAGCTGATTATGCCCAGTACAGGGCACAAGTACGGGAAAAGGCACAGCTGCTATCTACAATTGATAAATCAATGAACAGAGCTTTTTTGCAGGCTCGTGGGTTTATTGCATTTGATTCAGAGGATATGTATAACGAGGCTGCAAGTCAGCAAAAAAGTATCGAAGAAAATCTTGATCGACTTTCAGGTCTAGCGGCAGATAGACGTGAACGTACGTTTGTAAATGAAGCGACGGTGATGCTAAACACGTATTTTAATCAAACGCTTCCTTATTTTAAAGATATTTACGACAAAAAAGGCATTGAAGGAGTCCGCTCTAGTCCTGAGCGGAAGGCTGCTTCTAAATCAATAGAACAAATGCAAAAAGAACTTGATGACTACCAAAATGAATTAACTAAAGACTTAAATACACAGTACGATGACACGTCGAGTGACATGCAGAAAAGTCAAACGTTCTTTATTTTATTTTTAGCGTTTACAGTGGTTATTTTATTATTGCTTACACGGGTATTGCTAAATAAGTTTGTAAAGCCGCTGAGTCAGCTAGCATATACGGCAAGCGAAATTGCTGCCGGAAAAGAAATGCCTATGACATTTGATGAACATAGAAGAGATGAAATCGGTATGCTATCTCAGGCCTTTTACAAAATGGTATCGACTTTGCAAAATAACGAACAGGAGTTAACGGCTCAAAATGAAGAGCTGATTGCACAGCAAGATGAGTTGCACAGTCAGCAAGATGAACTTCAGCACGCATTGGAATTGACAAAGGAACGAGAAGGCGAGTTAGAATTGCGCAATTTATTTGTGCATGGACTAACAAATTCTCTTCACAAGCAAGAAGTTCTCACGAGTGCTGTCACAAACATGAGCCGGGTGATGAAAGCTGATCACGGTTTTATTATGCTAACCGATGAAAAGACACATGCTTCATTTGGTCTATCTTCATCAAGTGTTAAACAGATGATGGAAAACCTTCATAATAATTACGTTGATCATGTGCAAAAGACGGAAAAATGCATGGTAGTAAAAAGAGAGTGTAGAGAACATGAGCGCCTATATCATCGGCAAACGTTTTATTTGTATGATGTTATCGTACCGGTGCTGTCTTCGCAGGGAGATATGCTAGCCTATATGTTTTACAGCCGCTACGCGGATGAATACACAGAACATGAATTACAGACATTTGAAATATTGGCCAAACAAATTACGATTGCTCTTGAAAAAATTTATATTTACGAAGAGTCTGAGTACGACAGACTGCTATCTCAAGATATTTTAAATTCGATTCAAGAAGGAATGCAGCTTGTAGATACAAGCGGTACGATTCTACAAGTGAATACGAAGACTAGCGAATTGTTTCAATATGAGCATCAAAGCGGGCTTCTTCAGCTTTCTCGCGATCAATGGCTAGATGCTCTCTCTCAAAAAGTCGAAAATATAGAGGAGCTAAGACAATACGTTAAAGCCATTTGTAAGGGAGAGCAAGTAGAAAAGTCTTTTGTTTATTATCTGCATACGGAAGGTAAGCGAAAAGTTATAAAAGTTTATAGCGAATACGTATATCGAAACCGTCAGATGTTTGGCGTATTGTTCGTTCATCGTGATATTACGAAAGAATTTGAAGTTGATCAGATGAAGTCGGAATTTGTAAGCACTGTGAGTCACGAGCTGCGCACACCTTTAGCAAGTGTATTAGGGTTCACTGAGCTTATGCTAAACAAAACATTAAAAGAAGAAAGACAGAAGAAGTATTTAACTACTATTTATCAGGAAGCACAGCGGTTAACTTCTTTAATCAACGATTTTTTGGATGTCCAAAGAATGGAAGCGGGGAAACAAACCTACGATAAAAAGTATCAAGACATTCTGCCGCTTATTAAGCAGGTGATTGAGGTCCAGAACATACAAACAAGTAAGCATGAATTTGATATGATTTCCGATCAAGAGCATTTTACAGTAATGGGAGATAAAGATAAGCTTCTGCAATTGTTTAATAATGTAATTAGCAATGCAGTAAAATATTCGCCCGATGGAGGGAACGTTACAGTTAAAGTGTATCAAAAGGAACACGCTGTTTATATTGATATTCAAGATGAAGGAATTGGTATACCAAGTGAAGCGCTAGGACATTTGTTTACCAAATTCTACAGAGTAGATAACTCCGATATGCGCAAAATTGGCGGAACGGGTCTAGGGTTAGCAATTGTAAAAGAAATTGTAAAAGCTCATGGTGGAGACATTACTGTACAATCAGAATGGAAAAAAGGAACAACATTCACGGTTGTTCTCCCGCTTCTACATGAAGTTCAGTACGATGAAGAAATGATGATAAGTGCGAATGATAACCGTAAAAGCGTAGTGATTGTAGAAGATGATAAAAGTTTAGCGACGCTTTTACAGGTAGAATTAAAAGAAAGCGGCTTTCACGTTCGGTATTTTAATAACGGAGAAGATGCATTAAACTCTATTCATCAGCAAAAGCCTGAAGTGGTTGTTCTAGATATCATGCTAGGAGAAAATAAGTTAGACGGCTGGGATGTTTTAAGGCATCTCAAAGAAAATACAGAGACAGAAAAAATTCCTATCTTAATCTCATCTGCTTTAGACGAAAGAAGCAAAGGATTAGAGCTTGGAGTGTGTGAGTTTCTGATTAAACCCTATCAGCCTAGTAAATTATCTAAAACGATTCTCCAGCTGCTTTTGAAAAAACAAGAGCATGAAGGAGAAATTATGATTCCATCAGATAAAGAAGAGTAGAAATTTGGTGAGGCTTCGTTATATGTACGGAGTCTCATTAAACGAAAAGAAAATTAGTAAAGTAATAAAAAAACATTGAAAACGCTATCAAAATGTGGTTTTATAGAAAGTAGGCATAACATGATGACCTTAGAATTACCTTTTTCCACCTCCTTACATGCGTAAGGAGGCTTTTTTGTATAAATATAGTAAGATAAGATAACAAAACCTCATGCAGAATCGTTTATTGACTTTCAGCTCGTTAACAAACTGCTCAAGAAAGTTGGATAGTGAAAGGAGTGAAGCTCTAGAAACGATTTCACAAAGGGAGGATAGTCTCTCCAAGAAGTGAAGGTAGTTCAATTTTTATAATCATAGTATAATAAAAAATACGGTTATAAAAGCTGTGTTTTTTATACATCTTTTATATAGAAGGTAAGATTGAATTTTATATTTTCTTAAAGGAGGTCTTTCCTTGGATATTGCGTATATAATTGCTGAAGAAAGAATTAGACAAGCAATAAAAGACGGTGACTTTGATAAGCTGCCTGGGGAAGGAAAACCATTAAAGTTAGAAGATTTATCACATATACCTGAAGAACTGCGCCAAGCCTATAGGATGTTAAAAAATGCAAATATGATAAGTGATGAACAAGAGCTAAAACGAGATATGGCTACAATAGAAGAATTGATTTCTATATGCACGGATGCTAATGAAGAACAAAGGCTAACAGAGATGCTTACGGAAAAGCGTTTGCGCTTTGAGCAGCTCGTTGACAAGAAAAAGATGACAAGTTCTGCAGCTTACAGGACGTATCAGAATAAAATTTACTCCAAATTTTTTTATTAATGAGTGTAATAGACGAGACGATCGGAGGGTGAGAACTTGCGGCTGTTAATTTTATTGATTAGTATCATATTATTTATTTCGCTTTGTTTTTATATTTTTGCCCCACAAATAAAACGAGGCGCCCAATCGAAAAATGTGCCGGTTTTATTTATTCATGGCTATTTAGGCAGTCAAAAAAGCTTAGGGAAAATGATTAAACGATTTGAACAAAACGGATGGGGAACTAAAGTAGCTTACTGCGTCGTTCAAAAAGATGGAGCTATTCAGTGGAAGCACATTATGAAAGCAAAAGAGGGAAAACTTCCGCTTATTCATATCGTCTTTAAAAAGCCAGATGCCAGTATTGCACAGCAGCAAAAATGGATTGAAGCTATTATGCAAGATGTACGTGATACATATAAAGCATCTTCTGTTGATTTAGTTGGACATAGTATGGGAGGAGTAACAGCAGCAGCAGTTAGTTTGGCTAACCCTCAATATATTCAAAAGTTAGTTACGTTAGGATCGCCAATTCAAGGATTAGATTATCAGGAATTAATGGAGATGTATCCTCATGCACGCAATCATATTGAATCTATGGGGGCTCGTGATTTAGCTTTTCACTCTATAGCGTTAAACAAGCTATACGAAAGTCGTCAAGATTTCTCAAAAGAGATCGACGTTTTTTCAGGAGCAGGAGATGTGGGAGATAAGACAGATGGAGTGGTAACAGTAGAAAGTGCATACGGACTGCAAGAGTTTACCGAACACATTCATCTCCAAACGTTTCATGAAGCACATTCGGATTTACATGAAAGCTCAGAGGTTGATAAAGCTGTTTATCAATTTTTAAAACGAGATTAAAGGGGGATTACGATGCTTTACTTAATTAGACACGGCCAAACAGATTGGAATAAAAACAAACTTATTCAAGGGCATGCTGATATTCCGCTCAACGAAACAGGAAGGCAACAAGCCAAACGCGTAGCGGAACGTTTTAAAGATATCCATATTGATGTAGTCTACACAAGCGATTTGCTTCGCGCGCAGGAGACGGCTGGGAAAATTGCCGCAGTCGCTAAAGTAGAGAAAGTCGAGGTTTGTGAGCAGCTGCGCGAGCGCTCTTTTGGAGAATTAGAATCAAAGAACGTAGAAGTTCTGCATGATCTTGTACCAAACTATGCGACAAATTGGGGAGAAGAACCTTTATATAATATTGAAACACTCGAAGCCGCTCAAGAACGGATGGTTCGGCGGTTAACGGAAATTATGAAGGAGTCTGTTGGAAAGAAAGTAGCAGTTGTTAGTCACGGGGCGGCAATTAATACATTCATTCATCATGTAACAAGCGGAGAACAAGGAACAGGGACTACTATTTTACAAAATACATCGATTACAACTTTTGCTTATGAAAGTGGAAAATGGCGTCTTGAAACAATCAATGATGCCAAACATCTTGAATAAATATACTTAAAGAGGCTGTGACAGTAGTATTTTGGTTGAGGGAGGATCCGAACGATTAATCGTTCGGATTTTTTTATGGTTATGGTGAACGCAGGTTTCATATATGTAAGTACTTCTGGCTGTTGATTGGAGGGAAAGGCGAAGACTCCTATGGGAAAAGCGGAAGGGATGAGACTCCGCATATTAATTATATATATAAATATTTATACAATTGATTTTAATAAAAATGCATAGTAAAATAAGTTTTATTACTATTCTATTAAAGCGTTTAGTATAACTGGATTTCCTAATATTGTTTAATAAGTAACTATATTTCGGAATAAGATTAATTGATTTGTATAATTTCAAGGAGGATGTAGTATGTCTAAAGATTGGAGTCACTTATTTGAAAGAATGCCTGAATTGCTAGCACCGACAATGGCTAAAGATCATCCGAATTTGCCCGTTGTGAAAGAAGAAGGATGCTATTATTATGGATTGGATGGTAAAGAATATCTCGATTTTACTTCCGGAATCGCTACGACAAATGTAGGACACAGACATCCGAAAGTAGTAAAAGCAATCAAAGACGGAGCAGATCAATTATTGCACGGTCCTTCAGGTGTGATTATGTACGAATCGATATTAAAGTTAGCCGATGAGTTAGGAAAAGTAACGCCGGGCAATTTAGACTGCTTTTTCTTCGGAAATAGCGGCACAGAAGCAATTGAAGGAGCCTTAAAATTAGCGAGACATGTCACAAAGCGTCCGTATGTTATTTCTTTTTTAGGGTGTTTTCATGGCCGCTCGATGGGAGCTTTAAGTGTTACAACATCGAAAAGCAAATATAGACAATTTCAGCAGCCTTCGGGACTGACGTATCAACTTCCATATGCCAATCCAAAAGAGTGCTCTGCGGAGCTAGACAGCGATGTATACTTTACTGAAAAGCTTGAAAAAGATTTTGAAATACTCTTTAAGCACCAAGTCACGCCTGAAGAAGTGGCTGCCGTTATTTTGGAACCAGTATTAGGCGAAGGCGGCTATATTATCCCTCCGAAAAGTTGGATGAAGAAGTTAAGAGAGATTTGTGATCGTCACGGAATATTACTTATTTTCGATGAAGTGCAAACAGGGTTTGGCCGTACCGGCGAATGGTTTGCTGGCCAAACGTTTGATGTTGTACCAGATATTATGGCTATAGCAAAAGGAATTGCTTCTGGAATTCCGCTTAGCGCAACGGTCGCTTCTCAAGAATTAATGAAGCAGTGGCCTCTTGGCACACATAGTACAACATTTGGTGGGAATCCTATCGGATGTTCAGCAGCTCTTGCAACTCTTGAAGTGATGAAAGAAGAACAGCTGCTGGATAACACGAAAAAAATGGGCGCTTATGCATTAGAAAAGCTGCATCTTTTAAAGGAAAAACATTCAGTTATTGGAGATATCCGTGGTTTAGGACTTATGATTGGAATTGAAATTGTTAATCCGCATACGGGAGAAGGAGATGGAGACGCTTTATTCGAGATTTTGGACTTAGCTTTAGAAAAAGGCGTGTTATTTTATTTTTGCGGAAATGCAAGTGAAGTTATTCGCATGGTACCTCCGCTTACTGTGACAAAAGAACAGATAGATGACGGCATTCGTATGCTAGATGAGGCTATTACTTCTTTTGAGAAAAAGTCAGCTGTAAAAGCGTAATAAAAAAATATAAAAAATTTATATATTTGTAACCTAGTTGTCATAGTAATGGTAGCGATATCATAGTTTTAGAGGGAAAACAATTTTCTGAAAAGTAGTTGACATCTGTTTGTGCAGCATGTAACATAATATTTATCTTATCAACAATTATCAACAAAATTCGACAAACTTCTTATCAAGAGAGGCGGAGGGATAGGCCCTGTGAAACCTCGGCAACGGACTTTATAGAACCGTGCCAACTCCCACAAGCAGTGCTTGAAAGATGAGAAGAGACCAGGCTTACTAACAATTGTGATCCCAACCTCTTCTTACAGGCACTTAGACACTGTAAGTGGAGGTTTTAATTTTATGACAAGAATATAACATTTAGATAAAAAACAGCAGGTGAAATTACCTGCTGTTTTTATATGCTGTAAAATGATAAATAACCTACCAGAATTCCTAGTAAAAGCATCCCGGCCGTAATACCAATAATCCACCACATCATTTTTTTCATCGTTTATTCCTCATTATCAATTGACTGTAGCTGTAAATCCGCCAGAAGCGCCGGAAGCCGTACCATAAGCGGTTTGTCTTTTGATTCCAGCATTTTTAGCTGCAACTTTCCACTGCCAGTCAATTCGCCCGTAGGCTCGATTATTTTGTACCCAAGATTTTGAGCTCTTTTTTGAAATAGACACAAGGGGGTTTACGTTTTTTGTGACCACACCTCGTACACTTTTGACTGAAGTTACTGAGGAGCTTTTTGTGTAATAATCTACATACACCGTTAGTTTTGTTGTTGTAAATCCAGCCGCTTTATAAGAAGCCGTATAAGCTGCTGTTTTGAATAAAGGTGAAGCCGTTTTTGCTCCGTATGCTGCTGCACTTGCAGCTTCGACCGTGCCGCTGCTCTCTTCAATATCCATTTTGAACAGAGATGGATCCCTTAGTGATTGTACAACTTTTTGTTTTTGTTGACGCGACAGTTTTGAAAATTCATACAGTGAACTTTTATCACCTTGCCCTTTCAAGAACTGCGTGTAAGAAGCAACCGTTAAATGAGCAGGTTTTTCACTAGCCTGAACAGAGTTTGGTACGACTAATAGACATAATAATGCACCTATCAGGGAAAAAGCAAAAAACGTTCTTTTTGTAGCCATATTCATATAAATCCTTTCTAGTACTCTATCTTTATAAATAGATAAGAAGTAATTTATCGTTTTGAAGAAGGGCTGTGTGCTGACATATTAACTGTCATCACGACACGAGCTTGCTGTACAGATTTCATAAAGCATTCGTATAGAGAAGCGAATACTTTGTCCACATCTCCTTCTAAAGCTGTTGCAAAAGGCACGGTTTCGGCAAATACTCCCTGTTGTTTAACTGCGCCAATTCCGCTTTTGATGATGTCTACATAATGCGGCGTATCTAATGGATACAAAGAAAATTGAGTGGATACAGGGAACGAAGCACAAAGCTGTTGGTTTAAAGGCATGTTTTCTTTTGAGTTTATTTTTCTTTCTTCGAAATATTCTTCGTGACGCCCTGTTGAAAACGTGGCATTCAGCACAATATGCTTTTCTGATTTTCCAGCACTTTTATAAATGGCCTGTACAACTTCAAATACGTCTTTGGCAGTTCCTTCAATAAACGTACTAACACGGTCCGTTTTTCGCTGAACTTTAGACATATCCACTTCGTTTAGTGCGCTTAAAATAATATCGATGAAGTTATCGCTCATAACGGAAAGCGTAAAACGACAGCCAACATTTATTTTTTCCAAGTTAATCACCCCTAAAATATAGATTTGTAGTTTTTTAATCATACAAATCATAAAATAACTTTTCTGTTTTGTATAGAAACAGAAGATAGATTCTTTATTTTTAGTAAATATTACATAGAAGAAACGAGAATAAATTGCATAACATGAAAATTAAGGGTGTCAAGAAAAGTCACATAGTGAAAAAGAATAAAAAAACAATGTTAGAACTTCTGACAAAAAGCTGGTATATAGACTGAAAACACCATATTATAAATACAAGATCACATTATTCTCCTGCGATTTCGTATAACCTCTTGAAAAAGGGACTTGGGATTTTATCATAAATCCAACCTCCTAGCTGTATAATCAGCTAGGAATTTTTTTTACCCAAAGTCTCTATCGCCCATGAGGTTACCTGCACTTATTCAACTCAGAGCATGCACCATATATATTTAAGACCAGTGTAAGAAAGATTGCTTGAAGATGTTAGTGTTCGGTTTGAGCTAGAAATAGATAGATGTTACGAAAGAGGGGAAAGAAGGTATGACGCACACATTAATTAAAAATGCAGAGATTATTACGATGAATGAGAAGAATGATATTATTTACGGTGACCTTTATATTGTTGGAAATCGTATTGCAGCCGTCGGGAAAAATCTGCATCCGGAAAAGGTAGATAAAGTCATTGACGCAGCAAATAAAACGATTGTGCCGGGCTTTATACATACTCATATTCATTTATGTCAAACTCTTTTTAGAGGGCAAGCAGATGATTTAGAGCTGCTAGACTGGCTAAAGAAGAAAATATGGCCGCTTGAAGCTTCGCATGATGAAGAATCTATCTATTATTCAGCACTGTTAGGGATCGGTGAACTCATTCAAAGCGGGACTACAACAATTGTCGATATGGAAACTGTTCATCATACGGACTCTGCTTTTCAAGCTATATCTAAGAGTGGAATCCGAGCTCTTGCAGGAAAAGTAATGATGGATAAAAAAGGCGACGATCTGCCAAAAGCTCTGCAGGAGACAACGGCTGACTCGATTAAAGAAAGCGTAGAGCTGCTTGAAAAATGGCATAATTCAAATAACGGTCGTATTCGATACGCATTCTCCCCAAGATTTGTGCTGTCGTGTACGGAAGATTTGCTGCGTGAAGTGAGCCATTTATCAGCTGCCTATAATGTTCATGTCCATACTCATGCTTCTGAGAATCAAGAAGAAATTCGCATTGTAGAAGCTGAAACGGGTATGAGAAATATCATGTACTTAGACCATTTAGGATTAGCCAATGAGCGCCTTATTTTAGCGCACTGTGTGTGGCTAAACGATCAAGAAAAGCAAATTATTAAGAATCAAGGAGTAAAAGTCAGTCATTGCCCAGGCTCAAACTTAAAACTTGCATCGGGAATCGCAGATGTGCCCAGTTTATTAGAGCAAGGTGTATTTTTAAGCCTTGGCGCTGATGGTGCTCCTTGTAATAATAATTTGGATATGTTCAACGAAATGAGGCTGGCCGCTACGATTCATAAACCCTCTTACGGACCAACAGCCATGAATGCAAAACACGTGCTCGAAATGGCTACAATCGGAGGAGCGAAAGCAGTTGGGCTTGAAAAAGAAATTGGAAGTTTAGAGGTTGGGAAAAAAGCGGATCTTGCCATTTTAAATTTAAATCAGCTTCATACTTTTCCATCTTACGGCGTAGATCCTATTTCCAGAGTTGTGTATTCAGCAACGCGAGGAGATGTAGAACTAACAATGGTTGACGGTGAAATTGTGATGGAGAATCGCGTGCTAAAAACAATTGACCAGGGAATTGTGCTGAAAGAAGCAAATCATTCGATAGATCGTCTTTTAAAAAGAATTCCACTTTTAATTTCGTAAGATGTAAAACGAAGAAGAGGCTGGGATAAAAGTATTTTAACAAAAGTAAAACTCGAATTATTAATCGGAGTTATTGATTAATAATTCGAGTTTTTTGTTGTCAAGGTGAACGTAGGTTTCATCTGTTTAGTTGATTCTAGCTGTTGATTGAAGGACATGGCGTAGACTCCTGCGATTATTCCATTTATTTGTCTTTAGAATGGATTTATTTAGTTATGTCTCAATCTCTTTTTTGTATAAATGAGTAAAAAGAGTACTCTTGCAACAGACTAAAAAGATAAGAGAAATAAATTTTCAAAATTCCAAACTAACGGAAGATAAAAATTTTTATAATGATAGCGTTTTCCACCTTTGCATATCTACAAATTAAGACTATAATAGGACAAAAGATTTTACTTTGAAACGTAAAATCCTCCTAAATCGTGTCCTTTTTAGGACATTTGAATAGGTAGGATTTTTTATTTTTTTTTAGAAGTAGGGAGGCGCGCGTGTTGGAGCGTAACGGAATATTAGAGCGCTTGTTTAAACTATCAGAGCGCAACACAACACCAAAACAAGAAATACTAGCAGGACTTACAACTTTTATGACGGTCAGTTATATGGTAATCGTCAATCCCATTATCATGTCTGACGCGGGTATCCCTCGAGAAGCGGCTCTTGCAGCTACCATTTATGCCATTGTATTTAGTACGTTACTGATGGCTCTATGGGCAAACTTCCCGATTGTAACCGGTCCAGGGATGGGTTTAAATGCGTTTTTTACGTATTCAGTAGTATTAGGACAAGGATTGTCATGGCAAACGGCACTTGGAGCAGTTTTTATATCCGGGGTCTTATTTTTTGTTTTAACGGTAACAGGAATACGCGGAAAGATTATTGATGCCATTCCGAACGTATTAAAGTCTTCAATAGCAGTTGGAATTGGTCTTTTTGTTGCGTTTATCGGTTTGAAAAACGCTGGATTAGTTGTGGCAAACGAGTCTACTTTTGTAGGGCTTGGAAATGTCATGGATAAAGGCCCGTTACTTGCTATTTTTGGGCTGATATTAGCAGCTGTACTGATGGCTAAAAATGTAAAAGGTGCTCTTATTATAAGTATTTTTGCTACGACAATATTAGCAATGATTGTAGGAGTACAAGCAGTTCCTCATTCTCTGAAAGACGTCTTTTCAGCTACGCCGCCAAGCGTTGGAGAAACATTCTTTCAAATGGATTTAAAGGGTGCAGTTGCCTACGGCATTTTTTCAGTTGTATTTTCTTTCACCATCGTAGAATTATTTGATACGCTAGCGACATTGATTGGACTATCTAAAAAAGCAAACTTAGTAGATAAAAACGGTAAAATTCCAGGTTTAAATCGCGCGCTTGCAGCAGATTCAATTGGTACAATGGCGAGTGCTATTTTTGGAAGCACTGCGTTAAATACGTATATTGAAAATGCAACAGGTATTGCAGAAGGAGGGCGTACCGGCTTAAAGGCATTAACGGTTGCCATCTTATTTATATTTACCTTGTTTTTTGCACCGCTTATTCAATTTATTCCAAGCGTTGCTACTGCTCCAGCACTCATTATTATTGGTTCGCTTATGCTAAGTGACATTCGAAACGTTAACTTCGACGATTTCACTGAAGTTGTTCCCGCTTTCTTAACAATTGTCATGATGCCGTTAACCTACAGCATTGCAGAAGGGTTAGCATTCGGCTTCATTTCATACACAGCGATTAAACTGTTTACAGGACGCCATCGCGAAATTCATTGGATGATGTATGTAATCACCATTGCCTTTTTTATCAATTTTTATATGAGTTCCCATTAGGAATGAAAAAAGACGTAGCATTAAGCTACGTCTTTTTTTGTAAAGGCTTGTTAAGGGAACAAACCTTTATTTCATTAAGGTTGATAAATATCCCAAGCTGTTTTTAATGAATCAACGATGTAGTTAGCTACTTCTTTGATATCCAAATTATCAGTTTCAACTTTTGAATGGTGGTTTGAGTAGATAGCTTGACGGTCGTAAAATAGCTTTTCAATATCTTCTAAGCTTCTTCCTTGTAAAACAGGACGGCTATCAATGATCAAACTGATGCGTTCTTTCCAAGAATCCCAAGACAAATCTAAAAAGAATACGATGCAGTTAGATAAACAAATCTCTTGAATTTCTTCTTGTAAAAAAGCGCCTCCCCCTAAAGAAATGATTTTTAAGCGCTGCTGTGAAAGTCGACTTATTACTTCTTTTTCTTTTTGTCTGAAGAAAGTTTCACCGTGCTCTTTAAAAATCTGAGAAGTAGGCATATTAAATTCTTTTTCGATTTCTTGATCTATATCAACAAAATCTCTATACAATTTTTTGGCAACCATTTCTCCAATAGTTGTTTTTCCTACCCCCATAAAGCCGATAAACACAATACTTTTCTCTCTAAGAGATATGTCGTTATATGCCATTTTTAAGCCTCTTTCTGATTTTTAAATACAAATCGGATGTTATAGTAAATACTGAAATTATAATATAAATCCTTTAGTTTGTAAAAGCTACTATTCTTCTCTGAAATAAAGCAGAAATTATTTTTTAGGATGCATAGAAAGATACACCCGAGTATCTTTTTTGTGCTCATATTTTGGATTAGCGCTTCGCGTATATTCTTTTGACTGATGTTCTATATGGTAGTTCTGTTCAAATTGTTTGATTGCTTCATTAATTTCTTCTTGTGTCCCCATTAATCTTACTTGCAGCATTGTAATGTCTCCTTCCATACACTTTGCTTTTTGACTATATCATGAAATGAAAAAGAAGTAATTTTATTTTTGTTGACGAACCTGTATATACAGGTTAGAATAAAAACATAAAACTTGTATATACAGGTTTGTGGTGAGATTTATATGGGGGATAGGAGATATAGGAGTGAAATGAAAGCGGAAACAAGGGGGGAAAGACATGAATCGAGAATCTGTTGAACGCATTGTAGAAGCCGTTGGCGGAAAAGAAAATATCTCTGCTGCAACGCACTGTGTAACGCGCCTTCGACTTGTTTTAAAAGATGAAGGTAAAGTCAATCAACGTATGCTAGATGAGCACGAATTAGTAAAAGGATCTTTTTCTACAAACGGCCAGTTTCAAGTTGTCATTGGTCAAGGCACGGTGGATAAAGTATATAAAGAAATGGTGGCGCTTACAGGTATAGGCGAGCTATCAAAAGAAGAAGTGAAAAACGAAGCGGCTAAAAACTTAAATCCGCTGCAGCGCGCAATAAAAACATTAGCTGACATTTTTATTCCTATTTTACCGGCCATCGTAACCGCGGGTTTATTGATGGGAATCAATAATGTACTAACAGGAGCCGGAATTTTTTACGATGATAAATCAATCGTAGATGTTCATACACAGTGGAAAGACTTCGCAAGCATGATTAATTTAATTGCGAATACGGCTTTTGCCTTTTTGCCAGCTCTTATTGGGTGGTCAGCTGTTACGCGTTTTGGAGGAAGTCCTTTATTTGGAATTGTCCTTGGGCTCATGCTTGTACATCCTGACTTGCTAAATGCTTGGTCTTACGGAGAAGCATTAAAAAAAGGAAGTATCGATACGTGGAATTTATTTGGCCTGCATGTTGAGAAAGTAGGCTATCAAGGACAGGTTTTACCCGTATTAGTCGCTTCATTCGTCTTGGCAAAAATCGAATTATTCTTACGAAAACGCATACCGGATGGATTTCAACTTTTGATTGTAGCACCTGTAGCTCTTTTAGTAACAGGGTTTCTCGCTTTTATTGTAATTGGTCCAATTACATTTGCAATAGGAAATGTTATTACAGATGCAGTTGTATGGCTGTTTAAAACGGCTCCATTTATTGGAGGGCTTGTATATGGAGGTTTATACGCTCCTCTTGTTATTACAGGGATGCACCATACATTTTTGGCCGTAGATTTACAGCTGATTGGAAGCGTAGGGAGTACGTTCTTATGGCCAATGGTAGCATTATCGAATATTGCACAGGGCTCTGCGGCTTTTGCAATAATGATTCTTTCAAAAAATGATGAGAAATTAAAAGGATTGTCTTTAACGTCAGGGATTTCAGCGTGGCTTGGCATTACGGAGCCTGCAATGTTTGGTGTGAATTTGCGTTTTAGATTTGCTTTTATTTCTGCAGTGATTGGTTCTGCTATTGCCGGTGTTGTCATATCTGTAGCCGGAGTGAAAGCAGCGTCGGTAGGAATTGCGGGTATCCCTGCTCCGTTATCAATTGTTCCACAGAGCTGGCCGCCTTTTATTATTGGAATGATAATCGTAATTGTAGTGCCGTTTCTTTTAACGTTAACGCTCGGAAAGCTTCAGAAAAAATCAACTGTTACATCAACTGTCGCGGGTACAGACTCGTTTCAACATAATTCAAAGAATTAAATGGTGGTGTTAAAAATGCAAGAACCTTGGTGGAAAAAATCTGTTGTTTATCAAATTTATCCAAAAAGTTTTTATGATACGACTGGCAACGGCGTGGGTGATATAGCTGGAATTATTGAAAAGCTAGATTATTTGAAAAAGCTTGGCGTAGATGTTGTTTGGTTAACCCCAATTTATAAATCGCCGCAGCGGGATAATGGATATGATATAAGTGATTATTTTGTTATTCAAGAAGAATACGGAACAATGGAGGATTTTGATCTTTTAGTAACAGAAGCGCATAAGCGGGGTCTTAAAGTCATCATGGATATTGTCGTTAATCATACATCAACTGAACATGAATGGTTTCAAGAAGCTAAAAAATCGAAAGATAACCCGTACAGAGATTTTTATATTTGGAAAGATCAAAAAGAAGATGGAAGTGCTCCGACGAATTGGGTTTCAAAATTTGGGGGATCCGCGTGGGAGCATGATAACCTCACAGAACAATCGTATCTGCATTTGTTTGATGTTACGCAAGCGGATTTGAACTGGGAAAACGAGCGTGTGCGCCGCAGCGTGTATGATATGATGACGTTTTGGTTTGAAAAAGGAGTAGATGGATTTCGTCTGGACGTTATTAATTTAATTTCAAAAGATCAGCGTTTTTTAGATGATGACGGTTCCGTTGCACCAGGAGATGGCCGGAAATTCTACACCGACGGTCCTCGCGTGCACGAATATATGCGGGAAATGAATCAAGAAGTTTTTTCAAAATATAATAGTATGACCGTTGGAGAAATGTCGTCCACAACCGTTGACCACTGTATTCAGTACTCTCATCCGGACCGACGCGAGCTTAGTATGACGTTTAATTTTCATCATTTGAAAGTCGATTACCCGAATGGAGAAAAGTGGGCCCTAGCAGATTTTGATTTTATTAAATTAAAAGAGATTCTATCAACTTGGCAAACGGAAATGAATAAAGGTGGGGGATGGAATGCATTATTTTGGTGCAACCATGATCAGCCTCGCGTTGTTTCACGCTATGGAGACGACGAACTCTATCATAATAAATCTGCTAAAATGCTCGCTACAACGATTCATTTGATGCAGGGAACGCCTTATATCTATCAAGGCGAAGAAATAGGTATGACAAACCCGAAGTTTTCCTCTATTGATGAATATAGAGATGTGGAGTCATTAAATGTGTATGAAATAAAACGTGCACAAGGAATGGACGAAAATGAAATTTTGGAAATTTTAAAACATAAATCAAGAGATAATTCCCGTACACCGGTGCAATGGAACGATAAGCCGAATGCAGGTTTTACAAAAGGAAACCCATGGATTAATCCGGCCGATAACTACCGTAAAATTAATGTAGAAAAAGCGTTAGAGGATAAAGATTCAATCTTTTATTTTTATCAAAAGCTTATTGCACTGCGCAAGCAGTACGAGATTATCACCTATGGAAACTATGAATTGATTCTTGGAGAAGACGAGCAGATTTTCGCTTATATCCGAAATGGAGCAGATGAAAAGCTGCTCGTGATAAACAATTTCTACGGCAGCGAAACAGCCTTTGAACTGCCAGAAAATCTAACTTTTGAAGGATATCATAGTGAAATATTGCTGTCTAACTACGAAGATTCACCAAAGGAATTCAAGCGAGTCTTACTTCGGCCGTATGAATCAATCGTGTATCATTTAAAAAAATAGAGAAAAAGTGAAAAGAACGATGGGTGACAATCTATCGTTCTTTTTATACAATTGGGTATATATAGAAAGTAAAATAGGTGATGGCAATTGAAAGAAAATAAATTTATCAGCATTTACGAACAGTTAGTCGATAAAATTAAACGCGGTGACTGGCGTCCTAATACAAAACTTCCTTCTGAAAATGAGCTTGTTGAACAGTATCAAACGTCTCGTGAAACGATACGCAAAGCGTTAAATTTACTCTCGCAAAATGGGTACATTCAAAAAATGAAAGGAAAAGGTTCTTTTGTATTAGACGTATCACGCTTTGATTTTCCAGTATCAGGACTTGTTAGCTTCAAAGAAGTCGCGGAAAAGCTAGGACATACGTCGACTACTATTGTAAAAGAGTTTGAATTAATCAAGGCTGATCAAGATTTGTGCACACAGCTTGGCGCAACGAAAAAAGATCTCATATGGAAAGTAGTTCGAGCACGTGAAATCGATGGAGAAAAAATTATTTTAGATAAAGATTTTTTTCATAAAAAATATGTTCCTCACCTCACAAAAGACATATGCAAAGGCTCTATTTATGAATACTTAGAAAAAGATCTTGGGCTGAAAATCAGCTTTGCTAAAAAAGAAATTTCCGTTGACGAGCTGACGGACGAAGATAAATGTTACTTAGATTTGAAAGATTATAAACATATTGTGGTAGTAAGAAACTATGTGTATCTAGAAGATGCAAGCCTTTTTCAGTATACGGAATCACGTCATCGTCTTGATAAGTTTCGTTTTGTGGATTTTGCTCGCAGAGGTATATAATGGTTCACTGCCCATGAGTTTTTCCTTTTTGTAGATGTTTACAAAAAACTGCTTTGGTATAAAAAACAAAGCAGTTTTCTTATGGGGAAAACTGAAAAAACGTGATCCTTTTGACGATAAAATTCTAAAAAGGTTGAATTTTTATTTAGAGTTTGTTTTAGTAGAACATAAGATTATTTTATATTTGTATAATGTTATTCATACGGTATACAGATTTATTGATCTTTTTTTTATTAGATATATAAGAAAATGTTATTTGAAAATGATAACTTCATTAGTAATTCTAATAAAACTGTCTAACTACAGCATTAAAGGGAGCTGCTCAAACAATACTAAGTAAAAAGGAGGAGACGGAATGAGTAACGATTATCGACTTTATCCTCTTGGTGATAGCGGCATTGTCGTTTCATTTGGAGACGAAATTAATTTCGGTATACATAAACGTATTCAGCAATTTACTGAGGTGCTAGAGCAATCATTATGTAAGGGAATGATTGAATATGTGCCGGCTTTTACGACGGTTACAATCTATTATGATCCTTGGATAATGAGTGAAAAAGGAAGAAGAAATCCTTACACAGCAATATCTACATATATTGAAGAACTGCTTTTCCGCCAGGAAGAAAAATCTGAAGCGGTCGCTAGACAAATTGATATTCCGGTGTGTTACGGAGGAAAGTACGGCCCGGACTTAGAGAGAGTAGCTGCTTTTCATTCATTAACGCCTGATGAAGTTATCTCCATTCATACAAACGGAGAATATTTGGTGTATATGATAGGCTTTGCTCCTGGTTTTCCTTACTTAGGAGGGATGAGTGAAAAAATTGCGACTCCAAGGAAAGAATCACCGAGAAACAGCATCCCAAAAGGGTCAGTTGGCATCGCAGGAATGCAAACCGGCGTGTACCCAATTGAAACACCTGGAGGATGGCAGTTAATCGGGCGTACTCCTCTTACACTATTTAACCCAGAAAAAAACTCGCCAAGCTTACTTCAAGCAGGTGATCGTATCCGATTTGTTTCCATTTCTGAAACGGAATATGAAGCACAAAAGGAGGTGGATGAAGATGAGTATTAAAGTGATGCGTCCTGGTTTATTAACAACGATTCAAGATATCGGCAGACATGGATATCAAAAGGACGGCATGATTGTCAGCGGGGCAATGGACAAAGTTGCTTTAAGGATTGCCAACTTATTAGTAGGAAATCAAGAAAATCAGCCGGTTATTGAAATTACGTTAATGGGACCAAAAATTGAATTTCAGCAAGATGCTTTAATTGCCCTGACAGGAGGGGATTTATCGCCAACTGTTAATGATGAAGCCGTAAAGATGTGGCGGCCTTTATATGTGAAAAAAGGGAGCGTGCTGCAGTTTGGTGTTCCGACTTTAGGTTGCCGTTCTTATTTATCGGTTTCCGGTGCCTTTAACGTTCCTGCAGTTATGGGAAGTACATCTACTTCGCTTCGCGCTCGGATAGGAGGGCTGCACGGTAAAGCATTACAGTCAGGTGACGAAGTATTAAGCCATCCTCCTACAGAAATAGGGGAAGCAATTATAAAGAAACTGGTGAAAAAGCAAACGGACCGCTCTTTTCAGCAGGCTTTTTGGACCATTCATCCTAAACTTCTTCCTTCATACGAGACGCCTATTATCCGCACAATGAAAGGTGCGGAATTTGATTGGTTTACGAAAGAAAGTCAACAACATTTCTTTAATCAAGAATTTGACGTTACGCCGCAATCTGACCGAATGGGCTATAGGCTAAAAGGAAAGAAATTAATCTTTCAGCAGGAAAAGGAGCTGCTTTCTAGCGCTGTGACGTTTGGTACAATTCAAGTACCAAAAGAAGGACAGCCCATTGTTTTATTAGCAGATCATCAAACGACAGGAGGATACCCTAGAATCGGGCAGGTAGCAACTGCCGATTTTTCGGCGCTGGCACAAGTTTCTCCAGGGCAAAAGGTTTCTTTTCAATTCGTTTCACTGGATGAAGCGCAGCATTTATATATGGAGCAGGAAAAGAAAATCAATCATATTAAAAGAGCACTTCGAATGAAAATATAAGGGGGAAGAAAATGGCTACCGTTGATTTGAACTGTGACTTAGGGGAGAGCTTTGGGAACTATAGATTAGGAAATGATAAAGAAATTTTACGCTATGTAACGTCAGCAAACATTGCTTGTGGCTTTCATGCCGGAGATCCTTCGGTTATGAGAGAAACAGTAAAGCTGGCTTTGAGTGAAAATGTGGCGATCGGCGCGCACCCCGGATTGCAAGATTTAGCTGGATTTGGACGTAGATATATGAAAATTACGCCTCGAGAAGCTTATGATTTGATGGTGTATCAAATGGGGGCTCTTTCAGCTTTTATACGTGCAGAAGGAGGGGCCCTTCATCATGTGAAACCTCATGGCGCTTTATATAATATGGCTGCAGGGGATCGAGACATAGCTAAAGCTATTGCTGAAGCTGTTTATAATGTTAGTGAGGAAGCTATTCTATATGGTCTTGCTGGAAGTGAATCGATTAAAGCTGGAAACGAAATCGGCTTGCGTACGTCTCAGGAAGTATTTGCAGATCGAACCTATCAACAGAACGGCATGCTGACGCCGAGAAACGTTGAAAACGCCGTGATTCAAGATGAGAAAGCAGCTATTTCTCAAGTAATTAAAATGGTCAAAGAAAAGAAAGTATTCACTGTGCAAAATGAAGAGATTCCGATTAAGGCAGATACCGTCTGTATTCATGGAGACGGTGCACATGCTGTTGAATTTGCCAAAGCTATTTGTGACAAGCTAAAAGAAGAACAAATCATTATTCAACCACAATGAGGTGACATCATGAAAAAAGAACGCAACTGGAGCGTGCTCCTCGGAGCAGCATTTTTAATGGCTACTTCAGCAGTGGGTCCAGGTTTTTTAACTCAAACAACTGTCTTTACACAAGCTCTCGCCGCAAGTTTTGGTTTTGTCATTTTACTGTCGATTTTATTAGACATTGGCGTTCAGCTAAACGTATGGCGTATTATTGCCGTCTCAGAAAAAAGAGCACAGGATATTGCTAACAGTGTTTTCCCAGGTCTCGGTCTATTTATTGCTATTTTAATTGTAATCGGAGGCTTAGCATTTAATATTGGAAATGTAGGAGGAGCGGGTCTTGGCTTCAATGCGCTATTTGGTATTTCTCCTAAAGTTGGTGCAGTTATTACAGCCATTATTTCTATTGCCATCTTTTTAGTCAAAGAAGCCGGAAAATTAATGGATCGTTTTGCTCAATTAATGGGCGGAATATTAATTATTTTAATGGTGTATGTTGCGGTTTCTTCCGCTCCGCCAGTAGGAGAAGCGGTATCTAAAACATTTTGGCCGGATCACATTGACGTAATGGCGATTGTTACTCTTGTAGGAGGAACGGTAGGAGGATATATTACATTTGCAGGAGGTCACCGTTTATTAGATGCAGGAATCAAAGGAAAAGCCGCGATTCCGGAAGTAACAAGAGGAGCAGTATCCGGCATTACGATCGCTTCGATCATTCGAATTTTTCTATTTTTGGCGACATTGGGTGTGTTGAGTCAAGGGTTAAAACTGAATCCCGATAATCCACCAGCCTCTGTTTTTCAGTTAGCCGCAGGGGATATTGGCTATAAATTATTCGGTGTCGTCATGGCAGCAGCGGCTATCACTTCAGTTATTGGTTCGGCATATACATCGGTTTCCTTTATTAAATCCTTCAGCAAAAAGATTGAGAAATATGAAAACTGGATTATCATTGCATTTATTACGATTTCAACCCTGGTTTTCTTAACGATTGGTCAGCCGGTCACGCTGCTCATTTTAGCTGGAGCATTAAATGGGTTAATCTTACCTATTACACTCGGTACAATGCTTATAGCGGCGTATAAAAAGAAGATAGTAGGGGATTACAAGCATCCGACTTGGCTTACCGTTTTTGGCGGTTTTGTGGTCGTTATTATGGCTGTGCTAGGAGTCTATACGCTTGTGACTCAAATGGCAAAACTGTGGTAAGAAATTCTATAACCAATTAAAAAAGGGCCTTCTGGCCCTTTTTTAATTGGTTATAGGCAATACATATAAAATGATTGCTAAAAAGTGAAGTACGGTTCCGCCAAGAACAAACATATGCCAAATCATATGGTGAAAACGAAATCCTCGCCATACGTAAAAAACGGCTCCGATTGTATACAACACGCCTCCAACTACAAGAAGGACAATTCCTTGATGGGCAATGTTTTGAGTTAACGAATCCCACGCAAACACAATCATCCATCCCATAAATACGTAAAGAATGGTGGAAATAAAAAGGAATTTCTTCACAAAAAAAGCTTTGAATACAATTCCTGCAAGAGCGATGCCCCATACAATTCCAAAAAGCGTCCAGCCGGTGGTTCCTTTTACTGCGATAAATAAAAATGGAGTGTACGTACCGGCAATAAACAAATAAATAGAAGAGTGGTCAAATATCTCAAAAAGATCTTTTACCTTACCTTCCGGAAAGCTATGGACAAGCGTAGAGGAGACATAGAGAAGCAGCATGGTTACTCCGTAAATAGTAAAACTGATAACATGCCAAGGCGTTCCTTCTAACGAAGAAAGTACGATTAAAAGCGTTAATCCCACAATGCTGAGTACGGCTCCAACGCCGTGTGTAATCGCATTTGCAATTTCTTCTCCTCTTGTAAATGTGTGTGTAGTAGCCATTTACAAAATCCTTTCTTTACACAAATTTATCTTCTATTTTCTCAGAGGATCAGTTTTGAACATACCTGCTGAGAAAAATCCGTAACGGTCAAAAACATGAGTGAAAAGTTCATTGGTTATTTCTTTATTATAGACCATTCTTTTGATTTTATCTATTTTGACTGGAGGTCCGAAAAGAGGAAAGATGTATATGTGAATGTTCACTAGCTGTAAAAAGCATGTATAGAAGAAAAAAATGCTTTTTGAAAAAATGGCAGAAAAGTTGTCATGAAGGCCTGATTTTGAAATACATATAAAATAAAACTTTTAACAGTCAAGGTTACGATTACTGCTTAGCTCATTTGCAATAGATAAGTAACAAGATTGTAAGAAGGCAGGGGGATGGAAGCAGTGAAAAAAGAAGTTATTTTTGATGAAACAGGCACATACAAATATTCTCTATTATGCAAATGGAGTGAAGTAAACGAACGTAAACTTACGTTTATCTTGTCCTTTCCAGAAAATACGTATGAATACAGCGATGATACAGCTGTATCCAAATGCATAGGACTGGCGCAAAAGTGGGGATTTGGAGTTTTAGAAATCGTTTATTTATTCAGCTATCAAACCGATCATGTTTCGTTTTTACGCATGCTTTCAAAAGAAGAAGCTGTTGGAACAAGAACAGGTGAATATATTCAAAAGGCTGTGGAAGATGCTGAACTAGTTGTGGTAGCTTGGGGTGATCATGGAAGCATTTATAACCGGCAAGAGGAAGTAGAACGCTTTTTGAAACACAAGCCGGTATACTGTTTTGGAAAAACGAAGCAGCAATTTCCTCGCCATATTTTATCCGTCGTGCACCGTACAGAATTACAGAAATACGAAGTGCCGGCTAATCGTGAAGAGTCAGAAGAAGTTTCTTCGTTTATTGAAGACATAGATCAAAGTTTTGGTGGAGAGGATTATTCTCCAATTAAACAACTAACAGAAGAAGAACCGCTTATGTTTATTGAAGACATTGCCAGTATGTATCGATAAAGAGAAAAAGCGAGGTTTATATTCCTCGCTTTTTCGTTAGTATAAAACACCAAGTTTTGTCATATGGTTGTATCAAGAAGCGTGTGTGAAGGGGGAACTTTATGAAGTTGAATGAAGTACTGCACCGCATCACAACTATTTACAATGAGTTAGAAGAAGAGTGCTTTCAATATATAGGGACTGTGATCAATGAAAATGCAGAGCTGGATATTTCTCGTCTAGAAGAATTAAGTACGCTGTTAAACTTCGTATATGAATGCTCGCAGGATGTATTAGTAGGTTCTATTTTAACAAAATTGGATTATGGACAACCCATTTATCAATTTGCTATGTTAAAGCCTATTTCCCTTGAAGGAAATGAAGATAAGTTAGATATTTTATATGAAGAAAAGGTAAAAGTAGAAAGAGCGATTCTAGATGTGTATACAGCTCAGCGAAAGAAGTTATTGACTCAAGCAGCCGAAGACTTAAAAGAACTGCACTACGAGCTGCAAACCTACGTGTATGCTTGCAACATATAAGTGAATCTGTTGAAATGGCAAGGTATATATACAAATAAAAAGGAACATGTTAGGATAAGTAAAAAGAACTCCTAATCAAAGAGTTCTTTTTATTGTAAAATATATGATTTTGAACTAGTCAAGCATAAAGACGGTGGTAATGGCAGTTACCCTTTTCTTTGTGCTTTTTTTATCCGATTGTGTTGATGATGCTGCTTACTGCGTTAAAAAAGTTCATAAGTACCTCGTTTAGCATGTAATATGCCTCCTCTCTTACTCAATATGTACAATCAAATTATCCAATTGTGTTAATGATGCTGCTTACCGCGTTAAATAAGTTCATTAAAACGTCGTTGAACATGTTTGCAACCTCCTTTATGATAGATTCATATAGTAATACGAGAAAACATAAAGTTTGGATCACATTTTTTTAATGTTTTTTTAGAAAAATAGTTAAAAAAAGAGTTTAATGGAGGTTGAAAAAGATGAATTCGTTTACAAACGACGAAAAGCAAGCGGTATACAAAGCGATTTACGGAAGAAGAGATGTACGCACATTTTTGTCTGATGAGATTCCGAATGAAACGGTTTATAACATTCTACAGGCTGCTCACAGCGGACCTTCCGTCGGGTTTATGCAGCCTTGGAATTTTATATTAGTATCTGATACAGAAGTGAAAAATAAACTTGCCTGGGCAGCAGATAAAGAGAGAAGAGCACTGGCTATTCATTATGAAGGTGAAAAGAAAGAAGATTTTTTAGAGCTAAAGATTCAAGGATTAAAAGAAGCGCCGTTAACTATTTGCGTAACGTGTGATCCAACAAGAGGGGGCTCTCATGTTCTCGGAAGAAACTCAATTCCAGAAACTGATATGATGTCAACTGCGTGTGCGATTCAAAATATGTGGCTTGCTTCATATGCAGAAGGACTGGCAATGGGATGGGTAAGTTTTTATAAAAAAAATGATGTACGTGACATTTTACATATTCCTCCTCATATTGATCCTGTAGCGCTCATGTCAATTGGCTATACAGATAAATACCCTGAGAAACCAATCTTAGAACAAGCTAACTGGGAAAAAAGAAGGGATTTAGACAAGCTAATTTATCATAATGTATGGGAAAATGAAAAAGAATAGCGGAGAGAAAATAAAGACATACTAAAAAGCGCTGAAATATAGTAAAATTTGAATATTAAATGATACACTATATATAGCGAAAGCGGATATGAGCGTCTAGCGTATCCGTTTTATTTATATGTATACAAATGACTTGGGAAAAAGAGAGATAGGAGAATTGAAGGTTTCATGAATATTGCAAGAAGTTGGCTTCACAACAAACTTACTGTTCGCATCATTACGCTTATTATTATTACAGTTTTACTTGTCAGCATTAGAAGTATGCTTCAGCTGCTGTTATTTACGTTTATTTTTACCTTTTTAATTGGTCGTCTTCAACAAACGTTAAGAAGAAAGCTTCCGCTTAATTCAACGCTTATACTCATCGTCATCTATATCGCACTGATTGGTGCTCTCGGTATTGTAGGATATGTATATATCCCGGTTATTATGACGCAAGTTACTGAGCTTGTACAGAAGCTGATGTATTTTTACAAGCACCCCCCTGATAATACATTCGTCACCTATATTATCGATAATCTAAAGAGATTTAAATCACCAGAAAATATTCAGCAGAATATTGATTTAGTATACAGCTATTTATCTAATATTGGAAAAGTAAGTGCACAAGTTTTCTTAGCACTCTTGTTAAGCCTATTCTTTTTACTTGAAAAGTCGCGGATTCACCGATTATTTGTCCAACTGGAACAATCTAGGCTGGGCTGGTTTTTCAAAGAAGCTGGCTATTTGGGGAGAAAATTTGTTAATTCCTTCGGCAAGGTAATAGAAGTTCAGTTTATTATCGCTTTTGTGAACAGCATTTTATCCGTTATTGCCCTGTGGGTGTTAGGGTTTCCTAATTTGCTTGCGCTTGGCGTTATGGTCTTTCTACTAGGGCTAGTGCCGGTTCTTGGGGTATTTGTTTCACTCATTCCGCTTTGTACAATCGCTTACAGTTTAGGAGGCGGTGTAAAAGTACTATCTGTGTTAATTATGGTGGTAGTACTTCACGCACTTGAAAGCTATGTATTAAATCCAAAGCTTATGTCATCTAAAACAAACTTGCCAACATTCATTACGTTTATCATTTTAGTATTTGGTGAACATTTCTTGGGCGTATGGGGGCTGATTCTTGGTATTCCTATTTTTATTTTCTTTTTAGATCTCGTAGGAGTAGATTCAGCACAGCAGCTGTCAAAAAAAGAAGAGACTGGGACAAAATGATTTTAGACGAGATGAAAAACGAACCATTAATCAAGATGTTTGATTAGTGGTTCGTTTCTTTTTTTAACGAGCGTATCGTTTTTTGAATGACTGGATGATCTCGATGCTTAAGTTTATAAGCAAGAAAGATCTGATTTTTTACCGCTAAATGTTCAAGTTCGATTTTCACCTTTTTTTCTTGGAGCGCTTCTTGAATCAAATAGCGGGGAAGCAGGCTGATTCCCATGTGATGCTGAATGGCTTTTAACACCGTTTGAAGATTTGGAATCACATGATGAGGCTGAATTTCAGGCCGTTTTTTAAAATGCTGTCGCCAAAAACGCCTGATAATAGGAAGTTCAAGGCCATAGCTAATCCACCGCTGATTGTATAAAAAATCCTCTATGTCTTCATTGGGTGTCATTTCAAAAGAAGGAGGGACGGTTAAGACAAACTCTTCTTCTTCAATGACCGTATATTCGACTCCTGGTATTTGCAATCTTTGGGTTGTAATCGCAATATCAATTTCGTCGCTTTGTATCTTTTCAAGTAAAACAGAAGCAATACCAAACTGGCTGTAGCAGCGGATACCTGCATCTTTTATTCTTTCTAAAGCTTGTTCGGTAAAATACTCTACGGGAGAACCAATTTTTACGACCGGCAGCGCGTCGGGAGATGAAGCGGTCATTTTTAATTCAATTGAAGCAGCTTCTAGACTTTCAATTAACGGGACAATACGCGTGTACAGTTCTTTACCTTTTTCTGTTGGAATCATCTTTCTTGGTGCACGGATAAATAAACCTTCGCCTATTTCAGCTTCTAAAGCAGCTAAGTGCTGACTCATGGCCGGCTGCGTTAAGATCCTCGCTCTGGCTGCTTCAGAAACGGATCGATATTTGTAAATGCTAATAAAGCTGCGATACCATTCAAAATCAATCATTTATGCTATCCTTTCTTATAAATTTATTTATGGATATCTATTTATTTTCTAATTTGTATTATAGACAAGCTCTCTTTAAAATAAAAATAGTAAGCAAATCATTTTTAGATAAAATAATAAAAGTAACGCTAAGCAAATGATTTAAAAAGGAGAGTTAGACTGTGAAAGCATTATTATTGCAAGATAAAAATAAATGGACAGAAATGAAAGTAGAAGAAATAGAAAAACCTCTTCCAAATAAAGGAGAAGTAGTAGTTGAAGTTCATGCAGTGGGACTTAATCCAGTGGATTATAAAACGGCTACTAACGGAAATCCTCATTGGACATATCCTCACATTCTAGGTTTGGATGTAGCTGGGACAATTGATGAAGTTGGAGAAGGAGTAGTTGACTGGAAAAAAGGAGACCGCGTTGTCTATCACGGGGACTTTATGAAAAAAGGCGGATATGCTGAATATGCGGTCACAACTGCTCATTCAATTTCGCGCATTCCTGATGCTGTTACATTTGAAGAAGCTGCTGCTTTGCCTACTGCAGGTTACACGGCGTATGAAGCACTATTTCGTAAACTTCCAATGAACCATATTCAAACCATATTAATTCATGGAGGAGCTGGAGGCGTAGGGGGCTTTGGCGTGCAGCTTGCTAAAAACGCTGGAAAAACCGTTTTCTCAACAGCTTCAGCACATAATCATGAGTATGTGAAGTCGTTAGGAGCTGATTATGTAATTGATTATCGCGAGGAAAACGTCGCAGAAAAAGTATTGGAGCTGACAAATGGCCGCGGCGTAGATGCTGTGCTTGACACGGTGAGCGCAAAGAACGCAACGGATTCTTTAGATATGATTGCCTATAGAGGACATTTAGCACATATTGCTGGTGCACCTGACTATACAAAAGTAAAGCCTTTTACAAAGGTGATTTCTTATCATGAAGTAGCTTTAAATGCTGCACACCACATTGATGACATGATGGCGCAAGCGGATTTAGCAAAAATGGGCGATGAGCTTTTAGCATTAGTAGCAGAGAAGAAAGTAGCTCCGATGATTGAGCGCATCATCTCGTTAAAAGAAGTGCCAAGTGCATTAGAAGAGCTTTCAAAACGCCATGTGAAAGGGAAAATCATTGCTAAAATTAAATAATAACAGGACAGAAAAGACTCTTTTATTACAACTAATAAAAGAGTTTTTTTCTGCTATTTTGGTTTTTTTCTGCTATTTTGGTTTTTTTTGCGTTACTTCATTTATGAACTGCATATGATAGAAGATAATCAAATATAGCAAACGGGTGCGTATGAGCTTTTTTTACTAGTAAAATTGCTTTGAAATCGTGAAATTTTGAATAGTTTGAGTTATGATGAAAGAACGTGAAATTTGTATGATTGAAAGGAGAAAAAAGGTGCAAGGGTTTATTGATTTTGTACAAAATTTAGGCATAGTGGGCATCTTTATTGCTACAGCAATCGAAGCTGCGGCAATTCCTTTTCCGTGTACGTTATCGATTTTGCTCATTGGCTCGGTGCTGCAGCTTTCAATATGGAAAATCCTTATTGTTTCAGCTGTCAATACCGTTATTTATATCGCATTCAACTATATTCCGTTCGTGATGGGATACAGGTTTGAATCTATTACCAAACGCTGGTTTGGTGAAAAAAATATAAAGCGTGCCCAAAAATGGTTTCATAAATACGGAAAATGGAGTATTACGATTTCTCGTCCCATCAGTATCGCAAACTATATAACCTATTTGGCAGGCCTTAGTAAAATCAAATCTAAGGACTTTGTTTTATACAGCACCTTAGGCATTTTTCCGTGGTTTGTTTTTTTGCTCTATGTAGGAGGACTTGGAGATATTGAAAAAATCCAAAAATATTTGCATGATGTAGACCGTTTAATATTTGTTATTCTTATAATCGGAGTGATAGTTGGTGCAGGCTGGTGGATGAAAAAGAGAAAAAGTACATAAAAAAGACCGGACCAAATAAGTGATTCCTTAAAATAAGAGCGCTTTTATAGTAAGGTTTTTATAACTCAAAAGAGCCACCTCTAAGTCGAAACCCTGACTTAGAGGCAGCTCTTTTATTCAACTATAAACAGTCCGCCAGCTTCTATAAGACGTAATATCCTCCGCATCTTCTGTCGCATGAGCTTCACAAAGAAAACCCGCTACTTCACTGCCGTCTTCGAGAGTGATTTTGCCTAGTCCAAGAGGAGAAGGGATAGAATCGGTAAAAGAACCGAACAGTGATAAAGGCATTTCCCAAAGCTCAACTTCAATTTTTTCTCCTTGTTGATGTGTTCGCAACAGCCCCGGTTTTGCTGGAGAAGTAGGCAGTTTAAAAAGCTGGTAATAAGGAGCGGTTTGGTCTTTTCGTACGAATGAAGCTCCGTGTTCACGCATTTGAAATTCAAGTGGAAACCCGCGCATATGCAAACCGCAAACAGCTACTAAGGTTGTATCTTTTTTTGAATCAACCGTTCGTTCACCATTTAAAAACAATTCGCTAAGCCCACAAATAAATTGTTCCCCGTCCAATGTAGAGAAAAATGAAATGCCAAACGGTAAATCAAGATCTGCATCTTGAGATGGAAGAGAGACAGCACATAAATCGAGCAAGTTACAATGGTTTGTAAAACGCCCCATGTCACTGTTTGTTTCAATTGGATTTTCTCTTACTTGTTCCCGCGTCCACGTCCCGCCTGCTGTCGGCATAACAAGAACAGCATTTTTAAGCTGATGATATGCTTGGTGTTTAAAGGATTGAAGCTTATGTGAAGCTTGAAATAAAGCAGCAGCATCATATTCTGATTTAGCTCCTGAACGAAGGACTTGCTCGGTTACAGGAAATGCTGTTTCTTCATGAGAAGTAATAAATTCTCCTAAGTCAGCCCAGCGCTCCGCTACGTAAGGGCCGTCATATAATAAAGCAGCTGCTTCATTTAAATACGAGCCGTCAATGTATTCGATGGGAATAGATAAATCTTCAATCTTTTTCACTGCTTGCTTCCATGCTTCCTCGTACTGTTCAGCAAAGGGTCCGTAAAATGAGAGCGGTTCTTTTACCATACAAATTTTTTCAGGGAGAGCCGAAGAAGCCCGAACAACAGAGCGTGACCATGGATCTTGATCGTCTACTCCTCTAATAATAGAATCTACGAGCAGTACGTCACTCCATTCATGAGCAAAAGCAGTGACGCAGTCTAAGCTTTTACACGCCGGAACTACACCTGCAGATGGCCACGCTCCGAGGGAAGGTTTATAGCCAATTAAACGGTTTAAACCGGCTGGAACGCGTCCTGAACCTGCTGTATCGGTGCCTAAAGAAAAAGCAGCATGCCCGCGAGCTACGGATACAGCTGACCCTGAGCTCGATCCGCCGCTAATGAGCTCGGACTTTAACGCATTGTGCGTTTCGCCGTAAGGGCTTCGTGTACCGACCAGCCCTGTAGCAAATTGGTCCAAGTTGGTCTTTCCAAGAGGGATAGCACCTGCATCAGTAAGACGTTGAACAACCGTAGCATGTGCAGAAGGGATATACGTATATTCTTTACATCCGGCTGTCGTCGGTACATGGGCTACATCGATATTATCTTTAACGGCGAATGGAATTCCCCATAAAGGTAACGCTTCAGGGCTTAGGGTAGCTAAGCGATCGAGATAAGGTTTTAACTCACCGAGTGTAGGAGGGGTAATCCAAATATTCATGTCTTTATCAGCTTCTACACGCGTAAGAATTTGATGTACTACATCTTCCGGAGTTAATTCTTTTTTGATATACATATCACGTAACCATTGAACCGAAAATGTTTTAGGCAAGCTTACTGTTTTCATTGTATCCACCGTCCTTAATGAGTAATTGGAGAAAAGGCTTTTATACCGGCAATCAGCTGTCCAGCCTGTACTTCATCGCCGGGTTTTACATGAATAGAACTGATATATCCATCCATAGGTGCTAGCTGTGGAAACTCCATTTTCATACTTTCTTCGATAATTAACGTATCGCCTTTTTCAACTTTTTGTCCTTCTTCAACAAGAACTTTCCATACGCTTCCCGGCATTGTACAGCGCGCGGCTTCCGTACCTTCGGGCAGTTCTTGTTCCGTAATTTCAGCCGTTTCATGTTCAGAGACGTACTCAGCTAAGCCAAGTGCTTTCCAATCTTCTCGTTCTGTTTGAAAAGCAGCCTGCTGGGTGTGACGAAAAGCAGCCGTGCTTTCTTCAATAGATGAAAGAAAATCTAAATATTCTCCAAGTTTAAACGTTGTCTCCGTAATATCTGCTTCAAATCTCCCACGAAGGAAATCTTCGCGCAGTTTTAAAAGCTCATCTGCTTCTACTGAGTAAAATTGAATTTGATCAAAGAAACGAAGAAGCCACGGTTTTCCTGCTTCAAAACTTTCCGTTTGACGAAGTCGGTTCCACATTTGAATCGTGCGTCCGACAAATTGATAGCCGCCAGGACCTTCCATTCCGTATACGCACATATACGCACCGCCAATACCAACTGCATTTTCAGGCGTCCATGTACGAGCGGGATTATATTTCGTTGTAACTAAACGGTGACGAGGGTCTAGAGGCGTAGCAACAGGTGCGCCTAAATATACATCTCCAAGCCCCATTACAAGATAATTAGCGTCAAATACAACTCGTTTCACATCTTCAATGTGATCCAGACCGTTTACTCGGCGAATAAACTCTAGATTGCTTGGACACCAGGGGGCATCTGGACGAACGTTTTGCTGATAGCGTTCAATAGCCAATTGAGTCGCAGGATCATCCCATGAAAGTGGCAGTTTTACAATACGAGACGGAACTTCCATTTCTTCAAGAGGAGGAAGCGCGCGATCAATAGCTGAAATGTGCTGACACAGTTCAAGAATAGACATCTTTGTTGCATCAATATGAATTTGAAGAGAACGGATACCAGGCGTTAAATCTAGAACTGGTAAATCCTTACGCTTTTGAATAGCTTCCATTAAAGCATGCACTTGGAAGCGAAGCAGCAGGTCAAGCTCCATTTCTCCGTACTCCACAAGTATATTCGCATCGCCTGAGCAGCGGACGGAAAATGGGAAGCGTCTATTTTCCGTTTCGTTAATCAGCAGCGGATAATCGCTTTTGAGCGGCTGTGCTACTGGATTTGTAAACATAGGAAGTGATGCGGATGTTCCGATATGCTGTAAAAAGTCTTCCTGCATACATTTGAGTTTTTCAGCTTGTTCAAGGTCAATTAATTTAAACGAAATTTTATCTCCGGGATGAAGCTGTCCTATTTTCCAAAACTCTGCTGAAGCAGTCGTAACAGGGCAAACAAAGCCGCCGAGGCTCGGACCGTCTGGGCCAAGTAAAATAGGCATATCTCCGGTTAAGTCTAAGGTGCCGATGGCATAGGCGTTGTCATGAATATTTGATGGGTGCAAACCGGCTTCTCCTCCATCTTCACGCGTCCAAAAAGGAGCGGGACCTATTAACCTAACGCCTGTTCTAGAGCTGTTAAAATGAACTTCCCATTTTGTATCTGTTAGCTGCTGCAAGTACTCTGGCTGCAAAAACTCTTCTGTACAATGAGGGCCGGGAATCACTCCGATTGTCCATTCTTTAGACATGGTCGGCTGGTAGGAAAGAGCAAGTTCATTTTCAACGTGAGCGTAGTCAGAAACACGCAGTACATCTCCCGTGCGAAGTGCTCTTCCGCCGTGTCCTCCGAAGCTTCCTAGTGTAAAAGTAGAAGAACTGCCTAATATTTTAGGCATATCAAGTCCGCCGCCAATCAGTAAATACGTGCGCATTCCTTCGGTTGCTTCACCAAATGAAAGAATTTGCCCTGGCTTTGCTTGAATGGTTTTATACATGGGAATTTCAGCGCCGTCTAATGTAGCCTGCATGTTGGCACCTGTAATACAAAAAGATACATTGTCTCTAAATTTATAAGAGCCACCTCGGAGAGTCATTTCAATTCCCGGGGCATCCGGTGAATTTCCGAGAAGTTTGTTTCCTATGCGAAAAGCAAAAGGATCCATTGGACCGCACGGAGGAACTCCTACATTCCAGTGCCCGGTGCGTCCCGGGTAATCTTGAACAGTGGACTGAACGCCGCCGTCTAATACTTCAATTGCTTGTTCGCTCGGAGTATATGAGTTAAGCATTTGAGTATACACATCGCCTGTTTTACACGCTTTTTCTTCTAACAGTCCCTGCAAGTATTGAAGATTAGTAGTAACGCCGTATAATCTCGTCTCTTTTAAAACAGCGCTCAATTTTAGAAGAGCTTCTTCTCGTGTTTTTCCATGAACGATAATTTTAGCGAGCATAGGATCATAAAGTGATGTTACAGTAATGCCGTCTCGCACCCATGTTTCAACTCGAGCACTTTTAGAGAAAATGGCTTGGTCGATTTGCCCGCCGCTTGGACGAAAATCATTTAAGCAATCTTCGGCATAAATACGCGCTTGGATACTGTGACCTGAAGGAACAGGAAGCAAAGAAGGAAGGTTTACCAGCTCATCGCATGCTTCTTTAAGCATCCATTCTACTAAATCGATGTTTAACACTTCTTCTGTAACGCCGTGTTCTACTTGAAGACGAGTATTTACTTCTAAAAAATAAAACTTCTCCGCTTCGGCGTCATATAAAAATTCTACTGTTCCTGCACTTCGGTATCCCACTTCTTTAGCTAGTCGAGTAGCTGCTTGCAGCATATTTTCCCGTATATATGAAGGGAAGTTTGGAGCTGGACTTTCTTCAATTACTTTTTGATTTCTTCGCTGAATAGAGCAGTCGCGTTCTCCTAAAGCCACTACTTCTCCAAAAGAATTCCCGAAGATTTGAACTTCCACATGGCGAGCTTTTTGAATGTATTTCTCTAAAAAAACACCGCTGTTTTTAAAGTTTGTTTGTGCTAAATGGCAAACTGAGTCAAAAGCGGCTTGAAGCGCTTTTTCATCCTGGCAAACACGCATTCCAATTCCGCCGCCGCCAGCTGTACTTTTTAACATAACGGGATAGCCAATCTCTTCAGCAGCACGTACAGCTTCTGATACATCTGTAATAAGAGGTGTACCAGGAAGCAAAGGCACGTCCGCTTTTTGCGCAATTTCCCGAGCTGAATGTTTCAATCCGAATATTTCCATTTGCTGAGGTGTAGGACCAATAAATACAATTCCTTCAGCTCGACAGCGACGAGCAAATTCCGCGTTTTCGCTTAAAAAACCGTAGCCTGGATGAATAGCTTCTGCTCCTGTTTTCTTTGCGATATCTAGAATAAGGTCTTCGTTTAAATAACTTTCTTTGACCGGGCCGCTGCCAATTAAAATGGCTTCATCTGCTTCATCAACGTGCAGGCTGTCTTGATCAGCTTCTGTATAAACAGCCACAGATTTCACTCCAAAATGTCGTAATGTTCGGTCAATTCTAACGGCAATTGCTCCTCGGTTCGCAATTAATACTTTTGTAAACATAGATGAACACTCCTTTTTATAATGAATCCCAAATAACTAAGCGAATAGGGGTAGGGTTATAATCGTTGCACGGATTATTAAGCTGAGGGCAGTTACTGATCAATACAAGTGTAGGATTGATCGCTTCCATTTCTACATAGTATCCAGGTGCAGACACTCCGTCATTAAACGTTAATCCGCCGCTTGGCGTCACAGGTACATTCATAAAAAAGTTTACGTTCGGTGCTAAATCTCTTTTAGTGTAGCGGCTATCATATTTTGATAGCTGCAGCATAAATGTATCTCGGCAGTTATGCATCGGAAGCGTGTCATGTGCATAACGTACGGTGTTGCTTTGTGCGGAACAAGCTCCACCTAAAGTATCGTGGCGTCCGCACGTGTCAGCTACAATTTTGACTAGTTCTTTGCCAGATTGAGAAAGCAGCACTGTGCCGGTGGATAAATAAATATTTCCTTGATTAGCAATCGTAGATACTGCACTGTAATGATTCTCTGGATTTTCTGCATCAAAGAATAACGTATCCGCTGCTTGATTTCCTTTTACATCTATTATTCTAAGCGTTTGTCCTGGTTTAAGTTCGTGCATCCAGCCGTCCCCAGCCAGTACCGTTTCATCATAAATTGCGTTCTCTATTTTTCTGCTACTTTCCACTCGGTTAAATACAGCCATTATAGAAGCCTCCTTCATTTTTAAATCGTTGATAATGTTTTATTTCCAAGCAATAGGTCATAAGACCATGTGTTTTCAAACGCTCGTTTATTTTCAGGCCTAAAATTCAAGCAGTAGTCGTCTGAGCTTACAGGAGCCGCTTCATCAACGGTTATTTCAATCGGAACAGAAGGATACGTTTTACTTGGGTCTAAAGGGTTAGGGGTATTAGACAGTACAAAAAGCAAATCCATTTCTGTTCTAAGCGTAATAAAATCTCCTTTTTTACAATGAGAAGAAACAAAATTCATATTGCCTTCTTCGTCGCAGTATACTTTTGAAAATAAGTTAAGATTAGGGACTAAATCCCGTGTTGTTAAACCGTTGCGCAGAAGCTCCATTGAGAAGTTTTCTTCTCCATTCCTTCTCCATGCGTTTCGGGATTCTTGATAAGTAGATGCACCGTATTTTTGATGAGTGAAGCTGCGCGTAGTATAGCCTGAAATGGTATCATGCCAGCCGGTGGTGTCAGCAGTGATGCTTGCAAATGCTCTGCCGTTGTCACTCATCAGAACGTGTCCTTTTGTTAAATGAGCAGTATGCTGAGCTTTTAAGGTATCAGGCATGTTGTATCGTTCCGTTAAATCATAAGCGTTGTACAATAGTAGGGATGCGTTTGCACCGGATTCTTGTGCGGTAAACGTCACTGATTTTCCTCTCCCAATTCGTCCTGACCATTTTCCGCCCGCTGGGATGGTTTGCTTCCAGATATAACTCATAAAATAACCTCCTTAGAATAAAAAAAGGATAAAAGCTTGGGAGAGTAGTCTCCCAGGCTTTTATCCTTCCGTGTTATACAGCATAGCGCCATATCGCTCTCTCTCGGACCAGTCTTTAACGTATGTTAAACGGAACCCTAGACAGCTTTTTTGTTCTTAACATCTGTAAGAACCTTTATCCATTTGTGGCTTTCGATTAATCGTAGTATAGTATGTTTGAAAATAAGTTGACAAGCAGTTTGTTAGAATACCTGACACAAAAACTGATTTTTCAGTTTATTTTTCAGGGACCGTCACTTTTGAATGATCTCTCTTTACAAAAGGAGCCGATAGTCGAGATTTTACAAATAAATAGAGAAACCCAACCGTAAGCCAGGCGACACCAATCAAAAGAGTGTCTTTGTTTAACAGTGTGAGCAGCCATCCGATAAATGCCGCTCCTATCAAAGGGAAGATTAAATAAAGTATTGTTTCAGTAAACGATCGTTTCTTTAACTTAATATAAAAATGGGCAATGACTGATAGATTAACAAATGTAAAAGCGGTTAAGGCACCGAAACTGACAAAAGTAACGGCTGTGTTTAAATCAATAAACATTCCCAAAAACGAAAAAGCGGTAACAAGCAAGATATTCACCACGGGCGTTTTAAACGTTGGATGAATATATGAAAATACCTTCTGAGGCAGCACGGATTCACGGCCTAAAGCATATAAAAAGCGAGTCACGCTTGTGACTGAAGAAACTCCTTGAGTAAAGGTTGCGATAATTAAGACCGTAATAAATAGACTGCTTAAAAGATTTCCGCCCACTAATTTTACAAGGGTGTAGGCAGCATTATCAGGATTAGTAAATGTGAATCCCGGATAGGCAATCTGTGTAAAATACGAAATAGCGATGTACATAACAGCTGCAATACAAACAATAAGAAAAATGGCTTTTGGAATGGTCCTTTCTGGTTGAATCGTTTCTTCCGCCATTGTTGTAACGGCATCAAATCCTAAAAAGCAAAAGCAAATGAGCGCAGCTCCAGAAAAGATAGTCGTAAACGGTACATCTGAAGCCAAAAAAGGATGAAGTGAAAAAAGAGTAGAAGAACTAGCTTGACCTGTTGCAATATCTTTGATGATAAATAAACAAAACAAACTTATAAATAGAATCTGAACTACAACAGAGATGCCGCTTATACGAGCGACAGATTTAATACCAACAATATTGACTAAAGCTAAGATAATGTTCATGACAATGACCCATACGTATACAGGAATAGAAGGAAATTCTGTATGCATAAAAATACCAAATGTTAAAATAGCGATAATAGGGGAGAAAATATAGTCTAAAAGAAGTGCCCAGCCTACTAAAAAGCCAAGGCGAGGATGTATAGCTTTTTTCGTATACGTATAAGCAGATCCTGCTATTGGATATGCTTTTACCATTCGGCTATAGCTATATGCGGTAAAAAAGATAGCTAAAAAAGCAATTAAATAAGCAAGGACCATTTGCCCTCCAGCCGCATCGTAGGCTACTCCGTAAACTGTAAAGAAAATCATCGGAGTCATCCAGGCAAGACCCAAAAATACAATTTGATATACCTTTAGCGATTTACTTAACGCTGGTTGGTTGTTCATATAAATCCCTTCTTTCCTCTATTTTATACTAGTAAAAAAGAAAAGCCTGGGAGAATGATGTCATTCTCCCAGGCTTTTATCCTTCCGTGTATACGGACCGTTCCGTACGCTCTCTCTCGGACCAGCCTTTAACATGTGTTAAACGGAACCCTAGATCGCTTTTTGTCTTCAACAGAGTGAAGACCTTTATAGATAATGTAAGTAGTTCGAAGTATAAGCAGGATTATAAGAAGATGCAACTACTGTGTTAGATAGTTTAACAAACTTTTAAAAAAAGTAAACTTTTGTAAAAGGCGAACTATATATAATTTTATTAAAAAGATTATTCGTTTATATTTGACTTATAGAGAGACCTATAGTATATTTGTAGACAAGAAAAAGCTAAATACGGTTCACTCATATATGTTTGAGAATATGGCTCAGACGTTTCTACCTTATCACCGTAAATGATAGGACTATGAGTAAAAAGTGAATCTAGGTTCCCATTTTTACGTTAGTAGAAAGTTTGGTCCAAGCGATTCACATATTCATTTTTGAAAAGAAGTGGATATGACACCGAAGGGATAAAAGCCCAGGCGGGTAGGTTTTTGCTCATTGTATTTGAGAGACCTGCCTTTGTTTGGGCTTTTTCTTATGTGTCTATTTACAGTGTGAGCGAGTGGTGGAAATTTTTTGCTTGTATCTGCATTGCTTTCTGGGGAGAATAGCGATGCAAAGCATGAAATCACTCACTGAAGCTTTATCTGTAAGCCCTCATTTAACCATGGGAAGTACATTCTATCTATTTTCTAGCATTTTTTCTTTGATGAGCAGCGTGGGGACGCTGCTCCTTTTTTTTTGTTCTTGCTTTTTTCTCTGTAAATAAAGGCCTTTAGAGAGAAGGTGATTCGCGAAATTTGGCGAATTAATGCTTTAAACAATAAATGATAAATAAGATAAAGCGGTCTATGAAAAATGAAGAAGTTGAAAAATTGAGGAGGGAATTATATTGCTTCACTTAATTAATGTTCGCTTGCCAATTATGCACGATCACGCTCTTTTTGAAGTGAAAATTTCAAATGGAATGTATACTTCTATCGTTTTACAAAACGGTTATCTTGAAGGTGACGAGTTTTTTCCGCTACACGCGGCCGTGTTAGGAAAAGAAACGTCACTTGATGCACAGGGGCGTGTACTATTACCAGGATTTGTAGATATGCATATGCATTTAGACAAAGCTCATTCGCTTCCTCAGGTACCCAATCTATCTGGAACTCTTCAAGAAGCCATTAAAAATTACAGCAGCAGCCTGCCGGCATTTCCAGAAGAAGAAATTAAGCAGCGAATGTTAAAAACTGCTTTGCAGGCATTAGCTAACGGTACGACTACGATTCGAACGCATATTGATTTTGACTGCAGCATGGAAGAAGATAGCTTATTTCGAAGTTTACAAGCGGCTGTCGAAGTGAGAGATGAATTAAGCCCGTATATGGATGTGCAGGTTGTTCCGCTATTCTCTAACTTAGACATTGATGATATGCATAAGATGACTAAAATTGAACGAGCATTCGACCTTGAAATTGATGCGATTGGAGGCTGTCCTCATTTAGCTGGAAATCCAGAAAAAGAGATTGATGCTCTGTTTTCGCTGGCTCAAGCCTATAATAAACCTCTTGACTTACATGTGGATGAAAGCGATGATCCATCTGTTGATACGATAATTAATATTGCTCATAGAACAATTGAATTGAATATGGAAGGAAAAGTGGTAGTGGGGCATCTTTGTTCGCTTGCAGGAATGACTGATGCAAAAGTGAAAGAAATCTTAAACCTTTTGAAACAGGCGAAAATTGGAGTTGTCACATTACCTGCTTCTAATTTATATTTACAGGGAAGAGAAGATAAAGGAATTGTAAGACGAGGCGTAACGCGTATTCGCGACATACAAAAAGCAGCGATTCCGATTGCTACTGCATCTGATAACGTGAACGACCCCTTTCATCCGTTTGGAAAAGCAGACTTGCTGCAAGTAGGGTTACTAACTGCCTATGCTGCACATATGGGAAGTCCAGATGATCAGCGGCAGTTGCTCCGAATGATTACAAGTATACCAGCCCGGCTGATTGGAAAAGAAAAGTATGGAGTGGAAGAAGGAAACGAAGCAAACTTTGTTCTGTTAAATGTCCAGTCTGTACAGGAAATATGGACTGAACTTCCTGAAACTCGCTTTGTTTTCAACAAGCATCGCTGGCTTAGCGTAAAAGAGACGCATCAGCGGCTCGCGGATACGAACTTGACTAATCTTTGGCAGGAAAATCAAATTTTAATTGGTTAAATAGACATAAAAAGAAGCTGTCACTAAAGTGACAGCTTCTTAATCAATTACTTTTGAACGTTAGCAGCTTGTGGTCCACGAGCTCCATCTTCGATTTCAAATGTAACTTCTTGACCTTCTTCAAGTGATTTGAAACCTTCGCCTTGGATAGCTGAGAAGTGTACGAATACGTCGTCTTGTCCTTCTACTTCGATGAATCCAAAACCTTTTTCTGCATTAAACCATTTTACTTTACCTTGTACCATTGTAGTACCTCCTGTGTGGAAAATCCACGAATATATTACTATCTCTGCTCAATTTCAATAAGAATCACTTTAAAGAAAGTCTTTCTATTTGTTAACACCGAACAAGAAATAATATACCTAGTATAACACTTTTTTATAAAAAAGAAACCTTTTTTCATAAAAAAGTACTCTGAGATAAAAATAAGTTGAAAATATGTAAATATTTTGAAATAGTAAACAAGCTATTGTTTTGTGGATTTTTTAGCGATCCCTAAAATCTTTTATCTCGTAAAAAAATGAATAGTGAGGTTGACAAATTGAATAACGTGTAACTATAATGGTTACAACGAGCTGAAAAGAAATAGCAGTGTTATAAAAGCTCAAATTTTTTTGTGTAATGTGTAACTATTGTGGTTACAACAAAAATAAAAGGAGAGAATAAAAATGAAAATTGGCGTTATTGGAGCAACAGGAAAAGCAGGTCAATTAATTATGGAAGAAGCAAAACAGAGAGGACATGAAGTAACAGCCATTGTTCGAAATGCTTCTAAACTAAAAAATCAAACAAACGTAATTGAAAAAGATATTTTTGTCATTACTTCAAAAGACATTGAACAGTTCGATGCTGTGGTAGACGCATTTAATGCACCTCCCGGAAGTGAACAGATGCACGTTGAGTCTATACAATCACTTATTAAAGCATTTCAAGGTGTTCAAACGCGACTCGCAGTAGTGGGCGGTGCAGGAAGTTTATTTGTAGATGAAGAAAAAACAATGCCTTTAATGAGCACAGAAGGTTTTCCAGCAGCTTATTATCCAACGGCTTCAAATATGGGCAAAGGTTTAAAAGAACTAGAAAAATCAACTATAGATTGGACTTATTTAAGCCCAGCCGCTTTTTTTGACCCAGAAGGTGCTCGCACTGGAGCCTATCAATTAGGAAAAGATCACGTGATTACAAATAGTCAAAATGAAAGCTATATTAGCTATGCTGATTATGCGATTGCTTTAATAGATGAGTTAGAGAATAAAAACTATGTAAACGAACGTTTTGCTGTAGTGGGTGAGAAAGCATAAGCTTACGTTTGAGTCATATAAAAAAACAGCTTACATTTGTTGTGAGCTGTTTTTTATATAGAACAAAATAGATATAAAGCAACGGAAAATGGTATAGATTTTTTATTATTTCTTCGTTTTTCTTTTTAAAAACGATACAATACAACATAGATGATAAAAAGGAGATGAAAAGATGATTCGTTTTGGTGTAATAGGAACAAACTGGATAACAGATCGACTGTTAGAATCAGCTCAGTATGTAGACGACTTTCAGCTTGCAGCTGTTTATTCTCGAACCATTGAAAAAGCAGAAGCATTTGCAGGTAAATATGATATTCCTCATATATTTACTGATTTGGAGGAAATGGCAGCGAGTGCTGAAATTGATGCAGTGTATATTGCTACTCCAAATGCTTATCATGCGGAACAAGCTATCTTATTTTTGAAAAATAACAAGCATGTACTGTGTGAAAAACCGCTCGCAGCCAATGCAGCAGAAGTAACTCGGATGATTCAAACAGCCAAGAATCACAATGTGTTACTAATGGAAGCGATGAAATCAACCCTTCTTCCTAACTTCAAAGTGATTCAAGAGAACTTACATAAAGTTGGTCCAATTCGAAAATACGTGGCATCTTACTGTCAGTATTCTTCTCGTTATGATAAATATAAAGAAGGTATCGTGCTTAATGCCTTTAAGCCAGAGCTTGCCAACGGTTCACTGATGGATTTAGGTGTATATTGTCTTTATCCTCTGATTACGTTGTTTGGAGGGCCTCATAAAATAAAGGCAACGGCGTTTATGCTAGAATCTGGAGTAGATGGAGAAGGGTCAGTTGCTTTAGAGTACGAAGATCGCGACGCGGTCATCATGTATTCTAAGATTACAAATTCGCATTTACCAAGTGAAATTCAAGGAGAAAAAGGCAGTATGATTATTGACAAAATACATACTGCTGAAAAGGTAGAAATTCGATACAATGACGGACGGGTAGAAGAGTTAACGGTCGATCAGCCTTACCCTGCTATGTACTACGAAATAAATGAATTCGTAGAGCTGTTAAAGCAAGGAAAGATGGAATCGGACACAAATTCTTATGAAAATTCGTATCTAACAATGCATGTGATGGATAAAGTGCGAGAGCAAATCGGTCTTGTATATCCAAATGATAAGAAATAAATAAAAGAGGCTGGACAAAAGTAGTTTAGTTGAAGGAAGATCCGAACGAGTTTGATTCTTGATGGAGAATCAAACTCGTTCGGATTTTTTTATGGGTAGGGTAAAAGCAGGTTTTAAGTAACAAGTAGTGACCCTTATTAGATGATTTATACCATTTGTTCGTCTCTAAATTGGATTTAGATCGTTATGTCTCATTCTCTTTTATTGTAGTTATAAAGAGCATAATTGAGATTTGAAATCTTGTTGCAGCATACTGCAAAAGCAAATATGTTGAAACAAGGGAAGTTTTTTAGTATCTTCTATGTTCATTTATCCCTGCATATATAGGATTAATCAAAGGAAAGAATAAAAAGAGTGAGAAATATTCGATAATCAATCCTAGATTAAAATGATTATAAAAAAGTATTGACTATAATAATAGCTCGTGTATAATAAAGAATGTAATCAATAGTTATTACTAGTTTATAATGATACTAATAATCGTTATCAAATAGTGAATAGTGCTGATTGCATTAAAAATAATACATACAAGCATAGGCTTGTTAAATACATTGTACAAGGAGAGGTTTTGACATGGCAGAACGTATGGTAGGAAAACAAGCACCACGCTTCGAAATGGAAGCTGTACTTGCAAATAAGGAATTTGGAAAAGTAAGTTTAGAAGAAAATATGAAAAACGGTAAATGGACAGTATTGTTCTTCTATCCAATGGACTTTACATTCGTATGTCCAACAGAAATTACAGCCCTATCAGATCACTACGAAGAGTTTGAGGATCTAGATGCTGAAGTGATAGGTGTTTCTACAGATACAATTCATACTCACTTAGCTTGGATTAACACAGATCGTAAAGATAATGGGCTTGGAGATTTAAATTATCCATTAGCTGCAGATCCAACTCATGCAGTAGCACGTGATTACGGCGTATTAATTGAAGAAGAAGGCGTAGCGCTTCGCGGATTATTCATTATTAATCCAGAAGGTGAATTACAATATGCAGTTGTAAACCATAACAACATCGGCCGCAGCGTAGAAGAAACATTACGTGTACTTCAAGCACTTCAAACTGGCGGACTTTGCCCAGCTAACTGGAAACCAGGTCAAAAAACACTTTAATAAATAACGGTAGAGTAGAGGAGAACTTCCTCTACTGCTGCCATTAAAATAGAAAAGATAGTTTTCTAACTGTAAAATACAGAATATTCGGTTTGATTAATGTAGAGGAGGATTTTAACATGAAATTACGTGAACAAATGCCTGAATTAACTGGAGCAACATCTTGGATTAACGACGAAGTGACAAAAGAAGATTTAGTAGGTGATAAAGCAACGCTTATCCACTTTTGGTCAGTAAGCTGCCATTTATGTAAAGAAGCAATGCCTGAAGTTAATGATCTTCGTGATGAGTATGATGATCAATTGAATGTTGTAGCGGTTCATATGCCTCGTTCGGAAGATGACTTAGATATGGGTGTTATTGAGGCAATGGCAATGGGACACGATATTACTCAGCCAATTTATGTAGACAGTGAGCATAAGTTAACAGACGCTTTTGAAAATAAATATGTACCAGCATATTATGTATTTGATAAAGAAGGTCAGCTTCGTCATTTCCAAGCGGGTGGAAATGGAATGCCAATGCTTCGCAAACGTATCAACCGCGTTTTAGGAGAAGAATAATCTATACATGAAGAAGAAATAAAAAGGGCCGGGATAAAAATATTTTAGCCGAAGTGAAAAACGAAACACTGATCAACATGTTTGATTAGTGTTTCGTTTTTTTGTTATGCAGAACGTAGATTTCATCTGTTTCGTTCCTTCTAGCAGTTGATTGGAGGGCAAGCGACGAGGAGGCTCAGCGGCCGCCCGCGGAAAGCGAAGTCTTGCACGGAAATCAACTGCGGTGTAATAAGCAGTCCAGCTCATGTATTCTATTTGTTCGTCTTTAGATTGGATCCATTTCGTTATGTCTCAATCTCTTTTTTTATTTTTACTGAGTCGTTTTGATTATTAATGAGCATTTCATCATATTGACATAAAAAACCTAATATAGTTAAATTTATATAAGAACAAACGTTCGTTTTTGGTGTTGTTATTTTACTCTTTTCTCCCTTTTTAATAAGTATAAGAAAAAAAGGAGGAGATTTGCACAATGACTCAGCTCTATTCGCAGCAAGAAAAGCGGCACGACAAAGAATGTACCTTTCATACATTTCTTACAAACCACAGCGCAACTCTTCAGACTCATATAATGAATACATTTTTGACACCAGAACGCTATGAGCGATTACAAAAAGCGGTTGTTAAAAATGATACAAAAGAACAAAGACTTCTAAACAAAGAATTTCATCAGTTTTATAGTGAAGTTAGATTGCTTCATTATATTAACAAGCTTTGCAGACATTATTCCAGAGATGTTATGCGTGTAAAAGAAAAAGAGCGTTCATATATTCCTCTTCGCCTGCAGCAGCCGGCTGCGCTAGATGGAAATCGAACAGTTGAAGATATGCTAGGAGTACAGGACGGAGCTGTATGGGAGCATGAATTTTTAGGAAATCAACTTGAAAATCGTATTCTTCATCATGCATTTCGCCAATTAACGGCCAAGCAGCAGTGTATGCTGCACTTGATTATTGTTGAACGCTGGACTCATAAAGAAATCGCTGCTTATTTTTCTATTTCTCAGCAAGCGGTTTCTAACCATTACCAACGTGCGCTAGGCAAGTTGAAAAAAATTATGAAGGTGAGTGATAGATATGTTTGATCCTCAGTGGCTTCAACTTGTTGGAAACGTAGGGTTTCCCGCTGTCCTTTCTTTTTATTTATTACTGCGTGTAGAAAACAATATAAAGCGACTTGAAGAAAAAGTGGAAGAATTAACAACTGATTTAAGAAAGAAGTGAAGAAATGGAAACTCTATATGAGCTTGTAAATAAAGTGAAAGCTGGAGATGAAGAGGCGTCAAGGCGTTTATTAAAAAAGCTGGAACCAAAACTAAATAAAGCTGTCCAAAGCTTTTCACTGCATGAGAGAGAAGACGTAAAGCAAGATTTAAAGATTAAAATTCTTTCCGCTGTTAAGACGTTTGATTTTTCCAAAACGCCAGGGCTTTGGGAATTTTTACGCCATAAATAAAAAAGAGCGCTCGTTGTATCGACGCTCTTTTTTTTATTTTTGCTGCATTTCGACTACGTACCTTTCAGTGAAAAATACAAAAAATAGAAAATGGATAAATATTTTAAAAAAGGTAAAAGGTGATGTGTACACATAGAGTTTAGTAGTATACTAACAAGTAGAATTTCTTGTAGAAAAGGAAGATAAACACTCTTTATATAGTTAGAATGGTCGGCAACAAATAGAGTATAGAACAGTTTTATTTAATGAAGGAAAAAAATGATAGTACTGTTCGATAAATCAAACAGTACTAGTTATAAAAAAGCAGCTGTAAACAATATGTAAGCTAAGAAGCCTATTGTTTTTGTTTTAGCTTTTGGAAAGAGGTGAAGAATAGAGTGAGTCAACTTCTCTTTAATATCACGTTAATTATTTCTTTCTTGTTTGCTGCGAGTATAGTTCGAGAGCAAATCATTTATAGAGTAGAAGGAATAAAACGGTATAAAATGTATCGCTTAATTTATTACGGATGTTCTTATGGACTATTAGGCAGCATTTTAATGATATATACAATTAAAATAGATTCTACTATTATTCTTGACCTTCGCTTTTTAGCGGTGACAATTGTTTGTCTTTATGCAGGAATGATACCGGCTATCATTGCAGCTTGTATTATAGGAGTAATGCGTTTGCTTTTATTTGGAATTACGGAAAGCGGAATAATAGGCGCTGCTACAATTATCGTAATGGCTTTACTGTCTGGGTGGACGGTTCGCTTACCTTATCGTCCATTTATTCGTTTTCAATTAATGAATTCTATTAGCTTGCTTTGCGTATTTTTCTCATTGTCCTTTCTTTTTAAAGATATGAAGCACGCCGCTGCGACTATCGTCTATTTACTCCCTGCTTCCTTTATAGGCGGGTGTTTAGTGTATCTAGCAGGTAGATATATATATGTATCTCGCGTAACGACAAGTCAGCATAAAAAACTGTCTAAAATGTTTTCGGTTATGGTTCAAAATGCAAAGACAGGTACCATGATTGAAACGCCAAAGCGCGAAGTAGCCGTTATTAATCAAACTTTTTGTGACATGTTTGATATACCCGGGCCTCCTGATCAATACGTTGGACTGGAAAGTAATCAGCTGTTTTTATCTCACGCTCCTATGTTAAAAGATCCCGCTAGATTTTTAAAAACGGTAGAAAGCACCGTTTATTCAAAAGAGTCAATAGTAGATGAAGAAATTACGTTTATTAACGGTAAAATTTATGCGCGTGACTATATTCCAATCTATGAAGGTCATGTGTATATTGGCCACTATTGGGAATATCGAGATATTACGGAGAAAAAGAAGGCTGAGTGTGATCTTCGCAAAGCTAATAAAAAGCTTGAAATGCTGTCTATGAAAGATGGCTTAACGGGTCTGAACAACCGCCGATCTCTTGATAAACAGCTGGAAATCGAGTGGGAATACGCACGGAAAGAAAAAGAGCCGCTTTCTTTTCTTTTATTTGATATTGATTATTTTAAAGCGTATAACGATACGTATGGCCATATTCAAGGAGACGAATGCTTAAAAGAAGTAGCGAATATCGCTAAAAGCGTTGTCTTTGACGAATCGGTTTTTGTCGCAAGATACGGAGGAGAAGAGTTTGGTATATTGCTTCCTCGAGCTAATCAATATGAAGCGATAAAAATGGCAGAAGCTATTAGACAGCAAGTGGAGGACCGTGGAATTGTCCATCAAGCTTCTGAAGTGTTTAAGTGCGTCACTATCAGCGTTGGAATAATGACAGTCGTTCCATCCGAAAACATACGACCCATTTCAATTGTTCATCAAGCAGATCAGGCTTTATATGAAGCAAAGCGTACGGGTCGAAATCGAATTTCAGTATATTCCCACCACAAAGAAGCTGACTCAAACGTTTGAGTCAGCTTTTAAAAGAGATATAAGCCTCTTATTTAGGAGGGGCTTTTTCTTTTTCGTCTTCTTCCATAATTCCTTTTGTAGCGTTTTTAAACTCTTTTAACGTTTTTCCAGCAGCTTTTCCTAATTCCGGCAGTTTCTTTGGACCAAAAAGCAATAGAGCGACAAATACAATTAAGGCAATTTCTCCAAACCCAAGGTTCATTGTCATCGTCTCCTATTTTTTGAAAGTGTTTACAAGTTTAGTATAGCACGAAAAGAGGGGAAGTAGTACACCCTTATCCAGTGATTTTAAGGCCGATTACACCTGCTACAATACAAAAAATAAATAGAATTCGACGCATATCTTTTGCTTCGCGAAAGAAAAGCATGCCGAGAAGTACACTTCCGGCAGCGCCTACTCCCGTCCATATACCGTAAGCTGTTCCAAGAGGTATTTCCTTTAACGCTAAGGAGAGAAGATAAAAACTTCCTGCACCGAAAAGGATAAATCCAATTGAAGGAAGCAATCGCTTAAATCCATCCGAAAGTTTTAAGAAAATCACAAATCCCACTTCGCAGAAACCGGCAGCTATTAATGCAATCCAGGCCATGTTAAGATTCCTCTCTTTCTGTTTCTTCAGTAGAAATTAACTTTAAACCGATAATTCCAAAAATCATTAATCCTAAAAATAAAATCTTTCCAATATTTACGCCTTCGTCTAAAACGGTCATACCGAGTATCGCTGTACCAGCAGCTCCTATACCAGTAAACACTGCATAAGCTGTTCCCACAGCAATTTTTTTTAAGGCATTTGAAAAGAAATAAAAGCTGATGACAATTGTGACGATCGTAATGATTGTTGGAGTTAATTCAGTAAATCCGTGTGAATATTTTAAGCCGATTGCCCATACAATCTCGAGCAAACCAGCGATAATAAGGTAAATCCAAGCCATTTTAATTCCTCCTTACATAATAATAAGCCCTTTTTACAGGGCCTATTTAGCGCGTATGCCTTCCCAAAATATTGTCCAAGCATCGTGGATTTTTTGATCATAATACTCTGGTTCATAGTAAAAGCGCTGAATGAACAGTCCGTCGGTTAAACAATAAAAGCTATTGATATACAAATCAATCGGACGTTCAATTATTTCGCCTTCAGCCATTCCCTGTGTAAAAATAGCATGCAGAATTTGATCAGACAATCGTTCGCTTCTTAAGAAAATAGCTTTTACTTCCGACTGCAAATGCTCAGGTGGAAACAAAATAAGACGACGGTACATCTGGCCAAAAGAATCTTTTTCAATCATCGTGCAGAAATCTACAACAAAGCAGTGAAGCTGTTCTTTAGCAGACTTTGTTTTATGCTGTTCGTATATAACAGATAACTTTGTTAAAAATAAATTCATTAAATCATGCACGGTTAGTAAAAATAAATCGTCTTTGTTCTTAAAATGAGCGTACAGGGAAGGTTTTTTTATGCCTACTTTTGATGAGATATCAGCAAGCGATGTTTCTGTATAGCCTTTTTCTCCAAAGAGCTCCATTGCGGCAGCTCTAATTTTTTCTACAGTTGGTAATTCACTCAAAAAAAGCTCCTCCTCAATCTAACTAACGGTCGTTAGGTAAAAGATATCAAATATAAAAAAAAGAAGCAAGGGAATCGCTTCTTTTTAATGTATTTTTACTAAATGACGCTGAGTTAAAAATAAAGAAAAGATAAAAATAAGCTCAAACGTATTTGTTACGGCTGTGCTTGGTATAGGAATTGACACGGTACTTCCTACAATCATCACGGCTACTCCAATCATCATGCTGCTCCACCTGGTCTTGCGAAATAAAGAAATTCCAACAAAAAGCAAAATAATCGCCACAATAAGAACCATAAGAGGGGGACCGGATGATCCCACTAATGTATAGCGAACAATGCCATATTCACGTACAACTTCCATGCGCTTAGTAATTGTCTCGATTATTTCATAGCTAATTAAGGCAAACGTAGTCAGCAAGAAAAGAATGCCGGCAACAGGTTTTTTAGCCCATGTGATCGTCGAGTATTTCGCTACGCCATACGCAAAGAGCACCAAAGTAGGGGTAAATAAAGCGTGAAACCAAAAGCGAAGGGTGCTGAGTGAACGTAAAGTATCGCCTTCACCGATAAATGAACCAATCCCAATCATTACATTATCGTAAATTAGTCCAGCTATTACTAAAGGAAGAAAAAGCATGTAAAACGGCGAAGTGTTTTTTCGTACTACATATATGCTAAAGAAAAACAGGACAATGTAGCAAAAAGAAAATAGAAAATAAAGGATTGTATCAACCATTGTTTTCCTCCTTTTGATGATACTTCTTCTTTTTATGATAACATCATATGCCAAAAAAGTGAGAAATCATGCATTTTTCTAGGCAATCTTAACGGACAAAAGATGCCTTTATCGGTAGAAAGATTCAGAAAATATTGAAATAAAAATAGGAAAAGAGGCCATAGTCAAGAGATTTAGATTTACTGAATTGATTATTAAATAAAGGGAATCTATAAAATAACAACAAAAGCACTAGGTACATATGGAGTCTAAATGCTTATAAAATTAGAAAAAAATATTTAATGTACTTTCTATTTAAGTAAGTTAAATGTAAGCAGAAAATGATAAATAAATGTATTTTTTTTACTTTTATATCTATCTATCATCCTCACAAGTACGGTTGTTAGACAAATTCAATTGGTATATCCATAAAAAGGAATTAATGGGATAAACTATTTTTTATTCCACCTTTATATTACAAAACGTTTTCTAAAGTTAAGAAATTTTTAATTACGTAATATTTCCGTGTGTTAATTGTAAGAGTGATGTATAAAATATTCCTGTTGTTATGGTAAAAAAAGGTATCGATGGGATTTTTCTAGGTAAATAAACTTTAGACCTATTCTGTAAATTTTAAATAAAACGATGAGTTTTTAATCCTGTAAATAGACAATCGGAATTGTAAGAATATATAACATTTGAGCTATTGACCACTAATGAGCGCAGATGATAGTTTTAGAGCTGTTGAAATTGGTACTCGAGTCCATTTTTCAAAGCAGGTGTTTCAGCAGCATGCTAGCGCTGTTAATTGATTAGCTCCCATACATATATAAAGGGAGTGAAACTATGAAATCGTATATCTATCATTATGAATCAAAAGCATTCATAACGTATCCAACAGGAGAAGTTTGGAAGGAGAAGAATGAAACATGATCTTAATTATCCTATGCTGCCTATTTTTAGTAGGGTATGGCGTTTGGGAGTATCGCAGACATTTACGCAAGCTGCATTCAATTCCTGTACGAGTGAATGTTAATGGTATTCGCGGAAAATCCACCGTTACACGATTGATTACAGGTATTGTAAAAGAAGCAGGTTACAAAACAGTAGGGAAAACGACAGGAACACAAGCGCGTATGATCTACTGGCATACAAGTGAAGAAGAACCAATTATTCGTCGTAAAGAAGGTCCGAACATTGGAGAACAGCGACGAGTGGTAAATGAAGTTGCCGATATTGGCGCAGAAGCTCTTATTTGTGAATGTATGGCGGTACAGCCTGATTATCAAATCACATTCCAAAATCAGCTGATTCAAGCCAAGGTAGGCGTTATTGTAAACGTACTAGAAGATCACATGGACGTAATGGGTCCAACTCTAGATGAAGTTGCTCAAGCGTTCACTGCTACTATTCCTTATGATGGCCACCTTGTTACAATTGAAGGTCCATATTTGGAATATTATAAAAAAATAGCTGCAGAGCGCAACACAAAGGTTATTGTAGCTGACAATGATAAAGTATCTGAAGCGTATTTACGTGAATTTGATTATATGGTTTTCCCTGATAATGCTTCCATCGGTTTAGCAGTAGCAGAAGCACTTGGCATCGATGCTGAAACAGCGATGAGAGGAATGTTAAATGCCCAGCCTGACCCAGGAGCTATGAGAATTACAACGTTTGGCGATGAAAAAAATCCAGCATTTTTAGTGAATGGATTTGCTGCCAACGACGCTTCTTCCACGCTTCGTATTTGGGAACGTGTAGATTCAATGAATTATAGTGAAAAGCTTCCTATTGTCATTATGAACTGCCGTCCGGACCGTGTAGATCGCACGGAGCAATTTGCTGAAGATGTAATGCCATACATTGAAGCGGATGTAATGATTGCAATTGGTCAGACGACCTCACCAATCGCTGCTGCACACCAAAGAGGCGAATTGCCAACAAAAGAATTCTGGGATATGGAAGGCGCTTCTACAGAAGAAATTTTAGAGCGCATGAAGCCTTATTTAAAAGATCGTATCGTATACGGTGTCGGAAATATCCACGGTTCAGCCGAGCCGCTTGTTGAAGCTATTATTGAAATGAAAAAGATGAGAAAAGCAGTTTAATCTAGGAGGCCATTTCATGTTCGGATCAGATTTATATATTGCCCTTGTGTTAGGGGTTACACTAAGCTTAATTTTTACAGAAAAAACGGGCGTATTGCCAGCCGGTCTTATCGTACCGGGGTATTTAGCTCTTGTATTTGATCAGCCAATTACCATTTTAATGATTTTCTTAATTAGTATTTTAACGTATGTTATCGTCGTGTACGGAATCTCAAAAGTAGTTATTTTATATGGACGTCGCAAATTTACAGCGATGTTAATTACGGGTATTGTGATTAAAGTTGCATTTGATTATTTCTTCCCGATCTTGCCGTTTGAAGTGTTTGAATTACGCGGAATTGGTATCATTGTACCGGGCTTAATTGCAAATACAATGCAAAAGCAAGGTCTTCCTTTAACAGTTGGAACAACGGTTTTATTAAGTGGTGTAACATTTGGAATTATGCAAGTTTATTATTTATTTTAATACACAAACAAACCGCAGCTGGTAAAGGAAGGTGAAAGCGTTGAAAGAGAAAAAATTAAACTTTCAAGAAAAAGTATTGATGTTTATAAAGAAAACAAAGCCTACAACGGGCAAGCAAGCTCTTATCTTAACGCCAATTTTAATCGTAATTTTAGCTCTTTCAGGATGGATGGAGCGTTCGGACGCTCTTGAAAACCCTGAGACGGCTAATCCAGAGGCCAATAATGATTTAACGATGACTATGGTCGGAGACATTATGATGGGTCGCCATGTAAGAGAAGTAACTGAACGCTACGGAGAAGATTTTGTATTCCGCAACGTGGAGCCGTTCTTTAAAAATTCGGATTACGTAAGCGGGAACTACGAAACGCCGATTTTAACAAACGACGTAGATTCATATAAAGCAATGGAAAAAGGTATTCATTTATATAGTAAGCCTGCTGATCTAGCGACCGTTAAAAATGCGGGTTTCGACGTATTAAACTTAGCGAACAACCATTCAATGGACTACAGTGCAAAAGGGTTAGAAGATACGATCTCTACTTTTGAAGCAAACAAATTAGATTTTGTTGGTGCTGGCCGTAACTCTGAAGAAGCAAAGCATATTTCATATAAAGATGCTGACGGCATCCGCATTGCAACCGTAGGGTTTACGGATGTACATTCAGACGGAATGTCCGCTGGAAAAAACAACCCAGGTATTTTAAAAGCAGATCCGGATCTTATTTTCAGCACGATCCAGCAAGCGAAAGCAAATGCTGATTTAGTTGTAGTAAATGCCCACTGGGGTGAAGAATACGATGCACAGCCAAGTCCTCGTCAAGAAGGACTAGCAAAAGCGATGGTAGACGCTGGTGCGGACATTATCATCGGTCACCATCCGCACGTTCTACAGTCATATGACGTATATAAAGGTTCGGTTATTTTCTATAGCCTAGGAAACTTTATCTTTGACCAAGGGTGGTCAAGTACAAAAAATACAGCGATGGTTCAGTATCATTTAAACAAGCAGGGCCAAGCTAAAATTGATGTTATTCCAATGGTTATTAAAGCAGGTACACCAACTCCAACAGATAACCCTTGGCGCATGAAGCGTATTTATAACGATTTAAACAAGTTTTCTTCAAACCCTGAACTGTTAGAAAAAGAACGAAACAAGTTTGAATTAAACTTAGATCATTCTCGCATTATAAAACATGCAGAGGAGCGCAAAAAGAAAGAAACACAAGCTAACTAATAGCCCGTCATACACAGAGGAGGTAAAAGATGATAAATAAACGTAATACGATTATTGTTTCCATTGTCATCTTTTCACTCATAGTAGGTGTATGTGTTTATCAATTTATGTTTCCAAAACAAGAATATGCAGTAAGTACTTCAGATCCTCGCGCCACAAAAGTAGGTATGGAAATTCTTAAACAAGGCGGTACAGCAGTTGATGCAGCCATTGCCATTTCCTACACGCTTGGTGTTGTGGAACCGTACGGATCAGGACTTGGGGGAGGCGGCGGAATGCTGATTGATCCAGCAGATGCCTCTCCAACATTTATTGACTACCGAGAAATTGCACCTAAGAATGATAAAGAAGATGAGATTGGCGTACCAGGGTTCGTCGCTGGTATGGATTATATTCAGCACCACTACGGATCTCTGTCGATGAGCAAACTAATCGACCCGGCCATTAACTATGCCGAGAAGGGGTACAAAGTGGACAAAGATTTGCACGATAGGCTGCTTTCATACAAAGGTAATGTGAATGAAGATGAAATTCCTAGCTTTTACCCAGATAAAGACGCCATTAACCCAGGTGAAATTGTCAAACAGCATGAATTAGCGAACACGCTGCAAAAGATTAAGGAAGAAGGGCCAAATGCTTTTTATAGAGGGGAAATTGCAGACGATATTACAGAAGAAACGAAAGTAAGTCACAAAGACTTGCGAAAGTATGCGCCTGTTGAGCGCAAACCTCTATCAACTAATTATAAAGGTCATCAAATTATTTCAGCACCTCCTCCTTTTGCTGGTGCTACGCTCATTCAAATGTTAAAAATGACGGATCAAGAAGATATTTGGAAGCTCAAGGAATCGCATCCTAGTCTTTATTATCATTTTCTTGGTCAAATTTCAAAAGTAGCTTATCAAGACCGCTTGAAGAAAATTGCCGATCCGGCTTTTATAAAAGAAACGCCAAATGATTGGATCGACGATCACTACGTGCATTTACTTCGTAATAAATTAAATAATACTGAAACAGATCACACCAAAGTAAGCGACGTCGAAGAACATGAAAGTACCACTCATTTTGTTGTGATGGACGGTGACGGAACCGTTGTATCGACAACGAATACGCTGAGTAATTTCTTCGGCAGCGGTGAATATGTAGATGGATTCTTTTTGAATAATACGCTCAATACGTTTGGACAAGGAATTAACAAGCGTGAACCTGGTAAGCGTCCAAGAACATTTACAGCCCCTACCATTATTCGTGAAGGTGATGAATGGGTAATGTCGATTGGCACACCGGGAGGAAATCGTATTCCGCAAGTGTTAACGCAAGTAATTGGGGATTATTTTGAGGACAAAGATTCCATTAAAAAGGCAGTAGAAAACAAGCGTGTGATTTTTGATTCTCATAAGTTTTATTCAGAAGCTAAGCTTAAACAGTCAACTAAAGATGGTTTAAAAACGTACGGCTATGACTTGAAAAACAATGATAACGCGATGTTTTACGGAGGCGTTCAAGCTCTTGTGAAAGACTTAAAGAAAAATCAAATTCAAGGTGACGCTGATCCGCGCCGCCACGGTTTATGGGAAAAAAGTACAGACTAATTTAATTGGAGGAATAGAAAATGATCGCAAAACGTATCGTAGGGATTGTAGGACCAATTGCTATTGTAGCAGGAGTAGTAGCAGGACTTGGAGCTTTAAAACATCCGGCTACTCTTTCAACAGATGAACAGCAAAAAATTGAAAATAACGTAAAAATGATTGAACAAACAAAATCTGCTGCTACAGATGCAGTAAATGATGCTGCAGCAGCTTCTGGGAAATAAAACATATATAGTAATAAAAAGGCATCGTCCGGGGCGATGTCTTTTTTGTGTGCAATTTAATGTATGGATAAAAATGAAAGCGCTTCACAAAATATACATATGAGTAAAAATGGAGGGGAATGTGTGAATAAAAAATTACTGTTATTTAATATTGTTGCTGTTTTGTTGTTAATCGGGGTTATAGCCGCTTTTTTTATGACTCAATCGAGTACAGATCTTAGTCCTAAAAAGCTGCTTAAAAAAAATAATGATCATTCTTATGGTGTGAGTTCATCGAATTCTCTGGCAGCAAATGTAGGGATGGACGTATTAAAAGAAGGCGGGAATGCAGTAGATGCGGCCATTGCTATTTCGTATGCCCTCAACGTAGTCGAACCTTTTGGATCCGGAATTGGCGGAGGTGGAGGTATGCTGATTGCCAAAAAAGATCAGCCTGCTACCTTTATCGATTACCGGGAAACCGCTCCAACTTCTATGAGCGGTAAAAACGGCGTGCCGGGATTTGTGGCTGGCATGGAATATATTCAGCAGAAGTATGGCACAAAATCAATGAGTGATTTAATTCAGCCGGCCGTTGAATACGCTGAAAAAGGGTTTGAAGTAGACTCTCTTTTATCTTCGCGATTGTATTATTCTAGAGGAAGGATGGATGTGGATGATCTATCTGCTTTTTATCCAAAGGGAGAAGCAATCGAAGAAGGAGAAACGCTGTCCCAGCCAGTGTTGGCTAAAACGTTAATTAAGATTCAGCGAGAAGGTGCATCTGCATTTTATAAAGGAGATTTGGCACAAGATCTTGCTGATGCAACGCCTATTTCTAAAAAAGACCTATCTTCCTATCAAGTGACAGAAACCAAGCCTGTCGTTTCTGCTTACAATGGAACGGAAGTGATTTCAGCGCCTCCGCCTTTTTCCGGGATTACACTGATTCAAATGTTAAAAATGGCAGAGAAAGAAAATCTTGAAACAATGCCTGACAAAGACTATTACGAAACGATGAACAGAATTAAAAAAGCAGCTTACTCCGACCGGTTAAAACAAATCGGCGATCCTGACTTTCATAATCAAAACTCAAGTGAGTTAGTTAGTGATGATTATATAACAAACCTGGTCAATCACCCGACAAGTTCTTCAGGTGAAGGGGATGAAGAACACGAAAGTACAACACATTTTGTAGTTATTGATTCAGAAGGAACCGTCGTATCAACAACCAATACGTTAAGTAACTTCTTTGGTACAGGTGAACAAGTTGACGGTTTTTTTCTTAATAACAATGCTGATACGTTTGGAAGCAAAGAACCGAATAATCGTGAGCCAGGAAAAAGAGCAAGAACCTTTACAGCTCCAACTATTATAAGAGAAAAAGGCGAGTGGGCGATGGGAATAGGTTCTCCTGGCGGAACACGGATTCCTCAAATTTTAACTCAGGTACTTTCTAAAAATCTTGAAGGAAATGAACCGCTTCAAGAAGCTGTAAATGAACCGCGATTTATTTTTGACGATTCGACTATTTATATAGAGCCTGATTTAGATACAAAAAATATCCCTTCTGCGTTTCGGATAGAAACAAAGGAAAGCGACGTCTTTTATGGAGGTATCCAAGCGTTAACCATTAATTTTCAAGATAAACAAATGGAAGGGGCGGGAGACCCTAGAAGAAATGGAGTTTGGAAAACAGGAGATTAACGAAGTAAAGATCCCTTCTCATATGCTTAGGCATAGTGAGAAGGCGTTTGAAAATATCGAATGGAATGAAATTCTTTGTCACTGGAATGAAAATGTACGTAAATGGGGGAACGATCTAAAGCAGGGTGAGCGTTGAAAAACGTGGCATCACCGTAGCGCAATGCTTTTAGTAAGTAAGGCATTTCTTGTTTGAAAATAGCATACCGTATGGCTTGAACAGACTTTTCCGTGTGTTCATTTCCAATAAATACGTATACATACAGCGTATCAACACCGTCTTTGTGGAGCCATTCAGCAAAAAGCTCATTTCGCTGTTCATTTAATTGATCAACAGCAAACTTTTCGTCGATCCAAAGAAATAAATCGTCTGTTTGTTCAGAATGGGTGAGCGTATAGCGGCGCCCAATAAAAGGAAAGGTGGGCGTGCTTCCTTGCCGGTATGTGACGCTAAATTGCTGAGGATTAAAAGCAGACAAAGGGCATCTTCCTTTCACGCTTTTAAGTAGTTTATGCATAAAAAAGAGAAATTTCACACATTCGTCAAGAATTTTAAGCTGCTTTTTTTACATGCATACTTATGAAAAAGTTGTTACACTGAAGAAAAGAAATAGTGGGTGATAGAAGATGGAGCCGCTGTATATTGTTTTAACGATTTTTTTAGCAGCCATGCTATCGTATGATATTGCTAAATTTGTTCGAGGAGACCGGCCAGATTGGAAAGAGGGTCTCGTGACGGGCCTTGTGTTCGTGGGCTTTTTAGCAGCCATGCAAATGGCTTTTCACATTGTATAGCGCAGAAAGAGGCTGGGACAAACGTAGTTTAGTTGAAGGAAGATCCGAACGATGAATTGTTCGGATCTTTTATGGTTAAGGTGAACGTAGATTTCATGTGTGTAGTTATGTCTCAATCTCTTTTTTGAGGATATGTCCGATAAGTTTAGTTCGGCAATACTAAAAAGCCCTGATATCGAATAAGCTGTTGTATACTGCATTTTTGATAAAGGGGCTTTTTACTTGTATCGAAAAAAAACACTGCTTTTGAAGCGAAGTTTAGGAGTAGCTGTGTTTCTTGCTTTGATTGCGCTGGGAATTTGGATGTTTCAATTTACATTCTTTTCTCCGAGTCATCAAGCCAAATCTGCTGTAAAAGAATTTTATACGCTAGAACAGGAAGGGAACTTTTCGGAATCATGGAACCTTTTTCATTCGTCCATGAAAAAGAAGTGGACAAAAGGTGCATACATACAAGATCGAGCACACGTATTTCTCAATCATTTCGGAGTAGACACTTTTACGTATTCCATTGAAGATGTTGAAAAAAGAAAGAGCTGGAAGATGGAAAATGATCGTAAAGCGTTTCCTGTTGTTTACGAAATGACCGTTATCCAAACGTATAAAGGGAAATATGGAAACTTTGATTTGGTGCAGAAAGTGTATGCTGTTCGTGAAAAAGGAGAATGGAAAGTCGTGTGGGATTATAAACAGTAGGAGAGCCTGCTGTTTTTTTATCTTCATATGAAATGAGCATACCTCAGCTGGTAATATGCCTCTTTTTTAACAGAAAAAACGTTATGTTTTTTTACGAGTGGGTAAAATGAAAGAAGGAGGCGAACGCAGATGAAATTTAAAACGATTTTATTTGATGCATATGGAACGCTGTTTGATGTACATACCGTTATTGAAACGTGTGATAATCTGTATCCGGAACGAGGAGAAAGTATTAGCCATTTATGGCGTTTGAAGCAAATTGAATATGCAATGCAATATCAGCTGATGGGACGATACGTTGACTTTTATACATTAACAAATCAATCCCTGAAATATGCAGCAGAAGCAAATGATATTGATTTAACGGAACATGAAGAAAAAATGCTGATGAGTGCTTACATGAAGCTGAATGTCTACGATGAGGTCAAAGAGGTGCTCGCCTATTTAAAAGAAAAAGGATATCGTCTGGCTATTTTTACGAATGGTCCTAAGCATATGATTGATCCGCTTGTTTCTTATCACAATATGAATCATTTATTTGAAGACGTTATTTCCATAGACGAAATCAAACAGTACAAGCCTACAATGGCAAGCTATCATTATGCAAAAAATAAAATGAATGCAAAAAGAGAAGAAGTATTGTTTCTGTCATCGAATACATGGGATATTGCCGGTGCTAAAAACTACGGGTTCGCAACGGCTTGGGTTAACCGAAAAGGAAATGTAGCTGAGCATAAAGAGTTGCAGCCAAACGTAATCATTAAAAGCTTAAATCAGCTTATTAAATAAAAAAAGAACGAGCATTAAGCTCGTCCTTTTTTATTTATTGCTAAATGTATCTTTTGTTTCGCCTACTGCTTTTTGAGCATTTCCTTTTGCTTTCTCAGCTTTTCCTTCACGCTGAAGATCGCGGTTATTCGTTGCATTTCCGACTTGATCTTTTACTTCACCTTTAGCTTTTGATACATTTCCTTTAACTTTATCTCCTAAACCTTTACTCATTTTAATCTTCCTTTCTATTAGTGATTAAGTAGTGTTACTTGTCTATTCCACCGTTAGAAAGAAATTAAACATATTTTCTGATTTTGGCCTAAACAGAAGCTAAGCCTGCGATATTTAGAAGTACTGTTTAGTCACTATCATCATTCGGAGGTTTTAAGTTCCCAATCATCATAAATCTGAGATTCATAAGGCCATGATAATAAGCTTAAAGATTCCACTGCTTTTAGAACAAGAGGAGAAGCATTATCGATGTTAAGATCTTGCGGTGCGATCCACAATGCTTCCAAAGAATCTTGTCCTTCAAACTGGACGGGGTTGGAAAGAAGCTCACCGCCGGCAATGTCTACGTAATAAAAAACAGCAATGTGATGTACATGGGTAAATTCTTTCCACTTACAGGGATACTGAAAATCCGTTGTACCGGCTTGAGAAATAATAGTAATTTCAAAGCCAGTTTCTTCACTAAATTCTCTTTTCATCGCATCTGTTAATGTTTCACCGTGTTCTAGCTGTCCGCCTGGCAAATCAAAGCGATGAATATACGGCCCTCTATTTTTTCGAATAACAAGCAGCTTTTCATCTCGCATACAAATTCCATATACGCCAAAGGCGCGATCATAGTTTGGTTCCATCTTTTTTCACTACTTTCTATAACAGAATGGCTTGATAAAGCATCATTTGATTTCTTTATCCTACCATACATTTTGTTATAGAACCTTTTTTAATGAGGTGCTTTTACAGTAAGCGTACGGGAAACAGCACTTTCGTTATGCAAACGGTCAACAGAGGTTACAACATATGTGTATGTTTGATTTTTGAGTGCGCTTTGATCTACAAATAATTGTGTTTCTCCTGTTTTCCGAACGGTTGTCAGTAAGTTTTCTGCGTTGTTGATGTCACCTCGTTTATTGCCTTGGAAGCGATAAATGGCATAATAGGCGGAATCATTCTGCTGATGATCTCGAATTTCAAACGCCGCTTCTTTTGTATGAGGGCCCGCGTTTTTTAATTTTGGTGCTTTTGGAGCCGTATCATCAAGCCAAGGCATTGCCGGAATAAGAGCAGGATGTTTATAAATATCGTTTTGCAGCTTATCTTTTATTCCTAGCGGGTTTCGGTTCAAATCTTTCAGGCTAAAATGCATGCTCCCGTGTACTTCTGGAAATTGATGATTCAGAGCAATTTGCCTTGGATACTCATCGGGATCAGACCATGCTTCGACCGCGTTGTTATTAATTTTATAAGCAGCTTGTCCAATATAAAGGTGAACTGGCTTTCCGCGAACTTCATCTCTCCACCAGTTGAGCAGCGTATCGTAAGCAGCGGGTTCAAATCCAATATTCCAATAAATTTGCGGAGTGATGTAATCAATATATCCATTTTGAATCCACGTACGCGTATCAGCATACAAATCATCGTAGTTTGTTTGTCCAGCAGTCGTCTCAGAGCCAGTTGGATCATTAGCGATGTTTCTCCACACGCCGAACGGACTGATGCCAAACTTCACGTATGATTTTGTTCTTTTAATAGCCGTATTTAAATCTCGAACAAGCTGATTAACATTGTCTCGGCGCCAGTCTTCAATATTCGAAAACGTTTGAGCACCGTAGGTTTGATACGTTTTTTGATCTGGGAACGTTTGACCTGCAATTTTGTAAGGATAAAAATAGTCATCCATATGAACAGCATCAATATCATAGTTTCTTACGACTTCGAGCACTTCTTCAATAATAAAGTTTTTTACTTCGGGAATACCTGGGTTGTAGTAGAGTTGTTTTCCATAGGAGACGACCCAATCAGGATGTTGTTTGGCAGGATGATTATCGGCAAGTTTGTTTAAATCAGTATGATTCATGGTAATGCGGTAAGGGTTAAACCATGCGTGGAACTCTAAGTTGCGCTTATGTGCTTCCTCCACCATAAAAGCTAGAGGATCGTAGCCGGGATCTTTACCTTGTGTACCCGTTAAATATTCTGACCACGGGCCATATTTCGACGGATAAAAGGAATCAGCGGTAGGTTTAATTTGAACGACCACAGCATTCATTCCCATCTTTTGTACTTCATCTAGCAAATAGGTAAACTCTTTTTTTTGCTGCTCAACCGGAAGACCAGGCTGAGAAGGCCAGTCAATATTGTATACGCTTGCAATCCAAGCCGCTCGAAGCTCCCGTTTTTGATACGTAGTAGGTACGTCTGCTTTAGCAGGTAATGTGCTCGAACAAAACAGCAGCAAAAACAAGATGCCTCCAATCCATTTTTTTATATGCATGTTCGTTCCTCCTTCTTTTTGGTTGAGATAAAATTTCTTTCATAATATAGCATGCGGTCGTTATATTCACAATAGGTTTTAATAAAATATTCTGAAAAATAAAATAAAGTTTTAAAAATATCAGAAAAATATTGAAATTAAACTTCAGAAAAAATATAATAATGGTAATTTAAAGAATATTTTAGAAATACGTTACTTAACGATGGAGGAATTCATGCGCCAATTTTCCGTACTTACTTTAATCGATGCACAAATGAATCATTACAGTCCTGCTGAAGGAAGAGTAGCTGATTACGTGTTAGAAAATCCTACGACCACGTTGAACTTAACGACCAAACAGCTAGCTAAGCAGTGTCAGTGCAGCGAAGCTACGATTATCCGCTTTTGTCAGCGTGTAGGGATTAATAGTTTTAAAGAATTAAAGATTGAATTAGCAAAAGATGCCCATAAGGTGAATAACGAGCAGCTGCCGAATCTTCCGGTTAATTTTGAAGACGAGACGGAAGCTGTGCTTGAAAAAGTCATGAGCAAAAGTATGAGCGCACTTATGAACACGAGTCGTTTAGTGAGCTCTTCTGCAATTGATGCAGCTGCGGAAGCTATTCATAGAGCGAAACGAGTGTTTTTATACGGAGCAGGGGGATCATCTGTAGTTGCGCTAGATGCGCAGTATAAACTGCTTCGAATTGATATTTCAGCGCTGTTTTCATTAGATAGTCATGTTCAAATGGTGATGGCTACGAATATGACAAAAGATGACGTGCTGTTTGTAGTATCGACTTCCGGTCAAACAAAAGAAGTGGTGGAACTGATGCAAATAGCCAAAGATAAAGGAGCAGCGGTTATTTTGCTAACGCAGCACGGCTCATCGCCAGCTTCTAGATTAGCTGATATTCTGCTGACTATTTCAGTAGAAGAGCAGCATATTCGAATTGGAACGATGAGCGCTCGTATTGCTCAGCTAGCCATTGTAGATGCGATGTTTATACGGTTATGTATTCAAAAAGGCAATCAAGTGTTTGAACGCATAATCGATACACATAATGTAATTCAAAAAATTAAGAGGTAGGGGGAAACGAGAAAATGAAGGTATTGTTTGTATGTTCTGGAGGAATGTCAAGTGCGATTGTGGTGAAAGCATTAAAAACAGAAGCACAAAAGCACGGAACGGATATGGAAGTGCTGGCAATTGGGACAAATGAAGTGGCAGAGGAAATTCAAAAGGGCTGGGACGTTGTAATGGTTGCACCGCAGATTCGTCACCGGTTTAACGCAGTGAAAGCGGAAGCGGATAAAGCTTCTGTTCCATGCGGGCCCATTCCGCCGCAGGCTTATACGCCGCTTGGAGGTCCGACGCTTTATAAAACGGTTCAACAGCTCGTTAGCTAAGGAAAGCAGGTTTCTTCCTGCTTTTTAAATAAATAAGGGGTTTATTACACAAGGGGAGAATATAGAGGGGGAAAGGGTATATGAGCAAATTTGTGTCGTTTTTAGAGAACAATTTATCGGGACCCATGGCCAGGTTATCAGAACAGCGGCATCTTCACGCCATTCGTGATGGTGTTATTTCCGCTTTGCCGTTTATCATTATCGGAAGTTTTTTCTTAATTTTAGCATTTCCTCCTGTGCCGCAAGATAGCACAATTGCGAAATGGGCAGCTGATAATAGCGCCAACATTTTAATACCGTATCGCGTAACGATGTTTATTATGTCTTTATATATAGCCTTTGGGATAGGGTATAACTTGTCCAAAAGCTATAATCTCGATCCGCTGTCAGGAGCACAAATTGCAGTTGCTGCACTACTTCTTACGGTGACTCCAAAGCTGATTGAAGAAGAAGGGTTTATGCTTCCAATGACCAACCTTGGAGGACATGGTTTATTTGTGACAATGATTGTATCGATTTTATCAGTCGAGATTCTCAGGTTTTGTAAAGCAAAAAATGTCACCATTAAAATGCCGGAGCAAGTGCCACCTTCCGTATCGAGGTCTTTTGAAGCGCTAATTCCAGTTGCGATTGTTGTTGTACTTATGACCATTATTACAATTGTTTTAGGTATCGATCTTCATCATTTAGTTGATAAACTAGTTGCTCCGCTTGTAGAGGCAGGAGATAGTTTAGCAGGAGTATTAATACCGGTTTTCTTAATTACGTTTTTCTGGTCATTTGGTATTCACGGCGTCTCAGTTGTTGGGACAGTGGCACGGCCTGTATGGGAAGTATATTTAGCGAAAAATGCTGAAGCGGTAGCAGACGGAGCTTCAACGCTCCCGTATATTGCACCCGAAACGTTCTTTCAATGGTTTGTTTGGATCGGAGGATCTGGAGCGACGCTAGGCCTTGCTTTAGCAATGCTGTTTTTCTCAAAATCTAAATATTCGAAAGCGCTCTCTAGGACATCTTTTATTCCAGCGGTTTTTAATATTAACGAACCAATTATTTTCGGTTTGCCAATTGTCTTAAATCCTATTTTAATTATTCCTTTTATTATCATCCCGATTATTACAACGATCATTTCATACGCAGCAACGGCGACAGGCCTTATTACTCCAACATACGTAATGGTTCCTTGGACGCTCCCGGCGCCGATTGGGGCATATCTATCGACCGGAGGAGACTGGCGGGCGGTTGTACTGGTCGTTGTCAATATTGCTATTTCTGTTGTGATTTATCTTCCGTTCTTTAAAATGTACGATCGAAAGATGGTTGAAATGGAAAGAAGCGATGAAGCAACGGTTACACCATCCGATAGCTCAGTTCAAATGTAAAGAAAGAGAAGCCAACTTGTTTGGCTTCTATCTCTTTAATAGGAGTGAAGATCAATGTTTGTTCGATTTCGATATAAAACCGTGTTTTTATTTCTGTTGACCATGGTTCTTTGTAACGTTATTTTTACACCTTTGCTGCAGTATGCTGGTTTGTCAGCGCAGCATAGTTTATTTGCCATTACAAGTCTGTCAGCAGCTTTGCTTACAACATTTATTTCTATTCGGCTTTCAACAGCAGCTTTATCTAAAACCGCTGTTTGTATACGCTTTGTTTTGCTCGGGGCAGGGTGCACAGCCGTTACATATTTAGCCGTTTTTTAACAAGGAGGGGCAAGGAATGAAAGTAGTGACAATAGGGGGAGGATCAAGCTATACACCTGAATTGGTCGAAGGGTTTATTAAAAGGTACAATGAGCTTCCAATTCAAGAGCTGTGGCTTGTAGATGTTGAAGAAGGAAAAGAGAAGCTTGAAATTGTAGGAGCACTTGCTAGAAGAATGGTCAAAAAAGCAGGTGTTGATATGGAAATTCATTTAACGCTTGATCGAAAAAAAGCGTTAATAAATGCTGATTTTGTAACGACACAGCTTAGAGTAGGCCAGCTTGATGCGCGTATTCAAGATGAACGCATCCCTCTTAAGTACGGAATGATTGGTCAAGAGACAAACGGGGCGGGAGGATTATTTAAGGGCTTGCGAACAATCCCGGTTTTGTTGAAAATTGCCGAGGAAATACACGAAATTTGTCCAAACGCCTGGCTTATTAATTTTACAAACCCTGCCGGTATGGTAACGGAGGCGCTGCTTCGCTACGGAAAGCATTCTAAAGTAGTAGGAGTTTGCAACCTGCCTGTACATATGACAAACTCAATCGCCAGCTTGCTTCAAATCGAAAAAGAAGATGTGCACATTGAATTTGCAGGGTTAAATCACTTGGTATATGGGCTGCATGTGTATGCAAAAGGAAAGGAAGTAACAAAAGAAGTCATTCAACTTTTAAGTGATCCAAAGTCTCAAGTAACAATGAGAAACATAGCTCCTATTCCGTGGCAACCGGATTTTTTGGAAGCTCTTGGCGTGATTTTATGTCCTTATCACCGCTACTACTATAAAACAAAAGAAATAGTAGCAGAAGAGCTTTTGGCCTTTCAGTCAGGTACTACACGCGCTGAAGTGGTCAAAGCATTAGAAGCCGAACTTTTTGAACTCTACAAAAACCCAAATCTAGAAAGTAAGCCTCCGCAGCTGGAAAAACGAGGAGGCGCTTACTACAGCGATGCCGCATGTAATTTAATTTCATCCATTTATAACGATAAAGGTGATATTCAAACATTAAATGTAAGAAATAATGGCGCCATTTCTTCACTGCCAAACGAATCTGCGGTTGAAGTAAACTGTGTTGTAACAAAGCAAGGACCAGTACCACTCGCTGTCGGTGAACTTCCGGTAGAAGTGAATGGACTCGTACAGCAAATTAAATCGTTTGAACGAGTAGGAGCAGAAGCCGCGGTTACAGGATCTTACGAAAAAGCGCTGGTTGCCCTGACCATTAATCCGCTTGTTCCAAGTGACGAACTGGCTAAGGCGGTCTTAGACGAACTGCTTCAAGCTCATCGCAAGTATTTACCCGCTTTTTTTAAGGAAGTGAATGCGTAGTATGTATGCCGTTGGACTTATGTCAGGAACGTCACTGGACGGAATTGATGCAGCTCTTGTGGAGATTGAAGGAAGCGGCTATGGAAGTAAAGTTAAGCTTCTTCAGTTCATTACCATGCCGTTTTCACCGCCGTTAAAAAAAGAAATTGAACAGGCGCTTTCTCTCGAACATTCAAATGTACAGCTGATCTGCAGCTTGAATTTTAAACTTGGCTACGCGTTTGCAGATGCAGTGAAAAGAGTGTGCCAAGAAGCCGGGTTTTCTCTTGAACAAGTAGATGTCATCGGATCGCATGGTCAAACCATTTACCATCAGCCGTATGCTTCAGGAAATACAGCGATGTCTACACTCCAAATTGGAGAGCCCGCTGTTATTGCCTATGAAACCAAAACGAAGGTAGTGGCAAACTTCAGAGTGATGGACATGGCAGCGGGCGGGCAAGGTGCTCCGTTAGTTCCTCACACCGAACGAATTTTGTACAGCCACACTGATCGTACAAGGCTGCTTCAAAACATTGGAGGTATTGGGAATGTAACGTTGATTCCGCCAAAACACTCTCCTATACCCGTAGTAGCTTTTGATACGGGGCCGGGAAATATGATGATAGATGAAGCGTGTCAGCAGCTTTTTCATGTTTCATTTGATGAAAATGGGTGTTTAGCAGCTGGAGGAACTATTATTTCAGAGCTTTTAGAAGACTGTATGAACCATGATTACATGAATCTTTCTCCTCCTAAATCGACGGGAAGAGAGCTGTTCGGTACACAGTACACAAGGAGACTGCTAGAGAAATATAGCAACCATAAAAAAGAAGATTTGCTAGCTACGATTACCATGTTCACGGCATCATCCGTTGTACATCACTATGAAACATTTATTTTTCCTGCCTATTCTATTGACGAAGTGATTATTGGAGGAGGCGGAAGTTATAACAATACGCTGATGAATATGATTAAAGCCAAGCTAGGGAAGCGCTGCAGCGTGTATACACAAGAAGAAATAGGGATGTCTTCAGAAGCAAAAGAAGCCGTAGCTTTTGCGGTGCTCGCAAATGAAACACTTGCAGGTTATCCAAGCAATGTACCAAGTGCAACCGGTGCTTTGTCTCCTGTAATATTAGGAAACATTACGCCTGCACCACTATAAAAAAGGGGATGGAAGAAATGACAGAAGCAGCAAATATGGAAAATGAAATTTTTGAACTTATTGCATACGGAGGAAATGCTAGGTCACTGGCATATGAAGCGTTAGAAGCAGCTGAAGATTATGATTTTAATAAAGCTGACGAACTTTTAAAGCAGTCTCAAGAAGAGCTCAGTCATGCTCATAAAACGCAAACTGCGCTTATTCAACGTGAATTGAACGGAAAAACAATTGAAAAGTCGCTGCTTTTAATTCACGCACAAGATCATTTAATGACGGCTATTTCAGAGCAAAAATTAATTGAACATATGATTAAGCTTATTAAAAAATTTAAAAAAGAAGGCGAAAATCAATGAAAAAGCTAGGTATTGCGATTTATCCGGAACATTCGACTGTGGAAAAAGATAAAGCGTATATAGCACTTGCGCATCAATACGGATTTACCCGCATTTTTACGTGCTTGCTTTCGGTTGAAGGCGATCAGAAAAAAGTAATGGCAAATTTTAAAGAAATCATTGAGTTTGCCAATGAGCTAGAGATGGAAGTAGTAGTGGATATCGCTCCTCGCGTATTTGGAGCGCTTGGCATTTCTTATGATGATCTATCTTTTTTTCAAGAATTAGGGGCTTATGCTATTCGTCTTGATCTAGGCTATACGGGAAATGAAGAGTCCATTATGACCTTTAATCCATACGGCTTAAAAATTGAAATTAATATGAGTAATGCAACAAAGTATGTTGATAATATTTTAAGTTACCAGCCGAATCGAAAACAGCTATTGGGGTCGCACAACTTCTATCCTCATCGATATGCGGGATTGTCGTATGATCACTTTATGAAGTGTTCAGCGTTGTTTAAAGAACATAACCTTGAAACAGCAGCGTTTATTAATTCACCAAGCGCTACTTTTGGACCGTGGCCTGTTACTGAAGGGCTTTGTACGCTTGAAATGCATCGCACGCTTCCAATCGACGTGCAGGCTAAGCATCTTTTTAAAACGGGATTAATTGATTGTGCAATCATTGCGAATGCTTATGCATCGGAAGAAGAAATGAAGTCGCTGCGTGATGTTGTTCAGCAAGAGCGCTTTACCTTTAATGTGAACCTGTATGATACGATTACCGAGCTTGAGAAAAAAATTGTGCTAGAAGAGTTTCATTTTTACCGCGGAGACGTATCGGATTATTTAATTCGCTCTACGCAAAGCCGAGTAAAATATAAAAAAGAAGAATTCAAGCCTACGCATACTCCTTCCATTCGAAGAGGCGATATTTTAATAGAAAATGAACTCTACGGTCAGTACAAAGGAGAGCTGCAAATTGCGCTGTTAGACATGGAGAACTCAGGTAAAACAAACGTAGTAGGCCGCATTGCGGAAGAGGAAATTTTCTTATTAAATGAACTGCAGCCATGGGATAAATTTGCTTTTTGTGAGCGGTGATGAAATGGACTATATTATTGGTATTGACGGCGGGGGAACAAAAACAGAAGCCGTTGCGTACAGCTTAGACGGCCAACAGCTCGCTGCTTCAAAAAGCGGTTACGGCAATTTACTCATTAATTACAACACGGCTATTACTAATATTGATGAATGTATTATGGCGTGCAAAACTGAGCTTGCTGGTCATACATGTAAAGGCATTTCACTAGGACTTGCTGGAAGTAAAGCATTATCCAAAGAAGAAATAAAAAGATATTTTTATAATCGTTATCAAGTAGAAGTAGGTTTATATGATGACGCCATGATTGCACATGAAGCACTACTGCATGGAAAAGAAGGGATTTTAACCATTGCAGGAACTGGAGCCGTCAGCATTGGTAAAAAAGATGGAGTGTATGAATACGGTGGAGGGTGGGGACACCTTCTTGGAGATGAAGGAAGCGGATATTGGATTGGTCTTCAAGCACTGATATTGCTGACGAAAGAGCATGATCAAAACCGTCCGTACAGCAGCCTTAGTCAGACAATCTTGCAACATGTAAAAGCAGATACCATACACGATATAAAAAAGTTTGTCTATTCATCTCCTAAATCAGAAGTTGCTTCACTCACTCCGCTTGTTGTACAGCAAGCAAGAAATCATAAACAAGAAGCAAGTGACATTCTTCAACGGGCTGGAAAGAACCTTGCAAACATGACTCTTTATTTGTATAAGAAACAGCGGTTTGAAGGGAGCTGCTTGCTGGCATGCAAAGGCAGCATTTTAACGGAAGTTCCAGAAGTGTTTAATGTTTATAAAAAAGCATGTGAAAAAGAAATAAACTATATCCAGTGGGCAACACAGCGAGTATCATCTGCTAAAGGAGCTTATCAGCTGTTCATGAAAGAGTATCAATAGAGAAAAAATGATCGTGGAAAAGGCAGGGGATCACAGTGAACTTAAATCATATCTTAACAGAAAAACGCAATCCGCAAACGTTAAACATTGATGAATTATCAAGCCTGGAAATTGCAAAAAAAATTAATGAAGAAGATCACCAAGTGCCTCAGGCAATCAATAAGGTACTGCCTGTTATTGCTTTGTTAATAGATGAAATTGTCAGTGCTTTTAAACAAGGCGGACGTCTGATTTATATCGGAGCAGGTACAAGCGGGCGGCTAGGCGTGTTAGATGCATCTGAATGTGTACCAACATTCGGTACACCTGCCGAACAAGTAGTTGGGATCATAGCCGGGGGAGACAAGGCGCTCCGGCACGCGTTAGAAGGAGCAGAAGATAATAAGAAACAAGCGATAGAAGATTTGAAAGCGATTAATTTATCAAATAAAGATATTCTTGTAGGGATAGCTGCAAGTGGAAGAACGCCTTATACACTCTCAGCGCTTGCGTATGCAAACAGCCTGGGGGCAGTAACGGGCTGCGTTGTAAATTCTCCTCAATCAGCTATGGAACAAGAAGCAAACTATGCAATAGTAGCAGAATCAGGCCCGGAAGTTGTAACAGGTTCTACCAGAATGAAAGCCGGAACTGCTCAAAAGCTTGTTCTTAATATGCTGACGACGGCTTCTATGATTCAAATTGGTAAAGTCTACAGCAATCTGATGGTAGACGTACAGCCGACTAATGATAAACTCGTACAGCGTGCTAAAAATATTATTGCAGAACTAACAGGCGTCTCATCAGAAGAGGCAGCCGAAAGTTTACAAACATACAAAACGCCAAAAGCCGCTATCCTTGCGCTTCTTACTTCTATAGAAGGTAATGAAGTGCACCGGTTGCTTGATAAACATGACGGACATTTAAAAAAAGCCATTGCAGAAGCAAAGGAACAGTCGACTAAAGATTAACCCGCCAGCTAATTAAATTATTTACGTAAAGATAAAAACCTCATGTTACGCTAGTAGCATGAGGTTTTTATGATATTGGAAGTGGAGGAGCAATGAATGAAAATTGGGTTAGCGCAAGTGAGATGTCCAAAGTCAGCCGCAGAGGGTGTAGCAACGGTAGAAAATTGTATGAAACAAGCAGCAGAAGAAGGATGTAACCTTGTATGTTTTCCAGAATCAATTGTGCCGGGACTTAGAGGAGTGGGTTTTGAAGTTGAGACATACAATCACGAAATTCAACAAAATGCGCTTTATAAAGTTAAGTTTCTTGCCAAACAGTTAAAGCTCAACGTAATTTTACCACTGGAATGGCGTGACGAACTTGGAATGCATTTAACTGCTTTTGTAATTGATGAAAATGGAAAAGAATTAGGGTATCAAACTAAAAATCAAATCGATCCAGCAGAAGATCAATTTGGTTATAAGCCTGGAAATGGCCGCCAGTTGTTTGAAATAAACGGCGTGAAATTCGGTATTGTTATTTGCCACGAGGGATGGCGCTATCCTGAAACTGTTCGATGGGCTGCTGTAAGAGGAGCAAGCATTGTGTTTCATCCACAGTTTACTGGTGAAGTACCAGATCCGAAGTTTTATGATTATGCAATGATTGCAAGAAGTACGGAGAATGGTATTTATTTTGCAAGCGTGAATTATGCCTTAGAGAACCAAAAAAGTACAACTTCTCTTCTTTCTCCAAAGGGTGAATGTTTGATAAAAGCGGAAGCTGAAAAGCAGGAATTACTAACGTATACGATAGAGCCCGGCAAAGCAAACCGGCTGTTAGCTCAGCGCTTGTTATCCAATTTACTATTGTAAAAAAGTTTATTTTTCTAGTTAAATTAGCATGTGCGCTCTGATAATCCTTTGGTTATTTCTCCTTATGACGATGTAAACATGAATATGGTATTATCGAAAGTTAAAGGGGTATTAAAAGGTGTGTGGAAACAATGGATCGAAAAAAAGCCGCATCAGTAGCTGGAGCATTGGTCATTGCCGTAGGAATTTGGCTGTTTCAAAGCGGGAAATTTAAAAGTGAAGCCCAGGCAGATAAGTTTACGAGTACGTTTTTGGTCGATCATGAACAAACAGACAATGGATTTGAATTATTTACTTCGGATACCAATCAATATAGCATGTGGTTTCCGCTTCAGTATGTTATTCATAAATCTTCTTATAAAAGCAGTGAAGATGAAAGTGAAGTATGGACAGCATCAACGAAGGAAAATGATTCATACAATGCTGGGAAAATAACGGCTTTATTTTCTAAGAAAAAAAGTAAAGCAGCTCAAAAAAAAATGGATGCGTTTCAGCCTGATTACATGTTAAAAGGTAAAAATGCAACGATTTATGTGAAAAAACAAACAAGAGATGGAAAGCATAGCATTTATCATGCTTATGTGAATGATGATTATTCAAGCAGGTATATTTACTATACGTTTGAACTCAGAAGCAGCGAACAGACAAACAGTACAAAACAGCAGTATTGGGTAGAAAAAATTCTTCTAAATACACAGTTTCAAAAAAACTCAGCTGAATAGTCAGCTGAGTTTTTTCGTAAGGATTCATAATGCTTTTGCTTTTTTATGTAAACGGGTACAATATGAGTAAGGAGGCCTTCGTATGATTGAAAAACAAGCAGTTGGTGAAAAAGCAGCACAATTTGTTGAAGATGGAATGATTGTAGGGCTAGGAACAGGTTCAACAGCTTACTATACAATTGTCAAACTAGGTGAACGAGTAAAAAATGGATTAAACATCAAAGCGGTTCCTACTTCTCAAAAAACAGAAGAACTGGCAAGGAAACTAGGTATTCCTATTGTTACCTTAGCGGATGTTGAATATATTGATATAGCAATTGACGGAGCGGATGAAGTGGATAGCGAGCTTTCTTTAATTAAAGGCGGAGGCGGCGCGCTGCTTCGAGAAAAAATGATTGCGTACGCAGCGAAGCGATTTATCGTGATTGCGGATTCTAAGAAAATAGTGAAGACGCTAGGAGCTTTTCCTCTTCCTGTTGAAGTTATACGTTTTGGCTGGGAAATGACGGCGAAGCATATTCGCAGTGCAGGTTGTGTACCGCAGCTTAGGCTTTTAGATGATCATACGCCGTTTATCACCGATAACGGAAATTATATTCTAGACTGCCATTTTTCAGAAATTGAAAATCCTGCTGAGTTGGAAAAGCAGCTGATAAGGATCCCAGGCGTAGTAGAAAGCGGTTTGTTTGTAGGAATGACGGAGGAAGTTATTACCGTACAAAATCAAGAGGTTCATATCATAAAAAAATAGAAGCTTTGGCGTCGGGCCTAGGCTTCTATTTTTTAATTAGAAAGAACGTTCCAATTTTTCTCTAATTGATATATGTATTGAGACGCGTTCAGTACATTTGGATGAACGAAAGTATCAATTGTTTTTTGCGGACAAGCAGATCCGTATAATGAAAAAATGACAAGCTTGCTATGCTCGATCGGTGATACAACGTGAGATAAACAGCGATAAGAAGGATTTATCAAGCTTTTTACCATCTCATGAATATCTTCTTTGTCGTAAAAATCGACTTCAATTTCTGTCTTTACTAAATAACGGCTTTCAATCGCGCTGCTTCTATAATAATTGTAGCGTGCTCCGATGAAGTAGGACGGATCTGATGTTGAAACGTCCAAATTCGTATATGTTTGATCCTGCTTGCTTTTATAAAAAATAGAATCATGAGTATGCTTCATGAATTCTTGATAAGTTGTTCCATCTTCCCACAGAGCTAGAATACAAGCATCTGTTTCATCTTCCACGTTCCAACCCCCTAATTGGCCAATGAAACCATTCACGTGTGCAAGAGCAGCCCAATGCTGTTGCGTATATGAAAAAGATGCTTTTTTATCAGTCGGTATGCTGCATTTCACAATTTTTGTCAACATTCTCCCATCACCTCAATTAATTACTTCGATAAATGCAGGAAAAATCCTTCTAAAAAGAGGAAAATGATAGACATATCCCCCCTTTAAAAGCCATACATTTCAAATAGGACAATGTTAGGGAAAGAAGGGGAAATGAATGAAAGTTTTTCGTGCAAAAGCCTGTCAGTCTTCTACGCGAAAAGGCTGGTCAATTATGTTTCAGCATCCGTTTAAAAAAGATGAAAGAGGAAGATCGCACCCGTTTGTTAAACGGTTTATGTATACAGAGCAACACGATGAAATTGACATGTTGGTTGAAGAGATGAATGAACTGCTGAGAGTGCAGGATTTTTGGACAAGTACTGCAAAAGGAAGAGCAAAAGCAAGATATGATGAACGAGTAGTGAGTGCTTTTTATAACGATATTGAAAAAAAGACAAGCGAACAAATTGACAGCGAGTATGAGTACGTTCATGTAATAGGAGAACAAGGAAGCGGCAAAACATCTTTAATCCGCCAGCTTCTTGGTATAAAAAAGGAGTGCGGCTTGCTAGGAATAGGCAGTAAAGGCGCTTATTCTGCTACGTATAAGGTGAAGGATTCTCAACACTATGAAGCTGCCGTCTCTTTTTTTACGCGAAGTGAAGTGCAAAGGAAAGTGGAGAATATCCTACTAAGAAGCGCTGAAGTGTATGCTGAAGGAGGCACGGATTATGACTTGGTCTTTGAGTTATTACACGGAGATTCCTCTTTTAATCTGCGCGCTCTTTTGGGAGATATCCCATACAAAGCCCGTTATTTTAATGATGATGTTCCTTTAAGAGTGAGCGACGAAAATAGTTCATTCAAACAATTTGTAGATGCAATTAAACGAGAAAGTGAAATAGTAAAAGACGCTGTTGATCAAGAAGGAAGAGATTTTGCAGAGGTATGGCATAAGCGGCTTGAATGTAGGAAGATCACTGAGCAAATGCTTCTGGCAATTGAATCTCGGTTGAGAGAATACAAGGAAGGAACGTGGGAAATAGGGGAAGACGACTGGCCAATATCCTGCCGTCTCACAGCAAAAGAGCTGTCTTTCTTTGATCCGCTAACAAATGAAGAAGAAGAAAATAACGGACGCCTTATTTATCCATTGTTTCGTAGAATTGAAGTTTCCGGCCCTTTTTCTTTTAAAAAAGGGGTAGCGATTTGCGAGCATCTATCTGTTGAATATACGGGCACCATCCACGATTCTTTTAAACAAGCAGCTTCTATTTTATACGTACATCATGGGCTTAAAGAATTAGATATTCAATTTCTTCAGCAGCTCATCGTACATGGGCACGGTGCTAAGGTAAACGTTTGTGTTACACACGGAGATTTGCTTACCTCTCCAAGCTGCCGTACGGATTATGCTAAAAAACATGCCATGGCTAAAATGATAGATGGTGCGCTTAAAAGCGTTTCACCTCTTATGAGAAAGCAGCTTCACTACTATTTAACAGTAGGGAATACGTCTATTTTAGAATGTGTACACGAGGAATCCGAAGAGAGTCACTTTCTGTATAAAGACTTAAAGGCAGCTTTAGTATCAGAAACGAGAAAAAAGCAGCAAGAGCTGCATCCTATTTATTTAAACTTGACTGTCTCGCAGGCTTTTTATGAAGCAATGGAGTCGCTGAACATTCCTTATATGGACAGAGAAACGTGTTTAAACATTTCCTTAGGAGAGAATGAAGGACCGGTACCAGCTATTGCGTCCGCCGTTATTTCATCTGTGTATGAGCATTTTTTAAGTCAGCCGTCTGGATGGTCAAGTACTTATCATTCGGTCACCGACCGACAGCAGGTTATTCAAGAGTTGGCAGGTGAGTTCGCAACCGTCGTTTATTCCTATTTCAACGAACAGCTGCTTGAAAATCCCCGTAAGGACTGGCTAGCTCTTTATAAAGAAAAAGAAGACGATCAGCCGTATAAATATAGCAGGGTCATAGAAAGTGTGATTCCTGCCAAAAACGATATCTATCAGCAGCAAATTCTTATGAGAACGGTTTATCAATTGATTAAGTATGTGGTAGAAAAGAAAGACGGCGTAATGGTTCATTAAGGAGTCCGTGTAAAAAGAGGTTTATAAATAAAAAAAACAGAGCCTGATTTCAGGCTCTATTAGCGTTTGGAAATAGCAGTTAACGTATTAGGTCCGGCAACGCCGTCCACTGCTAGCTTATTGTCTTTTTGAAACTTACGTACAGCAGCTTCAGTATTGGTGCCGAAAATACCGTCCGTGCCTTTTGTATCATAGCCAAGCGCCGTTAATTTCTTTTGAAGAGCTTGAACATTGCTGCCTTTGCTGCCTTTTTTAAGCGTTTGTTTTGTGTTAATTGTTGTATCCGCTGGTGGGTTTGTTGGCTTTGGATTTGTCGGATTTGTTGGTGTCGGGTTGGTTCCAGGGTTTCCTAAAGCTTTATACGTTGATGGACCAACAATACCGTCAGCCGTTAAGCCGTGGTCTTTTTGGAACTTACGCACAGCTGAATCTGTATTGGCACCGAACACACCGTCCGTACCTTTTGTGTTATAGCCAAGTGAAGTTAGCTTCTGCTGAAGTTCTTTAACTGCATTTCCTTTACTGCCTTTCTTTAAAACAGTTCCTGTAGAAGGAGCTGGAGTAGAACCTGAGTTTCCAGAAACGTTGTACCCGTTTGCTGCTGCAATGTCATTAAATGATTTAGAAGAAGTTGTAATCACAACCGGTGTACCGACGGTCACTTTACTAAATAACCATGCCACTTCTTCATCGTACATACGAACGCATCCGCTGCTTACATATTTGCCAATGGAAGCAGGATTATTATTTCCATGAATAGCATACGTCGTGCCGTATGTACCTCTCGCATTTAGACCCAGCCAGCGGTTGCCAAGAGGATTTCTAGGGTCTCCACCAGGAATGTTCCCTGAGTAATAAGGGCGATTGACAATTTTATTCACTACTTTGAAATGCCCTTCTGGTGTAAGAGACTGCGTGCGTCCTGTTGCGACTGAAAACGTTCGGACAAGTGAACCATTTTGGTAATAAGCGAGTTTATTTGTTGCTTTGTTAATGATAATTAAATGAGATGGTGTTGAAGCAGCTTCTGTTTTTGGAACGCCTACAAACAAGCAGGCTAGAGCTAGAATAGCCGCTATGAGTACGATTGTTGTTCTTGATATTCTATTTGCCATGTGCTGCGCCTCCTTAGGCTGCATTAATGAAAAACGTATGGTGCGGCAGTGCTATAAATTCTTCACTAATAAAATAAAAGACGAATAGCTGCATTTTCTATACCTGTATGTATGCGCTTAATAAGGAAATCATTAAGTAGAAAGACTTTACTAGCGGGAATTTATAATAATAAGAATAACTAAGTTTTTCTTGATGATTTGTACAACTTTAAGAATATAAGTTTACTAATCTAGCGGATTTATATTTACATAAGCAGCACATCCTTTCCAGTTCTTCATTTTCGTGTAAAGAAATGAAAGCGTTATACAGATTGTTTTGTAATCATATTGTAACATAGTTGTATTTTTTGTACCATAAAAAGACATAAAATAGTATAAAAATACTTTATATGGGTTTTATGTACAAAAAATTCAAAAGTTCAGGAGAACGAAGCTATTATTAGATATACGAAACTGGAAAAGAAGTATGCGTAGTTTTGTGGAAATAGATAAATATTCTTATTCGAATATAGGGAGGAAAAGAGTAAAAAACTACTTGCAAAGAGACAAGTAGTTTTTAAACCGTTATTTTTGAGCATACATTACAACAAAATTAAAAAATTTATAAATGCAATCCACTGTGCTGAACCCGCTTGCTGTTAACCAATTTAACTGATCATGTAAAGTTGCCATTTTATCTAACTTCGTACGTTCATGAGCAGCCTTAATTTGCTCATGCGTTAATCCGCTTGCGGCAATTCTTTCACTCCAGTCTTTTTTATATAACTCTTCAATAATAGAAGAATGGCCTAATACTTGATCCGCATTAATAAATATTCCTCCTGTATGCAGTAAATTATGAATTTGCCCATACAGCTTTTGCTTTTGTTCGTCTTCTAAATGATGAATAGCAAGTGAAGAAATCACAATGTCGAATGAGTGCTCAAATTCGTAGCTTGTTATATCTGATACAATAAATTCCATATGCTGTTCGTTTTTAAAGCGCTCCTTGGCTTTTTCAAGCATTTGATCTGACACGTCAATCAACGTGAAATGAGCATCTGGGTATTTTTCTTTGACAAAAGAAGAAAACAATCCTGTACCTGCTCCGATATCAAGTACGCGAAGCGGCTTATTTGAAAAGTGAAGAAGAGAAACGGGAATGGAATAAAAATCAAAAAAACAAGGAATAAGTTTGCGGCGCTGCTCATCATACTGAGAAGCATGGGCATTAAATTTTTCTTTAACGTTATTTTTCATTTTTACAGCTCCTTTATTTGGTAATATTGAGATACATATATCGTATAGAAGTTTGGTAGAAAAGAAAATAAACAAAAATAAGCAGTATTGATTCCAGTTTGTTATAAATAGAAAGAGATGGAGAGAAGAAAATGGAGATCAAATGGTTAAAAACATTCATCATAGCGGCTTCTTATGAAAATTTCAGGCAAGCGTCTGAAGATTTATTTTTAACACAGCCTGCTGTATCAAAGCATATTCAGCGACTGCAGCAAGAGTTAGGTGCTGAGCTTTTTGAAAAAAAAGGTAAATACATCACGCTGACTGAGGCAGGACGCTTTTTTTTGCCTCATGCTCAAAAAATGGTGAGGGCATATGAAGAAGGAGTAGGAAATTTTAAGTTATGGAAGCAAGGATATAACCGAAAACTGGCTATATCCGCTGCTCCTCAAATAGCAGCATCTGTTTTACCAAGCCTCATCAAACAATTTGTAGAGAGATATCCCCATATTGAAGTAACGGTTAATATCACAAATTCGTTTCAAGTGGGAAAAGACATCAGCGACAGAAGGTCAGATATTGGATTAACAAGGATGCTTCCGGGTCAGGCAGACGTTTTTTATGAGTTAATTCATAAAGAAAAAGCAGTCTTAGTTGCCCCGTTTTCTGCAGAGGCACGTACGGAACAGGAGCTGTTATCTTCCTACCGGCTGCTTACGAATAATCATCCTGTTTATTGGGAAGATTTACTCCTTCAAATCAAGGCTTGTTATCCTCACATTCAGCTGCTTCCTGTGACGCAAGTAGAAATTACAAAGCGCTTTATTGAAGAAGGTTTAGGCGTATCTTATTTGCCATTTTCTATGGTGAAAAAGGAAGTTGAAAATCAAACGTTAAGCGTCATTTCACAGCAAAAAATTATCCGGCCTTCTTCACATACGTATATCGTAACAAAAGGTGAAACGGAAGAAACAAAGCAGTTTAAGCACTTTGTAGCTGAGACCTTAACAGAAACGAGTTGAAATGATACCATAAAAAGGAAGGGGGGATGGCAATGTATATATTAATAATACTTGTAGCAGCAGCGGTCTTAGCAGACGTTATCTTGAGAAAAGTCCTTGATATCCCTCGCAGCAAATTTTGGGGAAAATATGAGTATGAAAGTCTAGCTTTAGGCCGATGGGATAAATATGTGACGATAGCTTTTGTTCTTTGTCTGTTACTTGATATGATCTTTATGTTTGTAGAGCCTTATATCGTATCTTTCCTATTTTTAGTCGTGAATATTTTGTTAAAAAGTATAGATGAATGGAAATACAAACAAGAAACGAAAGAGTACGTAACAAGCTTTGTACAGATGGGATTCTTCTTTACAGCTTTTGTTCTATTAGTCAGCGGAATTGTATAGAAAAAAGAGCTTTACCTATGGCAAAGCTCTTTTTGTATTATTTAAAAATATGATCAATGTCTTTAATTTCAGAAGAAGTGAGCTGAACATCTAATGTTTTTAAGTTATCAAGTACTTGATCAGCGCGTTTTGCTCCTGGAATTAATACATCAATTGAATCGCGCGTTAAGTACCAAGCCAGAACAAGATGAGCTACTTCTACGCCTTTTGCGCTAGAGATTTGACGAAGACGCTCTACTTTTTCTAGGTTTTGCTGAAATGCTTCGCCGATAAAATGAGGCATATCTTCGCGCAGGTCATTAAACTTTGTATTTTTATCATATTTCCCAGCAAGTAAACCAGAAGCTAGCGGAAAGTATGGAATAAATGAAATGCGGTTTGCAGCCGTATAAGGTAAAATATCGTTTTCTGCTTCTCGCTGAATTAAGTTATATTGGCCTTGTACCACGTCTACATAACCATCTTTATTTGCTTCTTTTAACTGATCTAACGAGAAGTTTGATACGCCAATAGAACGGATCTTACCTTCATCTTTTAATTCTTTTAACGCACCAACCGCTTCGTCTTTAGGTGTGTTTTTATCTGGAAAGTGAATATAATATAAATCGATATAATCTGTTTGAAGGCGTTTTAAGCTATCTTCAACCGACTGTTTTAAAAATGCAGGAGAATTGTCTAGCAGTACTTCATCTCCAACAATTTTATGTGCTCCTTTTGTAGCGATCACCGCTTCTTCACGATTCCCGCGTTCTTTTAGCACTTCGCCAATTAATTCTTCAGAACGTTTAGGACCATAAATGAACGCTGTATCAAGTAGGTTTATGCCATTATCTAACGCCTTATGAACAAGGTCTTTGCCGACTTCTTCGTTTAGGTTAGGATATAAGTTATGTCCTCCTACAGCGTTTGTTCCAAGTCCAATAGGATTAACATATAATTCGGATTTTCCAATCTGCACTTTTTCTGCCATGTCTAACGCCCATCTCCTTTTTTATATCTTCTTTTTTACTATAGCAAAATATACCACGAATCAAAAATAGTACGCTCATATGAAAAGCAACTTTAAAAAAATATGTGAACTTGAGTTACATGTAAATAAGGAGTATATTCTACATGGATCTATTTCAATAGCAGAAATAAAAAAAGAGTCTCTTTTAAATAAGAGACTCTCTTTTAGTCATGGTAATATGATAGCTTTTTGACAGCTGAAATGTTTCAGCGAGCTGCCTGCGTCCTTGCGCTCCTTGTTCGCGCACATAGTCTAATTCGTTTGGTGTAAGAAGCTTCATGCTAATCAGTTTAATAGATTCGTAAGGTAAAGAGAGGCTAGCTGAAACAGAAGGAGACTGAACTCCTAGCAATACACCAATATCTCCATTTTTATTTACAAAATGAGGCGGTACGTCCAAATCCGTAAATTCAATTGAAAGAACATCATGTTTCATGAATAGTTCTAGCATATTAGGGTGAGCGGCAGCATTTTGACTCATTTGATAAAGAAGGTCAAATGCCCAGTGATCCTGGATATCCGATAAAGGTCCGCGAAGAGATTCATCATCGCATTCGATATAGAATTCTAATCCCTTTCCTTGTCTTTGGCTCTTTTCTTCAGGTAGTTGAAACGGATCGGACAAGCCGTCGCTTGCTAAAATAACCGTCTCTGTTTTTTGAACACGAATAAAAGTTTGACGTCCAGACGGCCAAGCAGGCCCGCCAAAAAACATGGGATTTAACAAATGAGTTAATACGTCTCCGTCTACATGTCCAATTGTGTTCCAGTAGTCTTTTCTTTTTGAGATTGATTCCTCAAGAACACGCTCTACTTCTTTTTCCTGCTTCTTTTGCTTCCACTTTAAAAATAATGACAAGTATCCCACACCTCTTTACGACTTCATAGTACCCAATATATACCTCATTTAGGGAACTCGTAAACCATTATTTAGTGTATAAAAGTAAATTATTCCTTTAAATTATAAAATTCCCAAATTTTTCTCGGGGGATTACAGAATTTTGTCTTTAATAAATCAGGTGAAAAATCAAATAAGCCACATAAACGGCCTGTGCGAAAAATAAAAAGCCCCAAAAGCGTGCTGAAAGATGGGTAAGCTGCTTTAAACTTGTAGCGTCACCCGCATCGTTTGGGTATTTGATGCTTAACACAAAAATAATAAAGGCGGAAAATAGAGATTCTACAAGTAACAGTGCACCAACAAACATCATGCTGTAGCGCATAAGCTGTGGATCTTGCAGATAATAGATGCCTCCGAGGATCAAACCGATAGAAAATAGCCATACAATTCCGTATCCGTTACGTACCCAAAGCAGTAAATTAATAACAACAACACTTCCTAACCCGTAAAAAAGCCAGTCGTAGTGGTTGTGAACGAGCAGGTAGAAAAACAAATAAGCCATTGCTGAGCTGAACGGGTAGCCGGCTAAGGCAATAATGACGCGCGGCAGCCATCCACGGGATCCCGCGTAGGTGGCAGTCACAGCTACACCTTCATTATTGGTGTAAAGCTCAATGCGATTGACGCCTTTTCCGACAATAAGCCCCATTAACGCGTGGCCATCTTCATGAAACATCGTATTTAAATTTGAAAAATAACGTCCAATATGCCTAAGCAGTGTATTAATGCTAGGAGCAAATGAACCTATAAATGGAATGCCTCTTGTTAGCACAAAAGCTAATAAAATAAATAAGAAAAGCGTAGTAGATTGTTCCATCGCGATAGTCCTTTTCGTAAAATGATATGTTTCTACTTTACTCGCAAACGTGCTAAAAGGGAAATGAAACGGCTAGTTTCTCTAGGAAAAGAGAAGTTGGGAGACTTACATAATATTAGTGTAAACAGACCTGACACATTCATTGACCAACTTATTCCAAATTTTATATTCTAAACAGATATAAGAAATGAGGAGATGGTTGAATGAAAGATACGTGGAACGCATTTGTAGACAGTGATCTTTACGCACCTCCAACGGGAACGGGGATGTTAAATAACTTGAGTTTTGCGTTAAAAGACGTATTTGATGTACAAGGACATATATCAAGTGCAGGAAATCCGGATTGGCTCGCCACGCATCAGCCTGCAAGCGAACATGCAGATGTAGTAGCTGCTCTTTTAAAAGAAGGAGCTGCACTGAAGGGAGTTACGCACACGGACGAGCTTATGTACGGACTAAACGGAGAAAACGCGCATTATGGAACACCGGTAAACCCAAAAGGCGCAAATCGAATTCCGGGAGGTTCTTCGAGCGGATCAGCGGTTGCTGTCGCAGCGGGAATAACTGATTTTGCGATTGGAACAGATACTGGAGGATCGGTTCGAATTCCGTCAAGCTACTGCGGTATTTTTGGGTATCGTCCTTCTCACGGACGCATTTCTACAAACGGTCTAATTCCACTTGCTCCAAGCTTTGATACAGTTGGTGTAATGGCTAGAGACGGCCACACTCTGCAAAAAGTAGGAGCGGTTTTATTGAACTCAACGTCGCGTGCTAGCGGTTTTACAAGACTTTATGTAGCAACAGACGTTATGGAACTTGTGGATGAACAAAGCATGCAAGCTCTTGCACCACCTATTAAGCACGTAATGAAGTCTTTTTCTACTACAGAAGAAATAGTAATTGCCCCCCAGGGTTTTTCTACATATATGGAAACTTTTCGTTTGCTGCAAGGAAAAGAAATTTGGCAAACGCACGGAGAATGGATTCAAAAAGAAAACCCAACGTTTGGAGACGATATCGGAAGCCGCTTTCAATGGGCGAGCACTCTTACCTTATTAAATATGAATTATATAGAAGAAAAGCGTCGTGAACTTCGCTATTTTATGTACTCACAGCTTGGAGAAGACGGAATATTAGTGCTTCCTACAGCTCCAGGACCCGCGCCTATAAAAGATGCAAAAGGACCGGAGTTAGAAAACAGAAGATTGCGAACACTTCAAATGACGTGTATTGCCGGACTAAGCGGACTTCCGCAAGTTACGATACCTGCGGGAGAACTAGACGGTTTGCCAATCGGCTTATCTTTTATTGCGGGATACAACCAAGATGAAAAATTATTAAATTGGGTAAAAGAAAACAGCGATCATATCATTCAAGCATCGGTAAGGAGCGTATCATGAAGTTAGTAAATATAATAGAGCAAGGGAAAGAACAAGCAGCTATTTTAGACAATGACAGCATTCTGCTTATAGAAGATATTAATGCTAAATATTTAACAAACTGGTCTACAACAATTTGGGATCTTATTCAATATAAAGAACTTCGCCACCTTGAAACATGGTACGCCCATAATAAATTTGGTATGAACAGCTCTTTTCCCGCACTGCACTTGCAGGGCAGAAAAACAGCTCCTATCATTAGTAATCCGTCAAAATTGTTAGGCATTGGATTTAATTATGCAGCTTCTGAAGAAAAACTAAAAGACTACGACCGTGCCATTGATCCAGTTAGTTTTTTAAAACCCGCAACCGCCATTATTGGACCAGATGACAGCATTCGTATTCCAAAGCAGTCCTACAAAACAACGGCTGAAGCGGAACTAGCGGTGGTAATCGGCGAAACGTGTAAGGATATAGAGCCAGATGAAGCCATGAACGTAATTGCTGGTTATACGTCAGCCATTGACGTAACCGCAGCTGATATTCATGCGGCGAATCATCGCTACTTAATGCGAGCAAAAAGCTTTGATACATTTTGCAGTATAGGCTCAGAGTTTATCACAAAAGAAAGTATGTCAAACGTGAAATCACTGCAAGTGCGCACATTGCTAAACGGAGACATGCAGCATGAAAATACCGTGTCTAATATGATTTACGACATCACATACTGTGTTTCATTTTTCTCAAAAGTCATGACGCTGCACCCGGGAGATATCATCTTAACCGGAACGCCGGGACCCGCTGTTATTGAAGACGGGGACTGTATTGAGTGTCATATTGAAGGCATGCTTCCATTAAAAAATAAAGTGAAAGACATGAAGAAAGTGCCTCAGCAAATATAAAAAAAGAGGCTGTGACAAAAGTATGTTATTTGCAGTAATATCCAAACTGTTAATCCAAATTATTAATTAATAGTTTGGATTTTTTCACTTTCATAGTGAAAGGAGCTTTCAACTGCTTAGTTGATTCTAGCGGTTGATTTAGTTTGTCTTAATTGCTTTTTAACGGAAACGAATATCTTCACACTCAGTTCACAATTAGTAGATATACTAATTAAAAGAGACAGCTGCGTTATCATATACTGAAAAATGAAATATTTACAAATGGAAAAGAAACGGGTACGATATCTGTAGCGACACTTAATAAAAAGGAGCTGACTGACAGTATGATTTTAGTCATCGGAGGAGCAGGCTATATCGGAAGCCACCTAGTAAAAGAATTAGTGAAAACAAATGAAGTTGTGGTACTTGATAATCTATCAACGGGTTATCGCTGGGCAATCGATGAGAAAGCGGTATTCGTAGAAGGAAATCTAGGTAATGAGAAAGATTTAGAAAGCGTATTCACAAATCATAAAATTGATGCTGTCATGCATTTTGCTGCTAATAGTTTAGTAGGGGAGTCAGTAACAGATCCTCTTAAATATTATCAAAACAACGTAGCTGCGACGTTAACCCTTTTACAAACGATGATGAAGCACAATGTGAAAAAGTTTATTTTTTCATCTACTGCTGCTACATACGGGATTCCTTCTGTAGATATCATTACAGAAGATACGGCAACAAACCCAATTAATCCGTACGGACGTTCAAAGTTAATGATCGAACAGATTTTAGCTGACTTTGCAAGTGCTTATGACATGGAATATGTTGTGCTTCGTTACTTCAACGCAGCGGGTGCTTACGAAACAGCGGAAATTGGTGAGTGCCATGATCCTGAAACGCACTTAATTCCAATCATTCTTCAGCACCTGCTTGGTGAACGTGAAAACATCTCTGTATTCGGCTCAGACTACGATACTGCAGACGGAACGTGCATCCGCGATTACATTCACGTAACAGACCTAGCAAATGCTCACATTTCAGCGCTTCAAGCACTGTTAGACGGCACGAAGAAAACAGCAACGTACAATCTTGGAAACGGCCTTGGCTACTCTGTAAAAGAAGTGATCGAAACGTGTGAAAAAGTAACGGGTAAAAAAGCGAATGTTGTAATGGCAGACCGCCGCGCTGGAGATCCGGCACGCCTAGTTGCATCTTCTGATAAAATTCACGCAGAATTAGGCTGGAAAGCGCAAATTTCATTAGAAAAAATCATCGCATCAGCTTGGAAATGGCATCAAAACAGCGCAAAAGTAACAAATTAATAAAAAGTGCCTCTTTTTTCTTTAAAAGAGGCTTTTTTATTACGATTAAACTGATTTATGTTCTAAATAATCATTTTTAAAATCCAGTGTTTTAGCCCACGAACAAGCCTTCTTCTTTTCGGACATTTTCGCTAAACAAGCACGACTTTTATTCTTTTCCATATGCTATAGGTAAATATACCACTCACAACTATCCCGGTTTATAAAATAGCCCGCAAGGAGGTTATGATATGTATTACTGTGTAAGATGCTCCAAATTTCATGACGAACAGGAAAAAGAAAACATCTTTCAAAATGGTTTTTACATTGATCCCTATTTGCTTCAAAAAGTCCATCTAGGCATGTGCGTCCACAAATCCCCATCAATCAAACAAATGAGAGCCGTAGAACGATTCGAAACGAAAAAAATGTAGAATTCACATTCACCAATAAGAAGCTAGATCTAACCAGGTCTAGTTTTTTCAGTGAATAACAGCTTTCTTCAGCTATCTTTCATGTAATATTAAGAGAAATTTAAGACAAGCCCGCTATACTAGTTAGTAGACGTATACATAGGATATGGTACGTTAAGAAATTGAAACAGCAGTCCGTTTTATAAACTAGAAAGGATGGCGTCAAATGATTTCTGAAAAACAATCACTTTTGTTGAAAGAACAAGCAAAGCTTCTCGCATTAAAAGAATATAAAGGCATTGTCAAATCCATATCGCTGAGTAAAATACTCACTCTTCCTATTTATACAGTAGACATCCTTACGTTAAACGGAGAAGAGCACAAAGTAAAAATTAACGCCCAAACCGGGAGTATTTTGAAAGAAAAAACGATTCCTTTAACTAAAAGCCGTGCAAAAGCATACGCGTTAAGACAGCATAAAGGCATTATCGAATCGATTGTTCTTGCTAACAAGCAATACGAAATTGTCATCCTTGGACTTGATGGAAAAACCCACAGCGTGAAAATTGACGCTGAAATTGATGTGCTGGCACAAGGAGAGCGAAACATTCAGTAAATGGCCTATATTATGTAATCAACCTCACTTTGTTGAAAGTGGGGTTTTCTTTATTGAGAGAAATCATTAATAAAGGTAACAATGATAAAAAAAGAAGTGATTGTTTCTTTAATAGAAAGGGTAAGTGATAGTAAAAAATAACCACTTCCTAATTATGGTTCTTTGATTCGTTCTGCTTATGACTCTCCCATTATAAGTATGATACTATCGAACATGTATAAAACATAGGTTATAACATAACTAAAAGGGTGTACGACAATGAAAAAACGTACGAAGACCATTATTGCAGTCATTGCAGGAGCTGCTATTTTAATAGGAGGAATATGGATGATAAACGAAAGCCGATACCCAAACGTCCCTGCTTTTGATGATCACTTTACGCGTGAATTCTTAAACAAAGATAAAAAAGTGGATGATGGGTTTTGTGAGTTTAAGTCGAAGACAGGGCAGTATACGATGTGGTTTCCGGAGGGATATACATTACTAAATGAAGATGGCGATTATTCTAGAGATAATAAAAACTTCGAGCAATGGGGAGCTGTTCCCTCAAGTGAAAACCAGGTGTATAGAGGTGCTATACACATCACAATGGCTAAAGATAATAAAAAAAATCAGCAAGACTATATTGAAAGCTTTTTTAAAGATCATTTGATTTCTAAAGAACCAAAGCTTATTAAAACAAGCAAGAATATTATTTACTTTTCTAGTGTTCATTTTGAAGTAAATAAAGACAAACAAGTAGTAGAAGGTAGCGATCAAAAACCTAATAGCTTTTATGCATATATTATGGATAAAAACTCCGATAGAGTAGTTGAATTTTCTTTTGAAACCAGTGGATTTAAAAATCAACATTTGGATGAAGAAGATCAGACAAAGTGGTTAATGAAGATTTTGAAAAGTATAAAATTTTCTAACTAAGGGGTTTTTATTATGGAACAGAAAGAAATTTTAGATAACAGTATTAGAAATAAAATCGTTCAGTTAGAATATAGTGATTTAACAAATAAAGAAGAGAAAATAAGGAAAATATACAAAGAAGAAACAGGGAAAGAACCTCCTGAATTTAAAATATATACAAGTGAAGAGATGGGGATTGGAAAAACCTCAGGGATGGATGGAGCAGCTATACACTTTTATGATAAAGGTCAAAAGATAAATCAGGTATATTATATTTTCAGAGGAACAGAACCTTCCAAAGATTTCGGAGATGTTATTTATGACGCTTTAGGTATTGGAGCAGGCAAGAAAGATAACCAGTTAAGAGATGCGTCTATAATGTATGATAAAGTAGAAAAAAAAATAAAAACACAAAATAAAAATAACGATATTAAACTAGTACGTTATGGAGATGGGCATTCACTAGGAAGTAGCTTAATAGTAAGTATCGGGCTTATAAAAAAGACTTTTACTAATATACGGGGTTTAAACGATGCCCCTGTGAATATAAAGCAAATTGTTAGGAATGATACGTCCTTTCGAACGTATTTAAGTCGAACGGAAGGTAGAATCGATAAGATACCTGAAAAAAAATAATTGAAATAGCCAATACTTACTACAAAAAGCAAAAGGCCACTATCAGCCATACCTGGGTAAAAGGCGAGCCCATGCATGCTCAATCCTTTCCAAACAGCTGGTATGCAGGTAACAAAGTGACGATGCTTGGAGATTTAGATACAGAAGAAATGATTAACATTGGGAAATATCCTTTTCAGAAAGAAGCAAAATAGAACCCAGTGTATATGATAGACCAATTCCGTTATAACCTTGGAGTAAAGACAACATTAGGCGGTTTAGGGTTTGTTAATGATCATGTGAAACAAGAAACGTTGCTTAACCTGCCAGAAACACGTGATCAATACCTTGAGAGTGTAAAAAGATATCCTTTTCTTCATTTTGGAGAGATTAAAGCAGGTATAGGAGTAGGAGCAGTAGTAATGGTAAATACATTTACTAGCCCTGGAGCAACATTTCAGCTTGTTAAAGGAATATCTCAAAGTAAACAAGCAAAACTCCACGGAATTAATTATGTTGTCAAATACACAGAAGCTAATGCTATGAAGACGTATTATCAGGTTTTTGATTCAGGATCTCAGGAAGAAATCTTACTAGATTATGAACAAATGAAGAAGTTTGTTTATTACTGTGCTAATGCCATTAAAGATAAAGAAGCAAACTTAAATGCACTAAAGCAGTATTTACATAGTGAAATTAACGAAGTCTTCGAAGCTAAGAAGAAAAAGTTAAAAATGAAGATATCCAGAGAAGAAGCTTCTCCCCAGTCATTTATGGAAAAGGCAGATAAAGACGGCGCTACTCTCGCTTGGTTTGGACAAAAGCGTGTGGCTGAAAAAGTGACGTTTGACAAAACGTTTGACCCGCTAGACGATAGTGTATTTACCCCTGTTGAAGAAATTATTTCTTCTATTCAAGAGGAAGTTACATACTATCAAAAGTTTCTTGAAGCGTTCTTCCAAAATTTCGAGAAGATGATGGAAGCTGACGAATCGGTAGCTTCAGATATTAAAAGCATGAAAGAAGTAGTAGGGGGGATTTAATTGTTTGATTTTGATTTTACACACACAGGAACAACGAGCGGTAAATACACGTTTGAATTTGATGGTGATGACTTCAAAGGCGAGCAGGCAAAAAGGATTAAAGAGTTAATCAAAAAGGATCAAGAAGTAAATGAAAAGCTTTGGCATGCTAAAAGCTATTTAGAAAACCAAACGGGTGAGTTTGCGGATGCGGTTAAAAGTAAATTAGAAGCAGCTGAGCGGGGATATACGCTACGAGCTCAGCAGTATGATACTGGAGCATTTCAGCATATTATGAGTTTTATGCATTCTGTTAAAGATATGCATAAGAGGGAGTACGAAATTCGATATAAAGAATCAATGGATGAAAGTGAATTAACATAAGGGATACTGCTATTCCTCAGACAGTGGTCTGAGGGATTTTTATATGTTGAACAATTTACATTAAGTCCTATTTATTTCAAAAGAGTAATAAAGGGAGTGTAGGACAATGAAAAAACGTACGAAGACCCTTTCCGCAATCATTATAGGAGTTGCTATTTTAATAGGAGGAATATGGCTGATAAACGAAAGCCGCTACCCAAACGTCCCTGCTTTTGATGATCACTTTACGCGTGAATTCTTAAACAAAGATAAAAAAGTGGATGATGGGTTTTATGAGTTTGAGTCCAAGACAGGGCAGTATACGATGTGGTTTCCGGAGGAGTATCAGTTGTTACATGAAAATGAACAACAATATGTTAAAAGTGACGATTTTTACGAAAGGTGGAAAGCTTCATCAGTCAAGAAGCATAAAAAAGGAGATCAACTAAATTATTTACAAGTCGAACTATCAGAGAGTAATGCTGATGATGAATCTATTTATGTAGAGAGTCTATTTAAAGGTGAGTTTGGCGCAAATGATCCTGAAAAGTGGGAAACAGCTAATACCCGTATATATTTTGATGCAGCTTATCTTTATTTTAAAGGAACAGAAGAACATGTCATCCATGATAAGAATAAATATGCTCCAAATACATACATAGGATACGTAGCAGATAAGTATTCTAATAAGGTAATTGAATTATGGTTTGATGACAGTTTAAATCATCAAACTAATAAGGGGCTTGAGAAAAGAGAGTGGTTTGTAGAAATATTAAATAGTATTCGTTTTAATCAAGAAAATAGCTCAACTTGAATACAAAGGCTTATTTGGTAAAGAAAAAGAAGTCAGAGAGATTTGTGAGTCTCAATAACTTTTAAAAAAGGTATGTCGAAGAAATAAGAACAGATATAACAATTCTAAACTATTCAATATATACAAAGTGAAGTTTGTTCTAAACAATAAAAAAGGATGGGCGACTATGAAGAATCGCATGAAGACTGTTATTGGAGTAATTGTAGGAGTCGCTATTTTAGTAGGAACAATATGGCTGATAAACGAAACACGCTACCCCAACGTGCCAGCTTTTGATGATCACTTCACGCGTAAGTTCTTGAACAAAGATAAAAAAGTGGACGACGGGTTTTATGAGTTTAAGTCGAAGACAGGACAGTATACGATGTGGTTTCCTAAAGGGTATCAGCTTATAAAGGAGAATAGAGAAGATTACGTAATAAACGGTAATTCTTATGAAAGATGGATAGCGAAAGAGGTGAATAACAAAGCTGGAAATGCTGGAGGAAGTTATATCGAAATGACATTTTCAAACGCAAGAAAGGCTGAAAATGAATCCTTTACTGTAGACAATATGTTTAAAGAACAGCTAAATAGCACTAAGCTTAATACGTTTGAAACTTCTAGTACAAGAATCTACTATAATTCAGCTTATACGTATTTTAAAGGAACACAAGAAGTAATTATGCATCCTAATGAAGAACATGCCCCAAATACATATATAGCATATGTAGCGGATAAACATTCTAATAATGCAATTGAACTGTGGTTTGATAAAAGTGAAAAAAGCAGAAAGAATGATGAAGTAGCAGAGAAAAAATGGTTCCTAACAATATTAAAAAATATTAAGTTCCGTGAGGGGAATGAGGCTTAATAAAGCTCATGTTGAACGATAATTTAAGAAATAAATCAATTTTAACTTAAATACCAAAACCTATCTAGTAGAAATAAAGAGGATGTGCAGCTATGAAAAAAAGGACGAAGACCATTATTGCAGTCCTTGCAGGAACGGTTATTTTAACAGCAGGAATATGGCTAATAAACGAAAGCCGCTACCCCAAAGTCCCTGCTTTTAATGATCACTTTACGCGTGAATTCTTGAACAAAGATAAAAAAGTAGCCGATGGTTTTTATGAGTTTAAGTCAAAAACTGGGCAGTATGCGATGTGGTTTCCAGAGGAGTATCAATTAATACATGAAAATGATGAAGATTATGTTGTAAGTGGAAAAATGTACGAAAGATGGGTAGCAGCTTATACCAAAGAGCATAAAAAGGAACATCAAATTAATTCTATCAGTTTAAAGTTTTCAGAAGGAAGAGATCCAGAAGATGAATCTTTTAGCGTAGAAAGTCTTATGAAAAATCGTTTTAATGTAAGTGAACCAAAGGTAATAGAAACTTCTAATACTAGAATTTACTATCAATCTGCTTACATTTATTTTAAAGGACCCGAGAAGCATGTGATAAATGACAGTAAAGAACATGTCCCAAATACATACGTAGCCTATGTGGCTGATAAGGAATCGACAAAGGTCATTCAATTATCAATGGATCAGGTTGGAGATTTTATAGAAGATAGTAGCTTGGAAAAGAATACGTGGGTTTTAAATATGTTAAAGAGTATCCATTTTAAAGCAGAAAATAATGGAGATGCCAGAAGATGAAAAAGCATACTAAAACTATTATTGCAGTCATCATAGGAATAACTATTTTAATAGGCGGGGTATGGATGATAAACGAAAGCCGCTATCCAAATGTCCCAGCTTTTAATGATCACTTCACCCGTAAGTTCTTGAACAAAGATAAAAAAGTGGACGATGGGTTTTATGAGTTTAAGTCGAAGACAGGTCAGTATACGATGTGGTTTCCAGAAGAGTATCAAATTATACATAAGGATGCTTCGGATTATGTTAAAGACGGTACATACTATGAATTCTTGAAAGCTTCTAACAATAGCCACGATGGATATAAAGGATATATTGATATTGAGCTGTCTGAGAAAAAAACTAATAAAGAAAAGATATATGTAGAGGGCTTATTTAAAAACCGTTTTTATATTAATGATCCTCAAAAATTACAGACAGATACAACAAGAATTTATTACGATAGCGCGTATATCTATTTTAAAGGCACAGATAAAAGAGTAATTACGGATTTTAATAAACGTACGCCAAGTACATATGCTGGCTATATTGCGGATAAAAACTCTGAGCGGGTAATTGAATTTTATTTTGATAGTACAGAACACCTTTCTGAAAAATCAGCAGAAGAACGTGAGGAATGGATTATAAAGATATTAAAAAGTATTACCTTTAAAACAGAATAAAAACAAGGTCTACTCATTCTGTTTTAAACAATAGCTGCAGAAAATTTCTTAATTTTAAAGTTTGTACTAGCAATGGCAATAAAGGATGTGTGGAGTGATGAAAAAACGTAAAAAGACTGTTATTGCAGCAATTGTAGGGTCATCTATTCTAATAGGTGGAATATGGCTGATAAACGAAGAACGCTACCCCAACGCCCCAGCTTTTGATGACCATTTTACGCGTAAGTTCTTGAATAAAGATAAAAAAGTGGACGGCGGGTTTTATGAGTTTAAGTCGAAGACCGGGCAGTATACAATTTGGTTTCCAGAGGAGTACCAGCTGTTGCATGAAAATGAACAGCAGTATGTTAAAGAAGGAAAGTTATATGAGCGTTATAGAGCTGTATCTAATAGCAATGAATTAGAATATATGACAGTTGAATTTTCAAACAAAATAAAAAAGAATGAATCTATTTACGTTGAAAGACTGTTTCAAGAGCAATTTAATTCAAATAAACCTTATAAAATAGAAACTAGAAATGTAAGTATTTATTATGATAAGGCCTATACTTATTTTAAAGGTACTCATAAGCAAGTAAATAGAGAAAAAGAGGGCTACGTACCTAATGAATATGTAGCCTATATAGCGGATAAACATTCTAATTCAGTTATTAAATTTTATTTTGATAACGTAAAAGCAGAATTAAATGAGAGGCAAGGAAGAGAGCAAGATAAGAGGATTATGAAAATCTTAAAAAGTGTTCAATTTAATGATTTTAAAGATACTAGAAATTAAAATCTTTTGTTGTGGAATAAGATTGAATTAAAAAACTACATGTTATCCAATTTATAATAAGTCCCGTTTATTTCAAAAGAATGAAGGGAGGGTATGACGATGAAAAAGCGTATAAAACTCATTACTGCAGTTATTGCAGGAACAGCTATTTTACTAGGAGCCGTATGGCTAATAAACGAAAGCCGCTACCCCAACGTTCAAGCTTTTGATGATCACTTTACACGTAAGTTCTTGAACAAAGATAAAAAAGTGAACGACGGGTTTTATGAGTTTAAGTCAAAGGCAGGGCAGTATACGATGTGGTTTCCCGAGGAGTATCAGCTGTTGCATGAAAATGAACAACAGTATGTAAGAGACGGTAATTTCTATGAAAGATGGAGAGCTTCATCTATTAAAAAGTATAAAGGTGAAAACCAAATAAATAATATACAAGCTACATTTTTAGAAGCAAGAAAACAAGAAAACGAAGAATTTAGTGCAGAAAGTTTATTAAAGAGACGCTTTAATGTCAGTAAACTAGAAAAGCTAGAAACAGATGAAGTTCGAATCTACTATCAATCAGCTTATATCTACTTTAGAGGGGCAGAAAAATACGTTATAAATGATAAAAATAAGCATGCCCCTAATACATATGTGGCATATGTAGCTGATAAAAACTCTAAAAAAGTTATTCAGCTGTCTTTTAATAGTATTGGTAAGCGTTCAGATAACTCTGAGCCTATAAAAGAAGAGTGGTTTATAAAACTTTGTAAAAGTATCAATTTTAATAAGCCAAACAACGGAGATGTAAGAGGATGAAAAAACATACGAAGACTATTATTCTAGTCATTGTAGGAGCCGCTATTTTAATAGGTGGCATATGGGGCGTAAACGAAAGTCGCTATCCTAACGCCCCAGCTTTTGATGACCATTTTACACGTAAGTTCTTGAACAAAGATAAAAAAGTGGAAGATGGTTTTTATGAGTTTAAGTCAAAGACGGGGCAGTATACGATGTGGTTTCCAGAGGGGTATCAAATGCTGCATGATGCTTCAGAGTATTACTCTGTAAATGGAAAATCATATGAAAATTGGTCTGCTTCATATAGGAAGATGGCTGGAAAAAACAAGTCAATATACTATATAAAAGCTGAATTTTTAAAGAATGATAAGAAATTTGAGCCTATTTATGTGAAGGAATTGTTCCAAGAGCAATTAAAAGATAGTAATCCTAAAGAAATAGAAACTTCACGTACTCGCATATATTATGACTACGCTTATGCATATTTCAAGGGAACTGAAAGGCATGTAGTACATAACAGTAAAGTCCATTTACCTAATACCTATACAGCATATGTAGCAGATAAAAGTTCTAATAAGGTTATAGAATTTTCATACGACAGTATAGGTAAAGGTACAGAAACTAGCCAAGAAAAAAGGAAGTTATGGTTTTTGACAATATTAAAAAGTATTAATTTTAGCGAGGGTAAAAGTCGTGAGTGAAAACCTTTATTAAGTAACGATATAAAAAATGAAATAACTCAGCTTGAGTACAGTGGATTATATGGATGAAAGTGAATGAATATAAAAGGTACTGCAATTGCTCAGATAATGATTTGAGAGATTTTTATATGTTTAATAACTACAAATAGATGAGTAAGCAGTATGTAGCATACATAGCAATAGATTTAAATAAAACTATTCAAATTACATTAAATGTGGTTTATTTCAATCAATGAAGGGAGTGTGTAACAATGAAAAAATGTACCAAGGCCATTATTGCAGTTATTGCAGGAGCCGCTATTTTAATAGGAGCCATATGGCTGATAAACGAAAGCAGCTACCCAAACGCCCCAGCTTTTGATGACCACTTTACACGTAAGTTCTTGAACAAAGATAAAAAAGTGGACGATGGTTTTTATGAGTTTAAGTCAAAGACCGGGCAGTATACGATGTGGTTTCCAGAGGAGTATCAAGTTTTACATAAATATCGCGAGGATTACACTAGAAATGGCGAATCATATGAAAATTGGTCAGCCTCTTATATTAAACCCTACGAAAATGATCAACAAACGTACGCTATCAAGGCTGAATTTTCCGAGAACGACACGAAATCAGAATTAATTTATGTAGAGAGTTTATTTAAAGAACAATTAGACAGTAAAAAACCTAAACAGTTAGAAACCTCTCATACAAGAATTTATTATGATTATGCCTATACATATTTTCGTGGTACTAACCAACATATAGTACATGACAGTAAAGAAAATCCGCCCAACCTTTATGTAGCATATGTAGCAGATAAAAGCTCTGATAAGGTAATCAAATTAATATATGATAGTGTAGGGGAAAATACAGAAACAAATAAAATGGATAGAAAGAAATGGTTTTTAAAAATGTTGCAAAGTATTAAATTTGTTAAGGGAAATTAATTATAAGCAAAAGCTTTTTTTAGCATAAGCGCAACAAATCAAAATGCTAAAGACTATTCAATATATAAGGATTAAAGTTTGTTCCAAACGATAAAGTAGAGGGGACGCCGATGAAAAAACGTTCGAAAGTTATCATGATAGTTATCACAGGAGCCGCTATTTTAATAGGAGCAATATGGCTGATAAACGAAAGCCGCTACCCCAACGTTCCAGCTTTTGATGATCACTTTACGCGCAAGTTCTTAAACAAAGATAAAAAAGCCGATGATGGGTTTTATGAGTTTAAGTCAAAGACCGGGCAGTATACGATGTGGTTTCCAGAAGAGTATCAAGTTTTACATAAAAAGAGAGAGGATTATGCTGTAAATAATGATTCCTACGAGAGCTGGTGGGCTGTCTACAATGAAGAAGTTGAAGGTAAAACACAAGCGAATTATATAAAAACTGAGTTTTTAACCAGTAATCCTGCAGATGAGAGTATTCACGTTGAGGCTTTATTTAAAAGAAGATTTGGATTAAGTGTTACTAATAAGATTGAAAATTCACAGACAAGGATTTACTATCAATCAGCTTATATTTATTTCAAAGGAACAGAAAAGCGTGTAATAGTAGATGAGAAGAAACATATTCCTAATACATACTTGGCATATGTAGCAGATAAGCATTCTAATAAAATAGTACAGATTTCCTTCGATAGCAGCGATAAATATAAAAGCGGTGATGAAGACAAAAGACAAGAATGGTTTTTTAAAATGCTGAAAAATATTCGTTTTAATGAGGGGAAATAGTAGAGAATTTATAGAGAAGAAGAGGTAACAAGTTAGATGAAGAAAGTTATAGGATTTGCTTAGCTGTAGGTGCAATATTTTTTGTAATGTCTTGAATGGGCTGTTATCCTTGGTTTTCCAACTAGCATCTATTTATCAACATGAGCAACTTGTCTATGATTACAAGCCAATGATAACAGGTTATTGCGCTAAGTATATGATAAACGTAAATTTCACATATTAGGTGTTTCTAGCGGTTGATTGGAGGGCAAGGCGAAGACTCCTGCGGGAAAAGCGGAACAGGTGAGACCCCGCAGGAGCGTAAGCGACGAGGAGGCTCAGCGGCCGCCCGCGGAAAGCGAAGCCATGCACGGAAATCAACCGCGGTGTCACAAGCAATCTATACTAGTCCCTTTATTTAATTTGCACATCTTTAGATGGGGCTGAGTTGCTTATGTCTCAATCTCTTGTTTGAAACATCCTTTACAGCCTATCTATCAAAATCATAAAAGCCTCTAAAACACTTCTTTGTTGCTATCATAAGCCTCCAGCAAGTCCCAAAATACTAAATCGCCTAATGGAATATCTTACTTTTAATGGACAATTATCTGTTTTTAGGATATATTTTTATAAGTTTAGGTTATGGAAGAAATAGTATATTGAAAACGAAAGGTGATTAAACGAAAGAATGGATGCTCATGCTTTAAAGGAACTGACGTATGAAGACTTTCAGTTTGTATATCAGCCTATTTATGCGCTGGATTCGTGGGAGACGCTGGGTTTTGAGGCTTTGCTGCGCACAGCTTTCGCAAAAGGGCAAATTGAAGAGTTGTTTTCACTGGCAAGACGCCATAATTATTTGTACAAGGTTGATACAATGGCAATTGAAGGGGCTATAAAGAACTTTGCGTTTGAGGTATTGAAATCTGAAGATTTATTTATCAATGTGTTTCCATCTACTCTTCTCCACCCGCATTTCCAACGGTTTTTAACATATCTGTTGAACACCTATAAAAACGCGAAACATCGTATTGTATGGGAGTTAAATGAAACGCTTCATGAAAAGATTTTATGGGAATCACCTGCTCTTTTTGCCCGAGTAATGAGTTTGAAAGAGGCCGGTTTCAAAATTGCGATTGATGATTTTGGAGCAGGAGCCGCAGCGATGAGACAGGTGAGCATGTATGAGCCTCACTATATGAAATTGGACCGAAGCTATGCGGAAGGGCTAGCAGACTGCAAGCAAAAGAAAGATCTGATTGATTTGCTTGTTAACTATTATCCGCATACGAATCTTATTTTAGAAGGCGTTGAACGAGATAAAGATTTAGCCGCAGCGATTTCGTTAAACCTACATGCTGCTCAGGGCTATTTGCTGGGCATGCCGCAGTCGATCTCTTCCTACTTAACTTATAATAAGTACCGCAGTTTATTCAGACGAGAAAGGCTGCTGAACTCTTAAACCATACACTTCACTAAATAGATAATTTATCGTAATATAAAAGCGAGTAATTAGACCTATATGAAACATAGATGCCTTGAATTTTTATAAAATTATGTGATTTTGTGCGATTGTTAAAATATTTTAAAGGGTAAAGAAGACGTGTTGGTTTGGGAGAATGAGTGAATTGCATATCAAAACAAGACGTTTAGTGAAATTCCAAAGGCAGATGGAGGATATTTAGTATGTATAGTGAAGGGGTATTCCAATTTTATTTTATGAATATGCCGCAGCCTGTTATTTTAATTCAGCAAGAAAAACATCAGCTGTATTATAAAGAATGTAACAAAGCAGCTCAGCAATTCTTTGACAAAATGGAAGACAAGATAATCAATAAAGAAGAAAATCAGCTTTTTTACACACTTTGTGAAAAAGCCATTGCCACGAAAGAACCGATTCAATATCAATACATACAGCTTTTTCAGCCCGACCGGCATGCATATGAAGTAACTTTTACTCCTCTTTTTAATCAAGCGACAGCCCCTTCACATGTCCTTGTCATGGCTCAAGAAATTCATTATAAAAAAACACAGGAAGAGAGCACGCGTTTACTCGATGCGTTTCTAGAAAATACGGTAGACGCCATTCTAATTGCTGATTGTGATGAGAAGGTCTTAACAGTCAATGGAGCATTTGAAAAGCTATTTCAGTGGAGAAAAGAAGAAGCTATAGGAAAAAGCCGTCAAGAGATGAACATCGTGTCAAAGAAAGGGGAACAAGAAAACCTTAAATTAATCGAAGAATTAAAAAATGGTAAGACGCTGTCTCCTTATGAAACAGTCAGGTACAAAAAAAGCGGCGAAAGCGTGTGTGTATCTGTCAGCTGTTCACCGATTTATGACCATCAAAATCAACTGGTCGCCTATTCAGTGATTTACCGAGATATCACAGCTATTAAAAAATTAGAATTAGAGCTCATAAAAAGCAAACAGTGGTACAAATCGCTATTTACAAATCACCACCACGCAGTTTGTATGCTGAATTTGGACGGTACGATTTTAAATATTAACAGCGCATTCTTAGAAACGCTGCAGCTTTCTGCAAGCGATGTGCTGCATAAAAATTACCGAGACATTGCTAAAAGACTGGGAGCCTGTAATTACAAACGTTGGAATGTATATGAAGAAATTAGCTATAGTACAGAGATAACATTCCGCAGAAGCCAACATTCTATACAACATGTGTATATTACAACGATTCCTGTTAAAGTAAATAATCAAACGGTTGGCGCCTATGCAATCTTACACGATATTACGCCTCAAAAAGAAGCAGAAGAACAGCTGGCTTATACGCTGAAAGAACTTGAAAATATAAAATATGCGCTTGATGAATCAGCTAGCGTTATGATTATAAATGCAAATGGAACTATTACCTATGTGAATGATATGTATGTACAGTATTCAGGTTATGAAAAAGAAGATTTAGTAGGGAAGTATTATCGAGATGCAGGGCTTAATCATGACCATCATGAGCTGCTTGAAACAATAAAAAGCGGAAAAGTATGGCGAGGACAGCTTGAAATGGGGACGAAGCATCATCAGTCATACTGGGTATCGAAAACAATTGTGCCGTTAAAAGATATAGACGGAAATATTACTCATTATGTATCCATTCATAATGATATTACTGAACAAAAAGCGCTAGAAAATAAACTTCATTTTGAAGCCACTCACGATAGTTTAACAGGTCTTCCCAACCGGGCAATGTTATTAAAAGAGTTAAACAAAGTAATTGAAAAAGGGCAGCAAAAAAGCGATGAGTTTTTTGCGCTTTTGTTTCTTGACTGTGATAATTTTAAGCAGATTAACGATGAATATGGCCATCATATAGGCGACGAATTTCTAAAAGCATACACGAAGAGGTTAAAGAGCTGTGTGAGGAAAGGCGATCGTATTTATCGTTTGGGCGGAGACGAGTTTATCATTATTTTAAACGTAACAAATGGACGAGAAATTGAGCAAATTGCTAGGCGAATTCACGTATCTCTTCAGCAAAGCTGGAATGTACGGGGCTATTGTTTGCGCACCACAACTACCATCGGCGTCTCTATTTATCCAGAAGACGGGGAATCGGCTGCTTCATTATTAAAAAATGCAGATGATGCGTTATATCAAGGAAAAAGAGAAGGGAAAAATAATTATATCCTCTACCAAACGTAAAAAAAGCCTCCAAAGAGGCTTTTTTATTTTATCCATGTTTTTGCCCACTTGCTGACGGGTCCTAAGATCATACCAAGCTCTGATCCTTTTTTAGTTAAGATATATTCAATACGAACCGGACGTTCAGGAATAACGTGCCGGATTACAATTCCTTCTTCTTCTAACTCTTTCATTCGTTCGGTTAACATTCGTTTACTTAAAGAGGGAATGCTGCTGTGAATTTCACTAAAGCGTTTAGGACCGCTCATCAGGACATAAATAATTAATCCATTCCATCTTTTTCCTATTATATCAAACGTTTTCCACACTTTTGGACATAACTCATCAAATTCATTCATTCATGCCACCTACTTTATTGTATATAGGATATTAAAAGTAACCCTTATAATGTTATTATATACTAGCATTTGGATAATGAAAAGGCTATCTTTTTTTATTTTCAAAACTTTCAGTAGCTTGGAAACGCTGTATTGTAAAGTTTTAAAAAAAAGTCACAGAATCGACATATTATTATTGACGTATCAAGAAAAAAGGTCTAAGATTGGTTACATAAAGTTACCTAGTTAAATAAAAGGTACTTTAAATTTACAATTACATCAAGAGTTTGAGAAAGAAGGTTAGTATCAAATGGATATCCTTTTGGCTATTCTTCCTGCGATTTTCTGGGGAAGTATTGTCCTGTTCAACGTTAAATTGGGCGGAGGTCCTTACAGTCAAACGCTTGGGACTACAATTGGTGCGCTGATCTTTTCAGCCGTTATTTATTTCGTAGTTCATCCAGTGTTGACGCCGCTTATTTTTATTGTGGGAATCGTTTCAGGATTATTTTGGGCAGTTGGGCAAAGTAATCAGTTGAAAACGATTGATTATATTGGTGTTTCAAAAACCATGCCAATTTCAACTGGTATGCAGCTTGTGACGACATCACTGTTTGGTGTTATCGTGTTTCACGAGTGGTCAACAACAACAACCGTTATTTTAGGCGTGTTAGCTCTTATTTTTATTGTTATTGGTATCGTGCTAACATCACTAGAAAGCGAAAAAAACCCAGAGCAATCTGGACAATTCAAAAAAGGGATTATTACCCTTATTGTTTCAACAATTGGATACTTAGTGTATGTAGTTGTCGCTCGTTTATTTAATGTAGACGGCTGGTCGGCACTATTCCCACAAGCTATTGGTATGTTAATTGGTGGACTTATACTTACTTATAAACACAAACCGTTTAATAAATACGCAATTCGCAACATTATTCCAGGCCTTATTTGGGCAGCTGGTAACATGTTCTTATTTATCTCTCAACCTAAAGTAGGGGTTGCAACAAGCTTCTCATTATCACAAATGGGAATTGTTATTTCAACGCTTGGCGGTATCTTCTTACTTGGAGAAAAGAAAACAAAGCGTCAGCTTATTTCAATTACGATTGGTATTGTGCTCATCATTTTAGGTGGCGTATTCCTCGGAATGGCTAAAAGTTAACGTTTACGTAAAAGTTAATGATGGTATGTATGAATAAATGAAAACACTAGGAGGATTTTATTATGTATACAGATTTAAAAGATAAAGTAGTTGTAATTACAGGTGGATCAACAGGTTTAGGTCGCGCAATGGCTGTTCGTTTCGGTCAAGAAGAAGCAAAAGTTGTTATTAACTATTACAACAATGAAGAAGAAGCTTTAGATGCGAAAAAAGAAGTAGAAGAAGCAGGCGGACAAGCAATCATCGTTCAAGGCGACGTAACAAAAGAAGAAGACGTTGTAAATCTTGTTCAAACAGCTATTAAAGAATTCGGTACATTAGACGTTATGATTAACAACGCTGGTGTTGAAAACCCAGTTCCTTCTCATGAGCTATCTTTAGACAACTGGAACAAAGTTATTGATACAAACTTAACAGGTGCATTCTTAGGAAGCCGTGAAGCAATTAAATATTTCGTTGAAAACGACATTAAAGGAAACGTTATTAACATGTCTAGTGTTCACGAAATGATTCCTTGGCCATTATTTGTTCACTACGCAGCAAGTAAAGGCGGTATGAAACTAATGACGGAAACACTGGCTCTTGAATATGCGCCAAAAGGTATCCGCGTAAATAACATTGGACCAGGTGCGATGAACACACCAATCAACGCTGAAAAATTCGCAGATCCTGTACAACGTGCAGACGTAGAAAGCATGATTCCAATGGGTTACATCGGTAAACCAGAAGAAGTAGCATCAGTTGCAGCATTCTTAGCATCATCACAAGCAAGCTATGTAACAGGTATTACATTATTTGCTGATGGCGGTATGACGAAATATCCTTCTTTCCAAGCAGGAAGAGGCTAATATAGTTTAGAATCGATGTAGAAAAAAGAGACATGGAAAAAAGCGCCATGTCTCTTTTTTTCTATATCTAAGAGAATTTCCCCCCCCCCCTTTCGGGGTTGGTGAAATTCTCCTAGGTAAAAGCTTTTAAGAACTTTTTAAAACCTTTTTGGGAAGGTTCAAGGGAGCTTTTCGTTCTTCCCTTATAAGTTTATTGTATTAGCCAGCCATTTTTTTATCAGACGATGGCTGGTTTTTGTCTTTTAGTTTGCTGAAGATAAAGGCTAGCACTGAGCCTGAGATGTTGTGCCAGACGCTGAAGATGGCGCTTGGGACAGCGGCTAGCGGCGAAAAGTGAGTGGAAGCAATAGTAACGCCGAGCCCTGAGTTTTGCATGCCAACTTCCATTGCGACAGCTTTTTGTTTGGCTAGGTCCATTCCGCATAAGCGGGCAAAGAAGAAGCCGATTGTGAAACCAAGAATGTTGTGAAGCACAACTACGGCAAAAATGATACCGCCTGTTTTAGCAAGCTGTGCTTGGCTTCCTGCCACAACCGCAGATACAATCAAAACAATCGCGACTACTGAAACAAGGGGAAGAGCTTTGGAACTTGCTTCTGCAGCTTTTCCAAAAAACTTTTTGATCGTAAATCCAAGAGCAAGCGGAATGATGACAACTTGTATAATGGAAATAATAAGAGACATGATATCAATATCGACCCACTTGCTTGCAAATAATAAAATGAGAAGCGGTGTAACGATCGGTGCTAAAATGGTTGAAACAGAAGCGATGGCAACTGCAAGCGCAACGTTTCCTCGAGCCAAAAAGACCATTACGTTTGATGATGTGCCGCTTGGACAGCACCCTACTAAAATAACGCCCACTGCTATTTCTTTTGGTAAATTTAAGCCAATTGCCAAACCGAATGCGAGAAGCGGCATAATGATAAAATGCCCCACCACGCCTAGTGCTACTTCTTTCGGTCTTCGAAATACTTCGCTGAAATCAGACGCTGACAGCGTTAATCCCATTCCAAACATGACAATTCCTAAAAGCGGAACGATATACTTTCCAATCCATACAAAGTGCTCTGGGAATGAATAGGCAATAACGGAAATTAAAATAACCCAAAGCGTAAATGTTTTTCCTGCAAATGTACTGATTTTCTCTATTGTTTTCATCTGTACGATACCTCCTGCGAACTATAAGAAGAAATTATACTATTTATTCAGAAAAATGAAAACAGTATTTTTGTAAAATAGTACAGAATATTTTATCTTTTGGAGATTATTTCAGTTTAAATGCAAGCATTCCTTCATTGAATGGACAGAATATGTGGTAATATAAAGAAGTTAGTTTTAGAAAGTCGGAGGAGTTTAGTCATGAAATTTATCTATATTTTGTCTGTCCTTCCGTTCGTAGGCATATTAGGGTTTCTTCCTTTTGTTAATCGAGTGACTCCGTTTGTTCTCGGTATGCCGTTCAATATGTTTTGGATGGTGATATGGGTGGTGCTTACGTCCATTATTTTAGGGGTTATGTATAAGCTTGATCCCAGAAATCGGGAAGGGGAAGAAGAATGAATAGTGCACTTATTATTATTTTACTATTTTTAGTGGCAGCTATTTTTCTTGGCATACGATCAACCAAAGGCAAGGATATGAACTTGGAGCAGTGGACGGTAGGCGGACGCGGTTTCGGGGCTATTTTAGTTTTTGTGCTGATGGCCGGAGAAATCTATACAACGTTTTCGTTTCTAGGCGGAAGCGGATGGGCTTATGGAAAAGGAGCTCCTGCACTTTACGTCTTAATTTATATTAGCTTATCATATGTCTTATCATACTGGCTTCTTCCTGTTATTTGGAAGTATGCAAGAGATCATAAGCTCGTCTCGCAGCCTGATTTTTTTGTAAGCAAATATAAAAGTCCTTACCTTGGTGTGCTTGTAGCTGCTGTAGGAGTGATTGCGGTCATTCCTGTTATTGTTGTGCAGTTAAAAGGATTGGGAATTATTGTATCACAAGCATCATACGGCGCCATTTCAATGCCGGCAGCCATTTGGATGGGGGCTATCAGTTTAACGATGTATGTGATGATATCCGGTATCCACGGTTCTGCATGGACGGCCGTTATTAAAGACATTATGATGCTTGCTGTGATTGGATTTTTAGGTATTTATTTACCTTTTCATTATTACGGAGGATACGGTCCAATGTTTGAAGCTGTGAATACAGCGAAGCCAGGATTTTTAAAGTTTCCTGAGCAAGGATTAAGCGTCTCGTGGTTTATTTCGACCGTTATTTTACTAGTACTTGGTTTTTATATGTGGCCGCAGGTGTTTAGCTCAAGCTATACAGCGAAAAATGCAAAGGTATTTCGCAAGAATGCAATCATTAGTCCTCTTTATACCTTAATGCTGCTCTTTGTGTTTTTTGTTGGGTTTGCAGCTATTTTAAAAGTTCCTGGTTTAAGCGGAGGAGACGTGGATCTTGCGCTATTACGGATCTCAATCCAAACGTTTGATCCTTGGTTTATTGGAATTATAGGAGGAGCGGGTTTGCTGACAGCGCTTGTGCCGGGATCGATGCTGTTAATGAGTGCGTCAACGCTGCTGGCTAAAAACATATACAAACCGTTTGCGCCTCAAGCAAGCGAAGCGCGTATTGCTCGTTTAGCGAAAAGCTTTGTACCGGTTGTGGCTCTTATTTCCGTTTACTTTACGCTAAACGGGGGAACGACGCTATCAACAATTATTTTGATGGGCTATAGTCTAATGACACAGCTGTTTCCATCTCTGCTTTTCAGTTTGAAGAAAAATAACTTTGTAACGAAACAAGGAGCAGCGTGGGGGATTGTTGCTGGAATTATTGTAGTGGCCTATATTACAATCAGCGGCTCTACGATTGGTACGTTATTTCCATCCCTGCCTCAGCAAATGAAAGATATCAACGTCGGATTTATTGCGCTGCTTATCAACTTTATCGTAATGTGGGCAGTCAGTATGCTCACAAAGCAAAACGAAGCTGGGACAAAAGTATATTAGACGAAGTGAAAAACGAACCATTGATCAACACGTTTGATTAGTGGTTCGTTTTTTTGTTAGGGTCAACGATAGACCCTTCTAGCAGTTGATTGGAGGGCAAGACGAAGACTCCTGCTTGAAAAGCGGAACAAGTGAGACCCCACAGGAGCGCAAGCGACGAGGAGGCTCAGCGGCCGCCCGCGGAAAGCGACGTCTTGCACGGAAGTCAACTGCGGTGTCACAAGCGGTTCAGCTCATGTCTACCGTTTGTTCGTCTTTAGATTAGATTCATCTCATTATGTCTCAGCCTTGTTTTTTCTAATCAAACAGCAAAGAGCCAAAGGAATAGGATCATCCTTTGGCTCTTTACGTGGCTTTTAACCGATAATTTGTAAAATTTCCTACATCAACTGATTTACGCTAAAGCGGGAACTCGGTCGTTATAGTAAATAACTTCCGATAGGATCTTACACCCTTTAATCTCCTGAAATGTCTTTTTCGCCTCTACCTCTGATTCAAATTCAAACATAGTCGGACTTTGGTTTTTCGAGTAAACGGTAATGATCCACATTGTAAAATAAGCTCCCCCTGTAAAATAATAGTTTTCCTTTTTAGTGTAGCTATCAGGTGATGTAATAATAATTGAATAGTTGTGATACAGCCTCACATTTTAAAAGGTACTTCTACTATACAACAAAAATTACAAAATAAAACAAGAAAATCTAAAAAACTACAAAGAATAATGAAAGAGAATAAATAACCGTTTATATATGGGCTATATTTATAAATGGAAGTGGGAGTGTGAAAAATATAGGAAGAGCGATTGTCTTTTAGATTGCTAAACTATATACTTATGTTCAAAAAGTGCAGGACGTGAACGATGAAAGTTGATACGGTAGTAAAAAAAGATGTTTTACTCATTTTGGTGATGATAGTTGTTGTGCCGCTAGCAGGAGAGCTTAAATATTATCCTTTTCATGATACGTATAGAGTCAGCTTTGCTGTGCCCATTTTTTTCTTTTCACTGCTGCTTTTAAGAAAGGTATCTCCTGTAATACCAGGTATTTTAGTTGCGAGTGCTATAGTGGGCTTTCGAATGTACCTTGATTGGTATAATTACGAATCATTTGATTTTCTGCATTCTTTGCAGATCCGATGCTCAGCAGGGATTTATTATCTTGTTTATGCCATTGCTTTTTCTTGGTTTAAGATTAACGATTTTCATTCAAAGCCGTGGATTATTGGCATATGGAGCATCATCATCGAAACGGTTTCAGGTGGCATGGAATTGCTTTGTATGTATGTGATGGTTCACCATCATATTGTGTTTCCGGAGTTCATGCAAATTTTTATTGTAGGCGTCTTTCGAAGTTTCTTTGTTTTATGTCTGTTTAGCATGATCAAACTCTACGAAGGGCAGCTGAGAGAACGGCAAATCTCTCAAAAAAATGATCAGCTGCTTGTTGTGCTTTCAAATTTGTATGAAGAATCCATTCATTTGAAAAAAACGCTGCAAGACGCTGAGAGAATTACGAAAAAGTCGTATGATTTATATGAAGAACTACACGAAGCAGATATCCACCAGCTTACTTCGCTGCACGAATTTAGCCAAAAAGCATTACAAATTGCAGGAGAAGTACATGATATTAAAAAAGACAATCAGCGGATATCAGCAGGACTGTCCAAGGTCATTACAAAAGAAGAATTTTCTGAGTATATGGAAATCGAAAGTCTGCTTCAAATCGTCATGCGCAGCAATGAAAAGTATGCGGCGATGTTAGCAAAAGATATTCATTTTTCATATTCGGTTCTAGGAGAGCATCCTCGCTATCACGTGTACTTGTTTTTATCATTAATTAATAACTTAGTAACGAATGCAGTCGAAGCGATTGAAAAAGAAGGCGCGATTATTATCGACGTCTGCCGAGAAGAAGACCGCATTTTACTATATGTAAGAGACAGCGGTCCCGGTGTGAAAAAAAGGCATGAACGTCTCATTTTTAAAGCGGGATTTACATCCAAATACGCAAAGGACGGGACGCCTTCTACAGGTCTTGGGCTTGTCTACGTTAAGCAAATGACCGAGCAGCTGGGCGGGAGTATTCAATTTATTAATCTGTCTCCAAGCCCCGGTGTTCAATTTACTATAGATTTACCTATTTCTACGTTAATGGGGGATAAGGACTAATATGCGATTTTATATCATAGATGATGACGAAGTCTTTCGTTCAATGTTAGCTGAAATTATTGAAGATAATGATTTAGGAGAGGTTATAGGGGAGGCAGAAGACGGAATTGTCTTAAATGATCAATCTTCTCTATTGCAGCAGATCGATATTTTATTTATTGATTTGTTGATGCCCATTCAAGACGGAATCGAAACCGTGCGCAAAATAAAGGATACTTTTAAAGGCAAAATTATTATGATGTCACAGGTAGAAACAAAAGATTTGATTGGAAAAGCCTACTCGCTTGGCATTGAATACTATATCACGAAGCCGCTTAATCGTATGGAAGTGCTCATGGTCATTCAAAAAGTAATTGAACGAATTCATGTTCAACAATCAATGGAGAAAATTCAAGAATCGTTAAATACCGTACTTAATATAGGAAACCAGCAAAAAATGCCTGCTTCTGGTAAAAAAGAAAGCGATCCGGCAGAAGCGTGCAGGTTTCTTTTAAGAGAACTTGGGATTTTAGGAGAAAGCGGAAGTAAAGATTTAATCGAAATCATCAATTACCTGCATCAAACGGAAAAGAGCACGATGTATGAACAGCATTTTCCTTCTCTCAAAGAAATTTTTGAGAAAATTACCGTTAGAAAGCTTGGTTCATCTTTTACAGAAGACGTGCTGCAAAAAGAAATGAAAGCAGCTGAGCAGCGAGTAAGAAGAGCCATTTATCAGTCTTTAAATCATTTGACCTCTCTTGGGATGGTTGACTTCTTTAATCCTAAATTTGAAAATTACGCTTCTAAGTTTTTCGATTTTTCAATGGTGCATCAGCGCATGAGAGATATAGAAAAAGGAACGGGAAAAAGCAGTACTCCGAGCCGTATAAATGTAAAGAAATTTATCCAAATGCTCTATTATGAAGTCAAACAAACGCTGTAGTAAAAAAACTATAGCGTTTTCATTTTGTAATTTTCTAAAAACTTTTTTGTTAGTTTCAGTAGGTTTGTGTTAGATTTTGTGATGCCTATGATAATGTAATCTTATGAATAAAAGAACTACTTAATAAACAGTTCTTAATGGAATTGTATCTGTTGAATACAGTAAGTGCAAATAAACAGCTTCGAGCTGTTAGAAAAAAGAAGGAAGGTGCAAAGATATGTTCAAAAAGCTTGGATTAGCAGGACAAATTCTAATTGGTTTGATTGCAGGTATTATTGTAGGGGCCATTTTTTACGGAAATCCTAAAGCAGTTGAAGTGCTGCAGCCAATTGGAGACGTATTCATTCATTTAATTAAAATGATCGTGGTGCCAATTGTTATATCTAGTATCATTGTGGGCGTTGCGGGTGTTGGTGATATTAAGAAGCTTGGTAAATTAGGCGGAAAAACAATTCTTTACTTTGAAATCATTACAACAGTTGCCATTGTTGTAGGCTTATTAGCAGCTAACTTGCTTCACCCTGGTACTGGTGTGGACCGCAGTGGTCTTGAAAAATCAGATATCAGCAGCTACACATCAACAGCAGAAGCTACAGAGCAAAAAGGATTTGTAGAAACATTTGTTCACATCGTTCCAACGAATGTATTTGAGTCAATTGCTGCAGGCGACATGCTGCCAATTATTTTCTTCTCGGTCCTATTTGGACTTGGAATTGCATCAATCGGTGAAAAAGGAAAGCCGGTTCTAAGATTTTTTGAAGGCACGGCAGAAGCGATGTTTTGGGTAACGAATTTAGTTATGAAGTTTGCACCGTTTGGCGTATTTGCATTAATCGGTGTAACCGTATCAAAATTTGGACTAGCGTCTCTGATTCCGCTTAGTAAGCTTGTAATTGTCGCTTACGGCACAATGATTTTCTTTGTATTAGTTGTACTAGGACTTGTAGCTAAATGGGCAGGCGTTAACATCTTCCATTTATTAAAAGTGCTAAAAGATGAATTGCTGCTAGCATTTTCAACTGCAAGTTCAGAAACAGTATTACCGCGTATTATTGCAAAAATGGAAAAGTTCGGATGTCCTAAAGCCATTACATCTTTTGTTATTCCGACGGGGTATTCGTTTAACTTAGATGGATCTACTCTTTATCAAGCGCTTGCTGCGATTTTTATCGCGCAAATGTACGGTATTGATATGAGCATTACACAGCAAGTTTCACTGATCCTAATTTTAATGGTTACATCTAAAGGAATTGCAGGAGTTCCGGGCGTATCGTTTGTTGTACTGCTTGCAACGCTTGGATCTGTAGGACTTCCAGTAGAAGGGCTTGCTTTTATCGCTGGAATTGACCGTTTGTTAGATATGGGACGTACAGCGGTAAACGTAATTGGAAACTCACTTGGTGCAATCGTCATTTCAAAGTGGGAAGGTCAATTTAACGACAAAGACAAGGAAGCTTATATTAACGAAGTAACGAAAAAAGTATCGTAATTACAAACGTATTTTAGTTGAAGGAAGATCCGAACGAGTAATCGTTCGGATTTTTTAGTTTGAATTTGCTTTGAAAAGTTGGGAATAGTAACTAAAGATGAAAAACAAATGATTGATATAAGGAGGTCACAACATGGGAAGAGCAAATAATCACAAATCATCACATAACAACAAAGGGTCACTGCCTCAAACACCAAAAGAGTTAAAAATTGCTCCGGATCAAGCAAATGAAGAATTTTCACGCGAGTTAGCGCAGCATCATGATGCTAAAGCGAAACAGGACTTAATTTTGAAACAGCAAAAAGAAAAGTAAAAGAAAAAAAGCTGAGACATAATGAAATGAATCCAGGCTAAAGACGAATAAATGAGATACATGACCTGGACTGCTTGTGACACCGCAGTTGATTTCCGTACAAGGCTTTGCTTTCCGCGGGCGGGCGCTGAGCCTCCTCGTCGCTTGCTCTCCTGCGGGGTCTCACCTGCTCCGCTTTTCCCGCAGGAGTCTTCGCCTTATCCTCCAATCAACTGCTAGAAGGAACGAAACAAATAATACTATGTTCACAATCACAAAAAAACGAACCACTAATCAGACATGCTGATTAGTGGTTCGTTTTTCCCTAAGTGAAAAATGCTTTTGTCCCATCCTCTTTTTGATAAACAACTAAAGATAAAAATTCCTAAGTAACCATTTTGTAACATTATTTAATCATAGCGTAATAGTTTTTGAGGCTTTTTTCATTATAATTAAACCGAACACATTGAAAAATAGGTTCATAGAAACGTAACGTTCGGTTACATAATGGAGGAAAAAAATGAAAAAAGCCATCATTGGGTCTATAACGGCAGCTGCAGTTTTATTTAGCGGAGCCAGTCCGTTTATTGCACCTGCTCAAACAGTGGAAGCAGCGTCATATTCATACAAAGATACGGCTATTGCTACTGGTAAAAAATTAATAGGTGTTCCTTATAAATGGGGAGGCACAACAACAAAAGGTTTTGACTGCTCTGGATTTATTCAATACATTTTCAAAAAAGCTGGAAAAACACTTCCGCGCACAACGGAACAAATGTATCGAGTAGGGACAAGCGTTTCAAAAGCAAAGCTTCAAAAAGGAGATTTAGTTTTCTTTCAAACGTATAAAAAAGGTCCTTCACATGTAGGCGTGTACTTAGGGAACAATCAGTTTCTTCAAGCTTCTACGTCTAAAGGCGTGACAATTACATCTCTTAGCAACAGCTACTGGAAAGCACGTTATATTGGTGCAAAACGGATTTAACCATCCGTCATTTTTTTAGAAAACAACACTACATTGTGTAGTGTTGTTTTTGTTTGCATATACATAACATATTGCCGATATTATTTTTAACGTTTTATACAAAAAAAACCATATTCTGTGAGATAATAACGTTAACACATTTTGTACTTTAACATAAGGAATATCCCACTCTATTCGAAAGTTTGGTGAGCGAAGATGAAGCGCTTAGTATGGAGTTATGGAATAGGTATTGTTGCAATAGTAGCAGTACTCTCATTTTTCTTTATGATGAAAGGTCAAACAGAGAAAGCCGTCGTTAGCGGAGATGTACCAAAAGCTCATGCGCAGGGAGAAAGAGTGAAGCAGCCCATCTCACAGTTCCAAGCAGTACAGCCTCATGAAGCAGGTAATGAAGTGAAAAATGTAAAAAACAACATGCCTGAAAAAGCGGATCCTCCTCCGTTTTTAGTCTACATTGACCCTGGTCATCAAGCTCAGGCTAACCTAGAGAAAGAGCCAATCGGGCCGGGAGCAGCAGAAACAAAAATAAAAGTTTCCGGAGGTACATCAGGTGTGGTGACCAAGAAGCCGGAATACAAGCTGACGTTGGAAGCCTCTATGATATTAAAACAGCTTCTCGAAGAAAAAGGCATAACCGTAAAGCTTACTCGCAGTTCTCACGATGTGAATATCAGCAACCGGGAACGAGCGGAGCTTGCGAATAATTCAAAAGCTGACTTACACGTACGTATCCATGCAGATGGTTCTGAAAATACTTCTGTAAAAGGGTTTTCTGTGCTCACTCCTGCAGAAGATAATTCCTATACAAAGTCTATTTATCAAAGCAGTTTACAAGCATCTCAAGCTATTCTGACAGAGGTGGAAAAAGATCAGTTTGTCGAAGTGGACGGCATTCGCTATCGCAGTGATCTTTCAGGATTTAACTGGTCGACTGTACCCGTAACGCTAGTTGAACTGGGGTATATGACGAATTCAGAAGAAGACCGGAACCTGTCTGATCAGGCTTACCTTACAAAGCTGATGAATCATGTTGCAGACGGTATCGTGGCATATGAAGGAATGACAAAATAAAAGGTGGAAAGACCTATAAAAGCGTGTGACTAAATCAATTGATTTATGTCACACGTTTTTTTGTCGTTCATATGATATAAAAAAGCGTTTTTTCGACAAAAAAATGGACGAGCAGAAAAGAAAACTAGGTAAAATGCTTTAATTTTTATAGAACTGTGTCGATATAACGAGAGATATTAAAATGCGTTAGACAGTACATGAAAATGGGGGAACAAGATGAGAAAGTTAACGGCATTAGCTTTAGTACTAAGCGTACTGCTGTTTCAATTCACGCCGCTTGCTAGCGTGAAAGCTGAAACGGTAGAACCAGTTGTGTCTGTAAAATTAGTAAACTATTTAGGAGATCAGCATGCAATTACAATTAAGCCGTCTTATTTATACACTATTAAAAACTCGGATTTGGTCTTAAATGCAAATACAGAGTATACGGTAACCGCAACAACTCAAGGTGTCACTTTAAAACAAGGAAGCACTGTCTTAGGTGAATTTACAAGCTTTGAAATTACACCGTCTCTTTATAAAAATCCCGTATCTATTAACGGCAGACAGTACTTAGGTGACGTGGCGTTTACAAATGAAAAGGGAACGTATGTCAGACCTGTTAATACGCTCCCGATTGAAGACTATTTAAAAGGCGTTGTGCCAAATGAAGTCTATACATCTTGGAATCTGCAAGCTTTAAAAACTCAGGCGGTAGCAGCAAGAACATACGCAATGAGCTATGCAGGAAAAGTAATCAATGATACGGTAAGCTATCAAGTATACGGTGGCTATACGTGGTATGACAGTACAAACCAAGCAGTAGATCAGACATTCGGACAAGTAGTCACCTACAACAATAAATTAATCAATGCCGTTTTCTCATCAAGCAACGGCGGAAGAACCGAATCAAACAGCAACGCTTGGGGAGGAACTCAGCTTTCTTATTTCCCGGTGAAAGAAGATCCATACGATAAGCGGACGCCGTGGACGTTAGCTATTCAAAAAACGCAAATTGATTTAACAGGAAAAGATTTAGCTAACTATAGCGCTTGGTGGAATACGGTTTCTGAAAAAGATAAAACCGTTACAGATAATTTGAAGTCATGGTTAGTAGCCAATAAGCATCCTGGTAAAACGATTAAAATTACGTCTATTCCAAAGGTGAGTTTTTATGCTCCTTCATCAGGAGGTCGTGTGACTAAAGGTGCAATTACAGTGGACTACCTCGTTAAAGGAGATGTAGACAGTTCGCAAAAACTAGTGGTTCATCATTTGGAATTAAAAGATTTAACATCGACGAAGCTAAAATCAATGTTAAACAGCCGTGCGATGCTTAGTCTGCTTGTAACGGAAACAAATGAAACAAGCACATCAACAACTTTTAATGGTAAAGGAAATGGACACGGTGTTGGAATGAGTCAATACGGTGCTCAAAAAATGGCAAGCCTAGGCAAAGACTATTGTGAAATTTTAGATTTTTATTATCCAACGACTACTCTTTTAAGTTTTTATACAACAAAATATCCGCGAAAAGAGCAGGAGCAAGAACCACCGAAAGATACGGTTGCGCCTGATGCACCTTCAGTTAATGCATTAGGAGATAACCAAACATCGCTTACGGGCGTGACAGAACCAAATGCTTCTGTTATTGCAAAAGTGGAAAATGAAGTAATTGGAACGGGTCTTGCTGATGAAACTGGAAAATTTGCAATTACGATTGCCAAGCAGCCAGCAGATACAAAAGTGTCTGTAACGTCTAAAGATGCAGCTGAAAATGAAAGCAAGGCCACAGTAGTGACCGTAACGGATCAAACGCCGCCTTCTGTTCCAATTGTAAATGAAGTAAGTGACCAAGATACGACCGTAACAGGCGTAACAGAAGCAAACGCCGTCGTGACGGTAAAAGCAGGCGATGCAACGTTCTCTGCAGTAGCGGATGGTAACGGTACATTTACTGTTTCAATTCCAGTACAAATAGGCGGAACAACAATAGCGGTAAGTGCAAAAGATAAAGCAGGAAACGAAAGCCAAGCGCCTTCTTTTGCGGTTAAATCTACGTTAAAAGCACCGCTTGCACCCAAAGTAAATGAAGTAAGTGATCAAGACACAATGATCAAAGGAACGGCTGAAGCAAATGCAACGGTTATCATTAAAAACGAAAGTCTTCAGCTTGCAGCAGGCAACGCAGATGCTAAAGGAAATTACAGCATTTCGATTGCAAAACAAAAAGCAGGAAGCACGCTGTACGTGACGGTTCAAAATGCAGGTGGAACAAGTTCAGCCGCTGCGGTGACCGTACAGGATAAAACGGCACCAGCTGCGCCAAAAGTAAATGCAGTAAGTGATCAAGATACAAAAGTTACAGGTGCAGCAGAAGCAAATTCTACAGTTACGGTAAAAGTAGGAACTACAACTGTAGGAACGGCTAAAGCAGGTGCAAATGGAGCGTTTTCTGTTTCCATTTCTCATCAAAAAGCGAATACAAAGCTAAGCGTACAAGCAAAAGATGCAGCAGGAAATAGCAGTACTGTATCGACTGTAACTGTTACGGCAAAGCAAAAAGCTCCGGTAAAACCAACAGTTAATGAAGTGAGTGATCGAAGTACAGCCGTTACGGGTACCGCAGAAGCAAATGCAACGGTTGTCATTAAAAACGGAAGTCTTCAGCTTGCAGCTGGTAAAGCAGATGCTAAAGGAAATTACAGCATCTCGATTGCGAAACAAAAAGCAGGAAGCACCCTGTCTGTAACGGCTGGAAACACAGCGGGCGTGAGTCCAGCTGTAACTGTAACCGTGCAGGATAAAACAGCACCCGTTACACCAAAAGTGAACGCTGTAAGCAATCAAGATACAGTCGTAACGGGAAGCACAGAAGCGGGCGCGGAAGTGCATGTAAAAATTGATAAAAAAGTAATTGGCAAAGGAAATGCGAAATCGGATGGAACGTTCAGCATCACCATTCCAAAGCAGCCTGCTACTACAAAATTAGCTGTTATTGCAAAAGATGCAGCTAATAACTATAGCTCCAATGCGTTTGTAACGGTTAGTGCCGTACAGACAAAACCAGCGCTTCCAACCGTTAATACGCTTACTGAAAAAAGTACAGCAGTAACGGGAACAGGAGAAAAAAATGCGTCCATTTATATTAAAGTAGGCGGAAAAATTATTGCAAGTGGGAAAATTGATGGAAACGGCAAGTTCAGCGTGAAAATTCCTGCTCAAAAAGCAGGAACAGAAGTGACGGCGGTACTGCAAAATAAAGTAGGATACAGTCCGTATAAAATTGTAAAAGTACAAGATACAACGCCGCCGGCACCTCCGGCAGTTGATGCCGTTACGTCTTTGTCCACATTTATCTTGGGAAAAACAGAAGCAAATGCCGTGATTACGATTAAAAGCGGTACAAAGCTAATCGCGTCAGGCAAAGCAGATACTAAAGGGCAATTTAAAGTAACGATTCCAAAACAAACAGCAGGCGTAAAGCTGGCTGTTACAGCAAAAGATGCAGCCAATAACTACAGCTCCAATACGTTTGTAACGGTTAGTGCCGTACAGACAAAACCAGCGCTTCCAACCGTTGCTACGCTTACTGAAAAAAGTACAGCTGTAACGGGAACAGGAGAAAAAAATGCGTCTATTTATATTAAAGTAGGCGGAAAGATTATTGCGAGTGGGAAAATTGATGGGAACGGCAAGTTCAGCGTAAAAATTCCTGCTCAAAAAGCAGGAACGGAAGTGACGGCAGTTCTGCAAAATAAAGTAGGATACAGTCCGTATAAAATTGTAAAAGTACAAGACACAACCCCGCCGGCACCTCCGGCAGTGAATGCCGTTACGTCTTTGTCCACGTTTCTCTCTGGAAAAACGGAAGCAAATGCTGTGATTACGATTAAAAGCGGTACAAAAGTAATCGGATCAGGCAAAGCAGATAGCAAAGGCCAGTTTAAAGTAACGATTCCAAAACAAAAAGCAGGCGTAAAGCTGGCTGTGACGGCAAAAGATGCCGCTGGAAATACAAGTTCAGCAGTCAATATAAATGTTAAATAAAAACAAAAAAGAATTCTCTGCGGAGGATTCTTTTTTTAGTGATTTTTAAGAGGGATAGAAGGTTACTAAAAGGTTACCTTAGAACTTTGAAGTGCCTAACTTACTTTAAAGTGGGTTCTATCTTTTTCTTTTTTTCTGTTTCATAATAACAAATGTAAAGAAATTAGCAGGGGGTTTTTTATAATGAGTAATCATTTGCAAGATACAGTAACACTTCACAACGGAGTCAAAATGCCTTGGCTTGGATTAGGCGTATTTAAAGTAGAAGAAGGGCCTGAATTAGTGAACGCGGTGAAAACAGCTATCGTCAAAGGCTATCGCAGCATCGATACGGCAGCTATTTATGAAAATGAAGAAGGTGTAGGAGAAGGAATTCGCCAAGGTCTGAAAGAAGCAGGTCTTTCACGCGAAGACATTTTTGTTACATCAAAAGTTTGGAACGCAGATTTAGGCTATGAAGAGACGCTAGCTGCTTACGAAACAAGCTTACAAAAGCTTGGCTTAGAATATTTAGATCTATACTTAATTCACTGGCCGGTAGAAGGCAAGTATAAAGAAGCGTGGAAAGCATTAGAAACGCTGTATAAAGAAGAAAAAGTAAGAGCTGTGGGCGTAAGTAATTTTCAAATTCATCATTTAGAAGACTTAATGAAAGATGGAGAGGTTAAGCCTGTTATTAACCAAGTGGAATATCATCCTCGTTTGACGCAAAAAGAGCTGCATGCTTTTTGTCAAAAGCACGATATTCAGCTAGAAGCATGGTCTCCGCTTATGCAAGGAGAATTGCTAGATAACGATGTGTTAAAAGAAATTGCTGAAAAACACGGCAAATCAGTTGCTCAAATTATTCTGCGATGGGATCTGCAAAACGGAATTGTAACGATTCCAAAATCCACAAAAGAACATCGTATTGTTGAAAATTCATCGCTATTCGATTTTGAATTGGATACTGAAGACGTAAGTAAAATTAATGAATTAAACCAAAATCACCGAGTAGGTCCAGATCCGGACAACTTTGATTTTTAATAGAAGAACTAAGAGGCTGGGAGAAACGTATTTTAGCCCAAGTGAAAAACGAACCATTGATCAACAAGTTTGATTAGTGGTTCGTTTTTTTTATGGTGAATACAGCTTCATCTGTTTCGTCCTTCCAGCGGTTGATTGAAGGGCAAGGCGAAGACTCCTGCGGGAAAAGCGGGACAGATGAGACCCCGCAGGAGCGTAAGCGACGAGGAGGTTCAGCGCCCGCCCGCGGAAAGCGAAGCCTTGCATGGAAATCAACGGCGGTGTCAAAAGCGGTTCAGCTCATGTATCTCATTTGTTCGTCTTTAGGTTGGATTCAGTTAGTTCTGTCCCGGCCTCTTTTTATGCATTATTACATAAATTTAACATTTTCTTCACAGTAAGCTAAAGGACGGGCCGTATCATAAAGAAAGGTCGTGAAAGATAGAGAAATCATTTCATTTTTAAGCGTAAAATAGGCGGTGTAACCATGACGAAACAAGCTTACTCTCACATACAATGTAAAAAAACATCAATGATTGATTTATTGCTGGATGCAGGAGTTTATAAAAAAGGAAACAAGCAGCTATACGAGCTTACGCTTCAAGAGCTAGAATCAGAATACGAAGCTGTTTCACAGCAGCGCATATCTCAATGAAATTTTGATACATTGCTAGAATTTGTTATAATAGAGGAAAGGATAGGAGTTGATTTATATCGAAAAGCACCCGACAGACTCGCAGCCCATCCGTATGGATATCCTCGATTCTATATTTGCTAAAATGGTATTAAATAAGGCTATCCGAGATTTTAGAAGAGATCAAATTTTACGTGAAGTCGATCAAACATTAGAAGAAAGAAACAAAGAAAAATTTTTTCAATTAATTGAAGAATTAAAATCAATTTCGTAAAGGGCGTTCGCGCGATAGAATTTGATTTTATCATTTTAGCATATAAAAACAGGTAAGAAGCGGCATGCTTAGTTACCTGTTTTTTTGTCGTTTTATTGTAAAACAAGGCCTGATATAAGAAGTGCACCTTGCTAGTAAACAGACAAAAAGAGCAAGTCTAATGTACTCACTCTTTTCAGAAAGGTATGGGTTTTAATGAGAAAATGAATGTCACTCTCTAAATGTTGCGTGTGGGGTTTAGAAAGTTCTATGCATCTGCATATTTTCTACTTCATTCGCTCTATGTATTGTTAAAGTAACAATATAACCATATCTTATCACATGAAGGAAATTCGATTCAATATATTTATTGATTTTCTTTTTAAATTGTTCTAAATAATTAGTGAATGTAAAAAATTGTTTTTATTGGGTGAATGTGTATCTATGAAAAAACAATAGAAAAATCTTGTGGGTTTTTATGGGAGACATTTGTTTATTTCTGACGGACTGTAAGCTTCAAAAGAGTACAATCCGTCTTGTAAATCAGTATTAAGAAAAAATGAGCTGAACCCAGTAGAATAGGAGGAAAAGAGTAACGATCGTGGTAAGCGGGATAACAATAAGTGATACTTTTAAATAATCTTTCCATTTTACCTTGATATGATTTTCTTTTAAAATATGCATCCAAATAAGAGAAGCCAGTGTTCCAATCGGCAATAAAAGCGAGCCCATATCACTTCCAATAATATTAGCAAGATAAATGGTTTTAAGAGTAATAGGATCGAGCCCCATTTCAGTCAAGGTAATGGTTCCGACCATCAGGGCAGGGTGATTGTTAAACAAGTTAGAGAGAATAGAAACAAGTCCTCCCATGATAAAGCTTGCTTCAAAAAGTCCTCGATTTACGATTGGTTCGCAAACTTTTACAAGCAGCTCCGTTAATCCTACGTTATGCAGTCCGTAAATAATAACGTACATCGAAAAGGCAAAAACGAAAATGTGCCACGGCGTTTTCTTTAAAATATCAATCGGGTTTGTACGTAAGTGATACCATCTCCAAACAAGCAAGATCAGTGAGCCCAGTACAGCAACCAATTCGATTGGTATGCCGAAATAAGAGGCGACAAATAGGAGACAGCGCATAACAAACACAAATAATAAAACTTTCAGCATAAATTGTGTGCGTTTACGTTTTGTTTCAACAGAAATGCTTCCTTTTAAGGGGTGAAACTGTTTCGTAAAGAAACTTTCTTCTATATCTTTTGAAGCATGCGGCAGTTTTTTTGGCAAATGGCGTTTTACGACCGTATACATGAGCCAAGACATAAATAATAAACCAAGTGTCGCCGGTACAAACATCATCGCCGTGTGCATATAAAGCGACATATGAACAATTTTTAAGGCAATCAAATTGACAATATTACTTACACCTATAGGCGCGCTGGAAGCGGTAGCAATAAGCGCTCCACTTAAAAGGTAGGGGATCTGCTGGTGGGGTTTTAGCTGAAGGTTTTTCAAAAGTAGAATTAAAATTGGAGTGGTAATTAAAATACTGCCGTCATTATTAAATAGTAAAGTCATTAAAAAGCAAAGCAGTTGAATGTACCAATATAATCGGTACCCTGAGCCTTTGGATAAACTCACTAGTCGTGCAGCTGCCCAGTGGAAGAATCCAAAACTTTCTAATATGACGGCCATGACAATGGTGGCAATAATGGTGATAGAAGCGCCGCTTATCTTTGCAAAAATATCAACAATGTCTGATTTGGATACAATCCCTGTAAGCAGGATAATGGCTGCTCCTATGGCTGCCGGCCATGCTTCGTTGATGCCGTTTGGCCTCCAAAAAATGACGAGCATTGTCATTGTAAACACGAAAATGGCAATTCCAATTTCAATATTCATCAGTATGCTCCTTTCTTCTAAAATTTGTAATGAATATACCCTTGCATGTCCCTTACACTCTATTTATATTCATTTATTACTAGAAGGATTGTGCATAAGACCATTTTTGCTAATATGTTTGTTTATCTTGCCAAGGCACGTATCATCTCGGGAGAGGAGCCTATAAAAAAGAGGCTGGGACATAACTAAATCCATCCAATCTAAAAAGAAATCAATTGAATAAAGGAGCTAGTATGCGTTGCTTTTTACACCGCTGTTGATTTGCGTGCAAGACCTCGCTTTCCGCGGGCGGTAGAGCCTGGCCCTCCAATCCACAGCTAGAAGCCACTACATACATGAAACCTACGTTCACGTTTATCATCACAATGAAAAGATCCGAACGGTGTACCGTTCGGATTGTCCTTCAACTAACATACTTTTGTTCCAGCCTGTTTAAGATTAGCAAGTATAGGTTTTTTCGTGTAAAGTTAGCGCTTTTATCTGATCGTGATCAGGTTCATAGCCAATGCCTGGTGTATCGGGAACGGAAATAATGCCGTTGTCGACCGTGATTTCCGGATGAACAATATCACGCGGCCAGTATTTAGAGGATGCGGCCGTATCTCCGGGAAGCGTAAAATTGGCAAGTGTGGTAATGGCAATATTATGTGCTCGCCCTACACCTGATTCGAGCATACCGCCGCACCATACGGGCACACCATGAGTTTGACAAAGGTCATGAATTTTTTTGGCTTCGGTTAGTCCGCCTACGCGTCCAATTTTAATATTAATAATTTGCGTGCTTCCAAGTTTAATAGCTTTTCGAACGTCTTCAGCTGAATGAATGCTTTCATCTAAGCAAATAGGGGTGCTCATGCGGGCCTGCAGTTCAGCGTGATCAATTAAATCATCATGAGCTAACGGCTGTTCAATCATCATTAAATCAAACTCGTCAAGCTGAGCAAGGTGATCAGCATCTGCAAGCGTATAAGCAGAGTTCGCATCAACCATCAGCGGAATAGAAGGGAACTCGTTTCGAACGGCGCGCGTCAAGTTAAGATCCCAGCCCGGCTTAATTTTAATTTTGATTCGCTTATATCCTTCATTCAAGCCGGCTTCAATTTTTCGAAGCGTTTCGTCAATCGTAGGCTGAATGCCAACGCTGAGACCAACTTCAATTTGACTTTTACTGCCTCCTAACGCTTTAGATAGAGAGAAGTTTTGCCTGCGCGCATACAAATCCCAAACTGCGCCTTCTAACGCCGCTTTTGCCATGTAATTGCCGCGAATATGAGCAAAGCGTTGGGATACTTCGTCAGGATGCTGAATTTCTTTCTGTTGAAGCAAAGGAATTAAAAAATCCTCCATAATGTGCCAGTTTGTTTTGATCGTTTCTTCTTTATAAAAAGGATCTGCGCACGCTACGGATTCAGCCCAGCCGGAACGTCCGTCTTCGTCTTGAATTTCTACTAAAATAAAATCTCGATCCACTTCTTTTCCAAGACTTGTCGTAAACGGATGAAGTAAATCCATTTTTAAATGGCGTAAAATGACGCGTTTTATCTTCATTTTTGCACCTCTTTTTTCGTTAAAATATAAAAATGAACGGGTGCGCTGCTTTCTGGATGCTTCATAAAACCTGTTACTTGGAATCCTTTTGCAAAACACGTTTGAAATACGTATCTTGTACGCATCCGCCAGTCCAATGCGAGAGAAGGAGAGACTTCTTTCATTTGCTGAAAAGCAGATGGTATAGCTACAGCTACAACCTCATCATTTAACAGTTTTTCATCAATATTTGTAACAGAAGGAAACCCTTCATCCGTTAACGTCCATTGAATGAGCGATGCCTCCATTATTTGATCTGGCGTATAAAGAGGCTGAGCTCGTGTTGTATCCTCTAAAGATGCCCATTCTACAACGAATCGATCAGAAGGCAAGTCAGCATTTAACGGATCATTCATGTCTCCGTAGCAGTTTTCAATATATGTAGAACAAAGGGCTCCAAGCTTTCCAATATTTAAATACCCGTTGGCGCTTTCTAACGGATCATACGTCCAGCTGATATATGAATAGCCCTTTTTTTTACTTTCCTGTCTCTGCGCATGCTTAAGTTTGGCACCGATACCCATGCTGCGATAGGCAGGGTCAACTGCTAATATATGAGAACATAAGTAGACGCACGTTCCGTCAAACCCGGGGAAACTATATTGAAAGCCAATCAGTTTTTCATCTAAAAACGCACCGAGAACAAGACCTCCGTTTTTAACAGCGGTCAAAGTTTGATGAACGGGCGTTGCTTCTTCTTCTCCCCAGACGCGGCTTTCTAATGCGCGTACGTCTTCTAGTTCATTGGTTGTTGTAAGTGAACGAATCGTTAAAGCTTCAGTCATATGTTTACTTCCTTTCTTTTAATCATTTATTCTAAAAAGATGCCTTGCTCGGTATAGAGCTTTTCCAAGTGTTCTTGTCTTTTTCCAGCCGTTTTTTCATCTCTTTTTTGCATGCTGCTAATGACAATTTGAGACAGGGCAAGAAGTGATAAAATATGTTCGGTTGTTCCGGCTAAAAGCGTGATATCAGCGATTTGACCTACCGGAGATAGACGGCGGTCTGTAATGGCAATTACTTTCGCTCCTTGTTTTTTAGCCTGCTGAGCTACTTCGAGCGCTTCTTTTGTATAGCGCGGCAGTGAAAATACAACAACGGTTGATGCGCTCGTGAGATTGCATAGCGTTTCAAGAAAGAATCCAGTTGGAAAAGATAAAAGAACATGATTGCGAAGCTGATTCATTTTATAATACAGCCAGTAGGCTGCCGTATGAGATTCACGGAAACCCGCAATATACACTTGATCACTTTTGATAAGCGCATCTACAGCTTGAGATAAATCCTTTTCGTCAACGGGGGAAAGCCATTCACTAAAAGGTTTCTTTTCTTCCGCTGCAGAATCAGCTGCATGCTTGCTAGCTGCTTCTTTTGATTCGGCAGAAGCAATCCATTCTTTTCGCATTAGCTCCTGCAAATCGGAAAAACCATTTAACCCAAGTGCGTAAGCTAGACGAATAACGGTTGTTTCACTGACACCTGCTTCTTTGCCAATTTGCCCGGCCGTGTACAGCGAGCCTTTTTCCATAAAATTAATGAGAAACTCCGCCACTTTTTTTTGACCGCGAGAAAGGTCAGGGAATTTATGTTTAATTAATTCTTGAAATGATGGATTCATATAGCCTCCTAAAAAAGAAGTTATAACTTCATAAAAATATATTAATGCATTTTTAACTTCATTTCAATTACTGTTTCAAAATAAAAAGAAGCCCTCGTGATATAATAAATTGATTATTCAAAAATAAATGACATTATTCAAAAACGAATTATATTTTATTCAAAAATGAATAGAAAGCGGGGAGCATACATGAATTCAGAATGGAATGAAAATCAGTGGATCCTTCATTCATTAAAAGATGATTTGCTTGTGACGGATGAAAAAGGCATCATTGTCCGAATACATGAAGGAACGGGAAACATTTACGATGTAAAAGCTGAAAAACTGCTCGGAAAGTCTGTTTATGAACTTGAAAAACAAGGACTGTTTACGCCAATCGTTACCCCAATTGTGCTTGAAACAAAGAAGAAAATTACGCTTGTACAAACAACTAAACAAGGCAAGCAGGTACTCGTTACGGGCATTCCGGTCAAAGATGAAAAAGGTGAGATTAAAAGAATCGTCAGCTATTCTCACGATGTAACGGAGCTGATGGAAATGAAAACATATCTTGATGCGATGGAAGGCGAAATGCAGCGCGTAAAGAGCGAGCTTATGCTGCTGCGGAACCAAAATCTATCAACAGAAGGAATTATATGCAACAGCGATAAAATGCAGCACGTTCTTCGTACGGCCGTTCACGTTTCGAACGTAGACGTAAATATTTTGCTTTTAGGGCAGTCCGGAGTAGGAAAAACGCATTTAGCCAAGCTGATACATAACAAAAGTACAAGAAGCAAAGGGCCGTTTATTGAAGTGAACTGCGGGGCGATTCCAGACCATTTATTTGAGGCTGAACTGTTTGGATATGAGGCAGGGGCTTTTACCGGTGCATCTAAAAATGGAAAGGTGGGGCTGGTCGAATTAGCAGACGGGGGCACGCTTTTTTTAGATGAAGTGGGAGAGCTGTCACCGGCGCATCAAGTGAAAATTTTAAAGCTCATTCAAGAAAAACAGTTTTATTCCGTTGGAGGAAGAAAGCCCAAAACCGTGGACTTTCGCTTAATTGCAGCGACGAACAAAGATTTAGAAAAAGCCGTTGCTGAAAAAGAATTTCGAGAAGATTTGTATTTTCGTTTAAGCGTTGTACCGATTACCATTCCATCTTTGAACGAGCGTCCTGAAGATATTTTTCCGCTGCTCACACATTTTGCCGAGCAGTTTGAAAAGAAATACAACCGAAAAAGAACGTTTGATAATGCGGTTATTCACGCACTGCTTACACATGAGTGGAAAGGAAACGTACGAGAGTTAATCAATGTGATTGAACACGCGGTGGTTGTGTCTTCACAAACGCTGATTACAATGGAGCATTTGCCGCATTCTCTGCATAGGAAAAAACGGATTCAACACGTTGAAGAACATGGGGAAATGAAGCTTAATGACGCGTTAAACGAGCTGGAAAAAGAGATATTAGTAAGAGCAAAAAAACAGTATAAAACGACAACAGAAATAGGGGAAGCACTGGGAATCAGTCAGCCTTCAGTTGTTAGAAAATTAAAAAAACATTCCGTTTTTTAACGTATTTGGCACGCTCTTTGCATGTAAAACAAGTACAAACACATTACTTGATAAATTGCGAGGAGGAAGTCAGATGACGCAGGCATCACTTACACAGTTAATGAACAGTTTACCGGATTTACTAGCACCAAGCATGGCGAAAGATCACCCTAATTTACCGGTGGTAAAAGCAGAGGGCTGCTACTACTACGGAGCGGACGGAAAAACGTATTTAGATTTTACATCAGGTATTGCAACAGCGAATACAGGTCATCGTCACCCTAAAGTTGTACAAGCGATTAAAGAAAGCGTTGATCATCTTATGCACGGCCCGTCAGGTGTGATTATGTACAAATCTATTTTACAGCTTGCTGAAGAATTAAAAACAGTATTGCCAAGAGGCCTGGACTGCTTTTTCTTTGCCAATAGCGGAACTGAAGCAATTGAAGGAGCGTTAAAACTGGCAAAGTACGTGACGCAAAGACCTTATACGGTTTCGTTTATGGGCTGCTTTCACGGCCGTTCTCTCGGAGCGCTTAGTGTGACAACATCAAAAAGCAAATACCGAAAATTTCTTCAGCCATCGGGCTTAACGTATCAAGTGCCTTATGCAGACGTGACTCAGTGTCCAAAAGGAGAAGATCCGGAAATCTACTGCGTGGAAAAGCTAGAAAAAGATTTTGACACGTTGTTTAAGCATCAAGTAACGCCGGAAGAAGTGGCGTGCATGATTGTAGAGCCGGTTCTTGGAGAAGGCGGCTACGTAATCCCGCCGAAAGCGTGGCTGCAAAAAATAAGAGAAGTATGTGACAGACACGGCATTCTGCTTATTTTTGACGAAGTGCAAACAGGATTCGGACGCACCGGCGAGTGGTTTGCAGCTCAAACCTTTGATGTAACGCCTGACATTATGGCAATCGCAAAAGGCATAGCATCAGGACTTCCGCTAAGTGCTACCGTAGCTTCCAAGCAGCTCATGGAAAAGTGGCCGATTGGTACACACGGAACAACTTTTGGAGGCAACCCCATCGCTTGTTCAGCAGCACTTGCGACGCTAGACGTACTAAAAGAAGAAAAGCTGATTGAAAACTCAAAAGCAATGGGGAAATATGCAGCGGATCAGCTTCAGCATTTAAAAGCGAAGCATGAAGTGATCGGAAGCATTCGTTCAGTAGGACTAATGATTGGAATTGAAATTATTAATCCGAAAACAAAGCAAGGTGACGGAAATCTTCTTCTTGAGATTTTAGACAAATGTTTGGAAAAAGGGGTGCTGTTTTACCTTTGCGGAAATAGCGGAGAAGTGATTCGAATGATTCCTCCTTTAACGATTACAAAGAAAGAAATTGATGCCGGGCTTCGCGTGTTAGACGAAGCATTGACAGAAATCACAAGTCTTCACGTGATCTAAAGCTTTAAGAAGCTCTTTGTTTCAACGAAAGATAGATTGACCCATAATAAGGAGGAATCTGTTATGAACGGACTGGATATGACGGTTATGTTTGTCTATTTTGGCGTATTGGTTGTAGCGGGTATCATTGGCTCGTTAAAAGCAAAGTCATCAGAAGATTTTATTTTAGCCGGGCGAAACTTAGGGATGTTTATGTATTTAGGATGTTTGTCTGCCGTTATTTTAGGCGGGGCGTCAACGATTGGAACGGCTCAGCTTGGCTACGAGCACGGGCTGTCTGGCATTTGGTTTGTGACGATGATTGGACTTGGAATCATTACGCTTGGCACGATTTTTATTAAGCGGATTTCGTCGTTGAAAGTGACCACTATCAGTGAATTGCTAGGAAAAAGATATAACGCTCAAGCGCAAATTATCAGCGCCGTTGTTGCCGCTATTTATACACTCATGGTATCGGTCACTCAAGTGATTGGAATGGGAACGATCATTCATGCGTTGCTTGGATGGAACATGACGGCATCGATGTTAATTGGCGGTTCGATTGTTTTGTTCTACACGATTTTAGGCGGAATGTGGAGCGTAACGGTTACTGATATTATTCAATTTGTTGTGATGACGGTGGCGATTTTTGGATTTATGCTTCCAATGAGTGTATCAGAGGCAGGAGGTTTCAAAGCCCTTACCGGAGATTTACCATCATCTTATTTTGATTTTTCATCGATTGGATACGGTCAAATCTTTCAGTATTTCCTTTTGTATACGCTTGGTATGGCAGTGTCTCAAGATATTTGGCAGCGAGTATTTACGGCGCGAACAGAAAAAATTGCGCGAAACGGCTCTATTTTTGCAGGGGTGTACAGCATTGCCTACGCAATTGCGGGAAGTGTAATTGGAATGTGTGCATATTTGCTGCTGCCAAACGCAGAAAGCAGTCAAAGCATTTTTGCGACGCTTGCGATTCAAATTCTGCCTCAAGGGTTATTAGGTCTCGTGCTGGCAGGCGTTTGTTCGGCGCTGATGTCAACTGCTTCCGGAACGCTGCTTGCGTCTTCTACGCTGATTAGTAACGATATCATTAAAAAAGTATGGCTTAAAAATATTTCAGAGAAAAATTATTTAATTTTAACCCGTGTGAATACACTTATTGTCGGCGTGCTTGCTATTATTTTTGCTCTTTGGATTCAAGACGTACTTGTTGCTCTAGACGTTGCGTATGCCATTTTATCAGGAGCGATCTTTGTTCCGTTTGTTGTCTCGCTGTTTTGGAAAGACATTCATCCAAAAGCCGGAGTTTCAGCGATTGTTGTCAGTACGCTAGTAGTACTTGGAGGTCTATTGATTGAAGGGCTTTCTTCTACCACGCCAATCCTATACGGAATTTCAAGCAGCATCATTGTAATGGCTGGATTTGCGGTTATGGCTCGAAACAAAGAACTGTCTGATCAAGAAAAGGTTCAAGAAGATATGTGAATAAGGGGGGAAAAAGCTTCTCATAGTAAAGTGAGAAGCTTTTTAGCATTTTGTATGCATAAGTATAGACAACGAACGGCAAGGAGGAGTACACTAGACGCTCAGATTATAGAGATAAGGAGATTGGTACATGAAAAGCAGAACGTCCGTAATGGTTAGTATTGTGCTGGCGATGCTAGTGGCTTCGCTTGATTCAACAATTATGAATACGACGATGCCTGTTATTGCAAAAGAGCTTGGAAGATTTGATTTGTACGCGTGGTCGTTTGCTTCGTACATGATTGCCAGTACGATTTTATCTCCGGTAGCGGGAAGATTATCGGATTTATTTGGCCGCAAAAAAGTATTTGGGTTTGGAATTATTGCTTTTTTAATTGGTTCAATGCTTTGCGGCGTGGCAAATACGATGATTCAGCTTGTTCTTTTCCGTGCGGTTCAAGGAATAGGAGCCGGGTTTATGGTGGCCTTTCCCGCTATTATTGCCGGAGACTTATTTCCTGTTGAGAAACGAGGGAAAATTCAGGCGCTCTTTACAACGATGTGGGGATTATCAGCTGTGTTAGCACCGCTTTTAGGCGCTTTTTTTGTGGATTATTTAACGTGGAGATGGATTTTCTTTATTAATTTACCGGTATGTATTGTTTCATTTCTGACGTTAATGCCGTATCAAGAAAGCTATGAGCCGAAAAGAGCAAAAGTCGATTACATCGGCGCTATTTTGTTTGGAGCGGGCGTTACCTCACTGCTGCTTGTGACAGTAGTGGAACAAAACCGAATTGTGTATGCAGTCGTTGGACTTATTTTATTAGTGATCTTTTATTTGCATGAACGAAAACATGCTTCTCCGATTGTACCGCTGTCTATGTTCCAAAACAAAACGCTGTCATGGATTAATATTAATGCGTTTATTGGAACAGTAGCTTTATTCGGAACATCAAGCTACATTCCGTTATTTTTACAGCGAGTAGCGCATTTGTCACTGTTTATGAGCGGAGTGGCGCTGTTAGGAACAGCGGTTGGATGGATGTCTGTGTCCGTGCCTGCAGGTAAATGGATTTTAAAACACGGCTACAGAAAGCTGTTGTTAATCGGGAATGTGCTGCTGGTTGGTTCGGGAACACTTCTGCTTATGCTAAATGAAAGTCACGGCTTCTTTTATGTGTTTTGCGTCATGATTGTACAAGGACTGTCGTTTGGTCTGCTTTCTACGGTTGGAGTCATTGGTGTACAGCAATTAGTAGGAGGACATGAAAGAGGTATTTCAACGTCATTTTTTATGTTTTGCCGAAACATGGGAACAGCAATCGGCGTTACGATTATGGGTGCGTTGCTGACTTCAGGCGGAAGCTTTATGGCAGGCATTCATCACTTGTTTTTATTTGGCTTTGCCGGAAGCATCGTGGCGTTATTAACGTCGTTAAAGATTCAAAACGATACGGAAACAAAGCACAATCGAGCTGCTAGTTGAGGGAATTTATGCTAAATATGTTTATTTCATAAAAAAACGGGAAAAAACCAAATAAGGTCATAGAATTGCCTGAGAAATCGTAGGCATATTCTTCTTCTTCTTTCACTTACTACATGTGGGACGCCGGGTATCGGCGTCTTTTTTTTTTGCTGTAAAAGAGCTGATTATATAATCAAACGCATATACATAAATGATTTTGTTCAAATAATGGGACTTTTTACAAAAATAAGTCTTTAAATGGTAAGTAACATTAGGTATAATTTAGGAGTTATTTAGCATATTTTAGAAATGTTTGACTGAGTTTGTACGAAAAAGTGAAAGGGGATATTTCATGTCATGGCTCACCAAATGGTCGTTTAAAAACAAAGCGGCTATTACCATTATGTCTATTTTAATTTTAGCTTTAGGAGTTATTAGTTATTTTACACTTCCGATGGAGTTCCTGCCCACCGCTGATCAGCCTCAAGTGTCAGTAGTAGTTATGGGGCAAGGAACGGATGCGGATTCTATGGAAAAACAAGTTACGTCACCAATTGAAGAAGCGGTAGCCGGTGTTAAAGGAAAAAGTAACGTGTATTCGACAACGGGAGACGGCTATTCCAAAATCGATATTTCATTTGAATCCAAAACGGATATGAAAGAAGCAAAAACAAACGTCCAAGAAGCGCTGTCTTCGGTGCAGCTTCCAGCCAGCGTATCAAAGCCTAATGTTATTCAATTAAATACCTCTATGATTCCCATCGCAGATATTTCACTCACATTTAAAGAAGGATTAACAAGAGACAATCTGGATCTTGCAGAGAAAAAACTGATCCCTAAATATAAAGACATTAAAGGCATTGCGAGTGTTCAAACGTATGGAACAGCGGATTCCTACGTGTCTATTAAAGTGGACAATAAAAAATTGTCACAAAAGAACGTGACGATTGATAAAGTCATCAGCGTGTTAGAAGGAAAAAACACGTCGCTTGCAGTTGGAGAAAAAGTCATTAATAACAAGTCGAGCAACATCAATGTAACAGGTAAAGTTGACAGCTTGGACAAAGTGAAAAAGCTGCCGGTTGCACAGGGTGTAACGCTAGGCGACCTTGCAAAAGTAGAGGTGAAAAAGCCTGAAGGCGTCGTGACGCATATTAACGGAAAAGATGCACTTTTACTTATTGTGACAAAAGACAGTCACTCAAACGCCGTTAGCATTACAAAAGAAGTAAAAAAACTGTCTCAGCAAATTAGCAAAGACTATCACAATGTGGACGCTTCTGTATTTTTTGCAACAGGGGATAGCGTACAAAACTCTGTTCATTCCATGATGAAAGAAGTGTTGCTAGGCGCACTTTTTGCGACCGTTGTCATCATGCTGTTTTTACGCAGCGTTCGCTCTACGTTTATCACAATTGTATCCATTCCATTGTCGCTTTGCTTTACGCTTTTCTTATTGTCCAAATCAGGCGTCACGCTTAATATTTTAACGCTTGGAGGAGTAGCGGTAGCAATTGGAAGATTAGTAGATGATAGCATTGTTGTCATTGAAAACATCTTCCGGAAAATGCAAAAAGAAAAGTTTTCGCTTGGGCTGATTATTGATGCCACAAAAGAAGTAGGCTCTGCTATTACCGCTTCTACGTTAACGACAGTAGCTGTCTTTTTACCAATCGGCCTTGTAAACGGAGGACTTCAAGACTTTATGCTTCCGTTTGCTCTAACGCTGACGTATTCACTGCTATCTTCATTAATTGTGGCACTTACGGTTGTACCGTTAATGAGTGCAGGATTATTAAAAAATGAAAAGATTCGCAAGCACAAGCAGCCGGTTCGTTTTACAAAGGTCATTACGTGGTCGCTTAATCATAAATGGGTTGTGCTGCTGCTTTCGCTGCTTTTATTTGTCGGATCTATTGGCGCGTACACAATGATGCCTAAAGGAGCGGTGGATAACTCTTCGTCTGACTTTGTAGGCACAACGTTAAGCTATCCAAATAATACGCCAATTAAAACCGTAGAAGAAAAATCACTGCAGCTTGAACGCTATATTTTAGCTCGAAAAGAAGTAAAAGAAGTATACATGCAGCTTGGTAATACGGACGAAGGAGCCAAGTGGGGAGACGTTGGTTCACCTACTGAAGCTACGTATACGATTACCGTAAAAGACAGCGGAAACACGGATTCGCTAATGAAACGAATCAAAAATCAAAAGAAGCTCTATGACGGAGGGGATCTTAGCGTAAGTGCTGCTTCACTAATGGGAGCGTCTACTACTTCGATTACCGTTGATGTAATTGGAAATGACATGAATAAGTTAGAAAAGACGGCAAGCAGCATTAAGAAAGAAATCAGCGATATAAAAGGAGTAGACAAAGTTTCTACGAACCAAGACGAAAAGAAAACGATTTACTCTTTAGACGTAGATCCAACAAAAGCGAATACGCAGCAAGTAGCGCAGCAGCTTGGCGTTATGCTGAACAAAACGCCGATTGGAGCGATAGATTTAGAAGGCAAGCAAGCAAACGTGCTTCTTGAATCTGTCTTAAATCCAACATCACCAAAAGAGTTAAAAGATATTTCTATTATGACAGAGACAGGACCGTCACCTGTTTCAAAAGTGGCTTCGCTAACGCAAGCTGAAAAGCCAACCAATCAGTTTCATAAAAATGGAGACCCGTATATTCAAGTAACAGCGGATGTCAATCCAGAAAAGCTTTCAGAGATTAATAAAAACATCCAAACAGCGATTTTTGGAGACGGTAAGAGTAAAGGGTTATCCATTTCAAAAGATGTGGACGTTGTAATCGGAGGAGCAAGCACTCAGCAAGGAGAAGATTTCTCTGACTTGTTCATTACGATGCTCGTGTCGATTGGTATTGTGTTCTTAATTATGGTCATTACGTTTAAAACGATCCGCACGCCGTTTGCCATTTTATTTTCGCTTCCGCTTGCAGCGATCGGTGCCATTTTAGGATTATTAATCAGCCGCATTCCAGTAGACGTAACGGCTTTACTTGGAGCACTGATGCTGATTGGTATTGTTGTAACGAATGCCATTGTACTATTGGACCGCGTGAAGCAAAATGAAAAGAAAATGATTATGCGCGATGCCATTGTTGAAGCAGCCGCTACGCGTATGCGTCCAATTGTTATGACGTCTGCTGCTACGATTTGTGCAATGCTGCCGCTTTTATTTAAACAAAGCGAAAGCGGAAGCCTCGTTTCTCAAAGTCTTGCAGTCGTTGTAATCGGAGGATTGGCTGTTGCAACTCTGCTTACGCTTGTAGTCATTCCAGTTGTGTATGAACTGCTTCACTTCAGAAAATCGAAAAAGCAGAGAATACGGCAAAAACAGCAGGAAGACGTAACGCCGCTATAATGTTTAAAAGAGGTTAGGACATAAGTAATTTAGTTGAAGGAAGAGGCTGGGACAAAAGGATTTTAGACAAAGTGAAAACCGAACCATTAATCAAGATGTTTGATTCGTGGTTCGGTTTTTTTGTTAGGGTAAACATAGGTTTCATGTGTGTGAGGCTTTCTAGCAGTTGATTGGAGGGAAAGCGAAGCCTTGCACGGAAATCAACTGCGGTGTCACAAGCGGCTCAGCTCATTCTCTCATTTGTCTGTCTTTAGCTGGAATTGATTTGGTTACGTTCCAGCCTCTTTTTTATGAAACTTTTTGGCTAGTAAAACGTATAGTTAGACAAAGAGATGGAGGGGATAATATGTTTCGAATAAAAGAGCAGTGTTCTGTTTGTCAAAAAGAAATTCAGCCGAATGAAGAAGTATGGATGAGAATGAAGTATCCAAGTAAAAGAGGAATGACCGAAATCAAAGCTTTTTTGCATCAAGAAGCGCAGTTTGTATGTATGGACTGCTTTGAAAAAACAAAAAAATGAGTCAAATGCGGTGTTCTCTTTTCAAAATATTGACATAGTATGTTCTATAGTTTAATATTTAGATAATTATCTAAATACTTAAATATCATGGAGATGAACTTCAATTGAATGAAACGTTTAAAGCCTTAGCGGATCCTACTCGCAGAAAGATTTTAGAGCTGCTAAAAGAGCGGGATTTAACCGCAGGAGAAATTTCCGAGTATTTTAATATGACCAAACCAAGCATCTCAAATCATTTAAAAATCTTGAAGCAAGCGGACCTCGTTCAAGATGAAAAAAGAGGGCAGTTTGTGATTTATTCGTTAAATACAACCGTTTTTCAAGATTTAATCGGCTGGTTTTTCAGCTTTCAGAAAGGAGAGAGTTAAATGAAAAAACACGTATTTCCTTTAGGCATTACCCTTCTAACATTGGTTGCATGGATAATTGCACTGCCGCACCTTCCAGCTACGATGCCCATCCACTGGGGAGCAAATGGAGAAGCAGACGGATTTGCAACGAAGATCAACGCAATGATCTTAACAGTAGGAATCATGGTACTTATTTATTTTGTCATCGCCTTTGTTCCGCGAATTGATCCGCGTAAAGAAAACTATAAGTACTTTTCAAAAACGTATAACATTCTCTTAAACGCCGTACTGCTATTATTCTTTTTTGTAAATATGAGCACTATTTTACAGGGGCTTGGCTATAACGTGCCGATGTCGTACATTGCTCCGATTATGGCTGGACTCGTTTTTATCATTATCGGAAACTACTTGCAGCGCGTGCGCTCTAACTATTTTATGGGGATTCGTACACCATGGACATTAAGCAATGAAAACGTATGGAAAAAGACGCATCGTTTATCTGGAAAGCTCTTTTTTATTGGCGGACTGCTAATTCTTATTAGCGCTTTTTTACCTGATGGATACAAGTCAGTTATCATGTGGGGGAGTATCGTTCTGTGCGTGGCGGTTCCTTATCTGTATTCGTACTTGGCGTATAAAAAAGAAATGAATATGTAGTCATACCAAAAAATCCGGTGAACATACCGGATTTTTTTATGGATAACATATCAGCCGTAACGCCACCGTTCGTGTCACGCCGGCTGATGGGAATAAACAAAGCATAAAGTATGAAACGCGTTTCAGGTCAAGAGCTGCTATGAAAAAACTTACATTTCTTTACGATCGCTTGCTTCAGGCGGCTTTTCAATCCACCCGTTTTTAATCATCACTTCGCTGCAGCGCCCCGCTACTTTTAAGTCCCGTAAAATACAGGCTTCACAGTGCCCGACAATATCGAGCCTCATGCTGGTAGTCATTGCCGTTGCGTAATAGGTAATGGCTACTTTAAACATCGCTCCTGCGTGAAACGTCATCAGCTTTTCTGAAAAAGGCGCGTGCGTAGACGTTGTGATTTCATTATCCAAAAGCGGAGGCGTATGAAGGTTTTCCTCGTGCATAATGGAAGAATAAAGCTCAATATGCTTGTGGGCCACATCAAGCCCCGTCTCCATAACTTTCCGCACATCTTTTCGTTTACTCACTTGCTTAAAGGCAATTAAAAGCGCTTTGGTTGCCATGCTTTTGCGTAAATTAAAATAAATATTTCCGGCTTCCGTTGCGTTTAAAAGGCGCTGCTTTCCTATAAAATCAAGAGCGTAAGACAAATCTGTAATCGACTCTTGTTTTTTCGGATTTGAAAAATAAGGAGCCGGTACATAAAGATTTTTTGCTAAAAGCAGGTCGAGCGACCGATTATATACTTCCATCACATCTAAATTACACTGATGATAATAATCTCGAAGATCTCGGCGAACGGACACGCTAAATGAAATGCCGTATCCTGCCAAGCCGTGAATAGTCATGTCGTGAAGATACTTCAGCCAAAACGAGTCTGTAAAAAGCGGAGGTGCGTGCAAGTCCACATCTTCATCTGTAAATCCGTTCGGCAGCGGAAAATGTTCGGCATGAAAAATGGCAGTAAGCAGCTCAATATGCTTTTTTGATAACTCCAGCGAAAAGGCGAACAGCGACCTAATCTCGGCATCCGTTACCGTTGCTAGAACGTGTTTCGCTACACAAACCGCCAGCGTATCCTGCTGATACTGCGCGCATAGACTCGTTATTTCAGGCGAAGTCAAACGTTTGCTTTCTGCGTTCAATTGGCTTTCCTCCTATTTATAAAAACGGTACGTATTTATAAAAAACAGATAAGTATAGTGTGGACAAGGGTGTGTTAAATTATTCCATGGTCAAATTGAAATCAAAATAGAAAAAAGACCTGCCCGGTAAAGAGCAGATCTTTATGTAAATCGTTTATTTTTTATTGAATGCTTTTTCAATTTCAGGATAGGTAATGCCGTATTTTTGAGAGACGGTAACTAAACCGATAATTTCTTCTTCAGTAGGTGGTCCCACTTGCGGCACAGGAGCATTTTCTGGAACGGAAGTACCGAGTTCTTTAACGAATGAATCAAAGCCTGCAGGAGAAGCCGTAAGGATAAATTCCGTTTCTTCTGGTCCGGTCACAAAACGGTGTTGAATACCTCGAGGAGCAAAAACATAATCGCCCGCTTTCGCTTCAATGATTTCTTCTCCTATGTAAAAAGTCATCGATCCGCGCTTTACGTAAAACGTTTCGTCTTCATGTTCGTGTAGGTGAAGCGGGGGACCTTGGTTTGCTGGTTTTACTACGTGCGCCACGGCGTAAGCTCCGTTTGTATCTTCACCTGATACAAGAAGCGTTACTTTTTCATCAAGAAAATGAAATGTGTTTTGATCGTGTGGCTTACGGTGAAAAGCATTTGTTAGCTGATTATGAGTTGCTGTCATCCTTTTATCTCCTTAAAAAACATATTTTGAGATTATTGTATACTAATATGAACGTTTTGTGTGTAAATTAATAGTTAAAAAGAATTATTTATTTACATTTATTATCTTTTTATAGTTCTATTGTTATCGATTGTGGATTTTCCATATAATTTCCTTTATTTATTTTCTAAAACTACCCAATATGCTAACATAAAGATAGAACCCTTAAATGGATAAGTGATGTATGAGATGTAAAAGGAGAGTTTCGATGAAGTTGTTTAAAGATGCGTCTAAACGAGAGCATCAAAATTGGAATAAAGCTGTGTCGGCAGGTTTTTATATCCTTTTATTGCTTCTGTTTGTGAACGTAATAATGTATACCTATAAAGGTGCTGAGTTAGTGTCGTCGCTTTCGATGTTTTGGACAGGGATGATTGTGACGTTTGGCTATCAGTTTATTTTAAATAGAAAAAGTGAGAAAAAATGAAAAAACAGCTCTGGCACCGCTCAGAAAAATTTCTGCTGCTGCTGTGCTTTTTTGCACCACCCATCGGTTATATAGCGGTGGTAGTAAATAAGAAAAAGCTCAGCCGAGAGCAGTGGCTGAGTAACTTAACGGTAGCAACTATTATCATGTCCATATGGCTGCTGAAGTTTTTGCCGCATCAGTGGGGACTCATTATTTTGTTAACAGGAGTTGGAATCTACTGGTATCATCGGATTTTGAAGAAGTTTAAGAAGTAGCATAGGGAAAGGAAGTGAAGTCAAATAGCAAACAGTGACTGAATTTCCGCATCCGCCACCGTGGGGTAAGAACGTGTTTCGCTAGACAAACCGTCAGCGTATCCTGCTGATACTGTGGGCATAGACTCGTTATGTCAGGAGAAGCCAATTGAACGCTTGATTTATGTGTTCAATTGGCTTCTCTTCTATTTGGAAAAAGAGTACTTATCTACGAAAAACAGATAAGCTAAGCATAGTAAGGATAAATGTGTTTTAAATTATTCTATAGGCCAACAGCTTATTATTGAGGAACTATTACAAGGGCTCGCTAGTTGCTAAATGTAAAAGCTTTGTGTTCTTAATTAAGATCATTATGTAACAAAACACGACATTTGCACTAATCAGTGGATATTTATCGAAAAATGTTCTTTATTGAGGTTTACTTTTTGTTATTTGTTCTCTATAATAGTCATTACTTGGTGATTATTTAGTAAAAAAGAATTAAAAACAAAGTTTGATTAGATATATATATGACAAATAACAGGGTGTAGTGGTTATCCTTGTTCTTAATAAAGAACAAGGAAGTCGTGAGAGGAGAAAATATGAGTGCAATAGCTGGAATTTACCATTTCAATAACAATCCCGTATCTCATGAAGAGGTAGCTAACGTTCTTCAAGCTTTATCCAAATATCCAGCTGATGACATACAGGTATGGAAAAAAGAAAGTGTTGCACTTTTGAGCCATACTCAATGGATTACGTCAGAATCTGTTGGAGAAAAATTACCTTATTATGACTACGAGAAGCAATTAGCTATTACCGCAGATGCGATTATTGATAATCGTGAAGAATTGGTAGATCAGTTGCAAATCAAGGATATCTATAAAACGAAAATTACAGATAGTGAATTGATTTTGCTTGCGTATCATAAATGGGGAGAAGAAGCTCCGAAATTTCTAGTGGGAGACTTTGCTTTTGTCATTTGGGATGAGAAACAGCAAAAATTATTTGGAGCAAGGGATTTTTCAGGAAACCGTACTCTATATTTTTTCAAAAATGCTACAAGCATGGCTTTTTGCACCGCTATTAATCCGTTATTTTCGCTACCTTATATAAAAAAATCTTTAAATGAAGAGTGGCTTGCAGAATTTTTAGCTATTCCAATAACATTTGAGTCCACGGATGCTGCTTCAACTGTTTATAAGGAAATTCAACAAATACCGCCTTCTCATTCAATAACCGTTTGTCATAATCGGCTTGAAGTGAAAAGGTATTGTATAGTGCAAAAAGAGAAAAAGCTGAAGCTAAAGTCAAACGAAGAGTACGAAGAAGCGTTTCGCGAAGTGTTTCAGCAAGCCGTAGATTCTAAGCTAAGAACGAGATTGCAAGTCGGCGCTCACTTAAGCGGAGGATTGGATTCAGGATCAGTAGCTGGTTTTGCTTCTAAATCTCTTTATAAAGAAAACAAAAAATTACATACATTTAGCTATATCCCAATAAATGAGTTTGAGGATTGGTCGCCTAAAAGTAGAGTGGCAAATGAAAAGCCCTTTATCAAATCAACTGTTAATTACATAGGTAATATAGAAGATAATTACTTCGATTTTGAAGAAAAAAGTCCTTTTTCCGAAATTGATGAATGGCTTGAAATACTAGAAACGCCGTATAAATTTTTTGAAAACAGCTTTTGGCTTAAAGGTATTTATGAACAAGCCTCTAAAAAAGGAGTAGGAGTTTTACTAAATGGACAGAGGGGAAATTGGACAATCTCCTGGGGGCCTGCGCTAGACTATCAGGCACAGCTTTTAAAGAAGGGAAATCTAGCTAAATTCTTTCGAGAGCTACGTTTGTACAGCAGGAATTTAGGAGTTGGAAGATCTCGTGTTCTTCCTGTAGTGGCCAAAAAGGCTTTTCCAAGATTGCATTCGCTCATCTCATCAAGGCAGGGTACACCATATCCACCTATCATTAATCCTGACTTTGCCCAGAGATTTGATGTATATGCCAGACTAAAAGAACATGACATCAATATGGATGGCTTACTTACTAAAAGTGCTTATGAAATAAAGAAAACACAGTTTTTACAGCCATATTACTGGAGTATTAACGGTACATATACAACAAAGCTTTCTTTATATCATTCTTTATGGGATCGTGATCCGACAAACGATTTAAGAGTTATTCGTTTTTGTTTATCAGTTCCTGAAACGCAGTTTGTTCAAAATGGTCAAGATAGATCTCTGATTAGAAGAGCAACTAAGAATGTTCTTCCGGACGATATAAGGCTTAATCAAAGAACAAGGGGCTTGCAAGGAGCAGATGGCATTCAGCGTATGATACCAGAATGGAATCTGTTTATAAATGAAATGGAAAAGGTAATAAACTCTGATTTTATAGCTGAATATTTTGATATGAACTTAATAAAGGCCGCTTTGGCAAATTTAAGGGACAATCCTAAGCCGGAATCTGTATTCAGCACTGACTTTAAGCTTTTGATGCGAAGCTTAATAGTATATCGATTTATAAATAAGTTTCTTTGAAAGGGGGTGAAACTATGAAAAAAGAGTGGAAAAAGCCAGTACTAGAAGTACTTGATGTAAATATGACGATGGCCGGCCCAGGAACTAGTATTCCTGATGCGGTACAGCCAGATCCAGACGAAACAGTTCACTACAGCTAATTTGAATGAATGATTATAGACAACAATTGCCCTTATACACGTTGAGTTGTATGAGGGCTTTTCAAAAAATTAATAACATCTGGAGTGAAATCAATGATTAGTATCAAAAAAAAATATACTTACGATGCTTTTGGGCTAAATATTTTGAGTGAGCTGTCTTTGCCAGAATTAAATAGTCCAGTTTTTCCAGGTGATCATATAGACGTTTCTATTAAACTTTCAGACTTATCAATAGACAAAATTGAATTAGATCAAAAAAACGGTTTTACGGTCCGCAGCCATTACGTAGCGTTTGAAGTTCCTAGTCTAGCCGTTTTTTCTATAAAGAACGGAAAAGAAATTGTAGTAGCACCTCTTAATGACTTTGATGAAGCTAAGGCGAGGCTATATATACTGGGAACTTGTATGGGAGTCATTTTAATGCAGCAGCAAACTTTGCCTTTGCACGGCAGTGCGATAGCTATAGATGGAAGGGCGTATGCTATCGTTGGCAATTCTGGAGCCGGAAAGTCTACCTTGGCGTCAGCTTTTATTCAAAAAGGGTATAAGCTCATAAGCGATGATGTCATTCCTGTTACGTTTTCAGATGAGCATATTCCGATGGTTCAACCAACATATCCTCAGCAAAAGCTGTGGGAAGAAAGCTTAAATGAGTTCGGATTGAATGCCAGAAAATATCAGCCTTTATTTGAAAGAGAAACAAAATATTCAGTGCCCGTAAAAGACAGTTTTTATAATCAACCAATTCCTCTAGCAGGAATCTTTGAGCTCGTAAAAGGAAGCGAGGAATCTGTAGAAATCCGCCAAACCAATGGCTTAGAGGGCTTCCGGATTTTACTTCACCATACGTTTCGAGGTTCACTTCTGCAGAGGCTAGGATTAAAGGAGTGGCATTTTATTTATTCTTCAAAGATTCTTAAAAGCGTAAATACGTTTCAAGTAACGCGATCTTCTTCTAACTTTACGCCGTATGAGTCGGTATCCAAAATACTAAATATAGTGAAAGAAGGGAATTTAATTGATTAAATCAGACCAGATTCTACCCAAGCATATTGTGACACAGAGTGAGGGGAATATCGTAAGCGATATGGGAAACGAGAAAGTTATGCTAAATATTGAAAACGGTAAGTACTACAACCTAGGTGAAATTGGAGGAGACATCTGGGAAGGTATTAGTAAACCCACACAAGTAAACGAATTAGTGAATCATATTGTAAAAAAGTACGATGTTCAAACGGATAAATGTGAAAAAGAAGTTATTTCATTTTTAGAGAACATGTATCAAGAAAACTTGATTGAGCTGGTTGTGGAAGACTAAATTTTTATGTGTATTTTATATGAATAATATTGGAGTAGCTGTAATGAAATTGATAAAAAAAGCTAAACATTTTTTATGCTTAGATACCAGTCAAAAGCTTTTGTTAATCGAAGCATTTTATTATCTTGCTTACGGAAGAATCCTTAAAGCACTGCCATTTTCAAAGGTTACACCTATGTTAGGCGAGCATATGAAAGAGAGCAGCAGGGATGAAGATAGCTATGAAACTAAAACGTTAAGGCATATTTCAAACGCTATCTATCAAATGAGCAGATATACTTTTTGGGAAAGTCAATGTCTCGTAAAAGCCTTCGCAGGTATGAAGATGTTAGAAAGGCGCCGTATTGAAAGTACGCTGTATTTGGGTACAGGAAAAGATGAAAACGGAAATTTTATTGCACATGCCTGGCTGCGAAGCGGCTCAACATACGTAACAGGATCAGAGGGAATGGAAAGGTTTACAGTCGTAGGGAACTTCTCTAAAACCTTAAATAATAAAGGAAAGCGAAAGGAAAAACGATGATAGACAAACAACCAATAATTGATACAAGCCAGTCTAAAGAGCTTCATTTTTTATTAACGCTGTTAAGAGAAGAGAACAAATCTGAAGAAATCATACCCTTAAAAGAGCTTGATTGGAATCATTTTCTTGAGTTAGTAAAACATCATCGAGTTTGTCCTTTAATTTATATAAGGTTAAAAGATACGCCTGATGTTGTTCCATCGCACATCATAGAAGTGCTGCTTCAAGAATATAAAAAAAATACCTTTAAGATGCTTCAGTTGAGTGGAGAAATGGAAGCACTAGATAAGGTGTTTAATGAAAATAATATTGAAACGTTGTTTTTAAAAGGGCCACCAGTCGCTTACGACCTGTTCAAAAATATTTCTCTTAGGATGTCTAAAGATTTAGATATTCTAGTGAGAGAGGAAGAACTCGAAAAAGCAGAAAGTATTCTTTTCAGTCTAGGCTATGAAAAGGAAGAAATACCAACTGTGTTAAATGAGATAAAATGGCGCCATCACCACATTGCCTATTATCATCCGGAAAAAAAGATTCAAGTTGAAGTCCATTGGCGGCTGCATCCTCGTTCAATGAAAAGAACGAAGTTTGAGGAACTTTGGAATGGAAAAAGAGAAAGTCAATTAACCAAGCACCCTATATCTTTTATGGGTACAGAGGACTTGCTGCTGTATTTAATCTCTCATGGGGCTCGTCACGGCTGGTTTCGTCTGCGTTGGTTAAAAGATATCGATCAAATGGTAAGGAACAAAGATATTAACTATGTACGTTTTAGAGCACTGGCAATCAAACATCAGCAGAAGCACTTAGTAGGGCAGGCGTTTCAATTAGCTACTCTACTTTTTCAAACGCCGGTACATGAAGAGCTTCAGGATATTGTAAATGCAAGGAGAGTTCATCGATTAGCGGAAAAAGCAATTCCTTATATAAAGGAAATGGTTCAATTACATGTGCATCCTCAGCCAAAAAATCTAGAAAAGTCCTATAAAAACTATTTATTCTCGATAAAAACTAAACGACAAAAATGTAAATTTTTTATTATTTCATTTTATCCCAACCCTCTAGACGAACGAACCTTTAGGCTGCCGAAAAATTTGTATTTTTTATATTTCTTACTAAGACCGTTTTTGTGGTCGTGGAGAAAACTAAAGAAGCCAGTGTTGTTTTAAACTTTTCTTGCCAAACGGTTAGCATATAAGAACTACGCGTGGGTGGGGTTAATAAGCCATAGGTCAAACCGATAGGAGGCAGGAGAACGTATATTGGAACCGTTATTATATTATATAAAGAAATTGCATTCTTCCACAGGGAAAATTATCTATTTTAATGTTTTCGGAATGGCAGTGGTTAGTTTAATGGAGGGATTTGGTATTTTGCTAATTGTCCCGTTGTTAAGCATTGGAGGAGTGATAGAGACAAATGCTGCATCTAGCAAGCTCAGTCAGTTGTTCAATTTCCTTACCGTATTGCCGCCTTCTCTGTATTTACCGTTAATCTTGTGCATTTATGTGGTAATTATTGTTGGACAAAATCTCCTTCAGAGAAGCTTATCTATTCGAGATGTTAAAGTTAGAGAAAAATTCAGCAGGGACTTAAGAATTGAAATTTACAGCTTGCTTCTTCATTCGAAGTGGGCGTTATTTTTAAGAAAACGAAAATCAACGCTTATTAATCTATTAACTGCGGAGCTGGCACGTGTTATAGGCGGGATTAATTTTTTTCTTCAGCTATTGTCTAATACTATTTTTATGATTATACAATTAGCTATTGCACTATGGCTGTCTGTTAAAATGACTCTTTTTATCGTGCTGTTCGGTTTAATACTAGGGTATCTTTCGAGAAAGTTCGTACAAAAATCTAGAAACTTAGGACGCAGAACCTCTCAATTAGGTGAAGACTATATGGCTGGAATAACAGACCAGCTTAATGGTATTAAAGATATTAAAAGTAATAAATTAGAAAATAACTATATTGATTGGCTGCGTTCTTTAACTTCTAGAATGAATACAGAACAAATTGAATATGTAAAACTTAAGTCAAGCTCTCAGCTAGTATATAAAGTGAGTGCGGCTTTTCTCGTTACAGTATTTATATTTATATCTGTAAAAGCTTTTCATGCTCAAGGCGAGCAGCTTTTGTTAATTATTCTTATCTTTTCTAGACTATGGCCAAGGTTTATTACTATTCAGTCAAACTTTGAACAAATAGCAGCGACTCTTCCTGCTTGCCAGGCTGTTAAGAAGCTCATAGAGGACTGCTCTAAAGAACAAGAATTTAAGCCAGCAGATGCACTTTCACTAGTTGCAAAGCCGCAAATAGAGTGTAAAGACGTTTATTTTCGCTACAAAAAAGACAGTCATAATTATGTATTAAGGAATATTAACTTGACCATTCCTAATAATCAAATGACAGCTATTGTAGGCCCTTCTGGAGCTGGGAAAAGTACGCTTATTGACCTATTAATGGGGCTAAATTCTCCTGAAAGAGGAGAGGTGCTTGTAAATGGCCACCCGCTTAAAGATGAACTTCTACTGTCTTTAAGACAATCCATCAGTTATGTACCCCAAGACTCGTTCTTATTTAACACTAGTGTGAGAGAGAATTTACTGACGGTGAATGAACAGGCTAGTGAAAGAGAATTATGGGAAGCATTAGAATTTGCGATGGCAGATCAATTTGTAGGAAATTTGCCTCAAGGTCTAGATACTGTTATTGGAGATAGAGGAATGAAGATATCTGGCGGAGAACGCCAGAGGCTTGTTTTGGCAAGAGCAATTCTAAAAAAACCAGCTCTTCTCATTTTAGATGAGGCCACAAGCGCCTTAGATACTAATAATGAGAATAAGATTAAAGAGTCAATCGAACGGTTAAAAGGGAAAGTAACGATTGTTGTTGTAGCTCACAGGCTGTCTACTATACAAGCTGCGGATCAGGTTCTTGTGTTAGAAGAAGGAAAAGTGATTCAAAAAGGAAGCTTTGATCAACTGGCTTATGAAGAAGAAGGTGCGTTTCATAAATTATTAGAAGGTCAATTTCAAACTGTTTAATAAAGGTAAGCGCTCTTAATTTATCAGCATAATCTATTTGATGTTTAACTCACAATAAAATAAAGGCGCAATATTATTAAAAATTTCACTTATAACTATTAACGGTGTTCCTTAAGCTAAATCTACATTTTAATAAGGAGAGTGCTTAATAATAATGATTGGTCGTCGTGTAAAAGAAATAAGAATGCAAAAAAAGCTGTCGCTTTCACAGCTTGCAGAACGTGCTGACATTGCTAAATCTTACTTAAGCAATATCGAACGTGATATTTGTATTAATCCAACAATTGATGTAGTTGAAAAGCTGGCTCAGGCCCTTAAAGTGCACCCCGCTGTTCTTTTAAGCTGGGAAATAAAAGAGCTGGGTTCTGAGAGTATGGATGATTCTTTCAGCTGTATAAAAAGCCATATCAGTACTTTAGACAGCTTACAGCTTAAGGAACTAAGAGATTCTATTGATATCGTCGTCTGGAAAAGAGAGAAAGTTCCTTTAAGTGACTTAGGTAATTTAATATAAGTATGTTAAAAAGAAGATAATGTCACGATACCTTCGCAGCTTAAAAGAAAGTTGATTTTACGAAAAAGACAAATTTTATCCATTGATATTTTTGAAAAAACAGATAGAATATTATAAGAATATAAAATTATTCTATCTGTGTAAATAAAAGTTTTTATATTGAATTATTTTACATATGTTTTTTGAGAGTAACCAACCGCATCGGTTGGTTTTTTGCATGAGTTGATTATTTTGTGAAAATTAGAACAAATATACCGCTACACAAAGAAATTTATTATATATTTAAAAATATAAGAGCGTTTTGGTACCAATGGGAGGCCAGCACTTGTGTCTATAAAGAAAAAAATATCGCTGTTCTTTACTTTGCTAGTGTTGTGTATTTTACTGGCGAATAACACACTGCATTACATTAGATCTAAAAATAGATTAATAGATTTTAATCAAAAAGAAATTACTCTTGTAACGGAAGAAATTGCATACGAGGTAGAAAACTCTAAAAATAGCGCTTTGTATATGGAAGATAGAATGGCACAAGAGTTAAGAACAGCTTCAATTGCTATACAACGTTCTCTTCCTTCTAAATATCAGGATGTAAGTAACGAGCAGCTTACAGAGCTAGCAAAGCAGCTTAGAGTATCTCATATTACATTATTAGCTCCTAGGGGAGATGATATTATTGGTGTGAGATCCTCGGATTCGAAAGAAATCAATATATCTACTAAAGAATGGGGGTATTGGTACACGTCTTTTCAAGAGCTTCTGGATAATAGACCGGTCACTACAAAAAAAGGTATGGCTCTGCCCAACTTTTGGAGTGGTCCAATTGAAGTAGCTTCTAGTAATCCAAAGCATGTTGATAAATGGGGATATTATTATGATGGTTCTACTAATTATATTATTAATCCTTATTTTCGTGATAAGAATGTGATAGATATCGAAAAGCAATTTGGTCCTACTAATGTTATGAATCGTTTTACGAAAAGTTTAGATGGTGTTCTTGAATTAACAGTGTTTAATCCTAATAATTTTGGGAAACAAAATCAAAGCGTCTATTTAAATGGAAATAGATATGTGAAAATGAAAGATCAGCCAATTTGGTATGGAATATATACATATCAAAATACGAATCGCGATAAAGCATTTATTAAAAATGCCTTGAAAACGGGGATGTCACAAAGCTATATTTCAGAAATCAACAAGAAAAAAGTACTGAAAACATTTGTACCAATCAAGGAAGAAAAATCTGCTTCCTACGTAATAGGGGTCGTCTATGATTATGATTTGATTGAAACAGAGCTTCATGATGAATTAGTGAAGCATCTGCTTTTATCTCTGCCTTTTATCATCCTTGTACTGATCGTCAGCATTATTTTTTCTACGTCTATTACACGCCCTATTAAAAATTTGGTGGAGCACGTGAATTATATTGCGAAAGGGAATTTTGGTAAAATATCTACTGTAAGAAGAAGGGATGAACTGGGGGGGCTTATCGAAAATATTAATCATTTATCACATTTCTTGAAAACCTATTTAGATGATTTGAAAAGCAGCCAGGAAGAAAGTGAATTTCATGCGTATCACGATTTTTTAACAGGACTGCCCAATAGAAGGTATTTCAAAGAAGAACTCAATAAGCGTTTAATGGAATCTGAGCAAAAATCAATTAAACATGTAGCCGTACTGTTTATGGATATAGACCGGTTTAAAGACATTAATGATACGTTGGGACACTCAAAAGGCGACCAGCTGATACAGCTTGTAGCTAATAGAATTAAAGCCTGCCTGCCTCCATACAATAGCTTTCTGACAAGGCAGGGGGGAGATGAATTTGTAGTTTTATTCAGTGATTTTCCACCTGTAGAGGTTGAAAAGCTTGCTCGGAAAATTATTTTAGACGTTCAGCAGCCTTGCTATATCGAAAGTGATGAAATAGTTGTAAGTATAAGCAGCGGTTTAAGTTTTTATCCGGAGCATTCTACAAATCTGGATACACTCATTACGTATGCTGACGTGGCAATGTATGCTTCTAAAAGGCAGGGAGGCAACAAAGTCATGATTTACCATGAGCTATTAAATGAAAAGCAATCTGAAAAAATGCAGATTGAAAAACGTTTGCGCAAAGCTATTCAAAAAGAGACTATTGAGGTATACTATCAGCCCAAAGTGGATGTTAGACACAATACTATAACGGGAGTAGAAGCTCTTGTGCGCTGGCACGATGAAGAGCTTGGTTTTGTTTCGCCTGAGGTATTTATTGGTATAGCAGAAGAGGCGGGTTTGATTCATTCGTTATGGGAAAGTGTGATGAATATAGCCTGCTGTCAAATCAGCAAGTGGAATAAAATGTTCAATCAAGAATTAACATTGGCTATGAACTTTTCACCGCGCCAGTTTCAAGACTCATCTTTATTAGTTCATGAGGTCAAAGCTGCTCTCTCTTCGTATAAACTTAACCCAGGAAGTTTTGAAATGGAAATAACTGAAAGTACACTGCTTATTAATACACAAGAAACAATTAAAGCTTTACATGAACTAAAAGAATATGGTATATCAATTTCTATCGATGATTTTGGTACAGGTTATTCTTCGTTAAGTTATTTGAAAAGTTTACCTATAGATTGTTTGAAAATTGATCGATCCTTTATTGTGGATATGAACGAAGATGACAGCAACCGTAAAATTATACAAGCAATTATCAGCTTATCTCAAAGCTTAAATTTAAATGTAATTGCAGAAGGCGTCGAGCTAGAATATCAAAAAGATTTTCTGCTTGAAAATGGCTGTGTGCATATGCAAGGATACTTATTTAGTCGACCGCTATGCCCAATAGGCTTTGAATCGCTTTTTTGTAGTAGTGATGACCAGAGTATCGACTGAGATGAAAAAGTAACTGAAAAGGGAAGAGGAAATAGAAATATGACACTTAGTACACAAAATTTAATTGCTCAAAAATTTTTAGAAACATTAGGCACGAATTCGACTGAAATAGATAAAAAAATAGGTCAAGCTGACACATTTATGAATGCAGTGAAAGAACTAATTGATTTGTGCGGAGATAACCCTGAAAGAGATGGCCTTGAAGAGACGCCGTACCGAGTGTTAAAGGCGTTTTTAGAATACACAGAAGGCTACCGAGAAGACCCGAAAGCTCATTTGGAAAAAACATTCGATGTGAACCATAACGAATTGGTGTTGATACGCGACATTGAATTTCATTCAATGTGTGAACATCATTTTGCTCCATTCTTTGGTGTTGCTCACGTTGGGTATATACCGGATAAAAAAATCACGGGTTTATCTAAAATTGCTCGTACTGTAGAAGGGTTCGCAAAGAGATTTCAAGTCCAAGAACGTCTAACAAATGAAATTGCAGATGCAATCGAAGAGGTTTTAGAGCCTAAAGGAGTTATGGTAATTATTGAAGCAAAGCATATGTGCATGTGCGGAAGAGGAATTAAAAAATCTTCAGCTTCTACAGCCACTTCATCCGTTCGAGGAACATTTATGGAAAAACCAGAGGTTCGAGGAGAATTTTTATCTCTTTTACAGAGACAAATGTAGTGATAGAAGCTGAGAAGTAGAAGCGAGGTAAGTCGTATGCGACATGTTGATGTACTAATTATTGGTGGAGGACCGGCTGGCATTTCAGCTGCTATATGGTGCAAGAGGCTGGGGATTGACTGTTTGCTTCTTGAAGAACAGTCACAATTAGGAGGTCAGCTGTTTAACATCTTTAATGAAATTATTGACTACCCTGGAATGCGTACAAAGAACGGAATAGAAATGCAGCGTGAAATGGTGAAGCACTTTGTTGAAATGGACTGCTTATATGAAGTAAATACAAAAGTACTTTTCATTGATGAACGTTCCAAAACTGTGAAAGTTAAGAAGCAAGCTAAAGAACAGGAAATTTGCTATACGTATCTCATTTTAGCCACAGGTTCTAGTCAGCGAAAGCTTGGAGTACCCGGTGAGCAGCAAATGATTGACCGAGGAGAAGTATATTCAGCTTCAGCAGACGGCGAACGGTTAAAAGGTAAAACTGTTGCTATTATTGGCGGAGGAGACCGCGCTTTTGAAGGAGCACATCTTTTATCATCAAAAGCAAGAGAAGTGTATCTTATTCACCGTTCTACGCGTTTTAAAGCAAGAGAGCAGTATGTTGAAAGAGTTATTTCTAACCCTTGTATTAAAGTTATGACTGATACCGAGGTGACAGCAATCCATGGGGATCGTCATATTACATCCATCGATTTAGAGAGCAAGAATAAAGAGTATAAGAGTAAGAACTTGTTAGTAGATGCGGTCCTAATTAGGCTGGGCGTAGCACCTAACGTTGATCTTATTAGAGGCAAAGTAGCTACGGCACAAAATGGGCTTATTGTTACCGACGACGTGCATCAAAGCAGTAATCCATTTATTTATGCAATCGGAGATGCGTGTACGACTCCTTTGTTTTCAAGTATCAGCTCCTCAGCTGGCCAAGGAACAATTGTAGCCAAGCATATATCAAATCTGTTAACTGAGGCTTAACAAATTAAAAAGCATCTATCAGCTTGATAGATGCTTTTTTACGTACTGTAATAAAAAAAACACAAGAGAACAATATTTATAGGCAGACAAATTATTAGGAAAAAAGGAATGTACTTTTGAGGAGCAATACTTATTTTTTTAATTAGAATATACTCAGTGGTCGCATTAAAAAGAAACATGATCGAAGATAGTATTACATAAGACCCTACGCCTTGCTGAAATGAACGAGTAAAAAGAGGTGAGAAAAGCAGTAAAAAGGTAGCGATTTGAAAAGAACCTCTAGAAAATAGGTAATGTTTTTTAGCAATGTAGTTCAAGTTATCCCTCCTTATATGTGTTATTTTACCAAATTAAAAAATAGAAATGAAGCGTATAAAGATATTTGATTATAAAGCTGATAAAGAAGTAAATAAAATCTATTAACGTATTAACCAAGAATATAGACCATAGAAAATTAGCTTATCTGCTATATACACTAGCCATAAGCTATTCCAACATTTCTATCATGCCTGAATGGGTTTCTTAAGCGTCCAAATTTGATAAAGCATGTATAGTGACTGGTAAATAGTCAGATATGTTAGTAATACCGAGCCGTTCATTAAGTACGGATAAATGGCTTGCGGTACAAAAGGGCTCGTTAAGTAATCACGGAATTGAACTACCCCCACTTAGCAAGCTTGAAGTGGGGATTCCTAAAATCTCTAAAGACTTAGGAACCCTTCCCGTTCAACAAGGTCGGTTAGCCATACAAATTACAGAAGTGTCCCTTTGGGACAACCACGCATACAGCTCTTTTTATGTAAGCAAGCGCTTGTAGCGGGTACATCAACCTTCATTTGTATGGAATCGTTTGAACATCCTTGTAATGCGCCCAAACCCTAGAAAATCGCTATCTGCTCCGGTAGCGTCAGTAAGTATTTGGTACAAGAAGTTCAAGGTATATTACTTATGCAAAAGCTTTCTTTAAATGTTTACTTTCTTTTTCTGTTAATTCCTTATGTGTAAGATTGATGTTACCAGATGGTTTATTTACATCGAACAGTTGATAGAACATTTCCGTTCGTACATGGAACTTTTTATTTAGCGCCCACCACTGCTTCCAGTAGGGTAATGGATGACATACAATATGATGACGAAGCACCTGTGGCACTTTTTCTTTGTAGCCAAGACCTTTTCGCCCAATCGTATAACTTGCTGCTTGATGAATAGAGATACCAAATTTACGCATATATTTAAGTTTTCCCGTAATCGATGTGTAAGCTGGATTTACTACGATTACAGCTATACCCATCTTTTGAGCACGACTTTTAATAGCTTGCGCCATTTTACGATAGGCGAAGATACTCTTTAAACGGTTTGCCTTTTTGTTTCCATAGGTATTCCCAGTTTTAGAGAGTGTCGTATCAATGTCCTCCATTACAATCGGTTTGTTCTTTTGAACAGCCACATTTACCAAAGCTATTGCTTCTGCTTCCAAGATTTTCGTTGATTGACCGTTTGTTTTTTTGTTTAATGTAAACGAGAATGTCCCACTTTCTAAAAAATTGCCGTCCTTTGAAACATCTGTCCACGCAAAGTGGTCCACGTTGCAATCTACACCAATGACGCCATCAGACGTAGAGAAGTTCACTAGTACTTCTTCTTCGACATCAAGTAAACATTTAATAATATAATAGTCACCGTAATCTTCGACAGACCAGGAAATAGGCTTGCCGTTCACTTTTTTGTCCTTACACTTCCGTTGGCGAAGAACCGTTTGATTAACCTGTTCTTGCCCATAAGGGAACACGACATTTGAAAACGTCAGAACTTTCCCCGACAGGGAAGTCACATGTAAGTCATGTGTGTCTGGCTGATAGGTAAAGACAAAATTGCCAGCTGCGGCATCTTTGCGTCCCGAAATCAACACTTGCTTGTTTCGTGTGGCTAAAAAGAGTTCTTTCCAAGACTGATGATCTTGCACAAACTCTTTTTTCGTAAATTGGTGCTTAAACAACTTTTTTGAGCCAAAGACTACGCTAGAAATATGAGTGGTCAACTTCACTTTTTTTTCTTCTAGACGAAAAAGCCGGTGTTCTAAACGCCCAATCTTTGCTTTTAGTCGCTTAATGGCGACATCAAGATATTGATGCTCGAATAAGTAGGTATTCATCCAAACAAGAGAGTGATTCTGTAATGCTAATGAAACCAGCCCGCTTGAATGTAATGTGTATTTTCTATTTTTGGGAAAATGTACGTTGCCGTTTATACAGCTTTCTTTAATTTTGCGAAGAGTCGTTAAAAAAGAACGTTCTATCTTTAACTTTTTCTTTATTTTTTTTATTTTTTCATCTGTTTGTTTGATGTACAGTTTATTTAGTTCGGATTGGGCTTTTAGGAGAGCTTGAGATTCGCGTACAATGCTATTAGCTACGTAATCATTTACACCAAACTTTTTCTTTACGACTAAATGGATACTTTCCTTATGAAGCTCGCGTTTCCAACGTTTTTGCCGAACGAGCGTTTGAAATACAAATCGTTTGGCACGATTAAATAATTCACTCAACGATGCTATTTCAACTAACGTAAGGTCGTTTATCTCCTTTTTCCAAATACGCTTTGAAAAATACGCTTTCTTCATACTTGCCCTCCTAGCGAACTTATGTTCTTATGGTTATTTTATAGTTTATAACAAGAGAGGGGATAATTGCAATTAAAAGCTAAAAAGCGGTAAAAAAATTGATTTTGTTCCTTTGCGAATAAGTATTAATGGCATTTGCAGAAAATTAACAATTACTAGATTAATAACTAGAATTGTAACAGAGTCTGGAGATAAAATTATAGAAAAGACTACAGGAACGGAACTTCAGCTAGAATGATTCATTGGTTTACAGGTGAAGAAAAAAGAGTTTGGTAAACGTTCGCGAACGTCTATAGCACCTACTATTCTAAAAAAAGGTGATGAAGTTATTGAAGTCGGAACGCGGGGAGGAAGCAGATTACTTATGATGCTTATGGAAGTTTTGGTTCGACATTTTTTATTTAAGGATGCTCTACAAGATGTATTGATGTGCCAAGATTTTCAATAGAAAATAACCACCTTTATACTGAATTTCAATACGCTAAGAGCGTAAGAGAAGAACTAGAGGAAATGGGATATGATGCGAAAGAGAAGAGTTGCGCTATTTACTGTGGAGTATACAAGCTATCGTTATTGATCAAAAATACAATCGTATTTATGGAGACATAGATCGATCCTAGAAGACAAAGCACTTGGAAAGTTAAATAATTATATATATTCAAAGGAGAGTACCATTACTATTGTAAGAAATCTTATGAAAATATTTGTTCCTATTATTATCGTGGCAGGATTCTTTTTTATTATGTCTAACTTCAAACATACACAAACATTAAGCAGTGCTGAAGAAAAAAGAATTAAAGAATACGCAAGCCTTATGCAGCAGGCTAAAGCTAAAGAAGAAGATAAAACTCAAATTCTATCGCTTAACAGTGTAGCTGCTCTTGGCAAGGGTTCAGCAGGAGAAGAAGTTAAAACAGTTCAAAAATCTTTAGGTCTTAATCCAGACGGTTACTTTGGTTTGGAAACAGAACAAGCGGTAAAAGAATTTCAAGTGAAGAACGGTTATACAGCAGATGGAGTAGTAGGGCCTCAGACGTGGGATGCACTAGTAAACACGAGTAAGGATACAGCGGCATCTACTAGTAATAGCTTATAATATTAATGAAAAGCGAGCTTTCTTGGGAAAGCTCGCTTTTTTTATTAACGCAGTAACTGAAGTACGCCTTGTGGCTGCTGGTTAGCTTGACTTAGCATAGCTTGAGAAGCCTGAGATAAAATCGAATTCTTTGTTTGTTCCATCATTTCTTTCGCCATCGCGCGAACATTTGCTTTCACAAATGACTAGACTATATCTTCACCCTCTAAAAAAGAAGGGGCCGGGCACTTCGGACATCAATATACGGAACGGTATATTCATTACCTACGGATTTCATCGTCATAGCACACTGCCTTAGACGGTTTATCCTAGTCGTTGAACTTTCTCCAGAGTTTCCTCACAGGAGCTTAGCTGCTGATTGCCCAATCTTTTCTTTTTTTAACCGTTACGCCTGTCGTTTCCAACTGCGCCGTGGTAAGAAAAGCTCTCAGGGGTTTCCAGCAATTCACCCGGTTATACTCACTAGCCGTTACCAGCTAGGACGACTGTGCTTGTTACTGCTTAGACAGCTAAAGCATAATCTACGTCACGAATACGTGATTCAGATGCTGTTAGGTTTTCAGATGATGTACTTAGGTTGTTGATAGTGTGATCTAGACGATTTTGGGTCGCGCCTAGTCCAGAACGCTGCTCTGAAACTTGGTTAATAGCACCATCAATAATAGCTAATTGATCATCAAATGATGTGGTAGCAAAATCTTTGACGTTAATGCTATTAACAAAAGCATCCGCTGCACCGTCTGAATCAGTATCTGCTCCTAAAGCTCCAGCACTCATATTTCCAATTTTTAGATTCACCTGCTGTCCTGCGTTCGCTCCAACTTGCAGCGTAACATCTAAGCTGCCATCCAATAGGTTTCGACCATTAAATTGTGATCGGTCAGAAATTCCTTTGCTGTCAGTTTCTCCACCGATTTCTTCAATTAATGAGCCGATTTCATCTTGAATAGCATCTAAATCTTCAGTTTTGTTTGTACCATTACCTGCTTGAACTACTAATTCACGCATACGCTGAAGGATATCATGTGTCTCATTTAAAGCACCTTCTGCAGTTTGGATTAACGAAACACCATCTTGCGCGTTGCGAGAAGCTTGATCTAAACCGCGAATCTGCCCACGCATCTTCTCCGAAATAGCTAGACCAGCTGCGTCATCAGCTGCATTATTAATACGCTGACCTGAAGATAACTTCTCCATTGATTTTGCCTGAGCGTTGTTTGCATTGTTAAACTGACGGTACGTGTTTAAAGCTGTAATGTTATGATTAATTCTCATTTTCCTTACCTCCGTATAATGGTTTTACTTCTGGGGTTACATCCTTGTATGCAAGAAGTGTCTCGCCCTTGGACGAGATAAAAGTAATTGAACATATTGGGAAAATACGTTCATACTATATATCGACTGAGAGGTAAGGTTGTTTAGAGCTTTCATTAATTTATTTAATGAAAACTTTGTACGTATATAAAAAGAAAAACCAGTTCTCTATATGAACTGGTTTTTAGCATTAATGAGTAGCTCCGCCTGAAACTAAAATGTCATCTTCAGTTACAATTGTAGTTTTTACGATGGAACGAAGTCCCTGCACAATCAAATCCAGCGACATACTCGCCTTCCCCGGATGATTCACAGCTTGTTCAGGAAGGTAAGGAATATGCACAAATCCGCCTTTAATACAACAGTTTTGAATCATGTTCATGAGTCCGTAAAACACGTGGTTACAGACAAACGTTCCAGCAGTTTGAGAGACGCTACTTGGAATGCCTGCTTGGCGTAAGTTTTCGACAGCTGCTTTGATAGGCAGTGTCGAAAAGTATGCAGCAGGTCCGTTTTGGATAATAGGGCGATCAATAGGCTGCTGGCCGATGTTGTCAGGAATTCGCGCGTCGTCTACGTTAATCGCAACGCGTTCTACGGTAATTCCTTCTCGGCCGCCTGCTTGTCCAACGCAAATGACGATAGAGGGGCTAATTTCTTCTATATACGTATGAAGCTTTGCGATTGATTCACCAAAAACAGTAGGAAGGGGTTTAGCCATAATGTGATAATCTTCAACAGCTACACCGTCTAAGGCTTTTACAGCTTCTAAAGACGGGTTAATACTTTCACCTTCAAACGGTTCAAAGCCAGTTAGTAATACAGTTGTCATTCTATTACTCTCCTTTAAAAGTGATATACAAGGTAGTACATTAATAACGTATTAACAACAAAAACGGATAAAGCAATCGGCACTTGAGCTTTAATCACGGCATTTTTGTCTTTTAATTCAAGCAGCATGGCAGGAACGATGTTAAAGTTGGCTGCCATTGGCGTAAGAAGGGTGCCGCAGTAGCCAGCAAACATGCCGAGCGCTGCCATAATGGCTGGATTTCCTCCGTGCATATGTACAATCAAGGGAAGTCCAATACCTCCTGTAATAACGGCAAATGCCGCAAACGCATTTCCCATGACAATCGTAAATAGCAGCATTCCCAAACAATAAGCAAGCACAGCAACAAACGCATAGTTAGTAGGAAGTATATCACTTACAATATCCGAAACGACTGTTCCAACGCCTGATTTTGAAAAAATGCCGCCCAGCGCTGCCAGCATTTGCGGTAAAATAACCGCCCAGCCAACTGCTTGAAGTAAGCGGCTTCCTTCTTTAACAGGCACGTCCATTTTTGCTTTTGTGACGCCCATTGAAGCGATAAACGCAATGACGGCTGCGATTGCTAGTGAAATTAACGTGACTTTTTCTGGGTCAATTAACGCCCAGTTTCCAAACTTGATTTTGCCAAAAAGAAGGGTACCAATAATCGTAAAAATAGGAATAAATAAAGCCGGTAAAAAGATTTTGTTTTTTAACCTTTGCGCGTGGGCTACTCGTTCTTCAGCAGGTGTTTCCGCTTCATTCGATTTAGTCACGCGGTTAAAGGAAGCAAGCAGCACCATGATAATAACTAAACATCCTATATAAAAAGGCGGAATGACGTTGCCAAATAAAAACGTAATAGAAAACAGCGCCCAGAATAGAGAAGACCCTAAACGGTTAGGATGGTTGTGATCGCGTGCGATTCGAATCGCGATAAATGCGACAATAATACCGAGTAAGTAGTAAATCGTATCAAGCGTCAGGATGCTTTTCATTTAACTCGCCTCCGTCTTTGAAGATGATGTTGGTTTGTGCGTCGTCATTTTTTTGTGAATTCTTCGATCTAACTGACGGAAACGAATCGCGCTGATTAGCAGCGCTGCGATGGCTGTTGGGATACCCCAAAGCGCCATATCCCAGACGTCAACGTGAATGCCTACAGAGTCGAAGAATCCTTTCATTAAAAGAATTCCACCCGTTGCGATAAAGATATCTTCTCCGAAAAACCAGCCCGTATTTTCAGCTGCTGCTGCGTGAGCGCGAATATCTTCTTTTACTTTAGGCGGAAGCTCTCCGTATTTTGCACGAGCTGCGCCTTCAGACATAGGTGCTACTAATGGACGCACGGATTGAGCATGTCCTCCGATATTTAAGCCGACTGCCGCTGAGATTTCACGGATAAAAAGATATATAAGTAAAACATTTCCAGAAGAAGCGTTTTTCGCTTTTTTAATCAACACTTCCGCTTGTTCCTTTAACCCGTATTTTTCTAATACGCCAAAGATAGGAAGAGTAAGTAAAATAGCCATAGACATATAGCGGTTATCGACAAAGAACTGACCGAACATCGTAATTACTTCATGCAGTGACAAGCCTGATACAAGGCCCGTCACGATGCCTGCAACAGTTACCACAAGCAGTGTATTTAAACGAAATAAAAACCCTACTGCCACTAGCAAAACCCCAATTAATTTCAACATGAAAAATCCCCCTCCAGTATGTATAGACCGTGCTGCAAAGTCACCTCCATTGCTTTTCTAAAAAAACAAAGACGTCTTGAGTATAAACAATTCTGAAAATTAAAACAAGATACTTAAGGCATAAAATAGTTTGATTAGTGAAATAAGTGAAAAAGAAAAAAGCTTTGGAATTTTATATTCCAAAGCTTTTTTTAAACCCAATACCTGGGATACTGCCGATCTTGAAATAAATTATTATATACGGTCGAAATTAATACAACGACACACGCACAAATCATAATAATACCTAAGTATCCCCAGCCTGCTTGAGTATTAATTGCAACAATCGCACTAGCCGCCGCGGGAGGGTGAACGGTTTTTGTAAGAATCATTAAAATAAGAACAAAAGCAAGCACAATGGCTATAGTAATTAGACTTCGATGAAATAAGCTCCAAATAATAAGCGCGGAAACTGTTGCTAGTAAGTGACCTCCAAGCACGTGGCGCGGCTGTGATAAAGGCCCTTTATGAGCACCGAAGACAAGTACGCAGGTTGCGCCAATTGGAGCGAGTGCCATTGGATAACCAAGCGCTAGTGCAATCGCGCTGCTGATGATAATCGCAATTAAGCCTCCAATAGAAGAAACGACTGCGTCTCTATAATTGATTTTCGGTTCTTCTTTTAATTCTCCTTTCATCTTTTTCGTATAAGAGCTTAAGTAAGACAGAAAGGGGCTTTTTGTTTGTGAAAAACTTTTTTCGAATTCCATTTCTTATTTCCTTTCCCTTGTGTAAGTAAAAGTTGTTTGTCAAGTTGTATGTCAGAACATCTGCTATATTAAGTTAGTTTATAAGAAAAGAAGGATTACTGGAAGAGGAAAAACGTCTTTTTTTAGTAGAAATTCTTTTGATGAATGAAAAAAGGTGGGATAGGCGGTAGAAGGGTCTCTATGTGCAGTAATGGCAAGAGAGATGTATAATAAACCTAGAGGTGACGAAATTATGTATCTAGTAGACTACCATCATCACACGAATAATTCATTTGACTCTCAGGCAGTCATGAAAGAAGTGTGCGAACAAGCTGTAAAAAACGGCATAAACGAAATTTGTTTTACCGAGCACTTTTCATTAAATCCAGTAGCGCCAACGTATGGTCATATGAATTTCGATAAATATGAACGAGAACTAGCGGAATGCAGAGATCAGTTTCAAAATCAGCTAGTGATTAAAAAAGGAATTGAAATTTGTGAGCCGCACTATTTAAAAGGGAAGTATCAAGAAACAATGAATCAGGAGAACTTTGATTTTATTTTAGGTTCGGTGCATAACATTAATAACATCAAGCTTCGCAAACATTTGGAGCTGAACGATAAAGAAGCAATTTACCGCGCTTATTTTAATGAAATGTATAAGCTAGTAAGCGAAGCGGATATTGATGTCTTGGCTCATTTGGATTTAATGAAGCGCTATGCGTTTGAGCAATACGGTATTTACGACTTTCATCAATTCAAAGATATTCTTGCGGATATTTTGAAAAAAGCAATTGATCGTAATATCGGAATTGAAATTAATACTTCAGGTATAAGAGGGAAGTTAAACGAAGCATTGCCGGCATTTGAAGTCGTTGGATTGTACCGCGATTTAGGCGGAGAAATCTTAACAATTGGATCTGATTCACACTTTGCTGAAACGGTAGGAGCTCATATGAAAGAAGCGGTTGAAATGGCGAAGGAGTGCGGATTTACACATGTTTATACGTTTAACCAGCGTCAGCCAAACGGAATAAAAATATAAGTGATAGTAAAAGCACGCTTCAATACATTGAAGCGTGCTTTTACTATTGGTTGCTCTTATTCGCTAATAAGAATTCTCGGACGTCCTCTATTTTTAATCCGAGTTCATGAGCTGCTTTTATTAGATCAATCCATTCTTGATCTACTGCTAATTTTTCGTTTGTGTTCATCACTATTCATCCACCCTTGTCAGGGAACCCAGCCATCTTAGCATGCTGTAAACATTGCCTTAGACCTGAAGCTTTGCGTCACTGCTTTTCAGCAGCTTTGCCTTTATCTGAATAAATTTTTTAAATAACTATTATTATTTTAGTAGAAAGCATGCAGAAATAGTGTCGAAATAGGTCGAGGTTTTAAAAAAACATTCTACATCCATCTTTGTATCCTAAAACGAGTGAATAGTAAAATGATTAAACTTAAAAAGTAACGTTTTGCTGCTAATTTATACGCAGTTCATAAATAGTGTTCACAATAGAAGAAAAAAGCATGGGACAAGGAGAGGTAGATATGAGCTGGATGAATATCTACAAAGTATGGAGGGACTTCGGAGACCTGCAGTCACATTTAAGAGAAGACCTGCTAAGAGAATAGAGAACAATAAAATTATAAAAAAATAAACCCTGATAAAAAAGGCTCATTTTTTTATGGAAGAACTATATCTATTTCTCTTTGCTCTTCTGTGCTCTGTTTTACTTTTATATAGAAGAAATAAAAACAAAGCCCCTCCAAATGAGTCAACAAGTACATCTACAATTCGGCCGTCTCGGCCAATAATAAAAGCTTGGTGAACCTCGTCCAAAAAAGCAAAGCACGCAAGCAAAAGTCCTGCTTTTACATAACGCCCAGGCTTTTCTTTTAAGTTCCAATAAATTAAAACAGCTAATACACCAAAGAAGGAAATATGAGCAATTTTACGAAGGATAAACTCTAGATTAAATCCGTAACTGTAGGAAGTATAAAACTCACTGCCCGGTTTTAAAATAGACCAAAGCGTGGCGTTATGATCCCAAACAGAAGAGTTACTCCAGCTGCTTGGATCTGTGACCTGTAAATGAGGTGTGTGGGAAAAATGAGCGATGCCAAGCATCATTAAGATAACAGCGATTTTTTTTATCATGATGACATTTCCTTTATTTTACTTGATTGTATTAGCTTAAGGAAAAAAAGAGAAAAAAGCAAGAAATTTAAGTATTGATAACAAATTTTTTAATGACCCAAGATAAAAGAAACAAAATTCAGTTAATTTTGTTTGCTTTCTTGAACAAACTTCTTTACCTCATCAACGGACAAGCCCATTTCATAGGCTTCTTTCATGAGTAAAATCCACTCTTTCTCTAAATCTACTTTTTCTTTTAATTTGTCAGTCATGATTATTCCTCCTCGGACCTTAAGGAGTAAAGCTGTCGTGGTTGAAAAAGCTCTCGATACTAGCCTTACTTACTTTTATTAACAATTATACAAACAATCGATTTTGCTTTGCAAATATTATACAGAATATAGTTATAAAGGATTATTTATAAATGAGTAAGAATAGGTAAAAAGAAGTTAATTTGAATAGTATAGCGCAGTGTTTTTTATTTAATGCCCAGAATCCTTAACTGCCTGCAGATTTTTTTTGAAGGACAGGTACTGATAGAATTCGATAAAATCCTCTTTGGTCATGCCTTGGCCTATAGCTTTATTTAACAGCTCTATCCATTCTTCTGTAACATAATGAGTAGCTTCTGCATGTTCATTGGTTTCATCAATTAAATAATCAACACTTGTGCCCAAAGAAGAAGCAATTTTATGAAGCATCTGCAAGGAAGGGTTTGAGTTTGAACCTTTTTCAATTTGTGAAAGGTAGGACTTTGATATTTGTGCTTTCTCCGCCAGTCTAGTAATAGAATAACGTTTTTGCAATCTCATTTCTTTAATGCGATCACCGATCACGTGAAAACCTCTCCTTTATATGTAGCATCTGTCGTTCATTATAAAGGAATTTTCGGTGTTTTCAATACCGAAATATTAAAAAATAGACATTTAATAAAAAAAATGTTCTTTATAAAGAATATGACTGAGTTAGAAAGCTATTGTTAAATTTTTTGAATCGGACCTATTTACATAGAGAATGTAGTCTAAAGAGGTTTATTTTTAACATATGTAAACAATAGAACTGGTTCCGGTACTTGTATTTAAACATCAACCTAGAAGAAGAGGTCATCTCCACAGTACTTCTTGAATATTTTAATAAATGAACTTAAAGGTAAAATGGTGAATTTTTTTGACAACAACCATTTTAGGTATAGAGAGTATCTCCATGGTTGTTAAACGTTGTAATTATTAATTTGAGGTGTTGTGTTAATGTTAGTTTTAATGCAGTTCATGGAGAGTTAAAAAAATCTTCTAACCTATTTAGGCGCTTTTTGTAAGAGGTGATAATTTGATAATGGATATTTTAAACTAATATTAACAATATTTTAATATTGTTGTGATAGGTTAAAGGTAGATATCAGATGCACTAAAAAGGAGACTATGATTTGGAAAATACTTTTATTAGAGGTTTTTTATATGGTCTTTTAATAAATGTTATCTTATGGATTTCTATCTTTGGCTGGTTAAAAATATTGAATATGTTCTTACAAATTCTAAGTGAACAATCTAGTAATATCTAATTCCGTAATTTTGATAAGAAAAAAAGACTAGATTCTCACTTGTTTTTGTATTCTGATTAGTTCTTTAAGTCTATATTAACGCTGGGTAATAGCACTTAATACAGGTTAATTATCTTAAATTTAAATTGATTAATGATATCGATAAGTATATAATACTCATATTGAAATTTATGTAATTAGGAGAATTATATGAATAATATTAAAATGTTTAATGGATATAGAAAGTCAATTGCTGTACTTTTAGTAATTCTAATAGGGTGTCTAACTGGTATTCTATCTACTTATCCAATGCTTTCGTTGTTCTTGCTGGGTGGAATTATTGCTGCTTTTTTTTGTTGGTATATTTATAATAATCCTGAACATGGGTTAATTATCTTATTTATTGGGTTTTTAATAAACCCGATGATTATTTCTAAAATTATACCATCTATCCTCCATTTGAGTCCATCTATGAGTAATATGTTAGGTATGTGGAAAGAAGGTGTGCTCTTTATTTTAGCGCTAAGGGTACTGAGTATGAAGAAAGAAATTAATAAGAATGCAATCTTAACTTTTGCTACAGTCTTAATGCTATTTTCGCTAATATACATATTTGTAAATCAAAACTTTATACATGGTATCATGGGATATAGATTTTATTTTGAAACAATGACTCTTTTCTTTGTTGTCAATAAGTTAGAAACGCACAAGAGATTTTTTCAAACATTTATTCGCATTTTTTCAATTTTTGTTTTTCTTATGGCAGCTTGGTCCTTGGTGGTATCACTATTCCTAGGTTATCAGTTTATGTTTGATGTTGGTTACACAAACTATAATGGTGTTCCACATTTTTCGTATTTAATCTCTGGGCACCTTGGTTATCTAAGGACATTTGGAACATTGTCTGCCCCTAATAACTATGGGTTGTTTGTAGATGTTTCTATAATGCTCTTGTTGATTTTTAAAGAAGAATTTAAGAATAAATTATTTTTGAATTTAAATTTACTTTTACAAGTCGTTGTGCTTTCTCTTACCTACTCAAGATCAGCTTGGATCGGCTTATTAATAGCACTATTTATTTATTTTATAACCTCAAAGCCAAATGTGAGATTTAAATTCATTCTATTCTCTTTTTATGCGGCTTTCTCTTTTTTAATTTATTGTGTATTAGTTCCTGACAATCCAGTAGTAAATTTTTTTATAAATACTGTAACTTTAAGAGATACTTCGGCAATGGGGCACTTAAATTCGTGGGCCGGAGACATAAAATTTATTTTAAGCCATCCTTTAGGTATCGGGCTAGGGAACGCAGGGCCCAAAGCTTTTGAGTTAACAGGTGTCTATTTAAACCCTGAAATCTCATTTTATACTGTAGCTTACGAAATGGGCATTTTAGGGATGGTGTTGTTCTTTATATTCAATGTTTTTTCCATTATATATCTATTTAAAAAATCTAAGAAAACTGCCCTTTCCGATATGTTTCACTCTAAACTTTACTTGCTTTCAGGTTTATCTTGGCTAATCGTTTTCATGTCATATTTTTTCTTACCTATGGTGCAAGAAATGGAAGTTACTTTGATACCTTATTTTATGGCTTCAATTAGTCTAAGTTATAAAAAATATTAATAAGTTAATTTTATTCAACTGTCATAAAATAAATTTATTAAAAGTAAAATTATAAAGAATTTAACTTATATGAGGAGGATCCAATAAATTGGGTTCTCTTTATTATTTATAAGGGGGAAACTAGATGCTCAATCCAAATGATAACCCACTTTATAATGCATATGGAGATGGGTTAAATGATGATACCGCATACTTACAAGCAGCCCATGATCGATTGCCTAGTTCAGGAGGGACTATTTATCTTCCTAATAAAAAATTTAAATATACAAAGCTAAATATTACAAAACCTAACGTTTCAATTACTGGAGAAGGAATTTTATACGAGGGGACAATTATTATTGGAGATGCGCATGTAATCAAAGATTTACATTTTAAAATACATGGTATTACATTCGAATTTAATTCAATAGAAAATGGTAAGAATGCAATCGAATTAAGAAATGTTCGTCGAGGAAAGATTTTTAACTGTACTTTTAAAAATGCAGATAAAGTAATATATACGCATCCAATAGGGGTTTTTCAACATACGAGTCGAATTATGATCTATGATAACATAATGGATGGAGCTGGTTATATTCTATATATTGATAGACCTGAGGGATATAATGACTATAGTGTTGGTGATTTTCATTTTATCAACAATCAGTGTTATGGGGGAGTCAAATATGGACATATTTATGGATTAGGTGTAGATGGCTTTATTTGTGCACTCAATTCTTTTTTCTTTCCAAGTCATAGAGATGCTAGTCAATATAAAAAAGAAAATATATACATCGATTTTGGGAACCATATTAATATAAATAGTAATAATTTATACGAAGCAGGAACAGAAGCTATATGGCTAAACCGAATTCAAAATCCTAATATAAATGGTAATAATATTGCTTGGTGTGGACAAAGGATACCTAGTTCAGGAATAAAAATATCAAAAGGAAATCAAACTGGGGACGAATTTGTCTTTGGTTCTATATCAGGAAACAATATAGTTTTCCCCACTGCTAGTGGAATAGAACTATCCGACAATGTTAGTCATATGTCCTTAGGAGCTAATACAGTTAGGTCAGCAGGACATAGTCAATATTATTACGGAAGCATTCCACTTTCTTCAGTTCCTCATTTTGGAATAAACACAAGTAGTAAAACAAAAGGAAACGTTATTATAGGTAATAACACAGATGATAATATTAACAATATTCAAGGTAGTAACGTACAAAATACTAATCTCGATATTAATAAAAATGTTATTGAAACAAAAATTTCATTAACACTAACCCAAAATATTTCCACCCTTGATACTAGGGGTATTAATAGGATACACTTTGCGCAAACGCTTCCTACAACAATTACCAATTTAAATAACGGAACAGGTTCTCAGGAAATCCTCTTACTGGCATTCAATGACAATACCACCATACAAAGTAACTCTTCAATACT
>NZ_JBIQFF010000002.1:0-653104 GCF_045369295.1 Priestia sp. 179-F W1.4 NHS | reverse complement strand
CTCTTACTGGCATTCAATGACAATACCACCATACAAAGTAACTCTTCAATACTTTTAAAAGGAAATAAGGATGTGAGGTTAAGAAGTAATGAATCAATAAGTTTAATTTTTACAACGGGAAAGTGGCTTGAAGTAGCAAGAAACGTGCAGTATACACCGAATATTCAGGCTCTTGAAAGAGATAGTACATTTATAGATGTAACTGATAACGACAGAGTTTATTTAAACCAACCAAATAAAAACATCATTACAGAGTTGGTAAACGGAACAGGTTCTCAGGAAATCCTCTTACTGGCATTCAATGACAATACCACCATACAAAGTAACTCTTCAATACTTTTAAAAGGAAATAAGGATGTGAGGTTAAGAAGTAATGAATCAATAAGTTTAATTTTTACAACGGGAAAGTGGCTTGAAGTAGCAAGAAACGTGCAGTATACACCGAATATTCAGGCTCTTGAAAGAGATAGTACATTTATAGATGTAACTGATAACGACAGAGTTTATTTAAACCAACCAAATAAAAACATCATTACAGAGTTGGTAAACGGAACAGGTTCTCAGGAAATTCTCTTACTGGCATTCAATGATAATACCACCATACAAAGTAACTCATCTATAGTTTTGAGTAAAAATACAAATATTACGTTACCTAATAAGGGAATAATAAAACTTCTTTATACAACTGATAAATGGGTAGAGTTGTTTAGAAATTTTTGATTATATTTTTTCTGAATACACCTAACAGACATTTAGAGGACGAGAATGTTTGTTGGGTGTATATAGTTAAATATAGTGATGAATATTCAAACTTTTCATTTTTAAGGAGGAAACACAATGAAGAAAAATGTACTACTAGCAGTATTCTTGATATTTTGTATAGTTGTCTATTCTATAAGTAATCTATTTTTTCAAGAAAACCACACGAAGAAGATACATGAAAACCCAAAACATAATATCCACAAAGGAGTCGCACTTACTTTGCTTGACCCCTATAATACTGACAATTTCTATGATAAGAATTTACCGAAAATAAAAGAAATGGGCGCCGAGTTAGAAGTAGTAACCAAAGTTAGTATACAGAGCACAAATGATTCAATGCCAGTTAACGACCCTAATATAGAAGACAAGTTTAATAGATTATTTTCTAAGAGTAAAGAATATGGAGTTAAGGTTAGTGTAATTAAACCGCATATTATGTTTCCAGGAGATGGTTTTGATAGGGGAACATACAACCCTAGTAATACCAATGATTTTTTTAAAAGATGGAAAGAAATTATTTTATATTATGCGAAAGTCAGCCACGACGAGGATGTGCCCTTTTTAAGTATAACTTGTGAGACAAGCATTATAACTCAAAATACTTACATACCTTATTGGCAAGAAATAATTAACGAAATTAAACAAAAGTATCCTGATGTACAAGTAACTATGGCTTTAAAAAAATCTGATTTGGATAGAGAAATAGCATATCACGAAAAGGGGGTCATTAGCATATTAGATTATTTAGATGTTGTGTCTTTAAATATGTTTCCAAGAGTCAAAAGAGATTATGTAGGTAAGAATATCATTGCACCTAGTGACGATGCTTTTGTCAGTGTACCAGGATCTTATGGGTTTATCACTTCAATAAAAAAAGTTAAAGAATATTTTAAAAAAGACGTAATAATTACTGAAACAGGCTCCTCTCCTAGGTCAGATTTTAAAAAGGATTATCTAAACCCTTTTAATTTTGATCAGGAGACTCCTAAAAACCATAGGGATCAAAATGATTGGATGAAGATTGTTTTAGATAATTTATTCCTACTGAAAGAAGTCAAAGGTATTTATATCTGGCATATAGATCAACCTTTTGATTTTTTAGATACAAAAACTGCAGATACTATAAGAAAAAAGTATCGCAACTAAGTAAAAAATTCTGATAATGTTGCATACTTGTACACTTAGACTGTTAGAAGCTTTAAGATGTATTTCTATAATTAATGTATGTCTTCTAACACTATAATTTAAGCATATTATTTTGAGATATAAGATTTAATGAATATTAAGAACTATTTAGGAACCAAAATGATACATTAAAAGACTTAAAGTGCAACATTTGACGTATTTCGACAAAACAAGACATTGAACCTATGTATACATTGTGCTAGTATTTTCTAGTATTAATAGTCTTTTTTCCCTAATGTGGTTTTTAATAAAATTGTGGAGATGTTTTTTATTTTTTTGAAAAACAATCTTGTTAAATAACCTAACAAGATTCTTATTTTCAAGATGAAGAAGCATTATACTAATAGAGGTGAGTGTTCTTAATAAAAAATACCTTGGGTAATATGCTCAATTAATTATAATTAATTATTAAGGAAGTGAGGATGCAAATGGAGCAAATATCTAGTAAAGAAGCTATCTCTTGCAATGCAGAATTACAAATAGCACCTAATGATACCATCACCTATCTATTTTTCAAGAGAACAATTGATATATTTGGAGCAGTAATAGGGTTAGTTATACTATCCGTTGTTTTTATAGCTGTAGCACTTTTAATTAAAGTCGAAGATCCTAGAGGACCCGTTTTTTTTGCTCAAGAAAGAATGGGAAAAAAAGGAAATAAATTCAAAATGTATAAATTTCGATCTATGGTTGTAGATGCTGAGGATAAATTAAAAGATTTATTGGAACTTAATGAGACTACAGGTGCCATGTTTAAAATGAAAAATGATCCCCGCATAACCAAAATAGGGAAATTTATCAGAAAAACTAGCATCGATGAATTACCTCAGTTATGGAATGTCTTGAAAGGAGATATGAGTTTAGTTGGACCTAGACCTCCTTTATTAAGAGAGGTATTGGAGTATACGGCGTACGACAAACAGCGCTTATTAGTTAAGCCAGGTTGTACAGGACCTTGGCAGGTAAGTGGAAGAAGCAACATAGGATTTAAAGAAATGGTAGAGTTAGATTTAATTTATATTAAAACACGAAATTGTAAAGCTGATATTAATTTAATATTAAAAACTATCAAAATAATCTTAATGCCAAACAAAGGTGCTTTTTAAACTCTCTTGTATCTTTAATTTTAAAAAATGATAGATAACTATAAGAATCGAAAGGCGATTTATGAATATTCAAAGAGAAGGAGAAAGAGTTTATAAGAAAACTCTAATCCATTACATTCCAGCTGTTTTAGTTCCAGCAATTACAAATATATTTTTAACACTAGGGTTAGCAAGAATATTAGATTTAAATATTTATGGGGATTATACATATCTAACGAGCATAGCAGTGGTAGTTACATCAATTCTTTCCCAGTGGTTAGTACAGTCTATTCAAAAATTTTATTATGTTGATAAAGAAAAGGAAGAATATATTCTTCTGATAAATAATTTTAAAGCAGCCTTAATATATTTATTTATAATTTCGTTTGTAGTTTGGTCTTTCAATAAAGTGTTCTTGAATACTAATGATGGATTTATAAATAATTTATTAGGACTAATTATGTTATTTTCTTCACAAAGTTTACTTGCAGTAAAAGTAGCAGAGTACGCTGCGAAATATCAAGTTAAACATATAAGAAATTTAAATATACAACAATCTTTTTTAAAACTTATTTTTCTTACAGCGTATTTGCTGTTAGTCAACTCTTATCAATTAAATGAAATTATAGTAATGATAGCCTTTCCTGCTTTTCTAAATCTACTCTATTTTATAGGAAGAGATAAAGAAATTAGAGACATTTCAAGGATCAACTACTTTAAAATGAATAGTAGTGCTAAGGAGTTATTTAATATACACTTGAGAAAATCTTTGGCTTATGGGTTACCTATGACGGGGTGGTTCATAGGAACCAATTTGTTAGGAGTAGGAGATAGAATCATTTTAAAATTCTTTACGGATAGTAGTCAAGTAGGGGTTTACTCAGCAAATTATACTTTAGTTTCAACAGGAATTGCTTTGTTAGTGTCTCCTTTATTACAAGCTGCTCACCCTATAATAATGAATTATGGGCAAAAGGAGAAACAAAGCCCTGAAGAGGTTGCTCTTTTTATTGAAAAGCTGTCGAGGAAATTTATTATGGTTAGTATGTTAATGGTAGTATTCCTATTTTTCTATTACAAAAAAATAAGTCTCCTTTTATTTGGCTCAGAATATCAAGCAGGTGCAATTATTATACCATTGTCTATTCTAGGAATTTTCTTTTGGAACTACAGTATGTATGGACATAAAGGAATCGAACTACTTGGTAGGCCTCTCCAAATGATGAAATATGTTCTTTATTCTGCTTTAATTAATACAGTACTTAATATTGTCTTAATACCTATAATGGGAATAAAAGGGGCTGGTATAGCAACTTTAATAGCTTATATCTCCTATGCTTTTATGATTAAAGTAAATTCTAGACATAATATAAGATGGATTATTAATTATAAGTATATTGGATCATTAGCAGTTATATATTCTGTACTATGTTTTCTTTTATCTCCTTTAATCAATTTAGTATTAGATTATATTATTAAAGTTATGAATTAAAATGCTGTTACTAAGTGTATAAATAGTCTATTAAACACTTATCTCTAGCTAAATAAGTGTTTAATAGACTTAAAAACACACTATTTTCTATTTTATAAGGAGCGGTTAAATTTGGACGGCGTAATATTAAACTATAATTCTTCAAGTGATACAGTAGAGTTATTAAGTAACTTATTAAGAATGAACGACACCTTTGAACACATTGTTGTTGTGGATAATAACTCCAATGAAAAGGATAAGGCGGCCTTATCCGCGGCAGTTGATGAAATGAAAAGTCAGTCTAATAGTTCAGTAGATATTAAACTTATATTTAATAAGAAAAATACAGGATACGCCTCGGGTAACAATATTGGTTTAAAGTACTTAAATACTTTAAGTTCTAGAGATAACCTAGTTGCTATAATGAATCCTGATATTTATATAGAAGAGCAACAACTAAGGGGTGTAATAAAGAATTACCAATACTTTGAAAGTAAATCAGGAGAAAATTCAGTAGGCGTTATTAGCCCCTGGGTTATAAATACTGGCCAAGCAGGTATGGTAGCTTGGAAATTGCCTTATTTTTGGTCTGATGTAATTGCTTCTTCCATGATATTGAAAAAATTATTGGGTGATAAACTGGAGTATAAAAAATTAAATAGAAATAAACATCTCCAGCCTGTAGATGTCTTGCCAGGCTCTTTTTTAATTATAAATAAAACGGCGCTTGAAAGAGTAGGTTTTTTGGAAGAAAGTACTTTTTTATACTGTGAAGAGAGAATTTTAGCTTCTAAAATGAAAAGAAATGGCTTTGCAACTTTACTTGATACAGATCATTACTATCATCACGCTCATTCAAAAACTATAAATAAGTTTTTAAATGGCTTAAAAAAAATAGACTTTTTATATGATAGTAAAAAAGTTTATTATAAGCAAGAAAAAAAATCTTATATCCAAAGTTTTATTATCAGTAACTTAAGATTTCTTTCTAAAGCTGAATATGTTTGTATCCAAGGTCTGAAATCTCTAATAGCAATAAAAAATTAAAAGGCTGAATAAAAAATGATAATGGAGTGCGAGTATGCAACAAAACATTTTTCCGGCGAAATACAAAAAAATAAAATATATCCCTAATATTATGTTAGCTGTGATTATTAATGTTATTTTAAAGTACGTATATAAAAAGAAGAATATTGTATTAGTAGGAGGACATGCAGGCGAAAAATACCAAGATAATTCAGCAGCTATACATCAATACCTTTTAGAAGAAAAAAAGAATATAACGCTCTGTTGGATGACACATCATTCGCTCAATAAGTCAAATTTAAACATTAATGGCGAGGTAATTAAACTTGGAAGTATAAAAAATTATCTATTCTATTTAAATGCAAAAACTTGCTACTTTAGTCATTCTTTAAGTACTGATATAGCTCCAATTATTGATAAATTATTACCACATAAATATAAGCCAATTAGGGTTCACCTTAGTCATGGTATTGAGGGATTAAAAAAGAATTTAAATTTAGAGCATATAGAAGACGTGGATTTTTATATTTGTAGTTCTAATCAAGAGAAGGTAATAAAAAAAGAAGAGTGGGGGCTAGAGGAAAAAAAGCTAATAGTTACAGGGGTGCCACGATACGATGAACTATATAACCATTTGGAGAAAACGTCTAAAAACACAATTCTGTACGCTCCTACGTGGAGAGAATGGCTATATTTGAATGGAGAAGAAGAGTTTTTTAATACAGAGTTTTGTATTAATTTAGTGAACCTCATTTCTGATAAATATTTAAACGATATTTTACATAGAAAAGGTTTTAGACTAGAAATAGTACTTCATCCATTCATGCATAATAAGCTATCCATAATTAAGAAGCAGGTAGAAAGTTTGTCTAACATAAATATCATGTCTGATAAGGTAGACGTAGGGAAGAAAATTCGAGAGTCTGCATTGTTAATTACAGATTATTCTAGTATATGTTGGGATTTTCTCTATTTAGATAAAAGTGTGATTTTTTATCAATTTGACCAGACCAAATATTTGCTAGAACGTGGATCTTATATAGATTTAAATAGTAGTTTATTTGGAGAAGTCGTCCTGACTAAAGATAAGTTAATTGAATGTATTGAAGAGCAACTTTTTAGTGAAAGTTATGAAAAGAAATATCGTAATTATAAAGCATATAAAGAAAAATATTTTGCGTTTTTCGATAATAAAAACTGCAAAAGGGTAGTAGAAGCTACATTAAATGTCTAATCATTCAAGGGGAAGCTTACAATAAAGTTTCTCGAGGCAACATTTATATATGTTTTCATCTAATCAATATAAATCAGAAAAGAGTTTTAAAGAATGATAATACTTCATTATAGTTTAGGACTGCCACCTTACAGAAGTGGAGGACTCACTAAGTATTCAGTAGATTTAATGTCTGAACAACTTCAACAAGGTCATCAAGTATATCTCTTGTATCCAGGTCAAATTAACCCATTCCAAAAGCAAAAAATTATAAAGAATCAAGCTTATAACAATATTCAAGTATATGAACTAATAAATCCTTTGCCTGTAGCACTATTAGGGGGAGTGTTTCGCCCCGCTAACTTTATGGAAGAACCAAAAGTTAGTTCCTTATACTCCGATTTTTTCATGAGTTTAAAACCTGATGTTATCCATATGCATACACTAATGGGCATACACAGTGAATTTATAGAGCATGCGAGAAAGAATGGAATTAAATTAATTTTTAGTACGCATGACTACTATGGGATATGTCCAAAAGTAAATTTATTAGACGTCAAAGGCGAAATTTGTGAAGACTTTGAAAGTGGACAAAAATGTATTTCATGTAATGTCAATAGTTACAGCAAGTCATTAATTACCGTTATGCAATCGCATCTTTACAAAAACTTTAAAAATAGTCCTTCTATTAAGAAATTAAGAGCTTTTAAAAAAAGTGACATTAAAGACGTGGAAGAGCAACAGTCTATTAATCATGAGCATGTTGAAGTGAAAAAAGATTTGGTGCTTGCAGAAGAATTTCAACAGCTTAGAAACTATTATATGAACATGTTAAGTATGATGGATATGGTTCATTTTAATAGTGAGGTAACAAAAAATGAATATGAAAAATATGTGAATGTTGAAAGTGAAATTGTTTCGATTACTCATAAAGATATTAAAGACCAAAGAAAAATTAAAGAATACAACAGCGATAAGCCATTACAAATTGGTTTTCTAGGGCCTATAGAAAAATATAAAGGTTTTCCTTTATTAAGAAAATCCTTAAAAAACCTTTTGAAAGAACAAGAAATGGACTGGCATTTGCATGTATATGGTAATGATAGAGTCGTACAGCTAGATGAAGATTGCGATTACGTCTCTTTTCATGGCCGTTATGAACATGAAGAACTTCCAAATATCTTTGAGAAAATAGATATTTTAATTTTGCCAAGCCTATGGAAAGAAACATTCGGTTTTATTGGTTTGGAAGCTTTATCTAATGGTGTTCCTACAATTGTGACAACATACGTAGGTTTTAAAGATCTTGTGGACAATTATAATACTGGATTAGTAGTGGAGCCAAACGAAGACGAAATCGGTAAAGGAATTAAATATGCTATCCATAACCGAGATAAGCTGGCTGTTTGGAATAAAAATATTTGTACAGGAACATTTAATTCTATTATGAAAGACCACAGTCAATCATTAGAAGTACTATATGAAAAAATTGTAGGAGAAAAATAAGATGAAAAATGTATTTATTATTGGTTCTAAAGGCATTCCAGCTAAATATGGAGGATTTGAAACATTTGTTGAATATTTAACAAAAATGAAAGTCAGTGAAGAAATAGCTTATCATGTTTCCTGTATGGCTGAAGATAACAAAGAATTCTATCATAACAATGTTCGCTGCTTTAATGTGAAAGTGCCTAATATCGGAAGTGCTAAAGCTGTTTTGTATGATATTTTAAGCTTGAAAGAATGTTTGAACTATATAAAAGAAAAGAAACTTACTAATTCAATAGTATATGTACTGGCTTGCCGAATCGGTCCGTTCTTCGCTAAATATAAAACAGCTCTTGAAAAAATGGGCGTCCAAGTATTTGTGAATCCTGACGGACATGAGTGGAAACGAAGTAAATGGAATTATTATATTAGACAGTATTGGAAACTTTCTGAACGTCTCATGGTTAAACATGCGGATTTATTAGTATGCGACTCTAAAGGAATAGAAGATTACATACAAAAAGATTATCAACGTTATTCTCCAAAGACCACTTTTATTGCGTATGGTGCGACAGTAGAAGAGGCACCATTAAGCAGTACTTCTAGCAAATTAACTGAATGGTATCAAAAACACGGTGTTGAAGCATTTGAATATTATTTAATTGTCGGTCGCTTCGTACCTGAAAATAATTATGAACTAATGATCAGAGAGTTTATGGCATCTAACTCGAAAAAAGATTTAGTTATTATTTCAAATGTAGAGCAAAATAGCTTTTATGAAGAACTTTTAAAACGTACAAACTTTAATCAAGATTCACGTATTAAGTTTGTTGGAACAGTATACGATCAAGAATTGCTTCAAAAAATCCGTGAACAAGCATATGGCTATTTTCACGGTCATGAAGTAGGAGGAACTAACCCTTCTCTACTTGAAGCACTTGCCTCTACAAGACTTAATTTATTACTAGATGTTGTTTTTAACAGAGAAGTAGGAGCTGAAGGGGCAGTTTACTTTAACAAAGATAAAGGTAGTTTATCAAAGCTAGTAGATTCAGCAGATTTGTATAACATTGATACAATCGATTTAATGTCAAAAAAAGCCAAAAAACGTATTGTTGAGGAGTATTCATGGGGGAAAATTGTTCATGAATATGAAACATTATTCTTAAAGAATTAATAAAGGAGCTGGAAATATGAAAGGCATAATATTAGCAGGTGGCAGTGGTACTAGATTATACCCTATTACAAGATCAATTTCTAAACAATTGATTCCGATTTATGATAAACCGATGATTTATTACCCACTGTCTGTATTGATGTTAGCAGGTATAAAAGATATTTTAATTATTTCTACGCCTACAGACACTCCACGTTTTGAACAGTTGCTTGGAGATGGAAAAGATTTAGGTATTAATTTAAGCTACGAAGTACAAGAATCACCTGATGGCTTAGCGCAAGCATTTATTATTGGTGAAGAATTTATTGGAAATGATTCAGTGGCCTTGATTTTAGGAGATAATATTTTCTATGGTCATGGATTTACCAAAACATTAGAGCGTGCAGCAAGCCGCTCTGAAGGTGCTACAGTATTTGGATATAATGTAAAAGACCCTGAACGTTTTGGTGTAGTAGAATTTGATGAAAAAGGCAAAGCCATTTCTATTGAAGAGAAACCTGCAGATCCAAAATCAACGTATGCTGTTACAGGCCTGTATTTCTATGATAACGATGTAGTAGAAATTGCAAAATCTATTAAACCATCAGCTCGTGGTGAACTAGAGATTACTTCTGTTAACGAAGAGTATCTACGTCGCGGAAAACTTCAGGTAGAGTTATTAGGACGTGGATTTGCGTGGCTTGATACAGGTACTCATGAATCATTATTAGAAGCGTCTACGTTTATTGAAACTGTAGAGAAACGCCAAAGCTTGAAAGTAGCATGCTTAGAAGAAATAGCATTTAGAAAAGGATACATCACAAAAGAACAACTTATTCAATTAGCTGAGCCATTAAAGAAAAATGAATATGGACAGTACATGCTACGTTTAGCGAATCAAAGTGCATTAGAAAAAATATTGGTGGGTGGAAAAGCATGAATATTATAAAAACAAAATTTGAAGATGCGATCTTGATTGAACCGAAGGTTTTTGGTGATCATAGAGGTTTCTTTACAGAAAGCTATAACAAAGAAATGTTTCAACAAAATGGAATTGATATGGATTTTATTCAAGATAACCATTCATTATCTCAGCAACCAGGCACGTTGCGAGGCATGCATTATCAGCTGAATGACAAAGCACAAACAAAACTTGTACGTGTAACAAGAGGTGCAATTTATGATGTTATTGTAGATATCCGAAAGGGTTCACCTACATATGGAGAATGGCAAGGTTTTATCTTATCAGCAGATAACAAACGTCAGCTTTTAGTACCAAAAGGTTTTGCACACGGTTTTTGTACGATTGTAGAAAATACTGAGGTGCAATATAAAGTAGACGAGCTGTATTCCCCAGAGCATGATAGAGGTATTGCTTGGAACGATCCGGCTTTAAATATTGATTGGCCGTTTAATAATCCAGTTCTCTCTGACAAAGATACAAAACATCCAACTTTAGCAGAAGCAGATAATAATTTTACTTGGGAGTGATTCAATAATGAATATTTTAGTAACGGGTGGAGCAGGTTTTATTGGAAGTAATTTTGTACGTCACATGGTAGAAACATATCCTAGTTATGGTATCGTAAACTATGATTTACTTACATATGCAGGAAATCTTGAAAACTTAAAAGATATAGAAAGTCATGAAAACTATACTTTTGTAAAAGGTGATATTAACAATAGAGAACTTGTAGGCCATTTAGTTAAATATCATGATATTGATGTAATTGTAAACTTTGCAGCAGAATCACATGTTGATCGCAGTATTACAGAGCCAGATATTTTCATTAAGAGTAATGTGTTAGGGACACAAGCACTTTTAGATGTAGCAAAAGCTAATAACCTGAAGAAATATGTACAAGTATCAACGGATGAAGTATATGGTTCACTAGGCGAAACAGGCTATTTTACAGAAGAAACGCCTCTTGATCCAAACAGTCCTTATTCTGCAAGTAAAGCAGGGGCTGATATGCTTGTGAGTGCGTACCATGAGACATTCGGCATGAATGTTAATATCACAAGATGTTCAAATAACTATGGTCCTTATCATTTTCCTGAGAAATTGATTCCATTAATGGTGACAAATGCTCTAGAAGGAAAAGAACTTCCTATCTATGGAGATGGTAAAAACGTTCGTGATTGGTTACATGTAAAAGATCATTGTGCTGCTATCGATTTGGTTATTCATAAAGGAGAGCCAGGTGAAATTTATAATGTAGGCGGCCACAATGAACGTACAAATAATGAGATTGTACATTTAATTGTAGAAAAACTTAATGCTCCAAAAGAATTAATTAAATTTGTAGAAGACCGACTTGGACATGATCGTCGTTATGCAATCGATCCTACTAAATTAACAACAGAGCTTGGATGGAAGCCAAAATACACGTTTGATACAGGAATCGTTGAAACGATTCAATGGTATTTGGATAATCAAGACTGGTGGAAAAACATTAAATCAGGTGACTATGTAAACTACTACAACAAACAATATGGTGATAAATAATGAGTCAAAAAGTTTTAATTACAGGAGCGAATGGACAGCTTGGTAAGGAGTTAGTCGAACTCTTTACTGAAAAAGGTTTTGAAGTTTATGGATTTGGTCGAGATAAGATGGATATTACAAACCAAGCACAAGTTCAAGAAGTAATTAGTACTTTGAAACCAAATATCGTACTTCATTCGGCTGCTCATACACAAGTAGATTTAGCAGAATCAGAGCCTGAACAAGCATTCTCTATTAATGCATACGGTACACGCAATGTTTCTGTAGCCGCAGAAGCAGTAGGAGCAAAACTTGTATATGTAAGTACGGATTATGTATTTGATGGCACAAATGATGAACCTTATAACGAATTCTCACCGACTTCTCCCTTAGGCGTATATGGAAAATCTAAACTAGCCGGTGAACAATTTGTACGTGATTTGCATTCTAAATTCTTTATTGTGCGAACTTCTTGGGTATACGGCAAGCATGGGGCTAACTTTGTTAAAACTATGCTAAAATTAGGAAAAGAACGAAAAGAACTTTCTGTAGTGGCTGATCAAAGAGGCTGTCCAACTTACACGCTAGATTTAGCTAATGCTATTTTAGAGTTAGTAGATACTGAAAAATACGGGGTGTATCACATTTCTAACAGTGGAAGTTGCTCTTGGTATGAATTTGCAAAAGCTATATTTGAAAATACAGATCTGGATATAAAAGTAATTCCATGTACCACATTAGATTTTCCGCGTGTAGCAGCTCGACCAGCATACTCAGTTTTGGAGCATATGTCACTAAAACTAAATAATTTTACTCCTATGAGAAATTGGAAAGAAGGCCTATCTAACTTTATTAAGCATCAGTAAAGTTTAAGAACTTTTATAGTCTGTGATTTAAAATTGGAAAAAACAATGAATTTAGTAATTGTAGGGTTTAGAATTTTTTTACAGAATTATATAGAATTTAGACCTATTGTAAATTATAATGGAGCGTATAATTTATTTCATTATTATAATACATTGAGAAATTTGGAGGTCAACTATGGAAGAAACGATTAGTTTACGAGACTTATTTCAAGTACTACGTAAGCGCGTATGGTTGATTATATTAATCACTATTATTTCAGCCATTATTAGTGCAGTTATCAGTTTTTTTGTGTTAACACCCGTCTATCAAACAAGTACACAAATTCTTGTAAATCAGGCTAAATCAGAACAGCAATTGTATAATGCAGGGGCCGTGCAAACGAATGTTCAATTAATTAGAACGTATAATGATATTATTAAAAGCCCTGCTATTCTAGATAAAGTTGTTGAGCAATTAAAGCTAGATGGCTCAGCTAAAGCTTTAAGTGGAAAAATTCAAGTAACTAGTGCTGAAAATTCCCAAGTTGCTCAAATTACTGTTCAAGACACAGATCCAAAGCGTGCTACTAAAATTGCCAATACAACAGCAGCAGTTTTCCAGAAAGAAGTACCGAAAATTATGAATATTGACAATGTGAGTGTTCTATCTAAGGCAGACCTTGCATCTAGTGAAAATCCTGTAAAGCCGCAGCCCACTTTAAATATTATTGTTGCCTTAGTTGTCGGATTAATGGTAGGTGTTGGAATATCTTTCTTACTAGAATACTTAGATAATACTATTAAAACAGAGCAAGATATTGAAAATATTTTAGATCTTCCAGTAATGGGTGTCATTACAAATATCAAAGAGGTGCCTAAAGCAACAAATGTGCAGAGAACGGATATAAATTCTCGTGTACAACAAAGAGGTGAGACATTTGGCTCGTAAAGAAAAAGAAAACAAAAATAGCAAGATATTAACATTAAAACGACGAATGCTTGCGCATAACAGCCCAAAAGATCCTGTTGCTGAACAGTATCGTACAATTCGTACAAATATTCAGTTTTCAGGTGTGGATCAAGATATTAAGTCGTTGCTTTTAACTTCGAGTGGAACTGCTGAAGGCAAATCGACTACTGCTTCAAATTTAGCAGCTGTTTATGCTCAGCAGGGCTTAAAGGTATTATTAGTCGATGCGGATTTACGCAAGCCAACGGCTCATTACACATATCGTCTAGAAAACCACAGCGGTCTCACAAACGTTCTAACAAGACAGTCTAGCTTGGGACAAGCAGTGCAAGAGACGGAAGTGAGTGATCTTCATGTTTTAACAAGCGGTCCTATTCCTCCAAATCCATCTGAACTGCTTGCATCATATCAAATGGCAGAGTTACTGAACGAAATGAAGCAGCAGTTTGATATGGTCATTTTTGATACGCCGCCTATTTTGGCTGTAACAGATGCTCAAATTTTGGCTAATCAAGTAGATGCTTCTATTTTAGTAGTTAGTAGTGGGAAAACCGATAAGGAAGCAGCATTAAAAGCAAAAGAGTTGCTATTTTATGCAAAGTCGAAATTACTTGGTGCGGTTTTAAATAATCGTAAAGCAGAAGGTGGAAACTACTATTATTATTATGGGAATAATTAATAGTAATAGTGTTAGATATCTTAAATAGAGTGTAATAAGGCAATAAAGGAACTCGAAACTTCAAAGGTTTCGAGTTTTTAATCCTATTATTACAATATAAGGGGCTAGATTAGTGAGTTCTATATCTGGCATTTATTTTACAAAAAATAAGAAGCATCTAACATTTACCACTTAAGATTTATCTGTAGAGGAGTAGGATGACGCAGATGATTGATTTACATTGTCACATTTTATCTGGTATTGATGATGGAGCTTTAAATGATGACATAAGCTTAAAGATGGCTCAAAAAGCCATTTCAGAAGGCATTCATACAATTGTAGCTACACCTCATCATCAAAATGGGCGATATTTTAATGAGAAAAAAGATATTGTACAATACGTACAGAAATTAAATGAGCTGCTAAAGCAGAAAAAGCTTCCATTAATAATCTTACCAGGACAGGAAATACGGCTTTACGGTGAAATCCTTGAAGACTATCGAGCAGATAAAATTTTGACGCTCAATGATACAGGAAAATATTTATTTATAGAATTTCCATCTAATCAGGTGCCGCATTATGCAGAGCGATTGTTGTTTAATATTCAATCACAGGGGTTAATTCCAATTATTGTGCACCCTGAAAGAAATAGTCGTTTGCTTGAAGAGCCTGATCTTCTCTATAAATTTATAACGAATGGAGCTCTCGCTCAAGTAACAGCTGGAAGCGTAACGGGACGTTTTGGAAAAAAAATAAAAAAATTTTCTCATCAGCTAATTCAATCAAATCTCGTGCACTTTGTATCCTCTGATGCCCATAATCTTGAGGGCCGCTCGTTTTATATGAGGGAAGCTTTAGAAGTTATAGAAAGTGAGCATGGACAGGATACAGTATATGTGTTTCTAGAAAATGCCCAGTACGTGATACAGGGTCAAATGTGCTACAAAGAACCCCCAGAGATGATTAAAAAGAAAAAGTTTTTAGGCATCTTTTAAAGTGCTTTATTTATACTAAACTACGTATCTAAAAGGAGAAATGAACATGCAAAAAGTTAAAAAGGCCATTATTCCAGCAGCAGGATTAGGAACTCGATTTTTACCAGCAACAAAAGCCATGCCAAAAGAGATGCTTCCAATCGTCGATAAGCCAACGATTCAATATATTATCGAAGAGGCAATTGAATCAGGTATTGAAGATATTATCATTGTAACTGGTAAAGGCAAGCGTGCAATTGAAGATCATTTTGACAATGCACCTGAGCTAGAGCAAAACTTAGCTGAAAAAGGAAAGTTTGAGCTGCTAGAGAAAGTTCGTCAGTCTTCAAATGTGGAAATTCACTATATTCGCCAAAAAGATCCAAAAGGATTAGGGCACGCAGTGTGGTGTGCGCGTAACTTTATTGGCAACGAGCCTTTCGCGGTATTGCTAGGAGATGATATCGTACAAGCAGAAACGCCGGGCTTACGTCAGTTGATGGATGAATACGAACAAACATTATCATCTGTTATTGGTGTTCAAACTGTTGCTGATAATGAAACGCATCGCTATGGTATTGTTGATCCAACTTCAAGTAAGGGCCGCCGTTACCAGGTTAATTCGTTTGTTGAAAAGCCAGCGCCAGGAACTGCACCTTCTAATCTAGCAATTATGGGACGCTATGTATTCACACCGGAAATCTTTAAGTTCTTAGAAGAGCAGGAAGTAGGAGCAGGCGGCGAAATTCAGTTAACAGATGCGATTCAAAAATTAAATGAAATTCAGCGTGTATTTGCTTATGATTTTGAAGGAAAACGTTATGATGTAGGTGAAAAGTTAGGCTTTATCCAAACATCTTTGGAATTTGCTCTCCAGCATGAAGATCTACGTGAAGACCTTCTTGTGTTTATGGAAGAGTTGTTAAAACAAGAAAAAGTTCAAGCGTGAACGATTAATAACTAATAATCTCATAGACTATTAAATATAATTAAGATAAGTAAAGGTTTAATTCAATAAAAAAGGAAATGTCCTATAGGTCACGTTAAGTGATTTATGGGACATTTTTTTGTGGAACGTAGAAGTTACTCTTCGTGACTATAGCATGAACCAGCTCAATCTTCCTATAGATTTTTTAGTTTTAATTCCTCCTAACCCAGCTGAGCTGCTGGTATCTAACCAAATGCTTGAAGTATTTAACGAAATGAAGCAGCAGTTCGATATGATTATCTTTGATACGCCTCTTATTTTAGCGGCGGCTGATGCGCAGATTTTAGCGAATCAAGCAGACGGCACGATTTTAGTTGTCAACAGCGGTAAAACAGAGAAAGACGCTGCGTTAAAATCGAAAGAGCTGCTAAGTAATGCGAAAGGCAAACTGCTTGGGGTTGTGTTAAATAACCGCAAAGTAGAAGAAGGCAACTACTATTATTATTATGGTACCAATTGATCAAAGCCTCCTTGCTAGCTTTTGCTAGCGAGGAGGCTTTTTGGTGTGTTTTTATCGAAGCACGTATAAGAAATTATGACTATTGTTATAAAAAGTTTGAAATGTGAGATTTTTCATGGTTGAAGAACTTAGAAGTAATTAGTAAAAAATTGCTGTTTATTCATGTGCTTACATTATAGATAAAAAGTAGGTTTTTCTTGATGAACAGCACATTCTAGGGCTTGTTTAGTAGTTCGAATGAAATGAACACATATATTCAGACTATTCTTAAATATTTACAGGGCGTTGATTTGCAGATGTTTCGACAAAAAAAGACATAGAAATACATGTTATAATATGCTAACATAAGTATTGCTTTTATTAGGTCTTAAGAAGGATAGGGGTGAGGGTAGATGATTGCCTTACATTGTCACATTTTGCCTAATGTCGATGATGGTTCTGCAAGTAGTGAGATGAGTATTGAAATGGCAAAACGAGCGGTATCAGAAGGCATTACAGCTATTGTTGCCACGCCTCATCATCAGAATGGCAGATATCTCAATGAAAAAGAAGCTATTTTACAGAGTGTTGAACAATTAAATAGTTTATTAGTTCGTGAAGGAGTGCCATTAACCATTTTACCTGGTCAAGAAAACCGTATTTACGGTGAAATCTTAGACGACTATCATCAAGACAAAATACTCACTTTAAACAATACGGGAAAATACTTGTTTGTTGAATTTCCTTCGAGTCAAGTCCCTCGATATGCGGAGCGGCTGCTGTTTGATATTCAATCACAGGGAATCATCCCCATTATTGTCCATCCAGAACGAAACAGTCGGTTGTTAGAAGACCCTGATCTTCTCTATAACTTTATTAATAAAGGAGCATTAGCTCAATTTACAGCTTCTAGCTTGGTTGGACACTTTGGAAAGAAGATAAAGAAATTTTCTCACCAGTTAATAGACGCCAACCTCGTGCATTTTGTTTCCTCAGACGCCCATAACCTCCAACATCGCTCTTTTCATATGCAAGAGGCGATTGATGTGATTGAGAGTGAGCATGGAAGAGATTATTATTATATGTTTCTAGAAAACGCTCAATGCGTTATCGACGGTACACAGCGCTACAAAGAATCTCCAGAAAAAATTATGCGGAAAAAGTTTCTAGGTATTTTTTAATGCCTAGAGGGTAGAAGCTATTGAGCAGGATAGAAATCATGAAAGAATTTGATCATTTACCTAAGAGTGTAAAAAAGGCTGTGCGGTATATTTACCAAGATGCATCTTACGATCAGCTGCTGATTTTAAAGAAACATTTAGCACATGCCATTCAGCAGAAAGAACAAGAACTTTATAAAGAAAGAGACTAGTATTTTCTATTAGAAATACTAGTGCTTTTATACATAATTTAATGAAACTAGGTGACTGCATTGCAACAGCGTATTAAAGTAATGACGATTTTTGGCACACGTCCAGAAGCCATTAAAATGGCTCCCCTTGTATTAGAATTAAATAAACGTTCAGAAGAATTTGAATCTATCGTGACGGTAACAGCTCAGCACCGTGAAATGTTAGACCAAGTGCTGCGTGTATTTGATATCACACCGAATCACGACTTGAACATTATGAAAGATCGTCAAACGCTTATGGACGTAACAACACGTGGCCTTCAAGGACTAGATCAAGTCATGAAAGAAGTTCAGCCTGATATCGTACTTGTACACGGCGATACAACAACAACCTTCATCGCAGGTCTTGCGGCTTTTTATAACCAAATCAAAGTAGGCCATGTAGAAGCGGGTCTTCGTACATGGAATAAATATTCTCCGTACCCGGAAGAAATGAACCGCCAGTTAACAGGTGTATTAGCGGACCTTCATTTTGCTCCTACTACAAAGTCTGCCCATAACTTATTGCAAGAAAACAAAAAAGAAGAAACGTTGTTTATTACAGGAAACACGGCAATCGATGCACTAAAAACAACTGTGTTAGAAGAATATTCTCATCCGGTATTAGATCGTGTAGGGGATGACCGTTTAATTCTGTTAACCGCTCACCGCCGTGAAAACCTTGGTGAACCAATGCGCAATATGTTCCGTGCGATTAAACGAATTGTAGAGGAACATGATGACGTACAAGTAGTCTACCCTGTACATTTAAATCCTGTTGTTCGTGAATTGGCAGATGAAGTGTTAGGAAATGATCCTCGCATTCAATTAATTGAACCTCTAGAAGTAGTAGATTTCCATAATTTCGCTTCGCGTGCTCATATCATTTTAACGGATTCAGGCGGCGTGCAAGAAGAAGCTCCTTCATTAGGTGTGCCGGTATTAGTACTTCGTGATACAACCGAACGTCCTGAAGGCATTGAAGCTGGTACGTTAAAGCTTGCAGGTGTAGAAGAAGAAACCATTTATTCACTTGCTAAAGAGCTTCTAACAAATGAAGAAGAATATGCACGTATGTCTAAAGCGTCGAATCCGTACGGTGACGGCTTTGCTTCAAAACGTATCGCTGATGCGATTAGCGAATATTTCAGCGCTCAAAATAAGTAATTAGTAGATGGGGGAAGTTTAATCATGTCAAAAGTGAAAAAAGCAATTATTCCAGCTGCTGGATTAGGTACACGTTTCTTACCGGCAACAAAAGCAATGCCAAAAGAAATGCTTCCAATTGTAGACAAACCGACCATTCAATACATTATCGAAGAAGCAATTGAGTCTGGTATTGAAGACATTATTATCGTAACGGGTAAAGGAAAGCGTGCGATTGAAGATCATTTTGATAATGCACCCGAATTAGAACAAAACCTTGTAGAAAAGGAAAAGTTCGAACTTCTAGAAAAAGTGCGTCAATCAGCAAATGTAGAAATTCACTACATCCGTCAAAAAGAGCCAAAAGGATTAGGGCATGCGGTTTGGTGCGCACGTAAATTTATTGGAGACGAGCCTTTTGCTGTGCTGCTCGGAGACGACATTGTTCAAGCAGACACGCCTTGCCTGCGCCAGCTGATGAATCAGTATGACGAAACGTTATCATCAGTCATAGGTGTGCAGACGGTTCCAGAAAACGAAACGAATCGTTATGGAATTGTAGATCCTATTTCTAATAAAGGACGCCGCTATCAGGTTGATACCTTTGTCGAAAAACCAGCATTAGGAACAGCTCCTTCTAATCTAGCGATTATGGGCCGCTATATTTTCACGCCTGAAATCTTTAAATTTTTAGAGCAGCAGGAAGTAGGCGCAGGTGGAGAGATCCAATTAACAGATGCAATTCAAAAGCTTAACGAAATTCAGCGCGTATTTGCTTACGACTTTGAAGGCAAACGTTACGACGTGGGTGAAAAGCTTGGATTTATTCAAACGTCGTTAGAATTTGCTCTTCAGCATGAAGATTTACGTGAAGATTTACTTACATTTATGGATGAGCTATTACAGAGAGAAAACGTAAAAGCTTAATTGATGTTTCACTAGTTCGCTTGGCGAGCTAGTGAAATTGTATTGGAGTGAAGTTGCTTTGACAAAAAGGGTACTTGTGATTTCTCAACATTTTTATCCTGAAATCGGTAGTGCAGGAAATCGTATAAAAAATATATATAAACTCTTAAAAGATGAAAATTATGACGTAAATGTACTGACGACTGAGCCCACATATCCAAATAAAAAGATCTATCATGACGAACAGTTTTGGGATGATGAGTCAATTGATGAAGAAAATGATGTAACGCGTATCGGTGTAAAAAATCGCAAGTATTCTAGAAGTATTATCAATCGTTTAATGTATTATTTAGAAATTGCTTTTAAAATGATGTTATTCATTTTAACCGACCGAAAAAAGTATGATGTGATTTTCGTTACGTCTCCGCCTATTTTTATTGCTGTCGTCGGGCTGCTTGCCAAATACCGTTACCGGAGGCCACTTATTTTAGACATTCGAGATTTATGGCCTGAATCGTTAAAAGGCGTAGGGGTGTTTAATTATCCGGTCGTTATTTCTGTGTTTAGCCGGATCGAGAAAATTCTCTATGTAAAAGCAGATCATATTATTGTAAACAGCGAAGGCTTTATTCGTTTTATGACAGAGAAATATGCTATTCCTTTAAATAAAATTCATTTTATGCCTAATGCTGCAAATCGTAACGAAATTTCAATGATTGAATCTGGAAGCGACGTATTTAAAGTTATGTATGCAGGTAATATTGGGTTAGCGCAAGATGTAACGGTTCTAATGGATCTTGCAAAAGAACTAAATGAGTATAATATTGAATTGACGGTTATGGGATATGGGTTTAAAAAGAAAGAATTTGTGAGCTTTGCCAAAGAGCATAAGTTAACAAATGTTCGATTTATTAAGCCCACTACTCGTCAAGAATGTTTACATATTATTTCTGAACATCATATTGGAATTGTGACGTTGAACGGTAAGCAAGTATTTGAAACGGTTCTTCCTGGTAAGGTCATTGATTACATGACGTGTGGAATCCCGATTGTCGCATCGGTTTCTGGCTATGCCAAAGACGTAATTGTTTCGCATGAAGCTGGGATTGTATCAGAGACAAATACAGCAGATGAGATGCTCAGACATATTCTGTACTTGTATCAGCACCCTTCTAAAAGAGGTGAAATGTCTCGCAACAGCTTAAATTATGTGAAAAAGCATTTCTTCTGGGAGAAAAACATCGAAGTATTAATACGTTTAATTGAGAATAAAAGTTCTGAACCGCTGCATGTGGAGCAGACAGAATCAGTGGATAAGGTTGAAGTATTATGAGAAAAAATGTCTGTATGTTTGTATGGAATCATTTTACCAATGATGCGCGCGTTCTGCGCGAATGTACGGCTTTATCAGAGAATGGTTACGCCGTTGATTTAATTTGTATTCATGATCCGAACAATCCGGATTTAAAACAGTATGAAGAAGTAAATGAACATTTTCACGTTCATCGCGTAAAGCGTTATCCTTCTTCGCTGCTTTTTATGAAAAAAGCGTACCGTGCACTTCTAAAATATAAAGTGCTCGCTCTGATCGCTTTTTTGCTGTGGTTAGGAGCAGCGTACGTAGCTCCTTATGTAGTTCTTCCTGTTACAATCGCAGCAGCGCTGTTATTAAAAACGAAGCTGCAAGTGGTTTGGGTAAGAGGAAGCATTATCTTAAGGATGATTTTAAAAGGCAGGAAGAAGAAATACGAGATTTATCACTCGAATGATTTAAATACGTTGCCTCAAGGGTTTATATGCTCCAAGCTTCGCTTTAAGCGCAAGTATCTTGTCTATGATTCTCACGAGGTGCAAACGAGCAGAACGGGCTATGACAGCGGCGTATACGCAAAAATGGAGTCGTTTTTCATTAATAAAATTGACTCTATGATTGTAGAAAATCACACGCGTGCCAAATACAATGAAGATTTATATGGCTTCTATCCAAACGTTGTCTATAACTATCCGTTTCGACCAAAAAAGAAGCAGCAGCAACAAGTGAATTTACACGAACGCTTAGGGCTTCCTGAAAATGAAAAAATTCTGCTGTATCAAGGCGGTATTCAAACGGGACGAGGCCTTGAAAAGCTTGTTCAAGCGGCTCCGTTATTTAAAGAAGGAACGTTAGTCTTTATTGGAGACGGGCGTATCAAGCCAGAGCTAGAGCGTATGGTAGCTGAGATGAAGTTAGAAAATAAAGTGAAGTTTATTCCAAAAGTACCCTTGCAAGACTTACCGAAGTATACAAAAAATGCGTACTTAGGTTTCCAAGTATTAAATAATGTTTGTTTCAATCACTATTCCGCTTCTTCAAATAAGCTGTTTGAATACATTATGAGCGATGTACCGGTGGTAGCATGCGACTTTCCGGAGATTAAAAAAGTAGTAGAAGGCGAGCATCTTGGATTGTGTGTAGATTCGCATGATTACAAAGAGATTGCAAGTGCTGTTAATCAGTTATTACGAGATCCTGTGCTGCGCGCAACGATGAGCAACAACTGTAAAACAGCGAAGTTCAAGTACAACTGGGAAAGTGAACAAGTTCAATTTTTGAAAGTCTATCAAGCAATATAACGTAAAAGGAGGAACTTACGCGTATGGGTGTCAAACTCCAGAGCCATGTATCTGTAGAAGTTCTTGAAAAAGAACTTCAAGTGGTTAAATCGGAACTAATCGAACAATTAAATATAAGAGAAAAAGAATTAAAAGAGTACCAGGATTTGCAAAAGCGCTATACGATGCTCGAAAAGAGATATGCGGCTATCAGCCGTTCTTTTCTAGGAAAGTTAACGCTAAAGTACTGGACGGTTCGAAAGCGAATGGGTACAAATAAAGCAACAAAGGGGCATAGATAATGATCAGTGATATTCAAAAGCGTATGAAGTCGATTACGCAAAAAAGAGATTGGGCAAAAGCACATCGCATTCCAAGCCTAGAGTTTTCAGAAGTCGAAGCAAATAGCGGCTGGTTTAAAAAGAATCAAGTTGCTGTTTCATTTAATGAAGACGACCGAAGTTTTACTGTTGATTTGAATTCTAACAACTATACGTATCTAACTTATCGCGAGCAGAATATCGACTTTCAACAAGCTCCTGTAGAAGAAAATATTGCATTCGACTTTTCAAGTCAGCAAACGCTTGTCTTCAAAGGGACAAAAAGTGAAAGTGTCTCCGTCGAGTTATTCATTATTGAATATAAAAATCGTCAAAAAGTAGGTATACATAGATTTGAAATGAACAGTGAAGGTATTATACCGTTCTCTCAATCTACTGATTCTATACGCTTAGCGCTGCGCGTGAAAGGGCAGGGAACATTTAAAATTGAGAGCATGTTAATTAATGACCGAGGATTCTGGAATCAAAGCGAGCTTTTGACAGAAGGAAATTATATTGTTTTAGAACAAAATCAGTGGTACATGCCTAAGTCCGATCAATTATACTATGATCCATTTAACAAAAAGTTCAACGTGAGCTTTGAAGATAAGCAATTCGCGTATGTAACGCATAGAGAAGGAAATGCTGCTTTCTCTGCTCAGCCTGCAAGTCCAGTGGCTGTTCATGACGATACACTATCGGTTTGCTTCCAAGGTGAGAAAGAGAATTCTGTTGATGTACGTCTTGCTATTATTTTTTACCAAGATGGAAAAAAAGTAGGAACAGATGAATTAAAGTTAAATAATAAAAAACTTATTCATTTCCAAGAAGAATATAACTCTATTCGTCTAGCAGTAAGAGTATCTGGTAAAGGTGAATTTAAACTTGATGATATCATCATTAACAACGTGTCTTATTGGTGGGTTCATGACGTTGAAGTAACAATTCCTAAAATGACGGTCGATGCACTTATTAAATATGCTCTTAACGAACACTCCCTTAGAGGATGGCAAGAGTCAAATAATGGTGTCATTTATCATCCTTGGAACCAGCTGTTTCAATCGAAGTTAAAAGGACAAGAATTCATTCATTTAACAGCTCAGCACTTTAATACGAGTGAAAATATCTCAGTAGCTGTTGATCATGATTCTACGTATGTGATTACGCCAGCAGGTGAAGTGTACGAAGGTATTGAGTTAGTTGTATATGCCGTAGGATATAAAAACAACAAGCAAAATGAAATTCATCAGCTTGAGCTAAATGAAAAAGCTGAACTGCGTTTCAAAAAAGATACAGAACACGTTGAGTTTTTAATACGTGTGACGGAGAGCGGATTCTTTAAAGGACTGCAGATTAACATTCAAGAAAAGCCAATTGAAATTACCAACAGTGCACAGCTAGAGCTACAAGCTTCAGATTGGTTTGCAAGCGCGAAGAAATTAGTACAGCTTTCTACATCAGAAAAAGGGCTGCACGGTTTAGTGAATATTGAAGCTGGAAAAAACAGCTATATTTCGTATAAAGAAACAAATAACAGTTTTAAAATGCTTCCGACTCACCATATCATGACGATGCAAAAAGGTTTTGAATATGAGTTCACTGTAAAAGGTAAAGCAGATGAAGATGTAGCGGTAATTCCAATGTTTATTGGATATTCCGATGAAGAAAAGCTTCAAGTGCTGCAGCTAAAATTTAATTCAATGACAAAAGTTCAAATTCATCCTGATATTACACAGTTCCGAATTGCTTTACGCGTTTCTGGAAAAGGTGAATTTGAGGTTCATACGATTTCTATTAATGAAATGAAAAGCATTGAACGAGAGCAGTCATTAAATTACGTAGCAAAACAAGAAGTAGATGCATTTAACATGCTTCCTCCAAAGCCGATCAAAGAAATGAAGATGGCGGTTATCTTTGACGAATTTACGACGGCTTCTTATGAACATGAATGTAAATTAATTAAAATGACGCCAGATAACTGGCTTGAGGTTATGACAAAAGAACAGCCGGACTTGTTAATGGTTGAATCTGCTTGGCGTGGTAACGGAGGCGTTTGGAATAAGCGTGTTGGTTACTACGGAGAAGAGAATATGAAGCCTCTTTACTCACTGTTAGCTTGGTGTAAAGAACATAATGTGCCAACCGTATTCTGGAACAAGGAAGATCCTGTTCACTTTAATCGTTTTATTGAAACAGCTAGACGATTTGATTACATTTTCACAACGGATGAAAACATGGTTCCTTACTACCAAGAAAGAGCTGGACATCAAAACGCATTTGCGCTGCCGTTTGCTGCGCAGCCGGCTATTCATAATCCGATTAAAATCGTGGATGAACGCGAAAACAAAGCGTGTTTCGCTGGATCTTATTATCGTCATCATGAAGAAAGATGTATTGATATGGATCGATTATTAGATGCCGCGGCTAAAGTGGGACTGGATATTTACGATCGAAACTATATTCAAAACTTAAAAGGTCTTATGCCAAATCATCAATTCCCGGATCGCTTTGTTCCTTATGTAAAAGGAAACTTAAAGTATTACGAAATTGACAAAGCATATAAAGGCTACAAAGTTATGATTAACGTAAATACAGTAAAAGAATCTCCTACGATGTTCTCTCGACGTGTATATGAAGGGTTAGCATGTGGAACGCCTGTTATTAGTACGTACGCACAGGGAATTGGAGAAATTTTCGGTGATCTTGTTTATATGTCTGAAGATCCAACGAGTTTGCATGAAGAATTCAAGCAGCTGTTAGAAGATGAGCGCTACTACGAAGAAAAAGCTTTAACGGGTATTCGAGATGTATTAACCAAGCATACGTATACGCATCGCTTAGAGTACATCATTGAGAAAGTGGGCTTAAACTTTGCTTTCGAACTGCCGACAGTTACGGTAGTTGCGATTGCTAATACCCGTCAAGAGTTTGAGAACATCGTTGATCAATTTAACCGTCAAGCTTATGAAAATAAGCAATTATATATTTTAGTAGATACATTTGATGGCTATTTAGACCTTTACAATAAGTACAACACAAAAACCATTCACACGTTTGTTCGCAGTTATATGCATAACTACTTAAACATTCGCGACTGGATTACAAGTGAGTATGTAACGTACTTTGGCCAAGACAGCTATTATGGGCAAAATTATTTACTAGACTTAATGCTGGGCACAACGTTTACGGACAGTGACTTTATTGGTAAAACAACTCACTACAGTGTGGAAAACGGAAAGCTTGAAGAGAAAAATGCAGGTCAAGAATACGAGTTTGTAAGAGAGTTATCGTCACAGAGCTCCGTTGCTAAAACAAATGTATACAGCAATCTTTCGCTTGAGCAAGTAATTAATCTCTTTGAACAAGATCAAAGTCTTGCGTCATATGCTAAATACGGCAAGCAGTTCTTTAGTAATGACAAATTTAATTACTTGAAATTAGAAGATAGCAGCAAGGACGACATCACTGCTATGGTAAATAAAATAGAGCTGTGAGGTTACAAAAATGAAAAAGATATTATTTGCAGGACATGATTTAAAATTTGCACGTATCATTATGGACCGTTTGGCAAGCCGTCCTGGGTTTGAAATTAAAACGGACGAGTGGAGTGGTCATAATGCTCATGATGAAGAACAGAGCCAAGCTTGCTTAGAGTGGGCAGACGTTATTGTTTGCGAATGGGGACTTGGAAATGCAGTGTGGTATTCTCATCATAAAAAGCCTCATCAGCAGTTAATTGTACGCATGCATCTTCAAGAGCGTGATACGATTTACCCTCATAGTTTTAACATGGAAAATATCGATAAAATTATCGCGATTTCTCCATACGTATATGAAGAGTTTTATCGAACGTTTAATTTTTCGCGTGAAAAGATGACGATGATTTATAACGTAGTAGATACAGAAAAAGTGGATGGCTCCAAAACGGAAGACGCTAAGTATCATTTAGGCATTATTGGAATTTGTCCGCAGCGAAAGCGTCTAGACTTGGCTGTAGATATGCTAGATAAGTTATGGCATCAAGATAATCGCTATAAGCTGTTTGTTAAAGGGAAAATGCCGCAGGAATATTCATGGCTGTGGAATAAAGAAGAAGAGCGTGAATATTATGAAGCAATTTTTAATCGTATCGAAAAAGCTCCGTGGAAAGATGCTGTTATTTTTGAAGGGTTCGGCGATATTTCTGAATGGCTTTCAAAGGTAGGAATTGTTCTATCAACAAGTGATTTTGAAAGTTTCCACCTTTCACCAAGTGAAGGAATGGCTTCAGGAGCTTATCCAATCATTCTCAACTGGGATGGCAGTGATACAATCTATCCGAAAGAGTATCTTCTATCTGATGTGGAGGAAGCAGTAGCGCGTATTCTAGCACTGAACTCAAAAGAAACAGATGCAGAGCTTCAAGCTTCTTTAAAAGAGTATGTAAAGCAGCACTTTGGAGCTGAAAAAGTAGCGAATCAATGGGAAGAGTTAATTGTGAACGTTGCGGAACCTGTTTTAAGTTAATCTATAAGTTCCTTTTGAAATTTATAGTTTGTATGCGTACAGGGCGCATATGAGAAAGTGGGAAATGACTGAATGATAAATACAAAAAAAGCATTAACGGCATTGGATGAAGAAAAAATTCAAAAGCTGATGAGGATCTTACCGAAAAGTCGGAATAAAGATCCGCTAGCAGCTGCTAAAAACATTATGGGTAATAAATATCCGCTTCCGCCTTTTGGGGTCATTCGATACCCAAAAGGAATTCTATGGAACGAAGATAAATCTAGAAGTTTTTTACGCTTGATTCATGGTCATACTTTTTTAGGATGTTTGACGGATGCTTACGAAGAGACAAAAGAAGAGCAGTACAAAGATAAAGCCATTGGTTTAGTCAAAGATTGGATTCAAAAAAATCCTTATCCTAATGGTTCAAATGAAATGGCTTTTCACGATGAAACAACAGCAATGCGTTTGCAGTATTGGTTGAGATTATACATCTTAGCAAAGGACAAGCTTGCTTCATCCGATGAACAGCTTATCGTAGAGAATATGGCCAAAACGGCTAATTTACTGTCTCAAGATGACTTCCATTCAACAAATACAAATCACGGCATGTTCCAAGATATTTCGTTGCTTGCTTACGCGATGTATTTCGAAGAGGCAGATAATGAGTCGGATCGTTATCGTGATATTGCATTAAAGCGTCTCGTTGATTACTTTACCTATGTGTATACAGAAGAAGGCGTACATAAGGAACATTCGCCGTCTTATCATTTTCTCGTATCCAATTATTTGAATAAATTGGTGGTATGGCTGAAGGATTTGAGCCCTAACCACGCAAAGTTTTTTATTGATTTATTTAAAAAGACAGAAAAATACGCAACCTATATTATTCGACCAGACGGATTATTCCCGCCTCTTTGTGATACAGAGTCTAAGCCTGTTGTAAACAGCAGCTACCGAAGCTTGTACAAAAGTGAAGAGTTTTTATATGCAGTTCATCAAGGTAAAGCTGGCAGGATGCCTGTAGAAAAAGATGCGGTGTTCAAAGACTCGGGTTATGCGATTTTCAGGAGCGGATGGGAAAGAAAAGAAAAAGAAACGTACGTACTGTTTTCCGCGGCTTATCACACTAGTTACCATAAGCACAGTGATGACTTAAATATGCACATTTATTCAAACGGTGATATCATTACAGAAGCTGGGCCAAATGGATATAATTACAAAGATAAGTTTACGAAATATGCGTATTCTTCATTTGGACACAACACGCTAATCGTGGACGGACGCGGTCTCCCTCGAGTGGATCATCAGCACGAAAAAGTATATATAAAAGATTATCAGCTAACGGAAGCCTACTCGGAAGCAACGGGAGTGAATGAACGTTATAGTGGAGTTACCCATACGCGTAACGTACGCTATAACAAGCAGCTTGAGCATATCACTGTACGTGATCAAGTCGCTTCAGAAGATACTCATCAATATAAGCTGTTTTGGCATGTAGCTCCGGACTTAGAAGTTCACGTAAGAGATCAAATTGTGGAGTTATTTAGAAACAATAACAAAGTAGCTGAACTTGAAGTTACGTCTACTACAGATGTCAATATACGAGCAGTGCGTGAACAAACAGTTCCGCACGTGCAAGGATGGGTATTTCCCAAAATGGAATCGAAACAGCCTGCTACTGTGCTTGAGCTGGATTTCAGCAGCGGCAAACATTCGGTTGAAGTAGTAACAGAATTCCGCTTGGCGAATTATAAAATCGCAGCAAGAGATCAAGGGCCATTTGAATTAGAGTCACATTATCAATCTATGAATGGCGTGAAGTATCACTTCGTTCCAACAGCTGATGAGACATTACAGGATAAATTGGTTATTGTCTTTTCTGCTTTAGCTAATAAATATCATTATGTATATAATTATATGAAAACGTTAGACGAAGTTGGAGCAAATAAACTTTTCATTTTAGATGATTTTGGTGAACAAGGCTCTTACTACTTAGGTAAAAATAGAAATCATGTGATTGAAACAAGCGTATCTTCGCTTATTCAATATATTATGTCCAAGCACGGTTTTACGCACAAAAATGTCATGACCGTAGGCTCGTCTAAAGGCGGCTATGCGGCGTTATACTATGGAATTAAGTATCATTTTGGACAAGTAATTGCCGGTGCTCCTCAAAGTAAATTAGGAGACTTTTTGATTGATCAGGCAGAGCATGTCAATATTGCAGAGTATATTTCGGGATCGGATAATGTAAACAAAGAATACTTAAATCAAATTCTATTTAACTTGCTAGATCAGCCCGTGGATAGCGCACCAGACATCCGTTTATATGTAGGAACGTGGGATTATCATCACAAAAGTCATGTTCTTCCGCTGTATCATCAGCTAAAAGACAGAGGATATAAAGTAACGCTAGATTTAGAAGATCGAGCAAATCATAAAGATTTAAAAGGTTATTTTCCTCTGTATCTTGGCCGAACGATTAGCGAAATTTTAGACGTGCAGTATGTCGAACATGTGCCATTTAAAATTAAAAGAGCTCTTTTAAAAGATAACGAGAGCTACTTTATCGTACGATGTGACACAGAAGGTCAGGGCAATTTAGAGTACGCGTATTACATCTATAAAGACGATAAAATCGTTCACAAAACTTCTTACATCGACGAAGAAATTTTCCGCTATAAGCCAAGAGCTAAAGGCGAATACAGATGTAGAATTTTTGTAAGAAATCAATACAAACAAAAAGCGGTTAGAGACACAAATAGTGTCTTTATATAAAACATTATTAAGCAGTTAACACAGGAGGAAATAAAATGAAACTTTGTACAGTAGGATTAGGATATATTGGATTACCAACGTCTATTATGTTTGCAAAACATGATGTGGATGTTGTAGGTGTTGACGTAAGTCAACGCGTAATTGAATCATTAAACAATGGGAAAATCCATTTAGAAGAGCCTGGTCTGCAGGAAGCATTAAATGAAGTAATTGAAAAAGGTACATTCCGCGCAGCATTACAGCCGGAAAAAGCAGATGCATTCATCGTAGCTGTACCAACACCAAACCATGACGATCAACACAAATCTTGTGATCTCTCATATGTATTAAGCGCTGTAAGCAACGTCATTCCTTACTTAGAAAAAGGAAACGTATTAATCGTAGAATCTACAATCGCACCGCGCAGCATGGATGACCATGTGAAACCGTTAGTAGAAGCAGCTGGCTTTGAAGTTGGAAAAGACGTGTTCTTAGTACATTGCCCAGAACGTGTACTTCCAGGACAAATCCTTCACGAACTAATCCACAACAACCGTATTGTTGGAGGACTTACGCCAAATTGTACAGAAGCTGGTGCAATGGTATACAGCACGTTTGTACAAGGTGAAATCATTAAAACAGATGCAAAAACAGCAGAAATGTCAAAACTAATGGAAAACACATTCCGTGACGTAAACATTGCGTTAGCAAACGAATTAACAAAAGTATGTAACGAATTAGAAATCGATGCATTAGAAGTTGTTCAAATGGCTAATAAGCATCCGCGTGTAAACCTTCATACACCTGGACCGGGTGTAGGTGGACACTGCTTGGCTGTAGACCCGTATTTCATCGTTGCAAAAGCGCCTAAAACAGCGCAGCTTATTAATCTAGCAAGAACAATTAACACGTCTATGCCTCAATACGTAGTAGATAACACAAATGCTCTAATGGAAAAAGTAGACGGACGCGTTGTGACAGTATTCGGTTTAACGTATAAAGGAAATGTAGACGACATCCGTGAAAGTCCAGCAATGGAAATCTATGATCTATTAAAAGCAGAAGGCAAATACGAAATTCGCGCATTTGATCCTCACGTGGAACAAGATTGGGTTGAACAAGATATCAAGGAAGCTGTACGTAACTCTGATTTAGTTCTTGTGTTAACAGACCATAATGAATTTAAAGAATTAAACTGGAGCGAATTAGAAGGTATGGCAACAAAACGTATTTTTGATACGAAAAACGTGGTAGCTAACCGTTCTGACAATTTCAGCTATATTAACTATGGTAACCTACATGCATTTCTTAAGAAGGAAGAAGTAATGGCATGAATTCTGTAGGGAGGATTTTGAAAGAACAATCCTCGAATTTTCATTTAATATTGAGATTATCTCTTTATGATGCAAAAAGTAAATACCAAATGCACTATCTTGGAGCTGTATGGCAGTTTTTAGGACCTGCCATACAGATTCTTCTGTACTGGCTTGTTTTTGGATTAGGAATTCGTGGAGGCGCACCCGTACACGGAATTCCATTCTTCGTATGGCTAATTGCTGGGTTAATCCCTTGGTTTTTTATTAGTCCTTCCATTACTCAAGGTTCAAACAGTGTGTACGCAAGGGTAAATTTGGTTTCAAAAATGAAGTTTCCAGTCAGTGTACTGCCAACTGTCACGATTGTTAGTAACAGTTTTCAGTTCATCATCATGATGCTGGTTATGGGAGTTATCTTCGTTATTTATGGAATTAATCCAGGATGGTATTTACTTCAATTGCCATATTATTTAGTAGCGTTATTTGTGTTTTTATTTGCGCTTACGCTGCTAACATCAACTATTTCAACGTTAATAAGAGATTTTCAGCAAGTATTACAATCATTAATGAGAATGGTGCTTTACTTATTGCCTATTTTATGGGATACGTCTAAATTGTCACATGTATATGAAACGATTTTAAAATTAAATCCTCTCTTTTACATCGTGCAAGGATTTAGATATTCATTGTTAGGTTACGGTTGGTTTTATGAGGATTGGATATATACATTATATTTTTGGGTTATCACATTATTAATACTAACAGTAGGATCAATCCTGCATTTAAAATTCAGAAATAAATTCATCGATTACTTGTAATCTAGGAGCGTAATCTATGGCACTAAAAGTTCAGTTTAAGAACGTTAGTAAAAAGTATGTTTTATATAAAAAAAGATCTGATAAACTGCTCGAAATTTTCTTTCCAAAAAAGAAAAATGAAAGCTTTTATGCCCTGAGAAACATCTCTTTTTCCGTAAATGAAGGAGAAACCATTGGTGTTGTGGGAATTAACGGATCAGGAAAATCAACTCTTTCTAACTTGCTGTCGCAAGTTGTGCCTCAGACGTCAGGTGATATTAAAATCAATGGCGAAACATCATTGATTGCTATTTCAGTAGGGTTAAATAATAACTTAAATGGATTAGAAAATATCGAATTGAAGTGTTTGATGCATGGACTAACGAAAGAAGAAATTAAAAAAATCACTCCGGATATCATCGAATTTGCTGATATAGGTAAATTTATTACTCAGCCCGTCAAAAACTATTCAAGCGGTATGAAATCAAGACTTGGGTTTGCCATTTCAGTTCATACTAACCCCGATATACTAGTAGTGGATGAGGCATTATCCGTAGGAGATCAAACATTTTATGATAAATGTTTGAAAAAAATTAATGAATTTAAAGCACAAGGTAAAACTATTTTCTTTATAAGTCACTCGTTGACTCAAATCCGCAGTGTATGCAACAAGGTCATGTGGATCCATTTTGGAGAGTTAAAGCAATTTGGCGGTACTCGTGTTGTTTTAGAAAAATATAAAGAGTTTGTTAAATGGTTTAATGGATTAACTGAGGAAGAAAAAAAGCAGTATAAGCTAGATATGCTGGCTAACCAAGCGAAAGATGAATATGCCTTGATGGATGAAAAGAGTGAATATAATCAGTCTTTATACTCATTAGAGAAGCGTACGAAGCGACGTGAACGAAAGAAAGAAAGACGAAAAACGTTCAAGCTTTATTGTCAAGTAGGCATTCTATCTATGCTGTCTTTGTTTTTAGCGATTTTAATGTTTTATACATAAGGTTTATAAAGCATTTTAATAATATTGAGAATAGATATGTAAATTGATATATCTACTATTCAAGGAGGATCTCTAATGAAAGCAAAAGTATTAATTCCAATCGTAGCAGGTGCACTATTATTCACAGGCTGCAGCAATGACAAAGAAACTGCAAGCAAACCAACTAAAACGGAACAGACTCAACAAGAAAAAACAGCATTAAACAAGGTCTCTATTAAAAACGTAGGAGACAAACGCTTAGAAGTAAAAACAACAACGGAAGGGAAAGACCTTAAATACGCTTACTCCGTTTATAAAGACGGAAAGCTATTCCAAAAAATCCCTTACTCTTCAAAAAAAGAGTTGGCTTATAAGCTAACGAAGTCTGGCGACTATCGTGTACGCGTATACGTGAAAGCTGGAAAAGAAAAAGCTGTTGCAAAAAGCACAGAATTAGTAAAAGTAACAAAATCATAATAAATAAAAAGATCACGGGAGACATCCCGCGATCTTTTTTTATTTTAGATTTAAACTTTCTTTTAATTCAGCAGATAGTTGGTTACGTGTGTCATCAGATACGGCATAGTAATAGATACCGTTAATCTTTTCGCCTTTTCCATCTATTTGAAGCTGTTCTGAATGTTTGCGTGCGTCTTTATAGTTTGATTGAATTTGCTTCATATCATCAAACGTAAGGTTTGTTTTTACATTTTGGCCAATTGCATCTAGAATTGTACCGTAGTTTGTTAAAGACTGAACGCTAGCTCCTTCATCAATAACGCCTTCAATTACTTGACGCTGGCGCTGTTGACGTCCAAAGTCACCGCGAGGGTCTTGTTTACGCATACGTGTGAAAGCCAATGCTTCTTTACCATCTAACGTTAGAGGGCCTTTTTGGAAGCTGTAGCCGTCATAATCAAATGCAAGAGTATTATTTACAGTTACGCCGCCAACAGCGTCTACAATGTCTTTAAAGCTTTCCATATTCACTTGAACGTAGTAGTCTACGGGAACGTCCAAGAATTTCTCTACCGTATTTACGGACATGTCTACGCCCCCAAAAGCATAAGCATGGTTGATTTTATCTTGTGTTCCTTTTCCTACAATTTCAGTACGCGTATCACGTGGAATACTGACCATCTTCATAGACTGTGTCTTTGGGTTTACCGTCATTAAAATAGTAGAATCTGAACGTCCGCGGTCACCGGCACGCTGATCTACTCCCAATAGTAAAATAGAAATAGGATCTCCATTTGCCAGGCTCACTTTGCTTGAACGTTTTTCAGATACATCACGTTTTAACGGTTCGTGAGTTTGTGTAAATGTCTTTTCAACGGAATGCCATATGCTATATGCATAGCCTGCTACACCTAGAATTAATACTAAAATAATACCAAGAATAATTTTAAAGGCGCGTTTCTTTTTCGGTTTTTTTCGTTTGCGTCTGCGCGCATTTGAAGGTTGTACTTGTTCTTCCATGTGGAACCTCTCTTCCTTTTCCTTATGTATTGATAAAATAAATGTCTTCTATGTAAGCCATTATTCTTATCTTTTTCATCAGAAAATACGTCAAAATGATTAAAAAAATGACAAATTTAATCAAATTTCTTCATGTACTTTAAAATTATATTATAATAAAAGAAAAAAAGAAAGATATAGTAAGGGAGACATTTTATGAAAATTTTAATTAATGTATTTGCTATTCTCATCTTTATCTCGTCTTTAGTAGCAGGAAAGATGTACTGGAATCATCAATTAGACAAGCAGTTCGAAACAAAGCCTACGAAAGTAAGCGCAGCAGAAACAAAAAAAGATACGCAAACCGAGACTAAGAATCTGCCGGAATCAATTGTGAAAAAATTAGAAAATGCAAAGAAAACAGGAAATCCTGTAAAACTTGTAATTGTCGGATCCGCTCCTGAGAAAGATGTAAAGACATGGGGAACTTTATTGAAAGATAAAGTAGAAGATACATATGGGACGGATTTAATAAATGTAGAGTTGTATGAATACAAACAAATGAATACATTACAATTTGTGAAATCGAAAATGTATGAAGACATTACAAAAGCAAAGCCTGATATCTTGCTTTTTGAACCATTTCTATTAAATGATAACGGCGTAGTAGGTATTAACAATACAATTGATAACTTGCAAATTATTATGAAGCATATTGAAAGTGAAAATAAAGACCTAGTTACTATTTTTCAACCATCAGCTCCGGTCTATCAAGCTCAAAATTACCCTAATGACGTAAAGGCTTTAGAAACCTTTGCTAAAGAACATGGATACGAGTTTGTAAATCACTGGAGTGCATGGCCAGATTATAACGGGGAAGACATTTTAAAGTATTTATCTGATGAAAATGGCCAGCCGAACGAAGAAGGGGAGAAGGTATGGTTCAAATTTCTCTCTGAGTATTTTACTAATTCATAATGAAAAAGCACGCTACCTTATAAAAAAAGGTGCGTGCTTTTATTTTTTAATTTGCTGCAACAGGTAAAAGTAAAGCGTTAAGCTGCTCTAAAAATCTTTCATAATAAGATGGCTGATAGTGTCTTGGCGTAAGACCCCATTTGTGATTTTCATCTGCCATAAATTCTTCTTTTATTTCAAGGTATGTACTATTGTTAATTTTGTTGCCAAGGTATGTATACATATACTCTAATTGCTGATTGTGACGTTGAATTTCGTCTTGATTTTCAAAAACTTGAACGTTTCCTTCTTTATCTACATATTTTTCTTTCCAAAACGCTTTATGAATAATGACTTTTGAAATGCTGCTTGCGTTGATTCTTTCGCATATTTTATCAGCAGAGCTTTCCCATAATTCATCAGTGCGTTCTACAATTCTTTTACTCTTTAAATCCTTCATTAAATTAGATTGAGCAAATTCTTTGGAAAGGGCGATATAAGATTCTCCGCGTTTCATAAGTCTTAATCTTTCAGAGAGTAAGTCAATGATTAACGTGTCGGCAGGCTCTTCATCCACATGTTTTAAGAAAAGCTTATTAAGATCATTGTATACACTTCTACGCTGGAATTTAGACTCAATGTGGATGCCTCGAATGGAAAGTCCAACAGGTTTGGATGCTAGCGATATAATATTCGTTCTAGCAAAATACTCATTAATTTCATATTGATGGTCAAACATAGCAAAAGGGTCTCTAGAAACACAGCTTCCTAGAATGTCAATTTTTTTCTTCAAATTCATCTACAACTCCTACAATATTTTCTCATTTTTAGACACATATAGAAAAACTATAAACGAAGAAGAAGAGAAAAGTCAATCAGTGTTTGGGTATATTTACTCATTTTCTATCTCGTTAATTTTCCATTATTTATTTTTAACATTTTCTTCAAGAAAAGAATGCTACATTTCAATACAAAAGGAACGTCTATCAATCCCAAAAGAGAGCATGAGCAAAAATAGATACTTATGCTAGAAGATAGAAAAAAAGCCCTGTGATATAATATAATTCATGGAATACTATCCATGATCTGAGGCATAGAAAGAGGAGAAAAAAATGATAGATATATATACCAATATCTTGCCAAATGTGAACAGTGGTCCCAAAAGTGTAGAAGAGTTTTTAGAAATGGCAAATGTATTAGTGAAACAAGGAGTAACAGAAGCCGTAGCAGCACCTCTTTATGACGGAAAAGATTCCAGCTATAAAGAAGGCGTGGATCTTGCGAATGAATGGTTAAGAAAATCTTCTATTTCGTTAAGCGTTTTACCAGGTCAAAAAGTAATTGCCTCTACCAACATGATTGTATCAAATGAAGAGTATTACACGATGACAATAAATGAAAATGAAAAATATATGTTTTTACACATTCCACAAGACGTGGAAATTGAAGTGTTAGAAAATATTGCTTACGAGCTTCAGCTAAAAGGTATTGTACCGGTTTTAAATGAGCCTGAGTGCCATTCATTATTTGTGGAGAACCCTCCGCACTTGTACAAGCTCGTAAAAAATGGAGCAGTCGTTCAGCTGTCTGCACAAAGTGTGCTGGGCAGCAACGGCAGTAAAGCTAAAAAAGCAGCTTATCAGTTCATTGATCACGGATTAGCACACGTTATTGCATCAGGTGTAAATCGTGAAAATTACCAGCAGTACGGCCTGCAAAAAGCCTACTCAGCCGTTTCTAAAAAATACGGAAACAGCAAGCTTTATCATTTCATGGAAAATGCTGAAGCCATTGCGAGTGGGAAGGCTGTTTATAAACAAGAGCCTGAACGCATCAAAAAAACAAAATTTCTAGGAATCTTTTAAATTTTCCCTTTGTACCCTGATTAACTTCTGTTTAATCAGGGTATTTGCATACAAAGACCTATTTCAATCCCTTCTTTTATCATCATTATTTGGAGTTATTTTACAAGTTATGTTTGCGTTTTCACATAGAGTGATAGTAAAATATTGTTAGTTAAGTAGATGACAGGAAAGTACGCGGTTTTCCGGGGTTCGTGGTGGTAAATGTCGAGAAGAATACATAGTTTCACACTAGAAATCGTCGTAGAATATATTTATATTGATGTAGAAGATTTGCCAGGACTAAAGAACGTAGTCCTGGCAAATCTTCTAGACCTAAGCGTGTGTCGCTCCCCTTGCGGGGTTAGCGCCATCCGCATAGGTGAATCTTTTAGTGAGTATTCAGTGAAGAGAAAATCACGTTCTCTGATGAAAGGTGAGTGTGATTGGACGAAATAAGATGCAGATAGAATGCAGGGAGGGAAATAAAGTGATTGATATTCATACGTACATATTGCCTAATATCGATAGCGGACCTGAGGAAGTAGACGGCTTTTTGAAGATGGCGCGCTCCTTAGCGGAGCAAGGAGTTCAGTCCGTCGTGGCGACGCCGCTTTATGATAGCGATCAAGAGTTTATGAAACACCATTTATTTCTCTATGTAAATGCAGCTAATGAATGGCTCACAAATTCATGTATTCCTCTTCAAGTATTACCAGGTCAGCTTGTCCCTTTATCGCCTCAACTTCTGCGAAACTATGAGCGAAATCAGCTTCTTACGCTTAATCACACCGATAAATATTTGTTTCTTTCACTGCCTGACTATGATGTCTCACCTTATTTTGAAAAGATACTGTCTGATCTTCTAACAAAAGGCATTGTGCCTATTCTTCGTTCACCAGAATGTCACCCGATTTTCCGAGATCACCCTGAGCGTTTGTATGAGCTTGTTAAAAAAGGCGTACTCGTTCAGCTAAGCGCCGCTAGTATTCTTGGTTTAAATGGAAAAAAAGAAAGAAAAGCGGCGTGTACGTTTATTAAATACCGCTTAGCCCACGTGATTGCCTCTGGCGTTCATGCTCGCAATTACCACGACTATTCACTTTCAAAAGCGTATGATTACATTTCCGATATGTACGGTGCGTCAGAACTTTATTTTTTTATTGAAAATGCAGAAGCGATTATCGACGGTCGTCCGGTCCATCAACTAGATCCTGAGCCAATGAAAAAATTTAGTTTATTTAAATTATTTAGCTGAAAACAAGGGACTTTTCCATAAAAACGGGAAAGTCCCTTGTTTTGTCTTTCTTTCATTGTGGTATGGAATAGAAACAAAGTAAAAGAAAGGAAGGCTGAATATGATAAAAACTACAGCTGGAAAAGCAGCTATGTCGGTATTAAAAGAATGGAATATCGATCACATTTTCGGTATGCCAGGAGATTCAATCAATCATTTTATGGACAATCTGCGCAGTGAAAAAGATGAAATTGAGTTTATTCAAGTCCGTCACGAGGAAGTAGGTGCACTTGCGGCATCTTCTTACGCTAAGATCACGGGTAAAATCGGCGTGTGTCTGTCAATTGGAGGGCCGGGTGCGATTCATCTGTTAAACGGTTTGTATGATGCTAAAGCAGACGGTGCACCGGTGCTGGTGCTAGCGGGACAGGTGCCACGTGTGAAGCTTGGCAATGAATCGTTTCAAGAAGTGAACTTAGAACGTGTTTTTGACGATGTGTCGGTGTTTAATCACCGAGTAGATTCGCCTGAATCATTTCCGCATCTGCTGCAGCAAGCCATTCGAACGGCTTACGCGAAAAAAGGCGTCGCGGTATTAGTCATTCCAGATGATATTCCGTCTTCAACGATTAAAATTGATGAAAAAACGCCAGTTGCGAATGTATCAAAATCCATTTCTCACAGTGACCCGGAAGATGTGGCTAAAGCGCTTCTAGCGATTAAATATGCAAAAAAACCGGTTATTTTAGCAGGAACGGGTGCCAAGCACGCCAAGCTTGAGTTAGCGCAGTTTGCAGAAAAAATTGCGGCACCGATTATCTTTACGCTTCCGGGTAAAGGAATACTGCCAGATCATCATCCTTACAATTTAGGTCAGCTCGGGCAGATTGGTACAAAGCCGGCGTATGAAGCGATGGAAGAAACCGATCTGCTGATCATGATTGGAACTTCGTTTCCATACCGTGAGTTTTTACCGGACGGCGTTGAAGCAATACAGCTGGATTCTGACGCCACACAAATCGGCAGACGCTATCCTGTATCTATCGGATTAGTCGGAGACTCTAAAACGACGCTGTCGCAGCTTGCGCATAATTTAGATTACCAAGAAAACCGCCGTTTCTTAGAAGAGTGTCAAGTTAATATGGAAAACTGGTGGAAGCACGTAGAAAAAGAAGAAAACGAAGTGAGTACGCCAATCAAGCCGCAGCAAGTTATTCCTAAGCTGCAAAAAATCGTCGATGATGATGCGATTGTATCGGTTGATGTTGGGAACGTGACGGTATGGATGGCGAGACATTTCCGCATGACGAATCAAAAATTTGTGATTTCAAGCTGGCTGGCAACAATGGGCTGCGGACTTCCGGCTGCGATTGCAGGAAAGCTTGCTCATCCTGAAAAACAATCGGTAGCCGTATGCGGTGACGGAGGCTTTACGATGGTCATGCAAGACTTTGTGACGGCTGTGAAGTACAAGCTGCCAATCGTTGTAGTCGTCCTTAATAACAGTGAAATCGGGATGATTAAATATGAACAAGCCATTCAAGGTCACTTGGATTACCAAACGCAGCTTGGTGAAATGAACTTTGCGAAGTTCGCTGAATCGTGCGGAGGAATTGGCTACCGCGTTGAAAAACACAAGGAGCTCGAAACAGCGTTTGAAAAAGCAGCGCTTGCGAATGTTCCTGTTGTGATTGATGTTGTTATTGCGGATGAGCCGCCGCTTCCAGGCAAAATTTCATTCGGACAAGCAGCCAATTATTCGAAGCACATCATGAAAAAATTCTTTAAAGAACATGAGCTCGAAATGCCGCCGCTTCGTAAAGGACTAAGCAGAATGCTTTAATCAGTGACTCTCCGTATAGGAGAGTCTTTTTAGGAGGGATATCATGGGAGTATTTGAAATCATTTTACTTATTTTTGGCGCAGTCATGATGCTTGTCATTGTAGTGCCGGTTATTATGGCTATTATTCTTTGGATGAAAGATGAAAAACAAGAAGAGCATTCGGTTTTGAGAAACTATCCGCTGCTTGGGAAAATGCGCTATATTTTTGAGAAAATGGGGCCTGAACTGCGTCAGTATTTATTTTTAAATAATAACGAAGGCAAGCCGTTTTCTAGAAATCAATATGAACAAACCGTTAAGTCGGGTAAATACCTCAACCGAATGATGGGATTTGGCTCAGAACGTGATTTTAGCGAACCGGGATACTATATTCGTAATGCGGTATTTCCAAAGCAACGTGACGAAATGAAAGCGGATAATACGCAAAAAATTAAAACGAAAGTATATAAAATGGACGCCGATAACTTATTCAGCCGAAGAGAGCACCGAGAAGAAAAAGAAGCGGATCCGTTTTATTTGCGGGATGAAGAGGCGGTCGTTATAGGTCCTTCATGCAAAAATCCGTTTGTTGTAAAAGGATTAATCGGTCAATCCGGCATGAGCTTTGGAGCGCTTGGCGACCACGCGATTACGGCTTTATCACTAGGATTAGGACGAGCAGGCGGCACGTGGATGAACACGGGAGAAGGCGGACTGTCACCGTATCATTTAAAAGGAAACGTCGATATCATTTTTCAAATTGGTCCAGGGCTTTTTGGCGTTCGGACAAAAGAAGGCGAATTTTCATGGGAAGAATTTAAAAAGAAAAGTGACATGGAGCAAATCAAAGCGTTTGAAATTAAGCTCGCTCAAGGAGCTAAAACGCGAGGGGGTCACGTAGACGGTTCAAAAGTAACGGAAGAAATCGCAAAAATCCGCAACTTAAAGCCAGGAGAATCGGTAGACAGCCCAAACCGTTTTAAAGAGTTCGCGTCGTATCCTGAAATGTTTCAGTTTATTGAAAAACTTCGAGATATAGGCGGCAAGCCAGTAGGCATTAAAATGGTTGTCGGAAACACAAATGATCTTGAAGAAATGGCAGCGTATATGAAAGAGACAGGAAGCGGTCCTGATTTTATTACGATCGACGGAGCAGAAGGAGGAACAGGCGCATCGTTTCAAGAATTAGCGGACGGAGCGGGCGTACCGCTATTTTCAGGACTTCCTTTTGTGGATGAACTGCTTAAAAAGTATGGCGTTCGTGATGAAGTAAAGCTTTTTGCATCGGGCAAGCTGTTAACGGCTGATAAAATTGCGACGGCTTTATCACTGGGTGCTGACTGCGTTAATATTGCCAGAGGCTTTATGTTTTCTGTTGGCTGTATTCAAGCGCAGGTTTGTCACAATAACAGGTGTCCCGTGGGCATAGCGACAACAGATCCGAAGCTGCAAAAAGCGCTTATTATTGAAGAAAAATCATACCGCGTGTGCAACTACGTGCTGTCATTACGTGAAGGATTGTTTAATTTAGCCGCAGCAGCCGGTATTGATTCGCCAACGAAGTTTTCAAATAAACACGTGGTGTTCAAAAACAGCAGCGGACAGTTAGCTGATATTTCTATAAAAGAAAAGATGTACGTATAAAAAAGCTGCCGATTGGCAGCTTTTTTATTGTCTTCTTTGAAGTAAATGCAGGCAAAACTCTAAGTCTTTTTGAAGGTGCTCTTGCATTAACGCTTCCGCTTTTTCAGCATTGCGTTCTTTAATAGCTTTATAAATTTCTTCATGTTCGTCAATTAAAAACGGGCGGTTGTAAAATACGACCGTATGACGGAATAAGTAAATGATCGACTGCATGCGGTCGATGATATTAATCATGACGTCATTGTTGCTTGCGTTCACAATAATGGCGTGAAAACGTTCATTTGCGCTCATGATTTCTTCAAACGAGCCGTTTCTTCCTGTGTCTACGCATTCCTTTAATTCTTCTAATTCGTTATCAGATAAAAAAGTTGCGGCAGCTTTAGAAGCTGAGCCTTCTAGCAGCATTCGCACTTCAAACAAGTTGCGTAGATCTTTTTCTGTCGGCGACACCACTTTTTTTCGAACAATCAGTCCTTCATATTCTAAGCGTCTAATGGAATCACGAATCGGCGTTCGGCTGAATCCAAGCTCGCTCGCTAATTTTTCTTCGACGATTTTTGTACCGCCTTCAAGCTCACCGTTTAAAATTTTATCTCGAATCATCTCATAAGAAGGGTGATGAGACGAACGAGAACCTTGATTTCTTAACATACTCTACTTCACCTCTAGCATTCGACACGAGGAAATCTCGTCTCTTTCTCTCTTTATTTTTTATCATTTTGTACGCGTATACCCAAATCATACTATAACTTGTGAAAAGGTGGGACGGAAAGTTTCGGTTTTGGAAATAAATTTCATTAAAAAAAAGGCTAGACAAATAAATAAAATGCGAATATGATGAGTGTATACAAAATTATCAGAAATGTATACAAAAAATATTTTAACGTATACATTCTTTTTTAAAACGTATTTGAAAACGTATACAACAAGGGGAGGAAACGAAAATGACAAAACGCGTTGGATTTATTGGACTTGGAATTATGGGAAAACCGATGACACTCAATTTATTAAAAGCAGGCTTTGAGGTAATGGTTTACGATATTAATAAAGCAGCAGTAGAAGAAGTGAAAGCAGTAGGAGGATTTGGAGCAGAAAGTCTTGCTGAAGTTGCAGTGAACAGCGACGTGATGATCACGATGCTTCCGGCTTCACATCATGTAAAAAGCGTAGTGCTTGGAGAAGAAGGGTTAATTCATAGCGCCAAAGAAGGAAGCGTTATCATCGATATGAGTTCCATTTCGCCGGTAGCATCAAAAGAAATTGCGGCTGAGCTTGCACAAAAAGGAATTCACATGCTAGACGCTCCTGTTAGCGGCGGAGAGCCAAAAGCAATTGACGGCACGCTTGCCATTATGGTCGGAGGAAATGAACACATCTTTGAAAGCGTTTCATCTATTCTTCATGCGATGGGAGCAGAAATAACGCTTGTTGGAGACAACGGAAGCGGCGTAACGGCTAAGCTTGCAAACCAAGTGATTGTAAACTTAAACATTGCAGCGATGTCTGAAGCACTTGTACTAGCAGCCAAAGCAGGCATTGACGTTGAAAAAATGTATCAAGCGATTCGTGGCGGATTAGCAGGAAGCGCTGTATTAGATGCAAAGGTACCGCTTATTTTAGACCGCAACTTTGTAGCAGGCGGACGCATTGATATTAACTTAAAAGATATGACAAACGTGATGGAAACGGCTCATGACATTGGCGTACCGCTTCCGCTTTCAAGTCAGCTTGTGGAAATTTTCCATGCGTTAAAAGTAGACGGAAAAGCAAGCGATGATCACGGCGGAATTGTACAGTACTATGAAAAGTTAGCAAATGTTGAAGTGAAAAAGAAGGTGGAAGCATGATTAAACAGCAGGAAAAACGTCTTGTAAGCGATGTGTTTAAAAACATTCCAGCAGTTGATGAAGCACTTGTCCAAAAAATGCTCGACGAAGAGCTGCTGACGTTTAATCAAAAAATCATTGTACTGGATGATGATCCAACTGGTGTTCAAACGGTTAACGGTATTTCTGTTTATACAGACTGGAGCAAAGACAGCATCAAGCAAGGGTTTTTAGAAGAAAACTCCATGTTTTTTATTCTAACGAATTCACGCGGATTTACGGCTTCTGAAACGGAAAAAGCCCACGCGGACATTGCGGCTGTTATTACAGAAGTAGCGGCTGAAGTAGATAAAGAGTTTTTAATTATTAGCAGAGGTGATTCAACTCTTCGCGGTCACTATCCGTTAGAAACAGAAGTGTTAAAGAAAACGGTTGAACAGCACTCAAACCAAGTGCTTGACGGCGAAGTGATTTTTCCTTTCTTTAAAGAAGGCGGACGATTCACAGTTGATAACATTCACTACGTGCAAGATGAAGACTACTTAGTGCCGGCAGGAGAAACAGAATTTGCAAAAGACCGTACGTTTGGCTACAGCAAGTCTCATTTAGGCGAGTGGGTAGAAGAAAAGTCAGAAGGAAAATTCAAAGCAAGTCATACGACATATATTTCGCTCGGGAGCATTCGTGCACTTGATTTAGTGACGATTACAAATCAGTTAATGGAAGTGAAAGACTTTAACAAAGTAGTTGTGAACGCAGTGGATTATGTAGACGTAAAAGTTGTAACGATTGCGCTTCTTCGCGCGATGAAGCTTGGAAAGCACTTTATGTATCGAAGCGCTGCGGCTCTAACAAAAGTGATGGGCGGCGTGAGCGACAAAGACCTTTTAACAAAAGAAGAGCTCATTAAAGAAAAGTCGTCAAACGGCGGATTAATTATGGTTGGCTCGCACGTTAAAAAAACAACAGAGCAGCTGGAAGAATTAAAGAAATGCAGCTTCATTGAATTTATTGAATTTGATTGTCATCTTGTCTTAGAACCTGAAAAGTTTGAAGAAGAAGTGAACCGTATTATCAATGAAGCAGAGAAGCTTGTTTCCAAAGGTCAAACGGTAGCTGTGTATACAAGACGCGAGCGCTTAGATCTTGGTGAAGGAAAAAAAGAAGAAGAGCTTAAATTATCGGTAAAAATTTCAGATGCGGTTACAAGCATTGTTCGCCGCTTGAACGTTCGTCCAAACTTTATCGTCGCAAAAGGCGGCATTACGTCAAGCGATATCGGCGTAAACGGGTTGTCTGTAAAGCGTGCGACGGTTGCTGGACAAATCAAACCCGGCATTCCGGTATGGGTAACGGGAGAGGAAAGCAAGTTTCCAGGCATTGCGTACATCATTTTCCCTGGAAACGTCGGAGCCAAAACAACGCTTCGTGAAACAGTTGAATTACTAAGTAAATAGAAAGAAGTGAACGTACGAGGTGCGTTCACTTTAGAAAATATTTGAAAGCGTATACATTATTTGGATGTACGTACATGAAAAATGGTCACACTAAGGGGATGAACATATGAATTCAGTATTCGGATTAAGTCATGAAGCAAGTCTTTTGCTGTATGCGATTGTATCGATTGTCGGACTGATCTTTTTAATTGCTAAGTTTAAAACAAATCCGTTCGTAGCACTGATTGTTGCGGCTTTGTTTATGGGCCTTATTTCAGGAATGAAGCTGCCTGATATCGTAACGGCTTTCCAAGAAGGCGTAGCGAGCGTCTTAGGGTTTATCGCGATTGTTCTTGGTCTTGGAACGATGTTAGGTAAAATGATGGCAGAGTCAGGCGGAGCCGAGCGTATTGCCCGCACGTTAATTAAAGTATTCGGTGAAAAGAACGTACACTGGGCAATGATGGTTGTAGCCGTTATTTGTGGTATTCCAGTCTTTTTCCAAGTTGGTGTTGTATTATTAATTCCACTTGTGTTTGTAATTGCCAAGCATACGGGTACGTCACTTATTAAAATTGGTTTATCATTAATTGCCGGTTTAGCCGTTGTTCACAGTTTAGTACCTCCGCATCCGGCAGCGATGCTAGCGGTGGATATCTTCAAAGCAGATTTAGGTAAAACGATTTTGTATTCATTAGTTGTGGCATTCCCAGCTGCAGCAGTGGCAGGTCCTATTTACGGATCGTTCATTTCACGCCGTGTTCACGTAGAGCCAACGGGTGAAATTATGGAGCAGTTCACAGAGTCAAAGCATAAAGATCTTCCTGGTTTCGGCATTACGTTATTCACGATTTTACTTCCAGTACTATTAATGCTTTTAGCAACAATCACTGGGTTTGTTTATCCAGAAACAAGTACGATTCGCTATGTAACAAACTTTATCGGAAGCCCAATCGTAGCGCTGTTAATTTCGCTAGTGTTTGCTTTTTATTCGTTCGGCTTTGCAAGAGGATACAACAAAGACGATTTATTAAAATTCACAAACGAATGTCTTGGACCCGTTGCTTCGATCATTTTAATCATCGGTGCAGGCGGCGGTTTTAATAAAATTTTAACAGCAAGCGGTGTAGGTGACGCGATTGCAGGATTTGCTCAAGATGCACATCTTTCTCCTATCGTGTTAGCATTTGTGATTGCCGGGTTAATTCGTGCAGCAGTTGGTTCAGCAACAGTAGCCATGACCACAGCAGCAGGTATTGTCGCACCAATTGCAGCAACCATGCCAAACGTAAGCCCAGAGCTGCTAGTACTGGCAACAGGCGCAGGCTCTGTAATGCTATCGCACGTAAATGATTCTGGCTTCTGGTTAATCAAAGAATTCTTCAATATGTCAGTGGCTCAAACGTTAAAAACGTGGACAGTGATGGAAACGATTCTATCATTTGCGGCGTTTGCAATGGTTCTTATTTTAGACATTTTTATTTAAAAGAAAAGCGCTGTCTCCAGCGCTTTTTTTACTTGTTAATATGAAAATATAAAAAATTTCAAATAATGAGAAAAAAATACTAGATTTTCCTTATTTCGATAGTATAGAATAGTGATAAAGTATCAAAAGGGGGTAGATGTATGACAAGTAATGAAAATTATCGAATTAGTTTGACGACAAAAGCATTAATTCCAGTGAATGATCCTATTTACCGAACGAAGGTGCTAGATGAAGCAGGAGAATACATGCTAAGCAAGACGTGTAGACAACTATTAGAAGAAGCATGTATTCGAGAATTAAGTACGTTCAACGGTTCCATCGCTGCTGTTCGAAAAATGTTTCCGTACAAACAGCTTACACCTCTTGTTATTAGTCGTTCACAAGCTATCATTGCGTTTCCGACATCTTCACCCAACGACTATAGCTGCGCCTGGATTTTTTCCTCTCATGTTCATACTTCACATACGCTTGCTTCAGTTAGTTCAAATTCTACGGTGATTTACTTCAAAGACGACACGTTCATTACTGTCAAACTTTCCTATTACAGTTTAGAAAAAAAGCTAGCGAGAGCAGCCGTTATTCGAAACTATTGCTTAGAAAGTGAGCTTTTTTTTCTTAATCTGTTCGTTTTATCAAACGCACTTGTTTACATACGGTCAATATTTTGGTCCCGGTGTGTTGAGAGGAAGCTTAAACAAGCTTCCTCTATCTTATTCTTTTATTCTTGAAGAAGCAGGACCTTTAGTTTTTTACGGGCTGTCTTTCCCCAGTTCTTAACGGCTCCTGTTGATACGTGATATTTGTATGCAATTTCTTTATAAGAATATCCTTCAAGCAAGTATTCTATTACATAGATTTTTTCTCTAGGGGTGAGATGTTCAATATATTGGTTAATTGTATCAGCTTCTAATGGAACAATAGGAGCAGGGTCTTCATTTAATGCAAGTAAATCATATTCAGCAGGAGTTTCTCGTTCTTCACGCAATGCATTTCCTTTTAAATAAGAAAGTATAGTTCCACGCACGGTTGTGTAAGCATAAGCGGAAAAAGAGCCCTTGCTTTCATCAAATTTTTGGTGTGCTCTCCATAAACCAATTAAAGCAACCTGATAATATTCATCAAAGTCTTTGTAAATGTGAAATCTCTTAATCATTGACACAATTAATGGATGGAAAGATGAAGCGACTTGATCAAACGAGCTTTTTTGCATATAGCATTCCTTTTTCAAAAACGCGTTTTTGCTGTATTCCGCCGGTATCTCTACTGTACAAGGGGAAGATCATATGTGCGAATGAACGTACATTATGTTTTCTTTTTAAGAAACGTGACGTAATTTCCCCGGAAACTTCACGTTTCGCTAGGAAATATGCGAAGTATACGTGTATTTGTAGAGATTTTACGTACGAAAGGTCCCCCATTCCAATTTCTACTAATCTATACTATTTATATATCGATGTAGCAACTCTACCATCACGGAAGAGCGGTGATGGTAGAGTTGCTAGACCTATCCGGATGAGTCCCTCCCTTGCGGGCTGGCCTCATCCAGATAGGTGGACCTTTGAGGGTATATTCGCAGGAGCTAATAATTTTGAGGTCTTCTTTATGAAAGCAAGTTGCTGAGATTGTAAGAAGAACTTATAAAGGGGAGATTGAATGAAGGCGATGGTTGGGGTAAATGTGGCGGCGGCTGTTCTGTGCGGGACGGTGATGTATGCGGGGACGCAGCACTGGAAGGAGCAAACGGAAGCGCAGGCAAGTGAAGTAAAAACTGCTGTTGTACATAAAGAAAAACAGTTTTCTGATGTATCTGCTTATACAAAAAATCTTCCAGACTTTATCACAAAGCAAATCCAGTCATCTATCGCAAATAAAAAGCCTCTGACTCTTGTGCTTGCCACATCCGCGAAGGAAGCAGGCTGGCCGCAACAGTTAAAAAAAGAGCTAGCAGCTACATATGGAAGTGATGTGTTTACGGTTAAAACACTTTCATACGGCAACCAAACAACTGGTGAGCTTTTATCCTCACATATTGCAGATCAAATTAATCAACTTCAGCCAAATATTATTTTATTTGAAGCACCTCTTAAAAATGATTATCAGAAGCTGACGTTAGACGATACACTTAAAAATACAGACGAGCTGATTTATCAGCTTAAAGACTTGAAAAAAACCCTGGTCCTTCAGCCGTCTCAGCCGTATATTTCTCAGACGGAATCCTATGAAGAAGGGGTAGAAGCTATTCGGGGAGTGGCAGAAAAAAATTGGGTGCATTATCTAAATCATTCGCTCATTTGGCCGTTTCATTTAGGAGAGTATATTAATAAAAACGACGGAAGGTTAACAAATAAAGGAGGTGAAGTGTGGGGAGACTATTTAGTGAATTGGTTCACCGATACTAAAAAAGAGATTAAATAATAGATTTTCTGATGTTATACTAAGCAGCTACTAGGTAAAAATAGCTGAACGAAGCTTTCTATGATAAAGCTAGAAAACTTCATTCACGTTATTGTGTTATTTTACTTTTTTTAAGTGCCTGTTTGCTCTGCTTTTATAATAATAAGAGCCGGTGCTTGGGCATTTGTAAAGCGTAATACCAAAAAACTGCAAAGGTGTTTTAATTCGTTTTAAAGAATAAGATAAGGGCATTATGGTCCTCCTAAATAAAATGGGTTAATATTACAAAATTTGAGTTAATTATACAAAAAAATCCTCGGTTGGTAAACCTTAATAACGAACAAAATAAAAAAATGTTCTTTATCAGAAACAAAAATGCGTTTTTTCTCTAGAATAATGCCTGTTTTACTGACATAATAGTTTAGGGAGTTTAGTATAGTTTTATTAAATTAACGTAAAAAAATAGGTATGAGGGTTATATTGCAACAGAATTTGATTTATAATTAGAAAGGTTGAAAGAAGGGATAAAATGGATATTAATGAAAAAAATGATATGTTGCTTCCTCCAGAATGGATGGCCCTTGTTAAGGAAGCAATGGATTCAAATATAACGAAGAATCAGTTTGAAGAGTTTCTTAAACAAAAATCTCTAGAAAACAAAGGTATACGTAGCAGCGAAAAAACCATTAGAACTTAAGTTCTAATGGTTTTTTACTATTGTGCTTTATTTTGTTGTAAAAAATCCTTAATTTCTTTGCTAGATAAGCCCAGCTGTTTTGCTTCGTAAATAAGCTGTAGCCATTCTTTATCTAGTTCGTTATCAAATACTTTGTTCAGCTTTTCCATCAAGTCTGCTCCTTTAGTAAAGGAAACTCAGCCATCATAGTGTAAAAACCGTAGATCTGTAGTTTTGCGTCCTAACTTTTCAATTAGTTTGCCTTTTTCTGTAGTAATATAATTTAAGTTATATTCTACTATATTTAGTCTGTAAAAACATGTAAAAAACAAGTTTTTGAGACTGAATTTCCGTTATTTTAAGCGTCTTCAGAAACATTCCGTTCCTTATGTGAGACTTTTCGTATAAATATTTTCACTTTATATCCCAATGTTGTAAACGTATACAATGAATTCATATGTTAGATAACCTAACACATAAGTTGAACGATTCAGAAAATTCATATATCTTAAATATATCTTTAAAGATGCATAGAAAATATATCTTTGAAACAAGCAGGTATAGACGCCAGGGGAGGAATGGAAGATGCAAAAAAAGAAACTCGTATTGATTGGAAATGGAATGGCTGGAGTTCGAGCGATTGAAGAAGTATTGAAGGTTTCAAGCGAAGCTTTTGAAATTACGATTTTCGGAAGCGAGCCGCATCCGAACTATAATCGTATTTTACTATCAAAAGTGCTGCAAGGAGATACGAATGTTGAAGACATTACGTTAAACGATTGGAACTGGTATCAAGAAAACAATATTACATTGTATACGGGCGAAACGGTTACTAGTATCGATTCAGTAAAAAAAGAAGTAGCGACAAACAGCGGCAGAGTAGAATCATATGATGAATTAATTTTAGCAACGGGCTCTCTTCCTTTTATTCTTCCGATTCCAGGGTCTGATAAAAAAGGAGTTACGGCTTTTCGAGATATAAAAGACACGGATGAAATGCTGCAGGCTTCTCAGCAGTATAAAAAAGCAGCGGTTATTGGAGGCGGACTGCTTGGATTAGAAGCGGCGCGCGGACTGTTAAATCTAGGGATGGACGTATCTGTGATTCATTTAGCTCCGTATTTAATGGAACGCCAGCTCGATCCAACAGCCGGCAAATTGCTTCAAAACGAATTAGAAAAACAAGGCATGAAGTTTTTGCTTGAAAAACAAACGGCGGAAATCGTCGGCGATGAGCGAGTTGAAGGATTATCTTTTAAAGACGGGACGTTTTTAGAAGCTGATTTAGTCGTGATGGCCGTTGGAATTAAGCCAAATGTTCAGCTTGCAAAAGAAGCGGGACTTAATGTAAACCGAGGAATTGTTGTGAATGACTATATGCAAACGGATATTCCAAACATCTACGCGGTTGGAGAATGTGCAGAGCATAGAGGAATGGTATACGGATTAGTGGCACCTTTGTATGAACAAGGAAAAGCATTAGCAAAAGCAATTTGCGGGGCAGAAAAAGTGCCTTATGAAGGATCGGTTTTATCAACGCAGCTAAAAGTATCAGGTGTTGAAGTGTTCTCGGCAGGAGACTTCACGGAAGATGAAGAGAAAAAAGCAATCAAAGTGTTCGATGAACAAGACGGCATTTATAAAAAGCTTGTTTTGCGAGGCAATCAAATCGTAGGAGCCGTTCTTTTTGGAGACAGCAGCGACGGAAATCGACTGTTTTCAATGATTCAAAAGCAAGAAGATGTATCCGATGTCGCAAAAGTGTCGATTTTACAGCCATCTGGCGGTAACGCGGGTGAAAGCTTAGTAGCAAGCATGAGCGCGGATGATATTATTTGCGGCTGTAACGGCGTAACAAAAGGTACGATTGTGGAAGCTATCCAAAAACAAGGATGCTCATCGGTTGATGAAATCAAAGCTTGTACAAGTGCCTCTCGCTCCTGCGGAGGATGTAAACCGCTTGTAGCGGAAGTGCTTCAGCATACGCTTGGCGCTGACTTTGACGCTACGGCTCAAAAAGAAGCGATTTGCGGCTGTACGACTCTGTCACGAGATGAAGTTGTGGAAGAAATCAAAGCAAAAGGCCTTTCGCATACGCGTGAAGTTATGAATGTACTTGAATGGAACAATGAAGAAGGCTGTTCAAAATGCCGTCCGGCGCTGAACTATTATTTAGGTATGGTGAATCCAACCGGATACGTTGATGAACGCGAATCACGATTTGTGAATGAACGCATGCACGCAAATATTCAAAAAGACGGCACGTATTCTGTTGTTCCTCGCATGTACGGAGGCGTCACAAACGCAGAAGATTTACGAAAAATTGCAGATGTTGTTGATAAATATGAAATTCCGCTCGTAAAAGTGACGGGTGGTCAGCGTCTTGATTTGTTTGGTGTTAAAAAAGAAGATTTGCCTAGCGTATGGGAAGAGTTAGATATGCCTTCTGGATACGCGTACGGTAAGTCGCTGCGAACGGTGAAAACATGCGTCGGCGAACAGTTTTGCCGCTTTGGAACGCAGGATTCAATGGGCGTTGGAATTGCGCTTGAGAAAAAATTTGAAGGACTATGGACGCCTCATAAAGTGAAAATGGCTGTATCTGCTTGTCCGAGAAGCTGCGCTGAGTCAGGCATTAAAGATATTGGCTTTATTGGAATTGACGGCGGCTGGGAAATTTACGTGGGCGGAAATGGAGGTACGCATCTTCGCGGCGGAGATTTGTTGTATAAAGTAAAAACAGACGAAGAATTGATGGACATTACAGGAGCTTATTTGCAGTATTATCGAGAAACGGCTAATTACTTAGAGCGTACGTCTGCATGGATTGAGCGCATGGGACTTTCGCACATTCAGTCAGTGCTTGATGACGCTGAGACGAGAAGAGAGCTGAATATGCGTATGGACGAAGCGTTATCTACGTACCTTGATCCTTGGAAAGAAATCGTCGAAAGCAAAAAGACGAAAAAAGAGCTGTTCGAAACAGTTGTTACATCATAATGCTGGGGGGAAATAAAGATGGTGAATAAAAACATTACAAAAGTATGCGTAGGGTCAATTCATGATTTTCCAGTAAGCCTTGGTAAAACAGTGAAAGTAAACGGAAAAGAAATTGCGGTGTTTAAGCTATCAAGCGGAAAAATACGGGCAATTGAAAATCGTTGTCCGCATAAAGGCGGGGTGTTAAGTGAAGGGATCGTGAGCGGCGACTCGGTGTTTTGTCCGATGCACGACTGGAAAATTTGCTTGCATGACGGTAACGTGCAAGAGCCTGACAGTGGCTGTGTAGACACGTACGAATCGTCTGTTGAAGGAGATTTGCTGTATCTTTTAATTGAAGAATAAGTAACGTGGCGCGTTGATTTTCAACGCGCCACAAAAATTCAAGGGGACACACTAAAAGGAGCGAAGCAAAAATGAGAACAGGAAAAGTGTACATTGTAGGAGCCGGACCAGGAGATCCAGATTTACTAACGATAAAAGCAGCCAAATGTTTAGAAAAAGCAGATGTTATTTTATATGACCGCTTAGTGAACCCTGTTCTTCTTCAGTATGCAAAAGAAGGAGCCGAACTCGTCTACTGCGGGAAAAAGCCTGGTGATCACTGCGTTTCTCAAGATGATATTCATGATTTGCTTGTATTCTACGCAAGAAAAGGAAACACCGTCGTCCGGTTAAAAGGCGGAGATCCGTTTATTTTCGGAAGAGGCGGTGAAGAAGCAGAAGTGCTTGCTCAGCATAGAATTCCATTTGAAATCGTTCCGGGTATTACAGCAGGCATAGCGGCACCGGCCTATGCTGGAATTCCTGTGACGCATCGTGAGCTCAGTCGTTCGTTTGCCGTTGTGACGGGACACTGTTTGAGCGGCAAGCCGGAAAGTATTCGCTGGGAGCATTTAGCAAAAGGAGTTGATACGCTTGCGATTTATATGGGCGTTAAAAACTTGCCTTATATTTGCCGTCAGCTTTTAGACGCGGGAAAAAGCGCGGATACGCCGGTCGCTCTTATTGAACAAGGCACGTCGCTTTATCAGCGCACGGTTACAGGCACGCTTGGCACAATCGTAGATACGGCTGCAGAGCAGAAAGTCAGCAATCCCGCGATGATTGTGATTGGTGAAGTGGTGAAGCAAGCTTCTGTTCTTTCGTGGTTTTTGGAAAAAACAGAAGACAAAGTATGCGTCTAGTATGAATAAAAGGAGGGAACGCTTTTGCTTAAGAATTCACTGCAGTCAATGAATGAGTTAGCCCGTGAAAAAACGAAGCTTGTGAATGATCATTTACCGAGTTATTTGCTGTTAGCTATGCTTGCGGGTGCTTACGTGGGGCTTGGCGTTATATTAGCTCTATCGGTAGGAGCGCCTTTAGCTTCTGCTTCTTTAGCGGTCGTTTCTCTTGTGATGGGGTTATCTTTTGCTGTTGCTCTCCTGCTTGTCGTATTTGCAGGAGCTGAATTGTTTACGGGGAATCATATGGTTTATACAGTCAGTACGCTATCAGGAGTCACGACATGGAAAGATACGTTTAAAAACTGGACGTGGTGTTTTATCGGAAATGCGATAGGTGCGTTTGGACTTTGTTTGTTAATTACCGGAACCGGTTTGTTTAAAGGAATTGAACCGAATCATTTACTTATGGCGCTGGCAGCTAAAAAAATGAATTTGCCGGTCAGTGAATTGTTTTTTCGCGGCATCCTTTGCAACTGGCTTGTTTGTCTGGCGATTTGGACCGCTTCGCGCACTAAAAGCGATGCAGCAAAGATCATGCTTATTTTTTGGATGCTGTTTGCATTTGTTGCTTCAGGATACGAGCACAGCGTGGCAAATATGACGTTTCTTGGCCTAGCTTTACTGCTTCCACACCCCGATACGATTTCGGCTGCTGGACTACTGCATAATTTAATTCCTGTTACGCTCGGAAACATCGTAGGGGGAGGACTGTTTGTAGGAAGCGTTTACTGGTTTGTGAACGCTAGGCAGCTAAAAGAAGCTAAAAAGCAGCCGGCTTCTCTCTCAGCTGACTTGGATTCTGCTAAACTGTCTAAATAGCAAAAAACCGCCCTTTGTACCATATAGTCTGCTTTTAAAGCTAACATAACGGTATTTTAGAGCGGTTTTCTTCTATATAATATAAACTGCTTAAAGCGTATTCACATCTATACGTATCGAACAAGCAGTATTGTTCTTCATTTTATAGAAACAGGAAGTCTGTGAGAATTGAATCCGAACAGATTCTGTTGAAATGAATGTGTGAGGGTGCAGATATCATCGAAGAGGCAGAGGGCATCTTAGAATTTTAATGTTGTTTGGCATTTTATGCTCTTTTTGAGCATCTTTAAAGCAGTTGTACATTGCTTTGCTGCCTAAGTGATTAGCGGAGTGAATCGTAATTCGATCGGCATATAAATGGTGTTTTACCATAAAATGCACGAGCATTAATCCATTCCGTGTCTTGCTGAGTAAATCGTGATCGATTGACAAATGTTCAACATCGAATGCTCTTAGCAGGTCAATACATTCGTCAATCGTTTCGGCTAAAACATGACCGTCAGGGCACTTGCGATAGTCGTCTAGAAAAACATTGATTTTCATGACTGATTCTCCCTTCCTTGCCTTGTATTTAGTGTAACATACATAATGTCATATACCTACCTAAGTCTATTCGACACGTTTTAAGCTATTCCTTCTTAAATAGGGGTAAAAACACGAATTTTTATCATTATTTGCATATTCACGGCGAATAAACAGGAAATAAGGAAAGAGATGTCGAACGAAAAGTAAATAAATAAACAGTTTAAACTGGAAATTAACTTTTTTTATTTTGTGATCTTTGTTTAACAAGGCCTTTTAAATCCCAGATTTAACAAGGGATGGAAAAGGTTTAATGAATAAAAGATTGTGAGAAAAAAACGATAATTTGCGATTTTTTTAAAATAAATTGGAAATTTCTCTTTACGAAAAAGATGTTTGGGACGTATAATTTGATTTAAGGATTTTTTGGAACATAGTATGACAATATGACAAAATAGAAAAGTAAGGTGAATAGAATGGGTAAGTTATTTAGTATCGGTGAAGTATTAATTGATATGATTCCAGCTCAAAAGGGTCTTCAATTGAAAGAAGTGGAATCGTTTACGCGTGTGCCAGGCGGAGCGCCGGCAAACGTTGCAGCAGTTGTTGCTACATACGGTAATGAGTCAGCGCTTATTACAAAAGTTGGAGAAGATGCGTTTGGAGACTTTCTAGTAGACACGCTTCGTGAAGTAGGAGTAGGTACTGATATGGTCTATCGTACAGAAGAAGCAAACACAGCTTTAGCTTTCGTTTCACTGCGTGAAGACGGAGAAAGAGATTTCAGCTTCTATCGTAATCCTTCAGCAGATTTATTGCTAACAGAAGAAGAAATTAACCCTGATTGGTTTGCAAGCAACGATCTTCTTCATTTCTGTTCGGTTGATTTAGTTGAAAGTCCTATGAAATACGCTCATATGAAAGCGATTAAAAGCATGAAAGAAAAAGGCGGAGTTATCAGCTTTGATCCAAATGTACGTCTTCCGCTGTGGAAAGACCATGAGCTATGCCGTCAAACGATTTTAGAATTTATCCCTCAAGCGCACATTGTCAAAATTTCTGACGACGAGCTAGCGTTTATCACAGGCATTGAAGATGAACAGCAAGCGATTCAGTCTCTATTTACAGGTGACGTTCAAGTAGTTGTGTTCACAAAAGGTGCAGAAGGCGCAACGCTTTATACAAAAGAAGCTGTTTATGAATCAAACGGTTACAAAGTAGCGGTTGTTGATACAACAGGTGCAGGAGATGCGTTTATTGGCGGATTCCTTTATCAGCTATTAAGCCGAGATGTGTCACAAGAAAACTTAACGGCTATTCTTGACCGTGACCACGATGCTATTTTGCGCTTTGCAAATGCAAGCGGTGCCTTAACGACAACTGGAAAAGGTGCAATCAGCTCAATTCCAGCCAAAGAAGTAGTAGAGCAATTTTGTAAGCCTGTAGCTAACTAAAATGAAAAGGCTTTATCTCTTCTTATTTTCAATCAGCAGAGGCGTCTGTTTCTGCTGATTGCAGATCACATAAGAGGAAAAAGCAGGCTGCGGAGTAAGAAGAAAAAAATTTTTTCTGTTTTTAAAAAATAATCAAAAAAATTTCTAGCTAAATAATAAATGTTCGTGTTAGTATAATACGAGCAGTAAGAAATAGAAGTTTTACCAACATTTATGAAAACGTTATATATTTATCGATGTAGAACATTTAATAGGATTAAAGAGCGATCCTATTAAATGTTCTAGACCTTTGGGGGAATATTCGAGGGAGTATGAGTGCTTGGTCCTTAGCCCTTGATGAGAGAAAAGCAGCAGGTCGTTACATACGATGTACATAGATTAGAAATAGGAAAGTAGGTTAAGAGAAAGATGGATATTTTGCTAGGTGTTCTTCCTTCCGTTGCGTGGGGAAGCATGATTTTAGTTAGTATGAAGATGGGCGGTGGACCTTACAGTCAAACGCTTGGAACAATTATTGGAGCTTTGATCCTTTCATTTGTTCAGTTTATGATTGTTCAGCCGGTGTTAACGCCAACGCTTGTTATTGTTGGGATTGTTTCAGGTTTGTTCTGGTCAGTAGGTCAAAGCAATCAGTTTAAAAGTGTTCCATACCTTGGGGTTTCAAAATCAATGCCGATTTCAACGGGTATGCAATTAGTATCAACAGCTCTTTTTGGTGTTATTGTATTTAAAGAATGGTCAACGCTTCAAACGATTGTACTTGGATCTATTGCGATTCTTTTAATACTAGCAGGCGTTGTGCTTTCTTCATTAGACGGTAAAAAAGAAGGAGCACAAGGGACTCCAGGACAAACGAAAAAAGGAGTTATCACTCTTATCATTTCAAGTCTTGGATTCTTAGTTTACGTAGTTATCGCACGTATCTTTAACGTAGACGCATGGGCAGCACTATTCCCGCAAGCAATCGGTATGTTAATTGGCGGTTTAATCATTACATACAAACATAAGCCATTTAACAAATATACGATTCGTAATATCTTACCAGGTCTAATCTGGGCATCTGGAAATATGTTCTTATTCTTATCTCAATCAAGACTAGGCGTAGCAACAAGCTTTTCATTATCGCAAATGGGTATTGTTATTTCTATCTTTGGCGGTATTGTATTCTTGGGAGAAAAGAAAACAAAGCGTCAATTGTTTTATGTATCTCTTGCGAGTGTACTGATTATTTCAGGCGGTATCTGCATAGGCCTCGCAAAAGCCCACGCTTAATATATCGATGTAGAAAAACCCTCATGGCTAGAGTGCAGCCATGGGGGTTTTTCTAGACCTAAGGTTTTGAGGCACCCCTTGCGGGGTAGCCTCAAAACTTTAGTTAAAGTCAAATTCAAAGTCAAAGTCAAATCCATAGTGCTCTTGGAGATTTCCAAGCTGTACGTTTGTGTGAGTGTTTCTCGTTCTTAAGTATGATTGTTTTTCATTCTTTGTTAGGAAGCTGTTTGGTGTGAAATGGCTTATAGTAGTAGGAAAGGATGGGGGAGAGGCTATGATTAAGAGTATTTATGAGACGCATGTACAGGTTCGGAGTTTGGAGGATTCGATTGAGTTTTATAGACATCTTGGGCTGACGTTTGTTCATAAAATTGAAGAGAGGCGCTGTGCTTTTTTCTTTGTTGGGGAACAAAAGCAGATGCTTGGGCTTTGGGAAACAGACGAAAAAGAGCTGAAAAGAAGTCATTTTGCTTTTGGAATTGAAGCAGCAGATATTCATGAAGCGTTAACGTGGCTGCGTTCAAAAGGCATTGAGCCGGAAGAAACGTCGTTTGGAAAGCCGCAGACAGAGCCAATTGTTCATACGTGGATGCCGGCGGCTTGCGTGTACTTTAATGACCCTGACGGTAACAGCTTGGAGTTAATTACGCTTTTGAATGACGAGCCCGTTGTATCTAAGGATTTTCCGTATTTAAGTGAATGGAATAAAGAGACAGGGACGAAATTATTTTAGCCCAAGTGAAAAACGAACCACTGATCAACGTGTTTGATTAGCGGTTCGTTTTTTTTAGTTATGGTAAACGTAGGTTTCATATGTGTAGGTCTTTCTAGCAGTTAATTGGAGGGCAAGGCGAAGACTCCTGCGGGAAAAGCGGAACAGGTGAGATCCCGCGAGCGAAAGCGACGAGGAGGCTCACCGGCCGCCCGCGGAAAGTGAAGCCTTGCATGGAAATTGACTGCGGTGTCATAAGCGATCTATATGAGCTCGTGTATCCCGTTTGTTCGTCTTTAGATTGGAGTCATTTCGTTATGTCTTCATCTTTTTATGTATCATAAACGTAGAATTGACATATTTATAAACATATAATATATTTGTTTATAAATTAATAAACAAAATAGAAAGGTGTCTATTTAAATGGTAAACGACTTGTTTTGGGAATCATCTTTTGAAGATATGAAGAAAGGGTACGGGGAAAGCGAAGATCACTACCACTGCTTACTGTGCGGTGAAAGTATTGAAAAAGGCATTATTTATCCCGTGGAAGGTGTTTTTTATGAAGCAAAACGCTATATGAAGCTTCATATTGAACAGCAGCACGGATCTGTATTTCATCATTTAATAGGGCTAGATAAAGAGGTAACCGGTCTTTCTGATCATCAAAAAAATTTAGTGAAGTTTTTTAAAGAAGGAAAAAGCGATAGTGATATTCAAAAAGAAATGGGAATTGGCAGTTCATCCACCATTCGGAATCACCGCTTTACGTTAAAGAAAAAAGAGCGTCAGGCAAAAGTGTTTTTAACGCTGATGGAACTGTTAAATGAAGGGGAAGAAGAGAAGGCGGTACCCGTAACAAATACTGCGACTAGAAGAAGTCAGCGCTACAGCGTCAGTGATGAAGAGCGTGAAAAGATTTTAGAGAAGAATTTTCCTCAAGGTTTAAACGGACCGCTTCGTACTTTTCATTTGCAAGAAAAACACCGTCTTGTTGTTCTTGAAGAATTAAGCGGGCATTTTGAGTTTGGCGCAACGTATACCGAAAAAGAAGTAAATGATAGGTTAACACCTTTTTATGACGATTATGCGGTGCTGCGACGCTATTTAATTGAGTACGGTTTCTTAGAGCGCAGCGCAGACGGAAGCAGCTACTGGAGAAAAGGAGAGACAGAGATGAGTACTGATTCGAAAGACTACAAAAAACAAATGAAGCAGCTAGCGAAAGAAGTAAAAACAGAAGGCGGCGTGTATCAAATTAAAAACCTTCAAAACGATAAGATTTACATTGGCTCTACGCCTAATATCAAAACGTTAAACGGCGTAAAGTTCACGTTAAAGACGAACACTCATCAAAATAAAGAGCTTCAAGATGAGTGGAATACGTATGGTGCGGATGCTTTTTCAATTGAGATGCTGGAAACGATTAAAAGAGAAGAAGAAAAAGCACTTTCAAAAAAGGATTTGCTAAAACTAGAAGCGAAATGGTTAGAGAAGCTGCAGCCTTACGGCGAAAAAGGCTATCATTCGCCCAAAGCTGATACAAAGGAGAAATAGGTGTGAAGAATCAAGATGTGAAAAGTGAAGTAGTGGAATCAGAAAAATCCGTCAGTAAGCTGATGCTTGTGTTTTTGATTCCGCTCATGTTAAGTAATGCCATGCAGTCCGTTGGGCAGCTGGCGGGGAGTATTATTGTCGGAAGAGCGCTTGGAGTTGATGCGTTAGCCGCTATTTCCGCGTTTTTTCCTCTGTTTTTTCTGCTCGTGTCGTTTTCGATTGGAATTGGGTCAGGAAGTTCCATTTTAATCGGGCAAGCGTACGGGGCACAAAATGAAAAACGAGTGAAAGAAATTATCGGTACCACGCTCACGTTTACCTTTTTAGTCGGAATTGTGCTTGCTGTTTTGGGAAGCATATTTGCTCCGGAGATTCTTCGGATTATGGGAACGCCGGCTAATATTATTGATGTAACGGTTCACTATGCGCGCATTTTGTTTGTGGCGATTCCTGTTTTGTTTTTATACTTTGTTTATACGACGTTTATGCGCGGAACCGGAGACTCTAAAACGCCTTTTTACTTTTTAGTTGTGAGTACGGTCTTAAACCTCATTTTTCTTCCAATTTTAATTTTTGGATGGATCGGAGTGCCGAAGCTTGGTGTGTACGGCGCTGCGTACGCAACCGTGTTTTCAACCGTATTAACGTTCATTATTATGATCATTTATTTACGCAAGAAAAATCATCCGCTAAAGTTTGACTCATCTATTTCATTAAAAATGGACGGAACGCTGTTAAAGCTGCTTATGCGTTTAGGAATTCCCGCGAGTATCAATATGATTTTAGTTTCTCTTTCTGAAATTGCGGTTATTACGTTCGTAAACGGATTTGGCTCAGACGCTACAGCGGCCTACGGAGCGGTGAACCAAGTAGCAAGCTATGTACAAATGCCGGCAATCAGCTTAGGAATTGCGGTTTCTATTTTTGCCGCGCAGTCGATTGGTGCCAATAAATTTGAGCGTTTAAAAGAAGTGATTCGCTCTGGAATTATGCTGAATTACGTTATTGGCAGCGTATTGATTTTACTTATTTATCTCTTTTCCAATCAAATTTTAGCGCTGTTTTTAACTAGTCAGCATACGCTCCATATTGCCGAAGAGCTGTTAGTGATAACGCTTTGGAGCTATTTGATTTTCGGCCATGCGCAAATTATTACCGCTACGATGCGAGCAAGCGGTACGGTGCTTTGGCCTACGGTATTTAGCATTATGGCTATTTGGTGTGTGGAAGTGCCCGTAGCCTACGTGTTATCGCAGTTTACGTCTCTTGAAATCAAAGGGATTTGGATTGGATATCCAGCGGCGTTTGTGGTCAGCTTAATCCTGCAGTACAGCTATTATCAATTTGTATGGAAGAAAAAGAAAATTGAACGCCTTGTCGGATAAAAAAACGAGTGGAAACGCTCGTTTTTTATTTTTCCTAATTAAAACACCCTTAGCTAAGAGTTTTAATAGGATAGTGCATATAACTTTTTAATGAAAAGAGGGTATGACACTATGAGTAAATCTGGATTTGTGCCGGATAATTCAAATATTAAAAAAAGCTCAGGAACGCCTAATTTGTCAGTGAACTATAAGCAAAACGTCCTGTTCAAACGAAACGACCAAAATATAGCGTATCAACTAACCTCAACTCAGCTTCCTGCCATGCTTGGAGGAGCGTTTGTTGATTTATATATGACCAAAGGGCATATGAGAGAACCGCACTGGCATCCAAACGCGTGGGAATTAGATGTCGTTGTTTCAGGTGAAGTGCAGGTATCTATTTTAGACCCTGATACAAGTAGCATGCACAATTACCGAATAAAAGAAGGCGAAGTTGTGTTTATACCGATGGGCTGGTGGCATTGGATTGAACCCTTATCGGAAGAAGCGCATCTTCATCTCTTTTTTAACAATGATCAATTTGAGTCTACAGAAGGATCCGACGTGCTGCGCTTAACGCCGCCTATTGTGTTTCAGAAAGCGTATGGAGTAAGTGCAAGTGAAGTGGCAGAAGCCGTCGCTCCGATTACCGATACCCTTGTGATTGGACCGCCTAATAATCATTCTTTTTATCAAAAGAGCTATCTCAAAGATGAACGGGATGAACAAATTGTGGTTAAAATAAATGAAAAAGTAGTGCTTGCTGAAGATAAGTAGCAAAAAAAGAGGCTGGGATAAAAGTCTTTTAGGCGAAGTGAAAAACGAACCATGAATCTTTAATTCACGGTTCGTTTTCCTGTTATAGTGAACGTAGATTTCATTTGTTTCATTCCTTCTAGCAGTTGATTGGAGGGCAAGGCGAAGACTCCTGCGGGAAAAGCGGAACAGATGAGACCCCGCAGGAGCGCAAGCGACGAGGAGGCTCAGCGGCCGTCCGCGGAAAGCGCAGTCTTGCACGGAAATCAACTGCGGTGTCACAAGCAGTTCAGCTTATGTATCTCCTTTGGTCGTCTTTAGATTGGTTTCATTTTGTTATGTCCCAGCCTCTTTTTCGTGAAGCGTTTTTTATAAAAACAGCTCGCTGCGTTCTAAGTGCTTATACAGCCGCATTGTGACTTGTTTTTGATTCCATTCGTTTTGCGGAAACTGCTGCTTGTCTACGTGAGCAACGGCCGGCTTGTAGGTTTTTTGAATCCGTTTGATATCATTAAAGGTTGCGTTGGTTTCAATGTGATCAGCCAGCGTAAATACAAGAGAATGCAGCTTTGCAACGTTGGGTACCGTAGCTGCTTGACTGAAAATGGCTTTTGCTACGGACAGCTGCCTTTCATGCGCCGTAAAGACGTCCTGTTCATTACGCTCCTTTAAAAAAACAAGCGCTTCTTTTCCGTTAAGGCGAATCGATCCTTTTGGAAAAACAATATTGCTGTGTTCAAAAGCACGTTTGTTTGTGACGATAATGCCGCCTAATTTATCTACAGCATTGACGACTGCCTGCTGATCCATTTTGACATAATAATCAACAGGAAGCTTTGCATATGCTTCGACTTTCTTTACAACAGCATTCATATTTCCTTGATGATAAAGGGTTCGCAGCGTTTCATTGCCGAGCTGAGTTGACCCTGGCAAGTGGGTCATTTTTATTGATTCATGCTGCTTATTAACAGTCATATATACAAATGACGTATTTTGATGGTTTTCTTGAATTAAAAGCAGGGAAAACGGTTGTCCTTTTTTTAAATTGACGTGTGTTTTGTTACCATGCTCAAGCGGTACATACGTTTGATCAACGGCAGCTTTCACCGTATGATAGCCTGCAAACGTGATGCTGACAAAACTGACGAGTAAAAACAGTACGAGACCGCCAATCCACTCTTTTTTTTCTTTACTGCTCATCGTCTCACCTTTTTTCTATCGAAGTCGTTCGTAGTATTGCCATCTTAAAAGGGGAGTAAAACAACTGAGCGCTATTTTTATTGCGTATCTCGTTTTTTCTTGGCGTAGGTTTTGAGTTCTGTAATTAAAATTGCTTGTTCTTCCACATCGTTAAATGCTTCAATGCCATAAAGGTATTCGGTATGCCGTTTTTCTTTCCACACACAAAGTCCGGTAATATGGATGGGTTTTTCATTTAAATAAAAGCTGATTTTTAGCTGAATTTGATGGTTGAAAATAGGTAAATCAAGCGGCGTAATTATTTTGATTCCTTTTGGTGAAAGGTCGATAACAGACAAAGGACCTGGCTTAGAATCGATTTCTTTGTTGTCGTATTTAGCAATGGAAAACGTTCCAACAATGGGAGTCTCGAATAAAAAGCGAAACGGTTCTTCACGTTTAAAATGCATGTATCATCAGTCCTTTTCGTAATCTAAGTTTGTTAAGTAAGTATTCGATGAAAGTCTAAAAATTCCTACACGTTTTTCCCCATCACCCATATAATGTTTATCGATGTAGAATATCTACCATGGTCACAAACCGGCCATGGTAGATATTCTAGACCTAATCGTAGGTCACCCCCCTTGCGGGGTTGGTGGCCTACGATTAGGTGAACCTTTGTGGGAGGATTCGAGAGGTCTGGGAGAGCGCATACCGTTTGCAAGTACTGTTGCATTATTAAATAGCGGGTATATTAGTAAGGCATTCTTAAGAATTATAATAACTGCTTTTATAGTATCGGAAGTTTTGTTTAAAACTTTAAATAGAGAGGAAAAGGTTTTGAAAAAAGCGCTACGCTAGAGTTGGATTGTATGTTAAAATTAAACTTTGTGAAGTAGCTGTATTACAAGTCAGCGTTCCTTCAACTAATTAGGAGGTGAGATGAATGGGCACTGATGACCCCATTTCGATGAAGGTTACTGCAAAACAAGATAGGGGCAACAAAGGTGTATGTGTTCCTCTCATTTCAACGAAGGAAAATACTCCTTAATGCCTCAATGATGTGAGGTGAAAAATCAATGATTAAAACATACTTATATGATGATGAAACAAAAGAAATGGTAACGAATCTTGATTTAGGAGACGTGCATGAAAAATTGCGCAATCCTGATAATTTGCTGTGGATTGATCTGTATGATGTCCACGGACAAGAGCTTGCTCAAATTGCTAAATTATTCGATTTTCACCCATTGGCGATTGAAGACTGCTTACACGACAGTCCTCGCGCTAAAATGGATGATTACGAAGACTATAAATTTTTCGTTTTTCACGCGCTTCGCTATAACGAAGAAAGTGATGACGAGATTACGACGCTTGAGTTAAATGCCTTTGTCGGATCAAATTACGTAGTGACGATTCATAAACATAAAATGGGCTGGCTTCGCAAAATGGATGCTGTGTGCTCACGCTATCCAAAGTTTATGAACCGCGGCGCCGACTTTTTACTATATGCTTTGATTGATGGCATCACGGACGAATACTTTCCGATTTTAGACCGTATTGACATGCGTATTGATGAATTAGAAGATGAAATTTACAACAAAGAAGTCCGCGGAGTGACGGAAGAGTTCTTAGCCTTAAAAAGAACCATTATCTTAATCCGTCGCGTTATTCTGCCTCAGCGCCGAATTTTCTTAACGGTTAATGGAAAGTGGAAATTCGATATACGAGAAGAAAATGTTCCTTTCTACATTGACTTGCTTGACCACTTAGAGCGTATTGTAGACTCTGCTGAAACATTTAGAGACCTCGTAAACAGTGCGCTTGATACGTATTATTCTATTACCAATGCAACTTCATCTGAAAAGCTGAATGTCTTAACGTTAATTTCAACGATTATGCTTCCGCTAACGTTCGTAACCGGATTTTTTGGAATGAACGTACCGATTCCATATCAAAATTCCCACTGGGCTACTGCTGTTATTATTGTTATGTTAATTGTGTTAACGTGGGGAATGTGGAAATACTTTAAAAACAAACAGCTGTTATAACAAAAAAGGCACTTGGCTATAAGCCAAGTGCCTTTTTCTTTCTTTATTTTGTCACCGTTTTTGTTGTTGCTTTACTCGTATTGTTCGCTTTGTCTTTTGCCGTTACGCTTAAAACTGTTTTTTCTTTTTGTTTTTTAATTTTTACTGAGTATTGTCCTTTGCTGTTAGCAGCAGCAGAGCCGATGCTTTTTTTGTTTACAGTTACCGTTACGGTAGCATTTGCTTCTGCTTTACCCGTTACAGCCGTGCTTTTTGTTGTGACAGCATTTACGCTTGGTGCAGCAGGGGGAGTTCTATCGCTCACTTTTACAGTCGTAGCTTTACTTGTGTTGTTAGCTGCGTCTGCTGCTGTTACGCTGATTGCTGTACCCGCTTTTTGTTTTTTAATCGTTATGCTGTACTGACCTTTTGCGTTAGCTTTTGCTTTGCCGATTTCTTTGTTGTTCACTTTGGCTACAACAGATGCATTTGCTTCTGTTGTTCCTTTAATAGCTGTATCCGCGTCGCTGACTGGATTCACTTTAGGTGCATTTGGAGCAATAACGTCACGCACCGTTACTTTTACTTCTTCACTTTCTTGTTTTTGGCTGTTTGTAGCCGTGATGTACAAGACTGTGTTTTCTTTTTGTTTTGGAATTTTCACTTTGAACGCGCCTTTTGCATCAGCTTTTGCTGAAGCAATCACTTTCTTAGCGCTGTTTTTAACATTTACCGTAAAATTCGCTTTAGACGTTCCTGTTACATACTCATCTTTATTCGTCACGGCTTTTACCGCTGGTTTGGCAGGTGCTTTTTGAACAACTGCACGAATACTTGTGCTTGCTTTTCCGTTTGTGACAACCACTTGTAAAACGGTATCAGCTTTTTGAGCTGGAATGTTCACAGAGAACGTATTTTTTGCATCAGCTTTGGCAGTGCCAAGTGTTTTTGAGCCGTTCATCACTTTAACAGTTGAACCGCTTTGAGCTTTACCTGTAACCATTTTTTGCGTGCTGACAAATGTATTTACCTGCGCTTGCAGCTGCTGTGCACTTACCGCGCTGTACGCATTTAAACGTCCCCATCCTGATACGTAATCGTAGCCTGGAGCAGGAGGTTCTGCTGGACTTTCTTCATCATCGTATACAGGAGCATCTTTCTCGTCAAACTTAATATCTTTAGCTGTGTCCGTTAGGCGTTTTTCAACGTCTTTTGGCTTTAAGCCTGGGTTTTGGGACAGTAATAATCCCGCAACGGCTGCCACGTGAGGTGTTGCCATTGATGTTCCGCTTAAGTAAGTAACGTTTCCGTCTGGAACAAGACTTGGAATATCAGAGCCTGGAGCTGTAATATCTAATCCTTTTCCATAGTTTGAGTAGTCAGATACGATATCTAAACGGTTTGATGCGCCTACTGAAATCGCATAGGCAGATGAAGCAGGGTAAGAGAGTTCTTCCATACCGTCGTTTCCGCTTGCTGCTACAACCGTTACGTTATGGTCGTATGCATATTTTAATGAATATTCAAGCACGCGGCTGTAAGATCCGCCAAGGCTTAAGTTAATAACTTTTGCACCGTGATCAACCGCGTATTTAATACCGTACGCAATTTGTTCTGTATCTCCGCTTCCAGATGCGTCTAGAATTTTAACCGGTAAAATTTTCGCGTGAGAATTAATGCCGGCCATTGAATAGTTATTGTTTGCAGAGGCTGCGATAATACCTGCTACGTGAGTTCCGTGTCCGTTGTCATCAGTTGCATTTGACGAACGATCCACGTAGTTATAGCCTTTTTTTGTATCCACCACGCCTTTTAAATCAGCTAGTGATGAATCGACACCCGTATCGGCAACGGCAATAACCGTATCTTTTAACTTTTGCCCGTTTAGTAATTTTTCAAGCGATTCATATTGAATATCGGCATGTTGCGTACCGTCATTTTTACCCGTGTTATTTAATGACCATTGATACGGATATTGTGAATCCATTGAAAGAGCGTGGTACTCTTGGACCGGCTCGATAAATTCAGTTTCAGGAAGTGCCTGAATTTGTTTTGCGGTCATTTTACCTTGAGCAGATGACGTGCTGAAGCTTTTTCCATTGCTGTCATCTAATTGAATAACAAACATATTATCAAAAGAAGCAGCTGATTGTTTTAATGGATTAATAGATTCAATGCTTGCTGATTTTGCCTGTGCTTTTGTTTTAAATGACTTTGCATTTGCACCATCTTTTAATTTAACAATATAGCGAGTTTCCGCTTTTGTTGAAACGCTGTTTGCGCTGACTAATTTAGCTCTTACTAATACAGACGATACGTTTAAGTCCGTTACGTCTTTTAATTTTGTCTGTGCTGCTACTTTTTCTAAATCTTTCTTTAAAGCAGCCGGAACGGATTTATAAGCGATGCTGTATAAATCATTGATTGCTTTTTGATCAGCACTTGTAATCATATATGTGCTTGATGCGCCGTTTTTCGCTACATCTGTAAATAGACCCTTTAGCTGAACTAAATCTTTGTATACTTGTTCGCGCATCGATTTATCGATGATCATTTTAGAGCTGATAAACGGAGCGGCTTTGTAGTAAAGAGAAGAAAGGTCTTTTCCGCTTGCTGTTTTTGAAAGCACAGCGTCACGAATCGTACGCAAATCTTTTAAAATACCTTTTCCGTTTTCTTTTTGGCTTGTACTTAATTCAGCCGGGCATTCTTCTGCCTCCATTTGAGAAGGAGGAAGTGAAGCGCCTTCATAGCTGATTGTGTAAGGAACTTCTGTTTTTAATTCCGGTTGAGGTTCAGAAGGTTTTTTTCCATCTTCTTCTGTATCGTCTTCGATGATGATATCTTCATCTCCGTAATATTCAACCTTTACATAATAAGGACCTGTCCAAGCGATTGGAAAATCTAGCTGAGCAGGCTCATCTTTGTAAGAGTATCCCATATAACGGTCAAATGCCACGTTGTTTTTGGCATCTTCAAGACTAGAGTAAATCGTGATATTTACTTCATCATCACTTTGAAGCTTAATTCGGTAGTGTGAAAACTTTGCTACCTCTTGCTTAGAAGGATTAATTTTGTACCAATGTGTTTGTTCTGGTTCTGTAAATGTTCCTTTTGCTACTTTACCAATGCTTAATGTTTTTTCATTAGCAGGAGGATTGCCTGCCGCTTGTGTTTTCAGTAAGCCTAATTGGCTAAAACACAAGGTGAACATTAAAGCAAAAGCAATAAAACGATAAATTGACCCTTTTTTCATGTTAAACCTCCAAAAAAATATAGTAAAAAACAGGAATTACATACCTATTAAACCATAAAGTTTAAAAACTTGTAAATAATTACTGTTGCTTATTTTAGTATTTTGTCAAGTTATTAATCTGGCATAAAAAATGGTGAGATAAGTCCTAGTTGCAAAAAGTAGAAAAAATTGGAATAATAAAGATTGAGCCTATTTATAAGAGGCGAAAGTACGCTGAAAAGGGAAGAAGGGAATGAGAATTATTTTTAAAAGCAGAATCTGTTGGAGAAAATCTGATCGGTTTCTTTTTACCTGTGTTTATAAAGAGGAAATCGGGCTATATAAATAAAGATTGGAAAAATTTTCAGTCTAATTAAGTTCATTTGTAGCATATAATACGAGCTGGATTTCTTTTATAATAAACAAAAGCAAAGAAAGAGCAAATGGTGAAAAGGAGTGAAAGAAGTTGTCAAATGTGATGCAACGACAGGAAAAACGAATGAAGTTTGATGCCGAACAGCTTGCACCCCTTGATATTGATAAAGAGACAAAGAAGTTGCTAACAGAAAAAGGATTGCCCAAAGAAGCTTCACCATTTCTAGAGTTCGTTTCATCCAAAGGAAAGCTAACAACATTATGCGAAACATTTGAGTTATCATCTCGCTACCAGCACTATTGGTTTTTAGGAACAACTGGCGCTGGAGATCCAATTTGTCTTCATCAAAAAAACGGTTCGGTTGTGCTGCTCGATACGTCCAACGATGACTGCGAGCGTTTCGTGAATACAACTTTTCCGCAGTTTTTAGCATGCTTAGATGTGTTTGAAGAGCTAGTAGAAGAAACGATTCAAGCAAACGGAGAATCTGCATACTTAGAGCGACACATTCCTGCTGAGGTACTGCAGCGATGCAAAAAACGTATGAATGAAATTGATGAAGCTTGCTTAGCCCCTTATTCTTTTTGGTTCAAAGAACTTTCTTTTTAATAATATAGTAGAAAAATAGACATGGCCGTTTTGGTCATGTCTATTTAGTTGTGGCTGCAGGGCTATTAATATAGATAGAATAAATAAAAATGATAGTATATAATGGATATAAATTCCTTTTTTGAAGAGGGAGGAGAGTGTAAATGATTTCTTTATTTGGATTAATGGGTGCTTTCTTCGTGCTGCTTTTTGGTGCGTCGCATTTCTTCTATAGAAGAAACTCGCCCGTGCAGTACGGAATTTCACTTAGCAGCATGCTAATAAGCATATTTCTATTTCTATATAGCATATTTGGAGTTGGCGGCTTTGAAGGAATGGGTCTTGGTGCTTTAGCGGCTGCTTTGTTCTTGGCGTCGGTTCTGAGCTTGTTCGTCAGCGTTCTTTTTAATATCATAAATGGACGAGGGAAAGGTGCTGTGTGAAATGGGAGAAATAACCTTTAGAGAAGCAGTGCGAGAAGATTTGGATCAAATTGTTGAAATGCTTGCGGATGATATGCTCGGAAGCAAACGAGAACGCTACGAATTACCGCTTCCAGACTGTTATGTGCAAGCATTTCAGGCAATTGATGCGGATCCAAACAATGAACTGATTGTCGCATGTAAAGATAGTAAAGTAATAGGTGTTCAACAAATAACCTTTACGCCCCACATTGCAAGACAAGGCGGGTGGAGAGCCACGATTGAAGGAGTTCGAACCGCTTCGTCACAGCGCGGAAAAGGGGTTGGCTATCAGCTGATTACATGGGCGATTGAACGAGCGAAAGAACGTAATTGTCAGTTGATACAATTAACAACGGACAAGGAACGATCGGAGGCTTTGCGTTTCTATCAAAAGCTTGGATTCACAGCTTCTCATGAAGGATTAAAGCTCCATTTGTAATTCGCTGTTAATGATTATGAACATAAAATAATGAGTACGATAGAAAGAGAAGAGGTTGAGACACAACGAAATTAAATCAATCTAAAGACGAACAAATGGGATACATGAGCTGAACCGCTTGTGACACCGCAGTTGATTTCCGTGCAAGACTTCGCTTTCCGCGGGCGGACGCCGAGCCTCCTCGTCGCATACGCTCCTGCGGGGTCTCACCTGTTCCGCTTTTCCCGCAGGAGTCTTCGTCTTGCCCTCCAATCAACTGCTAGAAGAACGAAACAAATGAAAATTATGTCTACTATAATAAAAAAAGGAATCACTAATCGAACACGTTGATTAATGGTTCCTTTTTCACTTCAGCTAAACTACTTTTGTTCCAGCCTCTTTTTGTAATATGCACAATAAAACTTATATAAAGCTTCGGCAGGGGTTTACATGTAAAATTTATAGGTATGGTAAACTATTCGAAATTGTATCGGCACGAAAAAGAAAGGAGGAGTTCTATGGATACACGCGAGCTCTTTTATTATATTTATCAAAAGAGTGTCACAGCAGAAAAACATTATTTACCATGGGCACTTTCTATGCTGGAGCACGAACAGGATTCTTTATCTCTTTCTATTTTAGCTTCTCTCCAACCACCTTATAATCTCTTTGAAATAGAAGATTATTTTCAGCGTACTTTAAAAGAGCTTTCCTTATTGAAACCGAGTGAACAGGAATGTACAGATTACCTGATTTATACGCGGCTTCAAACGATTGTGCAGCATGAAGAGAGAGCGCTAACAGAAGCCAATCACTTATACAACATGTTCATTGAACTTGACTGTCCGACCAAGTTAGTAGGTTGGCTTGAAATTAGTGATATGATAGATGACTATCAGTACGGAGACAATTATTTTAACATTACGGATGAAATCATACATACGACAATTATGAAAGAAGCTAAAAGCCAGCTAGAACATTACCGTAAAAAAATCTTCAAATGAATGCCCTACGAAATTTCTTATAACTTATTTGACACCTAAGGTATAAAAGAGTATACTTATGTTAAACATAGTAATTATGTCGGATAAGTAGGTTATGGTGCTGTGAACAAGACTTCTACTGATAAAGAGGAGATCTAGTCCAAAACGTACAGTCCGACTTTGATGAGATGCTTTCAAGCATCTTTTTTTTGTGCAAAAAAACAGCCGCAGGGGCTGTTATAGGGCAGTAATTCTTCCTTTGTAAGCATCAATCAACCGCTGGTTATGTTCATCTGAACCTTCCATGTTTCCGCTTAAAAAGACAGGAGGCGTGATGCCGCGGCTGAGCAGTTTTTGTATGGCTTTAGATAGGACATCATTTAGAATAGCGCCTCCAATTACAGTAGAACCCGAAGCGAAAGAAATGTCTTGCTGATGAAGAAGAACGTCTCCTTTTGGAATATGATTACTAATAACAAGATCCACGACATCATGAAGGTATTTTCCGCTTTTATGTCGCGAAGCCCGGCTCGTGGCATAAGAAGGAGAGGTAAGCCCGATAACAAAGGCGCCTTTTTCTTTTGCAATCAAAGCTACATCAATCGGAACGGGATTTACGCCCGATGTAGAAATGACAATCATAATATCGCCTGGTACGATATCTTCTTTTTCCATAAAGGTGGAGGCATAGTCGTTTTTACGCTCTAGCTGTGAAGAGCGCGAAGCTCCTTTATGAAGCATCAGTTCTTCCACAAAAATAGGATGAATCGGTGCAAGCCCTCCAGAACGGTAAAACACTTCTTCCGTTAAAATATGAGAATGACCGCATCCAAATAAATGAATGAGGTGATGAGAAGCTAATTGCTGTGAGATTTTCTCGGCTGCGGATTCTATTGCCTGCTGTTCATGCGCCTCCACTTTAGCAAGCAGTTTTGTTAGTTCCTGTAGATATAAACTAGACATAAAAAAACTCCTTAGTTTTAAGATCGTGTCATGTTAATCGTAAACTTATAGCGGTCTGCTCGGTACGAAGATTTCACCACTTCAAGCGGCGTGCCGTCTTGCAAATACGTATTTCGTTGAATCAGTAGAACGGGTGAATATGAGTTGATTCCAAGATGCTTCACTTCGGTTTCAGAAGCTAAAATGGATTCTAACGTTTGATTGGCTTCGCCAATTTTCAGGCCCAACTCTTCTTCTATATAGCGGTAAAGAGAGTCGTTAACAATGGATTCTGTTAACCCTTTGACTAAGTTAGCGGATACATATACGCTTTCGAGCGCCATTGGCACGTCGTCAGCTAAACGAATACGCTTTATTTCATAAACAGGTGCATGAAGAGAAATGTGCAGCTGCTCGGCAATTTTTTCTGAAGCCGCAATGATTTCAAAGCTCAGCAATTTACTGCTTGGCACCATTCCGCGCGCTTTCATATCTTCTGTAAAACTCGTTAATCCAACGAGCTGCTGCTCCAGTTTTTTTTCAGATACAAAGGTGCCGCGGCCTTTTTGACGATATAAATAACCGTCGTTTACTAAATTGTTAATCGCTTGGCGAACGGTCATTCTGCTGATTTCAAATCGTTCTGCAAACTCTCGTTCAGAAGGAAGCGAATCATTTGGTTTTAACTCTCCGTTTTCAATTTGTTTTTTCAACTGTTCTTCAATTTGATAATAAATCGGAAGAGGTGAGCTTTTATCAATCACTTAAGTTCTCTCCTTTATGTAAACCTCCTCATCTAAAAAAGACGAGGAGGCTATAAATTAAACCGTAGTCGATACTTTAGCTAAAGCTTCTTGGTCCGCAATAATTGTAACACAGTGATGCTTCTTTAAAATAGAAGCAGGGAAGTCTTCTGTGATTTCTCCGTTAAGCAGCTGATACATCGCTTCTGCTTTGGCTTCCCCGGAGATAAGCAGTAAAATTTCTTTGCTTTTCATAATCGATTCAATTCCCATTGTAATAGCCTGAGTAGGCACTTCGTCAAGAGAATTAAAGTAGCGCGCATTGGCTTTTCGCGTTGACTCTTCTAACGTCACAATATGAGTAGGAGAGTTGAATGACGTACCAGGTTCGTTAAAGCCAATGTGTCCGTTTTGGCCGATTCCAAGAATCTGAAGGTCAATGCCTCCGTGATTTTGAATCATTTCATCGTAGCGGCGGCATTCTTCTTCAGGCGTATCAGCCAGCCCGTTAGGAACGTGCGTGTTGCTTACGTCAATATCAATGTGATTAAATAACGCATCTGCCATATAGTAGTGATAGCTGTTTGGATCTTGCGGCTTCATTCCCACATATTCATCTAAGTTAAAGGAAGTAACGTGTTTGTAAGACGTGCCGTGTTCTTTATGATCTTGAATTAAACGATCATATAATCCTTTCGGCGTGCCTCCCGTTGCAAGTCCCAGATTCATATTTGGCTTTTCATGAAGTTTGCTAATCAGCATATCAGCTGCTTTTGCACTCATTTCACTGTAGTTTTTTACTTGGATGATATTCATTGTTAGTCCTCCTTTTGAAAGCTCAATGTGCCTCGGCAAAATGTCATTTCAACATCTAAGTTTTCATTTAACACCACGATATCCGCATCTTTTCCAATTTTAAGGCTTCCTTTTGTATCAAACAGGTTAAGCTGTTTTGCTGGGTTTTCAGCGGTCATCTTTACGATGTCTTCTAATGAGCAGTTCGTAAAGCTCATCGTGTTTTTAATTGCATCGTTCATCTTTAAGATGCTTCCTGCTAATGTTCCATCTGCAAGGGTAGCCGTTGTGTCGTTTACGTGAACAGGCTGTCCTCCTAAATCATACGTACCGTTTTTTAGCCATTTGGCACGAAGAGAATCCGTGATAAGAATCATGCGTTCACTTGTAATTTGATCGTACGCAAGCTTGACCATTTCAGGTCGGCAGTGGATGCCGTCTGTAATCAGCTCTACAAATAATTCATCTCTCAAATAAGCGGCGCCTAATACGCCGGGCTCTCTATGGTGAAGACCGCGCATGCCGTTATATAAATGCGTAATATGAGAAGCTCCTGCTTCGATGGCTTCATCAACTTGATCATATGTGCTGTCAGAATGGCCAATAGAAGCGACAACGTTTGTTTCTTTTAAATAAGAAGTAAGAGATAAGCCGTTTGGCTGCTCGGGAGCTAACGTAACAAGTTTAATATGTCCTCCGGCTGCTTTTTGCCACTCTTGAAACAGTGCCACATTCGGATCTTGAATGTGAGTAGGAGGCTGCGCGCCCGCACGTTTCGGTGAAATAAACGGACCTTCTAAATGAATACCAACTACTTCAGCATCCGCATCTGTTTGCTCTTCGATATAAGCGCCTGCGTTGCGAAGTGCTTTTTCAACCGCTTCATTCGACTGCGTCATAGTAGTTGCTAAAAAGCTTGTTGTACCTTCTTTTGGAAGCGTGCGCGCCATTGTTTTTAATGCTTCTGCCGTACCGTCCATAGCGTCCGCATTGTTAACGCCATGAATATGCACGTCAATGGCACCAGGAATCACTTTATAGGAAGGAGAAAGTTCAATTACATGGTCTTGCGGCTGACGTACGTATTGATGGATCTCTCCGATTTCAGTAATTTTCTTGTTCGTTAGTTTAATATACCCGTTTTTTAATGTCTGATTTTCACTATAAACGGTTACATTATAAATAATGATGGATGAATGTGTATCCATACATACACTCCTTTGCTCGTTGTATTGATTTAAGTGTAACGCTTTTTGGAATAGTTGTCTAGACCAGCTGATTCTTTTTGTGAACTAGAAAGTTTTGTAAGGGCTTTTAACATTGACATAGAGAGGTTTTTAAAAAGAAAATTGGTATAGACAACTATATATTTTATGTGCTAGTATGAGTCCATGCAGTAAAACCGCCGTCATTTCAGCTGATTATGTAATCATAGGACAGGGATGAATGCGGTAACTTGTCATCCGATAAATATTGTTACGAAAATCCTTGCTCGTAACATCGGGTTAAATACGTTATACAAAGGGGATAGAAACATGCTGAATTTTTTACAACGTATTGGTAAATCGCTTATGCTGCCAATCGCAGTATTACCTGCTGCGGCATTGCTTCTTCGTTTGGGTCAAAAGGACTTATTAGATATTCCATTTATGGCTCAAGCCGGAGATGCGATTTTTGCGAATTTAGCACTACTGTTTGCACTCGGAATTGCTGTAGGGCTTTCAAAAGATGGAAGCGGCGCAGCAGCACTTGCCGGAGTCGTCGGTTATTTTGTGTTAACAAAAGGAACTGTAGCTATTGATAAAGATATTAATATGGGTGTACTCGGCGGGATCGTCTCGGGGGTAACGGCTGGTTTACTATACAATCGTTTCTCAGCGATTAAGCTGCCAGAGTGGCTCGGCTTCTTTGCAGGAAAGCGGTTTGTACCGATTATTACTTCAGTCGTTATGCTTGCGCTTGCAGGAATTTTCGGGGTTATTTGGCCGCCGATTCAAGATCAAATTAACAACTTAGGAACGTGGATTACAGGAGCAGGAGCGCTTGGCGCAGGTATATACGGATTTTTAAACCGTCTGTTGATTCCAATTGGACTGCATCACGTGTTAAACAGCTTAGTATGGTTTGTATTCGGAGACTATCACGGCGTAACGGGAGATTTGAATCGCTTCTTTAAAGGAGATCCAACGGCAGGAACGTTCATGTCTGGATTCTTCCCGGTTATGATGTTTGGTTTACCGGCAGCTGCGCTTGCGATGATTGCAGCAGCTAAAAAAGAAAAGCGCAAACAAGTCAGCGGTATGTTAATTGGACTTGCTGTTACATCTTTTTTAACAGGAATTACGGAACCAATTGAATTTCTATTTATGTTCGTAGCACCGCTATTATACGTTATTCATGCCGTTTTAACAGGAATATCGATGGCTTTAGCCGTTGCTCTTGGCATTCACGCTGGATTTGGATTTTCAGCAGGGGCCATTGATTTCTTCTTAAACTACGGAATTTCACAAAAACCGCTGCTGTTAGCGGGAATTGGAATTGTATATGCAGTCATTTATTTTGTCATTTTCTACACGCTGATCAAAGCATTAAATTTAAAAACACCGGGACGTGAAGATGATGAAGAAGTAGACACATCAAACGAAACGGTTGTAGCAACAGGCGATAAATATGTGGATATGGCATCGTATTTTATTGAAGATTTAGGCGGAAAAGAAAACTTAACCGTAATTGATAACTGTGCAACTCGTCTTCGCTTACAAGTAGCTGATGCTAGCCATATTAATGAAGCTGCCTTAAAGCGCCACGGAGCGAGAGGAATCATGAAGCTCAATAAAACAAATGTTCAAGTCATTGTCGGAACAGAAGTAGAGTTTGTTGCAGACGCAATGAATCAATTAGTTAAATACGGCACAGCGTCAACCGCTGCACCTGTTGAACAACAGGCTGTTCAAACAGATACACACATAGAGTTTGTGTTACCGTTTGAAGGCGTTGTAAAACCGCTTAGTGAAGTGGAAGATCAAGTGTTTTCACAAAAGATGATGGGCGACGGCTTTGCGATTGAACCGATTGAAGGAACGCTCGTATCACCGATTAACGGTGAAGTCATGACTGTGTTCCCAACAAAACATGCGATTGGCTTAAAAACAGTAGAAGGAATTGAAATCCTGATTCACGTTGGATTAGATACTGTGAATTTAAAAGGAGAAGGATTTCAAGCGCTTGTTCAAGAAGGTGACAGCGTTCAACAAGGAACACCTCTTTTACAGGTAGATTTAGAGTATGTTAAAAAGCATGCACCGTCTATTGTGACACCAGTTGTATTTACCAACTTGCCAGCGGATAAAGAAGTGAAGCTGTTAAAAACAGGCTACCAAAAGCAAGGTACAAAAGACGTTATTACATTTTAATAAAAAGAGGCTGGAACAAACCTGTTCTAGTTAAAAGAAGATCCGAACGATGAAGCGTTCGGATCTTTTTATTGTGATGGTGAACGTAGATTTAATCTATTTAGTTGCTTCTGGCTGTTGATTGGAGGGCAAGGCGAAGACTCCTGCGGGAAAAGCGGAACAGGTGAGACCCCGCAGGAGCGTAAGCGACGAGGAGGCTCAGCGCCCGCCCGCGGAAAGCGAAGCCTTGCACGGAAATCAACAGCGTTGTCGCAAGCAATCAGCTCATGTATCCTATTTGTTCGTTTTTATATGGGGGTAATCTAGTTACGTTTCAATCTCTTTTTTCTTTTCTTCATAATTGAAAGAATTTTATGTTAAAATTTAGTGTGTTTGATACAGCTAGTGCGGAGCAGAGAGGGAGTAGAACAAATGAAAAAAGAAGCGGCATTATTCATGGTAAAGGTGACGGCATGTTTATTATAGGAGCATTAGTCAATGGATTAGCAATTGTTGTAGGAACATTAATGGGCAAGCTTGCTCACCGCATTCCTGAAAAAGTAAGCGTGACGGTGATGCAAGTGATGGGTTTATCCGTTATCACGCTCGGTTTGCAAATGGGTTTTAAAAGTCATCAGTTTTTAATTGTAATTTTGAGCTTAGCCATTGGAGCGGTTATTGGTGAGTTCATTGATTTAGATGAAAAGCTAAACCTTTTAGGCAATATGATTGAACGGAAATTTCAATCACAGCAAAATGACAAGCAAACATTCAGTATGTCACAGGGCTTTGTAACAGGGACGTTAATTTTTGTTATTGGAGCGATGGCGATTGTCGGGGCATTAGACAGCGGAATACGCGGCGATCACAGCGTATTGTTTACAAAAGCGGTGATGGATGGGTTTATCTCATTATTATTAACGACTACGCTTGGAATAGGCGTCATTTTTTCAGCTGTGCCCGTGTTTCTATACGAAGGCATCATTGCGTTATTTGCCACGCAAATTAATACGATTGTGCCGCAAGATTTAATGAATAGTATCATTGCCGAAGTCACAGGAGTAGGCGGCGTGTTAATTTTAGCAATTGGAATTAATTTATTAGAAATTATTAAAATTAAAGTTGCTAATTTACTGCCTTCGATTTTAATTGCGGTTGTGATTGTAGTTGTACAGCATACATATTTTTTATGAAGAAAAAGCTTGTGAATAGTATTCGCAAGCTTTTCTGTATATATGAGCAAAACTTAAGGAAGTAGCAGGTATAAAGTGATACGTGGATAATGGTATAGAATGAATAGAAAAACAAAAAGGAGGGTAAAAATACCAAGTCCTGTTTTCAACAAAATGAATACGGTATTTATCCACGTATCCAATTTAAAGTCTTCAGTAAAATGGTATAGCGAGTTACTGAGTCAAGAATACAAGATGAGCGAGGTGAAGGACCCCGTTTATAATCTTAACATTGATGGAGAAACGGGGTTAACACTAGACGCGGGTCCTGAAGGAACAGAAAAACAAATAGCGGCTAGCCTCCATCCAATTTTTAATTTCCATACGGAAGATATTAAAGAAGCGTATGAATTTGTTAAAGGGATGGACTATACGATTGAGTCTCCGATTACTTCTTTTGATGATTTTTCGTTTTTTACGATAAAAGATCCGGATGGACATGTGGTCATGATATGCACAGGTTAAGTCGTTAGCTCCAGAAGTTTAAGGTATAGTATACTAATAAGAAAACCCTAATGAGATGAAGTAAGGAGAAATACTGCTTATGAAAGACAATCAACCGATTACAGCTCTTATTGCTGCACAAGTGGAGAAGTTAGCACGTCAATTTGGCTATGACTTTTTATCTGAAAAACAAGGGAATCAAACGCTTTGTCAAATTCTTCAGCGAGATGAAGACGGATCTATTTTGGCAACGCCGCTTAGTTTTCATTTACATATGAATGAAGACAAAGGAACGGGAGATATTATTTACTACCATGAACAAGGAGAATTTAAGCGTCAGCAAGTGAATGTCTATGAAGAAAATAGCCTTGTGAACGTGTTGTTATTTATCCAAGAGCGGTTGAAGGTCAATCGATAAAAGACATATGCAAGAAAAAAAGCAGGGAGCTCCCTGCTTTTTTCTATGAATTGATATAGCGTAGTCCTACGCGATTATTAAAAATTTGGTTGTGATTTTTGAAGATAAAAGCACCTGCCGCGTGATCGATCACCAGCTCATTGTCGTACACTTCTTCCATGTCATCGTCAACAATAAACTCTAAGTCTTCAACCGTTACAACTTTTTCATAGGGTTGAAGGCTGCGCTTTGAGATGATCTTCATTTCATAAATCGTATTAACAATATCGCAGCTCCCCCGATCAAAAGAAAGCTGAATCATTTGATTTTGTTCTACGTTCTGCAACGCTTCTTTTGCAGAAGGAGTGACGCGTATATTCATAAATGATATCCTCCTTTTTCTATCCTCAAATTAAATTGTGTGAAATGTATTTAGGAATACTTTATTCGATTTTTATGTCACAGGCAAGAAAAAAGCTTTCTCACTATTATTATTTCCCTTTCAAAACAGAACAAAACGCTGATGTTTTTATCATGTTTTCATAAAGACGTACATAGATATCACCTGTATGTGATGAAAGGAAAGAGGAAAAAACTGCGCTTTGTAATTCTTAGGTGTAAATACTTAATTATAGGAATATATTGTAAAAATACAAGAAGATAAGTCATTTACGTATTTTAATAGTTATTGAGATAGTTTTGAATAATTGGTTTTATTTTCAATATATTGGGTACTTAAGTAGAGTACTTTGCACACGATATTGCACCGAAAGACATCGGTTTATCGGACTAATTATTGTCTTATTTTGTCGAAGTAGTAGAATTTATGGAAACCATTCCTTATCATGTACAAAGTGACTAACAAAATACATAGGAGGTTCTGGTGTAGATGAGTGAGAAAGATCAAAACAGAACAACAGACGAAACAGCGGCTTCGCTAGAAACAGCGCCCGCTCCCAAAAAAGCGCCAGCTAAATGGATTATCATTTTGGCAGCTTTAATTGTGATTATTGGAGGAGTAATTACATTTGCTACGGTATTTAAAAAATCTCCTAAGCAGTTATATTTAATTTCTGAAGTAAATACGTATCAAAAAGCAGCAGATGAATTAGAAACGAAGTACAGTGAAACGATGGCTTATCAGGAAAAAGCGATGAAGCAGCCTTCTACCACAAATGCTACTGTCAAAGGCGGCTTTAACATGGATTCACTTTCGTATGATCCAAGCTTTAAAATGATTCAAGATCTTATCAGTAAAGCTGAAATTAAAATTAAAGCGGAACAAGATCCGAAAAAAAGTGAAGCATACGGTTCACTGGCTCTTAATATCGGCGGTTCAAAAGCGCTTGACCTAGAAGGTTTTCAAACGAAAGAAAGAATAGGCTTTAAAGCCCCGATTCTAGCAAATGAATATTTCTATTTAAACTTAGACGAATATGGACAGGTAGCGCGTAAGTTCGATCCTTCGTATTCAGGTCCTGAAACGCTTGATATTAACACGAGTAACGTAAGTTTAGAAGACTTAAAGTTAACGGAAAAAGAAAAAACCTACATTGCAAAAGAGTATGGAACGTTCATTTATGATCAGCTAGACAGCGATTATTTTACAAAAGAAAAAAATGTGGATTATAAAACAAATGGCAAAACGCTTCAGTTAACAAGCGTGACGCTTAACATGTCTGACAAAGAAACAAAACAATTTATGGATAAGCTTATTGCGAAGGTAGCGAAAGATGACAAGCTTCATACTATCTATGCAAATCACGTGTCTAAGCTGTTTAAATCTTCAGCAGCGACAAATCCAGAATTAAAAGATATGGCAGATCCAAAAGAATTGAAAAAATCAGTAAAAGAAAGTCTTCAAGACTTCCAAAAAGAAGCAAAAGATACGACTTACCCTGGCGGTGTTAAATCAACTGTGTACGTTCAAGATGATGTTGTTGTAGCTCGCGATATGAACATTGGCGTAAAAAATGCTTCTAACGATAAAGGAAAACTTAACGTCGTAACTAAAAATATTCCGTATGAAGATAACAAAACGGCTAAGCAGTTCAAAGCAGTCCTAACCGATAGCACTACCGATGATGCATTTACGTTTGATATGAAAAATGACGTAACAACGGAAAGTGAAAAGAGAAAAGAAAACATGTCTATTCATTTGTTAACAAAAGATTCAAAAGATGAAGACACGAATATGACGTTTAAAATGAATTCAGTAATCAACGGTAAAACCGATGCAAAACAGACGGCTGACCGTACTTTCTCTTTAGACTTAGGTGATCAAGAAGATCTAGTAGTAAACGGAGAAGTAAAGCAGAATCAAGCAATAAGTGCTTCAAAAGGAAAAGCAGATTATTCGTTTGATATTCGTACAAAAATAGGACCAAAAGCAGATCCTGCAAACGTTACGTTAAAAATTGACTCTGCTTCTCAATTAAAAAAATCAGCCTCTATTCCAGAGCTTGACGCATCTAATGCGACAAACGTAAAAGATGTAACGCCTGAAGATATGCTGTCGATTCAAGAAAATTTCGCTAAAAATGTTCAAGGTCTCATGATGAATATGGGAACCGCTGGTTACTAAAAGGTGCAAAGCAGATGAAGATATATTTCTCTTTGACTCTTTTTACATGTAAAGCTCTATTGAAAAATATAAAATCTCTCATACTGCTAATAATGATCCCTGCTCTGTTTTTACTTGGAGCAGGGATCATTATTAGTCAGACCATGCAAGGTGAGGAGAAAGTCAATCGGTTTCCCGTGGCCATTGTGGATAAAGATGATACTGCACAGACGAAGTACGTCATCGAACAGCTGACTGAAGGTAAGCTTCGCAAGATCATGAAGCCGCTTTATACGAATGAAGAGAAAGCTAAACAGCTGCTGCAGCAAAATAAAGTGGCAGCCATTGTAACACTGCCAAAAGGTTTTAGTCACGATATTGCTCATGGGAAAAATCAGCCTTTACACGTCATTGGAAACAACAATAAGCCGCTTCAGTCACAGGTGTTTCGCTACGTGATGGAAAGTGCAGCCGACTACACGTCAGCCGCTCAAAGCGGTATTAATACGGTTGATGCCTTTTTAGAAAAAGAAAATGTTTCCGATGAAAAGAGACGCGCAGAATTTAAGAAGAGCTTAGTAACGTTTGGGCTTCATGTATTAGATAGAGGAAGTTTATTTGATGAACAAGTAGAAACGAGTTTCTTCCAGCAGGATATGAAGCAATATTATGTCCTGTCTTTTGCTGCTTTGCTACTTATGATTTGGAGCTACGGCGGATGGCTGCTTGCTAGTGAAACGCAGACTTCTCCCGTGCTGGATCGAATGAAAACAAGAGGTGTATCGTTTCTTCGCATTTATTTAGCGCAGATGACGGCTCTGTTTGTTCTTTTGCTACCGGTATCTGTCGTATTGTTTGGAAGCATCATTAAAGGACTGAAACTGCCTGTAACCGGTACGTACGGAGAGCTTTTTCTAGGGATAAGCGGAAGTTTGTTTGCTTTTTTATGTTTGTTTTTACTTCTTCGGGTTCTTTTTTTATCACAAAAAGCTTATCAACTAACCGGCATGCTGTTTATTTTGCTGAGTGCGGTTTTAAGCGGACATGTTGTGCCGGTCGTCTATTTACCAGACTGGGCTAGTGGTTTTCAAAAATGGTCACTCAACACCCGCGTCTTGGAGCTGTTATTTTATGAATTTGATGGATATAACACAAACGAAGCTTTTCTTTACCTTAAGCCTATTCTCATTACGGCAGCAGGAAGTTTTGTTCTTGCTGTTGGCTACGTGATGACTTTGCAAAGGCGGTGGAGAAAATGATCAGTGAAAAAATAAAGCAGCTGCTGAAGCGTCCTATGCTTATTGTCATGATTTTCTTTTTACCTTTAATAGGAACGGTCATCAGCAGCTCGTTTTTAGCAAAAGTACAAAGTGATTCAAAAATACCCGTTGCTCTTGTCGATCAAGACCACAGCAACATGTCTAAACAAGTGCTGGATCGACTGCGGAAAACAACAGAAATTCAGTTTCTTTCTATGAATGAAGAACAAGCGAGAAAGCAGCTGGAGAAAAATAAAATTGACAGCATTTTTGTGTTTCCTAACGGATTTCAGCAAGAAGTAGCAGCGGGGAATTATCAAGGAGTCATTGATTTGCTTACGCTGCCTTCTTCCGTTGCGACAGAAGCGGTTCGAGAAGTCGTGGCCAGTGAAGTGACACGGTTAACGACAAATGTTAAAGCCGCAAATGAAGTGCGTTTTTTATATAAAGTCTATCACATTCATGCAGGACCGGATTTATGGAAAGAAGCGTATCACTATACCGATAACCAGTGGAAACCAAAGCCGCTGATGACAATTGATTACGAGGCGCAAGGAACGAAGAAGTATAAGAAGCAAGGGAGCGTTCAAATGACCGGATACGTGCCGCTATGGGGATTTTTTACGCTTTTACTTTGCTGCATTACATCAGATTGGATGATTAAAGAGCGGAGTCATCTTTTTAAACGAATGAAGACCATGCAAAAAGGACTTTATGGTTATATTCGAAGCGTCAGCGCCGCTTATGCTGTGCTATACGTGCTTCAAGCTCTCATCAGTTTTGCTCTATTTGAATGGCTGTATGGAGCAGAGTCTTACGGTGTGCTGCTGTATATGTGTATCTATGTGATTGTGTGCGTTGCTTTTAGCACGTGGCTTGCAAGTGAAAGTCAGCGAGTTGGCTCTTATTATATGATCAGCGTCGTCACAGTCACAGGACTCAGCATAATAGGAGGGAGCTTTTTCCCGGTAGGAGAGCTTTCTGCAACGATTGAAAGAATAAGTCAGTGGCTTCCGCAGCATCTGCTTCTGTATCAGCATACACTGCCGCTTACGTTCATTTGGAAAGAGATAGCTGTTTCCATTGGATGCATATGTTTGTGCACGTTTAAAATAGTGTGGAATGTGAGGAGCATTAAATGATTGAAATTAACAATGTTAGCAAAACATACGGAAAAAAACAATCGTTAGCAAATGTTACGCTGACCGTAGAAAGTGGAGAAGTCATTGGTCTTTTAGGACCAAACGGCGCTGGTAAGTCAACGCTTCTGTCTATTTTGTCTACCATTACGGCTCCTTCAAGCGGGAATGTCACGATTGGAGGCTTATCGCTTAAGAAAAATCAAAAAGCGATACGAGAAGTCATTGGCTACGTTCCACAAGACATAGCGCTGTGGGAAGAGCTTAGCGTAAAAGAAAACATGAAAATGTGGAGCAAAATGACTTCACGCTCTTTGTCGAATGAACAGCTTCAGTCTCTTTGCTCAGCTGTACAGCTCGAAGGAAGATGGAAGGATAAAGTGAAAAATTTATCAGGAGGCATGAAGCGAAAGCTGAATATAGCCGTTTCACTTATTCATGAACCGTCCGTTTTGTTAATGGACGAGCCGACAGTCGGAATTGATTTGCAGTCCAAGCTTGAGATCATTCGTTATATTAAACAGCTGGCGGCAAAAGGAAAGACGATTATCTATATCACCCATGATTTGAATGAAATTTTAGGCGTGTGTGATCGGTTTGCCGTCTTAAAGGAAGGAAAGCTGGAGTTTGTCGGCACGATGGACCAAGCGAAGGAAAAGACTGGGGAAGACGCAGAAGAGAACGTTGTGTATAAGCTGCTGCATGATTAAGAGTAAACAATCATAAAAAAAGAGCCGCTTCATGAAGAAGCGGCTCTTTCTATTATGCTTGTGTAACTTCTTGTTCTGGTGAATGGCTTTCAGGCTGCACGCGTTCTTCCTCAGGAAGGGCACGTACTTCCACTTCTTTCATTTGGTGACCGTCCATTTCTTTTGCAATAAACTCGTATCCAAAAAGTTTGAACGATTCGCCTTCTTGAATATCGATATTTTGCATCAGCATCCAGCCGCCGATTGTATCGATATCATCGTTTTCAATTTCGATATGAAGCACTTCGTTGACTTCTTCAAGCAGTACTTTTGAGTTAAAGACAAAGTGCTGATCGCTGATTTTTTGAACAAGCGGCTTTTCATCTGTATCAAACTCATCTCGAATTTCTCCAACGATTTCTTCTAAAATATCTTCAACGGTAACGATACCAGCCGTACCGCCGTACTCGTCAATCAACACGGCCATATGCGTACGTTTCTTCTGCATCGAGCGCAGTAGGTCTTGAATCGCTACGGTTTCAATTACTTGAATAATAGGATTCATATAAAGCTTCACGCTTTGCTTTTTTAACGCATCGTTAATTACGACATCGTTTAGAATCTCTTTGACGTTGACTAAGCCGATAATGTTATCTTTGTCTCCGTCAACGGTAACAGGGTAACGGGTGTAGCGGTCTTCTACAGCAAGCTTTAAGAAATCTTCAATGCTGTCGTCTTCAGAAACAGCTGAAATTTCTGTTCTTGGTACCATGATTTCGCGAGCAACACGGTTATCGAATTCAAAAATGTTGTTCACGTACTTATATTCAGACTGGTTAATTTCCCCGCCTTTAAAACTTTCTGATAAAATAATGCGCAGCTCTTCTTCACTGTGCGCAAGTTCATGCTCTGAAGCTGGCTTTAATCCAAACATGCCAGTTAACAAACGGGCAGAACCATTGAGTAACCAAATGAAAGGGAACATGATTTTATAGAATAAAATTAACGGACGAGCAAACAATAACGTAACTGTTTCAGCTTTTTGAATCGCAAATGTTTTTGGCGCTAATTCACCAACGACTACGTGAACAAACGTTACAAGCGCAAATGCGATAATGAATGAAAGAATATGTGTTAAAGATGCAGCAACACCAAGTTCTTCAAACAGAGGTTCCAAAATCTTCGCAACAGTCGGTTCTCCTAACCAACCGAGTCCTAAAGCAGTAATCGTAATACCAAGCTGACACGCAGATAAATACTCATCTAAGTGTGTCGTTACGGTTTTAACCGCATTCGCTCCTTTTTTGCCTTCAGCAACAAGTTGATCTACCCGTGAACTACGAAGCTTCACAATTGCAAACTCTGAAGCAACGAAAAAAGCAGTGAGTACAATTAAAATCGCAAAAATAATTAAGTTAATGGTTATCAATGAATATACTTACTTTATAGTGCTATAAAGTAAGTAAACACCTCCTGTAAATAATAAATTTACGACAGCAGCAGCAGTAAAGAGTGCAAAAGAGTGACGCTTTCTGGTGAAAGCCCATTCATCATTACTTTTCGATCTTCTTCGTTAAGCTTTTCCATAAGCGGTGCAACTTCTTTTAAACTGTCGTTTAGTACGTAAAATTTGGATGCTAATTCGTCTTTGGAGTGGCTATTCTCGGATTGCTCTACAGAAAAGAGAGAAGAAATCTCTTCAAGAGAACGGCCTTCGCTTTTTAATTTTTCAATTAAGTAAAGACGTTTCAGCGCTTCTTCGTTATAAAAGCGATAGTTAGAAGCAGAGCGTTCTGCTTTTAACAACCCAATGTTAGTATAATAGTCAACCGTGCGCTTCGTTACATGTGCCATCTCTGCAAGTTCGCCAATTTTGTATGTCGCAACCCCATCAGAATACCACCTCCTTTAACTATGTCAACCATCACGTGATGGTTTTTATCTACGCAACTATTTATCTTTTATCCTATCGTAATTAAGTATACGCGCGTAAGATCAAAAAGTTTCATTTTTTTATTAGCATTCAGTATATCTCAAAATAAGGTAGTTTGACAAAGATTTTATAAAAAAAACTCGCTTATATTAAGCGAGTTTTTTAGTAGGATGACGTACGATAATGTGCATGCGTTCATACACATATTGAATACGTTCAGTATATTCTATGAACTCAGAGCTCATTGGAGATAGCTGATCAGCAATACGGTGCATAATAGCAGCTTCTTCTTTTAACGAATCTAAATTTTGAGTTCTGTCAATTCTAGATTTAAATGTTAACGAAATCATGTTATTCACCTCGTTGTTATATTACTTGTTATGAGACACTATGTCCGTGACTTTTATCACTCTAGTCAAAGGTGATAACGTAATTATTTGATGTTTGCCGGCATTTTGTGTAGGATGATTAGAAAAGGGTTTTTATGGGAGAATGAAATGAATTTAAAACGAATGCACCACGTAGCCATTATAGGAAGTAATTATGAACGTTCAAAAGCTTTTTATGTAAATGTGTTAGGATGCAAGATTATAGAAGAAACATATAGAAAAGAAAGAGATTCATATAAGCTAGATTTAGAAGTAGCTCCTGGCTATCAAATTGAGTTGTTCTCGTTTCCAAATCCGCCACAGCGTCCTTCAAGACCTGAAGCGTGCGGCTTACGCCATTTAGCTTTTGCGGTTGAAAGCGTAGAGGATTCCAAGCGTGAACTAGAGCAGCAAGGGATTGATGTGGAACCTATTAGGGTAGATGAACTAACGGGAAAAAAATTCACATTTTTTGCTGATCCGGACGGGTTACCGCTAGAGCTTTATGAAGAGAAAGAGGGGGAATAAGGAGTATGTGCAATTATTTATTTGTATACGGAACGCTTCTTGAAGGAGAAGGTAATCACGGATTGCTGCATCATGCGCGCTCAATTGCCAAACAGGCAAAAACGAAAGGGAAATTATATGACACTAAGCACGGCTATCCTATGCTCGATATTGACAGTGAACATATTACGTACGGAGAAGTATATGAAGTGACCGATCAGCTTATGTGGAAGGCGCTTGATGAATTAGAAGGGTACATTCACGAAGGTCATAAAGACAATGAATATGATAAAATTGTGCAAACGGTTGAAACGGACCAAGGTGAATTTGAAGCCGTTGTGTATGTAGCAAGAGACCGTTCCCTGCTGCAAGAATTTATCCCAGGCGGAAACTGGCGCGTATGGAAAGAAGATTTATTAGAAGGCATGCTGTATTTTGCTTACGGTTCATGTATGGATAACGATCGTTTTATTAAGCACGGCGTTGACCAGCATTTCCAAGACTGTCTTGGCAGAGCTGTTTTTAAAGGCTATACGCTTCGATATAACCACGTTATTCATGACGGAGGACGTGCAGACATGGTTGAAGAAGGCGGAGTTGTTGAAGGCAAACTGTACCGCGTGCCGCCCGAAGCAATTACGTATTTGTATGGCAGAGAAGGGGTAGATAATAACGGCTATCGTCCTGCTATTATTTCTGTCGAGCATGAAGGTAAGATGGTGGATCATGTTCTTACTTTTTTTGTGTTAAATAAAGAAAAAGAAGTCGCACCTCCGGATCACTATTCGACTGAAATTATTCGAGGAGCAACAGGTGTACTCAGCGAAGAATACGTTCAGAAGCTAATAGAGCAAGTCCATGCGCTAAAAAATAGCGATGTTGTAAATAACTAATATAAAAGAGGCTGGGACAAAAATATGTTAGTTAAAGGAAGATCCGAACGAGTAATCGTTCGGATCTTTTTATTGTTATGGTGAACGCGGGTTTAATCTATTTAACTGCTTCTAGCTGTTGATTGGATTGATTTTGTTATGTGTTGCATTAGCTAAAGGAAACAGAGAATTCTGTTTGAAATACACCGTCTTTTGATAAACGGTTGATGCCTAATTTTTCTTTGAAATTTCCGTTGTGGTCATGCGTATCTGCAATTCCAAACCAAGGTTCGATGCAAAGAAATGGAGCGATTGTATGATTTTCTGCATCATACTTTGACCAAATACCGACATACGGGAAATCATTAAACTGAACGTTAATATGATTTTCATTAACCGGCGATTTAATCGTAATTCCGTCAATATGACTAAAAATTAACGCATCATTTGCAAATAAATCTGCGCTTAGCGGCAGCTTGTGCAAGTTTTCTGCAGCCCCTTTTTCATGAATAAGAGCGTCTTTTAATACAAATTCCTTCGGCGTAGTTTCAGAAGGCTCTATTTCTAAAAAGTAATCAGAAATCTGCTCGTTTTCACGTAACGGAATACGAAAAGCAGGGTGGGCTCCAATTGAAAAATACATATCCTCTTTATCTTCATTTACTACTTTCCACTGAAACGTTAATCGGTTGTTTTCCAGCCGGTAGCTAATTTCAACTGAACATTCAAACGGATACACGTCTTTAAAACGGCCGTTTGTGGCGAATTTCAGCCGTGTAGTTTCGTTTGTTTGCTCAATCACGCTGAAAGTAGAATCACGTAAAAAGCCGTGCTGAGGCAAAGAGTATTCGCGCTGATCAACGGTATACTGATCATTTTTTAATCGGCCTACGATTGGAAACAATACGGGCGATACTCGTCCCCAATAAGCGGGGTCTCCGCTCCACATAAACTGCAGGCCTTTTTCTTTATGAAATACTTCTACAACTTCCGCTCCTTTTTCTTCAATGCTGACTTTCATTTCGCTATTTTCTAGTACAATCATTACAACATCTCCCAAATCATTGTTGTACGCTAGAGCTGTCTCAAACGTACTGGCTTTGCTTATATTATACCCTTCTTGGCAAAAAAGGTATTAATTTCCCTATTTTTGTTCAAATTAATATAGAAAAAGGAGGGTTCAAATATGAATCATGCAACATTATTGCTTATTAAATTTGCAGCGGCACTTATTGCGTTTGGTATAGGCCTTGATTTGTTTTTTGATGCAACCATCGGAGACATTATTTCTTTTAGCTTGCTAACGACAGTTGTGACATATCTAGTAGTGGATCGAATTGTACTGCCTCGAGTGGGCAACCGTGATGCCATTATTGTTGAATTTGTTCTAACATATATGAGCGTATGGATTTTTGGCACATTGTTATTAGACAGCTACGTTCAAATTGCTTGGGGAAGTATTATTTCTGCAGCAATTATTACATTTGCCGAGGTTTTTGTTCACCGCTACTTATTCAACCATATTGAAACAAAGCATACAGCGAGAACGCGCCCGGCTTTTAAGCGAAAACTAGCGTATGACACAGAATTTGCAGAAGAACAGCATGTAGAAAACAAAGAAAATCCAAAATAAAAAGAGGCTGGAACAAAAGTATTTTAGCTGAAGTGAAAAACGAACCACTAATCAACATGTCTGACTGATTAGTGGTTCGTTTTTGTTTGTTATGGTGAACATAGGTGTCACAAGCGGTTCAGCTCATGTATCCCATTTGTTCGTCTTTAAGTTGGATTCATTTCGTTATGCCTCAACCTCTTTTTATGTGTTAGTGCATAAAAGTCATTTCGTTTAAAGGCCAATATTTCATGTTGACTTCTCCCATGATTGAAGAAATGGGGGTGAGGCCAAAATGTCTTCCGTCCCGGCTTATGCGTCTGTTGTCACCTAGCACTAATACGTATCCATCCGGTATCGTGCCGTCTGGAGACAGTTCATACGTGGAAAAGTTTTCAGTAAATCGCTCGTAAGCAGGCACTTTAGATAAGTATTTATGGAGATGCGGCTCTTTTTTGACCTTGTTATTTATATACAGAACATCATCTTTGTATTCGACTGTTTCTCCAGGTAAGCCCACAATCCGCTTGACTAGAAAATCACTGCTATAGGGAGCTTGTAAAACAACAATGTCAAAGCGCTCCAGCTTGCTGTGTTTGTTAATAATAATTCGATTGCCTTCGTGCAAAATAGGCTTCATAGAATCACCTTTCACAGTGTAGGGCTGAAACCAATAGTGCTGAACGACAACAGAAAGCAAAACGGTGCCGAGGATGACGCTTGTGTATGTAAGAATTTCACGCTTTATTTTTTTATTGATCATAATGGATGAACACCTTCTTAACGGTAAGACTGTCAATTTAAGTTTTTCATAGAGATATAACAGTGTTGATTGTACCATTCAGAACTAAAGTTTTCCATATCTATCTGTTTATGCGTGTATCCCGAAAATATGCTTGGCGGAACAAAAAATGAAAAAAGCCGTTATTCTAGAGAATAACGACTTTTCTTTATTATAACTGAGCGCGCTCAGTGCGAGTAGCTGGTTGATTTGGCTCTTCTTCCACAACAGGCTCAACAGGCTCAACAGGCTTATGCTGCTTGATTTCTTCTTCCAGTTCAGCAATTCGCTTGTTTTTCTGTTTCACTTGTCCTCTTAGTTGAACAATTTTTACAAAGCTCAATGAAGCAGCAACAACTCCTCCAAACACAGCCGTTGTTAAGATGATTAAAATAAGAGGCCATTTTTGCGAACCAAATACATAGTTAAATTGTACAGGATCGTTGTTAATTACAGCTAAAACAGCAATGATAAGAGCAAATATAAGTCCTAAAATAAAAAAGCTCTGTCCTTTCATAAGCTGCACTTCCTTTCTTTACATGGTCATTACACCTTTTACAGCGTAACCACTTGTCTTAAGTGTTTGCTATCTTGCTTATAGGTATACGTATCCACATTTAAACAAAATCAAACATTTTCTTGATTATATATATCTTTCTTTTAAAACACAATATATCGATTGGTGTAGAAGGTTTGACATGTCCAAAGACCTGGTATGTCGAATTTTTGGAATAAAGAGCTCGCGTATCCTTTTTTGCTTAAGCACATTAAGCAGGGGGAGAGCCTTTCATTTAAATCATATATGTACAAAGAGGCTGTGACATATTCAAATGAATCCAACCTAAAGACGAACAAATGAGATACATGAGCTGAACCGCTTATGACACCGCAGTTGATTTCCGTACAAGGAAGGCTTCGCTTTCAGCGGTCGGCCGCTGAGCCTCCTCGTCGCTTGCGCTCCTGCGGGGTCTCACCTGTTCCGCTTTTCCAGCAGGAGTCTTTGCCTTGCCCTTCAATCAACTGCCAGAAGGAACGAAACAGATGAAGCTGTATTCAAGTAACAAAAAAACGAACCCCTCATCAAACATGTTGATCAATGGTTCGTTTTTCACTTGGGCTAAGATACTGTTGTTCCAGCCTCACTTTTACTAAAGATTTTATATAAACGCAAGATGAGACTTTGATCTAATTGCATTAAATTGTTTCATTATCTATCACCTGGAGCAGGGTGGTCTACGCCTTTGACATGATGCCGATGCTGGTTGTCTTCGCTGGTGTAAAAGTCATAATAGTGAACATGCATACCGTTGCCAATGGGAATAGCGGGACCAGAGTAGGCTTTGTAATGATGTGTATGTCCGTCTTCAAAAACAACATAGCCTTCTGTATAGTGAATGTGGCTTCCATCCTCGCTGTGAATTGGAGGAGACGTTACATCGAGACACTGATGGACATGTCCTGACGCAACGGAAGTGTAGTCCACTGAGCCATGATTATGATGAGGAACAAACCCTGAAATAAAATCATCTTTGCCTATTTTTTTCATTTTACTTCCTCCTATAAATTCAATTTTTAAAAACTGTTTAAGTAAATTATTTAAATGGGCATCTGAATTTCTCTTTTTAGTTAAATTCAAAAATACATGCTATTGATATGAACAAAGAAAAATAAATATGACTTTTGCTAATAAGGATTTATCAAATAGGTAGTTTTCTTGTGCGTTTGCCGTTTCTATTTAATAACTTTCACATATATTTATTAAGAAAGGACAAGTTATTATAAGAGAGGAAGTCAGGATAATGAGTTGGGAAAATAAAAAGAGTCTATGTCAGGAGTTTGCGAGAATTCTAGGTGGACAAGGCAGTTTAGATGAAAATGGCGTTTGTTTAGTACAAAAGTTTCGTACGATTCGTTTTAAAATTTTAGGGCGTCCTACGCGCTCTCCATTAGTTACCCCTCAATTTTTCACTTTTGAAGATTTAGATAGCAAAGGAAGAGCGCTAAATCTAGGTGAAACCGTGCTTTTGCAAGAAGAGGTAAATCCATTATTAACGGAGCTTAGAAAAAGAGATATTAAGGTTACGGCCGTTCACAACCATTGGCTATTTGAAGAACCGAGAGCAATGTATATGCACTTTGAATCCGTAGAGCCACCGTTAGATTTTGCACGAAAAGTAAGAGAAGCGTTTAGAGTACTAAAAGGATAAAAAGCAGTTTTTTATAGAATCAGTTTAGTCTTACTTACTGCTTTTAAAATTAGATTAATAAACCTTTAAACATGTATATTATATATTTCTTTATAAAATGCGCTTGAATGAACCTATGAGGTTAACTAATTTTTGAGCAGTAAGACTCTTGTATCAAAATAAAAAAAGCACGCGTTCGCCGCGTGCTTTTTTTATGTATAAACTTAAAATGCGTTTAGGGTGTTATCGCTTAACCACTGTTTGCGTTCAGCTGCATCTTCGAATAACTCATCTGCATTTGTAAATTGAGAAGCAATGACATATTCAATTGTTGCAAGAGGAGCTGTTAGCAAACGCCAGTTTAATACGATTGTATTATCTTGAGTCGTAGCGTATTCTTCACCTAACTCGTCCCACTTAACAGATTCAGGAGCATTGTCAGCTGCTTTTTTAACAGATTTCAAAGCTTCTTGGAATTTTTCGCCTGCGCGGCCTTGGTACCATTCTGTTAATAGTTGTCCAATACCTTCATTTGTTTGCTGCTCGTTCCAGCTTTCAGGTACTGTAGCAATGAATTTTGCACGGAATGTCATTTCAGCCTTTGCTACATCTCCACGAACGATGTTTAAGCGGTATTGACGCCCTAGGTAAGGGAATTTGTCTCCTTCTTCAAAAGAACCAGTTTTAGCTGCAGAAGCTGCTGCTTTAGGAGCCTCTTTTTTAGCTGTTTCTTTTTTTACTGCTTCTTTCTTTGGAGCAGCTGGCTTTTCCTCAGCTGGTTGTGAACCGTTTAGTTGTTTTAAAATCCATGTTGCTTTGCGTGCGATGATTGAACGCACATTGTTTTCATTAAGACCTCTTGGGATAATAACTTTTACCCCTTCTTTGTCACAAATTTGCACCGTGATATCGGTTCTATTTGGAACGACTTCAATTTTGTAGTCAATTGTTTGATTGCCTGTTTGATACGTATACATAAAATTTTTCGTACTCCTTTCTACAAATCTTCATTTTATAAGCAAAGGTAGAGTTTGGTCAAATGAAAGAATAATCAGACAGTTATCAACTGCTGTTGCAGCGCCTTGCAGGAAGATATGTATTCCAATATTTAGTGGAAAAGCGCCAATAATAATTGTTTCAATTCTTCTTTAGTTTTTACAAAAAAATATAAAAATATGCCGATACTACTAATATAGATTAGACATTCTATGTCTTTAGATTGTATAGGGGATGAAAAAATGAAAAAAGCTTTTCAAAGTTTACGCATGAAAATGCTATGTATGATTGCAGCCATGATGGCCATAACATCTACTGTAATTGAAGTAACCAATTATTATCTTATTGTGAAACAAGAGCAAGCAGCTTCGATTACGCTAGTGATTACATTTCTGTTTGTTTCTTTTACAACTACCGTGTTCTATTTTATCATACGTCGCTACATAATTGCGGTTGAAAATTTGTCAAAAACAATGAAAGGGATTTCAAACGGCGATTTATCTGTAGATGTTGTTCCTTTGAAAGGGAAAAATGAGATTAGTACACTCATATCTTCATTTAATGAAATGATGACTCACATGAGAATGCTGCGTCAGAAAATAAGTAAAACAAAGAGCACGGTCAGTCATTCCTCAGAGCAATTGCTTGTAAGCATGGAGGAAACAAAAACAGCTGTGACAGAAGTTACGATGTCGATTCAAGAAATTGCTGCGGGTTCTGATAAGCAGTTGCTAAGTGTGGTTGAAACCGAGCAAGCTATGGTGGATATGGCCAAGCTGCTTCAGAAAATGACTGATCATTCTTCAAAGGTACAACAATCGATGAACAGAGCCTCTGAACATGCTTCTACCGGAAATGTTGCGGTGAAAGATGTGACGAATCAAATGAATAAAATCTATGAAACCGTTAAGATATCGACCAGTGAAGTAAAGGGACTCGAAGATCGTTCCGCAGAGATTGGCCGCATTATTAATACGATTACAAGAATTGCTGAACAAACAAATCTTCTTGCACTTAATGCTGCTATTGAAGCTGCAAGGGCTGGAGAACATGGAAAAGGTTTTGCTGTAGTGGCAGGGGAAGTACGTAAGCTAGCGGAAGAATCTAAAACGTCCGCTATACAAATCAGTCATTTGTTAAAAGAAATTGAAGTACAGGCAAAGCGGGCTTATCAAAACATGGAAGTGAATACGGAAGAAGTCACGCTTGGTATTGCCACTGTCGAAGATGTAACGCAACAGTTTTCCACAATTATGGAAGATGTCTTTGCCGCTCAAGAACAAATGAACAAAATGACAAAAGCAACAGGAGAGATTGATGGGTATTCGTTCAAAGTAATGGAGTCCGTCATGACCCTTTCGGAGGTTGCTAAACAAGCAGCTGCTTACGCTGAAGAAGTAGCTGCGGCTTCACAAGAAGAGTTAGCATCTATAGAAGAACTTGTGATGTTGGCAGCTAATTTAAAAGCTACGGTAAGTGAGTCCTGAAGTCTATCTTGATATGTACGTAATACGCGCAGTTTTCTGCGTGTATTTGTTTTATTTATATCTTTTATAGAAAACGATAAATAGAATTGACACGTTATTAAAGCAGTTGTATAGTGAGTACGCAAGGCGGCAGTCTGTCTTTTTTAATTCTTAGTAAACTTATAAGTTAAATAAAATATTTAAGTACTATATAAGGAGACAAAGAGATGAAAAATGAATTCCGTTTGGCAACAAATGACGACGCGGATAACTTATTGAACTTAACTCTACAAGCATATAAGCCTATTCGAGAGCTAGGCATTCCTTTCTTAGCAGCTACTGCTGATCTTGCCCTCGTTAAGAAAAATATTTCTCAAAACCTTTGCTATGTATATGAAGAAGATAAAAGAATCGCTGCCACTGTATCTATACGAATGCCTTGGGGAGAACATCCAGGTCCGTTTGCTGTTCCGCATTTTTGGTGGTTTGCAGTGGACCCGTCGCTTGCCAGGAAAGGCGTTGGATCTAAGCTGCTGCATCTAGTAGAGGAAGAGGTAATAAAGAATACGTTTAAATCGCCAGGTGTGTCTTTAGGAACAGCAAAAGAACATCCTTGGTTAGTTGAGATGTATGAACGAAAAGGATATGTTCAAGCTAAAGAAAAGCACCTTGCACAAGGCTATACGACCGTATTTCTTTATAAAAAATTCAATGAGGTACACTCTTTGTCGTAAAAGATAGAGAAGTGGTCTAAATTAAGAAATGTGAAAGAGTGATAAATATGACAGATCAATTACTACTAAATACGCTAATAGACATACGCCGTGAGCTGCACCGGTTTCCAGAGCTTTCAATGAAAGAATATGAAACAACTAAACGTATTAAAAAGTGGTTAAAGCACTACGATATTTCTATAGCGGATGCATTCCATTTAGACGTGGGAGCAGTAGCGGAAATTGTGGGAGGAAAGCCGGGACCTACTATCGCTATTCGAGCTGATATTGATGCGCTGCCAATTGAAGAAAAAACCAATCTGCCATTTGCTTCTGAAGTGAACGGTGTTATGCACGCATGCGGACATGATTTTCATACGGCTTCTATAATCGGAGCAGCCATTCTTCTCAAAGAGCGTCAGCAGGAGCTTTGCGGTACGGTTCGATTTATCTTTCAACCGGCCGAAGAAACGGCTTCTGGGGCAAAAATGCTAGTTGAAAAAGGTGTGCTCGACGGAGTAGAAGCGATATTTGGGATGCATAACAAACCGGATCTTCCTGTAGGAACCATTGGTATCAAATCGGGACCTTTAATGGCAAGTGTTGATCGTTTTGAAATTGACGTCAAAGGAGTAGGAGGTCACGCGGGCATCCCTGAAAAAACAGTAGATCCGATTGCTGCTGCTGGTCAAATTGTTACTAGTTTACAAACCATTGTCAGCCGTAATCTCAGTCCATTTCAAAATGTTGTTGTCAGCATAACTCAAATCCACGGAGGGAGCTCGTGGAACGTCATTCCTGACAAAGTAACGCTTGAAGGAACGGTGCGTACCTTTCAAGAAGAAGCGAGAGAAAAAATACCGGCTCTTATGAAACGAACTGCTGAAGGGATTGGAGCAGCTTTCGGGGCTTCAGTAGACGTTAAATGGTATCCGTATCTTCCTGTAGTAAACAATGATGATACGCTGGAAAAATTGGTTATTAACGCTGCAGAGAATCTTAGTTATCAAGTCGTAGAAGCTGAACAATCGCCTGGAGGAGAAGATTTTGCCGTATATCAGCAGCGTGTACCAGGATTTTTTGTATGGATGGGTACGGCTGGAGAATATGAATGGCACCATCCTTCTTTTTCATTAAATGAAGAGGCATTACTTGTAGCAGCTTCTTATTTTGCTAATCTAAGCTTTGACTTTTTGAATTCATTCCATTACCAAAAAAATTAAAATATTTTTATTTTTCTATTTACGCGGATGGAATTGTTTGATAAAATAAATTTTAAATTAAAAAAGTTATCACGAGTGGACGAGAGATCTGGCTCTTTGACTCCACAGCAACCTACGAATGTAAGGTGCTCCTACCAGCAAAGCATGTGCTTTGGGTGATAAAACGGGTGAAAAACTCATTTTGCATCAAAGCAAAATGAGTTTTTTTTATTTTTCTAAAAGGAGAGGGTTTTATGAGTCATACAGCAGTTGCAGCACATACAGGAGAGAAAGCATTAAAGGAAGCCGTAAAATTATTAGGAAAGCATTATCAAGTAGCTTATCGTGAATTAGAAACATTTTATGAAATTGTGGTCGAAAACCATGTTCGTACATATGCTGTAGGCATAGATATTAAAGATGTACAAAAAGCAAATGAACTAGAAATTTATTCATCATGCTGTTCCAAGCTTGAGCGAGTAGGCTGTCTTTTATAGAAGTCTGCTCGCGCCTCTATTTTTAAAGTGTTTTTAAATAGAAAGCATGTTTTTTGACAATTGAAGAATCTGGTGGGTATAATCATTACTCACTAGGTTTCAAAATTAATCATAAATTGTCGAAATTTTTACACAAATTAAAGGTTACATTCGAAATGAATTGTGGTATGTTATAAAACAAGAATATTTTATGAAAGGAGCATTGAAATGGAAATGTCTCTTGAACATGGAAACGATGCAGGAAGCGAACAGCTTATTGATCGTATCCTAGACTTTTTAGAAGATGACGAAAAGTAAAAAAAAGAGTGTGCGGTGCTAGCCCTAGCCGCGCACTCTTTTTTTATCATTTGCGTCAAGGAAGCGCATACTATGATACATAGGGATAGAATGAAAGGGTCTCTGTCAAAGGGATTGACGAATCGTTTTGTTTGATGGAAAATTTAGAAAAAGGAAAGAGATGAAGGGTATGTCGAACAAAACATCTTTGTATCAAACAAGAGAACAGTTAAAGAAGCTTGTAAGCGAATTGGTTTCTATACCTAGCGTGACAGGAACGATGGCAGAAGTGGAAATGGCTGAATCGATAGCGTCGTATTTATTGAAGCTGCCTTACTTTCAAAAAAACGAGCAAGTTGAGCTTCATTCAACAGGAGACGGGCGATCGATTGTCACAGCTTTTGTTGAAGGGAAAAATACGAATAAAACAGTTGTATTAGTCAGTCATTACGATGTAGTGGATGTACAAGATTATGGACAGTGGAAAAAGGATGCTTTTCACGCTGATACGTTAACGAGTACTTTTTATAATGATATGGAACAAGTTCCGGCGCACGTACAAAAAGATATGGTAAAAGGAGACTGGCTTTTTGGCCGAGGAACGATGGACATGAAAGCAGGTATTGCTCTGCATATCAGTATGATTGAACGAGCATGCAACGGAGAGTTTGACGGAAACATCCTGCTTCTGTCGGTACCGGATGAAGAAGTAAATTCGCTCGGAATGAGAAAAGCAGTGCCTGTTCTTTTAGAACTTGCGTGCAAACATCAGCTGGATTTTTCTCTCATGCTAAATGCAGAACCAGTGTTCAGCCGCTATCCTGGTGATCAAACGAACTATGTGTACTCAGGATCGATTGGCAAGATCATGCCAAGCTTTTTGTGTTATGGAAAAGAAACTCATGTAGGGGAACCGCTAGCTGGTTTGAATGCTAATTTACTAGCTTCTTATTTAACAAAAGAAATAGAACTAAACGTTGATTTTTGCGAAAAAGTAAGAGATGAAACGAGTCCACCTCCTACTGTGCTGATACAAAGAGATTTAAAAGAAGAGTATTCCGTTCAAGTTCCGCACTCTGCCGTTGTATTATTTAATTTATTTATGTTAAACCGCTCTCTTAAAGAAGTAACAGATCTGCTGTTGAAATCGGCTGACAAAGCGGCTTTGAATGTAAAAAAACATTATAATAAAGCTGCTCGGCAGTACGCTGTGGGAATGGAGGGTTCATCCCTTGACGTGAACGTATGGACGTATGAAGAACTTTATACTCATGCAGTCAAACAGCACGGTGAAAAATATGTGCAAGAAATGGAAGCGGCACTTTTGGCACAAGAAGATGATGACAGAAATAAAACCATTAAATTAGTAAACTCTTTAGCTGGTTTATGTAAAGAAGCAGCTCCGATGATAGTCTTATTTTTTACGCCGCCTTTTTACCCGGCCGTTTGTTCACATGATGATCTCTTTGTACAAAAGATTTTGTCAAACGTACAGGCAACTGCCAAAGAGCAATTCCAAGTGGAGCTAGTTGAACAAAGTTATTTTGGTGGAATTTCGGATTTAAGCTATGCCAGCCTGCAGCACCCGCTTCATACATTTAACACGTTAGTAGCCAATATGCCTCTATGGAATAAAGGATATCATATCCCGCTAGAAGAGCTAGAGGAGCTGAAGATGCCGGTGCTGAACATTGGACCGCTGGGAAGAGATGCGCATCAATGGACCGAAAGATTAGACGTTCAGTATTCCTTTGAAATTTTGCCTCACTTCATTTATCAAGCTATAAAAGAAGCACAGAAATAAACATCCGTCCGCGGATGTTTATTTGTTGAATTTAAAAGAAGCTCCTTGTACGGTAATTTGTTGCGGTGTTAGAGCGTGATCCAATTCAACCAAAAATGGACGCTCTCCAACTTTTTTTAATGTATCATGGACAACACCTTGTGTTCCGCTGCAAAAAATAAGGTTTCCTTCATTGACATATAGTTTTTGACAACGTGCATCAAGTAAAGAGTCTTTGTAGCTTTCGCCAGCCTGAACGTCCAGCAGTTTTGTCCATTTGCTGATGGATTCTTCAAGGTTATGTACAGCACAGTAAATGTTTTTTAGCTGCAGCTGACCGGCTTGATGGGAAGAAAGAGCAGCTAGCTTTGGTTTGCGTTTTTCTTCTGGTTCACCCCACTCAATAAAGAAAGGAAAAGGGAGGGCATCATAGTCATCTTCAATAAAACACATTTGCCATTGAAGTCTTTCTCCATCATTAGTTTGACGAGACCCCGCTACAGGGCCTTTTACAGTGTAGCCCTTGTCTTTCAGCTCGGTTATGAGCAAATCTATATCATCTGTACGAAGGGCCAATCGCCCAAAATGACCAAATGGCGTATGTTCGTTAACAAGCTGCTGAATAAGATCATTATCTGTAACTGTTTGAGCTAATGCGATATCTTTAAGCCCAAGCCATTCAATATAGCTGAGGTGAAAATAAGCCAACGTGTTAAAAGTGCCCCATTTTTCATGGGTACCGCCTTTAATAACATTTATTCCGTATTCGTTTAGTTCTTTCTGAGCTTTAATAGGATCAGGTGAAAAATGAACAAGATGATCAAAAGATAAGTGCATGGGTAGGCCTCCTTTTAAGAGAGAGTCTTTCCCACTATTATACTTTGTTTTCTTTTTTAAGAAGAGTAAAACGAATGATTATGTAAAATAAAAATCTTTAAAAAAGCAAGCCGCGTATGTTTTAAACTCGGCTTGCTTTAGGTTTATTTAGCGGCTACAGCCATGCCCTTTAAAGCAGCAGCCAAATGATTTATTAAACCATGGATATGAGCAGCAAGGTGAACCGCAGCGACAGCGGCGATGGCTAGAGCGACGAGTAGAACGGCGAGTAGTGCGACGAGTAGTGCGACGAGTAGAACGACGAGTAGAACGGCGAGTAGTGCGACGAGTAGTGCGACGAGTAGAACGGCGAGTAGTGCGACGAGTAGTGCGGCGAGTAGAACGGCGAGTAGAACGACGACGAGAGCGTCTGTGAAGAGCAGTTGGCTCTTGGTACATAAATGTTTCAAGCTCAGTAGAAGCAAGTGCTTCTGTTGCTTCTCTAATTCTTTCAGCAGTGATATGCATATAAACACCTCCTGGCTAATTCGGTACATAATACAATATGTACAAGGAAGGTGTTTGGATATAGTGAAAACATGGAATTTGTCTAAATTTGTGAAAGAAATGGAGTGGTTTTCATGCTTCAAATCCTCGAACATCAAAGAGTGGATATCGCTCTTCAAATAGTAGCTGTGCAAGTAGAAGCTTATCAAGAAGAAGCAAGGCTCATTAGCTTTTCAGATATTCCTCAGCTTACAGAAAGCAAAGAAGATGTTATGAAAAGCAAGGAAGTGTTTATCGGAGAAATAATTGAAGGTAAGCTAGCAGGCGTGCTGTCGTTTGAAAAAGAAAATGAGCGATTAACGATTTGCCGCCTTGTTGTGCGTCCTCGTTACTTTCGAAAAGGAATCGGAAGCCGTCTTTTAACATATGTACTTCAAAGATATTCAGAATGTGAGTGTATGGTTTCTACAGCCGAAAAAAATACACCTGCGATTAAGCTATACGAAGCTCATCGGTTTTCAATTATAAAACACACTGCAGCTGCGGATAATCTTGTGTTAGTAACGATGAAAAGAGATTGAGACATAGCTAAATTAATCCAAAGACTAACAAATTGGCTACATGAGCTAGTAGGAATCGGCTGTTGATTTCCCTACAAGGCTTCGCTTTCTGCAGGAGTCTTCGCCTTGCCCTCCAATCACCAGCTAGAAGTACCTACATACATGAAACTTACGTTTACCATAGCAATAAAAAAATCCGAACGCGTTGGATTCTTCATCAAGAATCTCGATTCATCGTTCGGATCTTCCTTCAGCTAAAATACTTTTGTCTCAGCCTCTATGATGATAGTGTTTGCTCAGAATAATCTAGAGCTGTATGACGCTGAATCAGCAGTAAAGCAGCTAAAGTGACAACTGCTCCGATAATAAAAGGCAGCGTCATATTGAGTTTAAAGGCAAATGCACCAAGCAGAGGGCCAAAAATACGCCCTAAGCTATCCATTGAGGCAGTTAACCCTGAAGCAGAGCCATATCCTACTTTGGTTCTCATCGTAATTAATGAGAGGACACAAGGACGAATAAGGGCATTTCCTGCTGTAAATATGCACAGAAATAAGGTAGCATTAACGGCACTAGAAGATAACAAAATAGACGTAAATCCTATTGCTGAAACCAATAAGCCAATAGCCATCAGTTTTTTTTCATTTCCTTTTTTAAATCGCTGCAGTACACCGCCTTGAATCAGGGCTTGAGTTAAACCGCTCGCCATAAACATCCATCCGATTGTCGTGGGAGTAGCATTGATTTTCGCTATTTGAAAAAATTGAAAAGTAGCTTCTAAACCAGCGAGCGTAAAAGTAGCTAAAAATGAAAGAACATATAAATACTTCATAGCTCCTTGAAAATCTGACGTGAAGTCATGCCATCTGGATGTCTGTACTTTGGCAGCAGGTTCTTTTCGTAACGATTCTTTTAACGTAAAGAATGAGAACGCTGTCATAATCAGTGACAAGATACCAGAGATAACGAAGGGAACAAACAAGCCGAAAGACGAAAGGACACCGCCTAATGCCGGTCCAAAAATAAAGCCTAAGCCAATTGACATCCCTAACAGTCCCATTGCTTTCGTGCGGTTTTCTTCATCTGTACTATCAGAAGCGTATGCAAAAGCACAAGGAATAACAGCTCCTGCAAACAAACCTCCGATGATGCGTGACGTATACATCAGAGTCAGAGAGTTTTCTGCCACCGAAAAAAGAAAAAAGCTTGCGCTAAAGCCAAGTAAGCCCCAAAGTAAGATGGGACGGCGGCCTTTTATATCGGAAAGCTTCCCCCAAAAAGGTGCGGTAATAAAAGATGCGATCGAATAGCTAGCCATTAGTATCCCTAAATTGACCGTGCTTGCACCCGTGGCACGAATAACTTCAGGTACGATGGGGATGATCACTCCAAAGCCGACAAATACCATAAAAATAACAAACATTAACGTTCCAAGCTGTTTGTTCATATGCAATTAAGCCCCTTTCTCTGTAGAACATGCCGTGAGTTTAGTATACCAAATACAAAGACGTTTTTTACGTATATTTGGTAAAAAGCGCTTTATTTATAAATGGATAACTATGTTAATATTTACCTGTTGCGCTGAAGCTGATACAATTAAAAGAAAAGGGACGTGAAGCAATTGCCAATATGGATTGTATTTGCTGGAATCATAGGCGGTCTTTTAGGATTTGGGGCGCTAGTGGATTATATAGCTAAAAAGAGAAGTGTCGAGCTAAATCCAGAAGAAGGGATAAAGAATGCTTCTGATGCAGAACAAATCTATGTGGAAAATTACCTTTATCAAACAAAAGAAAATAACAATCACTTTCAATAAAAAAAAAGCTTGGAGAGAAATCTCCAAGCTTTTTTAATGCGGTAAAAAGATGAGCTGATAGAGAAATAAAACAGCAAAGACATACACAAGCGGATGAACTTGTTTGCCTTTTCCTTTTACCAGCTTCATTAACGGATAAGAAATGAAGCCAAGCGCAATTCCTGTTGCAATACTCGATGTAAGAGGCATTGCTAGAACAACTAAAAAGGCAGGGAACGCTTCATCAAAGTCATTCCAATTAATTTTAGCTACAGCACCCATCATTAAGCTTCCGACAATAATTAATGCAGGTGAAGTAATAGCTGCTACGCCAGAAACCGAGCTTACAACCGGACTAAAGAATGCTGCCACAATAAATAGAATGGCTACCGTCACGCCCGTTAGACCTGTACGTCCGCCTGCTGCTACACCAGATGAAGATTCAACATAAGCCGTTGTTGGGCTTGTACCAAATAAAGCCCCAATCGTTGTACCAAATGAGTCAGCAAGCAATGCTTGACGCACGCGAGGCATCTTATTACCTTTCATAAGGCCGGCCTGTTGAGCTACGCCTACCATTGTACCTGTTGTATCAAAAATCGTCACAAGTAAGAAAGAAAAAACAACTGTGTACAAATCATGATGAATAACATCTCCAAAAGCAGCAAAAGGATTTGAAATCATTAAGCCATCTGGAAGGTGAGGGGAAGCAAACAAACCTTTATCAAATGAAAGCTGTCCTCTAAAGAAAGCAATTAATCCGGTAATAATCATACCGAAGAATAAAGCGCCGTTTACATTTAGCGTATATAAAATGATTGTAATCGCAAGTCCAATCAGTGTTAAAACTACTTTCTCAGACTGCAAATCACCAAGTCCAATTAAATTTGATTTATTTGCAACAATAATACCGGCTGAACGAAGCCCGATAAAAGCAATAAATAAACCGATACCAGCACTGATCGCGTGCTTTAAATTGTTTGGAATAGCTTCAATTAATTTTTCACGAAACGATGTTAACGATAGGATGATAAAGATAATACCCGCTACGAATACAGCTGAAAAAGCAGTAGCATAGTCGATACTTCCATTTGAACCAACAACTAAAGCAGCAAAGTATGCATTCATTCCCATACCGGGAGCAATAGCGATTGGATAGTTAGCTGCAAGAGCCATCCATAGCGTAGCTACGACTGCTGAAATAATAGTAGCTGTAAATACTTGATCAAAAGGAACGCCGGCGCTGGACAAAATAACTGGGTTCACAATGACGATATAAATCATGGTTAAAAACGTTGTAATACCAGCTAAAATCTCCGTTTTAGCATCCGTGTTATATTCTTTTAACTTAAACATAAGTAACCTCCAAAAATAACGAACATTAAAAGCAACATGATATATAATATTCGTTTTTTACTTGAAATGCAATAGATTTGCATATAAAAAATCAAAAACTAAAAAAGTGACGATAAAAGAGCTAAAACAAGTGTGAAATATTTCTTTTTTTCGGTGCTTTTTATAGTGTGCGCGTATAGAAGAGGCTCATACGAAAAAAAGCCGCTTAGGCTATAGCGGCTATGTTGCTTGTTTTGAGGAAACGACTATAGGAAATTTTATTTTAATGGAAAGAGTTAAATCGTGATAGGTATATTCCAAGCGTCCTTGGTAGTTGGAAACAAGTTCAGAAATGATCCACGTGCCAAGGCCTTCGTGGCGTTCTTTCTTTTCTGTCACATGAAAAGAAGTAAACAAGTGATCTTGACGCTCTCGTGATAAAGGAGCGGTAGAATTGCTGACTTCTAAAATGTAAATGCCACTTCGAATCATACTCGAAAGGGTTATCTCTTTTTTCTCAGAAGAATGAGCGGCTTCTAAAGCATTATGCAGTAAATTCATGATGAGATTCATTTGGTCAAGGTGCTTTAAAGGCAGCTGTGATAACGGTGAATCTAATTGAACATTCATATGTATTCCCCACGTATGTGCTTGATTCTTGCTTTGATGTACAACAGAAGCAACGTGCGAATGTTCACCTTGAATATATGAATGGGTATCATTCAAAGCTTCAACGTAATCTTGAATATACTCTTGTGCCTGCTGTCTTTGGTTTGTTTCTAGAAGATAGGATACGGCGCTGACATGTTTAATAAAATCATGTCTTTCAGCTCTTAAAGCTTGAAAAAGCTCATTGTTTTTTTGAATTTCACGTGAAGCACTGCTTTCCCGGTTAGCTACGAATATGTATTGTTGATAAGACGAAAACATGTCGGTCATGTAACCAATCATTGCGATAACGGTTAGGCCAATACTAAGAGGTGAAGATAGGCTAAATAAAAGCAGGAAAAAAGACGTCAGCACGATTGCTTTTTTTATCGTTAGTGAAGGAGCCGTTTGATATTTCTTTCTCCATATAAAAAATGAACCAATTATAAAAGAACTAAGTAGGAGATGTAAACTAACAGGCAGGTCTTTAAAAAAGAGGAGCACGAAAACAGTTAGTAAAACTAGTGTGTAAAATAGTTTCATTTTAAATAGTGCCTCCTTTAAAAGTACTCTTTTTGCAAGATGTCTAAATTTGTTTTCGTGATTAAAGCTGTTTTTTCGGTGCTTTGAAACATCACGGAGTAGGAGTGCTTAGTATACAGGGAGAAATTTTGAATATAGGAAATGTTGATAATAAAAGCTCGATGCGACCTTAGAAAATGACTCGCCGTTAATTCTTTTTCAATTTCGTTTAATGATTGATAGGTACTAAATTCTCCATTTGTCGTTATGATGGTGGTAGAGCGACCCGTTCGCTCTGCAAATATAATATCTTGTTTGTTCAGCACTTGCATTTCGGTTTTTTGTTTTAAAATAAGCTTATCTCTTGTATCAGTTGATTGTTTTTTTTGATGAAAACGCTGAATGCCTTTTAACAGGCGCTCTTTAGAATAAGGCTTCATAATGTAGTCTAAAACGTTGAGTTCAAATGCATGAACGGCAAAGCCGCTGTGCCCAGTGACAAAGATGACTTGAATATCAAGCGCGTAAGCATTGATAAAGTCTGCAAGCTCATAACCTGATAGCTTTGGCATTTCAATATCTGTAATTAATAAATCAATTTCATTTTTTTTAATTTCGTTATAAGCTTCCTCCGCGCTGCTAGTCGAAAAAAGTATGTCTATATCATCTTCTCTTTCTAAAGAAATCCTCAATTTTTCTAAATCATATGAATGATCATCCACTAATCCTACCTTCATAAATAAAAACCCTCTTTGTTTTATTCTATTGGATATTACCACACTATTTTACCATGATTTATAAGATGGAAAGGACGTTTCGCGACATAAAAAACCCTCTTTATGACAAGATGGAAGATGCTGTATAAAAAATAAGCTAAGATAGAGTCAATCACAGTAAAAGGGGAGAGCGGATATGATTGAAATCAAAGGTGTGACGAAATATTTTAAAGAGAAAAAGCAAACAATTGCAGCTGTTCAAGATATTCATGTAACCATCGCACAAGGAGAAATTGTAGGACTATTAGGGGAAAATGGAGCGGGGAAAACAACTCTTTTACGTATGCTGTCGACTGTACTTGAACCATCGGAAGGCCATATGTTCATTCACGGAATTAACATTCATAAACGGCCCGATAAAATAAAGCAAAAAATCGGCGTCCTTTTTGGCGGTGAAACAGGTTTATACGACCGTTTGACAGCTCGTGAAAACTTAGCTTATTTTGCTAAGTTTTATGGAATGAGCAAACATGAAACAAAGATAAGGATTGAGGAACTGGCCAAACGTTTTGGAATGAAAGACTACTTGGATCGCCGCGTCGGAGGCTTTTCAAAAGGAATGCGTCAAAAAGTAGCCATTGCACGCACTATTCTTCATAACCCAGACGTTATCCTATTTGATGAACCGACTACAGGATTAGACATTACATCAGCAAACATGTTTCGCGAGCTTATTAAAAGTCTGCAAAGAGAAGGAAAAACGATTGTTTTTTCCAGTCACATTATGGAAGAAGTGGAGATGCTGTGTCAGTCTATCATCATGATTCATAAAGGAAAAATGATTTATCAAGGAACAAATGAACAGCTGTATAAAGAAGAAGAAAGTACAGACTTAAACTACATCTTTATGTCGCGTATCGTGAGGGGGGCTTAATATGATTTGGCATATTTATAAAAAAGAGTTGATTGATTGTTTGCGAGATCGCAAAACGATTATCTTTAGCGTGTTGATTCCGATTCTGTTAAATGTAGGGATTATCTTTTTTGCAGACAAAATGATGGCTAGTGATCAAACAGATTCCATGTCTGTAGCTGTTACAAAAGATTCTGATGCCAGTGTGATCGACTGGTTAAAAAACGATGACAATATTAAAGTAATTGAAAGCAGAAATCCACTCAGTGCTGTAGAACAAGGGAAAGCGTTAGCGGCGTTAAAGCTACCAGACGATTTTTCTTCAGAAGTGCGTAAGATGAAATCGCCAGAAGTTACTGTTTATACGGATTCAGCGAGCATGAACTCAGGTGCTACCGCAGAGTATATACAAAATATACTGAATAAACATCGAGAAGCTATAGTTAGCGAACGCTTAGACCAACTAAATGTGAATAGTCAAACGATAGCTCCGTTTAATGTGGTTGAAAAAGGAGTGTCTAAAGAAGATGACGGCTCTTTAACAATGATTGCGATGTTTGCGCCAATGATTATCATTATGGGCGTTTTAGGTGGCATTCTTCCTTCTGCCAATGATATTTTTGCAGGTGAAAAAGAACGGAAGACGATGGAAGCTCTATTGATGGCTCCTGTCAAACGAACGCAATTACTGGTTGGAAAATGGCTTACGATCTCTACATTCGGTATCGTAAGCGGCCTTTTGTCTACATTGGCATTTGTTTTCTCTGTACGTTATTTAACAACTATATTAAATGATGCACTGCAGCTTAAGGATCATGTTACAACCTTTATCTTCTCGTTTTTAGTCACCCTTACCCTGCTAGCGCTGCTAGGAGCCATAGTATTATGTATCCTTAGCCTTTTAGCAAATTCAGTTAAAGAAGCGCAGAGCTATACATCTCAAATTATGATGGTAGCGATACTTCCATACTTTTTACTGATGGGAAAATCCGTACACGAACTGCAACCAAGCGGATTTTTAATTCCTATTTATAACGTATTTGCACTTATGAAACAGCTTCTCTACGGTGTCTACGACATGCAGAGTCTCGTCTATACAATAGGAAGCTTATCGGTTTGTACGGTTGTTTTATTTGCGGTTGGTTATACGATGTTTACGAAAAGCCGCTGGGTGCTTGGTAAAGGGTAAGAGACTGGGCAAAAGTAGTTTAGTTGAAGGAAGGTCCGAACGAGTAATCGTTCGGATTTTTTTATTGGAATGGTGAACGTAAGTTTCAGGTATGCAGTTAGTTGCTTCTAGCTGTTGATTGGAGGGAAAGAGCAACAAAAAGAGAATGTAGAAAGAAAGGGAAGTGAGACAGTTGCATCCTATTATAATAGAAGAAATTCCTCATTCGATAAAAAAGTATGTAAAGCAAATCGAAAAAGTGACGTTTCCGAAGCAAGGGTGTACCTCAGATGTTGGTATCCTTCATACGGCTAGAGGGAGATATGTTTTAAAACGGGCAAAAAGGGAAAAGTACAGAAAATGGTTATATAAGGAATATTATGTATTAAAAAATATACGCGCTCTGGAAGAATGTCAAAGCCCGATCGCTTACAAATTCGTTCAAACAGCAGAGGAGAGCTGGATGCTGCTAGAATTTTTTGAAGGAAAGACGGTAAGAGAGTATTTAGAGAAGGAAGATAATGAAAAAAAGCGTGAGCACGTTGTCTATGAAATGGGGCATCTTCTTGCTCGTATTCACAATGCTGAGTGTCCAGAACGATTAGTGAGTAAGCAGCCGTGGATCCACCGAATGCTGCAAGAGGCAGAGTACAATTTAACTCAATATGAGGTAGACGGAAATCAACGGCTGCTAAAACAACTGCAGAAGCAAAACATGATATGCAAACAAGAGGTACTTATTCACGGAGACTACACGATTGATAATGTACTTGTACACGACGGTCAGATAACAGCTGTTATTGACTGGAGCGGAGGAACTTTAGGAGACGCTCGTTATGATATGGCGCTGGCTGTTCGTTTTGAAGACGGAATCTTTACAGGTAAAGAGCGCGCGTCTTTTTTTAAGGGATACGGCAAGGGGATTTCACAGAGCGAATTTTGTTATTTTGCAGAAGGTTTATACGAGTTTTTCTAGGGAATAATGACATCATTTTCTTCATTTGTTGAACGTCCACTTTCTTTGACGAATTCATACTAGTTTTGTCACGTATGAAGGGATTTAAAGATTTCTCTCGAAATGGCTAGTAAATGAAAAAATGGAGGGATGGAACATGACGATGAAAACGGTGGATGTGGCAAAGTCGCTGGGAATACATCCAAGTACGGTATTAAAATGGGTTAAAATGGCGGATATCGAGCTAGAGAGAAATGAATCGGGACACTGTGAGTTTACAGAAGAAAATATTGAAGCACTTAGAGACTTTCAAAAAAACCGCAATCGTCAAGCCGTCGTCAAAGTGGTAGAAAAAGTAGTAGAAAAAGAGGAAGTCGTTATATCTGATGAACGTGCACAAGATATGCAAAAGCAGCTTGATCAGCTTTTTTTAAGACTGATTGAAAATGAAAAGCGTACAGAAGAAAAAGCGGGAGAAGTAGTGACCTTTCAAATTTTAGAGCATCGTTCAGAAATCGATCGATTAAATAAAGTTGTTACGAAATTAGAAAATCGAGTAGCGGAACTTGAAAGTCAGTTAAAAAGTGAAGACAGCTTAAAAGGTAAAAAGCCTGTTCCAAGATGGAGAAGCTTTTTAACCGGTATTTTTAGCTACTAGCAGCGATTTACCATAACGGTAAATCGCTTTTTTTATGGAATTTTATGAAAAATACATCAATTCGTACAGGATTGTGGAAAAAAATCTCAATAATAGTTGACGAAACGCTTAGTAATTTGATAAAACTAATTAAGTTAAGAAAGTGAAATACTTTCGTAAATACATATTCGTTATCATGCGATAGCGTTAAGGAGAGTGACAAGTGAAAAAAAGAGAAGAGCTCGTTCAAGAAATGGAGACGCTGTTTCGCTTTGTGTTCAGACAGCTTCGCCAAGAAATTAATGAAGTATACAATTCAGAGCTATCAACAAATGAATTTATGGTGCTTCGTATGCTGGTTGATTCCGGCAGGCAGCGATCAACTGATTTATCTAAGTATCTTCAAGTGTCAGCAAGCCACATTACGGCGGTAACCGACTTGCTTTTGTCAAAAGGCTACATTGCACGCAAACGGTCTGAAAATGATCGACGTATTATTGATATTGAACTGACCAAAGAAGGGCAAGATATTTTTAATGTGATTCAAGAAAAAAAACGAGCGTATTTCCTTGAGCGGTTTGAGCACTTTACAGATAAAGAAATTGAAACGATGAATAAACTGTTTCACAAAATTAAAGGCGATCAAAAATAAAGCGCTTTAAATGCGGAAGAATAATCAGTGAAGATGAGCTTCACTGATTATTTTTTTGTCTTAAAACGGAAAGAGTACAAGAAGCAAGTTAGTTGGTGAGAACATCAAATCAGCGTATAATAATAGAAAGAATACATGAAGGAGGTCATCTTTTTGACAGAACAATATGAAGTAGCAACTTTTGCTGGAGGCTGTTTTTGGTGTATGGTGAAGCCCTTTGATGAACAGCCAGGCATTATAAAAGTTGTATCTGGCTATACAGGCGGTCACAAAGAGAACCCGACGTACAAAGAAGTATGCTCAGAAACAACGGGCCACTATGAAGCGGTCCAAATTACATTTGACCCAGAAGTTTTTCCATATGAAAAGCTTTTAGAACTATACTGGCCTCAAATTGACCCAACGGATGCAGGCGGACAATTTGCGGATCGAGGCGATTCATATCGAACAGCTATCTTTTATCACAATGAGCACCAAAAGGCACTAGCTGAAGAATCCAAGCAACAATTAGAAGCAAGCGGTCGTTTTTCTGAACCAATTGCCACACAAATTCTACCGGCAAAACCGTTTTATGAAGCGGAAGAATACCATCAAGGTTATTATAAGAAAAATAAATTCCGCTATGCTATGTATCGACGAGGATCTGGACGTGATCGGTTTATTAAAGAAAACTGGAAAGACTTTGGCCGCGACGAGCAGCTAAAAACGACATTAACGCCTATTCAATATGAAGTTACTCAAAATGACGCAACGGAACCCCCGTTTCGCAATGAATTTTGGGATCATACAGAAGATGGTATTTATGTAGATATCGTATCAGGAGAGCCGTTGTTTAGTTCAACGGATAAATATGATGCCGGATGCGGATGGCCGTCTTTCACAAAAGCGATTAATAAAGATGAAGTAAAAGAAAACATGGACGTTAGTCATAATATGGTTCGTACAGAAGTACGAAGCAAAACGGCTAACTCTCATTTAGGTCATTTATTTGATGATGGTCCGCAAGATGCAGGCGGCTTGCGTTACTGCATCAACTCAGCGGCTCTTCGCTTTGTTCCGAAGGAAGATTTAGAAAAAGAAGGATACGGGGAATACGCTGTTTTATTTAACAAATAAAATAATATGAAAAAAAGAGCGGGATTCAACTTAAAGTTGGCTCACGCTCTTCTTTTTTTGCTTTCTTTTGTTTTATTTTGGCTCGAATGAGGCTATAGAGAAAAAGGAAAGGAATGTAGCCATAAATAAAGTAAAAGCCGGTCATGGATAATCGTGTATTAAGATGATCGATAGTTTCTCGATCGTCAAAGAAAATAGAAAAACCAAGAAGGGCAATAAGAACTAATATGAGAAAAAGCGTAGGCGGCTTATTAAATGTTTTACTAAATCCACGAATTGTACACCATACGCTGACAGCAATAGTAGGCAGAACAACTAAGAGCCACAGAGCAATTAAAATATATTCAAAACGCTGTAAAAATGGAATTTCAATAATTTTGGCCATCGTTAAAGTTGGCCATATGGTATGAGCTAACTGTCCTTGACTAAAGTAAGCAAATGACACTAATGCTGTGCAAAAATATAAAAAAGTGCTGAATAAAACGCCATATTGCCCCCACTTCTGACTAGTAGCGCCATTTTTTATAAACGGATAGAAAAAAAGCACGGATTCAAACCCCAAATTCTCAAAGGTCATCATCTTAGTCGAAATTAAAAATTCCCATATCGTGTGATCAAACAAAGGAAATAAATTATTAATGTGCCCATACTTCAAAGGGTAAATTAAGGCAAATATGAGCGGCAAGGGAAGCATGACCCCAAAAAAGGCAATGCCAGTAATTACACGAAACCCACCTGAAACCGTGTAGTAAATAATAGGCAAGTATACAAGTGATACGATCCATGTTTCTAACTGTGGAAACATCCATATTTGTAAAATCTCTACGTAGGTTCGGTAAATCGTTAACGCAAAGATAAAATAATAAATGGAAGCGGCAAGAGTTAAAGCTCCTCCAAGGTATTTACCGAAATATAACCGGTGAATATCAACAATATCGCTGTTTTCACGAGTTAAGATATTAAAGATCATCGCTAATAAAATACAAACGCTGATTGCAGCAAGGAAGATGGATATCCACGCTTCATATCCGGCACCTTTAATAATATAACGCTGAAATCCTAGTATTCCAACGCCAATCTGAGTAGAGTGAACTAAGAAAAAAAGAAAAGAAGGGGAAACTTGATTTTCTTCTTTAATTGTATTGTGCATCTTTTCTTCCTCCTAGTTGCTAATACCGGTTTGAATAAGGTGAACGCGAGCTTTTACTTCAATATTCATATCCGGATATTGCGCTTTAAATTCTTCACTGTTAAACCTTCTCGTTTTACTTCGAACATAATCTGTAAAACAAATGGGGTCGATCCTATGCTGCTGAAGTTTCTTAATAAAGGTATCCCCATCTTTTTCAATATCTTTTTGGAGCGTTTTTTCAACCATTTTAATACGAGCCGGATCAGTTAGGTCCACCCATCCAGGAAATTCTTTTACAAGACCGTCGATAGTTAAGTGCGCAACGATACTTGGGCTTTGATGATTTCCTTTAATTTCATACTTTGTTTTGGTGCGCAAGTTTTGCAGTATAATTTCGCCTTTACGGTCATTCTCTTTAATTTTTACTGCGTAGCGGCCGTGCTTTGTTCCGCTGGTTAGCAGCTTAAATAAAAACGTTTCTTCCATTCCGATGGTTGTAACGACTTTTTGTTCTTTGAAAAGCGCCAGCCCCTTTAATTTAATAGCATCTTTTTCTTGTGCTAAAACAGGAAGATACGGGTCACGGTCGTCGCTAAAAAAACTGAATAAAAAAATTTGTAAATTGGTGTTAGGCAAATTTTCTGTGCGGATATTTTGTTCGATTAAATTAGAAATAAACTGATAGTCCTTAATTTTCTTTTTTGTAACGGAGCTTAATAATTCATGTGCGTTGCCGTCTACAATGCTTAATTTAATGTTACGTCCAAGGTCTGGATTTCTAGCAATTGTATTTACTAACTCATCTACTCCATGTGTTGCAAATTCTTTTCCCATAACGATGCTTCTCAGCTGCCCAAACGCGACGGGAAGAGATGATTTATTGTTCAAACGGAGTGGAATATCAAATGATGAATTAGCAGTAGCCGCAATAATACTCGGTTCTTCCGTTGGTCCGTATTTATAGATAGGGTATAAAATAGTTCCTCTGACTTTATTGCTTTGAGGAATATAATCATATCCGATGGAGTTGACTACTTGAATTTCGTCAATCGTTTCACGGTCTGCACAGCTCGTTAAAAAAGTAAGGCAAGTGCATAAAATTAGTATTCTTTTCATGACGTTTCCCCGCTTTACTCATTATCTAAATTACTTTTTCGTTTCATCTTATTCGCTTTATTAGGGTTATAGCGGAAGCGTTCTAAAGGACGTAAGTAGCTTGGACGCTTTGCTGTATGACTATAGGGCAATCGCAGAAATGTATCCCTGTACTCTGTGGGGCGAAACGGAAAAAGCGGAACAAGATAAGGCATGCCCAAAGATTTTAAACGAAGCAAATGAACCAGCAAGAAACAAAAGCCAAATGTGATGCCGACTAAACCGAACGCAGTGGCAAACAAAATAAACGGAAAACGTAGCAGCCGGATCGTGTTAGACATTTTAAAAATAGGCGTTGTAAAAGAGGCTAAAGCTGTCAGTGAAACGATAATAAGCAAAATATTGCTTGTTAACGCAGCTTCTACGGTTGCTTGCCCAATAACAATCCCGCCTACGATTCCCAGTGTTTGACCTACTTTTGTTGGAAGTCTGGCTCCCGCCTCGCGAAGCAGCTCAATGGTGATTTCTAAAAAAAGTACTTCGATGACCGGTGGAAAAGGAACGTTGGTCCTTGAAAAGATAATAGGCCCGAGCAAATCTTTTGGAAGCATTTCATAATGATACGTAACAATCGCTACATAAAGAGGCGTAGCAAAAATAGAGAAAAAGACGCCAAAAATACGAATAACTCGGAAAAATGACCCTAGAACCCACGGTAAATAGTAGTCCTCAGGTGAAATAAAGAAGTCAAGCAATGTTGACGGTCCGGTAACTGCGTAGGGTGAACCACTCGAAAAAAAGGCAGCTTGCCCGTTTAACAGACTGAACAGGACTCGGTCGATCCGCTCTGTTGTTAAAAAAAGCGGAAACGCCGTAGAAGAATTATCGGAAATCAATTGATCAAGCATTGTACTATCAAAAATGACGTCAAAATCTATATCTTCAAGGCGCTGGGTCATGGTGTCTACGTGCTGAGGATTCGTTACGCCTTCTAAGTAAACAAGCACCACGCGCGTTTTCGATTTATTTCCTACGGTGAGTTCTTTAAAAATAAGGTTTTCGGAAATGACCGTTTTTCTCATTAAATAGAGATTGACATCTAAATCCTCCACAAAACCAATTTTAGGACCAACGACGCTGAACTCATTTTCCGTTTCATTTTCTTTTCGAAACCCCGTATCAAAGCTTTGAACTTTAATAAGAGCTACTAGCTTATCGTCTTTATGCAGTTGAAACATCACATAGCCGCGCAGCAGCTTTTCTAAAATTTCTTTTGTATCTTTTGTAACGGAAATATCTTCAATCGGCAGAACATTTTCAACTTCATATACACTGCTTAACGTGAAGTCTAGTTTTTGAAAAGGCTCGAGTATTTTATCTTCAACACTTTGCATGTTTACGAGCTGCTTAAAATAAGTGATGATGTATTTTCGATGCTGCGAACCAATGGCTAATGTTGTAAAATCACTTGATTTTTTAAATTGTTTAATCAGTTCGTCCAATGTTTTTTTGGGCTGATCGTCTGCATTCTTTTTTTTAAATAAATGTTTAAACATAACCGTGCCCCTCGCATGACTTTCTATTACTGGTAGTTTGTTCATGTACTTCCTTTTTATTCGACTATTTTTTCTCAACAAGAAAGGAAGAATATAAAGACAAACTTTACACTCTTTTACAGTAGATAAACAGTGGATTTACGTTTGAATGGTAACTTTAAACATGTCGAAGATAATGAAATAAAGGAGCGGGTACATTTATATGAAGAAAAAATTAGCAGGTATTACACTGGCAGGAGCGGTAGCATTGGCCTCGTTTGGTGTAGGCAACTCACTTATTCAAACGGAAGCAAAAGTGGAGCATAAGTCAGCTAAGAAACCGCAAAATGTCATTATGATGGTAATGGACGGGACGAGTTCAAATGCTACTACACTTGCAAGATGGTACAAAGGAAAACCGTTACATATGGATCAGCTGATGGCCGGGGGAGTACGTGCGTATTCGGCAGAATCTGCTATTACAGATTCCGCTCCGGCAGCTACTGCTTTAGCAACAGGAAATAAATCAAATTCAGGTTATGTAGGTGTGCTCCCTTCAGTAGTGAATACACCTGGGGTTAAACCCGTAGAAAAAGAAGATCAGTTTCGTCCCGTAGCAAACGTTCTAGAAGGAGCAAAGCTTTCGGGGCGCGCGACAGGAATTGTGGCTACTTCTGAAATCCAGCACGCCACACCAGCTGGTTTTTCAGCCCACAACTACAGCCGTGATGATTTTCAAACGCTAGCGGAGCAGCAAGTGTATCAAAACATTGATGTAGTACTTGGAGGAGGTAAGCAATCTCTTCTGACAGGAAAAGAAGAAAAAAGCCGAAAAGACGGTGAAAACTTGGTCAATGTATTGAACAAAAGAGGATATGACTTTGTAGAAAATAAAAAGGAATTAGAGCAGTCACGCGCCAAAAAAATCTGGGGGAGCTTCGCTGACCGAGACTTAGCGTATGATATGGACCGACCGCAGACAAAAGCAGAACAGCCGAAGCTGTCTCAGATGACAAATAAAGCAATAACAACACTATCCAAAGATAAAGACGGTTTTTTCTTATTTGTTGAAGGAAGCAAAACGGATTGGGCAGCTCATGCGAATGATCCAGTAGGTATGATTAGCGATGTATTAGCGTTTGATGAAGCAGTGGGCAAGGCAGTAGAGTTCGCTAAAAAAGATGGAAATACGATGGTTATTGCGATTGCTGATCACGGAAACAGCGGTCTTTCAATCGGTAATGCAAATACAACAAAAGGATATGATACCACACCTGTTTCTGCTTATATTGATCCATTAAAAAAAGCAAAAATGACGTTAGAAGGTGCTACGTCTAACTTAAAAGAAGATTTATCAAATAAAGAAGAAGTAGCTGCTTTGTATGGTTTATCAAATCTAACTTCAGAGGAAAAAGCGCAGCTGACTAAAGCAAGAGATAAAAAAGAAACGAGTGCTACACTATCGAAGCTATTAGCCAACCGAGCAAACCTTGGATTCACAACGGGCGGTCATACGGGTGAGGATGTATTTCTGTATTCATACGGCGTCAATCGACCAACGGGGCACTTTGATAATACGGATATTGCCAAACATATGGCTAAGTCAATGAATATTAACTTAAACGAGTTAACAAATGAATTATTTATTGAAGCAAATAAAGCTTTTAAAGGCTCAAATGTAGCGGTGGACTCAAAAGATAAAAACAACCCTGTGCTCGTTGTTACAAACAATAAGCGAACGGTACGTTTTCCGGTAAATAAAAATATTGCGATTGTAAATGGAAAAGAGATGCAGATGGACAGTGTGGTGGTACAGGATAAAAAAGGTCGCTTCTTTGTATCGAAACAGGCACAGCAAATTGTAAAAAATGCAAAATAAGAAATGAAAGTAAAACAGGCCGAAGTATAACTTTAGGCCTGTTTTTTTACAGATAATAGATGGATAATTAGATGTATTAGCCTTTAGAGAGGAATGAATTGATTTATTTTACAAATAAATAGCTTTGAACTCTTAAAGGAATGGAAAGTCTTCACCTTTAACTATATGTGATTTATACTATGAAATGGTATAATAATCATAGTTCTAAAAGGAACTAGTTCGGAATACATATGTAAGTTCATAGCGTTATATGCTAGAATTTTTATAATAAAATGAATAAAAAATACATAAATTTCTTCAAGTGAAATTACAAATACAGGGTTATTAAGGGTTGTATGTAAGTAATTACCTTGAATAAAAAGTAAAAAAATGAATAAAAGTATGGGTGGAAAACCGTAGAACATGTTTTAATAGTAAGAGAAGACAAAATGATTGAAAATAGCGTGTCGCCTTTATTAAAAATATTAAATAAAGATTCTGGCATGCTGATTTACAGATTATAAAAAGGGTATTAAATCATTGTTAGGAAAATAAATGATAATAGATAAACGGTTTTATTTCTTCTTCTAGAAAACCTACAATTATTGCAATATTCCCCATGAACAATCGTTGTGCGTTCCATTAACGATTAGCGTCCGTGTAGATCATTCATCTCAACATAAAAACACTATAAAGATGTGTAGACATGCATAAAACAGAATGGGCAATAGTTCGTACTATACTTTAACATTGTATCCTAGGGGGAGTCAGGATGAACAAAATCAACTTAATTATTGCCGATGATAACGAAGATTCGGTTGAAATTTTAGATTATTTTATAGAACAGCTTCCGGAATTTGAAGTGATTGGCATCTGCAAAGACGGAGAGCAGCTTGTACAGGAAGTGATGGCTAAGAGTCCAGACCTTTTGCTCGTAGACATTAATATGCCTACGATTAACGGTGTAGATGCCATAAAAAAGTGCCTGCGCATTAAGCCGAATTTAAACTTCATTTTTATCACCGGTTATGATGAATTTGCTGTGAAGGCATTCGAGTTGTCGGCACTGGATTACATTGTAAAACCAATTGAAAAAACCAGACTTTATATGGCGCTAGAGCGGGCAAAAAACTCCATTGGAATTGATAAAAATCAGTCAAAAAAGCCAGGTGAGCAATTAAAAAGACTGCCTGTAAAATTTAACGGATCTACTTATTACATTCCAATTGATCAAATTATTTTTATTGAAAAGTCCGGAAAAAAATGCTTAATCTATACTCAATCACGTGTCTATGAGACATATGAAAATATTAGTGATATCTATATGTATTTGAACCCTTCTGTATTCAGTCAAACACACCGGTCTTATATCGTAAATTTGCAGAAAGTTTCGCACATCACACCAAAAAACGAAACATATCTTGTTTATTTCTTAGAAATTGATGAATATGCTCATATCTCAAAATTAAAAATCCAAGACGTTCAAAAACAGCTGCATCAGTTAATGACAAATTAAGAGATGCTGCTTCTTCTAAAATAGTTATGCTGATGAGAGGACGAAGCTTATGTAAGTTTCGTCTATTTCATGTGTCTGCTTTCGGAATAAATGATCGTAATATAGTTCTTATAAGGAGAGTTAGATAGAAGAAGTAACGTTAAAGTGAAAGGAAAGAAAATGATTCCAATTACTGGTCACTATAATGAATTTACCGTATTTCTTGCTGTCATTGTAGGGATTCTTGCCTCTTATACAGCACTTGATATTGTGAGCAAAATGATGAAAAAACAGCGGAACAATTATTTGTGGCTCACATTGTCAGCAACTTCAATGGGACTTGGAGTGGGGGCGATGCACTATATTGCGATGCTTGCTTATTATGTTCCTGTTAGCTTTCATTTTGATGTTGTACTTTCTGTCCTTGCTTTAATAATAGCGATTAGCGGATCATTAGTTGCGTTTTGGACATTCTGGAAATGGCGCACGTCGGTATGGTCAGGGCTCATTTTAGGAAGCAGTATTCTGGGTACACATTATATTGCAATGGCAGCAATTGAAACAGAAGCACACATTCATTATTCCGTGCTATCTGTTTTGCTTTCCGTCATCATCGCTCTGGTCGTTGCATTTTATGCTATGCACTTGTTTTTTCGGTCAAAAAATGTAAAAGCTAATCCGTTCCTTAAACTTGTTAGCTCTATTTTACTAGGCATTGGCATTTCAGCTATGCATTTCATCAGTATGTATGGAATGAAGCTGCATATTGCACATTCAGTTGCTAGAAGGTGGGGCCAGTGGCTGCCGTATCAAGCGCCGTTTTCCAATATTATTGCAAGTATCACGATTACGCTACTCATTGTCTTCCTGCTCGTTGCAGCTTTTAAGCGTCAGGAAGAAGTGAGGGAAAGTCAATTAAAAGAAGAGTATTATCAATCCCTTTTTAACTACAATCCCAATATTGTGTGTGCGGTTGATTTATACGGCAATATTCAAACGATTAACCCAAAAGGAATCGAGCTGACAGGATACACGTTAAATAAAATGGAGAAAATCCCGTTTCCTTCTATGTTCAGAGAAGTTGAAAGAGCTGAAGAATATATGTGGAAATCCCTGAGGGGAGACTCTGTATATTATGAGGCAACGCTGATTCGCAAAGATAATCAGTCTGTATATGTTGAAGTCACGCAAATGCCTATTATTGTTCATGATCAAATTAAAGGCAGTTACGTCATCGCCAAAGATGTGACAGATCGAAAAAGGGCTCAACAGCAGCTTCTGGATTTACAAAAAGATTTAAAACGCACGCTTTCACAGCAAGATGGTACTATTTTTAAATTTGTGAAGAACAGTAAAGGATATGTCTATACGATGTGCGAAGGCAAAATGATTCGTGAAATGGGATACGAGGAAATAGATGTTGTCGGAAAAACACCTGAGGAATTTTTACCTGAATCCTACGCAAGAGATAATAGGAGTTACTATGATAAAGCATGGGCGGGAGAGAAAGTGTCGTATGAAGTACTTTTGAACGACTTTGCTTACTATACGAAATTAACACCTCATATCTACAAAGGAGAAGTACAAGAAGTTATTGGTTCTATAGTAGATATTACGGATCTTCACGAAGCAAGAGAAAAGCTGGCTAAAAGTGAAAGCATGTATCGATCCGTTCTTTCTACAATGTCAGAAGGCGTGGTGTTTCATGACCTTGAAGGTAACTTAATTGCTGCCAATGCATACGCTGCTAAGATTCTAAACGTGCCTTATGACCAAATGTTATCGGTTAACCCGTTTGGTTTGGACTGGGAAATTATTCATCCTGATGGCACAGCTTTTGCACTCGAAGATATTCCATCTGTCCGCTGTCTTCATACAAAAGAGCCTGTGCGAAATACAGTCATGGGCATTTATTTAAATGAGAAAAAGTTGACTTGGCTTTCGGTGAATGCTGAACCTCTGCAAGAAAGCAAATATTATAAAGGCGTAGTTGTTACATTTTATGATATTACAAAGCAGCAGGAACAAGAACAAGACCTGCTTCATTCCAATCATCAAATGATTATAGCCAAAGAAGAAGCCGAAAAAGCAAATCAGGCTAAGTCAGAATTTTTATCAAAAGTAAGCCATGAACTTCGAACGCCTTTAAACAGTATTTTAGGCTATGCACAGATATTGGAAGAACAAGGAGAAAAAGATTTAACAGAAAAACAATTGAATCGTGTACGAAAAATTTTAAAAGCAGGTAATCATCTTCTTTATTTAATAAATGAAACGCTGGATTTATCGAAAATTGAATCAGGCCACTTAGCGATTAACCTTGAACCAGTGTCGGTAAAAGAAGCAATTGAAGACGCGCTTAAAATTATGAAACCATTAGCAAAAGATAAGCATAGTATATTTTATACTCGCTTTCACGCATACCAAGAAGTCTTTGTTGAAGTAGATGAACTTCGGTTTCAGCAGATCTTATTAAATCTGCTTACAAACGCCATTAAATATTCACCCGCTTATCGCGATATCATTATCTATACCGATATTACTCAGCATCACGTAACCATATTGATTGAAGATAGGGGCTATGGAATTCCAGCTTCAGAATTAAATCGGATTTTTGAGCCTTTCTATCGTGTGAATAGACTAGAAAAAGACGGAACAGGGATTGGGCTGGCGCTTGTAAAGCAGCTTGTTGTCTTAATGAATGGAACGTGCGGAGTGCGAAGTGAAGAAGGAAAAGGCAGTACATTTTGGGTTCGTTTTCCCTTAGTACATCCACCTGTTCCTAAACGCTTATCCAATGAAGGGGAAGCCGAGTCATTTTTAGGTTTTTCTATGCCGATCTCAATTGCGTATATTGAGGATAACGATACAAATATTGAGCTTATGCAATCGATTCTTTCTCCATATAAAAACGTTAAGCTCTTAGTTGCTAAAACAGGAGAAAACGGCATCGGGCTAATCAAGTCCATTTCACCGGATATTGTTTTAATTGATATTGATCTGCCTGATATGAATGGTTTTGAGGTATGCACACAGCTTCAGTTGGAAAAAGAGTTGAAGCATATTCCGCGAGTCGCCTTGAGTGCAAGCGCGATGCAAAGCGATATCGATCAAGCTTTTTTAGTCGGTTTTAGTGAATACGTAACAAAGCCAATTCATATTGCCACGTTTTTGAATTTATTAAATCGCTTTACAAAAGCTTAACAAAAGTTTAGAAGGCTTTTCATTGACTTATTAGTGGACCTTTTGTAAAATAAAAACAACTTAATACATTTACTTCTTACGGAGTAAAGGGGAGTAGCGTCAGGGAAACCTGAAACAAAGTCGTCATTACATGGAGTATTCCATCGGCTTTGTTGGCATAATGATTATGCTTAGCAAGACCTTTGCCATATTTGGCAAAGGTCTTTTTGTGTTTTATTCCGGTAATGAGAATAAATCAACTTATACAAAGAAACGAGAGGGGATTTTTATGGATGCATCGCTTTTGTTAGAATATGGATGGGTATTGCTGGTGCTGGTTGCATTAGAAGGAATTTTGGCGGCGGATAATGCTCTTGTAATGGCCATTATGGTCAAACATTTACCGGAAGAAAAACGCAAGAAGGCATTGTTTTACGGATTAGCCGGTGCCTTTATTTTTAGATTCGGTTCATTGTTTTTGATTTCATTTTTGGTAGATGTATGGCAGCTTCAAGCAATAGGAGCCATTTACTTATTGTTCATTTCCATTAATCATATTGTGAAGCGATATGTGAAAAAAGGTGATCATGAAAAAGTAAAAGAAGCGGACGGAAAAAAAGGCTCAGGTTTCTGGATGACGGTTTTAAAAGTAGAAGTAGCGGACATTGCTTTTGCGGTTGATTCAATTTTGGCTGCTGTGGCTCTTGCCGTTACGTTGCCAACAACCAATCTTCCTAAAATTGGCGGACTCGATGGCGGACAATTCTTGGTGATCTTTGCCGGAGGAATTATGGGACTAATCATTATGCGTTTTGCTGCAACTTGGTTTGTCAAGCTATTAAATACGCGCCCGGGGCTAGAAACGGCGGCTTTTGCTATCGTAGGCTGGGTAGGGGTTAAGCTAGCAGTTTACACTCTTGCTCATCCGGAGTTAGGTATTATTAATGAACACTTCCCTGAATCAAAAGTATGGAAAATTACGTTTTGGATTGTGTTACTTGGTATAGCAGCTTCAGGCTGGTTTTTATCTAAAAACAAAGAACAAACTGATCTTGAAGGTTCAGAGAAAGAAAAAGACTCATTAAAGAAAATTGAAAATCAATAATACAAAAAAAACGCGCTTTTAATGCGCGTTTTTTTGTATATTAAGATAAAATACCTAGTTTAAATTGTTTTGAGAAAGGGTAAAAGAACTAACTGATGTTTAATTACTGTATATCCGAATGTTTTGCTTTTTCGTTCATATTCTGTAAAGAACGGAAGCAGCGTTGGATAATTCAGTTCAATGAAGTTTATTTCAGTTCATAAACATATATTTCAAATGTATGTTAATTGGTAAAATTGAGCTATTATGGGTTATAATAAAGAGAAATTAAAAGGAGCAGAGTGCTTCTTGACCCTGTTCGTCATCAAAAGAATGGATATTAACATGGTATAAAGCAACTGAGTATAGTAAAAGAGGTGAAGCCAATGCTCACAAAAGTTCAAACGCCTCCATCGCTTGAAACGCTTGTACTGACGATTCAGCAAGGGGATAAACAATTACATAACGAAATGATTCAACAATATAAACCGTTTATTGCTAAAGTTGTTTCAGCTGTATGTAAACGTTATATAAGTGAAGCTGACGATGAATTTAGCATTGGTCTGATTGCGTTTAATGAAGCCATTGAAAATTACACAATCCAAAAAGGAAGATCCCTTCTTGCATTTGCGGAACTGATTATTAAAAGAAGAGTCATCGACTATATTCGAAAAGAAAAGCGAAACCAAACGCTGCTCTATAGCCGAATTGAAAATGAAGGTTTTATGCAAGGTAAGGTAGAAAGGGATATATCGCTTTCTAACTATAAAAGGCAAAGTGAAACTTCATATATTCAAGAGGAAATGACTTATTTTTGTCAGACGCTGGAACTGTTTAAATTAACTCTTGAAGACATTATTAGCACGTCTCCTAAACATAAGGATGCAAGGGGAAATGCAGTGGAAGTTGCATCTTTTATCGTCAATGAAAAAGAATTAAAAGATAAGCTGTTTTTAAAGCGGCAGCTTCCCATTCGCTTGATTGAAAAACATGTCAAAGTGAGCCGGAAAACAATTGAAAGAAACCGGAAATATATCATCGCAATGGTTATTATATTAGCGGGGGACTACGTGTATTTAAAAGACTATATTATGTAAGAAAAAGGCACACGCAGGTGCCTTTTTTTTAGCCATGTTATGAAGTTATGTTTTATTTTTGTGTGCTGCCGCTTAAGTGAGCTTGAGCTTGTTGCACCAAGCGTTTTGTGATTTCTCCGCCTACTGAACCGTTGCTGCGTGCAGCAGTGTCAGAACCTAGAGTTACCCCAAATTCTTGAGCGATTTCGTATTTATATTGATCTAAAAATTGTTCTACGCCTGGTGTTAATAGTTTATTTGTTCTAGCCATGATTAGTCATCTCCTTTTTTAGTTGTACAGCAGTTCACTGCTGTACCTGTATTATTTGCTGTTTACTATTTTGCATACTGGTAATGGTTTGCAAGAAAGTATAAAAAAGCCCAGCTTTCAAAGAAGCTGGGCTTTTTTATATATTATTTTACAACTGCATATTGCTCAAGAGACTGAGCAAATGATTTTTGAAGAGATTTTACTTGCTCTACGTATGCATCAGATACGTGTTGGAACTCTTGACGCGTTTTCTTTTGCTCTTCTACTAATTGTGTTACTACTTGATGATATTGTTCTTGAGCTTGCTTTACTAAAGAATAGCTTGATTTGCTTTGGTTAAGAGAAAGCTCTTGTAATTTATTTAATGCTTCATGCGTGCGGTTTGTCCATTCTTCATAAGAATCAGCAACAGCGTTACCAGCTGTTTTACGTAAGTTTTCAACTGTTTTTTGTTGAAGATCTTCTAATTCAGCTTTCCACTGTTTGTCTGTTGCTTGAAGTTGTTCAACTGCTTTTGTTACAAATTCTTGCTGTTGCTCAAGTGCTTTTAACGTCCATTGCTCAATTTGTTTGTTTCCGTCTGCAATGTTTTGTAACCCCTTTGTCCATTGTTCCCACATTGCATCAATTACTGTATCATACTTTACTGTTGACATAATCAAATTCCTCCTTGAATAATTTGGTCTGGCGAACAGTTATCGTAATGAACAAAACGTTAAAGAAGAAATTCGTAGTTGTGTAATAAACCTAACATTCCGCGCTCGCTGGTTGACCGTGAAATTTATTTAACATTATATTAGGAAACGCAGATGTACTGCGTGAATCCCTTTAATCGTTTTCTTCCTCTTTTGATTCTTTTGACTTTTTAGAAGAAGAAGAGCTAAAAGGGAACAACATGTCGGTATACATGTGAAAAAATGAATCTAACATGTTTTGATACTGTTCAAGTGAATTAGCCCACATACTTAAATATTGTTCACCGGCATCTGTTAATGAGTAAATCCGGCGTGCAGGTCCTTCAGCTGACGTATCCCATTGCGATGTAATCAAGTTGTCTTTTTCAAGCTGTCTCAGCGTGCGGTAGACATTTCCTTGATCAACTGATGTGAATCCAAAGCTCATTAGTTGCTGAATGAGCTTGTAACCATGTAGATTCCAACCTCTTAAACTTAAAAGAAGAAAAGGAACCATCAAGTTTTTTGGTGCACCGCTAATCGATTTTTCTAAGTTGTTTGAATTAGAGGTGTTATCTTTTTCACTTGATCCCAAGGTAATCACCCCTTCGAAAAAAGAGAATTTGTTTTCTATATGTGTAATTTACACCTAGATGAAAAAATTGTCAACACTTTAAAAGAGGTCTTTCAAATACAGGAAAAAAGAACGATTTTTTGGATTTCGACAAAAAACGTCAAAAAAATTCAAAAATAAACAAAGATTTAGAATTGTTTATTTTGGAAAACGAATTTATAATAGTACATGTAGGTAATTTTTATAACATTTATAATTTGTTGGTAAGTGAATTGTGAAAAGATTTACATTATCCAATAAATAAACGCAAAATTGGTTGCGTTTACTTAGAGCTTCTAATATGTCGCTTGTCACATTAAGTGTCCATATTGAAAGCCATCACTTTTAACGTACACAAGAAAGGAGATGGAGTTTTGGAACAGCAAAAAGTATTTGATCCGTTTCAAGCATGGAAAGACGTATATGACAAAACCGAATCTTACTGGGGTAAAGTTATTGGGGACAATATGAATCGTGAAGAATTTTCCCAGCTCATGGGAAATGTACTAAATATGAACCTTCAATATCAACAAGCAGTAAATGAAGTAACGGGGCGCTATCTGCACCAAGTAAATGTACCCACAAAAGAAGATGTAGCAAACGTTGCGTCATTAGTCATCAATGTGGAAGAAAAAGTAGAATTATTAGAAGAGCAATTTGACGATCGTTTTGATGAATTAGAAGCACAGCAAGAAAGTGCATCCGCTTTGAAAAAAGATGTAACTAAGCTGAAATCTGATGTCAAATCGTTAGACAAAAAACTCGACAAAGTGTTATCTCTTCTTGAAGGGCAGCAAAAAACACAAGACGAGTTAAAAGAATCGATTCAACAACAAATTAAAACTCAAGGTGAGCAGCTTCAGGCTCAGCTGTTAGAAAAACAAGAAAAATTAGCTGAAAAGCCAAAGGCAGAAGCTAAATCTGAAGCAAAACCATCAAACGCTCAAAAAACTGAGCAGCCGGCTCGCAAGTAGGGCATAGGGGATTTTAAAACAACATTAACTGCTGTATTTACAGTAAAAATCATCGCTGAAGAAGCAAGGGGGAAATTTTTCATGACAACATTACAAGGTAAAGTAGCAATCGTAACAGGCGGATCTAAAGGTATCGGGGCAGCAATTACACGTGAGCTTGCTTCTAATGGAGTAAAAGTAGCAGTAAACTATAACAGCAGTAAAGAATCTGCAGAAGCAATTGTAAAAGAAATTAAAGACAACGGCGGAGAAGCTATTGCGGTTCAAGCTGACGTGTCTTATGTAGATCAAGCAAAACACCTAATTGAAGAAACAAAAGCTGCGTTTGGTCAATTAGACATTCTAGTAAACAATGCTGGAATTACGCGCGACCGTTCATTCAAGAAGTTAGGTGAAGAAGATTGGAAAAAAGTAATTGATGTAAACTTACATAGCGTATACAACACAACATCAGCTGCGCTAACGCATCTTTTAGAATCTGAAGGTGGTCGTGTTATCAATATTTCATCAATTATTGGTCAAGCGGGCGGATTTGGTCAAACAAACTACTCAGCTGCTAAAGCAGGTATGCTAGGATTCACTAAATCATTAGCTCTTGAACTTGCTAAGTCAGGCGTAACAGTTAATGCAATTTGCCCAGGATTTATTGAAACGGAAATGGTAATGGCAATGCCGGAAGAAGTTCGTGCAAAAGTTGTTGCGAAAATTCCAACTCGTCGCTTAGGCCACGCTGAAGAAATTGCACGCGGAGTTGTTTACTTAGCAAAAGACGGCGCGTACATTACAGGACAACAGTTAAACATTAACGGCGGCTTATACATGTAATAGATGCTGGCCCTGACTTTTGTCGGGGCTGTGCTTGTTAACTAACTACTAATGAAATGAAAGGGTGTGTATATTCGTGGCAATTCCTTACGTGCAAGAGTGGGAAAAACTAATCAAATCAATGCCAAGTGAATATAAAAGTTCTGCAAGACGTTTTAAGCGTGCATATGAAATTATGACAACAGAAGCGGAACCGGAAGTTGGATTAACACCAAAAGAGGTTATTTGGAAAAAGAACAAAGCGAAATTATATCGCTATACGCCAGTAAAAGATAACCTTCATAAAACACCAATTTTACTCGTATATGCACTGATCAATAAACCGTATATTTTGGATTTGACACCTGGAAACAGCCTTGTTGAATACTTATTAAACCGCGGTTTTGACGTGTATTTACTTGACTGGGGAACTCCTGGACTTGAAGACAGCAATATGAAGCTAGATGATTATATTGTGGATTATATTCCAAAAGCGGCGAAAAAGGTGCTGCGCACTTCTAAATCTCCTGATTTGTCTGTTCTTGGTTACTGCATGGGCGGAACTATGACATCTATTTTTGCTGCGTTAAATGAAGACTTGCCGATTAAAAACTTAATTTTTATGACAAGTCCATTTGATTTCTCGGATACAGGTTTATACGGGGCATTCCTAGACGACCGCTACTTTAATTTAGATAAAGCAGTAGATACATTCGGAAACATCCCTCCAGAGATGATTGACTTTGGAAACAAGATGCTAAAGCCAATCACAAATTTTTACGGTCCGTATGTAACGCTGGTGGATCGTTCGGAAAATCAGCGCTTTGTTGAAAGCTGGAAGCTAATGCAAAAGTGGGTTGCTGACGGAATCCCATTTGCTGGTGAAGCTTATCGTCAGTGGATTCGCGACTTCTATCAACAAAACAAATTAATCAATGGTGAACTTGAAGTTCGCGGCCGAAAAGTAGATTTGAAAAATATTAAAGCTAATATTTTAAACATTGCTGCTAGCCGTGATCATATTGCGATGCCGCATCAAGTGGCAGCTTTAATGGACGCTGTTTCAAGTGAAGATAAAGAGTACAAATTGCTGCAAACAGGTCACGTATCTGTTGTATTTGGTCCAAAAGCAGTGAAGGAAACATATCCTTCAATCGGCGATTGGCTAGAAAAACGTTCTAAATAAAATAAAGACGCGGCTGGGACAAAAATATTTTAGCCGAAGTAAAAAACGAACCACTGATATTAGTGGTTCGTTTTTTGTTATGGTGAACGCAGGTTTCAAGTATGTGGTTGCTTCTAGCTGGTGATTGGAGGGCAAGGCGAAGACTCCTGCGGGGAAAGCGGAACAGGTGAGACCCCGCAGGAGCGTAAGCGACGAGGAGGCTCAGCGGTCGCCCGCGGAAAGCGAAGTCTTGCACGGAAATCAACAGCGGTGTCTCAAGTGTCCATACGAGCTCATGTATCCCATTTATTTGTCTTTAGATTAGATTAATTTAATTATGTCTCGACCTCGTTTTTTTGTATAAACAGACAATATTGAGTGACGGTTCTTGATGCAGGCTGCTGGGATTTATGATATCTAATGACAAGTGAGGTGACTTCTTTTATACTAATGTAGTCACCTTCTTGAACATGGGATTTTTTACATGGATATTGCGATTCGTGTAACAATGAGTATGCTTTGGGAAGAAAGAAGAAAACTATTAGTATTATAACAAAAAAAGGAATGTCAGATTATGCCGCAACCATGGAAACGACGAGTAAGGCAGATGTCTTCAGCTCAAATTATTGTTACATTTTACATAGTGGCTGTTACGCTTGGATTTCTATTGCTTAGTATTCCAGAAGCTTTAAAGCCGGGAGTGAAGTTAGCATTTATTGATCGCTTATTTATTGCCGTTAGTGCGGTAAGTGTAACAGGGCTGACACCTGTTTCTACTCCGGATACATTTAGTACGACGGGCTATTTTTTGCTCGCTTTTATCTTTCAAATCGGTGGTATTGGTGTGATGACACTCAGTACATTCATTTGGATGATTTTAGGTAAAAAAATTGGTTTAAAGGAACGTCAGCTCATTATGACAGATCATAACCAATCCCGTTTATCAGGATTAGTTGACTTGATGAGAAATATTTTATTTATTATTTTTGCTATTGAACTAGTTGGCGCCATTATTTTAGGATTACATTTTCTCCGTTACTATTCGAGCTGGACAGATGCGTTTCTGCATGGTTTCTTTGCTTCTGTCAGCGCTACAACAAATGCTGGCTTCGATATTACAGGATCTTCATTTATTCCGTATGCCCATGATTATTTTGTCCAAGTGGTAACCGTTATTTTAATTACGCTTGGAGCGATTGGATTCCCTGTATTAATTGAAATTAAACACTATTTTTTAACATTTAAAGATAAGCGTAAATTTCAATTTTCGCTATTTACGAAGCTAACGACTATTATGTTTTTTCTGCTGTTAGCAGGGGGAACAATTTTAATTCTTGTGCTAGAGCATTCAGGGTTTTTAGCAGATAAGTCTTGGGATGAATCGTTCTTTTATGCGTTTTTCCAATCCGCTGCTACAAGGAGCGGAGGAGTGGCGACCATGAATATTAATGAGTTTTCACTTCCTACGTTAATTATGATGAGCGCGATGATGTTTATCGGTGCTTCACCGAGCTCAGTAGGAGGAGGAATTCGTACAACGACGTTTGCATTAAATATTCTTTTCCTGTTTTATTACGTAAGAGGAAATAAGACGATTAAAATCTTTCGCCGCGAAATTCATGAAGATGACATTATCAAATCAGTAGCCGTGTCGATGTTAGCCGTGATCATTTGCTCGATTTCTCTTCTTATTTTAAGTATTACAGAACATTTTTCTCTCATTGAGCTTATTTTTGAAGTGTGTTCAGCTTTTGGGACAACCGGTTTATCAATGGGCATTACAGGAGGGCTTTCTGATATCGGAAAATGCGTTATTATGGTTTTAATGTTCATTGGCCGAATTGGCATGTTTTCATTTATCTTAATGCTTCGCCGTCCAACGTCTGGACCGGATTATCACTATCCGAAAGAACGTATCATTATTGGATAAAAGAGGCTGGGACAAAAATATGTTAGTTGAAGGAAGATCTGAACGAGTTTGTTTCTTGATTAAGAATCCAACTCGTTCGGGTTTTTTTATTATGATGGTGAACGTAGGTTTCATGTAGCTGCTTCTAGCTGTTGATGGGAGGGCGAAGCTTAGCGACCGCCCGCGGAAAGCGAAGCCTTGCACGGAAATCAACAGCGGTGTCACAAGCGGTTCAAGGCATTTATCCTAGTTGTTCGTATTTAGAGTAAAGTAATTTTGTTATGTTTCAACCGCTTTTTTACAGCTTTTTCTGCTTATATTGCTTAGCAAAAGGCGCATTCTAAGAAAAGGAAGTTCAATGGACTTCCAAGCATAGGAGGGATACATGATGGCAAAGCGTAAAGTAGGATACAAATCAGCACTAACTAACAACAATACACCAAAAGAGAGCCTTTCAGATGCAGAATTTGCTGCTGAATATGCTGGCGGCGAGGAGCCGGCTAAAGGCGCGAATCGCAATTCTAAAAAAGGAAAGCAAGGTAAGTAACGATGAGCAAACATAAACAAAATAATAAGCACATCGCGAGCACCGAAGCAAAACAAAAACAATTACTGCAAGAAGAGTTTGGAACGGAAATGGGCGATCCGAACGCAGCTAAAATATATGAATCCCTTGGAAAGACAAAGTCTGATAAAGAGCATGAAAAGAAAAAAGAATGCTAAAGAAAAAAACCTCGGATATCCGAGGTTTTAGCTTACAACTGGAAGGTCAAATGCTTCTACAGGTGCTGAATAAAGTTTTGTATCATTTGCTTTTTGATCATAATAAGCAAGAAGAACAGATGGTTGTTCATTGATTTGTCCTGTTTGTTTATAATACATATAATCAAATGGAAGAATCTCTAAAACAGTGTGCTTGTATAATTCTTTTTCAGCAAGCTGTTCAGCTTCAAAAGTCTGTCCCATAATAGAAGGGTTAGCAAGCATTTGCTGATAGTAATGAGAGCGGACTTGTTTTTCTACTTTATCGTCCCACCATGGCTTACGAGGTTTATGCTTTTGGTTTTGTAAATAATCAATTTTCATAAACCCTTCAATCACGTCTTCATTGGAAAAATTTTCTGTTTGGATATACTGTTTAAGGCGTCTGAATAAATCTTCAAGCTGATGACCGATTCGAACCCAGCCCATTTCATCCCAATACGTCCCAAAGTTTTGGAAAAAATCAAAAGGCGTATCATAGCAGTGTTCTACTAAAAACTCGATCGTTTCATCCATTCGGTGGTCATTCCAAAACTTTTCTAAAATATCTTCTACATGCTTGATACGTACGACATCTGAAAACGGCAAGACGTTATTGCTTAAAATTTCATAAGGCGACTGATCCATGTATTGATAATTATAGCGAGGCGCACTTAAACGTAAGCCGGTGCCGCGAAGCATTTTTAAAAAGCCTAGCTGAAGCTCTTCAGGACGAAGTGCAAATACATCATTAAACGTATTTTTAAATGAGTTGTAATCTTCGTCTGGCAGACCCGCGATTAAATCCAAATGCTGGTCAATCTTTCCGCCTTCTTTTACCATTGTTACGGTACGCGTTAATTTCTTGAAGTTTTGTTTGCGTTTGACTAGCTCATTAACGGCATCATTTGTAGATTGAACGCCAATTTCAAAGCGGAATAATCCTTTTGGCGCGTTATCGTTTAAGAACTGAATAACTTCTGGGCGCATAATATCGGCAGTAATTTCAAACTGAAATACGGTACCTTCACGATGTTCATCAATTAAAAATTGGAACATTTCCATGGCGTAGCTGCGGCTGATGTTGAACGTGCGGTCTACGAACTTAATTGTGCGCGCTCCGTTATCCATCAAATAGCGAATATCTTCTTTTACTTTTTCTCGGTCGAAATAACGAACGCCTACTTCAATAGAAGAGAGACAGAACTGACAGCTAAACGGACAGCCGCGGCTTGTTTCAATATACACAACGCGTTTTGAAAGTTCTTGGCGGTCTTCTTCAAAACGGAAAGGAGAAGGCATTTCGCGCAGATCAATTTTATTGCGCTGTGGGTTAACAACTGGTTTTCCTTCTTTTCGGAAAGCCACGCCGCTTACGTTTTCAAACTGACGCTCGCCGTGAAGTTCATCTAACAGCTGCTTGAATGTTTCTTCACCTTCACCAATAGCGATAAAGTCAGCTTCAGGAATACGCTCTAACCAGTGAGTTACATCATAGGTTACTTCTGGTCCACCGAATATAATGATGAGCTCAGGATTGATCTTTTTAAGCATTTGTGCGACTTTAATCGTTTCTTCAATATTCCAAATGTAACAGCTGAAACCAATAATATCTGGGTTGCGTTTATATAAATCCGTGACAATGTTCATAGCAGGATCTTTAATCGTATATTCGGCCATATCCACTTTATAGTCAGGCTCGGCATAGGCTTTTAAACATCGAAGGGCTAAAGAAGTATGAATATACTTCGCATTCAATGTACTGACAACAATGTTCATTCAAAAAGCTCCTTTTAACTCGTAATATGAAATCAATTTACTATTTTAGCACATTTGAGAAATAAAGTATAAATACCTTTGCACTTTTGTTGTGGCGGGGAAAAGATTTCGGTAAAATGTAACAGAAACGTAAAAGAAGAAAGAGTCTCGGTTAATGTGAACCTTGGTGAACGAAAAAAATGAGGTGGAAAACGTGGAATATAAGCGAATTAAGCCAAAAAAAATATACGAAGAAGTAGCCGAAACGCTTCTTGAGAATATAAAAGAAGGCAGCTTGAAGCCTGGAGATCGTTTGGATTCAGTGCAGCAGCTGGCGGAAAACTTTCAGGTAGGACGCTCAGCTATTCGTGAAGCTCTTAGCGCTTTGCGGGCGATGGGGCTTCTGGAGATGAAGCAAGGAGAAGGCACATTTGTACGCGAATTTAACTCAGATATGCTGTCTTTGCCTGTAACTAGCGCTGTATTAATGAATAAAAACGATATTGAGCATTTGCTTGAAGTGAGAAAAGTATTAGAAATTGGAGCTGTTCGAGCGGCAGCTCAAAAGAGAACGGATGCGGACCTTAAACAGCTGTCTAATAGTCTGGAACAAATGAAAGGAGCGTTTGGCAATGAAGAACTGGGAGAGAAAGCAGATTTTGCTTTTCATTTAGCCATTGCCAAAGCCTCACAAAACCCTCTTTTAGTGAAGCTTATGAATAACGTATCAGAAATGATGATTGAAACGATGAAAGAGACAAGACGCATCTGGCTTTATGCAGAAGAGAAAACGGCTGAACGGATTTATAAAGAGCATCAGCAAATTTATGAAGCTATTCTGTCTCAGCATGCAGAAGATGCTCAGCATTTTATGATGAGTCACCTTGATAATGTTGAACATGTACTAATGAAATACATACCGGAAGAAAAATAACGCCATTTCATGCAGAAAAGTGCGCTCTAAACAACAGAAAAACTAAAATTCAAGCACCTTCCGATAATTTATGCTTGCTCTATTGTGAAAAGATTTACATAATAGAAACTAGGATTGTCAAATGGAGGGTTACAAAGTATGAAAAAGCAATATAGAGATGATAGTCTAGCTTTGCATACAGATCTATACGAGCTGAATATGGCGCATACGTATTTTAAAGACCACATTCATAAACGTCGTTCTGTATTTGAAGCTTACTTTCGTCGGATGCCGTTTGAAAGCGGTTATGCGGTGTTTGCTGGGCTAGAAAGAGTAATTGATTTTATTGCTAATTTCAGATTTAGCGAAACGGACTTAGATTATTTATATGAAGAATTACATTATGAAGCGGAGTTTATCGACTATCTAAAACAGGTTCGATTTAGCGGTAATATTCGTTCGGTCGTAGAAGGCGAAATGATTTTTGCTAATGAACCGATGCTGCAAATTGACGCTCCTTTAGCAGAAGCGCAGCTTATTGAAACGCCGCTTTTAAATATTTTAAATTTCCATCCGCTTATTGCCACAAAAGCATCGCGTATTCGCTTAGCCGCGGGAGAAGATAATTTATATGAACATACGGGTACAAATCAGCTTATGGAATTTGGTTCAAGAAGAGCACATGAGCTGGATGCTGCTTTTTACGGGGCAAGAGCTGCTTATATTGGAGGCTTTGACGCAACCAGTAATGTAAGAGCGGGAAAAGTGTTTGGAATTCCTGTGTCCGGCACTCACGCCCACGCGCTTGTTCAAGTCTATCGTGATGAATATAGTGCGTTTAAAAAATATGCCGAATCACACCGTAACTGTATCTTTTTAGTAGATACATATAATACGTTAAAATCAGGTATTCCAAATGCTATTAAAGTAGCAAAAGAAATGGGAGAACGAATTAATTTTATCGGTATTCGATTAGACAGCGGAAGACTTCCATATCTTTCTCAAGAGGCAAGAAAAATGCTTGATGAAGCGGGCTATCATGATGTGAAAATTTTCGCTTCGAATGACCTTGATGAGTACAGCATTCTAGATTTGAAAGCGCAAGGTGCCAAAATTGATGGATGGGGAGTTGGAACAAAACTCATGACGTCCTTTGATCAGCCGGCGCTAGGAGCGGTGTACAAGCTGGTTTCGATTGAAGATGATCATGGAAACATGGTGGATACGATTAAGCTGTCAGAAAACCCGGAGAAAATTTCAACTCCTGGTCTAAAAGAAGTATATCGAATTGTAAATCAAGTGAATCACAAATGGGAAGGTGATTATATTACGATGCAAGACGAAGTGCCGAATGAAGAGGAGCATTTAAAAATGTTTCATCCTATTCATACGCACGTCAGCAAGTTTGTCACGAACTTTAACGCACGTAAAATTCACCAGCCAATCTTTGCACAGGGAAAGCTTGTGTATGAGCAGCCTACCATTGAAGAAATGAGAGCCTACTGCTTACAAAACTTAAAGCATCTATGGGATGACTACAAAGTTATTACAAAATCGAACGAAGATGTATTTCGTCCTACAGAGTATCCAGTAGACTTAAGTACAAACTGCTGGGATAACAAAATGCAAAATATCGAAGAGACTAGAAGCAAGTTACTATCTGATACCGTACTTGTGTAGATTCCGTCAGCTAGTAATGAGAGGAGAGTTTTTTTATGAAAGAGCTACAAAAGCAAATTATTGAAGAAATGCATGTGCAAAAAGAAATTAATCCCGCGGAAGAAATTCGCCGCAGCGTTGATTTTCTGAAATCCTACATGAACAAATATCCTTTTTTACGTTCGTTTGTACTAGGTATTTCCGGCGGCCAAGATTCTACGTTAACTGGAAAGCTGGCGCAGCTAGCGGTTAATGAGTTGAATGAAGAAGCCGAAGAAGAGCGCTATCAGTTTATTGCTGTTCGTCTTCCATACGGTGTGCAGGCAGATGAAGCAGACTGTCAAGATGCACTTGCTTTTATTCAACCAACAAAATCTATTTCTATTAATGTAAAACCAGCAGTAGATGCGATGCTTTCTGCTGTTGAAGAAGCGGCAGATGATAAAGTTTCCGACTTCAACAAAGGAAATGTAAAAGCACGTGAACGAATGATTGCGCAATATACGGTAGCAGGCATGTACAGTGGAGTCGTACTTGGAACGGATCACTCCGCTGAAGCTGTTACAGGATTTTATACAAAATTTGGTGACGGAGGAGCTGACTTAGTGCCTATCTTCCGTCTAAACAAGCGACAAGGGAAACAAATGCTAAAGGAATTAGGCTGTCCCGAGCATCTATATATGAAAAAACCAACGGCTGATTTGGAAGAAGATCGTCCACAGCTTCCGGATGAAGAAGCGCTTGGCGTAACGTATGAGCAAATCGACGATTATTTAGAAGGCAAAGATGTAGGTGAACATGCAAGTAACGTCATTGAAGGTCACTTCTTAAAAACGCAGCATAAACGCCAATTGCCAATCACAGTGTTTGATGATTTTTGGAAATAAATAAGTAAGAAGCTGAGACAAACGTAGTTTAGTTGAAGGAAGATCCGAACGGTTTTGATTCTTGATGGAGAATCAAATTCGTTCGGATTTTTTTAATAATAGGGCAAACGTAGGTTTCACGTGTCTCAATTTCTTATTATTTTGTGGGAAAAATATCAAACAAAGAAATGTATTTTTGAAAAACTAGTGAAATTAGAAAAACATAGGAGTATAATAGCATTAAGTCATCTGATGACCTGTTAACTAAAAGAAGTAAAATGATCAGCTTGGAGGGAGCAAATGATGAAAGTATCTTTATTTGCCACATGTTTGATTGATATGTTTCAAACAAATGTAGGAAAAGCGACGGTAGAATTGTTAGAACGATTAGGATGCGAAGTGGATTTTCCAAAGAGTCAAGTATGCTGCGGGCAGCCTGCGTATAACAGCGGTTACGTAAAAGAATCAAAAGAAGCAATGAAAAACATGATAAAAGCGTTTGAACATGCAGAGTACGTTGTATCTCCATCAGGCTCGTGTGTGACAATGTTTAAAGAGTATCCCCATCTTTTTAAAGGTGATGCTGCATGGCATGAGTCTGCCGTGAAGCTTGCTGATAAAACGTATGAGCTAACGGATTTTATTGTAAACGTTTTAAAGGTAGAAGACGTGGGAGCCAGCTTAAATGGGAAAGCCACTTATCATTCTTCCTGTCATATGACGCGTTTGCTAAACGTAAAAAAAGAACCTTTTACACTATTAAACAATGTAAAGGGTCTTGAAATGGAGAATCTTGAAAACAGTCATAACTGCTGCGGATTTGGCGGGACGTTTTCGGTTAAGATGGGGCAAATCTCTGAACAAATGGTCGATGAAAAAGTGGGCTGTATAGCTAAAACAAACGCGGAGTACTTAATTGGAGCTGACTGCGGCTGTCTTATGAATATTGGAGGAAGAATTGAACGAAAAGGACAGCCTGTAAAAGTGATGCATATCGCTGAAGTGTTAAATAGCAGAATGTAAAGAAAGGAGAATACCGAATGTCTATGAAAATAGGAAACGATCAGTTTAAAAAACGCGTCGATGACGGAGTCAATAATGCGTTTATGCGCTTTGCGGTTTCAGGTGCTCAAGAGCGCTTAAGAAGCCGTAGATTAGATGCGGCAGAAGAATTAGGGAACTGGGAAGAATGGAGAGCGGTTGGCGAAGAAATTCGTCAGCATACGCTTGAAAATTTAGATTACTATTTAGAGCAGCTCACGGATAATGTAGCTAAACGCGGAGGCCACGTTTTTTTCGCTCAAACAGCTGAAGAAGCGAATGAGTACATAAAAAATGTAGCGAGGCAAAAGCAGGCAAAGAAAGTCGTTAAATCCAAGTCAATGGTTACAGAAGAAATTCATATGAACGCTGCTTTAGAAGAACTGGGCTGTGAAGTTATTGAAACGGATTTAGGAGAATATATCCTGCAAGTAGATGATCACGATCCGCCTTCTCATATCGTAGCTCCTGCACTTCATAAAAATAAAGAACAAATTAGAGATGTATTTCAACAAAAGCTTTCTTATAAAAAAACAGAAAAACCTGAAGAACTAGCTCTTCACGCCCGGGAAATGCTGCGAAAAGAATTTTTATCAGCTGATATTGGCATCACGGGATGTAATTTTGCGATTGCAGAATCTGGGTCTATTTCACTTGTAACCAATGAAGGAAATGCAAGGTTAACAACGGCCCTTCCTAAAACGCAAATTACGGTTATGGGAATGGAACGAATTGTGCCAACGTTTGAAGAATTTGAAGTGTTGGTAAGCCTGTTAACTAGAAGTGCAGTAGGTCAGCGACTTACAAGTTACGTAACAGCGCTTACAGGACCTAGACTTCCAGGAGAAGTAGACGGACCGGAAGAGTTTCACCTAGTGATTGTAGATAACGGACGATCTGCGATTTTAGGAACTGAGTTTCAATCTGTTTTACAGTGTATTCGCTGTGCGGCATGTGTGAATGTATGTCCCGTGTATCGCCATATTGGAGGGCATTCATATGGATCTATTTATTCAGGTCCGATTGGAGCTGTATTATCTCCTTTGCTTGGAGGCTATGAAGACTACAAAGAGCTTCCATATGCTTCAACGCTATGCGCAGCCTGTACGGATGCCTGTCCGGTCAAAATTCCGCTGCATGAGCTATTGCACAAGCATCGTCAACGAATTGTCGAGAAAGAAGGAAAAGCACCTATTTCGGAAAAGCTGGCGATGAAAGCATTTGGCTTGGGAGCCGCTTCTTCTTCTCTATATACAGTGGGCGCTAAAGTAGCACCGGCAGCTCTTACTCCTTTTATGTCAGGAAGCAGTATTTCCAAAGGGCCTGGTCCATTAAAAGCGTGGACGGAAAGCAGAGAGTTTCCGGCGCCTACAAAAGAGCGCTTACGAGATTGGTTTGATAAAAGGAGTGATGATGATGAACGGAAGCATTCAAAATAGAGACAGTTTTTTAGACAATATTGCTGCTAATCTTAAGCGAAGCAGGCGAACAAGCGGCGTAGTAAAGCCACAATGGAAGCATGCTCCTCAGCATGAGGTCTACCGCAGCTATTCGCCAGATCAATTAAAAAAAGAGCTTGAAAACCATTGCGAACGTATTCATACTCGCTATGTAGAAACATCATCACAACACTTGCCAGCTGCGCTTGAAGAAGCCGTAGCGAACTATGGAAATGGTCTTGTCTGCACGTGGGATGATCCTAGGTTTTCCGAATATGGATTGAATCTGCTGATGGAGAAATGGGAAACAAGCAGTAGCCTTCATGTATGGAATTCTGCAAAAGGCGATGAGAATATTAAACTAGCTGAACAAGCAAATGTAGGCATCACATTCAGTGATTTGACGCTAGCGGAATCCGGCACAGTTGTTTTGTTCAGCAGCGCTGCAAAAGGACGATCGGTCAGTTTGCTGCCGGCCACTTATATTGCGATCATTCCTCAAAGTTCCATTGTCCCTCGCATGACACAAGCTGCTGAAATGATTCATGAAAAAGTAGAGCGAGGAGAAACGATTGCTTCTTGCATTAACTTTATTACGGGACCGAGCAATTCAGCTGATATTGAAATGAATCTAGTCGTTGGCGTGCATGGACCTATTCAAGCCACTTATATTGTAGTGAATGATCGATAGAGGCTGGGGAAAATGTATTTTAGCCGAAGTGAAAAACGAACCGTGAATCAAACATGTTGATTCACGGTTCGTTTTCTTTGTTATGTTGAGCATAGGTTTCATTTTGTTATGTCCCAGCCTCTGTTATTCATGCTCCTTTTTTAAATAACGGGAGAATGTGAAGAAATGTCGCATTTTGAATAAACGTGACTAATTTTAAAAAGGTAAAAAGCAAATCTTGTAGAATACTAAGTCTATAGATAAAAGGTGGGGAAATGGGAAGTGCAAAAGAAAGGAGCAATGAGCATGTCACCACACAGAGAATTAACATCTGAAGCTGCGCAAAAGCAGCAAGGTGAATTAGAGCAGCTACGAGCTATTTTTAATGACGTATTAGATGCCATTGTCGTATTTGATGAGTATTTTCAAGTTATAAATGCCAATGAATCAGCCTGCGGGCTGTTTGAAAAAACAAAGGATGAGCTATTAACGTATCAAATGAAAGATTTTCTCATGTATTTTCCGTATGACATGATTGAAGCGTACTATCCAGCGCTTTTAGAAGAAAGCTATTTCAAATATGAAGGCGCGATGACGCTTCAAAGCGGCATGATGAAACATGTTGAATTTACTTCACACAAACATAGTCACATGTCGGGCATTATTGTGTGTACATTTCGAGATATTACGCAGCACAAGATGATGGAAAATGAACGGTTTATTAGTCATCATATGTTTATGGATGTATTTAATGAAGCGGTAGATGGAATTGTCATTTTTGATCGAACCGGTCAGCTTATCGACGCGAACCCTTCATTTTGCGAACGATTAAATTATACAAGAGCACAGCTTCTAACCAAAACGTTAGAGGAGCTTGTAGAACCTACTTATCACTATAAAGTGAAAAAATTATGGAGAACTCTGCATCAAGAAGGAAAGACAAGCGGCGAGCTGCCGATTAAGCTCGAAAATGGAGACGTTACTTTTTTTGAATTTACCACAACGGCTAATATATACAGTCAATACTATATGTCCATTATGAGAGACGTGACGGAAAAACGGCTGATGGAGCAGCAGCTGTTGAGAAGCGAAAAAAATTTCAGGGCTATTTTTGAAAATGCGATTGAAGCCATTTTGATTTGGAAAGACGATGGGGAAATCTTAAACGCTAATCTTGCTTCGTCCCGTACTTTCGAGCTGCCGTTGAACAAATTGATTGGAAGTAATTTGTATACGTTTATCGATAAGCAAAGCTTTAGTGCATTAAAAATGCTGCAAACATTTCAAAAAGAAGGAGAAATTCGCAATCAGCTTCCTTTTTACATGCCAAATGGAGAAATCAAACAGTTGGAATTCACAGGGAAAAAAGGCATTATAGAAGGAGACCATTTAACCATTTTTCGAAACATTAGTGAACGTACAAAAATCGAACAAGAGCTTCGGAATAACGAAGAGAAATTCAGACAGATTTTTAATGGTTCGATCGATGGGTTAGTTTTATGGGACGGCAAGCGAAATATTATTGATGTGAATTCTTCTCTTTGTGATATTCTCGAACTCAGCAAAGAGGAGATTTGTGCGCATTCCATGGAGGATTTTATTTCTTCAGCGAATTTAGATGCGGTCATTGAGCATAAAGAAACAATTGAGCAAAAAGGGGAAGCTGAAGGAGAGATTACGTACGTTACGGGGAACGAAAAAGTTAAAAATATCGAATTCTCTACGAAAAAAGATATCTTGCCAGGTCTATATATGACGCTTTTAAGAGACGTAACGGAACGAAATCAAATGCAGGAGCAGATTCGGAAATCGGATACGCTTCAAGTAGTCGGACAGTTAGCAGCTGGGATTGCGCATGAAATCCGCAACCCGATGACGGCTTTAAAAGGGTTTGTTCAGCTGCTAGAAAGCAGCATTCAAGAAGATCACTCTCTTTATTTTGATATTATTAAATCCGAATTAAAAAGAATCGAAACCATTATTACAGAGTTTCTAGTACTCGCTAAGCCACAGGCCGTAAAGTTCGAAAAGAAAAATCTAGCTGCGGTTGTTAAAGAAACGATTGATTTATTAAATGCTCAAGCGCTTTTAGAAAATATTCAGTTTGAACTAAGTGTGTCCCCTCAGCTGCCAATGGTATACTGCGAGCCGAACCAAATTAAACAAGTACTAATAAATGTAATTAAAAACGCAATTGAAGTTACGTCAAACGGGGGAAGAATTTTTGTTGAAGTCTATTCTACAGAGCCGCACTACGTGACGGTCTCCATTCGAGATCAAGGAGACGGAATGCCCGAAGAGCGCATCAAGCGCTTAGGAGAACCATTTTATACGACAAAAGAAAAAGGAACGGGGCTCGGTTTGATGGTCTCATATAAAATTATCGAAGAACATAAAGGGCGAATTGAAGTGGAAAGCAAAATAGGAGAAGGAACAGCTTTTCGTGTTATTCTTCCAGCCTAAACAGAAAGGATAAGCGAGTATGTACTATGGAGAAATGAACTTATTTTCTGATTTGAAAATTTATATTGTAGCCTCGGAAAAAGGGGTTCAACATATTTGGTTTGATAGCGATGATCACAACGAGCAGCTTAAAAAACTTGTCCATGACGAGAATTATCACCTTGTGAAAGAAGCGAAGCGGCAGCTTCAGGATTATGCTGAAGGGCGCACGCTAACATTTGATGTGCCTTTGGATATAAAAGGAACAGACTTTCAAAAAGAAGTGTGGTTAACGCTTAAAGGTATACCTTATGGACAAACGTGGTCTTATAGTGATGTAGCGGAGTCTGTTAATCGCTCTAAAGCCGTAAGGGCCGTGGGACAAGCGAATCGTCGAAATCCACTGCCTATTATTTTACCTTGTCACCGTGTGATTGGTAAAAATGGAGCTTTAACAGGTTATGCAGGTTCCCAAACTCATATAAAAGAAAAACTATTAATGCTTGAAAGAAATGTAGCAAAAGGCGCTCTGGAGTTAAAATAACTATTCACCGTCTAATTTCCAGCCTTCTCCCTGCACAAAAACACCGTCAATTTGCTGAGGAGAAGGGAGGGAATTTAGTTCTTCATCTTTGGATAAATCGAATAGCTGATATTGCTGCTTACGATTCACCGCTTTGTTTTTATCCGTTTTTTGCTCTGCACTCATTTTTACTCCTCCTTATTCAAAAAGAATCCCCTATAATATATGTAGAAAAAGCAGAGAGTACTGTTACAATTGTGTTACAAATGCAGCCAAAAAGCGCTGTTTAATAAAAAAGGTTGAGACATAACAAAATCAATGTCATCTAAAGATGAACAACTCGTATACATAAACTGAACCGCTTGTGACACCGCAGTTGATTTCCGTGCAAGACTTCGCTTTCCGCGGGCGGCCGCTGAGCCTCCTCGTTGCTTGCGCTCCTGCGGGGTCTCACCTGATCCGCTTTTCCCGCAGGAGTCTTCACCTTGCCCTCCAATCAACTGCTAGAGGGAACGAAACAGATAAAACGATATGTACCATCACAAAAAAACGAACCACTAATCAACATGTTGATTAGTGGTTCGTTTTGCAGTGGGGCTAAAATACTTTTGTCCCAGCCTCTTGTTATTGAGCAGATTGCAGCAAAACTTTTTGAATGGATTCAAAAGACGAGGAATGGATAACTCCATGCTCTGTAATAATGGCCGTAATCAGTTCGCTTGGCGTCACATCAAAAGCTGGATTGTACACAGAGATTCCGTCTGGAGCAATTTGCGTATCTCCAATGTGCGTTACTTCTTTAGGTGAACGTTCTTCAATAGGGATGCTGCTTCCGTCTTGAATAGATAAATCAAATGTGGACTGCGGCGCTGCTACGTAAAATGGAATACCGAATGCTTTCGCTAAAAGAGCAAGTCCATACGTTCCAATTTTGTTAGCCGTATCGCCATTTGCTGCAATGCGGTCAGCACCTACAATGATCCCATTAATTCCTTTTGTTTTAATGGTATGAGCAGCCATATTATCTGTAATCAGCGTAACGTCTACTCCCGACTGCTGAAGTTCCCATGCTGTTAAGCGAGAACCTTGAAGAACGGGTCTTGTTTCACAAGCAAATACTTCAAGCGGAATATCGCGCTGCTTAGACAAGTGAAAAGGTGCTAATGCGGTTCCATAATAAGCTGTAGCAATTGAACCAGCATTACATATTGTCATGATTTTATCTTTCTTTTTAAATAAAGAAAGGGCATGATCTCCAATTCGGTAGCACGTTTCTTCATCTTCTACTTGAATTTGAATCGCTTCATGAACAACTTTTGTTTTAGCTTCATTAACGGACGAAGCGGATTCAGCGCTTTTCGCTACGCGGTCCAGTGCCCAAAATAAATTGACGGCAGTCGGGCGTGAACTAGCTAAATACTGTTGATCAAGAGCTAGCTTTTTGTTAAATTCCTTGACTGAATCCGTGTCATAGCTAAGGGCAGAAAGAGCAAGACCAAAAGCCGCCGTAATGCCAATTGCAGGGGCTCCGCGTACTTTCAAGGTAGTGATAGCATCCCATACGTCTTTAATGGTTTGCAGCTTAATATATTCAACTTTGCCAGGAAGCTGCTGCTGATCTAATAAAGTAATATATGATTCATTCCATTCCACTGAGCGCGGAAGTGATAGTGTATTTGTCATGCTGATACCGATCCTTTCATTGTGTACATTATTAGTTATCGAAGTAAATGTTCAAATTCATTTGGTGAAACGTCTTGTTGATGCAGAAGTAAATAGCGTCCAATTTTTAACGCAGTACGTTTAGCGTTAATTTTTCTTTCCTCTGAAGAAATTTCGTCTAAGTCTGCGACGTGAGCTAAGCCAATTGTACGTCGAATGATTTCACATCCTGCATATCCAACAGCATCTTGCCACGTTTGTGTTAAAATTTCATGTAATAAGCGCTCATCTTTAGCGAAAGGTTCAATGTTTTCAGAATGCCAAAGCGCAGTAAAGGTATCTTTAAATACGTTCCATGTGTTCGTAATGTGTGCAAATAACGGTTCGCGATCTGTTTTTCGAGAAAGAGCATTTAAAAATAAATTCGCAACAAATTGGCCTAAATCGAATCCAAACGGACCGTAAAAAGCAAACTCTGGATCAATCACTTTCGTTTCTTGACTGCTAGCAAATATGCTTCCTGTATGTAAATCACCGTGAATTAGCGTTTGGGCATTTGTTAAAAATTTATATTTTAATTTTGCTGCTTGTAGCTTTACATCTCCATCGTTCCACAATTCTTCTACATCAGGACGCAGCGCTTCTTCAAATTCATTTGTATCGATATCAAAAAAAGGATCTGTAAAAACTAAATCTTCCGTAATATTGCATAAGTCCGGATTGCTGTACTTGACGACTTCTTCTTTTTTATCCTGAGGCTTTAAGGCAAAATCCGACGTTTTGAACGCAATATGTCCTAGAAAAGAACCGATATGCTGTGAAAGCAGGGGATAACTTTCTCCTTGAATAAGTCCGGCGCGGGAAATCGTTAAATGAGACAGATCTTCCATGACCGTAACAGCAAGCGTTTCATCGTGGTAATACACAGCTGGTACGAGTTCAGGGGTAAATGCACCGAATTGCTTGAGCGCATTGCTTTCAATCGTGGCACGGTTCAAGGATAGAGGCCAGCTTTCGCCTACAACTTTTGCATAGGGAAGTGCTTGTTTGACGATAATGGATTTATTCGTTTGATCATTTATGATGTGAAAGACGAGATTTAAGTTGCCATCACCGATTTCACGGGCAGTCAGTGCTTCTGTGGCATCAAAGAGACCTAGCTTTTTCACAAGTTTGATTGCTGAAATTTCTGTTAAAGGCTGATACTTCTCTGTTTTTGTTGTTGACATTAGAATCCCTCCATAGTTTATTAAACTGATTTGTTTACTAAGTTAATAGGTTTAAGAATGTATGGAGGCTTTTATAATTTTAGAAAATATAAAAGCCTCTTTCGTTGGAAAGAGGCTTGATTGTAGTGTTCAAACCTCTTATCTGCCAGAAAGAATTACTTTCTGTTGGAATTAGCACCGTGCCTTTGTAAAAACATGTTTTACGGGTGTGATCCACCTTAGGATGGAATGACGGTCGGTTGCTGGGCTTCACAGGGCCAAATCCCTCAGCCAACTCTTGATAAGAGTACGATTACTTATTCAATTTTGATTTGTTTGAAAATTTTATGTTATCTGGTGAAAATCGTATCATGCAAAAAAACGGCTGTCAATACATAATTAATAAAATTCTGTGCGGCGATCTGTAAAGACAGGAATTTGTTTACGAATTTCTTTTACAAGTTCCAGGTTAACGTCGGCACTTAAAAGTTCTTCGCTATCGCCAGCTTCAGCGATTATTTCTCCCCACGGATCGATGACTAAGGAATGTCCGGCAAATGTGTTATTAGGATCTTGGCCTACACGATTACACGCGATTACATAGCATTGATTTTCGATTGCGCGGCTAATGAGCAGTGCTTTCCAATGGGCAAGTCTTGGAGCCGGCCACTGAGCAACAACAAATAAGACTTCTGCTCCGCTGCTAGTATGCACGCGAATCCATTCTGGAAAACGAATATCGTAACAAATAACTCCTGCGCATAAAGACTGTTCAAGTGTAAAAAGATTTTTTGCTGTTCCTGCTTCTAGATAGAGGTGCTCATCCATTAATTTAAATAAGTGCAGCTTACTGTATTGTGACACTTCACGACCTTTTCGGTCAAAAATATACATCGTATTTGTGACGCCTTGCTCTGTTTTTTTCGCGATCGAACCTGCCACAATATTTACTTCGTTCGTTTTAGCAAATTGAGAGATTAATTGCTTGGCCTGCTGTCCTTCATCATCGGCAATTTCGTCTAGCCGCGTCAAATCATAAGCTGTATCCCATAGCTCAGGAAGCACAAGGATGTCAGGGTTTTCTTTTAGAGCTTCCGTCATTTTTTGTTGAATATATTTTCGGTTTTTAGTTGGGTTTCCAAACGCAATATCAAGCTGCAAACACGTGATTTTTACACTCACTTTATCATCCGTCCTTTTTTTAGTAGTTGAAAAAAATGACTTTACAAGTTGAGTATTACAATATATTATTTGTGACTAGAATTTCAAGAATTTTTTGAGAAGGTGTGCGATGATGAAACAATTTGAGCAATCGGAACTATTAAAAAGTTTACCAAAACAATTTTTTGCATCACTTGTAGGCAAGGTAGGAAAAGTAATGGCCCAAGGGCACGACGTTATTAACTTAGGGCAGGGAAATCCTGATCAGCCTACTCCTTCACATATTGTAGAAACACTCCAAAAAGCAAGTGCTAATCCTGTGCATCATAAATATTCTCCATTTCGGGGACACCAGTTTTTAAAAGAGGCCGTTGCGACTTTTTATAAACGAGAATATGGCGTTGATGTGGATCCTGAAAAAGAAGTAGCTATTTTGTTTGGCGGGAAGGGTGGACTTGTAGAAATTCCGCAGTGCTTATTAAACCCTGGAGATACGGTGCTGGTTCCGGATCCTGGATATCCTGATTACTGGTCTGGAGTAGAGCTTGCAAAAGCAAAGATGGAAGTGATGCCGCTCACGGCTGAAAATCATTTTCTGCCCGTATACGAAGAGATAGGTGAACGTGCTAAAGAACAGGCAAAGCTCATGTTTTTAAACTATCCGAATAATCCTACCGGTGCAGTGGCAACGGCAGAATTTTTTGAAGACACCGTGGCGTTTGCTGCCAAGCACGATATTTGTGTGGTACACGACTTTGCCTACGGAGCCATTGGATTTGATGGTGAAAAGCCAATCAGCTTTTTACAGACTCCTGGTGCAAAAGAGACGGGAATTGAAATTTATACTCTTTCTAAAACGTATAACATGGCGGGATGGCGAGTTGGATTTGCTGTAGGAAATGAAAGTGTAGTAGAAGCTATTAATCTTCTTCAAGATCATATGTATGTCAGCCTCTTTGGGGCGGTTCAAGAGGCAGCAGCGGCAGCTCTGTTAGAATCTCAACAATGTGTGAATGATTTAGTTAAGCGATATGAATCTAGACGCAATACCTTTATTCAAGGGCTTCAAGAAATTGGTTGGGACGTTACATCTCCAGCGGGCTCCTTTTTTGCATGGCTAAAAGTTCCTAAAGGATATACTTCTGAACAATTTTCAGATTTACTTCTTGAAAAAGCCCACGTTGTAGTGGCACCTGGAGTAGGCTTCGGAACATATGGTGAAGGCTATGTGCGCGTAGGACTGCTGACGGATGAAGAGCGCATGAGAGAAGCTGTATCTCGAATAAAAAAATTAAATTTATTTTAAAAACGCATTGACAATCCTTTTTGAGTTGGCTTAATATGTAAGAAGTTAACGAGATTAATAACCGATAAATCCTAGCGGTATTTTTTATTTAGTATATAATCTACGAATTCAATTTAAATAAATAGCAACTTTCTTATTAAGAGTAGGTGGAGGGACTAGCCCGATGAAGCCCGGCAACCGACTTAACGCATGTTAAGCACGGTGCTAATTCTTGCAGCAGCAGCTGAGAGATAAGAAGAGCAACGAAAGCCTCTTCTTAATCACAGAAGAGGTTTTTTTTATTAACGATATTAAACAGCAAGGGAGTTTTTAGCATAATGAGTGAAATCGTTGCAAGCTACTTACTACATGACAATAAAGGAAATTTTCATAAAAAAGCGGAAGGAATTGCTTTAGGACTAACCGTCGGCTCATGGACAGATCTGCCGCTTTTAGATCAACAGCAGCTTCAAAAGCATAAAGGGCGCGTCGTATCCGTAACTGAGCTTCAAGACTGCGAACGTGTTAACGGATATTTAGGCGGAGAGGTTAAGCAGGCTATTGTCAAAATTGCTTATCCTACTGCCAACTTTTCAAGAGATTTACCGGCTATTTTAGTTACGGTTTTCGGAAAACTATCACTTGATGGAAAAGTGAAATTATTAGACTTGGATTTTCCTGATGAATTATTAGCTGAATTCCCAGGACCGCGCTTTGGAATAGAAGGTATACGAGAGAAACTAGGCGTTTATGACCGTCCGCTTGTGATGAGTATTTTTAAAGGCGTGATTGGAAGAGACATGACGTACTTAACAACTCAGCTGCGTGAGCAAGCGCTTGGCGGAGTGGATTTGGTTAAAGACGACGAGATTTTGTTTGATAGTGAACGAACACCTTTTGAAACTCGCGTTACAGAAGGAAAAAAAGTACTGAATGACGTATACGAAAAAACGGGACACCGCACGCTGTATGCTGTTAATTTAACGGGACGAACGTTTGAATTAAAAGAAAAAGCGAGAAAAGCAGCTGAGCTAGGAGCCGATGCTCTTTTATTCAACGTATTTGCTTACGGGTTAGACGTACTGCAGGCACTTCGAGAAGATGATGAAATTAACTTGCCGATTATGGCACACCCAGCTGTTAGCGGAGCGCTTACGCCATCAGAGTTTTACGGTTTTTCAAATTCATTGCTGCTTGGAAAGCTATTGCGCTTAGCCGGAGCGGATTTCTCTCTGTTTCCATCACCATACGGAAGCGTAGCGCTTTCTCTTGAAGATACGACAGGCATTGCCTACGAATTAACGCGTCCTGTATACAAATATAAGCAGTCTTTCCCGGTTCCTTCAGCAGGAATTCATCCTGGAATGGTACCGCAGCTTGTGAAGGACTTTGGAATCGACAGCATTATTAATGCAGGAGGCGGAGTTCACGGTCATCCAGAGGGAGCTATCGGAGGAGGAAAAGCATTCCGTGCGGCGATAGATGCAGTACTCTCTCATCAAACATTAGCCGAAAAAGCTGAAGAATCAAAAGAGTTGCAAAAAGCTTTGCAACTATGGGGAACAGTAGAGGTGAAAGCATGACATCGTTAAAAATCTTTTGTGACTTTGATGGAACAATCACAAACAGCGATAACATTATTGCTATTATGAAACAATTTGCTCCTCCGGAGTGGGAAAGTATTAAAGACGACGTGCTAGCACAACGCGTCTCCATTCAAGAAGGAGTAGGGCAAATGTTTGCCTTGCTTCCCGTGGAATTAAAGGAAGATATTATTTCTTATATTTTAGAGACGTCTGCTATTCGAGATGGATTTGATGATTTTATTGCCTATACAAAAGAGCATCATATTCCGCTTTATATTGTAAGCGGAGGAATTGACTTTTTTGTAAAACCGCTTTTGGGAAATCGAGTTGCAGAGGAAATGCTCTACTGCAACGGATCTGATTTTTCCGGTGAGCATATTTCCATTACGTGGCCTCATACATGTGATAAACAGTGTACAAATGACTGCGGCTGCTGTAAGCCAACGATTATTCGCCATCTTGCAGATGAAAGAGATCATACGGTTGTTATTGGCGATTCAATTACAGATTTGCAGGCTGCCAAATTAGCTGACACTGTCATTGCGCGTGACTTTTTAATTAAAAAATGCGAAGAGCTATCTCTACCGTATCGTCCTTTTTCTACTTTTTATGATGTGATTCACCATTTACAAGAATTAACAGAAGAGGTGAAAGCATGAGTATTATGGCTCAGCAAAGATTACACGAGCTTGCAGATATAAAAGATGAGTTGGCAGAGCGCGATTGGTTCTTCGGTACAAGCGGAAACTTAGCGATTAAAGTGGATCAAAATCCGACAACTTTCTTTGTATCAGCAAGTGGAAAAGATAAAAGAAAACGCACAAATGAAGACTTTTTGTTAGTTGATCAATACGGGAAGCCTGCAGAAGAAACACATTTAAAGCCTTCTGCTGAAACGCTTTTACACGTTAAGATTTACGAGTCAACGAATGCTGGGTGCAGCCTTCATGTACATACAATCGACAACAACGTGATCTCTGAACTGTACGGAGATGAAGGGTTTATTTCATTCAAAGGCCAAGAAATTATTAAGGCACTGGGTATTTGGGAGGAAGATGCGGAAATTACTGTTCCGATTATTCCGAATTACGCGGATATTCCGACACTAGCAGAAGAATTTTCTCACCATATAAAAGGCGATCAAGGCGCGATTTTAATTCGTAACCACGGGATTACGGTATGGGGGAAAAATGCGTTTGAAACAAAAAAAGCGCTAGAAGCCTATGAATTTCTATTTAGCTACCATGTGAAATTACTATCACTTAAAGGCATTAAGCCAAAGGTGCATTTATAAAAGGAGGAAATAAAAATGGCGCAAATTCGCTTACATGTAAATAATAAAAGAATTGAAACTCAAGAGGAAGTATCAGCTTTTCTGGCAAACAATGAAGTTATTTATGAAAACTGGGATATTACAAAACTTCCAGAAAATCTTCGTGAAAAATATGATTTAACTGATGAAGAAAAAACAGAAATTTTAAACGCTTTTGGTGAGGATATTAAAGATATTTCTGAACGCCGCGGCTATAAAGCTCAAGATGTTATCTCGTTATCGGAATCTACACCAAACATTGATGAATTGTTAAAAAACTTTCAGCGCAAGCATATTCATACAGATGACGAAGTTCGCTTTATCGTAAGCGGTCATGGAATCTTTGTTATTCAAGGAAAAGACGGTGAATTTTTTGATGTTGAATTAGAGCCGGGCGATTTAATTTCAGTACCAGAAAACATTCTTCATTACTTTACACTAATGGAAGATCGTAAAGTAGTCGCTGTGCGAATTTTCGTGACAACTGAAGGATGGGTACCTATTTACGCATAACAACTACTTGTAAAGCATAGGTCATGATCACCCCGCTTTTACATCTAAAAGCGGGGTATTCTTTGGATTATTATAAAACTAACTATTTTTATATGAATAATGAGTTTAATAGGAGGAACACCATGAAAAAGAGTAAAAAAATGCTGTGGCCACTTACTTTGCTCGTGCTTCTAGTTTTTGCGCTGGCTGCCTGCACGAAAGAACAGCCAAGTCTAAACGAGAAAGCACAGGCAGCTCCAGCGCAGCAAGCGGCTTCTGCTAAGCCTGTACAGCAAGAAGGAAAAAAGATTACGAAAGATACAAAAATTGTTCTTATTTCTGAATTTACGTCAGGCACTCACGCTGCTCAGTACATAACAGGTGTGACAAAAGCGGCTAAAAAAGCCGGAGTACAGCTATCCGTTTCTGATTCTAATAATGATCAATCTAAAATGGCGGCGTATTTAGACACGGCTATTAACCAAAATGTCGACGGTATTATGATTGACCACGGCCGGGCTGAAACCCTTGAACCTGGCGTGAAGCGCGCGATTGCAAAAGGGATTCCCGTTATTGCAACAGACGTAGAATTAAAAGTAGAAGGCGTTACAACGATTGACCAAGATGATTATATGCTTGCGCTCCAGGGGCTAAAGCAAATGATGCAGGACATTAACGGAAAAGGAAATATTGTATATGCGTTTGTTGGAGGCTTTGCACCGATGGAAAAACGCGACAGCATTTATAAAATTATGATGAATCGCTATCCAGATGTAAAACAAATTGCCACGTTTGGAAGCGCAACAGACAACACCTCTCTAGACACTCAAAATAAAATGGCGGCTGTATTAAAGCAGTATCCAAATAAAGGAGACATTGCAGCCGTTTGGGCACCTTGGGACGAATTTGCAAAAGGAGTCACAAGAGCGATTAAAGAAGCAGGACGAGATGAGATTAAGGTATATGGAGTGGACTTATCTGATGAAGACCTACAAATGATGCAGGCAAAAAACAGCCCGTGGAAAGCGTCAGCTGCTGTAAACCCAGCTTCAGTAGGAGAAAAGCAGGTTGATTTGCTTCTTAAAAAGATTTACGGTCAAGAGATCCCTCGTTATTATTCCTTTGATCCGGTTTTAGTCAAACAAACTGACTTGCCTAATCAAACGATTAATATGGACCAGCTTAGTCAGTACGTAGAAGAATGGGGTAAAAAAGAGTAGAAGTGGAGGGACAGACATGACGAACGAGCTTTCAATGAAGAACATTACAAAAAACTTTGGTTCTTTTCAAGCGCTGAACAAAGTTGATTTTACTGTTCAAAAAGGGGAAATTCATGCTTTATTGGGAGCCAATGGTGCCGGTAAAAGTACGTTGATGAAAATATTGTGCGGAGCTTACGACGAGTACGAAGGAAAGACCTACAAAGACGGAGGAGAAATCTCTATTTCTTCTCCTAAGGAAGCGAAGAGCCACGGCATCGGCATTGTACACCAAGAAGTCGATGTAGCGCTGATTCCTTCGCTATCAGTAGCTGAAAACATTGTGTTAGACGTGCAGGTTTCTAAGAAAAGTAAGACATTTGTAAACTGGAAATCTATTTATAAGAAAGCGGAAGAAGCTCTTTCTTTACTTGGTTCTTCTTTATCCGTTAAAAAAAATGTTGTTGATCTAACTCTATCAGAAAAACAGCAGGTGCTTATTGCACGTGCAATTGTACAGAATGTTGATTATTTAATTTTGGATGAACCAACCGCACCTCTTAGTGTGGAAGAGACGAAACAATTGTTTTCTGTGATGAGAGAGCTGAAGAAAAGCGGAGTAGGCATTATTTATATTTCACATCGCCTTCAAGAAGTGGTTGATATTTGCGACCGCTTAACGGTTTTAAAGGACGGACGCTATGTAGCTACAAAAGAAACTTCACATACATCAATTGAAGACGTGATTACGCTCATGTTAGGAACGTCTTCTGTAAAACAGTGGGTCAAAAAATCAGTAGAAGTTGGAAACGAACTTTTACATGTAGAAGCATTATCCCTTCCAGGGCGCCTTTCGAATATCTCTTTTCATGTAAAAGAAGGAGAGGTAGTCGGTATTGCAGGGCTTGTAGGAGCAGGGAAAACGGAGCTTTGCCGAAGTCTATTTGGTTTAGAGCAATATGTCAGCGGCAGCGTTCGGTTAAAAGGCAAGAAACTAAAGTTGAATAAGCAGCCGTATTATTATATTGCACAAGGTCTTTCTCTTGTTCCTGAAGAACGAAGAAAAGAAGGAATTTTTGTTCATGAATCGATTGCCGATAACTTAGTTTTGCCAAGTCTGTCCCGCTTTACAAATTATTCGTTTCTAAAGCGAGGAAAGATTAAAGAAAAAGCGCAGAAAACGACTGGGCAAGTTGGCGTAAAGTCTCATTCTATCGAGCAGTCAGTTGGAACGTTAAGCGGTGGAAATCAGCAGAAAGTAGCAATCGGAAAATGGCTTGTTACGGATTCTGACGTACTGTTGTTCGATGAGCCAACTAAAGGGGTTGATGTGGGCTCTAAGCGAGAGATATTCGACTTAATTACAGGGCTTGTGTCACAGCAAAAAGGCGTTGTTTATGCAACCTGTGAATTCGAGGAGCTGCTAGGGGTAGCGGATCGAATTTATGTTATGTACAACGGGAAAATCGTGAAAGAATTATCCAAAGAAGAAGCAACTAGTGAAAAATTATTTTATTATACAGCAGGAGGAGTAAAAGGATGAGTGCGGAGTATGTAACAGAACCTGTAGCGAAACCAAAGAGAAAAATAAGCGTTTTCGACTTTTTTTACAAATATGGGACAGTCTTAATGATTTTTGTTATTATGATTATTTTTTCCATTGCCACACCTAACTTTTTAACAGGAGAAAACATTAGTGATATTCTGCGCTCTATTTCCATTGTTACCTTAATTGCGCTTGGTGTAACGATATCGTTAACCGTCAACGGACTCGACTTATCTGTAGGATCTACGGCTGGTTTAGCCACTATTTTATCAGCTTCTATGCTCGTTTTACACAGACAAGAAATTGCAGTTGCGATCATTGTTCCGATTATTGCATCGCTTCTCATCGGGTTAGTGAATGCTTTTTTAGTAGTGAAAGTAAAGATTCCTGATATTTTAGCCACGCTTTCCATGATGTTTATCGTACAGGGGATTTTATTAACGTATACAAAAGGCTCAGCTATTTATACCAATATGCCTTTACCAAGCGGAGAAAGAGCTCCGGGAATTTTCATTCCTTCTTTCCTTGCGCTGGGGCAAGGTCACTTTCTAGGTATTCCCGTCCCTGTGATCATTATGCTGCTGACTGTGCTGCTTGTTCATATCGTTTTTTCCTATACAAAGTTTGGTCGTTTTTTCTACGTAACAGGAGGTAACATAGAAGCAGCAAGACTTTCGGGTGTACCGGTTAATCGTTATCGTATGTATGCCTATATGTTTTCAGGTTTGCTTGCTGGAATTGGAGGAGTCGTTTTAGCTGCCCGTATTGGAGTAGGAGAAGTGAACGCAGGCTCACCATTTTTAATGGATGCCGTAGCTGCGACATACATTGGCTTTTCCGTATTTGGAGCAGGGAAACCGAATGTATTCGGGACGCTGATTGGCTCTATTTTAATTGGTGTGCTGTTAAATGGATTAACGATGCTAAATGTTCCGTATTATATGCAAGATATTATTAAAGGAGCTGTATTAGCAGGAGCCTTGGCTTTAACGTATTACCGCTCGAAACAAACATCTACGGCTGTGTAAACAGCCGTTTTTTTTCGTTTGAAATCGGGAAGAATAAGGAAAAACAATAGTATAATCTATTATTTATGTAGAAAGAGGGAGTATAGATGAAACGTGTCGTCATTATAGGAGGAGTAGCCGCCGGAATGAGCGCAGCTTCACAGCTTCGCCGGATGAAAGAAAAAGAAGAAGTGGAAATCCTTGTGTTTGAAAAAGGTGGAGATATCTCTTACAGCGCATGTGGCATGCCTTACTATCTGTCAGGTGTTGTAAAAGAAAAAGACGATTTGATTGCTCGTACGAAACAAGAGTTTGAAGAGCGAAATATCTCTGTCCATCTTTTTCACGAAGTTAAAGAAGTAAACCATACAAAGAAATACATAGTAGCACAAGATGTCAAAACGCACGCTGAAAAAGAGATAACATATGATGAACTCATCATTGCAACTGGAACAACGGCTGTTAAACCTAATTTTATGAGTGATAACATGCCGAATGTATGCACATTAAAGTCATTAGAAGACAGCGAAAGAATCTATACATATCTACAGGCTCACTCCGTAGAAAAAGTCACTATTATTGGTGGAGGATATGTCGGAATGGAAGTAGCTGAAGCAATGAAGGCTTTGGGAAAAGAAGTACGGGTCATTGAACAGGGAAAGCAGATTCTATCTATTTTAGATCAAGACATGGCAGAGCATTTACAAAAGCAGCTAGATGACGATATTTTATTTCATTTCGAAGAAGAAGTGGAAGCATTGCTGCATTCAGATGGTTGCGTCACTCACGTTCAAACAAACCGTCAAACGTACCAAACGGATTTAGTGATTGTAAATGTAGGAGTTCGTCCGAATACGCAATTCTTAGAAAGAAACGGACTAAGAATGCTTGAAAATGGAGCTATTTTAGTAAACGAGAAGTTGGAAACCAACGTGCCTCATATCTACGCAGCGGGAGATTGTGCAACGAGCTATCACCGCGTATTAAAAAAAGATGTTCATATTGCTCTTGGAACCATTGCCAATAAGCAGGGAAGGGTTCTTGGTTACCGATTAGGGGGAGAAAATAGAGAATTTCCGGGTGTTTTAGGTACAAGTATTGTCAAAGTGATGGACTATGAAATTGGAAAAACCGGCATCTCAGAAAGAGAAGCAAGAGAAAATTCTCTTTTATACAAAACCATCACAGCCGAGGCTCCGAGTCATGCTTCTTACTATCCAGGAGCTGAGAAGATGGTCATAAAACTTGTTTATCATCCTGAAACAAAAGAGATTTTAGGAGTTCAGATGGTTGGGAAAGAAGGAGTTGCAAAACGAATCGATGTATTTGCGACAGCTATTACTTGCCGCCTCACAACAGATGAAATAACCATGCTAGATCTTTCGTATGCCCCTCCTTTTGCTACGGTATGGGATGCTGTACAAATCGCTGCTCAAAAAGCTGAATAAAAAAGAGGCTGGGACAAAAGTAGTTGAGTCCAAGTAAAAAAAGAACCATTCATCAACCTGTTTGATGAGTGGTTCTTTTTTTGTGATGGTGCACATCGTTTTATTTGTTTCGTTCCTTCTAGCAATTGATTGGAGGGCAGGGAGAAGACTCCTGCGGGAAAAGAGGCTCAGCGGCCGCCCGCGGAAAGCGAAGCCTTGCACGGAAATCAATTGCGGTGTCATAAGCAGTCCAGCTCATGTATCTCATTTGTTCGTCTTTCGATTGGATTTATTTCGTTATGTCTCAACCTCTTTTTTATTCGACAAGCAGCATCTTTTGTCGAAAAACAACTTGTAAAAAAAAGATAAACGGTATTCCTATAGTAATGTAAGCGTTTGTAAATTCCGACAAAATAATTTTTTTGCGAAAAAAATGTCTATTATTGCGACTCTATTTACATATTTAGTAGAATTTGTAATAATGCGTTATAAGCTAATTTCTTTGTCATAGGAGAGGATTTTGTGTTTGGAGTGAGAAATAGAACGAAATCAGAGAGATTATTAGTGGAAATCGTCCAAAAAAGACAAAAGATGGTGCAGCTCGGAGAAGAAAAAGGTCTGACTAATGAAGAAACCGTTACCTGTAGTCAAGAGCTTGATCAGCTCTTACTCGTTTATCAAAAGCAGCGTTTAAAAGAAGAGGAAGAAAAGACATCGTTTGCCACAATGATCAGCCGCTTTTTATCTTTTTCAAAGCTGTAATGCAGGACAAGCATTCGGGATCGGGCAGTGAAACAATTACGCTGCCCGTGGCCTCTCTTCAGCTTTAAAAAATGTTAATTAAAAAAATCATAAACAAAATACCAAAAATAAACGAATAAGTAGCAAATCTTTCGTTTCCATCGCCGTGACTTTCCGGAATTAACTCTTTATAAATAATAAAAAGCATGGCTCCGGCAGCAAACGCTAATCCATATGAAACGAGAGACTCCACAAAATTAGTTAAATAAAACCCGAGTAAAGACGTTACAATTTCAACTGATCCTGTAAGGGTAGCAATTAAAAATGCTTTTATTTTACTGATATTTTGCTGAGCTAAAAATAGCGCGACCAACAGTCCTTCAGGTGCATTTTGAAGACCGATTGCAAGGGCAATTAAGTTCCCTGTATTTTCAACATTTGAAGCGTAGCTCACACCAACAGACAGTCCTTCAGGAAGGTTGTGCAACGTAATAGCGGACACAATTAAAAGTGCTTTTTCATCAAATTGAATGCCGGTTTTAGAATGCTCAAGATCAATGTGAGGAATATTCTGCTCCAAGAGTGTTAATGTTACAACTCCAAGCAGTAAGCCAATTGCTAAGGAAAAAAAACCTCCGCTTTGAAGAGATTCTGGAATTAAGCTCATAGTCGAAGCAGCCGTCATAATACCTGCAGTGAGCGCAAGAAGCACATCTTTCCATCGATGAGTGAGTTCTTGATTCAAAAACAGAATAGGCAAAGCACCTACTCCAGTCGATAGGGCAGAAAGAATGCTTCCAATTAGTACCTCAGTCATAAACCGTCTCCTTTTACGTATTCTTCTTTTTATCCTCAATTCACATCGTTCTTTTAGTGTATGTTTTTTTGTTTTCTATGAGCATGACTATTTTAAAAACGAACAGCTTTATGCAATAATTTTACAAAAAAGTTGAACCAGTGAAGGTTCAACTTTTTAGGTAAAGTACAGCTCCTGAACTTGGTTAGCAATGTGCTCAAGCTTATTGGAAACTTGAGGAATGCCATACCCTACGTACAAAGGGGATGTGGCAAAGCGAGGAATGATTTTCGCCGCAATTTTGCCGTTTTTAAGATTATAAAAAAACAAGTTGTAGCTCGTGCAGCTACGATGAAAATGGTTTAATAAATAGTGAGCGGCCGTTTGAAGATAATCTGCAAACGTGTGCAGCTCTTTGTCAAGCTGATCTGTTATCACGTTAAATTCAAAAAAGCCCATTCGAGGTTTTACAGATAAATTAAATGTGACGTGTTCATTTTTGGCAATTGTGACTCCTTCAAACTGCTCTAGCTTCACATTTTCATTTACATCCATCTCATTTAAACCAATAATTTGCATATGAGGATGTCGTAATGATCCTCCGGACATGGGGCCGTGGTTTTTAAAGAAAAGAACAGAAGCATATTCTCCGCTGTTCATCATCGATATCCATCGTTCAGTAGCAAAACTCAGCAAGGTATACAGATGTTCTTTTGGATAAATAGATAGTTCTGACGAACACTCATCGGTCTCAATAATAACCGTCTGATAAGCATCTTGCAGAACGGGAAACTTATTTTTTAGCCAAATGATAGGTCCTTGTTTTTCAATGATGCCTGTAAGAGATTCTACGTCGCAAAAGGGACAGGGGTTTTGCCGGTTAACGATTGTTTCAGGCTTTTGCGAACCAATCGCGGAATTAAATAATAAATGGGTTGGTTTCATAATCATTCACCTTTTTATGTAATGTTCATATGTTTATTGTATTAAAAGCATATGTATAAATCCACTTATATACATTTTTTATCAAAAAAATTGTACAAGCAGAGAGAATAACCGATGAAATAAGCCTGCTTTGATTGACTTTGAAGGGAAATTTTAGTATTATCTTGATATCAAGATAATATCAAAGGAACTGATTAAAATGACGAATGATGTAACTAGAGAAGAGTTAGACCAATCTCTTAAATTATTTATTGTACTATCTCGTGCCAATCGTTCAATTAATGATCATGTGCATAAATTTATTCAACAGCATGGAATGAATCCAACCGAATTCGCTGTCCTAGAGTTATTGTATCACAAAGGCCAGCAGCCTCTTCAGCAAATTGGCGGAAAAATTCTGTTGGCAAGCGGCAGTATTACGTATGTAGTAGACAAGCTTGAGAAAAAAGGCTTCTTGGAGCGCGTTGCTTGTCCGAACGATCGTCGCGTAACCTATGCAGCTATCACCAAGCAAGGCAAGGAAATGATTGAAAGCATGTTTCCGAGTCACGAAAAAAGAATTCATGATATTTTATCCGTTTTATCTAGCGAAGAAAAGGAAGTTGCCATTTCGATGCTTAAGAAACTAGGGCACTATGCAGATGAATTTTTGCCGGAATCGACTAATTAAGTAAGGAAAGCTCGTTTGTTTCTTTTGAACAAACGAGTTTTTTCTATGACTTCTTTCATGACCAATCGACATAAAAAATAAAAAGTGACAAAAAATTGAAATTAACAGGAATACAGCTGGATAAAAACGAATTAGGTTACATACAGACAATAGAGGAAGGGGAATAAATGATGAAATTTGAGAATTATACATATACGCGACCTGATATGAATGAAATTGAAAAGCAGTTTGAAAAGGCCATTACACATTTTACGGAAGCAGGGTCAGTCAGTCAGCAAAATGAGGCAATTCGTCTAGCAAACGATGCGTATTCTCAGTACAGTACAATGGGGAACATCTGCTATATTCGTCATTCTATCGACACAGCCAATGAATTTTATAAAGAAGAACAAGACTATTTTGATGAAACACAGCCGCTTTTAGAAGGATACGTAGAGAAATTTTACAAAGCCTTAATCTCTTCACCTTTTAAACCGGAACTAGAAGAAAAGTGGGGAAAGCAGCTGTTTTCTCTTGCTGAAATGCAGTTAAAAACGTTCTCTCCTGAAATAGTAAAAGAGCTGCAGGAAGAAAATAAGCTATCATCTCAATATACGAAGCTAGTGGCGTCAGCTAAAATTGTATTTGAAGGAGAAGAAAGAACGTTAGCTCAGCTCGATCCGTTTATGGAGTCACCTGATCGAGAAATGAGAAAAAAAGCAGCAGAAGCGAAGTTTCAATTTTTTACTGATCATGAAGAGGAATTTGATGATATTTACGACAAGCTTGTAAAAGTGCGGACTAAGCTTGCTGAAAAATTAGGCTATAAAAATTTCGTAGAAGTGGGCTATGCTCGTATGTCTAGAATAGGGTACGATGCTGAAATGGTTGCCACTTTTCGCCAACAAGTGAAAGAGTATATTGTTCCCCTTACTGAAAAACTAAAAAAGCGTCAGCAGGAAAGAATTCAAGTAGAGAGCTTAACTTATTATGATGAACCGTTTCAGTTTGAAACAGGAAACGCAGTGCCAAAAGGTGATGAAAAGTGGATTATTGAAAATGGACGGGTTATGTATAAGGAGCTTTCTAAAGAAACGGACGAATTTTTTTCCTTTATGCTTGAAAATAATTTAATGGATTTAGTCGCTAAAAAGGGCAAAGCAGGCGGAGGCTACTGTACGTTTATTGAAGAATACAAAGCGCCGTTTATTTTTTCAAACTTTAATGGAACATCAGGCGATATTGATGTGTTAACGCATGAAGCAGGGCATGCTTTTCAAGTGTATTCCAGCCGAGATATGGAAACCAATGAGTATCACTGGCCTACGCATGAAGGAGCTGAAATTCATTCGATGAGCATGGAGTATTTTACATGGCCTTGGATGGAGTTGTTCTTTAAAGAGGACAAAGATAAATACCAGTTTTCTCATTTAAGCTCAGGCTTAACTTTCTTGCCTTACGGGGTAGCAGTTGATGAATTTCAGCATGCTGTATACGAACGCCCCGAGATGACGCCTTCGGAACGAAAACAAACGTGGCGAGAAATTGAAAAGAAATATATGCCTTCTAAAAACTATGACGGCCATCACTATCTAGAAAGCGGGGGCTTCTGGCAGCGTCAGCTTCATATTTACACGTCTCCGTTTTATTATATTGATTACACGCTCGCTCAAATTTGTGCATTTCAATTTTGGAAAAAAGATCGGGAAAATCATGAACAAGCATGGCAAGATTACGTTCATTTGTGTAAGCTTGGCGGAAGTAAGCCATTTTTAGAATTAGTAGAGGAAGCGAATTTGATCTCTCCATTCGAAGAGGGCTGCGTGCAGTCTGTAGTAGATGAAATTGAAAGCTATTTAAATAGTATTGATGATAAAAAGCTATAAAAAAAGCCGCGTTTGCGGCTTTTTTTTATTGACATGTTCCTTTTTTCCATAAAGGAATCGTAAGGGTAACGCTGGTTCCTTCGCCCACAGTGCTTTTAATCTCAAATGTTCCTTTATGCTGATACAGAATGTTTTTAATCACAACAAGTCCAAGACCCGTGCCTGATGGCTTCGTAGTAAAAAAGGGCTTTTGAATGTGCGTAAGCAAATTTGAGGGAATACCTACTCCTGTATCTTTAATGAAAATAGTAAGGCCTTTAGTATGCTGAGTAACGTTTAAATGGATTTCTCCTCCGCTAGGCATAGCTTCGAGCGCATTTTTTAATAAATTAATGAGTACTTGCTTAATTTGATTGGCATCACAGCAGATGTATGTATGCGGAGCTTCCACCTGCGTTTTAACTACGACGTTTTTTAATACACATTCTGATTCATACAGAAGAATAACGTCATTTAAAATAGTAGAGAATGCATGTTTTTTCATAACCGTATCATGAGGTTTAGCGAGCAATAAAAATTCTCCAACGATTGAGTTAATACGATTCAGTTCACTCAGCATGATGGTTGTATAAGAATGATAGCGGCTGCTGTCTTCATGAATAAGCTGAATAAATCCATTCAGGGAAGTAAGCGGATTTCGAATTTCATGAGCGATGCCCGCTGCCATTTCGCCGGCTAAAGATAATTTATCGGTTTGGCGAAGAAATTTTTCTGTTTCCTTTTCTTCTGTAAGATCGCGTGAAATACCAAAAAGCGCAACGACTTGCTGATCACGATTAAAAATAGGTGAAACAGTAATTTCTACGTCAATTATTTTTCCGTCTTTTCGCTTATCTTGGGTTTCAAAGGCTACCAGCTTTTCTCCTTTTTTAACCCTTTCTAATCGGTTTTCAGCGTCGCCTTTTAAGCCAGCAGGAATAAATGGGATGGCTTTTCCGACAATCTCTTCCGCTTTCCATCCGTATATTTGCTCAAAAGCATCGTTTACTTTAATCACTTTGCCGTCTAGACTGAACACGGAAATGGCGTCGCGATTGTATGTGAAAAAAGATTGTAAATACTCTTGAGCTGAGTAAAGTTCATCTTCGGTTTTGTTCATTTTGACCGTCGTAATAGCAATTAATTTTTTAGAGAAATGAGCACAATACAACAAAATAATCATTGTGATCAGCGTAAACAAAATGAAATAAACGATATCTAATTTCACGAAAGTCACAGATGTAAAAAGAGTGTTGCTTACATAAAAGTACAAAACAATTATTATGGACATTAATGTAGAAGTTACAATAGCGATATAGCTATAGTAAATAAAGCTAACAATTATTCCAAGAAACAAAAACAAATAATTAATAACAGCAGGTTCAATAGATGTTATGTACGCAATATAGGCATAATAGCATATAAAAAAAGAATACATAATGATAGCAGGATGAAAACGAAAGTAGTACATAGCCGTCACTACCAATAATAAAATTCCTCCGCTTATAAAAACAATCATATTAGGATCAGCTGCAATAAAGTGATATAACACAATGTGGACAAAATACAGCAGCCAAAAAATAAGTAAAAGAATAAAATTACGTTTTTTTATGAGGTTGTGTGATTCCATAAAAAATCCCTTTCTTAAATGGTGAATAATTTTATAGGAGAATAACTTCATAGTCAGCTAGTCGCACGATACAGTAATATATCACTCATATTAGCATAGTTACAACTATGTGAATAGCCGAATTGAGCACTTAGACCAAGGAAGATAGATCTAGAATGTGGCTGGTCATAAACTATTAAGGAAATATGAGGGGAATATGAACGAAATGAAGGAGATGTAAAGCTTTTGTGATAACCTTGTAAAAGTGAACTTTTTTCCAATTGGATAGGCTATACTGCCAGTAGAGCCATATGAATGGTGACTACATAGAGGCTCAGATGATTCGAAAGGAGACGGTAAAATGAACAAAAGTTTATTAGTCAAGTTATTTGGATCACTTCTAGCAATTATGTTAATCACAGCATGCAACTCACAAACGGATGAAAAAGATGCAACAGAACAGCAAACCGAACAGTCGGATGATACTCAATCGGAGGATACAACGACAGATGATTCACAGGAAACAATGAAGCAAGACGAAGCAGATGACTCATCTGGGGATGAAGCAGCTGATGATCAAGAAGAATCAACGGATAGTGCGGACGAAAAAACAGATGAAAAAACAGATGAAAGTAAATAAACGAAAGTATTTCTATAAAAAAAGCGACTCAAGTAGAGTCGCTTTTTCTATTAGTTTTGTACGGTGATTTCGCTTGCTTCATTTAACGTTACGTTCACTGTTGATACGTCCGCATCACCTAACAGTAAATCTGTAATTCGATCTTCAAGCTGTTCTTGAATTGCTCGGCGGAGTGGTCTAGCACCGAATGCAGGGTGATAGCCAAGTTCAGCCAGTTTTTCTTTTACCTCATCTGTTACGCTCAGCGTGATGTTTTGTTCTTGTAATGTTTCTTTTAATTCAGCAAGCATAAGGTCAACGATTTTAATCAAGTTATCTTTTTCAAGGTGATTAAATTCAATGATTGTATCAAATCGATTTAAAAACTCTGGTTTGAAATAAGATGAAAGTGAATCTAAAACGGATGCCTGCTTAAGCGCATCATTTTCTGCGTCAAACCCAACCGTAATTTTCTTTTCACCTACACCAGCGTTACTTGTCATAATGATAACCGTGTCTTTGAAGCTTACTGTGCGACCTTGACTATCCGTTAGACGTCCATCTTCTAAAATTTGCAAAAACATATGCTGAACGTCTGGATGAGCTTTTTCAATTTCATCTAGTAAGATGATGGAATAAGGGTTACGGCGTACTTTCTCTGTTAATTGTCCTGCCTCTTCGTGACCTACGTAGCCAGGAGGTGAACCGATTAATTTAGACACCGCGTGTTTTTCCATGTATTCACTCATATCTAGACGAACCATAGCATCTTTTGAGCCGAATAGTTCTTCAGCTAATGTTTTGGTTAACTCTGTTTTACCGACACCTGTTGGACCAACAAATAAGAATGAACCAATTGGGCGATGCTTCGCTTTTAATCCAGCGCGAGAACGTCGAATCGCTTTTGCTACTTTTTCTACAGCTTCCTGCTGTCCGATTACTTTTTGAGCTAAGTGCTCTGCTAAATGCTTCATTTTTGCTGATTCATTTTCTTGAAGTTTACCAACAGGGATACCCGTTTTCTTTTCAATAATGGCTTGAATGTCAGCAATATCCACGTTCATTTTTTGCTGTTCTTCGTTTAGTTGTTTTTCAAGAGCAGCTTCTTCATCGCGGAGTTTTGCCGCTACTTCATATTTTTCATCCTTTAGCGCCTGCTCTTTTTCTTTTGTAATTTCTTTTAAGCGAGCGGCTGCGTCGTCTTTATTTGTAATGCCTGCCTGTAAGTTCATTTTTGAACCTGCTTCATCTAGCAAGTCAATTGCTTTATCAGGCAAGAAACGATCTTGAATGTAGCGGTGTGATAAATTTACACAAGCGCGGATCGCTTCATCTGTATAGCTAACGCCGTGATAATCTTCATATTTACTTTGAATTCCTTTTAGAATTTCAACGGCTTCTTCTACAGACGGTTCGTGAACCATAACCGGCTGGAAACGTCGTTCAAGAGCCGCATCTTTTTCAATGGAACGGTACTCTTTTAAAGTGGTAGCTCCGACTACTTGAAGTTCACCTCGTGCAAGAGCAGGTTTTAAAATATTGCTTGCGTCCATTGAACCTTCCGCTGAACCTGCTCCTACAAGAAGGTGGATTTCATCGATAAATAAAATCACGTTTTTTCGCTGTTGAAGCTCAGAAATTAACTGTTTCATACGCTCTTCAAATTGACCTCGCACGCCCGTATTAGCTACGAGTGATGCTACATCTAACAGATATACATCTTTATTTAGCAGCTTTGCAGGAACTTTTCCTTCCGCAATTTTTAAAGCTAACCCTTCGACTACAGCTGTTTTACCAACACCGGGTTCTCCAATTAGTACCGGGTTGTTTTTGTTTCTTCTATTTAAAATTTCAATGACGCGCTCTACTTCTTCTTCGCGGCCAATAACAGGGTCAATTAATCCCGTTTTCGCAATTTGAGTTAAGTTTCGACCAAATTGATCTAAAAAGCCGCCGCCGCCGTTTCCTTGCTGTGGCTGCTCCGGTGCAGCTTGTTCGTGCGCCATTTGCTTGAATAAATCATCGATGTTCATAAAGCCGCCACCTCCAAAACCTGATGGGATTTTATGTTCTTTCATTAGTGCTTGATAACATGTATGACATAAACGATATTGAGATTTTTGATTATTTGTTTGTACATTTAATTGAATAGATGCTTCACGTTTATTACAGTTTTGACAAATCATTTAATTAGCCTCCCTAAATGATTTTAATCGAAGATCAGCAGGTGTTTGACCTTTCTTGACCTTTCATAATCTTATTATACTTTGACCTTTTTTGACTTTCAAGTCTTTTGCTTAAAAATTTTTTGAGGGAAGTTCCTCGCTTATGTACAAAAGGTAGTACATTAAAAAAACGTGTGTTTTGTGTGTACCCGTTTTATATACATAAAAACATTAGAAGCATTTTGTACAATGATTTGCTTAGATAGAGAATAAATATTAATAAGAAGAAAAGTGGAAAAATGAGTGCAGAGCCTGCCGTTGGATAAAATAAGTTATTGACAGCAAGAAGGATAAAAATTATACTCAAGAAGGTTTGCACTTAACTGCGTAAAAGCATAAAAGCGTTTAAGTGAAAAAGAAAGATAGAAAGGGAATACCTCATGAAAAAAGAAATTTCATTTATACAATCAATAGCGGTGGTTTTGGTGCTATTAGCTATTATTTTTGTTTCATTATTTATGTTAAAGCTGCCGCCTCATATTCCGCTAATATTTGGTGTAGCATTTATTAGTGTGATTGGCTTTTTGTTGAAATATAAGTGGACAGAAATGGAGAAAGGCATTTTAGACGGTGTTAGACTTGGCATTAAGCCTATCCTTATTCTAATGCTGATCGGGATGCTCATTGCGATTTGGATGGTAGGAGGAACGATACCGACGATTTTATCCTACGGCTTCCACTGGATTTCACCGCAGTACTTTTTAATTAGTGCTTTGGTTATCACCGTGTTAGTTTCAACATTCACGGGAAGTTCATTAACAACCGTCAGTACGGTAGGAGTCGCTTTATTTGGCGTGGGAACTGCTATTGGTGTACATCCAGGGCTAGCAGCAGGGATGATTGTTTCAGGAGCTGTGTTTGGAGATAAGATGTCTCCATTGTCTGATACAACAAATTTTGCTTCTGGTATCGTTGAAGTGCCGCTCCCTAAACATATTCAGCATATTACGTGGACGACGGTTCCAAGTATTGTTATTACAGCAATCATTGCATTGGTAATCGGAATGAACGGAAATCATGAAAGCGTCAATTACGGAGAAATTCAAGGGATTCAAGAAGCATTAAAATATACGTTTAATTTACACGTGTTAACGTTGCTTTCTCCACTCTTAGTTCTTATTTTTTCGATGAGAAGAGTCGATGTATTGCCAACGTTAGTTTTAGGTATTGTAACGGCAATCATTACAGGAATGATTACACAGCATGAATTTACGCTGAGTCAATTGCTAGGGGTTCTTCAAAGCGGGCCGGCAATCGAGTCAGGAAATAAAGTAGTCGATGCGATTGTAAACAAAGGCGGATTACAGTCCATGATGTTTTCTATTTCTCTTATCATGATTGCCTTGTCGCTAGGTGGCTTGATGAGAGCGGTTGGAATTATTGATGCTTTATTAAAAGGATTAGCAAAACAAATCCGCCGCAGCGGAGACGTTATTTTTGCTACGCTTCTATCTTCAATTGGAGTGAACGTTATTACAGGAGAACAGTATTTATCAATTCTTCTGCCTGGGCAAACGTTTAAGCCGCTGTATGAAAAGTGGAACTTAGATCCGAAAAACTTATCACGAACGCTTGAAGACGGTGGAACGGTTATTAATGCTATTATTCCGTGGGGTGTCAGCGGAGCTTTTATTTCAACTGCATTAAATATTCCAGCGGCTGACTATATTCCATTTACATTCTTTAGCATTTTATGTCCGATTTTTTCAATTATTTTAGCATATACAGGCATTGGTATTGTCAAGAAAAAAGCTCAGTCTTAACTGGGCTTTTTTCTTTTTAAAAAAGGACAGGTAAAAAACGACAAAAAAAGTATCATTCCACTTTTCAAATCTATAATTTAATAATACAATTTACTATACGTCTTTCCTGTTCATGTACTTGTATGAATTCTTATTTCTTTATTAATGAAGAAATTTGGGTTTTGCGGTATGATAAATGAGCTGTATTGGCGATGGGATGAATGCCCTTTTTAGCAAACATTTAAGAAGGGTAAAGGCAAATGAAAACACTCATTATAAAAGAGAAAAGATATTTGTTGAGGAGAGGGTTTCTGTTGAAAAAATGGGGCATCATTGCATTAATCACTGTAGCTGTGCTCGGTGTGACAGCGGTTTTTAACCGAGCTGAAAGTGATGATGTAAATAAAGAAAAAATGAATTTATTATCGCCTTATTCAAATAAAGTAGATGTATATAGCATTACGTATCCTAGTGATAATTTAAAGATAAAAGGGTTTTTAGTACAGCCTAAAGATATTGCAGACAAACATTATCCGCTTTTAGTATATAATCGCGGAGGAAATCGCGAACATGGCATGATTCGCGCAAAAACACTTCAGTATTTGTCATACTGGGCAAGTAAAGGCTACGTCGTTGTTGCGACTCAATACAGGGGAAATGGCGGAAGTGAAGGAACAGAGACGTACGGCGGTAAAGATATTGACGACGTATTAAATCTTATTAAATGGGGAGAACAGCTTCCTTATGTAAATCACCAGCAAAAGGTAGCGCTAGGATATTCACGCGGCGGTATGATGACGTATTTAACGATGAAAAACGGCGTTAAATTTGATGCTGTTGTCGTACAATCAGGTATTACAGACATGTTTCAATTCTACGACCAAAGAGGGCCTGAAATGAAACAAGTGCTGCGGACAATTGTAGGAGATCCGGCGCAGTATCCAGAGAGGTATAAAAGTCGTTCTGTTGTCTACTGGAGCGATAAAGTAAATTCACCTCTTTTAATTTTACAGGGCGATCATGATCGTAAAGTTCACCACACTCAGGCTGAAAAACTTGTGAAACAGCTAGATGAGCAGGGAAAAGAATACAAATATGTACTGTACAAAAATGGAGACCATCCGCTAACTGCTTATTATGATCAATATAACGCGGAAATTGATAAATGGTTTAAAATACATTTAGCTAAGCAGTAAAGAAATTGGAAGCAGTTTTGATGTATGGAAAAGAGCAGCTTGTTTTATCCTACTACATGTAAGCATATAAAAAGGGGATGAAGCAAAATGACTCAGTCTAAAAGTCAAAAAGAGCGTCAGTGGAACGTACGAAAGCAATCACAAAACCCATCGCATGGAAAAGTAAAGTCTTTTGAAGAACTATCAGAAGAAATCACGCCTAAACGTAAATAAGCTAACTATCATATAAAAGAAGACACAAAAAAGGAGAGCTGAAGCTCTCCTTTTTCTATGTTTGTTTATGGATTTGTAGACCACATGCCCGCAGATTTGATAAAAATACGCGGATGCAGCTTTAATTGTGCTACCATAATTTCTGCTAGGTCTTCAGGCTGCATCACTTTATCAGGATTGCCATCCGTTAAGTTTTCTTTATATGCTAATTCCGTTGCTACTGTACTTGGTGTTAGAGCTGTTACACGAATATTGTGTTTGCGCACTTCTAGCGCTAAAGATTCAGTTAAGCCAAGCACGCCAAATTTTGAAGCGCTGTAAGCACTTGTAACGGGAGCGCCTTTTTGACCAGCAGTGGATGAAATATTGATGATGTCTCCACCATTTTTTTCGATTAATTGAGGTAGAACGGCGCGCGTTACGTAGTAAACGCCCATTAAATTCACATCAATGATTTGTTTCCACTCAGCTGGGTCTAGCTCTAAAAAGCCTCCGAATTTACCGATTCCCGCATTGTTGATTAAGATATCCGTTGCCCCTAATTTTGTATGTAGATGCTCAACTGCTACGTTTACTTCTTCCATAGAAGAAACGTCTGCTGTTGCATAAGCAACTTGTACATCAAATGCTTCCAGTTCAGAAGCAACAGCCTTTAAATCTGCCTCTGTACGAGCAATTAAACCGATATTTACGCCTTCTTTTGCTAATTCAATTGCAGTTGAACGACCGATGCCTTTTCCTGCTCCTGTAATAAGAGCTACTTTGCCTTTAAGTGATTGTGCCATGTATAGACTCCTTTCAATATTCCGTATAAACATTCTTCATAATAACGAAGAATTATCCATTACTATCCTATAGAAATGCACAAATGATGTCAAAAATAAAGATTATTAAAATGGCTTCAAGTATAAATTTCCTTTTCATACAAAAACTATAGAGACTAAAAAGAAGAAATTCCGTTTCTTTTCGTTCAATGTAGTGGAGGATGAACAATGCGTATTAAAAAACTATCGGAGTTAACGAATAAATCCAAACAGCGGAAAGAAAAAGCTGGTGAATCGAAGGACTCTAAGGCAACTAGTGCTTCTTCCACTGAGGAAGAGCAGAAATTGTCGGAGAGAGTGGGAGATAATATCTTCCACATGAAAAAAGCATTGGGACAGAGCACGGACTTAGTGACAAGAGAGTTTCGAATTTCAATTGAAGAAAAATTCACTTTAGGTGTTGCTTACATCGACGGATTGGTAAATAAAGATGAAGTTGAACACTATGCGCTAGACTCCATTATGCATTATCACGATGAGCATTTAACTCATGATGACGGTGTCGTTAATATGTACGAGTTGATTAAAAGCTATAGTTTGGCGGCCGGTGAAATTATGGAAGCCAAAACATTGGATGATGCTCTTCTTCATGTTTTATCAGGAGATACCGTGCTGTTTTTAGAAGGGTATCAAACGTGTATTGTGGCAAGTACAAGAGGGTGGAGAGACAGGGCTGTTTCTGAACCACAATCTCAGACCGTTGTAAGAGGACCTCGAGACAGTTTTACAGAAACACTGCGAACGAATACCGCATTGATTCGGCGCCGAATAAAATCTCCAAAACTTTGGATTGAATCTCAGCAAATAGGAGAGTTTACAAAAACGGATATTGCGCTCGTTTATATAGACGGCATTGCGGATGAACAGGTCATTCAAGAGGTAAAAGAGCGTCTTTCTAAAATTGATATAGACGGTATTTTGGAGAGCGGATATATCGAAGAGTTGATTCAAGATGAAGATTATACACCTTTTCCTACTATGCATAACACGGAGCGTCCAGACTCCGTGGCAGCAGGTCTTTTAGAGGGGCGGATAGCCATTTTAGTAGACGGTACACCTTTTGTATTGATGGTTCCTGCCCTATTTATTCAATTTTTTCAGGCGGCCGAAGATTATTACCAGCGCGCAGATATTAGTACATTGATTCGCTTAATGCGCTACATGGCATTTTTCTTAGCCCTTTTAACACCTTCTGCTTATATTGCTTTAACTACTTTTCATCAAGAGATGCTTCCTTTTGCTTTGTTAATTAGTATTGCAGCTCAAAGGGAAGGTGTGCCTTTTCCAGCTATTATTGAAGCGTTTATTATGGAAATCACGTTTGAAATTTTGCGAGAAGCGGGAGTCCGATTGCCTCGAGCAGTAGGTTCAGCTATTTCAATCGTGGGAGCACTCGTTTTAGGAGAAGCCGCCGTACAAGCTGGATTAGTATCCCCTGCAATGGTTATCGTTGTATCCATCACCGCTATTAGTAACTTTGTTTCACCGGTGTATGATATGGCCATTGCAGTAAGGATGCTGCGCTTTATTTTAATGGTTTTAGCAGCTACTTTTGGCTTGTTCGGTATTATCCTCGGGCTAATTTTAATGATTTTACATTTATGCAGCTTAAGGTCATTTGGAGTCCCTTATATGACACCTATGGCTCCCTTTGTGAAGCGTGATCAAAAGGATGTTCTAATTAGACGTTCGATCAAAAAAATGAAAACAAGGCCAAAGCTTATTAACGAGAAGAATATTTCACGTCAAAAGACGCAAAAAAACTAAACTGTGCAAAGGTGGCCGGTTACTATGAAAGCATTTCTGATGTTATGTATCTGTTCATTGCTGTTAAGCGGCTGCTGGAGCAGTCGAGAGTTGAATGAGCTAGCCATTACGGTTGCTGTCGGAATTGATAAAGCAGAAGATGGCATTATTGTTACAGTTCAGCTGATTAACCCTGGTGATATTCAGGCCAAAACCCCTACAAACGGGCCTTCTGTTACCACATTCTCTATTAAGGCTTCGTCTGTAATGGAAGGGTTAAGAAAAATAACGACAAAATCCCCGCGGAAAATTTATCTTTCTCATTTACGAATGCTAGTCATTAGCGAAAGCATGGCGGAAGAGGGTATTGCTGAAGTGCTTGATTTCTTTGCTCGGGATCATGAAGTGCGTACCGATTATTTTGTTGTTGTTGCTAAAAACACGAAAGCATCGAGCGTTCTGAACGTATTAACAACAATTGAAAAAATACCAGCTAACCATATGTTTGCTTCATTAGACGTCTCTCAACGTATTTGGGCACCTACTAGAGGCGTAAAGTTAAATGAACTGATCAGTAACTTAACGAGCGAAGGAAAGCAGGCGGTGTTATCGGGAGTATTGGTCAAAGGCGATGTGAAAAAGGCAGGAGATATGTCGAGCATTTCCCGGACCAATCTGTCCACCCTGCTCAATTTTAAAGGATTAGGTGTCTTTCAAAATGATAAGCTGATCGGCTGGTTCAATGAAGACGAAAGTAAAGGATATAACTATATTACAGGAAATGTAAAAAGTACGTTAATTGTTATTCCATGCGAAGGAAAAGAAAAACAGCACGATATCATCGGAGTAGAAATGCTTCGAACGAACGTGAAGGTAACGGCTTCTATGAAAAACCATAAGCCTCATATTCACGTGGATTTAAAAGGTGAAGCAAACGTGGCAGATGTAGAGTGTCAAGTAAACTTACAGGACCCAGCTGTAATTAATATGCTCGAACGAAAAACAGCAGCGGACGTAAAAGAAAAAATGAATGACGCAGTGGAAAAAGCTCAAAAAGATTATAAAAGTGATATCTTCGGTTTTGGAGAAACGTTTTACAGACAAGATGTAAAGAGATGGTACAAAATGAAAAGAGACTGGAACAGAATTTACGCAGAAGATTTAACCGTCGATTTAGATGCCAAAGTTCAAATCCGTCGCTTAGGCACGTTAAATAACTCATATATGAAGCAAATGAAGCATTAAGGAGAAAGAAAATGGAGGGATTTATCGCCTTACTGGTACTTCTTGCTTTTTTGACTAAAAAAATTATGATTAACTTCCGAAAGGAAAAGTATTACCGTGAAATCGTTGTCTATCTTTGTCTTATAGGTATGGGTTTATTCTTTTGGGGAGCCATTACACTCCGTAAAGAAGTACCTACGCCTCTGTACTTTTTAGAGGAACTCATTAAGCCTCTTACTAAAACCGTTCATCATCTGTTATTTACGTAAGCATGTAGGAGAGAAGGGGTGTATGATGCAAATAAAAGAATTTATTACTCCGAAACAACTTCTTTTTCTCATTTATTTTTTTTGTATCGGAAGCGCTATTTTGGCAGTTCCGGCTACGTTATTAGAAACGAATAGACAAAATGCCTGGGTATGTAGTGTGCTTGCTATTGGCTTTGCCCTTTTAATTGTTGCGGTGCTGCTATGGCTGATGCACCGTTACCCTCAGCAAACGTTCATTGAAATAGCTAAAAAAGCGCTAGGTCCTTACGCCGGAGCGTGTATGTCTCTTATTTACATTTCTTTTATGTTCATTCAATCTACGTTTTCCCTTCGAGATATCAGTACATTTATGACGACGCAAATTGTCCCTGAAACGCTGCCTACGTGGATTCATGCTCTTGTGATTTTAGCGGTTATATACGGAGGGTATTTAGGCATTGAAGTGATAGCGAGAACCGCGGAAATCTTTTTACCGTGGATCGTCGTCCCTTTTTTATTGTTAATTTCGTTAAATATTCCTCAGATGAAACTGGATCGTCTTTACCCTTTGTTTGAATTCCGCATGGATGATTTAGTGTTAGGGACCACGTATTTCTTAGGAAATCCGTTTATGGAATTGATTTTTGTGCTAATGATTACGCCTCATATAAAAGATGGCAAAAAGGTAAAAAGAATGATTGTTATCGGCACTGTGGCATCGGGCTTGACGATTACGATTGCAGTTGCGGCTTGTATATTAGCTCTTGGCGCGAATATTGCATCAATGCACAGCTACCCAGTTTATTTATTAGGAAAAATGATTTCGTTAGGTGCAACGATACAGCATGTTGAAGTATTAGTAGCTATTATTTGGATGTTATCTATCTTTTTTAAAGTTGTCATTGTGTTCTATGCTATTCAGTTAAGTATCGCTCAATTATGTAATTTACGGGTGCGCAATTTTTTGAGCTTCCCTTTAGGTCTAATCATTACAGGCGTGGCGTATTACATTATTCCAAATACAGCATACTTCAATTATTTTGAAAAATATTACTGGCCGTTTTATTTATTTGTACTAAGCGTCTGTTTTCCGTTGTTATTTATTGCGCTTTCTTATATAAAGAGAAATAAGGCAGCTAAAGGTGATAGAAGCCAACAAACATAGCATTATTTATACGTATGTGGTATAGTATACGATGACAATTCAAGAAGAAACGCCGTACACGTTTGTATATGTACGGGAGAGGTTCGAAAACTCCCTCTATAAAAAACTAAGATCATCGTTGATGACAAAAGACACGGTTTTAGCGTGTCTTCTTTCACGTGCTTTTCTATCAACACGTCTTTTTGACGTGTATGCTGGCGAGGACGTGTATCTTAGTTGCTTTTTAGGGAGATTGCTGGAAAAGAGCAGTCTCTTTTTTATGTTATAAAATTAGTCACAAAGGGAACGAACGGTTCAATAAAGTTTCTTCTTCTTTTGATTTCAATCAAAAAGGAGACGAACAATAATGATGAAAAATGAAAAAGCTATTGTTGTATTTAGCGGAGGTCAAGATAGTACAACATGTCTATTTTGGGCTTTGAAAAACTTTAAAGAAGTAGAAACGGTTACTTTCCAATACGGTCAGCGTCATAGTCAAGAGATAGAGGTAGCAAAAGCTATCGCAGCTGATTTAGGTGTGAAGCATACCGTCCTAGATATGTCACTTTTAAATCAATTAGCACCAAATGCCTTAACGCGAGATGATATTGAAATTGAGCAAAAAGAAGGAGAGTTGCCTACAACGTTTGTGGATGGCCGCAATCTGTTATTTTTATCATTTGCTGCCGTACTGGCTAAAAACAGCGGAGGCCGTCATATCGTAACAGGCGTTTGTGAAACTGATTTTTCGGGATATCCAGACTGTCGAGACGTATTTGTGAAATCGTTAAACGTCACGCTTAATTTATCAATGGACTTCGAGTTTGTGATTCATACGCCGCTTATGTGGATTGATAAAGCAGAAACGTGGGCGTTAGCGGATGAGCTAGGAGCGCTTGAATATGTGCGTGAAAAAACATTAACGTGCTACAACGGTATTGTTGCTGATGGGTGCGGCGAATGTCCCGCATGTCAATTGAGAAAACGCGGGTTAGATCAATACTTGCAAACAAAAAAAGGAGGAGAAAAATAATGCTGCAACAAATGTATCCTCAAGTCTTTCATGACTATGAATATGAATTGAACAAAGATATGCAGTTTGCTGCGGCACATTTTGTTCCTCATACAGAAGCAGGAAAATGCCGTCAAGTCCATGGACATACGTATTTTGTAAATTTAACTGTTGCCGGAGATACATTAGACGAAGCGGGCTTTTTAGTAAACTTTGCGCTATTGAAAAAAATTGTTTCTGGTCAATTTGATCATACATTATTGAACGATCATTCTATCTTTAACGAAGAAAATCCAAATGATTTTCCTACAACTGAAGTTGTTGCTCGTAAAATTTATGAGTTGGTTCAAGAATATCTAGACACACTACCAAATAAGCCTTCTTGCGTACAAGTATTCGTGCGGGAAACGCCGACAAGTTACGTAGTTTACCGCCCAAAGAAGGTGAAAAAACGTGGCTAATACAATTCCGGTACTTGAAATATTCGGCCCAACGATTCAAGGGGAAGGAATGGTTGTAGGACGTAAGACGATGTTTGTTCGTACCGCAGGCTGTGATTATTCCTGCAGCTGGTGTGATTCAGCTTTTACATGGGATGGATCAGCTAAAAACGATATTCGTCAGCTAACAGCAGAACAAATTTGGACGGAGCTTAAAGAAATTGGAGGAGAGTGCTTTGATCACGTCACCATTTCTGGAGGAAACCCTGCGCTTATCAAGGCGATTGGTTCACTTGTAGAGCTTTTGCACAGTCATGGGGTAAAAGCAGCTCTTGAAACACAGGGAAGCCGTTATCAGGATTGGTTCCTAAAGATCGATGATTTAACGATTTCTCCTAAGCCTCCAAGTTCATTAATGAAAACAAATTTCTCCGTATTAGACGATATTATAGAGACATTAATAAAGGAAAAACGCATGGCGCACATAAGCATAAAAGTCGTTGTATTTAATAATGAGGACTTTGAGTATGCAGCGTCTGTTCATGAACGTTATCCTGAGGTTCCATTTTTTGTTCAAGTAGGCAACGAGGACTTAACGACAATCGATAATGCGTCGTTAACACAAGAATTGCTTAAAAAGTATGAGTGGTTAATCGACAAGGCAGTGGCAGCTAAAAACATGAACGATGTAAGAGTTCTGCCGCAGGTTCACGCCCTTGTTTGGGGAAATAAACGAGGCGTGTAAGCGCATAGCAAAAAATTTACAAAGAAAAATAAAAACAGATATATACAAAATAAAAAAACGCTGTTAGAATGACAATCGTAGAAAGAGAGGAAATGCAAATGAGCGGTCGAAAAGATGAAGAATTAGAAGGTGTATCACTCCTTGGAAATCAAGGAACAAACTATTTGTTTGAATATTCACCAGATATTCTAGAAGCATTTGATAACAAACATCCAAATCGTGATTATTTTGTGAAATTTAACTGTCCGGAATTTACGAGCTTATGTCCAAAAACGGGTCAGCCGGATTTCGCAACCATTTATATTAGTTACATTCCAGATGAAAAAATGGTGGAAAGCAAGTCGTTAAAGCTTTATTTGTTCAGCTTCCGTAACCATGGAGATTTCCATGAAGACTGTATGAATATTATTATGAATGACTTAATTAAACTGATGAATCCAAGATATATTGAAGTATGGGGAAAATTCACACCACGCGGCGGGATTTCAATTGATCCATATACAAACTATGGCCGTCCTGGTACGAAGTATGAAGAAATGGCTAATTATCGCCTGATGAATCATGATTTATACCCAGAAACAATTGATAATCGTTAATTCGAACAAACAGGTTGTGTATGCAACCTGTTTTCCATTGCAAAAACAACAGATGAGAAGGTGAAAGAATGTCACAGAGATCAGCATTAGTATTAGGTGCAAGCGGACTTGTTGGTCAAGAACTTTTAAAAATGTTATTAAGCAACAGCTTATATAACCATGTGACAGTGTTTGTTCGAAAAAAGCTACCAATCGAACACACAAAGCTACGTCAGCTTGAAATTGATTTTTCAGAGCTTGATAAGCACGAAGAATGCTTTGCAGTTGATGATGTATATTGCTGTTTAGGCACGACAATGAAAAAAGCAAAAACAAAAGCGAAATTCATTAAAGTTGACTACGAATTTCCTTTAAAAGCGGCTAAATGTGCAGAAAAATATCGCTGCAAAAACTTTTTAACGATTACAGCAATTGGTGCTGATCTTCGTTCGCCATTCTTTTACAGTAAAGTAAAGGGGCAAGTAGAAGAAGATATCGCAAGCTTGTATATCCGTTCTACTCACTTTTTCCGCCCATCGTTATTATTAGGCAAGCGCCAAGAGTTTCGCCTATTTGAAAAGCTTGGGGGATACACGTTAAAGTCGTGTTCATTTTGCCTTGTAGGAAAGTGGAGAAAATATCGTCCAATTAAAGCGTATAACGTAGCCAAATCCATGATGAAAGCTGCACTTGAAGATAAATGTGGTGTTCATGTACATGAAAGCCAAGACATTTATACAGGTGAATGCTATTATTCGTTTACCAACGGCAAGCGCGTGTTATCAAAATAAAAAAAGCCTCTTCATAAGAAGAGGCTTTTTTCTATCTTCCGTCAGCATCCGCGTTCCCATCACCATCACCATCACCATCGTGATCGTGATTAGAAGCAGATTCACTCCAGCTTGTGTAGGAGTTAGAATCTTCTTCGGCATAATTCATGGGTTCAACGGATGTTTTTTTATTTGAAGTTTGCTTGCGTTTAAAAACGAACTGCACGATGAAAAAAAGAATGACAATAAGTGCAACGATAAACAATACAGTATCAAACATGCTAGTAATTCCTTTCAGTAAGTAGGTAGTAGTAGCTTGTTCTTATTGTCACACGAAAATAAGACCCTTTCAAGAAAAAATGGGGCCTGGTTTTGTTTCTTTAAGGAAACTTTTTTTATCTTAGCCATATATTATTGTATGAAGAAACATTTTAGAAAAGAGGGAGTACAGTGAAAAAAAGTTCGAAGGATGTTAAGGTTCAACAGTATATTTATCTCATGTATAAGCTGGGAATTATTACAGAAGAACAAAAGAATCAGTTCTTTCAAAACCACTAAAAAAGCAACCGTTTTTGCGTTCCGGTTGCTTTTTCCCTTTACATAGCGGGATTAATAATCGTGTAGTTTTTGTGGTTGACAACAGTTCGCTGTTCTAAGTCTAAATCCCGGTAGTTTGTCATGTAAGTCAAATCAACAATCACGGAGTTTTCATTTACTTTTTCGACAATGCCCTGTAAGCCATTTTTAAATTCTATCAAGTTTCCTACCTCTGCTATCTTCATCATTCATCGCTCCTTTGTTTTAAATTAGTTCATTATTAATTTTTTAAATAATTTTAATTTTGAAAATAGTAAAACTAGTTAGCGTTTTCTTTTTTTACAATTTTGCCTTAAAACTGGGAATTAGTAAAGGGTTTTTTGAAAAAATATAAAATAAAATTGAAAAAACAAGTAAAATGTGCTGAGGAATAAAAGGAATTGGTAGCTTTAACGAAAGAGAGAAGCAACACAGTTCCATCTTTGTTCATCTTTCGTTATAATAAACGAGGTATAATCTTGTCATAAATTATAAGAATTAGAAGGTGTAGAAATTGAAAGATACTGGACTCGTGCTCGAAGGAGGCGGTATGAGAGGCCTTTATACAACCGGAGTTTTAGATTACTTTATGGAAAGAAATCTGTACCTTCCGTATGTAATTGGCGTTTCAGCCGGCGCTTGTCATGCCACTTCTTATTTATCTAGACAAATAGGAAGAAGTCGCAAAGCTAATTTAGATTTTTTAGAGGATCCTCGCTACTTGTCGTGGAAAAATTATTTTAAAACAAAAGAGATATTTGGAATGGATTTCGTTTTTGATGAAATTCCTAATCAGCTTCTTCCATTTGACTTTGAGGCATTTGCTGAGCGTACAGAGAAGCTTGTAGTAGGAGCAACGGACTGCGTGACGGGAGAACCCGTTTATTTTGATGAGTATGATCGGGATATTTTGACAGCGGTTCGCGCTTCTAGTTCCCTTCCATTTTTAGCACCTGTCGTTACATATAAAGGAAAAGAGCTGTTAGATGGAGGAATCAGTGATCCGATTCCAATCAAAAAAGCAGTGCAGGATGGATATAGAAAAAATATTGTTGTGCTAACGCGAAACGAAGGATATCGAAAAAAGAAATCAAATATGCTTTGGTTATTGAAGCGCAAATATCGTCATTATGATGGGCTGACTCGTGCGCTTGAGAACCGCTATAAATTGTATAATGAAACATTGTCATATATTGAAGAGCAGGAAAGACAGGGAAATATCTTTGTGATTCGTCCGCAATCCCCTCTTGTAGTAGGGCGAATTGAGAAGAATCGTGAGCGTCTCGACGCTCTTTATAACCAAGGATATAAAGAAGCTGAAGCTCAATTTGCGTCTCTGCAAAATTGGCTGAACAGCTAAAAACGAGGTGGAACTGAATGGATGAACAAACAGTAATCAATATGTTAAATGAGTTAAGTGAAGGAAAAGTAACCGAAATTAAAGTTAAAAAAGAAGACTTTCTTGCTTTTCGCCCTTTTTTAGTAAATCGCCCTGATTTCAAACATTTTCGTGGAATCGCCGGACGCGGAGGCGATTTTACCTATACGTATCTAGAAATTCCTAGGAGTTAAACGAAATGATGGCATTATTTGATTATGCCTTATATAATGGATGTATGAGCCTGTACAGTAGAGAATATACTGTTACAAGTGCTTGTGCGTTTATTTAGTAACGTATAGTAAGAGCGAATAAACGTGTTTAGTTATAGGAGGGATATTATGGATGAGTTTCGAAAAAGTACAGCACCTTTTTATTTTGCAGATCATATATGGAAAGATAAAAATGGAATGACGACTTATGGGATGCTGTTAACGAACCGGCCCGAAGATGACGGGGACTATGACCTCCATTCGTTATTAGAAGAAGCATATGTAGATCATAAAAAAATTCTAATTACTACTGTTTACGATAACAGTGAACAGCAGTTGACCGGATACGTGATACATTTATCAGATGATCAAGACGTTTTTACGTTTATGGATGATACGGGTGCTAAGCTAGTGATTGATTTCTATGATGTTGTAGAAATTGAGATCGAAGATTAAAAAGAGCTGAATGTTGATTACAACATTCAGCTCTTTTGTGTAAAAGTAGATGAATTTAAATGTTTATCATAAGAATTATAAGGGAAAAACGAATGAAGAAATTTCTGATTAAACTGAAATAAGGCGGGAAAATATACCTGTATTTTAGAAAAATTACCGTGATTATGACAAAAAATAAGGTACAATGTCATATTTGTGTTCCGAACGTAATTTTGTTCATCAAACTTAAAGAAATGTAATTGAATCGTTCGGTGAAACCCCTATATAGCTATGATAGAGTAATACCATACGAAATTTCAGGAGGTATTACCTATGAAACATAGTTATATGAAATCAATGGTAGTAGCTTGTTTAGCTACTCTTTCATTTATAGGTTTTAATGCAACAGCTACGGCTGCAACTAATTATAAAGTAGTCAAAGGCGATAGTCTTTGGAAGTTAGGTAAAAGATATAGTGTAACAATTGACGATATTAAAAAATTAAACAATCGTCAAGGAGATATGATTTATATTGGTGAAACATTAGCTATTCCGAGTAAGACAAAAGTGCTGGCTGCTGAAACAACGGAACCTTCAACGGCAGCACCTGCTAATACGGCTAAGCCAGAACCAAAACCAGAAGCCAAACCCGCAGACCAGGAAACACCTGCAGTTTCGATTTCGTCAAGCGAAAAAGATTTATTAGCTCGCTTAGTAGAAGCCGAAGCAAAAGGCGAATCGTATGAAGGAAAAGTAGGGGTAGCAACAGTGGTGTTAAACCGTGTAGATTCTCCGAAGTTTCCAGATACGGTAACAGGAGTTATTAAACAAGTTGTCGGAAAAGCATACGCTTTTTCACCGGTTCAAAACGGATCAATTAACAAACCTGCTTCAGAAGATTCGAAAAAAGCAGTAGAGCAAGCATTGACTAGAAAAGATCGTTTAGACGATTCCATTTACTTTTATAATCCAAAAACAGCTACCGATAACTGGATTCGTTCACGTGCTGTAATTAAAACAATTGATCATCACGTGTTTGCTAAATAAAAAAGAGGCTGCAACAAAAGTATTTTAAACGAAGTAAAAAACGAACCATTGATCACATGTTGATCAATGGTTCGTTTTTTTTTGATGGTGAATATAGTTTTATCTGTCTCGTTCCTTCTAGCAGTTGATTGGATTCATTTCGTTATGTGTCAACCTCTTTTTTTAGTCTAAAAAGATATCTCGTTCCAAACTGCCTTCAGAACCCGTTAAAACTAGACCAATATCGGTATCAGCTTCTAAGTTCTGAACGATGGTAAAAGGCACTTTATGTTGGTTAGCCGCTTGAATATAAGGTGAGAGGTATGAATAAGACAAAGAGCCATTTAAAAACAAATGACCGTCTTTCACTTTTTCTAAAAGAGGCTTTATTTTTGCTGCATCCTTTTTCATGACTTGCCCTTTTTTTAGCGCAATTTCAATATTCTCACGTAGAGCAGTTAAGAAATATCTTCTTTCGTCTCTTTTTGTTTCCTTTGCTCCGTACATTCCTCGTTCTAAGTATTCTTCTAGTTGATCAGACATTATGTCACTTCCTTTCGTTATAAACTATAAACGATTATGGATATAAGTAAAAGGGACAGGAAAAAAGGAAAATCATTGTGCTATATCACCTGTTTTTTTGCTGAGTACAAAGAAAAACAAAAAATGTGTTGAAATTTAGCCTAAAATATTGTTTAATGTAAATAGATAGAAAATCATATCGGTTTTTTATTAAAGGTTTGTAAGCGATTACAGATATACATACATAGCAGCGTTTGGGGAGACGCTCCTATGATTTTATGTTCAAAGCGCATTGTATAAAAAGGGGATTATATAGCTTTAGGGCATATACGGTCAAGCAAAGGGTCAGATAAATTAATAAAAAATCGCTATGTATTTTCATAAGAAGAGCGGTCAACATCTTTGTTGAGCGTTCTTTTTATGCGTTCATATTATGTTTATTTCTCATTGCAGCAGCTGCTGAAAATGCTAAAAGGACATTCCTCGTTTCATCTCTCTTATTTTACATGTAGTATGTTTCAAAGCCTTAAAAAATATGTCTGTACGCTCGTTTGATCCTAACGAGGTGATAGAAAAAGAATATTTTTTAAGAAATCACAAAAAAAGAGGCGATTGCCTATGCAAGAAGTAGGTGAATAACATATGTAATAAAGAGAATGAAATATAATTTGAGGAGGCATGTATCATGCAAGAATTTGATATTAATGACATAAGAAGACCATTTGGTGGTTTTGGAGGCTTTGGCCGTCCAGGATTCGGTTTCGGTCGCCCAGGTTTTGGTTTCGGTCGTCCTGGTTTTGGCTTCGGCCGCCCGGGGTTCGGTTATGGCTTTGGTCGCCCTTGGGGTTGGGGCTTTGGAGCTCCATTTCTTGGAGGGTTAGTTCTTGGAAGTGCATTAGGAGGTCCAGGTTATTACGGTTATCCAGCACCATATTATCCGCCGTACCCACCATATTATTATTATTAAAACAGTGAGCGCTGATAAAGCGCTCTTTTATTATGTCCAATTCAAGGTATATATAGAATGCATACAAGACGCTACGTTTAGAAAATGATAACAGTTTTAAATAAGGAATGAACGCTTAAGCTAAAGGAGACAAGTTTTCCTTGCAACAATTGTTGATTTTGCTATAATAACTTCGGTGGCATTTTTGGTCACTGGGTGGGCGAGGGATAGATGAAAAGAAGGAAATTAGATTGAACACATTATTTGAAAAGTTGTTTCGTTTAAACGACCACCAAACAACTGTCGGAAAAGAAAGCTTAGCTGGGGTCATTTCATTTCTTTCCATCGTGTATATTATTGCTGTTAATTCAACCATTTTGTCTGATGCTGGTATTCCGCTTGAAGCAGGAATATTCGCAACAGTGGCTTCGGCTTTTGTAGGCTGTGTTATTATGGCTTTTTGGGCAAATGCGCCTCTCATTCTGGTGCCAGGTATGGGGATTAACGCATTGTTTACGTATACGATGGTTCAATCAATGGGGTTATCTTGGCAAGAAGGGTTATTAGCAGTAGTGATATCCGGCTTTCTTTTTATAGCATTAGCTTTTTCACGACTGTCTGCCAAAATTGTTTCTTCGATTCCGCATTCGTTAAAAGAAGCGATAACAGTCGGTGTTGGCTTATTTTTAACATTTATCGGTTTGCAAAAAGGGAAGCTTGTAGTTCCAAGCGAAAACACTTTTGTAGCACTTGGAGACTTGTCAGATCCGTTTGTTATCAGTACGCTGTTGACGTTAATTATCACAATCGTACTGTTTATCCGAAATGTGAAAGGTAACTTTTTGTTAAGCATGATTGCTGGATCCGTCCTTGCCTTCTTACTTGGTGTAAGAAGCAGTGCAGAAAATGGACAGTCCGCTGCGAGCGTGAACGACTTTTTTAGCAGCTTTGGCACATTGTCTTTTGGAGCCATTGGAGACGTTGCGTTTTGGGCAGCTGTCTTTTCATTAACAATGGTATTGATTTTTGAAAATATTGGTTTGCTTCATGGTCAGCTAGGTATGATGAATCAAGATAGCAAATTTCCGCGGGCCTTTCAAGCAACAGCCGCCTCAGCTTTGCTAAGCGGGGTGTTTGGAACAAGTCCAACGGTGTCTTCTGTAGAAGGAGCATCTGGTATTGCAGCTGGAGGGCGAACGGGTTTAACATCGCTGATTACAGGAGTTTTATTTTTAAGTTCACTTCTGTTTATTCCATTTATCAAGCTGGTTCCAGATAGTGCTATTGCACCTATTCTCATTGTGATTGGAGCACTAATGATTCAAAATATCAAAAACATCAATTTACAGGACTTAACAGAAGGTTTCCCTGCATTTTTAATTATTGCGCTTATTCCTCTTACGTACAGCATTGCTGATGGAATTGCATTTGGGTTCATTGCGTATCCACTGCTTAAATTATTCCTTGGTAAAATGCGTGAAGTATCGATGTTTATGTATGTAAGCGCGCTATTGTTTTTCTTGAATTTTGTGCTGCATTATATTGCTTAAAATAGACGGCTGAGTACTTTTGCTCAGCTGTTTTTTGTGTTTGCGGTAAAGAATCCTCTTTTTAGATATCATACTCCGTATTTCGTGTCCTTTGGTTAATCAGCCGCTTCTAAAATGGCGTTTCCTGCGTAAAGTAGTACAGAAGTCGGAGGGGATATAAGGGGGAGAAAACAATGGGAATTAAATTAATTAAAATATCAGCCGTTTATTTTGGAATTGGCATCATATTGGGGTATTATATGTCAATTGTTCACAGCTACGCTTTGACGCCTGTTCACGTGCACATTAATTTATTAGGATGGACGTCGCTTACGTTAGCGGGACTTATTTATTATTTGTTTCCTGCGTTTAGCGAAAGTAAATTAGCTAAACTGCACGTATGGTTGCATAATATAGGATTACCGGTCATGATGATTGGTTTATTTCTCATGATCGTACTAGAAAACCAAGCTTTTACACCCGTAGTAGCAGTAGGAGCAACACTTACGGCTATTGGCGTTTTAATTTTCGTATATCACATCCTTAAAAATTTGAAATCTGAACGATAAACCAAGAAGGTCGTTGACGATGGTTGCTAATTTCAAAAGGAAAAAGAACCAGCTATAGCGAATATACATGTAAACAAGGTGAAAGTGCGATTTACATAAAGGTGTGCTAGGCATCTTTATAAGGAGGGGTAAGCTGTAGGGATTTCTAGCTCTTATAAAAGCCAATAAAAGGGCTGATTATAAGTTTCTTGCGGCGGAGATACTATGGGAGAACATCAACAATTAGTGCGTGTTAGGGAGCTAGCAAATGAAATTATTCGACTTCGTCTTCAAGACCGTACGACTTATGACGAATTAGAGTTGCAAAATAATGTAGAGTTGTTGTCTCGTTCTGTGGTTGACTTAGTAAACATTATGTTAGCCGAAGATGTGGATTCGTCTACGTCTTTAAAAGCTACAGCTTCTAAAATGAAAATGGTGTATAATAACATGCATCAAGCTGAGAAAAAAGATTATTTGCATTTCTAATTGCTAGGCTCCTTTTCGCCACAAACGAAATGGAGGTGTACGAGGCAGATGCTATCGTCACTAACGACTTCTGAAGCTATTGTAGCATCCGTTCTTGCACTGGTTGTCATTGCCGTTTCCATTATCTTTTTTGCCACTCTTATTATGGTTGTTGTACGACGAGAAAGAATCAGCAGCTTGGTTAATCACGGAGAGCATGCAGATGGGAAGCAAAAAAGCTTAGGTGAATTTTTTCGTTCTTTACGAAAAAAATAACTACCGTTTTCTTATTAAATAGATAAAAGCGGTCAATTTAAACGTTGACCGCTTTTTTTAGATTGTTTGCTTATTTTTTTCTAAAACAATACGCGCTGCTTCACTAACAGATGACACAACAGCAGAGGCATGGCGCTGAACAGCTTTAGGAGCTGTAGCCATAGCGAAACTGTTCGGTGTTAATTGAAACATAGGAATATCATTAAATGAATCCCCCACACATGCAATTTCCTCTGGTTTTAGCTGAAGATGATTTAATAAAATTTCAATGGCATTTCCTTTGCTGATATGTTTAGGCATAATATCCAAACACTGCTTGGCAGAAATATATGTATCAATATAATCACCAAACTCTTCGTTCACTTCTTTTTGCAGAGCTACCATTTCATCGTGATCTCCAAGAACCGTGATTTTAGATGGAGAAAGAGCGTGACCAAATGAATCTGTCATTTCAATTTGTTCTTCGATAGGGAAAAACATGTGAGTTTCAATTGCTTCAATAATTTCATTTCGCTGCTCTACATAATTCGTGTCGTTTGAACAGACAAGCGTAATACGGTTAGGATCTATCGTTTTTTTATAAAGTTGAACCGCTAAATCATCTTCAAACACTTTTCCATGAAGTTCTTGATTTTCTTTGGTCCACACAAATCCTCCGTTTTGACTAATACGATGAAATGTATTATTAATATCAGTAGAAATCTTTAAAATTTCCGTATCCATTCGTCCAGAAGCAAGACAAACCTCTACTCCTTGGCGCTGAAGTTCACTAAGTGCGTCTGCATTATGCTGTTCTACGTATTTTTCTTCGTGTAAAAGAGTTCCATCTAAGTCGCTTACAAATAATTTAATCATCTCTTGAAAATTCCTTTCCCTAAAAAAATTACCTTGATAAGAGTGTTACAAATTTATTACATTCCTTATTCTATCAGTGTTTCCCAAGAAACTCATAAAAAAAGCTCAAACCGGCGGTGAATTCAAAGAGATTAAGACATAACTACATCACTTTTTTTCGCAGGAGTCTTCGCCTTGCCCTCTAATCAACAGCTAGAAACAGCTACATGAAATCTAGTTCAGCATCATAATGAAAACAATCCGAACGGAGTTGATTCTCAATTAAGAATTAACTCCGTTCGGATCTTTCTTCAACTAAAATCCATTTGTCGCAGCCTTTTTTTTAGGTTTGTTCACTTTAAAAAAACAGCCGCGGTCTAAAAGACCGCAGCCATGTTTTACAATACGTTAAAATATTTCGCTTCAGGATGTGCAAAAACAAGGGCTGTAACAGAAGCTTCTGGTTCCATCATGAAACCGTCTGTTAACTGAATGCCGATGTCTTCAGGTTTAATTAATTTAAACAGTTTTGCTTGGTCTTCAAGGTCTGGACATGCGGGATATCCGAATGAAAAACGCTGACCTTGGTATTTGGCTGAAAAACGCTCCGCCATTGTAAAGTCAGGCGAATCGGGGAATCCCCAGCGGTCACGAATTTGCTGATGAACACGTTCTGCTAATCCTTCAGCTAGTTCAAGCGCAAGAGCTTGGAACACGTGACTCTTTAAAAACTCGCCGTTTTCTTTGAATTTCGCCGCGCGTTCGCGAATGCCTGTTCCTGCTGTTACAGAGAAGAAACATACATAGTCCATCTCTTTTTCTTTAGGCTTTGCAAAATCAGATAAGCACAGGAACTGTCCTTTTGCTTGTCGAGGGAAGGTAAAGCGTTCAATTTCTGTTTTTTCATCAGCAGGATCATAAATAATTAAATCATTTCCGTCTGCTTGAGCAGGGAAGAACTGATAAATAACCGCTGGTTTAATTAAGTTTTCTTTTAGTGCCAGTTCGAGAAGGTCATCAACGGTTTCTTTTAATTGAACAGCACGCTCGTCTTTTTCAGCAAGCAGCTTATTCACTTTTCCTTTTAGTCCTAAGTGATGGCCTAAAAGCATCTGCCAGTTAATATACGGAAGAACCTGTGCCAAATCGTAGTGTTTGACAACGTGGCGCTTTAAATCAGCCGGTACAAAAACAGGAACATCCGTTGAAATGGCGGATCTTTCTAAAACAGCCGTAGCTGCTTGAGCGGTTTGAGGCTGGCGTTCTCGAACCGTTACTTTCTTTTCTTGACGCGTTTTTAAATCTGCTAAAAGCTGAATAACTTCTTCTTTGTTCTGCAGCTTATTTGCTAACGCTAATCCGTCCATCGCATCTTTGGCGTAGAGGACGGCACCTTCATATTCCGGGGCAATTTTAAAGTCAGTAAATTTACGGGAAAGGGCAGCGCCTCCTACCATAATTGGAACATCAATGCTTGATTGCGTTAAATCTTGTGCAGTTAAAACCATTTGCTGAGCTGATTTTACTAAAAGACCTGACAGGCCAATGATGTCTGGCTTTTCGTCTTTTACTGCTTCAATCAGCTGCTGCGGCGTTACTTTAATTCCTAAATCAATGACTTTAAAACCATTGTTGCTTAAAATGATGTCTACTAAGTTTTTACCGATATCGTGCACGTCGCCTTTAACCGTTGCAAGAATCACTTTTCCTTTTCCAGAATCATTTTCAGTTGCTTCCATATGAGGTTCTAAAAAGGCAACGGATGCTTTCATAACTTCCGCACTTTGAAGCACTTCTGCTACAATCAGCTGGTTGTCATTAAACAAACGTCCGACTTCCGCCATCCCCTTCATAAGCGGTCCGTTAATAATATCTAACGGATCATCATATTGAGCTAAAGCCTGTTCTAAATCAGGAAGCAATCCTTCTTTTGTACCTTCGACAATATACATTGCCAATCGTTCTTCAAGTGTTAACGTAGAAATTTCTACTTTTGCTTCCTTCTTTTTATCACGATAAAAGTCCGTAAACGTGCTTAGCGTTTCATCAGTTGTGTTAAATAATAACGCATTAGCAAGCTCAATTTCAGCTTCTGGAATAGAAGCATAGCGCTCTAATTTTTCTGTATTAACAATGGCATAATCGAGTCCAGCCTGCGTACAGTGATAAAGGTAAACCGCATTCAGTACTTCACGTCCGACTGGAGGAAGACCGAATGACACGTTACTTACGCCAAGAATGGTCAGGCAATCAGGCAGGGCCTCTTTAATCATTTTAATTCCCTTAACTGTTTCTTCAGCAGAACCAATATATTGTTCATCACCAGTCCCTACAGGAAACACAAGAGGGTCAAAAATAATATCTTTTGGATTAAAGCCATGTTTTTCAACAAGCAAATCATGTGAGCGTTTAGCAATCTCTACTTTTCTTTCTGCAGTAACGGCCATGCCTGTTTCATCGATTGTACCGACAACCAGAGCTGCACCGAATTTTTTTACTAGCGGTAAGATTGCATCAAAACGCTCTTCGCCATCTTCTAAGTTAATGGAGTTAATAATGACCTTACCTTGCGAGTACGTTAAAGCTTTTTCAATAACTTTCTCGTCAGTTGAATCGATTACAAGAGGAACCTTCACTTTTTTTACAACTTCTTGAATAAATTCCTCCATGTCTTCCATTTCTTCGCGGTCTGGATCTGCTAAGCAAATATCAATAACGTGAGCACCATTTTTAACTTGAGCACGCGCAATTTCAGATGCTTCTTCAATTTTCCCTTCCGCAATCAGACGCTTGAACTTGCGAGAACCGATTACATTCGTACGTTCTCCCACAAAAAGAGGGCGCATAGAATCGTCATATACAAGCGGTTCAATACCGGTTACAGCATGATTATGCTCGGAGCGATCAAGCGAACGAGGCGCAACCTCTTTTACTGCTTCAGCAAGTGCTTTAATATGAGCAGGCGTTGTACCACAGCATCCGCCTACAAAGTTCAGCCAGCCTTTATCAGCAAATCCTTTAATTTTTTGAGCCAGCAACTCAGGGGACTCATGATAATTGCCTTCTTCATCCGGAAGTCCAGCGTTTGGATAGCAGCTAACAGCTGAAGTGGCTAGGTCTGAAAGAGAGCGAATATGATCCGTCATAAATTCAGGACCTGTCGCGCAGTTAAGTCCGACTGAAAGAGGCTTCATGTGTTCCAGTGATAAGTAAAAAGATTCGATATCTTGACCAGCGAGAGTTGTTCCCATTGGCTCAATCGTTCCTGAAATCATAATTGGAACTTCTATTTTCAGTTTTTCAAACGCCTCTGTAATGCCTAAAAACGCAGCTTTTACGTTCAGCATGTCTTGACAGGTTTCGACTAGAAGTAAGTCAACGCCGCCGTCTAACAAACCCCGAGCTTGCTCTTCGTACGATTCTACTAACTCAGGGAATGTAATACCTCCCGTAACAGAGAGAGTTTTAGTGGTAGGGCCGATAGCTCCAGCTACGAACCTAGGCCATTCGGGAGTTGAATATTTATCGCGGGCTGCACAAGCAAGCTTCACAGCTTCGATATTCAATTCATACGCCAAGTGGCCTAAATCGTATTCATCAAGTACGGTAGATGTTGAGCCAAACGTATTGGTTTCAATGATGTCAGCACCCGCTGCAAAGTACTCTTCATGAATGCGCTGAATCACATGAGGTGCCGTTCGGGTCAAGTATTCGTTGCAGCCTTCATATTCTTCGCCGCCAAAATCTTCAGCGGTTAAATCAGCATCTTGAATCATCGTTCCCATTGCTCCATCGATGACGAGTATTCGCTTCTTTAGTTGTTGTTCGATAAGTGAGCTCATTTATATCTTCCTTTCTGATGTAACGAGTTGCTTGTCATGAATATAGCGTGTTAGAATTTCGGTCATTTCATAGCGCATAAACGGCGTAATTAAGTAAATACCGTCAAATAGCTCATATGCTGTATCAATTAAGTTTTTTGCAATCGCAAGGCCTTCGACTTCACCGCGAATCCGGTCATTTCCCGTTGCGTCCATGCGTTCTAGAATGTCTTCTGATAATTTAATTCCAGGTACTTCATGGTGAATAAATCGAGCATTTCTTGCGCTTGTTAACGGCATGATCCCGATGTATACCGGTGTTGTTAAATGTTTGGTTGCTTCATATACCTCTTCAATTTGCTTAGTTGAATAGAGAGGCTGAGTAATGAAATAGTGAGCCCCGCAGTCGATTTTCTTTTCCAAGCGCTGAACGGCTCGGTCTAAGTGACGCACGTTTGGGTTAAAGGCAGCTGCAATGGAAAAATTGGTTTTTTGACCAAGCGGTTTGCCGGAATAAGATAGTCCTTCATTAAACTGAGCGATTAAACTAATCAAGTCAAATGAAGATAAATCATAGACCGAAGTGGCGCCAGGGAAATCGCCAACTTTTGACGGATCACCGGTAATTGCAAGCACTTGATTCATTCCTAGCGTATGAAGTCCCATTAAATGAGATTGAAGTCCAATTAAATTTCGGTCGCGACAGGTAATGTGAATAAGCGGTCGTGCTTTTGTTTCTTGTTGCATCAGTGTTGCCATTGCCAAGTTGCTGATGCGAGGTGAGGCAAGAGAATTATCAGCTAATGTAATAGCATCTACGCCGACTTTATCAAGTGCTTTTGCGCCTTCTAAAAATTTCGTCGGACCAAGCTGTTTAGGCGGATCCAGCTCGACGATAACCGAGCGGCGCTTCTTCACAATTTCGTGCATATGAGGTTTATCCTGCTGCTCACGCTCTTGAACCGTAACGGCAGGTCTCATTTTAACGACTTTGCTTGTAATTGGAGGCAGGTCTTTTAAGGCAGACGACATGGCGCGTACGTGAGCTGGTGTTGTACCGCAGCATCCTCCAATTAAGCGAACCCCTTGTTCGCGGAATAAACGCGCGCTTTCTACAAAGTAGTCTTCATTCGTTTCATATTCCAGCTTGCCTTCCACATACGCCGGAAGGCTGGCATTAGGGTAAGCAGATAAGAAAGCACGATCAGGAAGCGGTACTTCTTCAAGAGACTGAATCATATGGTAAGGACCTAAACGGCAGTTTAGCCCGACAACATCTGCTCCCAAGTCTTCTAATTCTTTTAATGCATCTGCTAAAGGACGGCCATCTTGCAGTACGCCAATATCATGCAGGGAAACGTGGGTAATAATAGGCTTATCCGTTTCTTTTCTTGCCAGTGTAAGAACGGTCTTTAATTCTTCGAAATCATAGTATGTTTCAAATAAAAGGCCATCCACGCCTTCATTTAAAAGCCAAAACATTTGTTCACGAATGCTCCGCTTAACCTCTTCTAAACTAATAGCATTTTTTTGGAAAGAACGAATTCCGCCGAGTGTACCAACCACGTAAGCCTGATCTTTTGCGGCTTGTTTCGCTAATTTTACACCAGCAACATTGATGTCTTTGACTGAATCTTCTAATCCATAACGGGCAAGTTTTTGATAATTAGCAGCGTACGTATTTGTTTGAATAACGTTTGCACCAGCTTCTACATAGGCTCTGTGAATACGAGAAACCTCTTCTGGTTTGGTGATGTTTAGTTCTTCAAAACAGCTGTCAATACCGTGTGAGTAAAGGAGGGTACCAGTGGCACCATCCCCAATTAAAATTTTAGACTTTAAATCTTCAAGTAACCCCATGTCAAAACCTCCTTAAATTGTTCCGCTTCTATTTCACGAGTGATTCGTTTTATGCAATATGCCGATAAAATAGAAAAAGTCTTCTTAAGAAGAAGACTTTTTTCGCCTTCTTATCTTCCAAGCAATAAATTAATTGCTTGCTGGATTTAGCACCATGTCTCTAACGACTGGTTGCTGAGGTTTCAAAGGGCCAGTCCCTCCACCTCTCATGATAAGAATCAATTGTATATAATTGAAACATATTTTTTTAAATAGAAAGAATACTTATTTAATAATTTATCTGATTTTTAGAAATTATACAACAGTAAATTGTGAATTTCCAGCAAATATTGAGGAAAATTTAAAAGCTAAAGGGAAAATATCCGTATATTTTGTTTGAAAACTGCCGTTATGTTAAGGGATAAAGGGTTTTTATGAAAAAAACAAGAAGGAAATAAAAAAACGAAAAAGGAACAGCATCGGGTGAGGCGAGGATTTACATATAAAAGGCTCGTCTTTTTTTAACCGTTTCTACATATAGTGAACTATGAAGGGTAGAAGGGTGATGGGCATGAAAAGGTGGAAACTCACGCTGCAGGTTGCTGCTACGTATGTAGGAACCGTTGTAGGAGCCGGTTTTGCAACAGGCAAGGAAATTGTTCAATTTTTTACACAGTACGGCGAACTTGGAATGGTTGGAATTTTGGTCAGCGGCTTGTTTTTTATTTGGCTAGGTTCGAAAATGATGCTGCTTTCGCACGCAATTGGGGCTTCTTCTTATCAGCAGCTTAATACATATTTATTTGGTGATGTACTTGGAAAAGCGGTAAACGGTGTAATGATCGTCATTTTATTTGGAGTAACTTCAGTCATGCTGGCGAGTACGGGGGCAATAGGAAAAGAACAGTTCGGGCTGTGGCCTCCTGTTGGGATGATTTGTACAATTGTTTTAACTTATATATTTATCGCAAGAGGAATTAACGGTATTTTAATGGTTAATTCTCTTGTTGTGCCGATGATGCTTTCATTTGCTTTTATCATCTTTGTGCCAAATGTCAGCTATTTCTCACTGATTCAAACGAAGCCAGACTTAACGCTCGTCACACAGTGGAAGTGGGCGGTTAGTCCCTTTTTATATATTTCCCTAAATCTAGCTTTGGCTCAGGCCGTTTTAGTTCCATTAGGAAGCTCCGTGAAAGATAAGAGCGTGATCAAAAAAGGGGCCATAATAGGAGGATGTGTACTTACGTTTATGCTTGTTTCTACTCATCTTGCCCTTTCCAATTTGCCTTATTCATTTCAACTTGATATTCCTATGAGTGCCGTTGTTAAAAATATCTCAGCGTGGGTGAATGTTTTATTTACGGTAGTTGTGTTAGGCGAGATTTTTACTACATTGATTGGAAATGTATTTGGAATCGCTAAACAGCTTCAATCATTTCTTCCCCTGAATGACAAACAAGCTTTTGCGTTTATTATCTTGGCATGCTTTATTATCGGGCAATTTGGATATGCTCAGCTTCTTGAGTTTTTGTATCCGATATTTGGCTATATTGGACTAGCTTTTATATGGATGCTATGTATTAAAAAAGAAAAAATAAGCTAAAAGCTGGATTTTGAAGAGCAGATGTGAAAAAACGAAGTTAAATGATGTGACAAGTCGATTTTACTTTGCTATAATGTAAAACAAATAAGACTCTAGCAGTCGAATATATTATCCTTCGGGGTCGGGTGTAAGTCCCAACCGGCGGTGATAAAGCATATGCTTTTAAGCCCGTGACCCGTTTTCATACGATGTATGTTAGCGGTGGATCTAGTTAAAATCTAGAGCCGACAGTAAAAGTCTGGATGGGAGAAGGATCAGGAAGCACAGTTGTTTTTTTGTGTTGTATTAATAAGGGACAGGTTTGCCTTTTTTAAAGCTACCCTTGTTTTCATACACAAAACATAACTGTTTATTTCGTATACAATTAGCGGAATTTTGCATAGATAAAACTGATTCAGCTCAGCCGACCCCTTGGACATTTGTTCAAGGGGCTTTTTTATTTTCAGTGGTTGGGGGAAAGATAAATATGAAAAAAAAGCAGCTGCTATTTCAAAACGGCATAAGAAGTTGGAATAGCGCCAAAGCAGGTGAAGAAAATGTTCACAGGTATTATTGAAGAAATTGGAAAAATAAAACGGATTCAAAAGGCTACAGAAGCAATTGTTCTTACGATTGATGCGAAGACCGTGTTAGAAGATGTGAACTTAGGGGACAGTATTTCAGTTAACGGCGTTTGTTTAACCGTAACGGCTTACTCTCAAAATGAATTTACGGTCGACGTCATGCCGGAGACGATTAAAGCAAGTACCCTGCAGCTTCTAACCATTGGATCACGTGTTAACTTAGAACGGGCGATGGCTGCAAATGGCCGGTTTGGAGGACATTTCGTCAGCGGACACGTTGATGGAATTGGAACCATTGTAAGCAAAACACGTAAAGGAAATGCCTTTTATTATGAAATTCAAGTCGATCCTGAACTTCGTGAATTTATGATGTTAAAAGGATCTGTTTCCGTAGACGGAACAAGTCTTACTATTTTTGATGTCAGCAACCAATCATTTACTATTTCTCTTATTCCTCATACGGTGCTTCACACAGTCGTGGGAGACAAACAGCGAGGAGACAAGGTGAATATTGAATGCGATATGTTAGCTAAATATATGCATCAGATGATGACAAATAAGTCAACTCCTGGCGCCTCGAATCGTTCAGGTAATATGAAGGATTTATTGCAGCAGCATGGTTTTACAAATTAACAGTGAGGTGAAAGAGATGTTTCATAAAGTAGAAGAAGCCATTGAAGAGTTAAAAAAGGGAAAAGTGGTTATTGTATGCGATGATGAAGATCGAGAAAACGAAGGAGATTTTATTGCATTAGCCGAAAAAACGACGCCTGAGGTTATTAACTTTATGGCTACTCATGGAAGAGGATTAATTTGTACACCTGTTAATGAAGAAATTGCGCATAAATTGAATCTTCACCCGATGGTAGCGAACAATACGGATGTACATGGAACAGCATTTACAGTAAGTATTGACCATATTTCAAGTACAACAGGTATCAGTGCATACGAACGTTCTGCTACCGTTATGGCTCTTGTAAATGAAGCAACGGTAGCAAGTGATTTCCAACGACCAGGACACATTTTTCCGTTGATTGCAAAAGACGGGGGCGTTCTGCAGCGTGCGGGTCATACAGAGGCCGCTGTTGATTTAGCCTTGTTAGCAGGAGGAAAGCCTGCGGGTGTTATTTGTGAAATCATGAATGAAGATGGAACAATGGCACGCGTACCGGATTTAACAAAGATTGCAGAGCAATTTGATTTAAAAATGATTACAATAAAAGATTTGATTGCCTACCGCCGCAAACATGACCAGCTGATTAGCCGTGAAGTAGAAGTAAGCTTACCTACGGCATTTGGTGATTTTAAGGCTGTAGGATATACAAATAAACTTGATAATAAAGAACATGTTGCTCTTATCAAGGGTGATATTGATCATAATAGCCCCGTTCTCGTGCGGGTTCACTCCGAGTGCTTGACTGGAGATGTGTTTGGCTCTGAGCGCTGTGACTGCGGTCCTCAGCTTCACGCAGCTCTTACGCAAATTGAAGAAGAAGGACGCGGCATTCTGCTGTATATGCGTCAAGAGGGCAGAGGTATTGGCTTATTAAATAAGCTAAGAGCATATAAGCTGCAGGAAGAAGGATACGATACCGTAGAAGCGAATGAAAAACTCGGGTTTGCTGCGGATTTACGAGAGTATGGAATCGGTGCTCAAATCTTAAAGGACCTTGGAGTCAAACAAATGAAGCTTTTAACGAACAATCCTCGCAAAATTACTGGGCTAAAAGGTTACGACCTTGAAGTGGTAGAGAGAGTGCCTCTTCAAATGCCGGCAGTGGATGCCAATAAAAAATACTTAGATACCAAAGCTAAAAAACTAGGTCACTTATTACATTTATAAGTTTACACTTTTTTTCGTTATAACAAATGAAGCTAATTCATGAAAAGAAATGTAAATAACTATATATTACTACTAGCAGGAGGAACAAGAGATGAATCATTTATATGAAGGAAATTTAGTTGGCACAGGATTAAAAATTGGAATCGTGGTAGGGCGTTTTAATGAATTTATTACAGGGCGTTTACTTAGTGGAGCAGAAGATGCGCTTAAACGTCACGGCGTAGCTGATGAAGATGTAGACGTGGCTTGGGTACCGGGCGCTTATGAAATTCCATTAATCGCTAAAAAATTAGCTGAATCTAAAAAATATGACGCGGTTATTACGCTAGGAACGGTTATTCGAGGAGCTACTCCACACTTTGATTTTGTATGTAATGAAGTAGCAAAAGGCGTTGCATCTCAAAGCTTACAAACAGGCGTACCAATTATCTTTGGTGTATTAACAACTGAAACAATTGAGCAAGCAATTGAACGTGCAGGAACAAAAGCAGGAAACAAAGGATGGGAAGCTGCAGCATCAGCTATCGAAATGGCCAACCTTTCAAAAATGATTGAAGGATAATAGAGGGTATTCTAGTTTTTGTAAGCTAAAGAGTTAAAAGAGGCTGAAACAAAAGTATGGTAGTTGAAAGAAGATCCGAACGATGAATCGTTCGGATTTTTTCATGGTTAGGGTTACATTACAACGTAGGTTTCCTGTATGTAGGCTTCTAACTGTTGAGTGGAGAGCAGGGCGAAGGCTCCTGTAGGGAAAGCGAAGCCTTGCAGGGAAATCACCTGCAGTGCAGCAAGCGATCCATACTATCTCATGTATCCGATTTGTTCGCCTTTAGATTGGATTGATGTAGTATGTCTCAATCTCTTTTGAATAGAAGCTAGCTATGTATAATTTAGCTAAAACGTCTTACTCTAAGTAATAATTAGGTCGTAAAAGGGAGACGTCTATGCCTCATTATACTGCTTTTTTTGCATTGATTATTATCAGCACAGCCGTTTTGCTTACAGTATTCATACGTAAAAAAGATAAAAAGCTAGTCGTTTTGCTTTTTTTTATCATTGGAATGGCTTATGTACTAGAGTATGTTGTATTTGTGTTGTTTGAAAGTTACGAGTACGATCCTGATTTTATGACCAATGAATATTTTGATAATTTGTTTGGGTCCTTAACTTCTCAAACGTTTGCTTTTCCAATCATGGCTATGGTGGTAGCTGCTTATCAATTAAAATTCCGCTATATTTTAATCATTTCCGCTATGTTTATGGGGATTGAAGAATTATTTTTACACTGGGATATTTATACACATCACTGGTGGAAAACAATTTATACAGGCGTTTTAATGACTATAGGCTTTAGTATTTCAAAGATTTGGTATGTATGGCTAACAGAACGGTATATGACATTTGTGCATTATGCTACATTTTTTCTGGGAATGCTCGCCATTACTTCTACTATTATGTTTCTGCTGTTAGCATACTTTCATAATAATTGGTTTTATACGGGATGGTTTGCGTCGGTTACTCATGATTCGGTAAATGCAACGATGATTTATGTTTGTATTGTTACGATTCTCCTCGTTTGGAGTGTAGTCAAAGAATTTTTTATTGGAGCTGGGATCATTATAGCGGGGCTGCGTATAGTAGATATTTTGCTGATTCACTATGGGATTTTGCTGGTATCTATTACCACTTCACTTGTTCTTTTTACGCTTTTACAAGCGGGTATATTCATTCTGAGCGTTATGCTTCAACGTTTTATTATGAAAAATTGTTATGGGACGAGTAAAAAAGACGTTGCGTTTCCAGCGAAGAACTACTAAGATAATACGTAACTCAAATAGTTTAGTTCAATAATATTTGAAACAAAGAAAAATGAATTGACGGTTATACGTATTATTTGTAAGATAGGAAAGCAAATAATAGAAAGCCGAAACAGGGGAGTGAAGGATTCGTGAAAGAGTCCTTTTTTGTAGAAAAGGTACTTAATAATAATGTATTAATTGCTAAACACCTTACCTATGATGAAGTTGTGCTAATTGGGAAAGGAATAGGGTTCAATAAGAAAAAAGGCGATGAAATCGATGCAAAAGCTGTGGAAAAAATGTTTTTGCTAAAGAGTGAAGAAGAGCAAGAACAGTACAAGCAGCTTTTAGCTCAGGTGGATGAAGATGTAATTGAAATGATGAATGATATTGTAACGCATATTCAAAAACGCGTTAGTATCCCTTTGAATGAGCATATACACATTTCATTGACAGATCATATCGCCTTTGCGATAAAACGTTTTCAGCAGGGGATGGGTCTTAAAAATCCATTTTTACTTGAAACAAAAGCCTTATATCCAGAGGAATATACGATCGCATCTGAAGTGGTAGAAATCATTAGTCGTAAAATAGGCGTGCAGCTTCCGGTAGGAGAGATTGGTTTTATCGCGCTTCATATCCATAGTGCGCTGACTGAAAAAAACCTGTTAGAAGTGAATCAAGACTCGCAGCTTATTCAAACGATTATTAATGTGATTGAAGAATCGCTTCATCTGCAGGTAGACAAAGAATCTGTACACTATATGAGGTTGATTCGTCATTTGCATTTTGCCATTGATCGAGTAAAAACAGGAGAAAAAATAGAAGAGCCAAAAAAAATTGCTTTGCTATTGAAAGAAGAATATCCTCTGTGTTACAATGTGTCTTGGAAAGTGATAAAAGTAATGCAGCAAGCGTTACATTTACCTGTGTATGAAGCAGAAGCAGTTTACTTAACGATGCATTTGCAGCGACTTATAACAAAAACGGATTTATAAAATCATTTCAATACGTGTTACTGATACGATCAGGCATGAGTGAGAAATGAAGCGATGTGTAATTGGATGAGTATATCCATTTGTCGTTTCTTTTTCCTCATGCCTTTTTTTGTTATAAGAAAGCGCAATCATTGAAGACTTCGCCTCATAGCACCGGAAAATGTAATGAGTTTTCTAGTTAAAGAAAGCGTTTTATGAAAGCGCGTTAATGATTCACGTATCAAATAAATAGCTTGTTGCACACTAAATATATAAAAGGAGGTAAGCGCCATGTTTAAAAAACTTTTTGGAGTATTACAAAAAGTCGGAAAAGCGCTTATGCTACCGGTTGCGATTTTACCGGCAGCAGGGATTTTACTTGGAGTAGGGACAGCGCTTCAAAACCCTACATTGTTGGATGCAGTACCGGCACTTGGTGCAGACTGGGTTCAATTAGTTTCAAATGTTTTGTCGCAGGCGGGTCAAATCGTATTTGACAACTTATCGCTATTGTTTGCCGTTGGTGTTGCCGTTGGTTTAGCCGGTGGTGACGGTGTAGCAGGTATTGCTGCAATCGTAGGTTACTTAATTATGAACAAAACGATGAGCACAATCTTAGTTGCTACAGGACAACTAGATCCTGACAAAATGGGTGCTAATCCAGCTTACACTAGCATCTTAGGAATTCCTACGTTAGCTACGGGTGTATTCGGGGGTATCATAGTAGGTATTTTAGCTTCATCCATGTATAATCGTTATTTCAATATTGAATTACCATCTTACTTAGGGTTCTTTGCAGGAAAACGATTTGTACCAATTATTACTGGGGTATTTTCAATTATTTTAGGTGTTATTATGATTTTCATTTGGCCGCCAATTCAAAGCGGATTAAATGCTTTCTCTACCAACATGATTGATGCAAACCCAACTTTATCAGCGTTTGTATTTGGATTAATTGAACGTTCATTAATTCCATTTGGACTTCATCACATCTTCTACTCTCCGTTCTGGTTTGAGTTTGGTGATTATGTTAATAAAGCAGGTCAACATATTCACGGTGACCAAAAGATTTTCTTTGCTCAATTAGCAGATGGCGTGCCTTTAACAGCAGGAACATTCCAAGTTGGTAAATTCCCGTTCATGATGTTCGGATTGCCAGCAGCAGCTCTTGCGATTTATCACGAAGCGCGTCCTGAAAACAAAAAATATGTAGCTGGTATCATGGGTTCAGCTGCTTTAACATCTTTCTTAACGGGTATTACAGAGCCGCTTGAGTTCTCGTTCTTATTCGTAGCACCAGTATTATTTGCGATTCACGCAGTATTTGCTGGTTTGTCGTTTATGGTTATGCAATTATTAAATGTTAAAATCGGTATGACATTCTCAGGTGGGGTTATCGATTACGTTCTATTTGGAGTTATGCAAAACCGCACAGCATGGTGGCTAGTTATTCCAGTAGGTTTAGTTCTAGCAGTTATCTACTACTTCGGTTTCCGCTTTGCAATCCGTAAATTTAACTTAAAAACACCGGGTCGTGAAGATAAAGAAGAAGGAGAAGAAGATGTAAAAGTAGAAGCAGCAGAGCTTCCGACAAATATTTTGGCTGCACTTGGCGGTAAAGAAAACATTACACATTTAGATGCTTGTATTACGCGTTTACGTGTTTCAGTAGATGATGTGGGTAACGTTGATAAAAACCGTTTGAAAAAACTTGGAGCAGCTGGTGTTCTTGAAGTTGGTAACAATATTCAAGCTATTTTCGGTCCGAAATCTGACACGTTAAAAGGTCAAATTCAAGACATTATGAATGGCAAAACACCGGTTGTCACAAAAGAAGAGACAAAAACAATTGAAAAACCTGTTGCAACATCTGAAGTAGGAAGCGATAATGGTAATGATATTGTTTCACCGATTGAGGGAGAATTGGTACCTTTATCGGAAGTACCAGATCAGGTATTTTCACAAAAATTAATGGGTGACGGTTTTGCGATTATTCCGAAAACAGGCACAGTAGTTGCACCAGTGGACGGAAAAATAGTAAACTTATTCCCGACGAAACATGCTTTAGGTATTGAATCAACGACTGGACGTGAAATTTTAATTCACGTTGGTATTGATACAGTTAATTTAAAAGGCGAAGGTTTTGAAGCTTTAGTTGCCCAAGGCGATGAAGTGAAAAAAGGACAGCCTCTATTGAAAATTGATTTAGACTTTGTAAAAGAAAATGCGCCATCGACGATTACGCCGATCATTTTCACGAATTTACAAGCTGATGAAAAAATTGATATCTTAAAGCAGGGCCAAGTTTCTCAACAAGAAGCAAATATTATTAACATTTCAAAGTAAAAAGGAGATTGATTTAACATGGCACAAAAAACATTTACAGTAACAGCAGACTCAGGAATTCACGCACGTCCAGCAACAACTTTAGTACAAGCAGCAAGCAAATTTGATTCTGACATCAACTTAGAATTCAACGGTAAAACTGTAAACTTAAAATCAATCATGGGCGTTATGTCTTTAGGTATTCAAAAAGGCGCTACAATCACTATCTCTGCAGAAGGTTCTGACGAAGCAGATGCACTTGCTGCTCTTGAAGATACAATGAGCAAAGAAGGATTAGGCGAATAATGACAAAGGAAATTCAAGGCATTGCCGCTTCTAGCGGCATTGCTATTGCTAAAGCATTTCGTCTAGAAAATCCAGAATTAACCGTTGAAAAAAAATCAGTAACTGAAGTTGAAGCAGAAGTAGCACGTCTAGAAGCTGCGCTAGAAAAATCAAAATCAGAACTTGAAATTATTAGAGAGCACGCTCGTAAAGAACTTGGAGATGACAAAGCAGAAATCTTTGAAGCTCACTTATTAGTTCTAAGCGATCCTGAACTTATTAATCCAATTAAAGATAAAATTACGAATGAAAATGTAAACGCTGAACATGCACTTGATGAAGTAGCGGCAATGTTTATTAATATGTTTGAGTCAATGGACAATGAATATATGAAAGAACGTGCTGCTGATATCCGTGACGTAACCAAACGTGTATTAGCTCATCTTTTAGGTGTAAACGTTTCAAATCCAAGCTTAATCTCAGAAGAAGTTGTCATTATCGCAGAAGATTTAACGCCGTCTGATACAGCACAGTTAAATCGTAAGTTCGTAAAAGGATTTACAACAGATATTGGCGGACGTACTTCTCACTCAGCAATTATGGCCCGTTCAATGGAGATCCCAGCTGTTGTAGGTACAAAAACAGTTATGGAAGACATTCAAAACGGCGTATTAGTAATTGTTGATGGTTTAGATGGCGAAGTTATCGTTGATCCAAGCGAAGAAACAGTAAAAGCTTACGAGAAAAAAGCCGCTGAGTATGCAGAACAAAAAGCTGAGTGGGCTAAGCTTGTAAATGAAAAAACGGTTTCATCTGATGATCATCACGTTGAACTTGCAGCTAACATTGGTACACCAGAAGATGTAAAAGGCGTATTAGAAAACGGCGGCGAAGGCGTTGGCCTTTATCGTACAGAATTCTTATATATGGGCCGCGAAGATCTTCCGACGGAAGAAGAGCAGTTTACTTCTTATAAAACAGTTCTTGAACGTATGGAAGGCAAACCAGTGGTTGTTCGTACTCTTGACATCGGTGGAGACAAAGAGCTTCCTTATTTAAATCTACCAAAAGAAATGAACCCATTCTTAGGATTCCGTGCTATCCGCTTATGTCTAGAGATGCAAGACATGTTCCGTACACAGCTTCGTGCGCTTCTACGTGCAAGCGTATACGGTAATCTGAAAATTATGTTTCCTATGATTGCTACTGTTGATGAGTTCCGTCAAGCAAAAGCTATTCTTTTAGAAGAAAAAGCAAAACTTCAACAAGAAGGCGTACAAGTTTCGGAAGACATCGAAGTAGGGATGATGGTAGAGATTCCTTCTTCAGCGGTAATCGCAGATTTATTTGCTAAAGAAGTAGATTTCTTCTCTATCGGAACAAACGATTTAATTCAATACACGCTTGCTGCTGACCGCATGAATGAGCGCGTGTCTTATTTATACCAACCGTATAACCCAGCGATTCTTCGCTTAGTGAATATGGTAATCAAAGCGGCTCACAAAGAAGGTAAGTGGGTAGGCATGTGCGGAGAGATGGCAGGAGATGAGATTGCCATTCCAATTCTTTTAGGCTTAGGCTTAGATGAATTCTCAATGAGTGCAACGTCTATTCTGAAAGCTCGTTCTCAAATCCGTCAATTATCAAAAGCTGATATCGAACCTCATTTAGATACAATTCTATCAATGTCTTCTACGGAAGAAGTTATTGAGTTCGTAAAATCAACTTTTCATATTGGATAATAAAAAGGTGTGATCATATATGATCACACCTTTTTTATCTTTTAAGAGAAAATAGTAGGCAAAAGCATATTTGCAAACAGCATTGTAAGAAGTGCTGCTACGATCATGCCAAGGCTAGAAAAAGTGCCTTCAATTTTTCCAAATTCAAAAGCTCTTGCTGTACCTGTCCCATGGGAAGCTACTCCTAAAAGAAGACCTCTTGCTAGAGAAGAGTGCAGTGCGAGGAGCTTAATCAGTTTTGGAGCGACCATACATCCTACTACACCGGTTATAATCACAAACATAATGGTAATATTCGGATCTCCTCCTAGCGTCTGAGACACATTAACGGCAATAGGAATCGTAACCGATCTTGGAATCAAGCTATGAACCAGCGTTGATTGTAAATGAAACACTAATGCTAACAGCATGGAAGAAATCATGGCAGCAAACGTTCCGAGCCCTACGCTTAAGCTGATTTCAACACGATGTTTTTTGAGTAAATCAAAGTATTTAAACATAGGAACAGCAAAAGCAACAGTTGCTGGTCCAAGCATAAAGCTAATAGCACTGGCACCTTGCTTATAATGATCATAAGAGCCATTCGTTACTAATAAGATGCCAATTAAAAGAATGGGGGCTAGTAAAATAGGGGAAACTAGCATAGACTTATATTTTTTATAGAGCACTTTTGTGCCGACATAAACGAGCAGTGTAAGCGGAAGAGCAATCCATGTGAGTAATGTCATTTTAGCGAACCTTCCTTTCTTCTTGAAATATGTTCTGCAATGATTCCCGTTACAGACATCACAATAATCGTACTGATTGTGATAATAATCACAATCTGGATTCCAAAATGCATCAATACATCTCCATAATTGATGAGTCCAACGACGGCTGGTATGAAAAATAATAATAGTTCTCCCACTAACAGTGTTCCACCTTGTTCAACCCAGCTTAATTTAATTACTTTAAAGTACAGTAAGAAAAACAGTAAGAAAAATCCGATGATACTACCTGGCACTGGGAGGTCAAACCACTGTGAAATACTTTCTCCTATTAAAAACAGAGCCGTTAGTAATAAAATCTGTAAAATCACCATAATCAGTTTCATGATTAGCCTCCTTTATTTATGTTTTTATTCATTCATTCCTAGTTTGTTGAGACAATAATGGAGTCGTCTATGCTGAAAAGACGACTCCATCATGGGAAAAGAGAAACTATTTGGATTTTGCAAATGGGGATACAACTTAAGTAAATGAATGCTACACACTTATCTTACAAAAAAACGACTATAATATGAAATATATAATAACTATGATAACTATTCTTTTTAGTTATAGTCGCAAGAAATCTCTTTACAAATGCGTTGGTAACCTTTTCAAAAAAGCGTTTGTGAAATATAAGGTGTAATTATTTAATAAAAGGCAATCAAAAAAAGAAATTGTGACATGCCTACATCCATTCAATCTAAAGACGAACCAATGGGATAAATGATTTAGTATGAATGACTTGTTACACCGCCATGAAAAAAATCCGAACGAGTTTGATTCTTGATGGAGAATCAGGCTCGTTCGGATTTTTAATTAAACTACTTTTGTCTTAGCTTTGTTAAACTGTACTTTTAATATAATCAATAAAAGCCTGCGTAGCATAAGAGATATATCGATCTTTTTTAACGATTAAAGCAATTTCCCATGGAATAGCATTCTCGAGATTAATTACTTTCATATGCTCCAAATCAAGCTTTTCACATAGTGAATAAGGGAAAAGAGCAATGCCGAGATTAGCAGCTACCAGCTCTCCAATGAAGTCCCACTGAGAGCTTTTAAAAGCAATATTAGGCGTAAATCCATTTTTTAAACATTCGTTATAGACCATTTCATGCATGGTGAAGTCTTCATGAAAGGAAATAAGCGTTTCGTCTTTTAACTCTTTTAATGAAATCGTAGAATGCTGAGCCAACGGATGAGATTTATGTACAACAAGCTGCAGCGTTTCTCGAGCTAAAGGAGTCGTAAAGAACATATTTTCATCAACTGGAAGTAAAACTACCCCCACGTCCACTTCTCCTTGTTCCACAAACTTTTGCATTCTTTTAGCGCCATATTCCACTAATTGAATATGAATCTCAGGGTATTGCTCTCGAAATGCTTTAATAATAGTAGGAAAAAACAATGTACCAATAATAGGGGGAATGCCTATTTTGATGGTTCCTCTTTTTAAATGCATTAAATCATAGAGGGAATCCGATAAATCTCGGAGAGAAGATAAAATGCTTTCAGCTTGCTCGTACACAATCATTCCTGCATCGGTAAGCTGCACTTGTTTGCCAGCTCGATCAAACAAAGGTGTGCCGAGCTCTTCTTCTAATGATTTAACCATTTTACTGAGAGAAGGTTGAGAAATATGCAGCGCTTCAGAAGCTCTTGTGAAATTTTTATGTTTAGCCACTTCTGTTAAGTAATGCAAATGGCGAACATCCATTTTGTATACCTCCGTGTTCATACATGCTAATTAATAAGATACACACATTCTACCACATTCACGATCAGCTCTATACCTTTCTTTCCTATCCAATAAAATGATCAGTAGAAGGGGGAGTGAATACAAAAGAAATTGCCAACAATATATATTTACACATTGTTTATTTTAGAAGTATAATATATAAATCAGTAGAACGGTTACATATCGATCACAGAATCAATCAATAAGGTGGTTAGAACGGTTGAGTAAAGCAGATGAAATAAGAGATATCGTTTATATTAATGGCCATGTAAATAAAAAATGCTTTATTACATATGGAATTGAATTTAAAGAGTTTTATCATTCCCTTCCTACGCCGCTTGCAAATATATTATTGTTAAAGCACGGTTTTGAAGACAGTGATTACCATTACCAAACCCATATGGACTATGTAGAAGAAGAACAAATTCATCTTTTAGCAGAGGATGATGTTTATAATTATGGCGATTTTTGTTGGATTGATTTTGAGGATATATCTTCGTTGGATTTGTTAGAACCTCAAGATATTGCAGCGCTGCTGTATTTAGGTCATTTAAAAAAACCGCTCAATTCGCCATTTAATAATAAACTCGGTAATCAATTTGTTTATTTAGCTCACGATGATGGATTTTATAACAAAATCTATTTTCGAGACGTGTATGATATGAAGCACATTTTAAGTCGAATCATTCCGTTAAAAATGTCAGCAATTAAGCAAAAAAGATTTGTATTTAGAAGGAAGAAGTTAGAATATCCGATTTTGCCGCTCGTGTTAGCAAATACGCTTCTTACTTTAACGAATGACGGTTTGTTTATTGATTTTGAACATATGGTTCAATCTCGTAAAGATATTAAAATTCCTTTGTATACAATCGGTGATTTTGACGATATGAATGAAATGTATAATGATCGGTTTGAGCACAAAGAGATGAGTAAATTGCAGGCGCATCTTGTTCTGACTCATAAAGAACTGGAGTGGAGCATTGAAGAAGTTCAATAATCTAAAAAGAAGTTGAGACATAACGTAATGAATCCAATCAACTGCTAGAAGGAACGAGACAGATAAAACTATATTCACCATCACAAAAAAACGAACTACTAATCAAACATGTTGATTAATGGTTCGTTTTTCACTTGGGCTAAAATGCTTTTGTCCCAGCCTCTTTTTGAATAGACGTATAAAATGGATTTTTCCATTCCATTAGTACGGCGTAGTTGTGTGAATCTTCATCTTCAATATAGTTTGCTGCGAGGCCAATAGGCGTTCTGCCACAGCGCATCAAAAAGGTCATAACGGGGTCGTAGAGAGTTCCGGCTGATACAAGGTTCATATATTCAACGGGGGTGTACAAGGAAGACACTGGTGCGTATCCAGGGATGCGGCACCCGCCGAGCAGCCTTTCTAACTTGTAATGAATCACCACTTCATATAAAGACTGCAACAGCAGCTTCCCAAGCCCCATTGATCGATGCGAAGGAGGGACGCACACGTCCACTACATAAAGCGTATTACCAGAAGGGTCGTGCGTATGAATATATCCGCTTCCTGTTACTTCATCCCATGTGTGAGCCGCATTTCCTTCCACTGAAACAATCGCGCTTGTGATAGATCCGCATATTGTCCCGTTTATCTCCACGCATAGCGCTCCATCCGGAAAAAGGGAAACATGGTTATTTAACTGATCTTTACTCCATAATAATTCAGAAGGGAAAGGAGGGGGAAAACTTTCTTCTTGAATCCGAATCAACTCATCAAAATCATTCGATGTATATGATCGTACCGTACACATTACAGGCTTATTTTGATGAAAGACAAAGCATTGCTTTTTATACACTGCTTTTTTGCCTCCTTTAAGAAATAATTTTCAGATAATTATACCATATGGAAAAAAGAAATTATTTCATATTTATTGAAGAATTTGACGAGAACGTGATAAAGTTAAAAAGATTCGAACTATTAGACGAGGTGAAAGAAATGGATGTTGAATTAAAAGGAAAAACAGCGCTTGTATTTGCAGCCAGCCAAGGGCTTGGCAAAGCGATTGCTGCTAGACTCGCAGAAGAAGGCGCAAACGTTATGATTGCAAGTCGTTCAGAAGAGAAACTAGCCCAAGTAGCAGAAGAGATTTCATACCTTGGAAGCGGACAAGTGTTACATAAAACGGCAGACGTTACAAAAACAGAGGACATTCAAGATGTTATTCAATATACAGTAGATACGTTTGGAACTATTGATATTTTAATTAATAATACAGGAGGTCCTAAAGCTGGGAATTTCCTTTCGTTAACAGATGATGATTGGAAGCAGGCATTTGAGTTAAATCTCCTCAGCTATATTCGTATTATTCGTGAGGTAGTGCCCTTTATGAAAAAGAGCGGAGGACGTATTGTCAATATTGCTTCTTCTTCCATTAAAGAGCCAATTGCTGGACTTATTCTGTCAAATACCTTCCGTACAGGAATCGTGGGACTTACGAAAACACTTGCTTCAGAACTAGCAGAGGACGGTATCTTAATTAACACGGTTGCGCCAGGAAGAATTGCAACAGACCGAGTGAAAGAGCTAGATACCATTCGTGCTGAAAAAATGGGAGTAGACGTTTTAGAAGTTGAAGAAGAGATGAGAAACCAAATTCCTCTTAAGCGCTACGGTCAGCCTGAAGAGTTTGCTAAAGCCGTTGCTTTCTTTGTTTCGGGAGCGAATTCATATATGACAGGCCAGTCGTTTCTAATCGACGGAGGCATGGTGAAATCCATTTAGTTACATAGAAAAACCCTGCAGCTGCAGGGTTTTTTGTTAAATCCAAGTTGTAACTTGATCTAATGGTAAACGATCGCTAGCATGTGCTTCTTTAGCTGCTTTTCCAACTGAAATAAGCATAACTGGAATGTATCGATTCTCAATTTTAAACTCTTCTACAAATTTTTGTGCGTTAAATCCGCCCATTGAACATGTGTCATATCCTTTTGCTTTTGCTGCAAGCATGAATGTCATAGATGCAAGCGAAGCATTTGTAAACGCGGCATCGCGGGCGAAAGCACCGTTTTTATAAGCGCCGTTAATTTGTCCTGACAAAATGTTTTTTACGTCTTCTGTCATGTGACCTGCTTCGACTAGTGGGTTGTACACGTCATCTACATTTTTATTGGCTTCTAAATCACCTAACACAGCTACTACAGCGCCTGCTTCTGTAATTTGTTTTTGGTTGTAAGCAATTGGAAGTAGACGTTCTTTCGCATCTTGGTCTGTAATAACAACGAAATGCCAGTGCTGTAAGTTCCAAGCTGATGGTGACTTCACTGTTGCTTCTAAAAGTTCCGTTAATTCTTCTTTGCTTAATTTAGCTGAAGAGTCATATTCTCGAATCGATGTACGTTCATTTACCACATCAAAAAAATCTTTTGTCATAATAAAAACCTCCGTTAAAAGTATGTATTTCTTTAGTGAATCGATGCACATTTTATAATGATACACTATTGAAGTCAATTTATATGCTTCTAGTATACCCGCTCTTATGTGCTATCACTCACAAAAAAATGCATACACTTCTTACCATCGGTTTAACGTGATTGACGAGATGTAAGATAAGCTTCAATTCGATCACAGGCTTCACGCAGCGTGTTCATGGAATACGCATACGACAGGCGTACATATCCTTCACCGTGGGAAGAAAAAGCGCTGCCGGGTACTAGTGCAACACCCGCTTCTTTGACTAACTCCAGGGCAAAATCAAATGAATTACTGTGGAAGTTCTGGATAGAAGGGAAGATATAAAAAGCACCAGTCGGCTTTTCTACGTCAAATCCCATGTTTACTAGTCGGTCATACACATAATTCAGTCTTTGTTCGTATTCTTTTTTCATATCCACCGCATCGTTTTTACCTGCTGTCAGTGCCTCGAGTGCAGCTGCTTGAGAGACAGAAGAAGCACAGCTCACGTTGTATTGATGAACTTTTAAAATATGTTTGGCTAAATAAGAAGGAGCAAATAAAAGACCAATTCGCCAGCCCGTCATGGAATGAGACTTTGATACTCCGTTAATAACAATTGTTTTCTCTCTCATAGATGAAATGGAGGCAATGGACTGATGTTTTTTATCAAAAACGAGCTCGCTGTATATTTCATCAGATAGTACAAAAATATTTTTATCGCTTAAAAGAGCAGAAATTTCTTCTAATTCTTGCTGTGACAACGTCACGCCTGTAGGATTAGACGGATAAGGTAAGATGACGCATCTTGTTTTAGAGGTCAAATGTTGTTCGATTAAATCCGCAGTTAGTCGAAATCCTGTTTCGGTTGTATCAATATGTACAGGTTTAGCCCCGTTTAACCGGATAAGCGGTTCGTATCCTGGATAAACAGGTCCAGGCAAGATAACTTCGGAATCTTCTTCTAAAATGGTGCGAAGAGCAATATCAATTGCTTGACTAGCTCCAATGGTCACAATTACTTCATCCGCTGGGTTATAGTGCAAGTCATATTTTTCTTTGACAAATTGAGCTGCTGCCTCGCGCAGTTCGATTGTTCCAGCATTGTGGGTATAAGAAGTTTGGTTACCATCAATTGCAGATTTTGCCGCTTCTTTTACATGCTGTGGTGTTAAGAAGTCAGGTTGTCCAATTGTGAGGGATAAAACGTCTTGGTATTGTGAGACCATATTATAAAATGTACGTATTCCTGATAGTTCAATTTCTTTGACACGTTTATTGATTAAGTGCTCCATGGTTTCAAATCCTTCCGCGTATTTTCAACTCATTTTATCACAATGAAAATAGGTAAAAAACCACTATTTGCGCATTTTGCAAATAGTGGTTTTAAGTTAGGTATTATATAGCTTATTATAAGCAGTTGTTAGTTCATAAAATTGTTCTTCATCTCTGTTATCTAACGCATCGTCGATAAGAGATTTCAAATGCTGTTTATTAAAGTTTGTACTCATAGTCGTTAAAATACGATCAGCTTCTTTTGCGTAATAGTGTTGGTAAGGTGTGTACTGAGATGAGTGAGGATAGTGATTCATATTTTTTCGATAAGAACTCATAACATAAACCTCCTTTTTTAAAATAAAACGCAGCTTCTATTACTTGAAATGTACCCTTTCTATATAGTTGTTAACCCTGTTTTTAACTGCGAATGTGCTAAGGTATGTGTTAGGAAATCAGAGGTTCCTTGCTTCACGTTCAATTCTAGATTCAAAAAAATAAGTGCATAAAAAGACCTGCATATATATGCAGGTCTTGTATATTAGTCAGTGTGTATTTGGCCTTCACGCCAATAAACGGGGGAAACGTAGCCAAAATCAACTTCATGATCGTCCAATGTGACAACGCAGTGATCAGAGCCTTCTTGTTCTTTAATATCTTGATATACAGCTTCTTCTACGTTTTCAATAATGGTCATTTCATTATCGTCATTAAAAAGAATGACGGAGCCTTTCATATTACGAACACCTTCTTTTAAGATTATTCATTCACTTTGTGTAGTATAAACCGTTTTGGCTGTAGAGTCCACAGCTATCTTCGATTTCTTGTTAAAAATTTGTGAACAGGCTTTTAGGAATGAATAAGAAACCCTCTAAATAGAAGAGTAACCGACTTGTCTATTCTTTCTTGAAGGGTAGCAGAGTCGGGTTGGTTAGTACACCAGTAGAGAAGGGTGCCAAAAAAATTAAGTATAGCAATAGAAGCCATTTCTTCGGCAGGGATATCGACTATAAGTTCACCTCGGTCTTGTCCTGTTTGAAAAACTTTTGTAAAATGAGCGCGCATTTTTTCAATTTGAAGAATTTCAGATTGTTGAAAGGAACTGTTGGTAATAGCAATATGAAACCAAGAACGGATTAGGTGAGGGTTCGCTTCTTCGTTTGATTGTGCTAGTAATAAAAACAGTTGTTTAACAATGGCAGCAGTTGATTCTTCGGTTTGAAGGAGCTGTTCTAATTTATAGGAGATACGGTTTGTGAAATTAACTCCAAGGTAGTGAAGAACTTCTTCTTTTGTTTTGAAGTAATTAAAAAATGTTCCCTTTGCTACACCCGCTTCATGCGTAATTTGAGACACAGTCGTTTTTTGATATCCCTGCTGTTGGAATAAAGAGATAGCTGCTTTTTGGATGCGTTTTTTTGTTTCTTCTTTTTGTAATCCTCTGTTCATAAATTACACCTCATTTGAATAGGAGTGATCGTTTGACTCAAGTTCATAAGCTAGTATAGAGAAGTAAGTAGAGCAAGTAAAAAACTGAGCAGAGGATAAGACGAAAGGGATCAACGCTCATGTTTTTATATAGTATATAATATTCTGTTAATTCTTAAAACAATATTTCATGTATATGTTTTAGGGAAAAAGGATAATAAAATAAGAAAATTTTTCTTTACGGATATAAGAGGCGGTCACTATAATAGGAAATATGAACTATTAGATAAGCGGGTGAGATGAGAGGAGTAAGTGATATGAATCAAGACAAAGGAATACTGTTAGAAAGTGGTACAAACGAACTGGAAATTGTCGAATTTGAGATAGGAAATGCTTTATTTGGCATCAATGTAGTAAAAGTTAGAGAGATTATTAATCCCGTATCTATTACACCTGTTCCAAATGCGCATTCTTACATAGAAGGTATTATAGAGCTAAGAGGAGAAGTTCTTCCTGTCGTTGACATAGCAAAAGCGTTAAAAATGGAACCTTCAAATACACCGGAAAAAGATAAGTTAATCGTCACAGAGTTCAATCAGCAAAAAATAGTCTTTCACACACACGCGGTAACGGAAATTCACCGTATTTCTTGGAAAGAAATTGAGAAGCCTTCAGATTTGTATCAAGGTTTGGAAACGCAGATTACTGGAGTGGTGAAATTAAACGGGCAAATGCTTCTGCTGTTAGACTTCGAAAAGTTGATTTCTGATGTGAACCCTGACGCGGGTATTAATCAGTCGAAAATAAAAAAGCTAGGGGCTAGAGAACGTTCTAATAAAAAGATTGTCGTGGCTGAAGACTCGCCGCTGCTGCGCCGAATGATTGAAGATACTCTTGCACAAGCAGGTTATGAGAACACGGAATTTTTCGAGAACGGTGAGGAAGCATTGAACTATCTAAGCTCGGTGATCGATGAAGGAGTGGAAATCAGTGATCAAGTCCAGCTGCTTATTACAGATATAGAAATGCCGCAAATGGATGGCCATCATTTAACTAAAAAAGTGAAAGAAAATCCTCAGCTTTCTATCCTTCCAGTTATTATTTTCTCTTCTCTTATCACAGAAGATTTACGTCACAAGGGAAAAATGGTAGGAGCGGAAGGACAAGTAAGTAAGCCGGAAATCGGAGAGCTTGTTGAGTTGATTGATCTCTATATTTTGTAGGAAGACAAAAAAGTGCCTGAAAGCAGATTGCTCCACTCCAGGCACTTTTTTTAAAAATAACTTTTACCCAGCGGTTTAAACACAGGTGCTTGCCGTTTTCTTGGAGTCGAAACAGGGCTTTTAGCCGGCTGTACGAGATGACCCGTATATTTAGATAATAAGCGCTTCGCATAAGATAATGACATAGTCGTTTTGGGATTTCGATACTGATGGTTTAAATGGCCGAGGTGTGATAACTCTTTGAAGTCTTCTTTCTTTGGAGGCATATGGAAAAAGTAGTCTCCAACTGATACAAGTACATCTGATTTTTGTTGACTTTTACCAGGGTTTGGCGAAAAGTGAAGTCCTTCTTTTTTTGCTTTTCCTTCTAAAATTAGTTGATCTAATGCAATTTTCTTTAACGTATATAACTGCTTAGGATCAGGAGCAGCTTTTGCGTGACGATTTACAGTGAAAATAGCTTGTGCAATCTCAGATACAGACGGGGTCAAAGAGCCTTGTCCATTTGCTTGAGACATACGTTCACTCCCTTTCTATCATATCAGCTGTTCAACCTATAAGGTGAAAGCTGATACGTTCATTATAGCGTGTCTTGTCCCATTTGAAAATAATTACACGAAGAAGTATTTTGGTAATTAATGAAATTTCCTATGTATAGGGTTTGTTTTGTTACGCTTCCTTATACAAGTAAAGTGGAACAGCACGCCATACTTTCTATTTTTAAAAAATGCTGCTCGCACAGTTAAACAATCATTGATTAGTAAATCCCGAACTATTGAGCCATTCGTCGAGAGGGTCGAATATAAACACCAGTACCATTTGGCACAATTTGAGCTAGCTCATTTACTTGGGCATTATACATACGAATGCATCCTTTGGATACGGCTTTTCCAATAGAACTTGGATCATTTGTTCCGTGAATGCCATATGACTTTTTAGACAAGCTTAGCCACATTGTACCAAAAGGCCCCCCGGGGTTTGGTTCCCGGTTAACGATAACAAAGTCTCCAGTAGGCGTTGCGCTCAGCATTTTTCCTGCTGCAATGGGATAGACTTTTTGTATGATATTATTTCTTCGTAATTCAAGCTGTTTTTCAGCAATAAACACGTGGATCGTGTAAGGAATGAGCTCTTTATCGGGGAGGTGTGGAATGATGATTACTTGCCCAGGCTTCAGCGCATGATGGCTTACAAAAGGATTAGCCATCCACAGGTCTTCAACCGCAATCCGGTAGTCACCTGAAACGCTTTGCCAGGTTTCACCGCGCTTTACTATATATCTCATTAACTTCGCTCCTTTGATATATGACTATGCTGTAACAGTATACGATTGAAAAAAGTAAAAGTGACTTTTTAAAGTTATTTTGAAAAAGGTGTTGAAATTACATTGACTTATAAGCATGGACTGATTGATATAGGTTCAAATACGATACGCCTTGTTATTTATGAATACAAAAAAGGTAGAGGGTTTAAGCAAATTGAAAACGTGAAAGTAGCTGCACGGATTCGAAATTATTTAGATAAAGAAGGAGTGTTAACGGCTAAAGGAATACATACCTTGCTTGATACGCTTAAAACGTTTGGAGTTATTACCAAGCATTATCAGCTGCTGCGCGTTACCTGTGTGGCCACAGCTACCATCCGTCAAGCGACTAATGCAAAAGAAGTTCTAGCCCTTGTAAAAAAAGAAACGGGCTTTTCTATTCAACTATTGTCTGAATATGAAGAAGCGTATTACGGCTTTGTTGCAGTTATTCATTCCACTTCGATCGAAGAGGCCATTACAATTGACATTGGCGGGGGAAGTACGGAAGTTACGTATTTTCGCAATCGAGAGTTAGTGCAGTACCACAGCTTTCCATTCGGTGCCTTATCTCTACGTCTGCAGTTCGTCAAAGGCAATATTCCCACTGCAGAAGAAAAAGCGAAAATCCGGGATTTCGTGATCCGGCATTTCCATGCTGTCCCTTGGCTTTTAAATCGTCATGTGCCGATTGTAGCAATTGGAGGAAGTGCAAGAAGTATAGTGCAACTGCATCAAGGTTTTATCCACTATCCTCTCGTGGGGCTGCATCAATATGAAATGAATTTAGCTGATATATTGCATGTGAAATCTGCTATAGGCTCATTGTCTTATCACAATCTTCAAAAGCTAGACCGTTTGTCAAACGATCGTGCGGATACAATTTTGCCAGCAATTGAAGTATTTCAATCAGTATATGAAACAGTGAACGCGACTCGCTTCATCCTAAGCCGCAAAGGCTTGAGAGAAGGGATGTTATTTAAAGAAGCATCTGATGCTAATATCCAGCCAATGTACCCCGATGTCATACAGCAAAGTTTTCAAGAAATAATGGAAGAGTTTGAAGTAAGTAAAGATTACGTCAAACAGCTTACGCGCACAGCTAGTATGATGTTTCAGCATCTTAGGGAGCAGGGACCGGTTGAGTTAAAAGAGGATGACTTAGCGCTTCTTATAAAAGCTGCGCAAGTGTATGATATAGGAAAGTATATTGATACAGAATCAAGCAGCCAGCATACGTTTTATGTGCTTGCTAATCGTACAATAGATGGAATTTCACATAGAGAACGTTTAAAGCTGGCACTTGTTTCTTCATATAAAGGGAAGTCTTCTTTTAGGCAATATGTTGCTCCTTTTAAAAAGTGGTTAACAAAAGACGAACAAAAAAAAGTTCAGCTGCTCGGTGCAATTTTAAAAATAGCTGATGGCTTACATGCAACAAAGCGAAATGTCGTTCAACATATTGATGTGAAAAGCGATGAAAACACAGTGACGATTAAACTATTATGTACAAAAACCTTTCTTCCTGAACAATATCAGGCTGAAAAACAGAAAAAGCATCTAGAAAAAGTAGTAAAAAAAAATATTGTTCTTGAATTTACTAAGCTTTAGAATAACGCTGGATCGGTTAGAATATTCAGTATAGCTAACTAGATTAAATTCATTATCCTGGAAGGTGAGGCTAATGTTAGAAAGTAATCGCACTTATAAGCAAACCATACAAGTGGCTGATTCAGCTTATTACAATAATCGTGAATTGAGCTGGCTGGCCTTTAACAAGCGGGTGCTGGAAGAAGCTGTAGATACGAAAAACCCTTTGCTTGAGCGATTTAAATTTCTAGGGATTTTCAGTTCGAATCTGGATGAGTTTTTTATGATTCGGGTAGCGGGGTTAAAAGATCAGGTGAAGGCTGGATTTAACAAACCCGAAAACAAAGCAGGCTTAACTCCTACACAGCAGCTATTCTCTATCTCCAAACAAAACCACGAGCTTGTCAAGCAGCGGTATGATACGTATATTCACACACTTCTTCCCGAATTACAGAAATACGGTGTGGAAATCATTTCGGTTGAAAAGCTGGAGAAATCAAATCTAGATAAGCTTGAACAGTATTTTGACGAGCAAATCTTTCCCGTATTAACTCCTATGGCTATTGATACATACCGGCCGTTTCCTATGTTGATGAATAAAAGCTTGAACTTAGCAGTTGTCCTTTCAGAGAAGTTAAATGATGAGCAGCAAATTACCGAGATAAAAGGAAGACTAGCCATCGTTCAAGTACCTTCGATGCTAACGCGCTATATTGAAATAGCTACGTCAGATTCTACCCGTCTATTTGTATTGCTAGAGGATGTGATTGCCTATTTTATTAAAAAGTTGTTTAAGGGATACTCCGTTTCTTCCGTTTCCCAATTTCGAATTACCCGCAACGCAGATATGACTATTCACGAAGAAGACGCTCAAGATTTATTAAAAGAGATTGAAGAAGAGTTGCAGAAGCGAAAATGGGGAGCGGCTGTTCGGCTTGAGATTAAGAGTCCATACGATCAGGGTGTACTAGCGTATTTAAAGTCAGTCCTTGAAATTGACGATGAAGATGTGTATGAGATCAAAGAACAGTTGGATTTAACCAGTTTATTTTCGTTTTATAGATTACTTAAATCTACGCATGAAGAGCTCGCTGAAAAAGCCTTTATTCCTAAGGTTACAACACAGTTACACCCGGATCAAAATGTTTTCGACCAAATGATTCAAAGAGACATTTTGCTTCACCATCCTTATGAATCGTTTAAGCCGGTGCTTGACTTTGTTAACTGTGCAGCAGACGATGAAAATGTGCTTGCTATTAAGCAAACGTTATATAGGGTAAGCGGAGATTCTCCCGTTATTAAAGCATTAAAACGAGCGGCTGCAAAAGGTAAACAAGTGACGGTACTAGTTGAACTAAAAGCAAGGTTTGATGAAGAGAATAATGTGCAATGGGCTAAAGAGCTAGAGCGGGCAGGATGCCATGTGATATATGGAATGACGCATTTAAAAACGCATGGTAAAATTACGCTCGTGGTGAGAAGAGAAGGAGAGCATATTAAGCGATTCGTTCATCTTGGTACTGGGAATTACAACGATGCGACGGCAAAGATCTATACGGATATAAGTCTTTTTACTGTCAACCAAAACATCGGGATAGATGCGGCCAATTTTTTTAATTACTTAAGTGGCTATACGCAAAAACCAGTATATCATCATTTATCCGTTGCACCATTTGATATAAGAAACGATTTTTTGCATCTCATTGATCAGGAAATACAGTATCACAGACGGTATGGCAATGGAAGAATCATTGGGAAAATGAACTCATTGACGGATAAAATTTTAATTATGAAGCTATATGAAGCTTCTATAGCGGGTGTGACAATCGAACTCATTGTTAGAGGAGCGTGCTGCTTGCGCCCTCAAATTCAAGGCGTTAGCGAGAATATAAGAGTAAGAAGCATTGTGGGACGATTTTTAGAACATAGCCGAATTTATTATTTTCATCATAATAAACAGGAAAAGTTTTTCTTTTCATCTGCAGATATGATGACAAGAAATATGGTGAAACGAGTAGAAATTTTATTTCCTATCTTGGATACACATTTGAAAAAAAGAGTGTGGAAGTGGCTTGAAGTTATGCTTGCTGATAATGTAAAAGCACGAGAACAAGATCAAGAAGGGAATTATCATTACGTCATAAAAAAAGAACATGAGCTCTCTATTAATAGCCAAGAGATCTTTTGTCAATATGCTCTTTGCGACGATCAAGAATAACACAAAAAAAGCCGAGTGCTCGGCTTTTTAGTCATGTTATTATCTAGGAATGGGACCAACAGGACCGTATCCAGGTCCATAGTATGTGTTATAAACAGGGGCACCGCCTCCATAGCCGGCACCGGGGTAGCCTCCTCCAGGAAATCCACCGCCGTAAAACGGAACGGGATAAGGATAAGGTGGTGGACAGCACCCAGGTCTGCCTCCAAAACCGCCAACAGCTAGTCCGCCAAGCAGCCCACCAGCTAAGCCAGCAACAAAAGGAAATCCAAAAAAGCGCTCGTCACCATTTGGAATATTACGATATCCTGTATAGGGATATTGATAGTACATAATTTAACCTCCTTGTCAGTTGTCTTTGTAGTGTATGGCTGAACGGAAGTTTTTGAGCCTGGTTTATTTCTTTAAGACTAGAATTAGGCGGTCGTGATCAGCTAAAAAAAGACAAAAAAACATAAAAACGCCCTGTAAGGGCGTTTTTATGTTGATTGCAAGGTGAAAAGCGTAATTTCAGGCGTAGCTAAAAAACGAAAAGGAATGCGCGTGGTTCCTAAGCCTCTATTCACATAAAGCTTCATTTTAGAATCTCCAACTTCGTACATTCCTTCAGGGTAAACCGTCCCAAAGGGCGGTGTAATCAAAGGACCGTAAAAAGGAATTTGAATTTGGCCTCCATGACTGTGGCCGGAGAGCTGAAGATCCACTGGAAAAGGAGCTGCTTTGACAGCAACGTCAGGTTCATGAATCATAGCAATAGAAAAGATATCCGGCTGTAATTGTCCTAGCGTTCCCTCATATTGTGGATTCCCAAGCATAATATCATCGAGTCCACAAATATGAATGTAGCTTTTATCGGGCATGGAAACCGTGTCAACTTCATTTACTAGAAGTCTAAATCCTGCGTCTTCAATGGCTTGTTTGTAGATATTTGTTCCATACCCTCCATGATCATGGTTTCCATATATTGCGTATTTTCCAAGAGGAGCCTGAAGCCTCTGTAAAATCGGGGGGATTCTTTCTGGATGCGGGTATTCATTAGGTACATCCATTAAATCTCCAGTAAATAATATAATAGTAGGCTTCAAATTATTTATGGTTACCATAAGCTGTTCTAATTGTAATAAATCATAAGAGAGTCCAAGGTGAATATCACTAAATTGTAAAATTTTTATTCCGTTAAAGCTTTTCGGAATGTTTTTAGAAGTAATTGTATGACGAACAATTTGCAGACGTCTAGGCTCAATATATTTGGCATATGTATACCCAAAAGACGTGGTGAGCAAAGACCCTAACGAAATAGACGCTAGTCCTTTCAAAAAAGATCGTCTTGTATACGTCTTTTTCATGCAAAATCAACCTATTCCTTATAGTTTTCAAGTTTTCATTATAGCATTGTTTTTTTTATCATCACAACGAGAAGTCTGCTTTTAAGTTAAATAGATAAAAGTTTCACTTTATTCAGAAAAAATAGTAAAATAATAGTTGTAAAACACTTATGTTTTGGGGAGGAAGATAAATTGAAGAACAAGGTCGTAATTGTTACTGGCGGTTCAAGTGGAATGGGAAAACATATGGCGAAGCGATTTGCAGAACAAGGTGCTCATGTGGTAATCACAGGTAGGTCAGCCGATCGATTACAAGAGACAGAAAAGGAAATTAAAACGTTTGATGGACAGGTACTTTCCGTGGTGATGGATGTACGCAATCCAGAAGATGTGGAACGAATGGTTCAAGAAACAGACAAGGCATTTGGACAAATTGATTTTTTAGTTAATAATGCTGCAGGAAATTTTATATGTGCAGCTGAAGACTTATCCGTTAACGGATGGAACAGCGTAATTAATATTGTATTAAATGGTACATTTTATTGCAGTTCCGCAGTAGGGAAATATTGGATCGATAAAGGTACAAAAGGAGCCATTACAAACATTGTGGCTACATATGCGTGGAACGCAGGAGCAGGTGTTATTCATTCAGCTTGTGCCAAGTCAGGAGTTTTAACCATGACGCGCACGCTCGCAGTAGAGTGGGGAAAGAAATACGGTATACGGGTGAATGCGATTGCGCCGGGGCCGATCGAGCGAACAGGAGGAGCCGATAAGTTATTTGAGTCAGAAAAAATGAAAGCGCGTACATTGAATTCTGTACCATTAGGACGCCTTGGAACTCCTGAGGAAATAGCAGGATTAGCTAGTTTCTTATTCTCCGATGAAGCATCTTATATCAATGGGGAATGCATCACAATGGACGGGGGACAGTGGCTAAATCAGCATCCTTTTTAAGGTTGGATACGCACTAAAAAGTACAAAGCAAACCTAGAAGGACTAGCAAAATTATGCTATTCGTATTATACTAACGTAAAGTGAACAAGGAGAGGGGAGAGTTGAGTGGACCCGTTAGATGTATTAACAAACATAGAGAAAACTCTTCCGTATTATCAAGCAATTTTTAGTGCAGATGGACATAGAGTAATTGGCTATGAAGTGTTGGCGAGGTTTCAAAATGAAGGGGAAATTGAAAGTCTCGGCCCATTCTTTCATGATGATGCGATTCCGGATGAATATCGCATAGAAGTTGATTATGCTGTTTTAACACAAGCGCTCGAGCATATGTTGACCCAGGAAGAACAATTTTTAATTTTTATTAATCAGAACCCTAATTTATTAATGAACGATCACGGAGAATCCTTGCTAGAATTATTGCAACTTTTCAAAAATAAAGGATTATCGCTTGATCGAATTGTTCTCGAAATTACAGAACACAATTTTAGTGGAGATTTGGAATCGCTTCAACACTTACTAAAGTATTATCAAACATATGGTATTAAGATTGCAATTGATAATATAGGAAAAGAAAGTAGTAATCTAGACAGAATTGGGTTGCTGTCACCAGATATCTTAAAAGTAGATTTACATATTCTAAGACAAACGGACATGGCGCAGTCGTATCAAGACGTATTGTATTCTTTATCCCTGTTAGCAAGAAAAATGGGTGCTACGCTTCTATATGAAGATATAGAAGCCTCCTATCAGCTGCAGTATGCATGGAGAAACGGAGGCAGATATTTTCAAGGTTATTATTTACATAAGCCGGCTGCTGAACTTGTCGATCCGAACATCTTAAAGGATAAACTAAAGGAACGTTTCGAAATGTATATCGCTCATGAAAAGAAAAAGCTACTTGCTGTTTACCAGCTGACGGAACGCTTTCAAGATAAAATGCAGCAGGTAGTGACAAAGTGCAGAAAGCTAGAAACGTATGACGATATGCTGCCCGTTATTGCAGAAGAACTATCCAACGCGTGTTTTCGCCTTTACATTTGCGATGAAAATGGATTTCAAAAGTCTTCTAACTATGTAAAGAAAAGCGAGGACTGGATTCTTGAGCCTGAATATGTAAAGAAAAATTGGAGCTGGCGCCCATATTTTCTTGAGAATATTATTCGAATGAGCTATGAAAAAAAAGGCATATTATCAGATTTGTATAATGATATTGAAACAGGCGAGAATATCCGAACTTTTTCGTATCCAATTGATAATAAGCACTATATATTCCTTGATATTTCATATTCTTTTTTATACGAAAGAGACGTTTTGTAGAGAATAAATAAGTAGAGGTTAAGCCGGCAATCAGCAAAAGTGGTTGCCGGTTTTTTATTTTTTTTAGAGGGGAACGACAGTCGGTTATAGAGATATGCATAGGCAGGGGAAATTTCGGAATTCTAATAAAAAAGAAGCGAAGGAGCTGAGTTAATTTGAAGAAAATATGCTTACTTGTCTTTTTGATGATGATCTTGTACTCAGGAAAATCTGTTCATGCAGAAGTGTCAGGAGAGATTAGGCATGAAATCTTTATAAATTTGCAAGATGCTTATCAGGCTCAGCTAAGAGCTGCGTCTGCCCATGCTAATCAAGATGCTGCTCGTGAGCTGAAATTATTTTTAGATGATGAGTATGCATCCGTATTTTTTAATGAGGCTCTCTTACAAAAAGCTCAAGGGTATGTCGGAGAGGGACCTGAATATTTAACACACTACATCCCTTTCTTTTCTTTCGATGAACAGACGAAGGTAGCTCTTCATTCCGACCAAAACAAAGCTTATGTCTATCAATTTTTTCCGGCTGTGCATAATGAACGAGTAAAATACCAAGATCATTATGAAATGATCACTTTAGTAAAAAAACAGGGGAAATGGAAGGTGCAAAAGCTTATATATAGTAAGAAATACTCAAAATAGCCGAGAAAAGCTTATTTTGAGTGTTTCTGTTACCCAATGTTCAGAAGCTTCTCAAGCGCTTGAAGGTCAAACCCTCTGATAATTTCCTGATCAACACGAATAGTGGGAGTGGAATAAGACTCTAACTCAGTAGTCATTCGTTTTCGAGCAGAAGCATCTTTAGATACGTCAAATTCTTTATAGGAAACGTGGTGATGCTGTAAAAACTGTTTAACAATTTCGCAAGGTGGGCAAGCTGGTTGTGTGTACAGCTCTATAGATCTCAATGAAAGCACCTCCCTATATCAAAATGAATGGTGTTAAAGTAGAATGAAGTTTTGGATGATACATAGTATATCGCTATGTTATTATAATAAAAAACGACATATATCGCTATAATAAGGCATTTTCTTATGAAAAATCACGTAAAGTACTTGTGTTTTTTTAGTATGTGGCATATAGTGAAATGGTGTCTTTTAAGTATTAGTTTAGATAAAGTACTTATTTGAATTGATATTGTAGAAAAGTCGAATGCGTAATGATGTAATAGGTGAAAGGAGAGATTATATGTCACAATTACAAGGTATTTTAACTCGTCTTGTGAATCTCCGTGAGCAAGCAAGTGGAAGTGAAGCGCCACAACGCTTCTTCGAAGTAGAGGGAAAAAGAATTTGCAGCGTGAAATATCATGCAAAAACTGAAACATACGAACTTGAAGTATATCAAGATGGTGAAAAGCCAGCTGTTTATCAATTTGATAACGTTGATATGATTGCAATTGAAATTTTTGAACTTATTCATTAAGGGATAAAGCAAAACGAATGCCGCAAAGGATTTTATACTTTGCGGCATTTTTTTGTTACTGTGTATGGAGTTTTTGCGGTGGCTTCTGCCCTATTTTCCCGAGAAATACCGACAAAGTGATAGTGGATTTTCTGATAAATGGAAGGAAAGGGTCGAATGCTGTAAAAAAAGCAAAATAAAAAATTCAGATAATTATGAACTTTCGTTGACACTTGTTTTAAAAAAATCTAGACTTAACATATAAGGGAGAACATCGAGTGTGTCTGCTTCTATTCCCTCTTAAAGGTTCGCATTTACGTAAGCAAGCTATTTTCATTTTGTAGCTTGTTCTTTTTCTCTTTACACACGTGGAAGTTATGAGAAATGGAAGGAGAATGTATAAATGATTGATATTGATCACAATCAGTTAAATCAAATTGAACTTCGAGATTTGCTTGTCACTTCTGATAAAGTTGCTCATGTTCAAGTGGGAAATAATTTAGAACATGCTTTGCTTGTGTTAACAAAGACTGGCTATACGTCCATTCCCGTATTAAATCCAAGGTTTCAGCTGCAGGGGTTCGTGAGCATGACGCTTATTTTAGATTCGATTTTAGGGTTAAAGCGCATTGAATTTGAACGATTAGAAACCATGAAAGTAGAAGAAGTTATGAATCAAAATGTTCCTCGTGTCTCCATGAAAAAATCCGTATTAAAAGTCATAAATGCCATGATTAACCATCCTTTTTTGTGCGTAGAGAATGAAGATGGTATTTTTGAAGGGATTTTAACGCGAAGAAATTTGTTAAAGTCATTAAGAAGGCAGTCCATCATTCTCCCGAAAGAGTCATTTCAATAATTTTTTTAAGAAATCGTGTTTCAGCCTATCTTTCTCCGTTTTTTTCTTATATGATAAAGGTAAAATGAAAGTAAAAAGAGGCTTGAAAGGAATAACTGAATGCAATTAATAGAATGTCGAATGCTCGTTGTATTAGCTCAAGAATTAAATATGAGAAAAGCTGCAGAGAGATTATTTGTATCGCAACCAGCTTTATCACAGAGGCTGCAAACCATTGAAAAAGCATGGGATACACAAATCTTCATTCGTTCGCAAAAAGGACTGTCATTAACGCCTGCTGGAGAAAAGATTGTTCAATTTGCAAAAGAAGTAGTAGAAAAAGAAGATCGGGTTCGCGAGGACTTGCATCATTTAGATAATGAAGTATATGGTACACTCAAATTAGCGGTGGCTTCGATTATTGGACAGCACTGGCTGCCGGCGGTGTTAAAACGCTATATGGATCGTTACCCACATGCTAAAATCTCTCTTGTAACCGGCTGGAGCAGTGAAATGCTTCGCTACCTGTACGAAGATGAGGTACATATTGGAATCATACGCGGAAATCCGGATTGGAAAGGCGTCAAAGAACATTTGTTTACAGATCCTCTTTACCTAGTTGATTCAGAAATTGAAAGGGCAGCGGAAGTAGTAAATACTCATCGACCATTTATTCAATTTAAAAGTGACTCAACGTATTATCAAGAAATTTTAGAATGGTGGCATCGAGAGTTTCATACTACACCGAAGCGTACGATTGTAGTGGATCAGATTGAGACGTGTAAACAAATGGCTTTAAATGGTCTTGGTTTCGCTATTTTACCATCGATTGCTATCAAAGAAGCTGGAAGCCATATTCATCGGACGCCGCTTCTAAAAGCAAATGGCGAGCCAATTACACGAGACACTTCTTTAGTTGGATATGAATCAGCGTTTAAACTGAAGCAAGTTCGAGCATTTGTTGATATTGTACGTGAATACGTAAGAGAAACGGTCTAAAGCGAGCTCAGGTGCTCGCTTTTTTTATTTGCAATCGTTATCTTTTTATTAAAACGATAATGATGCTTGTCATTGTGAAAGCATTTTGTTACATTAAATGAGACATTGCTTACTTAGGAGGAATACATAATGAAAATGATGGATGCTAATGAGATTATCTCATTTATTCAAAACAGTACAAAATCAACACCGGTAAAAGTTTACGTAAAAGGTGAAGTAGAAGGAATTGACTTTGGTTCATCTTCTAAAACATTTGTAACGGGCAACACAGGTGTAGTATTTGGTGAATGGAAAGAAATCAAAGCTGCTATTGAAGCAAACGAAGGAAAAATTGAAGACTACGTAATTGAAAACGATCGCCGCAACTCTGCGATTCCTTTATTAGATATGAAAGGAATTAAAGCCCGTATTGAGCCAGGCGCTATTATTCGCGATCAAGTTGAAATCGGCGACAACGCTGTTATTATGATGGGTGCATCGATTAACATCGGTTCTGTAATCGGTGAAGGAACAATGATCGACATGAACGTAGTACTTGGTGGTCGTGCAACAGTAGGTAAAAATTGTCATATTGGCGCAGGTTCTGTATTAGCTGGTGTTATTGAGCCACCTTCTGCAAAACCAGTTGTAGTAGAAGATGATGTAGTAATCGGTGCTAATGCTGTTGTTCTTGAAGGGGTAACAGTAGGTAAAGGTGCCGTAGTTGCTGCAGGTGCAATTGTGGTCGAAGATGTAGCTCCTTACACAGTAGTAGCAGGTACGCCAGCACGCGTTATTAAAGAAATTGACGAAAAAACAAAGTCTAAAACAGAAATCAAGCAAGAATTGCGTCAATTAAACGAAGAATAAGAAAAACGATCAGGTTGCGCTTTTTCTTTGCTGAATTAATAGGTTTTAGCGATTGGGATACTGAATCCTTAAACGTATCATATGGACAAGTTGGAAGCGTGGGCAACCACGCTTTCTTCTTTATTTCGTGAGGAGGACATACACATGGCTGAAAATGAATTTGTGAAAATAAGAAGAGAGCTACATAAAATTCCTGAATTAGGGTTTCAAGAGGTGAAAACACAGCGTTTTTTGCTTGATTATATTAACACTCTTCCGCAAGAGCGCTTAGAAGTAAAGACGTGGAAAACGGGACTCTTTGTTAAAGTACATGGTACAAACCCAACTAAAACAATAGGCTACCGAGCAGATATTGACGGTCTTCCTATCACGGAAGAAACGAATTCTTCTTTTCAATCACAGCATGAAGGACTCATGCATGCCTGCGGACATGATATGCACATGGCCATTGGGCTAGGCGTACTGACTTACTTTGCTCAGCATGAAATCAAAGATAATGTATTGTTCATCTTTCAACCTGCAGAAGAAGGTCCAGGAGGAGCACAGCCGATGCTCCAAAGCGATATCATGAAAGAATGGCTTCCAGATTTCATCTTTGCCCTTCACGTAGCTCCTGAATATCCGGTTGGGTCGATTGCGCTGAAGGAAGGGTTACTATTTGCTAACACGTCTGAGCTATTTATTGATTTAAAAGGAAAAGGCGGGCATGCTGCTTATCCACATACAACAAATGATATGGTAGTCGCTGCATGTCAGCTCGTTTCACAGCTTCAAACGATTGTTGCTCGCAACGTTGATCCGCTAGACAGCGCTGTAATTACAGTAGGGAAAATTCAAGGGGGGACGGTTCAAAATATTATTGCGGAGCGAGCTCGCATAGAAGGAACCATTCGCACGCTATCTCCTGAATCAATGACGCGTGTTAAAGAACGAATCGAAGCGATTGTTAAAGGAGTAGAAGTAGGGTATCAGTGTGAAACAGCCATTGATTATGGATGTATGTATCATCAAGTATATAATCACCATGAAGTCACGCGAGAGTTTATGGAATTTGCCAAAGCGCAAACCGACGTAGATGTCATTGAATGCAAAGAAGCAATGACAGGAGAAGATTTTGGCTATATGCTAAAAGATATTCCTGGATTTATGTTTTGGCTTGGCGTTCAGTCTGAATATGGGCTTCATCATGCAAAGCTGCAGCCTCATGAAGGCGCAATAGATACGGCGATTTCACTTATTACAAAATATTTTGAACATAAAGGCAATCAATAAATCGTATAATCATTTTTCCTTATGGCTAAATTAATACCATGAGGAGGTGGGCAACGATGGCACGAATTGGTGTAGAATACGGTTTAACAGATGTACAGGCTGCACTTCAGCAGCTCGGACATGAAGTGGTACAATTACGCAACGAAAGTGATGCACAAGGGTGCGATTGCTGTGTTGTAACAGGACAGGATTCAAACGTAATGGGGATTTCTGATGCAGTAACGCAAGGCTCAGTTATTACAGCTAGCGGATTAACGGCAGAAGAAATTTGTCAGCAAGTAGGCAACAAGGTACAAGGATAAAAGAAAGCCGAAGGAATAAATCCTTCGGCTATTTTTATGCATGCTGAGGCTGCTTGGCATCTTCAGGCTGCTTTTTATCAATATTTACTTGATGAGGGAACGGAATATCAATACCGTTTGCGTCAAATGCTTCTTTAAACTCTTTGCGAAGCTGACGTTCAACCCCCCACTGCTCACCGTTTTTAGCTTTGCCAACTACACGAAGCACAACGTCCGATGCGCCTAGACCTTGAACTCCTATCACGCTTGGTCCTTCTACAATGTTTTCATTTGTTGCAGCAACGCGCTCACATACTTTTTCTAGTACGGAAATTGCTTTGTCAATATCATCATCATACGAAATGCCAATATCAATCAACGCGCGCATATTGCCTCGGGAATGATTGCTTAAGCTTGTAATTTCACGGTTAGGCACATAGTGTAAAGTTCCATCAAATCCGCGAATTTGAGTAGTACGCAGACCTACTGATTCGACAATTCCTGAAAAACTTCCGGTTGTTACATAGTCGTCAACATCCAGCTGTTTTTCAAGAAGTAAAAAGAAACCTGTTACAACGTCGCTAACTAGTCCTTGAGCACCGAACCCGATTGCTAGACCCACAACTCCGGCACCGGCTAATAGAGCTGTCGCATGGATATTTACTGCTTCAAGCAGCATGACGACAAAAATAAAAATAAGTACATATGAAAACACATTAACGGTTAAACTTTTGAGTGTGAGCATGCGTCCGCGCGTAGTATTTTCGCGCTCACTCATTTTTTCAAAGGAACGCTCAATAACTTTTTTACCAATTGCTCGTACAAGTAAAAATACAATGGTAATGGCAATAAGTTTTAACACAATAACTCCAGCATTGGTAAGAAGCTGTTCCCAGTTGATGTCTTGCATCTTAAACATTCGTTGTTCATCCTTCCTATGTTCTGTTTCAATATTAATAAGTGGGAATTTATTCTGTGGAAAAGATTTTCTAAGAGTATGAGCACATTTGTTTATTCCCGATATTAGACATGCTAAACTGAGAAGGTAAATAAATGCAACCCTTTTATAGCATTTTTTTGCTGAAGTCAGGGTTTAATTTGCCCTAAAGGCGGGCATAACAACTATGTTACCATTATAAGATGTTGTTTAAATTCATTCTTAATTAATATTGACTAAAAAAACAATATCCATTATAATGAAAACCGTTATAACAGTACATAAGTGAGAATGTTTTGTACATTTTCTCATTTAATAATTATTTGGAGGGATCATGTATGCCAGAACGTATGGTAGGTAAACAAGCTCCACGCTTTGAAATGGAAGCTGTATTATCAAACAAAGAATTCGGTAAAGTTAGCTTAGAAGAAAATATTAAAAATGACAAATGGACAGTATTATTCTTCTATCCAATGGACTTTACATTTGTATGTCCAACAGAAATCACTGCACTTTCTGACCGTTATGATGAGTTTGAAGATCTTGACGCAGAAGTAATCGGTGTTTCTACAGACACAATCCATACACACTTAGCTTGGATCAACACTGATCGTAAAGATAATGGTTTAGGTGATCTTAAATATCCATTAGCAGCTGATACAAATCACGTTGTTTCTCGTGAGTACGGCGTTTTAATTGAAGAAGAAGGTGTAGCACTTCGCGGTTTATTCATCATCAGCCCAGAAGGCGAATTACAATATTCAGTTGTAAACCACAACAATATTGGCCGTGACGTTGATGAAACTTTACGTGTTCTTCAAGCGTTACAAACTGGCGGACTTTGCCCAGCTAACTGGAAACCAGGTCAAGCTACTTTAAACGCGTAAGCACAACGTTTAAAAGGTCTAACGTCCACGTTAGGCCTTTTTTTCATCGGATAATAAAGAACATATAGTCAATAATAGTGAAAACAAGGGAGGCTTTTATTCATGAAATTACGTCAGCCAATGCCTGAGTTAACGGGCGCTACAGAATGGTTAAACGGAGAGGTTACAAAAGAGCAGCTAATTGGCGAAAAGCCAACACTTATTCATTTTTGGTCAGTAAGCTGTCATCTATGTAAAGAAGCAATGCCTCAAGTAAATGAATTTCGCGACCAATACAAAGAACAACTAAACGTAGTAGCCGTTCATATGCCGCGCTCTGAAGATGATTTAGACTTAACAAAAATTAAAGAAGTAGCAGCAGAACACGATATTACGCAGCCAATTTTTGTAGACAGTGAACATAAATTAACGGATGCATTTGAAAATCAATATGTACCGGCATATTATGTATTTGACAAAACAGGTCAGCTACGCCACTTCCAAGCTGGTGGAAGCGGTATGAAAATGCTTGAAAAGCGCGTGAATCGTGTATTAGGCGAGAACGAATAAATACAAGCAGTTGTAACAGGTGAAAAGCATTCGATGCTTAGTAGAACTTGCATCGAATGTTTTTCTTTTTTGTGTGTAGGAAGTAACTGATAAAGGAAATATAAAAATGTGGATTTTTTCTTGTGAGTTTACACCATACTAACACTAACAACATGATACGAAACTTACTATTGGAGGTAATTTACATATGAAATTAGGTATGATTGGCTTAGGGAAAATGGGAGCAAACTTAGTATTGAATTTACTAGATCATAACCATTCTGTGGTAGCATTCGATGTGAACAACGAAGCCGTACAGAAAGTATCAGAAAAGGGAGCAGAAGGCGCTTCTTCCATTCAAGAATTAGTAAGCAAATTAGAAAAACCACGCATTGCTTGGGTAATGGTTCCAGCCGGAGAGCTCACAGAAAAAGTAATTTCTGAGCTTCAAGAATTACTTGAAGAAGGAGATATGATTATCGAAGGCGGTAATTCTAAGTATAAAGATTCCGTACGACGTGCTGCAGCTTCTGCTGAAAAAGGAATTCACTACTTCGATGTTGGAACGAGCGGCGGAATGGAAGGTGCCCGAAACGGCGCTTGTATGATGATTGGTGGAGATAAAGAAGCATTTGCTACAATCGAACCTATTTTCCGCGACATCAACGTAGAAAATGGCTATCTCTATTCAGGTGCAGCAGGAAGCGGTCACTTCTTGAAAATGGTTCATAACGGAATTGAGTACGGCATGATGCAAGCAATTGCTGAAGGTTTTGATGTGTTAGAGAAAAGTGAATTTGACTATGACTACGAAGCTGTAGCCCGCGTATGGAACAATGGCTCTGTTATTCGCTCATGGTTAATCGAATTAATGGAACGTGCATTTTCAAAAGATGCAAAACTTGACAGTATTAAAGGAGTTATGCATTCTTCCGGTGAAGGGAAATGGACGGTTGAATCAGCTTTAGATTTACAAGTGCCAACGCCAGTTATTGCTTTATCTTTAATGATGCGCTATCGCTCACTTGAAGATGATACGTTTACAGGTAAAGTAGTTGCCGCTCTTCGCAATGAGTTCGGCGGACATGCAGTGGAAAAACAATAAAAAAAGAAGCTGGGACAAAAGTATTTTAGACGAAGTGAAAAACGAACCATTGATCAATATGTTTGATTAGTGGTTCGTTTTTTTGTTTGAGTGAATAGTTTCGTCTTTAGATGGAATTCATTTAGCTATATCCCAACCTCTTTTTTATGACTATTTACCTTTTTTTGAAAAAACATCTAAAAATTATGGTAATTTATTTCGGGAACCGATATATTTAAATATGTGTGCTACATCTTAGCTAAGGGAAAGGACGGGGTATATGGGAACGTTTAAAAAACTAAAAGATTTTTATTTGCCGTACCGAATGTACTTTTTTTATTCTGCTATTTGCTTGTTATTTGTAACCTCCATCACTGTGATTTACCCTATTGTGCTGCAATATACGATTGATCATATCGTGTTAGGAAAACAATATCAGCTAGTCGATAATGTAGCATTTATTTTTATTGGACTGATGATCATCAAAGGAATCTTTACATATATTCAGCAATATTACGGCGACTTATTTGGAATTAAGTCCGTGTATACTCTTCGCAATAAACTTTACCGCAAACTTCAGTATTTACCGTTTTCTTATTATGACAATGCCAAAACAGGGGACTTGATGTCCAGGTTGACAGCTGATGTAGAAGGATTTCGTTTTTTTCTATCTTTTGGCTTCTCAGAATTAATTCGCTTCGTCATTTTACTTACTGCCAGCTTTTCCGTTATGTTCTATTACTCTATTTCACTCACTCTTGTCACAATCTTCCTGCTGCCTTTTTTGGGGGTAGCTGTCTATCGTTTTGATAAACGCGTTCATCCAGCGTTTCGCTTAATTCGCCAATCGTTTGGAGAACTTAATACAAATGTTCAAGAAAATATAAGCGGCATACAGACGGTCAAATCATTATCAAGAGAAAAATTTCAAACCTCTAAATTTAACGATTCCAACGGAGTTTATAAAAATCGAAACATTGAAACAGCGAATGTGTGGGCAACTTATTTCCCCTTAATGGAGTTTATAGGGAATTTATCTATTGTTGGTCTCCTTGCTTACGGAGGAGCGCTTGTTATGAACGGAAGCGTACGTCCTGGAGAGCTTGTTGCTTTCTTTAGCTTAACCTCTTATTTAATGTGGCCGATTATGAATCTAGGGTTTGTTATCAATATGTTTTCACAGTCTAAAGCTTCGGGTGAAAGGCTGCTAGAAATTTTAGAAGAAGAAGAAAAAGTCCATGAGCATGCCGGAAGTTTCTCTATTAATGGAACGGTCGAGTTTCAGCATGTTAGCTTATGCTATCCAAACGAGGATAAAAAATCGCTTGAGAACATATCGTTTTCTGCTTCTAAAGGGAAAGTAGTAGGTTTAATCGGTGCAACTGGAGCTGGCAAAACAAGCTTAACACAGCTGCTCACGAGGTTTTATGAACCGACTTCAGGACAGATCTTAGTTAACCATCGTCCGATTAAAGAGTATCCGCTCTCTGTTCTTCGGAAAGAAATTAGCTTTGTACTTCAAGAAACGTTTTTGTTCTCAAGCAGCATAGGAACCAACATCTCTTATGGCGTGCCGGGTATTTCCAGAGAAGACATTATTGATGCTGCAAAACGAGCGCAGGCGCATGATTTTATTATGGAGCTTCCAGATGGATATGATACGATGCTGGGAGAGAGAGGACTGGGGTTATCAGGCGGGCAAAAGCAGCGTATTGCGATTGCACGAGCGCTTATCTTAAATCCTAGTATTCTAGTATTAGATGATGCCACCAGTGCCGTTGATATGAAAACAGAAAGAGAAATTCAATTGGCTTTAAAAGAAGTGATGAAAAATCGTACGACGTTTATTATCGCGCACCGCCTTTCTTCTTTGCGACATGCCGATGAAATCTTGGTCTTACATGAAGGTCGTATAAAAGAGAGAGGAAGCCATGAAACGCTCATTCAAAAGCAAGGAATTTATAAAAACATTTACGACATTCAATATGAAAGCAGTACGTCGGTGATGAACGTATAACAAGGGAGGAATAGAATGGCAGGCGAAAAAAATAAAGTTGTGCGAGAGCGCTTTTATTATCAAACAGATCAAATCATTGATAAGACGTTTAACTGGAAGCAAATGGCCCGCTTGTTTCGTTATCTTCATCCATATCGAAAAAATTTGCTTCCTTTCTCGTTTCTTATGGTCATTATCACGACGGTCATTAGACTCGCTATTCCTATTTTGATAGGTGTCTATACGCTTGATCATGCTGTAAAAGATAAGAATAGCACGCTGCTCATGCAGTTAGTTTTCATCATTTTTAGCTTGTATATCCTATCTTATATTGCGAATGTTTTTCGGATTAAATGGATGAATCAACTCGGGCAGCATGTGATATATGATTTAAGAAAACATTTATTTACGCATGTTCAAGGGCTGTCGCACCGGTTTTTCGATACGCGTTCAGGAGGCTCTATTCTTGTAAGGATTATGAATGATATTAACTCTCTTCAAGATTTATTTACCAACGGGGTAGTTAACCTATTTATGGACCTCTTATTGTTAGTGGGAATTGTGGTTATATTATTTTCTCTCAGTCCTGCTTTGACATGTGCTGTTTTAGTCATTTTACCGATTATGTTTTTGATTTCTACAAAGCTGAGAAGAAGAATCCGCCGGTCATGGCAAGTTGTTCGTATGAAGCAGTCAGTATTAAATTCACATTTAAATGAGAGTATTCAAGGCATTCGCGTTACTCAATCATTTGCTCAAGAACAAGAAAATATGCTGTTTTTTGATCGCATAAACAGTGAAAATTACGAGAGCTGGAGGCAAGCTACTCGAAAAAATGCCATGTTTCGACCGTTTGTAGAACTCACAAATGCTGTCGGAACGGCCATTTTAATTTGGTTCGGTGCTGCACTTATTCAAGATGAGCGGCTAACAATTGGTATTTTTGTATCATTTGCTTTTTATCTGGGGATGTTTTGGGAACCGATTTCTCGTTTAGGGCAAGTGTACAATCAATTATTAATGGGAATGGCTTCATCCGAGCGCATTTTTGAATTTCTAGATGAAAAACCTCTCGTCGCAGATTTGGAAACCGCTACGTCTTTAGAGAATATGAAGGGGAAAGTTGAGTTCAAGCACGTCTCATTTTCTTATGATGGGAAGCGTAAAGCTCTAAACAACGTATCAATTGAAATAAAAGAAGGACAGACGGTTGCTTTAGTGGGGCATACTGGATCTGGAAAAACGTCCATTGCTAATTTAATCACCCGTTTTTATGATGTGAACGAAGGGCAGATTTTAATTGATAATATGCCTATTCAAGATATTACGTTAGCGAGTTTACGAGCACAAATTAGTATTGTGCTGCAAGAAACCTTTATTTTTTCAGGAACCATCACGGAGAATATTCGGTTTGGAAAACCGGATGCTACTGATGATGAAGTGATTAAGGCCGCGGAAGCGGTAGGGGCTGCAGATTTTATAAAGCGTCTGAAAAAAGGTTATGATACGGAAGTAGAAGAGCGAGGAAACGTCTTATCCGTGGGAGAGCGTCAATTGATTTCATTTGCTCGAACGCTGTTGGCTGATCCTCGTATTATCATTTTAGATGAAGCGACAGCAAGCATCGATACAGAAACAGAAGTGAAGATTCAACAAGCGCTTAAAACGCTGTTAAATAACAGAACGGCCATCATGATTGCTCATCGGCTATCGACTATACGAGAAGCAGATAACATCATTGTATTAGATCACGGAAGCATTATTGAAACAGGCAATCACGGGGAACTTATGCAGCAAAAAGGCGTATATTATTACCTTGTTCAAACCCATGCTACAGCTTAAAAAACAGAAGGAACTGATCCTTCTGTTTTTCTATGAGAAATAGTAAAGACATATAAGCGTTGTTAACGGGAAAATGAGGTTGATACAAAAGAATTGTGGTAAAATAACGGTAGTTCAGATTTTTTCCTGTACATAATGGAGGAATTCAAATGAAAAAAGAATTTGCAGTCATCGGATTAGGTAGATTTGGTGGAAGTATTTGTAAAACATTGAGCGATCAAGGAATGGAAGTTCTGGCGATTGACATTGATGAGGAAAAGGTAAATGAGTATGCTAACGTTGCTTCGCATGCAGTAGTAGGCGATTCAATGGATGAAGGGGTTCTAAAAAGTTTAGGAATTCGTAATTTTGATCACGTTATCGTAGCTATTGGCGACAATATTCAGGCAAGTATTTTGACGACCCTTATACTAAAAGAGCTGGGGGTTGAAAAAATAACGGTAAAAGCGCAAAATGATTATCATGCCAAAGTATTATCAAAAATTGGCGCCAATTTTATCGTGCATCCCGAACGAGATATGGGACGAAGAATTGCCAATAACATGATTTCAAACAGCGTGCTGGATTATTTGGAGCTATCTGAAGAACACAGCATTGTCGAATTAGTAGCAAGCAAAAGAATGGCTGGCAATACGCTGATTGAGTTAGACATTCGTGCGAAATATGGTATTAACATTGTAGCCATTAAGCGTGATCGAGATATCATCGTTTCTCCTCAGGCGTCCGAAACGATACAAGAAGGAGACGTGTTGATTGTTATTGGAGCAGACGCAGATATCAACCGCTTCGAAAATAAATTTGCCAGTTCCTAATAAAAAAGAGCAGATGCAATTGCATCTGCTCTTTTTCTTTTATTAAACCTCCATAATGATTGGTAAAATCATTGGACGGCGCTTTGTTTTTTCGTAAAGGAATGGAGCCAATGTGTCTGTGATTTCATTTTTAATCTCAGACCATTGTGACGTACGACGTTCCATCACTTTGTTCAAGTGTTTTGTAATGAGGGACTGTGCATCATTAATTAAGTCGCCGGATTCGCGCATATAAACAAAACCACGAGAGATAATGTCTGGACCAGCAGCGATCTTGAAGTCTTTCATATTGATGCTTACAACGACAATAACAAGTCCTTCTTCAGATAAAATACGGCGGTCACGAAGTACGATATTTCCAATGTCACCAATTCCGCTTCCGTCAATATATACAGAGCCTGAAGGGATTTTTCCAGCTACTGAAGCTTCACTGTCGCTTAAAGCTAGCACCTCTCCATTATCCATAATGAAGCAGTTTTCTTCAGGAACTCCACAGTCTGTTGCAAGTTTGATGTGCATCTTCTGCATGCGATACTCACCGTGAATTGGCATAAAGTATTTTGGTTTCATCAAACGAAGCATTAATTTTTGCTCTTCCTGTCCGCCGTGTCCAGAAGTATGAATATCGTTTAGAGCACCGTGAATAACCTCTGCTCCTGCACGGAATAGCATATCAATTGTTTTGCTAACACTTACTGTATTTCCTGGAATAGGTGAAGATGAGAATACAACCGTATCTCCAGGGATAATTTGAATTTGGCGGTGAGTACCATTTGCAATTCTAGATAGCGCTGCCATCGGTTCACCTTGGCTGCCTGTACATAAAATAGTCACGCGGTTAGCTGGAATTCGGTTAATTTGAGAAGGCTCAATGAACGTATCTTTTGGACATGAAATATATCCAAGCTGTTGGCCAATCTCAATAGCTGCTTCCATACTGCGTCCGAATACAGCAACTTTGCGGTTATGCAATACGGCTGCTTCCACTACTTGCTGTAAGCGGTGAATATTTGAAGCAAACGTTGCAAAAATAATACGGCCGTCTACTTTACGGAAAATGTCATGAATGCTGTCACCTACGCGGCGCTCAGACATCGTAAAGTTAGGAATTTCACTGTTTGTACTGTCTGAAAGCAAGCATAGAACGCCTTCTTTACCGATTTCAGCCATTTTTGTTAAGTTAGCCGGTTCGCCCACTGGTGTAAAATCAAACTTGAAATCTCCTGTATGTACGATTTGTCCGTTTGGTGTTTTTACCACAATTCCGTAAGAATCAGGAATACTGTGAGTTGTGCGGAAGAACGTTACCGATGTTTTACGGAATTTAATTACGTCATCTTCAGTAATTTCATGAAGCTGAGCTGTACGAAGCAACCCGTGCTCGTCTAATTTGTTGCGAAGAAGTCCAAGGGCTAATTTCCCTGCATAAATAGGAATGTTTAATTCTCTTAATAAGTAAGGAATTCCGCCGATGTGATCTTCATGACCATGTGTAACGAAAAGGCCACGGATTTTATCTGCATTTTTTACCAAATAACTGTAGTCAGGAATAACGTAGTCAATTCCTAAAAGCTCATCTTCAGGGAATTTAATTCCTGCATCAATAAGAATAATTTCATCTTGAAACTGTACGGCATACGTATTTTTACCGATTTCGCCTAGTCCACCCAGGGCGAAAACTGCCGTTTGATTATTTTTTACAAATTTCATTTTCATCATATCTCCAATACTTTAAAATCTTCATGCTGTTGCTCATATTCTAGATAGTCTCCAGTCACTGCTTGAACAAACTCAATATTAATTGAACGCGCTTTTAACTTTTTACGAACGTCACGCTCAGAATCTGCGTTCACATACACTGTTTTTGTATTTTCACGTACAGCTACTTCACTCATTTTTTCTTGAAAATAAACTTTAAAAATCATAACAAAAATCTCTCCTTAATTCCGAAATTCAAATAACTTATTTTATTATATTATAAAATGTGTATGTATTTCATGTATTTTCTAAAGAAACTTGCTTTCACTACATTTTAGTCATCTAAATATAACAAGTCAATTAATTATAGAATAATATTAATAGGAAACGGATACAAGACTATATTTTCCGGGCGTATAAAAAATAAGGGCTATTCCATTGTACGATGCAGACACACACTCTGCAAATTTTACAACAGAAAGCCCTAAAAAAATCGATTATGCCATCGTTTTTTTACGCAATAATTCATTCCAGCGTTTTAGCAGCCTTTTTCGAAAATCTTTTAACATGATTTTTCAGCTCCTTTGTTTTTTTTGCGATACCTGCCTGTCTCTCTCTGTACTTTTATTATATGATGAAAAGGGAGAGGTTTCTCGTGGTTAAATATGGAAAAATTGTAAATAGGAACGTCCATTTATAGAGAAATCAGTGCTTGTTTGGTATAATTGTAAAGGATTAACAAAGAGATAAAAAATTATAAAAAATAAGGTGATAAACGTGGAACGAAAGATTATTTTTTTTGATATTGATGGAACGTTATTGGATCATGATAAAAAACTGCCTGCTTCTACAAAAAAAGCTGTCCAGCTGTTAAAAGAGCAGGGGCATGAAGTGGCAATTGCAACTGGAAGGGCTCCTTTTATGTTTAAAGATCTGCGTGAAGAGTTGGATATTCAAACATATATTAGCTTTAATGGTCAGTACATTGTCTTAAATGGAGAAGTTCTTTACAAAAACCCGTTAAATAAAGAAGAGCTTCAGGATTTAACGGCTTTTGCTGTTGAGCATGATCATCCTGTCGTATACATGGATCATGAAGATATGAAATCAAACATTGAATTTCATGATTATATCGAATCCAGCATCAGCACGCTGAAAATTGGATTTACCCACCCTCACCACGATCCTGCTTATTTCAAAGGGCGTGAAATTTATCAATCCCTCTTATTCTGTACAGCGGGAGAAGAAGCTCCTTATGAAGAAAAATTTAAGAAATTTGACTTTATTCGCTGGCATGAATTTTCAACTGATGTTCTCCCAAAAGGTGGATCAAAAGCGCGAGGAATTGAGACCATGATTGAAAAGCTTGGCTTTGATAAAAAAGATGTATATGCATTCGGAGACGGCTTAAACGATATCGAAATGCTTGAGTTTGTCGGAAATGGCGTAGCGATGGGAAATGCGGAAGAAGTCGTGAAAGAAGTGGCTGATCTTGTTACAAAAGATGTAGCAGAAGGTGGTATTCTCCACGGATTAGAGCTAGTAGGATTGTTAAAATAAGAAAAAACGCGAGCTCTAGCTCGCGTTTTTTAGCGTTCATATGGAAAAGCATTTTCAGGTTCTTGAAATGGGTTTTCTTTATTGATGTAATCATAAAACATAATTCCGTCTAAATGATCAATCTCGTGCTGAAATACTACAGCAGGAAGGCCTTTCAAACGAATTTTCACTTCTTCGCCTTCAAGCGTTGTGCCTTTTACTGTGATGCGTGCATATCGAGGAACAAATCCTGGGATATCTTGATCGACAGACAAGCAGCCTTCACCGCCTGTAAGATATGTCTTTTCAACTGAGTGGCTAATGATCTTAGGGTTAAATAATGCATAGCTGTATAGCTTGCCTTTTTCATCCGTAACGTGTACCCCAATCATTCGTTTTGATACATTAATTTGAGGAGCGGCAAGTCCGATACCAGATCGCAGTCCATATTTAGCAGCAATTTCAGGGTCTTGGCTGTTTTTTACATATTCTAATAAGCTATGTAAAATCTTTTTGTCTTCTTCAGAAGCAGGTAACGGTACTTCTTTTGCTACTTCTCGCAGCGTTGGGTGTCCGTCTTGGATAATATCGTTCATTGTAATCAACTTTCACATCTCCCTAGGCTATTTTATAGGTATAAAGTGTACCAAATCCGTATAAAAAAGTCATTACCTCGACCTTGACCATATAAATGTTTCTACTAATTATATGTATCAAACATTTGGAAAAACATGTATAAGAAAACATAAAAGCGGCAGCTAGCCGCTTTTATTGTATAATTACCAGCCGCCACAGCTGCAGCCGATAATAACTAATAAAATGAACAGTACGATTAATAACACGAAACCTTTATTAGAACCGCCGCAGCCATATCCACCATAACCCAACATAATGTAACCTCCCGTAGTTATCAATCCCAAGGTAAAAAGTAATAAACTCCCTTTTTTTCACGATTGGGTTAGTATAATATATTAAAAGGTGGAAAAAGGGTGTAGATAAATTGCTAATTTCCTACAAAAATTGTATAATGACCCATGAATAAGGGAGGATTTACCAAATATGAAATGCGTCGGAAGATATATAGTTATTGGCATTGCTGCTATGTCACTAGCAGGCTGTGCAGAGGGCTCATCGCCTGAACTTGAGGTATATAATGGATTAGAAAAAGTGGTAGCACAAGAAAAGCAATTTGCTAATCAGCAAAAACCGTTAGCTGATTTAGAACAGCAAGAAAATGCGATATACGACCAAATTATTGAGCTAGGGATTAAAGATAAAAAGAAAATAAAAAATAAAGCACAAAAAGCGCAGCAGTTATTAGATGAGCGTGAAAATAAATTACAAAAAGAAGAAAAAAGCATCAGCGCTTCGCAAAAACAGTTTGAAGCGACAGAGCCAAAAATCCAAAAGCTAGAGGACGGCAAAGCAAAAGAAGAGGCGCTTGAACTATCTTCGTTAATGAAGAAGCGTTATAAGGCCTACCAGTCCTTACATGATGCCTATCTTCATTCCATTGAATTAGATCGTAAGCTATATACGCTCTTTGAAAAAGACAATGTGAAATTAGAGAATCTTGAAACACAAATCGCTTCGATCAATGCTACTTATAAAGAAGTTGAAAAGAAAAAAGAAACGTTTAACACACTAACAGCTGACTATAACAAAGCCAAAGAAGATTTTTATAACAAAACGAAGTTAAAGGTGAAAAATAGCGAGGATAAATAAGAAGGCCTGTGAAGTTTACAGGTCTTTTTTTTTGGCTGAAAAGGAAGGTTTTCTGAAATAAAGAAAGAGTTTCGACACGATTCAAGTAAAAATTACAAAAGGTTATTGTTTTAAAAAATCGTTTATTTGTGGCAAGATAGGAGATGTGCAGACGTAAAAAAAGAGAAGGTTATTATAAAACATATAATACAGTTTGTATCTGTGTAATAGTACAGCATGTCTTTTTTATGTGTTTTATTTCACAAACTAAAAAAGCGTAATTTCTTGATGTAAATGCATTGACGAACTGTTTTAGTGTATTGTAAACTAGGTAGCGTAGTAAGTGTTGTATTAATCATTTTTGCAAAATAATTAATACAGTTTAACGAAACGCTCGTTTCGCTTAAACTTTCCTTTTACGTAAATGTTTGCACAGAATTCGCTGGGGAATACATAGAAATGTTAGGGATTAGCGAATTCAAAAAGCTACTCGACAAAATATGACTTTTACTTGTCCATTTGGGACATTCTAAAAGCGTGTATGTTTGTTTGATTAGTAAAATGAATTTATACGGCTTAAATGAAAGGAAGAGGTGACTTAGATGGCTGCTAAAACTAAAAAGGCTATTATTGATGTATCAAAGCAACTTGATAAAATCGCTGAGCAGTACCAAACGTTCCAAATTCTTAATGAAGAGGGCGAAGTAGTAAATAAATCAGCGTTGCCAGATTTATCTGACGAAAAATTAAAAGAGTTAATGACTCGCATGGTATACACTCGTATTCTTGATCAACGTTCAATTTCATTGAACCGTCAAGGTCGTTTAGGTTTCTATGCACCAACTGCTGGGCAAGAAGCTTCTCAAATCGCTTCACATTTCGCATTAGAAAAAGAAGACTTCATTTTACCTGGGTACCGTGATGTGCCTCAGTTAATTTGGCATGGTCTTCCACTATATCAAGCGTTCTTATTCTCTCGTGGTCATTTCCACGGTAACCAAGCGCCAGAAGGTGTAGATGTACTTTCTCCACAAATCATCATCGGTGCACAAATCGTGCAAACTGCTGGTGTGGCACTAGGTCTTAAAAAGCGCGGTAAAAAAGCAGTAGCGATCACTTATACAGGTGACGGCGGAGCTTCACAAGGTGACTTCTACGAAGGTATGAACTTCGCAGGTGCATTCAAAGCTCCAGCAATCTTTGTTGTACAAAATAACCGCTTTGCAATTTCAACACCAGTTGAAAAGCAATCTGCAGCACGTACAATCGCTCAAAAAGCAGCGGCTGTTGGTATCCCAGGCGTTCAAGTAGACGGTATGGATGCACTAGCAGTATACGTTGCAGTAAGCGAAGCTCGTGAGCGTGCAGTAAACGGTGAAGGTCCAACTTTAATTGAAACATTAACTTACCGTTATGGTCCACATACAATGGCTGGTGACGATCCAACTCGTTATCGTACAGCTGAGCTTGACACTGAGTGGGAAAAGAAAGATCCACTTGTTCGCTTCCGTAAATTCTTAGAAGCTAAAGGCATCTGGAATGAAGAAGAAGAAAACAAAGTAATCGAGCAAGCTAAAGAAGATATCAAACAAGCTATTAAGAAGGCTGACGATTATCCAAAACAAAAAGTTACAGATTTAATGGAAATCATGTACGAAACTATGCCTTCAAACTTACAAGAGCAATATGAAATCTACAAAGAGAAGGAGTCGAAGTAAGCCATGGCGCAAATGACAATGATTCAAGCGATTACTGATGCGTTACGCACAGAAATGAAAAACGACGAAAACGTATTAGTTTTTGGTGAAGACGTTGGCGTAAACGGTGGAGTATTCCGTGCGACTGAAGGTCTTCAACAAGAATTCGGCGAAGATCGCGTATTCGATACGCCATTAGCTGAATCTGGTATCGGTGGTCTTGCTGTGGGTCTATCGACTCAAGGTTTCCGTCCGGTTCCTGAAATTCAATTCTTTGGTTTCGTATACGAAGTACTTGATTCTGTATCAGGTCAAGCTGCACGTATGCGCTACCGTTCTGGCGGTCGCTGGAATGCACCAATCACATTCCGTTCACCATTTGGTGGAGGCGTTCATACACCAGAACTTCACGCTGATAGCTTAGAAGGTATCGTAGCATCTCAACCTGGTCTAAAAGTTGTAATTCCTTCAACTCCATACGATGCAAAAGGTCTTTTAATTTCATCAATCCGTGATAACGATCCGGTTGTATACTTAGAGCACATGAAGCTTTACCGTTCATTCCGTCAAGAAGTACCTGAAGAATCATACACTATTGACTTAGGTACAGCTGATGTGAAACGTGAAGGTACAGACGTAACGCTTATCGCTTACGGTGCAATGGTACACTCATCGTTAAAAGCAGCTGAAGAACTAGAAAAAGAAGGTATCTCTGCTGAAGTAGTGGACTTACGTACAGTTCAACCTTTAGATATCGATACAATTCTTGCATCAGTTGAAAAAACTGGTCGCGTAGTAGTAGTTCAAGAAGCTCAAAAACAAGCTGGTATTGCAGCTAACGTTGTAGCTGAAATTAACGATCGTGCAATCTTAAGCTTAGAAGCACCAGTATTACGTGTAACAGCACCGGATACTGTGTTCCCATTCTCTCAAGCTGAGGGCGTATGGTTACCAGACCACAAAGATATCGTTGAAACAGCTAAGAAAGTACTTGAATTCTAATTAGCATTTTACTGTGATAGAAATCAGCTTTATGCTGATTTCTGTCTTAGATAAAATAAACACTAACAAATTGAACGCAACTAACTAGGAGGGTGAAGACACGTGGCATTTGAATTTAAACTGCCGGATATCGGTGAAGGTATCCACGAAGGTGAAATTGTAAAATGGTTCGTAAAAGCTGGAGATGAAATTGATGAGGATGATGTACTAGCAGAAGTACAAAATGACAAAGCTGTTGTTGAAATCCCATCTCCTGTAAAAGGTAAAGTATTAGAAGTAAAAGTTGACGAAGGTACAGTAGCTACTGTAGGACAAGTTATCGTTACTTTTGATGCTCCTGGATACGAAGACTTAAAATTCAAAGGTGACGATCATGATGATGCACCAGCAGAAGAAGCTAAAGAAGAAGCTAAAGAAGAAGCTTCAACTGAAGAAGCAACAGCTCCTGCAGCACAAGCTGATGTTGATCCTAACCGTAAAGTAATTGCTATGCCTTCAGTGCGCAAATATGCTCGTGAAAAAGGTGTAGACATTAAAGCTGTTCCTGGTTCAGGTAAAAACGGACGTATTGTTAAAGATGACATCGATAGCTTCTTATCTGGTGGTTCTACAGCTACAGCAACTGCTGAAGCTCCAGCTAAAGAGGAAACTGCTTCAGCTGAACCAAAAGCAGCTGCAGCACAAGCTATTCCTGAAGGCGACTTACCAGAAACTCGCGAGAAAATGAGCGGTATCCGTCGTGCAATCGCAAAAGCTATGGTTAACTCTAAACACACTGCTCCACACGTAACATTAATGGATGAAATCGATGTAACAGCTCTTGTTGCTCATCGTAAAAAATTCAAAACGGTTGCAGCAGATCAAGGTATTAAATTAACATTCTTACCTTACGTGGTAAAAGCGTTAACTTCAGCACTTAAGAAGTTCCCAGCTCTTAACACTTCAATTGATGATTCTACAGATGAAGTAATTCAAAAACATTACTACAACATCGGTATCGCTGCTGACACTGAAAAAGGTCTTTTAGTACCAGTTGTGAAAAATGCTGATCGTAAATCTGTATTCGAAATTTCGGATCAAATTAACGACCTTGCTGGAAAAGCACGTGATGGTAAATTAGCTCCTGCTGAAATGAAAGGCGCTTCTTGTACAATCACAAATATCGGTTCTGCTGGTGGACAATGGTTTACTCCAGTTATCAACCACCCAGAAGTTGCAATTCTAGGTATCGGACGTATCGCTGAAAAACCAGTTGTACGCGACGGTGAAATTGTAATTGCTCCAGTATTAGCATTATCACTAAGCTTTGACCACCGTATTATCGATGGCGCAACAGCTCAAAACGCTCTTAACCAAATCAAGCGTTTATTAAATGATCCAGAATTATTATTAATGGAGGCGTAATAAATGGTAGTAGGAGATTTCCCAATCGAAACTGATACTCTTGTCATTGGTGCTGGCCCTGGTGGCTACGTTGCAGCAATTCGTGCAGCTCAATTAGGTCAAAAAGTTACAATCGTAGAAAAAGGTAATCTTGGAGGCGTATGCTTAAACGTTGGTTGTATTCCTTCAAAAGCATTAATCGCTGCAGGTCACCGTTTTGAACATGCTAAACATTCTGAAGACATGGGGATTATCGCTGAGAACGTAACAGTTGATTTCTCTAAAGTTCAAGAATTCAAAAACGGCGTTGTAAACAAACTTACTGGCGGTGTTGAAGGCCTTCTTAAAGGTAACAAAGTTGACATCGTAAAAGGTGAAGCTTACTTCGTTGACAGCGAAACTGTACGTGTAATGGATGAAAATTCAGCACAAACGTACAAATTCAAAAATGCAATCCTTGCAACTGGTTCTCGTCCAATCGAGATCCCTGGATTCAAATTCTCTGAGCGCGTAATCAACTCTACAGGTGCATTAGCGCTTAAAGAAGTTCCTAAAAAATTAGTTGTAATCGGCGGAGGTTACATCGGTACGGAGCTTGGTACTGCTTTTGCTAACTTCGGTACAGAAGTTACATTTGTAGAAGCTGCTGATGAAATTCTAGCTGGTTTTGAAAAACAAATGAGCTCTCTTGTTAAACGTAACCTTAAGAAAAAAGGAAACGTTGAAATCTATACAAAAGCAATGGCTAAAGGTGTTGAAGAAACTGCTGATGGCGTACAAGTTACGTTTGAAGTAGGCGGAGAGTCAAAAGTAATCGATGCTGATTACGTATTAGTTACTGTAGGTCGCCGTCCTAACACTGATGAGCTTGGTCTTGAGCAAGTTGGCGTTAAAATGACTGACCGTGGTCTTATCGAAATCGATAACCAAACTCGTACATCTGTAAGCAACATCTTTGCAATTGGTGATATCGTAACTGGACCACCACTTGCACACAAGGCTTCTTACGAAGGTAAAATCGCAGCTGAAGTAATCGCTGGCGAACCTGCTGAAATTGACTATTTAGGAATTCCAGCAGTTGTATTCTCTGAGCCTGAGCTTGCATCTGTAGGTTATACTGAAGCACAAGCAAAAGAAGAAGGATTAGCTGTTAAAGCTTCTAAATTCCCATTCGCTGCTAACGGACGTGCGCTTGCACTTAACGCTGCAGAAGGCTTCTTGAAGCTTATCACTCGTAAAGAAGACGGAGTAGTTGTTGGTGCTCAAATCGCTGGACCTAGCGCATCTGACATGATCGCTGAACTTGGTCTTGCTATCGAAGCTGGCGTAACAGCTGAAGATATCGCATTAACAATTCACGCTCACCCAACATTAGGTGAAATCACAATGGAAGCTGCTGAAGTAGCAATTGGAAGCCCAATTCACATTGTAAAATAATGTTTTTAAAAAGCTGATGCATACGCATCAGCTTTTTTTTGAAGAAAACGGTTTTCATAAAGTATAAGGTGCTTGTCAGACAGTTTTTTTACTGGTTGAGTATAATTCTAGCAGAAAGATGTAAAAAGCGCTGAGACAGTCTTAAATGAGTTCTAGATGCATACATATGAAGTGGGACGTGCTTTGCTTATAGTTGGATACAAAATTGCTTCTTTGAATAACGAATGAAAAGGCGGCGAAGGAGCTATGAAGACATATTTCGTTTGGAGCTTGCACATTGTTATTTGGATGGGGTATTCACTGGTTGAATTATTATCAAAACGTGATCAATTGACATCTAAAATTATTTTATTTTTAGTATTTGCTTATTTAGCTTACGGTATAGCAGAAATGAACGTCAAATCTAAAAGACTGGCGCTTATGATGACGGGCACAACGTCAGCTATCTGCTTGACATGTTATCAACTAATTTTATTTTGCACGGCGTAAGAGTGCATAAAAAAAGCGTTAGCTTATATAAGCTAACGCTTTTTTGTCTTACACAGATTTTTTTTCTCTTTTTAACGCGCCTTCTTCTTTAAATGCTTTCATTAATGAGAAGACCGTTAGCACCAGCACAATTGAGAATGGAAGTGCTGCTATAATCGCAGCTGTTTGGAGCGCATCCAAACCACCTGTCCAAAGCAAAATGATTGCTGTTAACGATTGAATTAAGCCCCACGTAAGCTTAATAGAGCCTGAAGGATTTAGATCACCGTTTGTTGTCTGCATTCCTAAAACAAATGTAGCTGAGTCAGCTGATGTAATGAAGAATGTAGCAATTAAGCAAATAGCAACAATGGACATGAACGTACCAAATGGAAACTGTTCAAGTACGTAGAATAAAGCAACTTCTGTTCCTTTATTATTGATAACATCCATAACAGGAAGATCCTTAAAAAAGTCTAAATAAACCCCAGAACCTCCGAATACAGCAAACCATAATCCGCCAAATACGGTCGGAACAGCTAGTACACCAATTAAAAATTCTCGAATGGTTCTACCTCGTGAAATACGAGCAATAAACGTACCAACGAACGGTGCCCAGGCGATCCACCATGCCCAGTAGAAGATTGTCCAATCTTGAACCCAGGTGCTGTTATCAAACGGGCTCAATCGAAAACTCATCGACGGCAAGTTTTGAATGTAGCTGCCAATTGTTGTAACGAATAAGTCCATAATAAAGTTGGTTGGGCCTGCAAATAACAAGAATAGCATTAACAGAATAGCTAAAACAATATTAATGTTACTCAAATACTTAATACCTTTGTTCAGACCTGTCTGCGCTGACAGCATGAACAAGAACGTTACGATAATAATAACAATTAATTGAGTCGTGAAATTATTATCAATACTTGGCGATAAGTAAGAGGCTCCACCAGTAATTTGAATAGCGCCCAGTCCTAGTGATGTTGCCACCCCAAAAACAGTTGCAAATACGGCGATGACGTTTATGATCGTTCCAAGAGGTCCATCAACACGTTTTCCTAATAGTGGACGTAAAATATTACTGATTATGAACGGGTAACCTTTTCTAAATTGAAAATATGCAAGGGCCAGTGCAAGAACGGAATAAATAGCCCAAGGATGTAAACCCCAGTGGAAAAACGAATAACGTAGAGCTGCACGAGCTGATTCTGCTGTACCGCCTTCACCAGAAGGTGGAGTATGAAAATGATTGATTGGTTCTGAGACACCCCAAAATACAAGACCAATTCCCATACCAGCACTAAATAACATGGCAAACCATGAGACATAACCATACTGAGGTTTTTCGTCAGGCTTCCCTAGTTTGATGTTTCCGTACTTCGAAAAAATTAAGTACAGTGTAAAAACTAAGAATAATGTAGCTGCTAGTAAGTAATACCAGCCAAATTTCTCGATGATAAAACTATGTATTGCCGACGTGACAGGTGTAAGCCCCGCGCTTCCTAGCACAGATTCCGGAATAACACCCCATACGATAAATACTGCAGCAATAATAACGGAAATGATAAAAACGGGAGTCAGTTTTTTCATCGATTAACACTCCTTTCCTATTCTATTTTACATAACATAGTGTTTCATATAGCCTTTTCAGCTATACATGAAACCACATGGTTATACATTCTAGTAAAGTTTGTATGAAATGTCTACCCTATTAGTAAGAAAAAAAGGCAAGATCTCAAATTCTTATTTTTCGTAATTATTTTAAAGTGCCGAAATAGATATGAAATTAGACATAGTTTTTTCATATAAATAGAGATGATGCTAAGGGGTCAGCTTTTTGGAAACAAATATAACATTTATGAGAAAAATATTTTTAATGTGACATACTAATTAGTTGTTGACATATTTAATGTGACATAATAATATAATATCAAGAGTTGTAAAACGCTTACAAAAAAAGACGGTTAAAGGGGAGTTTACAAAATGGGAACAATCGTATGTCAAACATGTAACTGCACAATTGATCATTTCGAAGATGAGAAAGTGACGCGATTATACTCAACATGTAAAAGCGGAGAATGTCAAAAAGCAGATGAAGATTTAGATTAATTCAATAAAAAAAGGTGCGGAATTCCGCACCTTTTTTTATTGAATTGCTTTATGTTCTTTAATGACACGAAATGTCTTTAATTCAAAATCTTCCGGACCCTGCACTGGTAAACCTGCCTCTAAGTTTGTTTCAATATAGGTTAAATTTTCCTCAGTGATGATTTCCCCAGGAATAAAAATAGGAATACCAGGAGGATAGACCATTACAAATTCTGCAATAATACGACCTGCTGACTCATGAAAAGGTACCACTTCGGTTTCAGCGTAAAAAGCATCACGAGGTGTTAAAGCCAATACAGGAATATCAGGTAATAAAATAGCTGGTTTTGCCGTTGTCTCAGAAAGGTTATGGAATTTTGCGGATAACTCACGCAGAGCTGTGACAAGACGTGAAAGATCTTCTTCTGTATCTCCGGGCGTGATAATACATAGAATATTATAAAGGTCAGACATTTCCACTTCGATATTATGAGCTTCCCGCATCCATTTTTCTACGTCATAGCCCGTAATTCCTAAATCTGAAACAGAAATAATTAATTTAGTAGGGTCTAAATCATACGTAGCTTTTGTGCCTAAAATTTCTCTGCCTATACATTGGATATGCTCAATTGTATTAATTTCTTTTCGTGCTTTTTCAGCAAGAGAAATTGCACGTTCAGCCAGCTCTTTTCCTTCTGTAGCTAGACGTTTTCGAGCAACATCTAAAGAAGCCAGCAGCAGGTAAGAGGTTGATGTTGTTGTCAGCATGCTTAAAATAGACTGTACGCGTTTTGGAGAAATTAAGCCTTCGCGTATGTTTAAAATGGAACTTTGCGTCATAGAACCGCCTAATTTATGCACGCTTGTTGCTGCCATATCTGCACCGGCCTGCATAGCAGACAGAGGCAAATCATCATGGAAGTGAATATGAACGCCGTGAGCTTCATCAACAAGTACAGGCACTTGATACGAGTGGGCAATTTCTACGATTTTACGAAGGTCTCCGGAAATTCCAAAGTAAGTTGGATTGATAACAAGCACTGCTTTTGCTTCAGGGTGCTGCTTTAAGGCTTTTTCTACAGAGTCCGATGTAATACCGTGAGAAATGCCAAGATTTTCGTCAATTTCAGGATGAATAAAAATAGGCGTAGCTCCTGAAAAAACAATCGCACTCATAACAGATTTATGCACGTTTCTAGGAACGATAATTTTATCTCCAGGTCCACATGTCGCCATAACCATTGCCATAATTGCTCCGCTCGTTCCTTGAACAGAGAAAAAAGTATGATCAGCACCAAATGCTTCTGCAGCTAAATCCTGCGCTTGTTTGATAATGCCTTTTGGCTGGTGAAGGTCATCAAGGGGACCGATATTAATTAAATCAATGGATAAAGCATCATCGCCAATAAATGAGCGGAATTCAGGATCCATTCCATTTCCTTTTTTATGTCCAGGGATATGGAATTGTGTTGGGTTTTTCTTAGCATGATTAACTAATCCAGTAAATAATGGAGTTGAAAATTGAGAAGACAACTTTGCTATACACCTCTTTTATCATAAATTGTCAGTCCCTCTAAGCAAAGCTTAGAGGGACTTTGATTGTTTTTTTATCAAATTACAGCATTCAATTTTATATACCAAAAACTAATGGCTGTTGAATTATACATATTAAAATATCAGATCTTTTTCTACAAAAGAAATTCAACAGAAATTCTACTCCGCAGTTTTCTTGATTTTAACCATTATATAAATGAATGAAACGCGTATGTTTACTACTGTTTGATAATATAAATACAATTTTTAGTTAAAAAAATACAAGTAATTGTAAACTGCTTATTACCCATTATTTTATAGTTCTTTATGTTTTGAAAATCCCCATAAAACAAAAGAATTATAGCACTTATTAACCTATTTGCAAAGATATTTTAAGGAGAAAATAAAAAGAAAAAAAAGGAGAAATTCTTTTGGGTGAAAAGAGAATAAATTTTGTGTACATTATAGATTGTGATAGAGTTAAGAATATAGATATACATAGAATGAAGAAATAAATGGAGTGATGAGAAGTGGAATATCAATACCCTATCTCCCTTGATTGGAGTACAGAAGAAATTATTGATGTAGTGAAGTTTTTTGAAAGCATTGAACGAGCTTATGAAAAAGGTATTGAGCGTGATCACCTAATGGCAGTCTATCGCCGATTTAAAGAAATTGTGCCAAGTAAAGCAGAAGAAAAAACAATCTGTAACGATTTTGAAGACCAAAGCAAATACTCTTCTTATCGAACGATTCAAAAAGCAAAGGCTGCTTCTTCTGGAGATATCATAAAAATGTAAAAAATGAGACTGGGACAAAAGTAGTTTAGCCGAAGTAAAAAACGAATCATTGATCAAATTGTTTGATCAATGATTCGTTTTTTTTGTTACGCTGAACATAGAGTTTATCTGTTTCGTTTCTTCTAGCAGTTGATTGGAAGGCAAGGCGAAGACTCCTGCGGGGAAAGCGGAACAGGCGAGACCCCGCAGGGAAATCAACTGCGGTGTCACAAGCGTTTCAGCTTATGTATCCCATTTATTGGTCTTTCGATGAGCTTCCTTTCGTTATGTGTCACCCTCATTTTTTTTATATCAATTCGTTAAAATTATGCATATGCTTTTTTAGTTAGTTCATATAATGGAGTTACCGTATGAAATGTTTGTTCAATACGAGCCATCCATTCTTCGCCGTTCATTGCAATCGCTTCTTCTTTTGGAATTGTAATGCCGCATAGGATCTCAGCTTTTTTAACCGTCTCTAGACGTTCAAACAAACTCTCTAAGTCTTCAGAAGATAAGTCGCCCATTTTTTTACTATCAGGTTTTGTATGATCTTTCGACCAAACAAACGAGTCTGGGATATTTTGACGAATCTCCTCCATGTTTTGTTTTAGCAGCTTTCCAAATTGTTCTTTAATAGGTGATTCGTAAATGACGGCGAACCACACAAAGACGTGTGTTTCCCAAAGGCCAATTTGAAAATGAGGGAGCTTTTTATACCCGCGTTTACTGTTAGCAAAGGCTACCCACGTATCTGCTGGCGGATTAACCGTTCTTCGTGCATGTTTGGCAATGTGTACGAACATTTCATCTCCACAAAGTGAAGAAAGAGTAGAAGCAAAATGATTGCTCAATTGTTCGAATTTTGGGCGTATCGTTGTCTTGATGGCTTCCATACGTGCATCAAGCCCCTCGATACGGAATACGTTAAAGTCATCTTGTGAAAATCCTGAGAATGCCATGTGAAACCTCCGTTTTTTTAGTGAATATGTATAGCTGCTGTGCATCTATGCAAGTAAGTATGATTTACGCGAAGATTCTACCACATCAAAAGCATAAACACCAATTAATTCGCATATGCTTGTCAAAACGTGTCTATCATTTTTTTATAGGTAATCACACAATTTAGTTGCATGAGATTAGGTTTCGACATAGACTATATCAATCAAAATATCTGAAAATTTAGTTTTCTATAAGTGGGTTCAATAATTTGAGAGGGGTGTTTGAAACATGAAACAAGTGGTGAATATGTATAAGAAGAATGATGGACAAAAAAGATTAGGTGTAATTCGGTTGGAGTTAGATTACGAGTTAGCGACGTTATATGAAGCCATGATGGAGAATAATGAGGAACAAAAACAAAAATGTAAGCGGAAGCTCGAGAAACTTCGTGAAGAAATGATATCTCTTCAGTAGCAGACACGGGAATAAAATAGAACAAATATGGGTAAACTGTAAAAAAGGATTAAACTGAATGAGCAGATTCATAAGTGGTAACAGAGCACGTGGGAGAAGAAGCGGCAGTTCTTCTCCCACGTGCTCTGTTAATTGACATCTTGCAGAGGTTTTTTTAAGCTTAAATAAGAGACGTATTTTTGAGGGGGAATTGAGATGACACAACGCTGGAAAGAAATTGATACATACGTTAAAGAGTGGCTAAAAGAAGCTGGACAAAAAATTCAACAGTCGTTTAGTAAAGAACTTCTCATTCAAACGAAATCGAATCCAAATGATTTAGTAACAAATATGGATAAAGAAATTGAACAGTTTTTTATCTCAAAAATCAATGAAACCTTTCCGGAACATCATATTCTCGGAGAAGAAGGATATGGGGAAGAGCTTGAATCAGAAGAAGGAACGATTTGGATTATCGATCCGATCGACGGTACGATGAACTTTGTTCATCAGCAGCGAAATTTTGCTATTTCCATCGGTATATTCGAAAATGGTGTAGGACAAGCAGGTTATATTTATGATGTTATTCATAATGAGCTGTATCATGCTTTAAAAGGACAGGGCGCGTTTATGAATGACATCCAATTGCCGAAACTTGAACCTGTACCAGTTGAAGAAGCTATTATTAGCTTAAATGCAACGTGGGTGACGGAGAACCGCCGTATTGATCCTTCCGTATTAAGTCCGCTTGTGCGTAAAGTAAGAGGGACCCGTTCATATGGATCCGCAGCTATTGAGCTTGCTTACGTAGCGGCTGGGCGCTTGGATGGATACATTACTTTACGTTTGGCTCCATGGGACTTTGCTGCCGGTAAAGTGTTAATTGAAGAAGTTGGAGGAGTCATGACGGATTTAGAAGGGAAGCCGTTAGAGATTCTTGAAAAAAGCAGTGTATTTGTAAGCAAACCAACATTACATGACGAAATCTTTCGTACGTACCTTGAAGGAAAGTGGAATAAATAAAATAGAAGTGAAGACTTACGTGTAGTCAAAGAATTTTGTGATGAAAAAACGTCATGAACCATTTTGATGTTGTAAATGGCCATGACGCTTTCAATCATCGCAAAAAAATTACAGCTGCCCTTTTTCTCGCATTTTTTTCTTAGTCGTAAAGCCAAGACCCATTACAACAATTAAAGCTACGATAGCTAAAATGACCCCGAGAGCGCTTCCTTCTCCGATAAATATGCCAATTGACATAATAGCTGCAGTTGCGATGAATGCATATAAAACGAATACCCACTTAATGTTTCTCATGTTGATTCCTCCCATTTGTAACGGATATTTATAGTGTACAACAAAATCATTCTGCAATTCTAGAGTTAGTGTGATATAATAGCTTAGTTATTACAAGCATAGGAGTGAAATGCGTGAACATTCGTAAAGATTTACGTAATATTGCCATTATTGCCCATGTAGACCATGGGAAAACAACGTTAGTAGATAAATTATTACATCAGTCCGGAACATTCCGTACTAATGAGCATGTTGAAGAACGTGCGATGGATTCAAATGACCTTGAGCGTGAGCGTGGAATTACAATTTTAGCGAAAAACACAGCTATTAATTATAAAGATACGCGTATCAACATTATGGATACGCCAGGACATGCTGACTTCGGTGGAGAAGTTGAGCGTATTATGAAAATGGTAGACGGTGTTCTACTTGTAGTAGACGCATACGAAGGATGTATGCCTCAAACGCGCTTTGTATTGAAAAAAGCATTAGAGCAAAACTTAACGCCGATTGTTGTTGTTAACAAAATTGACCGTGACTTTGCTCGTCCAACTGAAGTAGTTGATGAAGTAATTGACTTATTTATTGAACTAGGTGCAAGTGAGGAACAAATTGAGTTCCCTGTTGTTTATGCTTCAGCAATCAACGGAACGGCTAGCACGAACCCCGAAAAGCAAGATGAGAACATGTCATCTCTATTTGACTCAATCATCGAGCACATTCCAGCACCAGTAGACAACAGCGACGAACCACTTCAATTCCAAGTGGCAATGCTTGACTACAATGACTATCTTGGTCGTATCGGTGTAGGGCGCGTATTCCGCGGAACAATGAAAGTAGGCCAGCAAGTTGCATTAATGAAGCTTGACGGTACGGTAAAACAATTCCGCGTAACAAAATTATTCGGTTTCCTAGGCTTAAAGCGTGTTGAAATCGAAGAAGCAAAAGCAGGAGACCTGATCGCTGTATCAGGAATGGAAGACATCAACGTAGGGGAAACAGTATGTCCGTTTGACCACCAAGATGCACTGCCAATTTTACGTATTGATGAACCTACTTTACAAATGACGTTCTTAGTAAACAATTCACCGTTTGCTGGTCGTGAAGGTAAATTTGTTACATCTCGTAAAATTGAAGAGCGCTTAATGTCTGAACTTGAGACAGATGTAAGTTTACGCGTGGAAAATACTGATTCACCGGATGTATGGGTCGTTTCAGGACGTGGAGAACTTCATTTATCTATTTTAATTGAAAATATGCGTCGTGAAGGATATGAGATTCAAGTATCAAAACCTGAAGTAATCGTTCGTGAAATTGATGGCGTTCGCTGTGAGCCAGTTGAACGTGTGCAAATCGACGTGCCTGAAGAACATACGGGTTCTATTATGGAATCAATGGGTGCTCGTAAAGGTGAAATGGTTGATATGATTAACAACGGCAGCGGTCAAGTTCGTCTGATCTTTATGGTTCCTGCACGTGGTTTAATCGGTTATACAACTGAGTTCTTATCGTTAACTCGTGGATTCGGTATCATTAACCATTCATTTGATAGCTACCAACCAATGCAGCAAGGTCAAGTTGGAGGTCGCCGTCAAGGTGTGCTTGTTTCTATGGAAAGCGGTAAATCATCTACTTATGGAATCCAAGGCGTAGAAGACCGCGGTACAATTTTCGTGGAGCCAGGTACAGAAGTATACGAAGGTATGATCGTAGGAGAACACACTCGTGAAAATGATATCGTTGTTAACATCTGTAAAATGAAGCAAATGACGAATATGCGTTCTGCTAACAAAGATCAAACAACAGGTATGAAAAAACCTCGTATTATGTCTTTAGAGCAATCACTTGAATATTTAAACGAAGATGAATATTGTGAAATCACACCAGAATCTATTCGTCTACGTAAAAAAATTCTTGATAAAAATGAACGTGAAAAAGCAGCGAAAAAGAAAAAATACGCTGACACGAAATAATAAAAAAAGGAAGTCGTTAGCTTTATTTGCTAGCGGCTTGTTTTTTATCAATTATATCAGAATTTTCTATTTTTTGAAAGCGTTTTATAAAGAGAGAATTTGGAAAGGAAAAAGGTGGCTTATATCGAATAATGTAAAGTAAAGAATAGGGGGAAGAAAGATGGATGTAAAAGAACACCTTTCATTTTTTGCTGCTTTGTATCAAGTAGATGAACATGCAAAAATAGGAATGTGGCTGTTATACTTTACTATTTTAGGGCTATCTGTTCTCGTGTACAAACTCGGGTTTGCAAAGAAGCTGCCGCTTTTAAAATCTATGGTTATTTATCTATTTTTAGCTTTTGGATGTACGATTTTAACGTTTTTAGGCATTTTTTTACCTGTAGCTGAAGGGCTAGTGGTTGCAGCGCTTGTATTAATTATTTATAAAATACGGCTGTATCAGGCTAAAAAGCAAAACTCCACGTTGGGTTCATAACAGACTACATAAAAAGACGCTTGTAGCTACAAGCGTCTTTTTAGTATGCTATAGCCGAAGACAAGAGCGGCTGCGAAAATTAAATGGCCAGCTGTCCAATAAAAAATTGCTACTGCATCATCTACTGCAGGCGTAGGCTTAAGCGCAAGCAGCGTCAACGGAAAATACAAAGGAATGGTTGGAAGTGTTAATAAAAAAGAACACAATACGATTTTTCGAATAGACATATTGTTTAATTTACCTACTATGTAAACAAAAACGATCCCAATTGCAACGGCAATGAATAAATGAAAAACAAACTCCACCCATTCAGGCCATTGAATAGGGCCAATGATAGGAATAAAATCAACATTTAATAAAAGGGTATAAACTTGTTTGCCGGTTAGCCATTCTATCCATTTCAAACATAACCCAAGGATAATCCCGCTGAACATGCCGATACTTATTCCTAAACGGAGCACCTTACCAATCCTCCTCTGTCTTTTTCGACTCATATAGTTTAAAGTTACCAGTAGCTATGCGTTCTTTTGTTCGTTTTTCAATCCGTTCAGAACATTCATTGCACATATATGTATGGATAGGACGGTTGCGCAGTCGTTTTGCCACGAGCGTTTCATCCTCAATTGTTTCAATTTTATCGCACATGACACATTGTACTCTCATTTCTATCACCTCAACTTCTCTATACATCATTCTAGCCGAAAATTCTTGTTTTATAAAGTTTTTTTGCGGTGCTATCTCTCAGGAGAAAAGGAACGATAGGAAAACATTCCTAAAGAAGCAGGTAATTTTGCTTGTTAGCTCGAAGATAGTAACTAGTAAGTACATAAACAGTAGGAGGGATGAAAATGGCCAACGAAGTCGAGACTCAATTAGTAGATGCATTATACGATGAGCTACAGACAGAGAGATTTGCAACCATTTCAACTATTGATTTTGAAACAAATGCTCCAAATGTTAGTGCCATTTCGTGGTTAGTAGCTCCGACTAAACAAAAAATTCGATTTGCCGTAGATGTCAAATCGAGGATTGTAGAAAACATTAAACATACGAATAAAGCAGTGGTAAATATTCTTGCTAATGAATCATGCTACTCAATCAGCGGAATAGCTGAGGTATTGCAAGAAAAGTTAGAAGGAGTAGCTTTAAAGCTGACGCTAATTGAACTAGATATTAATGAAGTAAGAGATGTCATGTTCTATGGCTCTAAGATTTCAGTAAACCCTTCATATGAAAAGACCTATGATCCAGTAGCGGCCGCTAAACTCGATAAGCAAGTAATTGAAGCGATAAAAAAAGCTTAGCAGCAGCCTGCCGCTAAGCGACTTTCTTATTCATTTTTTTGAAGGTGATTATTAGATTGTTTTTCCTGCTCATTCTTTAAATTTTGCTCTTGTTTATTATTTAATTTTTGATTGTTTGTATCTGTTGAACTAGGATTTCGGCGGATTTCTTCTGCAAATTCAGGCATCACTCGGTTTACAATGGCTGCTAATTCATCTAAAAATCCTGTAACCGGCCGACCTTTGCGAATTTCATTTCCAATTTGTTTTAGTCGAGCGACCGTATCAGGATCTGCAATAACAACAGAGTTAGCGCCGTACGGATCAGCTTTCAGACCTTCGGCAACTGTATATTTGATTGAACTTACTTCTGAACGATCAATATCTTTGCCGACGTCAATGCCTACGATTGCATACTTGCCGAGCACAATGGCAGTAGCATCATTTACATTCGGAACGCTTGAAGCCAGTTCAACTAAATGGGCTGATATTTCATTAGCAGTACGCTTGTGAGAGCGTTCAGGAGATGAATTTTTGACCTGTACAATTCGATCTGTTTTTTGTCCTTCTTCAACGTCTGCCTGATTATTGTTGCAGCCGGTTAGTGTAATAAAACATAAGCTAATGGATAGAAAAAATTTGTTCATGTGGGAGACTCCTCCTTATGAATGACTCATTTTTTGTAGTAATTTGTATTTAGTTTCTAATAGTTCTTCTATCTTTATACACGTGTTCATATATTTAAAGAAAATGGTCCGTCCATTTAAGTTCACTTCACACATGTGCGTTACATAGTATATAAATGGATGGGTGCCTTGTTTCACTCCTTACAGGAAAAACAATCGGAGTAGGAGGCTGAATTATTGGGAAAAATTTATGTATTAGATACGAATGTTTTATTACAAGATCCGCATTCAATTTTTTCATTTGATGATAACGAAGTAGTGATTCCAGCCGTTGTGCTAGAAGAAGTTGATTCGAAAAAAAGAAATATGGATGAAGTCGGACGAAATGCAAGACAGGTATCCAAACTCATTGATAACTTGAGACAACATGGAAAGTTATATGAGAAAATCCCGTTAGAAAATGGGGGCCATTTGCGAATTGAACTCAATCATCGCTCTTTTCAGCAGCTTCAAGAAATCTTTGTGGAAAAAACAAATGATAATCGAATTTTAGCTGTTGCTAAAAATTTATCCCTTGAAGAGGAAACAAAAGAAGATGGACGTGAAGTGATACTAGTAAGTAAAGATGTGTTGGTACGTGTGAAGGCTGACGCAATCGGTTTAAGAGCAGAAGATTTTTTAAGTGATCGAGTAGTGGAATTCAATAGTATTTATACAGGCTTTTCAGAAGTCTATATTGCAAAAGAGCTGCTGAGTCAATTTTACGAAAAAGGAGAGCTGCTAACGTCTCAAATTGCGAACCACTCCTTTTTTGCAAATCAATTCTTAGTGATGAAAGATGCATTTGGAGGATCCGGATCAGCCATCGGCATTGTCGATCAAACAACAACGAAAGTAAAAAAACTGTTATTTGAATATGATCATATCTGGGGAATCAAACCTCGAAATGTTCAGCAAATTATGGCGTTAGAACTTCTTCTTAGAGACGACGTTCAACTGGTCACGTTAATTGGAAAGGCAGGTACGGGTAAAACGCTGCTTGCTTTAGCTTCAGGACTTATGCAGACGGAAGATCTAGGGTGTTTTAAAAAGCTACTTGTAGCTCGTCCAATTGTTCCTTTAGGAAAAGATATTGGATTCTTGCCAGGAGAAAAGCAGGAGAAGCTTCGTCCATGGATGCAGCCAATTTATGATAACCTAGAGTACTTATTCAACACTAAAAAACCTGGAGAACTGGATGCCATTCTAGCGGGGCTCAGTTCAATAGAAGTGGAAGCCTTGACGTATATAAGAGGCCGAAGCATTCCGGAACAGTTCATTATTATTGATGAAGCGCAAAATTTAACGAAGCATGAAATTAAAACAATTTTAACAAGGGTAGGGGAAAAGAGTAAAATTGTCCTTATGGGAGATCCGGCTCAAATTGATCATCCTTATTTAGATGAATATAACAACGGATTAACGTACGTAGTTGAAAAGTTTAAAGAGCAAAAAGTATCGGGCCACGTCCGGTTAATCAAAGGAGAGCGCTCCGGGCTAGCACAATTAGCAGCTGATATTCTTTAAAAGAAGCGGGGTTCCTTTTGGAACCCCGCTTCTTTTATTATGTAACGATGATTTCTTCCACATATTTAATAGGGTTATTTCGGTTAGATCCATCAGGTAAATAGACATAGATAGGCCCATCTTCTCTAAGAGGCTTTCCATCTTGGCTGAAACCAAAGATTAGTTTTTGTGCTTCTTCTAATGAAAAAGAAATCAGTGCGTCTTTTGTTTTAAATGAAACGTTGGTAGCTTCTTCAGTAGGTGAAGCGTTAGCTAGAAAAGGTGCAAATAAAATGCCGAATGTTCCATTTACTAGCTCCTGTTTTTTGAATTTCTTTTCAGTTTTTAACGTAGGAGGAAAGACGGCTCCCTCTTGAATTTCACGATCCCAGTGCTTCGAAACAGCCTTTGTGTACGCTTCTGTTTCGTCTTTTTGCTCCGGTGGATGTTCAAAGAAAACCTCCATATCGAGCTTGCGGTCATCGAAAATCCACACGCTTGGGTCGAGTGTCAGCGTATATTTTACTTTTCCTTTTAACATAATAATTGAATTCATCATAAATGCCCCCTTGCTAAAAGTATAAGCGCTTTCTCCTTATTTGTCACTTTGATGAAAAAATTTAGTTGAGAGTGATTCTCGTATGATATAATGTAAGAGTCAACGAAAGTGCGAAATTTCCTACATCTATGGTAACGGTTTTGAGAAAGTAACAGTATAAAAAAGACGACCAGCCTCACGGACATGTTTATCCTTGCTTTTTTGGAGCATAGCCTTTAAAATTGAGAGATAGATTAGGTAATCGCTCGCGAACGGAGGGATTGAGTTTGACGCCTGAGACAATGATAGATCATCGTGAAAAAGCGTATGCGTTGTTAAAAGCTGATGCAGATAAGATTTTGCAATTAATTCAAGTTCAAATGGATAACTTAACAATGCCACAATGTCCTCTTTATGAAGAGGTTTTAGATACACAAATGTTTGGTTTATCAAGAGAAATTGATTTTGCAGTTCGTCTTGGTTTAATTGATGAACGTGTTGGAAAAACATTGCTAGACCGCCTCGAGCGTGAACTTTCTGCACTGCATGAAGCGTTTACAAAAAAATAAAAATCACGCGATCGAAACTCAAACTATATATAAACGTAGTTTGAGTTTTTTATTACAGGTGGTTAAAATTTCCTAATTTACTCAAATTTGTACATAAAAGATGAAACGAAACAGAAACACGTCATTTTTAAAGGAAGAGGGTTATGGTAAAAAAAATATTTAGGCATTTTGACTATTCAATTGTAATTCCAGTGCTGCTTCTTTGTGCGGTTGGACTAGTTATGGTTTACAGTTCAAGTATGATTGTAAGTATTACAAGATATCATACATCAAGCGATTTCTTTTACAACAGACAAAAAATGTGGCTTGCTTTTACGCTTGTATTGTTCATTTTAACAATGCTAACACCTTACAAGCTGTATCCTAAAATACTGCCTTATGCGATTCTAGGCATTTTTGTACTGCTTTTGCTTGTGTTTGTAATGGGACATACGAGTAACAATGCGCAAAGTTGGCTGCAGCTTGGCGGGGCAAACATGCAGCCGGCTGAGTATGCCAAGCTTGTTGTCATTTTATACTTATCGTATGTTTTGTCTAAAAGGCAAGAGTATATTGACAACATCAAAAAAGCTTTTTTTGGACCTATGGGTCTTGTATTTCTAATATTAGGCTTTGTAGCTATTCAGCCTGATCTTGGAACGGGATCAATTATTTTTGCTATTGCCGTTACCATTATGCTATGTTCGGGAATCTCTAAAAAAACCTTTTTCCGCATGCTAGCACTAGGTATTATTTTGCTTACGGTCATTATTACGATTGGTTTTTTTACAGGTCAGTTTACTGCCAATCGAATCGGCCGTTTTACCGGTGCGTCAGATCCGTTTGCTAATGCTCAAGGAACCGGTTATCAGCTGGTTAATTCATATTTAGCAATAGGTACAGGAGGCTTAAAAGGCCTTGGTTTAGGAGAAAGTGTACAAAAGTATGGTTATCTTCCCGAGCCCCATACCGATTTCATTATGGCCATTATTGCAGAAGAATTAGGATTCTTTGGAGTTATGCTCGTGCTGGGCCTTTTAGGCTTCTTAATTTTTAGAATTTTAATGCTGGCTAAAAAATCTCAGGATCCGTTTGCTAGCATGATTTGTATTGGAGTAGCCAGTATGATAGGTATTCAAACAGGCATTAACCTTGGAGGGCTTACGGGACTCATTCCGATTACCGGCGTCACGCTTCCGTTTATCAGTTACGGAGGGTCTTCGCTGCTAACGCTTATGGTGTCTATGGGAATTATTGTAAATATTTCGTTTTTCGTAAATTATCAAAATAAAAAACAGAAAAATACGGAAAATATTGTGCTACATCCGAACAATACATCAACAACAAGTGATTGATTTTCGTAAAAAAATTGTGTAAAAAAAGCAAAAATTTATTGGGATTTTATTATTTTCCATTGATTTTTGCTTTTCTTTTATCCAATTTTGCTATATATTGAAGTTTATACGAAATTGAGAGGAGATTAGCAACATGAGTTTTGTAACTAAAAAAATCAAAAAAGTATTAGTAGCAAACCGAGGAGAAATTGCGATTCGTGTATTTCGAGCATGTACTGAACTGAATATTCGGACTGTTGCAATTTATTCGAAGGAAGACGCAGGTTCTTATCACCGTTACAAAGCGGATGAAGCCTATTTAGTAGGAGCGGATAAAAAGCCGATTGATGCTTATTTAGATATAGAAGGCATCATCGACATTGCTAAGTCTCATGATGTAGATGCTATTCACCCTGGCTATGGTTTTTTGTCAGAAAATATCCAATTTGCAAAACGTTGCGAAGAAGAAGGCATTATTTTCATTGGCCCAAAATCCAAGCATCTTGATATGTTTGGCGATAAAGTAAAAGCACGTCATCAGGCTATTCAAGCAGATATTCCCGTTATTCCTGGTACAGATGGTCCTATTGATTCAATTGACGAAGCAAAAGAATTTGCTAATCAGCATGGATATCCTCTAATGATCAAAGCAGCTTTGGGCGGAGGCGGTCGAGGCATGCGTATCGTTCGCGATGCAGACAGCCTGAATGAATCTTATGATCGTGCCAAATCAGAAGCAAAAGCGGCTTTTGGTAATGATGAAGTATACGTCGAGAAACTAGTTGAAAATCCAAAACATATTGAAGTGCAAATTTTAGGTGATGAACAAGGAAATGTTGTGCACCTTTACGAACGCGACTGTTCAGTGCAGCGTCGTCACCAAAAAGTAGTAGAAGTAGCACCAAGTGTTTCTATAGATGAAGACTTACGTCTCCGCATTTGTGAAGCAGCTGTGCAGCTGATGGAAAAAGTGCAGTACATAAATGCTGGTACAGTAGAATTTTTAGTATCAGGAAACGATTTTTATTTTATTGAAGTAAATCCACGTGTTCAAGTAGAGCACACAATTACTGAAATGATTACAGGTATTGATATCGTTCAATCGCAAATTTTAATTGCGGACGGCTACGCACTTCACAGCAAGGAAGTGTCTATTCCTGCACAAGACCAAATTCACGTACATGGATATGCAATTCAATCTCGTGTAACGACAGAAGACCCGTTAAATAACTTTATGCCGGATACGGGTAAGATTATGGCTTATCGTTCTGGTGGCGGTTTTGGCGTACGTTTAGATACGGGAAACAGCTTCCAAGGTGCTGTCATTACGCCGTATTATGATTCACTATTAGTAAAAGTAACAACATGGGCCTTAACATTCGATCAAGCCGCATCAAAAATGGTACGGAACTTAAAAGAGTTTCGTATTCGTGGAATTAAAACCAATATTCCATTTCTTGAAAATGTAGTAAAGCATGATAAGTTCTTAACAGGCGCTTATGATACATCCTTTATTGATACAACGCCTGAACTTTTCGTCTTCCCTAAGCGAAAAGACCGCGGAACTAAAATGCTTACATACATTGGGAATGTTACGGTAAACGGATTCCCAGGTGTATCGGAAAAGAAAAAGCCAATCTTTACGAAACCGCGTGTTCCTAATGTCGATATAAAACAACCAATTCCAAACGGAACAAAGCAGATTTTAGATGAAAAAGGCGCTGAAGGGCTAGTAAATTGGGTGAAAGAACGCAAGGAAGTGCTATTAACGGATACAACCTTCCGTGATGGCCATCAGTCTCTTTTAGCAACGCGTATTCGTACAAACGACTTAAAACAAGTAGCTAACCCAACTGCACGCTTGCTTCCGGATTTATTTTCTATGGAAATGTGGGGAGGAGCAACGTTTGATGTCGCTTATCGATTCTTAAAAGAAGATCCGTGGGATCGCTTGCTTACTTTACGTCAACAAGCGCCAAACGTTCTTTTCCAAATGCTTCTTCGCGCGTCAAATGCGGTTGGATATAAAAACTATCCTGATAATGTAATCAAGGAATTTGTTGAAAAATCAGCTTATGCAGGTATTGATGTTTTCCGTATCTTTGACAGCTTAAACTGGGTGCAAGGAATGACTCTTGCAATTGACTCCGTTCGTCAAACAGGGAAGATTGCAGAAGCAGCGATGTGTTATACAGGTGATATTTTAGATCCGACGCGCCGTAAGTATGATTTGGATTACTACAAGAACTTAGCAAAAGAGCTTGAGCAGTCTGGAGCACATATCCTGGGCATTAAAGATATGGCGGGTCTTTTAAAACCACAGGCAGCTTATGATTTAGTATCGGCTCTAAAAGAAACGGTTGATATTCCAATTCACCTTCATACGCATGATACAAGCGGAAACGGTGTGTACACGTACGCAAAAGCAATTGAAGCAGGTGTAGACATTGTAGACGTAGCCGTAAGCTCAATGGCAGGCTTAACGTCTCAGCCGAGCGCTAACTCTCTTTATTACGCATTAGAAGGTGCGGACCGCAGACCAAATCTGGATATTAAAAATCTAGAAGAGCTTTCTTACTATTGGGAAGACGTGCGAAAATATTACCAAGACTTCGAAAGCGGGATGAATGCTCCTCATACGGAAGTGTACGAGCATGAAATGCCAGGCGGTCAATATAGCAACTTACAGCAACAAGCAAAAGCAGTTGGTTTAGGAAACCGCTGGGATGAAGTAAAAGATATGTATTCACGCGTGAATTTGTTATTTGGTGATATTGTAAAAGTTACGCCATCATCAAAAGTAGTTGGAGACATGGCATTGTTTATGGTTCAAAACAATTTGACAGAAGAAACGCTGTTTGAGCGGGGTGAAACGCTTGACTTCCCGGATTCCGTTATTGAATTGTTTGAAGGGTATTTAGGACAGCCTCACGGGGGATTCCCTAAAGAGCTTCAGCGCATCATTCTAAAAGGCAGAAAACCTATTACAGTTCGTCCTGGAGAACTGTTAGAAGATGTGGACTTCGATGCAGTGAAAGAAAAGCTATTTAAAGACTTAAATCGTCAAGTGACGAGTTTTGACGCCATTGCTTATGCGCTGTATCCAAAAGTATTTATGGATTATCACAAAGCAGTCGAACAATACGGAGACATCTCTGTTCTTGATACACCGACTTTCCTATACGGCATGCGTTTAGGAGAAGAGGCTGAAATTGAGATTGAAAAAGGAAAAACCTTAATCGTTCGCCTTGTATCCATTGGAGAACCGCAGGCAGACGGTACGCGAACAGTATACTTTGAATTAAACGGTCAGCCTCGTGAAGTCGTGATTAAAGACGAAAGTGTCAAAACAACCGTTACGGCAAAACAAAAAGCCGACCAAGGAAATCCGGCCCACATTGGCGCTTCAATGCCTGGAACCGTTATTCGAGTAGTAGTAGAAAAAGGCGATAAAGTCTCAAAAGGTGATCACTTAATGATCACAGAAGCAATGAAAATGGAAACAACCGTGCAAGCACCATTTGACGGCGTGATTAAACAAGTACACGTATCGAATGGAGATGGCATCCAGCCGGGAGATTTATTAATTGAATTAGAAAGCTAATTAAAAAAGGTACGAGCTCAGAGCTCGTACCTTTTTTGATTAATTATGTGTATGACGCGTTGCAAGTAAGGTCAAGTAGCTTAATACACCGAATAGGAAAGAGATAATTAAAGAATGAGCAAGCGCGAGCTCTAGCTGCAGACGTGTGACAACAACAAGCATACCGGAAACCGCCTGGAAAATAACTAGAATGAGAGCAGCTAACCATCCGTAAAAAATATTTTTTTGATGACGATAATATTTAACTGCATGGATAAAGGCAGCTAAAATCCATACAAACGTTAAAACAGCAGCGGATCTATGTCCCATTTGAATCCACTGATTCAAATCAACGGGTAGCCAACCGTTTCCGTTTGAACAAAATGGAACGTCTGGACAGGCTAAGCTAGCTTCTTTATGGCGAACAAGCGCGCCCGTGTACACAACGGAATATGTGTATAAGATAACCCCGTAAATATGTTTTTTCATTTTAGAGCCTAGCTGCATATTAGCTGTGTCGAGCTTTTGATCCACTTCAAAGATGATAAGTGTTAACAGCAGTACAGAAGCAAACGAAATAAGGGAAATACCAAAATGAAGAGCAAGCACCGCATCTGATTGCCCCCACATAACGGCAGCGGCCCCAATTAATGCTTGCAGTACTAGGAAGAAAAAAGAGATAAACGCTAAAGGTCTAACTTCTTTTATATGTCCTAGTGAAATCCACGCCCATACGCATAAAGCGAGTACAAGAAAGCCCGACACGCCAGAAACTAAGCGGTGGCTTAATTCAACAACGGTTTCAAATGTTAAAGGGTCGGGAATGAGCTGTCCGTTACACAGAGGCCAAGAATCTCCGCACCCGTCTGCTGAACCAGTTTTCGTAACAAGAGCACCGCCAAGTAGAATAAGTAACATGGCTATGCTCGTCACAACGGATAAAAACTTTAATCCAAGTCGCACAATAATCACCATCCTAAAAGCAAAGTAAGTAATATAACGAGCTAAACATTTTATTCTAATCTTTTTGTATATTAAACATAAATTTCATTTATTCTCCATAAACTTGATTGAATTTGTTATAATGGTAGAAAGTGTAAGGTTTGTTCATGAGTTTGACTCTGCAGATATGTAAAAGGTACCGTACAGAAAACTATTTTACTTGCAGAAATATCTTTTAACAAGTGACAGGGACATGCATTTAGCTCATGACAAAAAAAATCCATATTTTTTTCATGAATTCTTCACAAAGTAACGGCAAAATATGGTTTAATAAACATGAGAAATAGATAATTCTCTACTATTTTATCGTTTACATGTGAAGCTTTTAAGTAGTTTCGGTGAGAGGAATATGACTTCTTTGTGAACAAAGAGGAGATTTTTGTAAAAATATGTTGAAAACGCCTTCATTTATAGACTCTTTATTTACTAGATAAAAGTCTGTGGATGAGTAAAGGAGGAAGCGCCATGGAAGATTCAAAAATGGTGGAAGATTCAACGCTTTCTGCATCGCCTAACACAGCTCATGTAAGCGAAAATAGTTCCATTTGGTCAGATTTTTTAGCTACGATTAAAATCGGAATAGTCAACTCAAATTTCATCACCACCTTTACTGGTTTTTGGCTAGCTCTTTTCTTCAACGAACAACACTTCTTAGAAAACCTGGATAAAGCATTTTTTACTTTAATAGGTTCTTCACTTATCATCGCCGGTTCATGCAGTTTGAACAATTACATAGATCGTGACATTGACCCTCTAATGGAACGAACAAAGGGACGACCTACAGTGACAGGAAGTTTTACACCTTTGACGGTCCTTGGGATTGGAATCGGTTTGACGTTAACCGGCTTGCTTATGCTACTAGTTGTTTCTTCCGTAGCCGCTCTCATCGGATTAGCAGGAATACTTACATATGTAGTTCTTTACACCATGTGGTCCAAAAGACTATACACAATTAATACAGTAATCGGAAGTATATCAGGCGCTGTCCCGCCATTAATTGGATGGGCCGCTATCGATCCCAATTTACACGTAGTGGCTTGGGTATTATTTTTAATCATGTTTATTTGGCAGCCGCCTCATTTTTTAGCTCTTGCTATGCGAAGATGTGAAGAATATCGAGCAGCGGGAATCCCTATGTTGCCTGTTGTACATGGTTTTGAGCTTACAAAACGACAGATTCTCATTTGGATTGCTTGTTTGTTGCCATTACCTCTTTATTTATACGAATTAGGCATTCCATTTCTAATTTTGGCCACTGTTTTAAACATAGGATGGCTATTTTTAGGATTTGCTCAATACAATAAACAAGAAGACACAAAGTGGGCTAGCATGATGTTTGTCTACTCACTAAACTATTTAACTATTTTATTTGTCTCAATGATTGTCGCAACGCTTTTTGCCTAGATAAAATCTTTCACTGAATGCGACGCTGCACAAGGGGGATTTCTTCTACATGTAGAATTCATTATAGAAGGAATAAGTTTTATGCTCAAGAGGGCATAGATGAAATCACGTCAATGAAAGAGAGGTTGGGGAATGGTATGAAAAAATGGCGATTGAACTTTCGTGTTTTGTCGTTATTTACGCTGCTTGCATTCGTGTTATCGGCCTGTGGAAAACCGTTTTTGTCAACACTTAAGCCTGCAGGTGAGGTAGCTGAAGAACAATATTCGCTTATGCTTCTTAGTACAGCCATCATGGTTTTAGTTATTATTGTGGTCACCATTATCTTTATATTTGTTATTCTGCGCTTTCGTCGTCGTAAAGGCGAAGAAAACGTGATTCCAAAGCAAGTGGAAGGAAGCAGAAAGTTAGAAATTATATGGACAGTGATTCCTATCTTGCTGCTCATTATTTTGACTGTTCCAACGGTCATCTCAACATTTAAGCTAGCGGACGTAAAAGGAATGAAGGACAAAGATGCTGTCGTAGTAAATGTGCGTGCTAACTTGTACTGGTGGGAATTTGAGTATCCTAATCAAAAAATTATTACATCCCAAGATCTAGTTGTTCCAACGGATAAAAAAGTCTACTTTAATATTAAAGCTTCTGACGTCAAGCACTCATTCTGGATTCCTTCAGTTGGAGGAAAGCTCGATGCTAACACAGAAAATGATAATAAATTTTGGCTAGTGTTTGATTCTAAAAAATCGAAGGAAGCTAACGGGGTTTTCTACGGAAAATGTGCTGAGCTTTGCGGTCCATCTCATTCTCTTATGGACTTTAAAGTACGGGCTGTATCAAGCAATGAATTTGATACGTGGGCAAAAGATTTGAAAAAGGCAAAGCCTGATGTAGAAACAGCATCCGCAAAAGCGGGTCAAGAGGTCTTTAATGAAAGCTGTATCGGATGCCATGCTGTTGATGTCAAAGACAATCGTCCAGAGCAAGCTCGTCAAGCACCAAACTTAGCCGGTTTTTCTGAACGTGAGCGTGTAGCCGGAGTGCTTCCTCACAACAAGGAAAATATCAAAAAATGGTTAAAAAACCCTGAGAAAGTTAAGCCGGGTAATAAGATGAGTGGTACATATCCTGACTTAACTGATGAACAAGTAAATGAGCTAGCAGACTATTTAATGAGTTTAAAAGAAAAATAAACGTCCAGTCGTTTTTAAAAGGGGAGGTTTAGCGATGAGTACACTCAGTCAAAAGAAGGGTGTAGGTGGAACAATTTGGGATTTTATGACAACCGTTGATCATAAGAAAATCGCCATTCTTTATTTAATTGCCGGCGGTATCTTTTTTCTAGTCGGAGGAGTGGAAGCGCTATTTATACGTATTCAGCTGGCTATACCAAGCAATGACTTTGTTAGTGCAGGAACGTATAATGAAATTTTAACAATGCATGGAACAACGATGATTTTCTTAGCTGCCATGCCGCTTCTTTTTGCTATGATGAATGCAGTTGTTCCGCTGCAAATCGGAGCTCGAGATGTAGCATTTCCATTTTTAAATTTGTTAGGTTTTTGGTTGTTTGCCTTTGGGGGACTCTTTTTAAATCTAAGCTGGTTTTTAGGAGGAGCACCTGATGCAGGTTGGACATCATATGCTTCGCTGTCTATTGCATCGCCTGGTCACGGAATTGATTTTTATGCGATAGGTTTGCAGATTTCCGGAGCCGGGACATTGATTTCAGGTATCAACTTTCTCGTAACAATCATTAACATGAGGGCGCCAGGTATGACTTATATGCGTATGCCGCTGTTTACGTGGACGACGTTTGTTGCATCAGCTCTTATTTTGTTTGCGTTTCCAGCACTGACGGTTGGATTGTTTTTAATGATTTTTGATCGCTTGTTCGGTGGAAACTTTTTTGACGCCACAATGGGTGGAAATACGATTATCTGGGAACATCTTTTCTGGATATTCGGTCATCCGGAAGTATATATTTTAATTCTTCCAGCGTTTGGTGTTTTCTCGGAAATTTTACCTACTTTTTCAAGAAAGAGATTATTCGGATACTCGTCGATGGTTTTTGCTACCGTATTAATCGGATTTTTAGGGTTCATGGTGTGGGCTCACCACATGTTTACAACCGGACTTGGTCCGATTGCAAATGCCATTTTTGCTGTCGCTACGATGGCCATCGCCGTTCCAACTGGAATTAAAATTTTTAACTGGCTGTTTACGCTTTGGGGAGGAAGTATTGAGTTTACGTCTCCAATGCTTTACGCTGTCGCCTTTATTCCGTCATTTGTTATCGGGGGAGTAACAGGAGTTATGGCAGCTGTAGCACCTGCAGATTATCAATTTCAAGATTCTTATTTTATCGTTGCTCACTTCCATTACGTCATCGTAGGCGGTGTCGTATACGCTATATTAGCAGGTGTCACATACTGGTGGCCAAAAATGTTTGGCAAGATGTTAGATGAAAAGTTAAGCAAAGCAACGTTCTGGCTCTTTTTGATTGGTTTCCACTTAACGTTCTTTATTCAGCATTTCTTAGGTCTAATGGGGATGCCTCGCCGCGTATGGACGTTCTTGCCTAATCAAGGTCTCGACCTTGGGAATGCAATCAGTTCATCAGGCGCTGCTTTCATGGCGGTTGCTACGCTCATTTTACTTGTTAACATTATAAAAACCACTGCCAAAGGACAAAAGGTAGGAGGAGATCCTTGGGGAGACGGACGTACATTAGAATGGGCTATTTCATCTCCGCCACCAGAGTATAACTTTAAACAAACGCCGCTTGTACGCGGGTTAGATGCATATTGGATTGAAAAAATGGCAGGAAATAAAGAAATGACGCCAGCCGAACCTCTTGGTGATATTCATATGCCAAACTCATCGTTTATTCCATTTATGATATCGCTTGGGATGTTTATTGCAGGGATTGGCTTTTTGTATCGAAATGATCATGCGTGGGGAGACGTTGTAGGGATTATCGGAATGATCGTCATGTTTTTATCGATGTTCTTCCGTTCATGGATTGATGATCACGGCTTTCATATTCACAAAGAAGACTTAGTTGATGATGACAAGGAGGCGAAGATGTAATGGAGACTGAACAAAAGCTAACCGCTGAAACTTTCCCTGCTTCGCCTGAAAAAGCAACGCTTGAAGGGAAAAATAAATTTACCGGCTTTTGGCTCTTTTTAGGCGGGGAGACGGTTTTGTTTGCTTCACTTTTTGCTACTTATTTAGCTTTGCGCAATTCAACGATGTCAGGACCTAAGCCGGAAGAATTGTTTGATATTAAGCTTGTTTTTGCAGCAACTATGATTTTATTAACAAGTTCACTAACAAGCGTATATGCTATGTATCATATGAAAAATTTTGAGTTTAAAAAGATGCAGCTATGGTTAGGCGTTACGTGGCTTTTAGGTTTAGCGTTTTTAGGGCTAGAAATCTATGAGTTCAGGCATTATGTTCATGAAGGGCATACGTTTACAAGCAGCGCATTTGGTTCTTCTTTCTACGCACTGGTTGGGACACACGGAGCTCACGTAACGTTCGGACTGCTTTGGATTGGTTCTTTGATGATTCGAAATGCGAAGCGGGGGCTAAACTTATATAACGCTCCTAAATATTATGTCGCAAGTTTATACTGGCACTTTATCGATGTTGTGTGGGTCTTTATTTTCACGGTTGTATATTTAATGGGAATGGTGGGATAAGCTGATGACGACAAATCAATCAAACTCAGATAACCCAAGGCTCAATTTAGAATATCGTAAAAAAAGAAACGCAGAAGATATGAAGATGCAAGTTATCTCTTTTGCAATGATGTTGTTTTTAACACTAATTGCTTTTTTTGCGGTTTATCAAGAGTTTAGCGGATGGTACATTATGCCGGTGATTGTGCTCTTGGCGGTTGTTCAAGTCATCTTTCAACTTTATTATTTCATGCATATGAACCACAAAGGACATACCATACCAGCATTTTTCTTGTATTCAGGCGTATTGGTAGCTCTTTTAACCATTTTAGCTTTTGTAACCATTATTTGGTGGTAAAGAAAAGGGCTGGCATGCGCCAGTCCTTTTCATCATCTGTAGAAGGAGGAATAGACGTTGATTAACAATTTGCAGATGTTTGGTTTTGAAGCACTTTGGAGTCCTTACTATTTTTTAACCATTTGTCTGGTGACCGTCTTATATTTTCTCATCGTTGGTAGATGGAGAGGGAATTTTATAGGAGCGGCGGCCGTAGACAGAAAAACAAAAGCGTATTTTGTTATCAGCATGGTTCTTTTGTATATATGTAAAGGAGGACCTGTAGATTTACTAGGGCACTTTATGTTTAGTGCTCATATGACGCAAATGGCAATTGTTTACTTGGTGATTCCCCCGCTTTTTATTTTAGGAATTCCACCGTGGTTAGCTCGTTCTGTTATTTATGTAAGAGGGGTTAAACCTGTTTTTAAATTTTTTACAAAGCCCTTAATTGCTTTACTATTATTCAATGGGTTATTTTCTTTGTATCATATTCCGCTGCTTTTTGATGTTATTAAAACGGATATGACGCTTCACGGAATCGTGAGTGTTGTATTATTTATCGCTGCATTTTGTATGTGGTGGCCACTCATTAATCAGCTAGAAGAAGAACAAACGCTAAGTTCTTTAAAAAAGCTTGGATACATTTTTGCAGATGGCGTACTTCTTACTCCAGCGTGCGCGCTGATTATTTTTGCAAACCATTCTTTGTATGCGACGTATACAGACTCAAGCGCTTGGGTACAAGCTCTTTCCCTTTGTGTACCGCCTTCTATGATTGCAAGTTTAGGTCAGCTTGCTCCCGAGATGTTTAATACGCTGCCACCCGTGGAAGACCAGCAGCTAGGCGGCGTTATTATGAAGATCATTCAAGAAATTGTGTATGGAACGGTTTTAGGCTTTATTTTTTTTCAGTGGGCTCGAAAAGAACGAGAGAAAGATACGTACATGCCTGATTTTACTGAATCTCAAGATATAAAACCAAAGGAATGTCCGTCTACTCCTCCTTTGAATTAAAAAAAGCGCAGTCTGATTACTGCGCTTTTTCTAATTCTATAGCTGAACGGTTTCAAGCTGTGATTTGATTTGTGTTAATATCTTTTCACACTGTTCTACAAGGGATGGCGGGAAATATTCTCCGTCTCCATATTCTACACCATGAGGATAATAATGTTTGCCTAATAGAGGTGTCATAAGGTGAATAACAGCATGCCTGCCCCCTACATCGCCTGAAATAGCATGTCCTTGGACTCGCAAATAGAAAGTATCTCGCTGAAACTCGAATTTTCGATCGTACGTGACGCGTTCATAATCCCATTGTCCGGCGCGGACCAGGCCAAATTGATGCATAATCTCATCTAATAAATCTAAATCTACCTTTAATGAATCAAACTTTGCATATTCAAATTTCATATGAACTCCCTCCCAAAACAGATATACCCCAACTAAATCATAAGCCGAATGGATAAAACTTGCAATATCTAATAAGGAAAAATGTAAACGTTATCTATTTTTATTTAAACGTTTTAAATGCGAAAGTTTACTAAAAAGTTGGTCACACTATAAAGCGAACACACTATGTAAAGGAGGATAAAACAATGAAAACTGTACAAGAGGTAATGACAGCTGATACGGAAACATGCACCACGCTCGATAACGTATATGAAGTGGCAGTGAAAATGAAGGAATGGAATGTAGGCGCAATTCCAATTGTCGATAGAGATCAGTTAGTAGGAATGATTACAGATCGAGACTTAGTTATAAAAGGCATTGCAGAAAAGAAGCCAAATTCAAGTAAAGTAACGGATGTTATGAGTGAAGAGCTTATAACTATTACAGCGGAAGCCTCTGTAGAAGAAGCTTCTAAGCTTATGGCTCAACATCAAATCCGTCGTCTTCCTGTTGTGGAAAATCAAAAGCTAGTCGGGATTGTTTCGCTAGGTGATTTATCAACGTTTCGCTATGCAAATGAACGTGCAGGAGAAGCGCTCTCAGACATTTCAGAACATACGCATTAAAAAGCGAAAGCCAACTGTTTGCAGGATATTCGTAAATAGTTGGCTTTTTCTTTTGTTTCCTTCATACCGATAGCTATTTTTTTTTGAATGCATGTATAATAGAGATAAAAATAAGTTAAACAGGTAAAGAAAACAGGTGTAAGGAGAGGAAGAAAAGCTGAAAAAAGTTATTTTTATTCTCGTATTAATAGTGGCATTTGTATACGCGGAGGATTATTTACCTCAGCTAGAAAAATATCTAACGGGTCAAAATATTGAGCAAAACCAAACGGATTCCAAAAGTCAGCCCACCCAAGAAGTGGCTTCTTATGAAAAACAAAGTGAAAATATGATGAGGCTCATTGGAGATCATTCAGAACAGTTAATTGGAATGCTTGGAGAGCCGGATCGTATTGATTCTTCTGCATATGGCTATGACTGGTGGATTTACAAAAAAAATCGTCAAACGTATGCGCAGGTAGGAGTAGAAAATAATCAAGTCGTATCCGTATACGTCATTGGTTCAAAAACAAATACAGATCCTTTTGAGATTGGTGAGAAGCGAGAAGAAGTGGAAAAAAGAGTTTCACTTTCATCCGAACTCACGCTTCAAAAAGACGGAAATGAATACCGATTTCGTCTGAGTGAAGAGGATATGAAAATGCGTCCAATTATTAAATATGGAGATGTATACGTCCAACTATATTTTGATCAGTTCCTTAATACAATCTCAAGTATTCGAATTATGGATATGGACACGCTATTAAAACAGCGTCCGTACGAAATTGTTTATCGCGGCGAGCTTCCAACAGCTCCGTCATTGACAGCAGAGGAGTGGAAAAGTGTCCAAGAAGGAGAAGAGCAGCAAATTATCGATATTACAAATGTAATTCGAGACCGTTTTCAGCTGTCACCTTTAGCTTGGGACGAAGCCACTGCCGGAGTAGCTTATTTACACAGCAAAGAAATGAGTGACTTAAACTATTTCTCTCACGTTTCACCATCACAAGGTGATTTAGGCAACCGTCTGCAAAAAGGTGATGTAGTATACCGTATCGCGGGCGAAAATATTGCCTCGAATTATCAGGATGGAATCGCTGCGGTTGAAGGGTGGCTTAATAGTGAGGGACATCGTAAGGCTTTACTCAATAAAGAGTTTACGCGTCTTGGTGTAGGTGTATATGAGAAGTATTATACGCAAAACTTTATTACTCCGATGAATGAATAGTAAGATTAAAACTTCCTTTTGAAAATAGGTCTACTCTTGTCCTCTTTCTCATAAGTTTTAGTAGAGGTTAGAGGAGGGACGAGAATGAAAGGAAGAATAGTAGGAATATTGCTCGTACTTTTCTTTGCATATACGACTACTGTACATGCAGCTGAAGGGCAGTGGGAAAAGCTTGATAACTTATCTGATCAAACGCTATCGCTTGTAGAGCAAAAGGAGTATAAAGCAGCCCAACATTTGTTCAGAAATTTTTCGAATGAATTTACCAGTCTCAATACAGCTTCTTTGGGCGTATCGGCCGAAGATATACGTATTTTAACTCTTTGTTATGAACAGGTAGAAAGGTCTCTTTTATCTTCTGATTCCAGTGATGAAGAACGTCTTCAAAAAGCTACTCAATTTCGATTATTAGTCGATGCGCTGCACAGCAAGCATCAGCCTATGTGGACTGAACTCGAAGGCAGTATGCTAGCAACATTTAAAGAGATGCGAAATGAAGCAGTAAAAGGAGAACAGGCGGCTTATGAAGCGCAGCTTAAGCAATTTTTAAAGGAATATGATATGATCTTACCGAGCGCGCAGGTAGACGTGTCGTCTCCCTACGTACAGCGTGTGAGCGCAGACGTTCACTTTTTACAAAGTGAAGGAACGCTAAGTGAGATTAACGATGACCAGTTCAACCAAATGGAACAAAATTTAAAAGATTTTTTTGAACAAGTAAAAGAAAATCGTACGGACCCGTCTTTTATTTGGGTTACAATCACCACCGGAAGTATTATTATTGCTACACTTTTTTATGTAGGAGCGCGAAAGTATTTCGCTGACCAGAAAAGAAAGTCAGCCAGAGGGCGTAATGATTGACGTAAAAGCGCAGAATTGTCTAAAATAAAAGAGTAGTCAAACACATAATGAAAGGTGTGGGTAAATGAGCTTTTTGATTTATTTTCTCATTATTATCCTTGTGCCAATTTGGGCACAGTTTAAGGTGAGAAGTGCTTACAAAAAATATTCACAAGTAAGCAACTCATCAGGAATGACAGGCGCAGAAGTAGCAAGAAAAATTTTGGATGAAAACGGATTGTACAACGTTCACGTAGAGCCTGTAGGCGGATTTTTATCCGATCACTACGATCCTCGCTCAAAAGTCATTCGTTTGTCAGAAGACAACTATTACGGAACGTCTGTCGCAGGCGCTGCCGTTGCGGCTCACGAAGTGGGACACGCGATTCAAGACAAAGAAAACTATTCGTTTTTACGCCTTCGCCACTCGCTTGTGCCGGTGGCAAGCCTTGGATCAAACGCTTCTTGGATTTTAATTATGATTGGAATTATCGCGTCGATTAAGCCGTTGCTATTGTTAGGTATTATCTTCATGGCAGCAGCGGTCGTATTCCAAGTTGTAACACTGCCTGTTGAATTTAACGCTTCAAGCCGAGCGATGACGCAAATCGTCTCAGTCGGAGCGATTCGAAATGACGAAGAGCGCGAGACGCGCAAAGTGCTTAACGCAGCGGCTTTAACATACGTAGCAGCCGCAGCAGTAGCAGTTCTTGAGTTGGTTCGTTTAATCATGATTTATACAGGAATGAATAACGACGACTAATAAAAAATACCGCATTAGCGGTATTTTTTTATCTTTCAAGCGGTTTTTTATTTTCATCAAGGGTAAATCCTTCACCTAAGACATCATGAACATCCGTAACTGCAACGAAGGCGTGTGGATCTACAGAAGTAATAACTTGCTTTAAACGGAAAATTTCATTTTTACTAACAACGCAGTATAGCACGTTGGTATCTTGCTTAGAAAACGAACCCTGTCCTTTTAAAATCGTCACGCCTCGATCCATTTCTTTCATAATTTTATCCGATATGGCTTCGTTATGATTCGAAATGATGGTTGCGCCTTTGGCCGCATACGCACCGTCTTGCATAAAGTCAATAACCCGTGCAGCGACAAAGACTGCAACAAGTGTGTACATAGCTTCTCGGTAGGATAAATAAATGAGAGACGCACTAATTACAATAAAGTCAAAAAGAAACATCGTTTTCCCCATATTCCACCCGATATATTTTTGAACAACACGGGCAATGATATCGACTCCTCCTGTTGTTCCTCCAAACCTGAAAATAATGCCAAGACCCACTCCAATAAAAACACCGGCAAAAAGAGCTGCTAGAGTCATATCATGGCGCAGGGGCATATTCACCGGAAAGCGCTGGAATATCCATAAAAATAGCGATAAGCTAACAACTCCGAGCATGGTATAAATAAATGCTGTTCTCCCTAATAGTTTCCACCCTACAAAAAACAAAGGAATATTTAACACTAAGTTAGAATAAGAGGGATCAATGTTAAATAAGAAAAATAAAAGCAGGGTAATGCCTGTGAATCCACCTTCAGCTAAATTGTTTTGCATGTTAAAATTAACAAGTCCAAACGCAAATATGGCAGCACCAAGCAGTATAAAAATAATATTTTTTAATCTGAGACCTTTCATACTTACAAACCTCCTATGACCGTTTTTGCACTACCTTATCATAAAGGAATATATTTCATTTCGTAAATAACTATCGAAAAGATTTTTGAAAATAGTAAAAAGTGATGACGTTTCTTCTAGTGCTATGTATTAGTAGTATCCTCAATTCGTAAAATATAGACAGATTTTTGAGAATTAAGGGAAACATGAGGAATATTGTGAAAGAGCATCTGATAAAGGCTTGGTAAGAAGAAGTAATTACACTAAATAATTTGAAGTAAAGATGTTATAATAGTAAGCTGAGTGTACTTCTAAAAGAGGTGAAATAAAAAGATGTCAAAAAAAACGATGGAGCAAATGCAGCAAGAAGTTGATGCATATATTAGCCAATTTAAAGAAGGATATTTTAGTCCTCTTGCTATGCTTGCGCGCATGTCGGAAGAAGTGGGCGAATTATCGCGCGAAATTAACCACTATTATGGTGAAAAGCCGAAGAAAACGACTGAAGCAGAACGTACGGTCGAAGAAGAAATGGGCGACATTTTATTTGTATTAATTTGCTTTGCAAATTCATTAAATATCGATTTACAAGAAGCGCATGATCGCGTTATGAATAAATTTAATACGCGTGACAAAGATCGCTGGACGAAAAAAGAAGACTAAGGAGAGATAAAGAATGGACAAAATTCGAATTGTACTTGCAGGACCAAGAGGTCGTATGGGAAAAGAAGCCGTATTATTAATGGAAGAAACAGAGCATTTTGAATTAGTAGCAGCGGTAGATCGTATTAATGAGGGAAAATACATAAGTGATATTGAAGGAATGCCAAATGTACAAGCGCCAATCTACACGGATATTGAAAAATGTTTTCAAGACGTTAAGGCAGATGTTTTAGTTGATTTGACAACACCTGAAATTGGGCGCGTTCATACTAAAACAGCCCTAACATATGGAGTAAGACCTGTCGTAGGAACAACGGGCTTTTCAGAAGAAGATTTAAAAGAATTAAAGCAGCTTGCTGAAGAGAAGGAGCTTGGCTGTATCATTGCACCTAATTTTGCGATTGGCGCTATTTTAATGATGAAGTTTTCACAAATGGCAGCTAAATACTTCGATGATGTTGAAATTATTGAAATGCATCACGATCAAAAGTTAGATGCACCATCAGGAACAGGCTTAAAAACAGCGGAGCTTATCAGTGAAGTTCGTGAAGCAAAAAAACAAGGTCATCCTGAGGAAAAAGAATTGCTAGAGGGAGCACGCGGTGCAGATTATGAAGGAATCCGCCTACATAGCGTACGTTTGCCAGGACTGATTGCTCACCAAGAAGTGATGTTCGGAGGATTTGGACAAACATTAAAAATTCGTCATGATTCATACAACCGTGCTTCTTTTATGTCAGGTGTGAAGCTAGCTGTTGATACAGTTATGAACGTAGACACACTTGTATATGGGTTAGAAAATATTATTGACTAAGGAGCGAGAAAAATGAAAATCGCCTTAATTGCACATGATAAAAAGAAAAATGATATGGTACAATTCACAACAGCCTATCAAGCGATTTTACAGGAACATTCGCTGTTCGCAACAGGAACAACAGGAACGCGTATTTCAGAAGCAACAGGTTTGAAGGTTCACCGCTTTCAATCAGGGCCGCTCGGAGGAGATCAGGAGATAGGAGCTTTAATTGCTCAAAATGAAATGGATATGGTTATTTTTTTCCGCGATCCGTTAACAGCTCAGCCCCATGAACCTGATATTTCAGCTCTGATGCGTCTCTGTGACGTCTATGCAGTTCCTCTTGCAACAAATATGGGAACAGCAGAGATTTTAATTCATGGACTTGAACGAGGCGATTTGCATTGGCGTTCAATTATAAAAAAATAGGGTGAAGATAATGAAAGAAACAATAGATATCCTTGCCTTTGGTGCCCATGCCGATGATGTAGAAATCGGCATGGGTGGAACCATTGCAAGAATGAGTGAACAAGGTTTGAAGGTAGTTATTTGCGATTTGACGCAAGCTGAACTTTCTTCAAATGGAACGGTTGAACTTCGAAAACAAGAAGCGACCAAAGCGGCTGATGTCTTAGGTGTTCATGAGCGAATCCATCTGCATTTGCCAGACAGAGGTTTGGTTTTAAAGGCAGAGTATATAGCTGAAATTGCATCAGTCATTCGCACGTATCAACCAAGGATTATATTTGCTCCTTACTTTGAAGATCGTCATCCTGATCATGGAAATTGTGCAAAACTTGTAGAAGAGGCCGTGTTTTCTGCGGGCGTTAAAAATTATATCGATGATAAAAAGCAAAAAGCTCATCGTGCGGAGTCTCTTTATTTCTATATGATAAATGGATTTCATAAGCCAGATTTTATCGTAGATGTATCAAGCACGTTTCAAAAGAAAGTAGCTAGTCTAGAGGCTTATGAAAGTCAATTTATAAAAACAGCAGATACGTTTGATACGCCGCTGGTAAACGGATATATTGAAACGGTAGAGAGCAGAGAGCGATTATTTGGCAAAGAAGTCGGGGTAGCATACGGTGAAGGTTTTTTATCTAAAAAACCGATTTTGATGTACGACGATTTAGTAGGTGGAAAATAAATGAAGTTAAAAATTGGTATTACATGTTATGCTTCCGTTGGAGGTTCAGGAGTGGTAGCAACGGAGCTAGGGAAGCTGCTGGCTGAAAAGGGGCACGAAATTCATTTTATTTCCTCTAGCATGCCTTTTAGATTGACGAAAGTATATCCAAATATTTATTTTCACGAAGTAGATGTAAATCAGTACTCCGTCTTTAAATACCCTCCGTATGATCTGGCTTTATCCAGTAAAATGGCTGAAGTGGCTAAAAGAGAAAAGCTTGACATTATTCATACGCACTATGCAATCCCCCATGCCGTTTGCGGGATTTTAGCTAAACAAATGGTAGAGCACGAAGTGAAAATTGTGACGACTCTTCATGGGACAGATATTACGGTTCTAGGAGAGGATCCATCGTTAAAAGATTTAATTAAATTTGGAATTGAAAAATCAGATGCAGTGACGGCTGTATCTCAGTCACTTGTTGATCAAACTCACCATTTAATTAGTCCAGATAAAGAAATTGAAACGATGTATAATTTTATTGATGAACGAGTTTATCATAAAAAAGAAGTTCAGTATTTAAAAGCGGAGTACGGCATATTAGAAAATGAAAAAGTCGTTATTCATATTTCAAACTTTCGTCAAGTCAAACGAGTTACAGATATAGTCAAAACATTTGCTATTATTAATAAAAAGCTTCAGTCTAAGCTGCTGCTTGTAGGAGACGGCCCTGAAATGACGGTTGTGTCTCAATTAGTAAGAGAGCTAAATCTTCAAGATTCTGTGTTATTTCTGGGGAAACAAGAAAATGTAGCAGAATTATATTCGATTAGCGATTTAAAACTGTTATTATCTGAAAAAGAAAGCTTTGGGCTTGTACTTTTAGAAGCTATGGCTTGCGGTGTTCCATGCATCGGAACAAATATAGGCGGAATTCCCGAAGTAATTGAACACGAAAAAACAGGATATATTTGCGAAGTGGGAGATGTCGAAGAGGCAGCAAGCAAAGCAATTCAGCTACTTGAAAATGAACAGCTGCATCACCAAATGAGGGAAGCGTCTCTAAGCGCAGTTAATCATAAATTTCATTCAACAGAGATTGTGAGTCAATATGAAAAACTTTATTATAAATTGGTACAGGGTTGAAGAATGGAGGAAGTTATGAAAGAACCGTTCATTCATCCGCTTTATATTATTGAAAAACTGGAGACAGCCGGTTACGAAGCGTATTTTGTTGGAGGAGCGGTTAGGGATCTCATTTTAAATCGGACGATTGGAGATATTGATATCGCTACGTCAGCTAGGCCTGAACAAGTGATGGAACTCTTTCCTAAGACGATTCATGTAGGAATCGAGCATGGTACGGTTGTCGTTGTCCATGAGAACGAGACCTATGAGGTAACTACTTTTCGCTCTGAGGGAGAATATGACGATTTTCGTCGTCCCTCGTCCGTTACGTTTATTTCGTCTCTTATAGAAGATTTGCAGCGTCGCGATTTTACAATCAATGCAATGGCTATGAATGCAAAAGGAGAAATCATTGATCCATTTAATGGAAGAGAAGATTTACGAAACCAGTTAATTCGCACTGTCGGAAATGCTAAAGAACGCTTTCATGAAGATGCTCTTCGTATGATGAGAGCCGTTCGCTTTGTCAGTCAGCTGGCGTTTTCGCTGTCTGATCAAACTAAAAGAGCCATTCAGCAATACGGTGAACTGCTGAGGCATGTTTCTATTGAACGCATTACAGTTGAATTCGAAAAAATGCTGAGCGGAAAGCGTCCGTCTTTAGCATTAGCACTTGTAGCAGATACGGAGCTGTATCGCTACTTGCCCCAATTGAATGTAGATCCGCAAAAATTCCGATCTGTTTGTGCACACGATTGGATGATGCTACAGCGAGTATCGGAGTCATGGACACTTCTGGTACATCTACTCGACATTCAAGACAAGCAGGCATTTTTTAAAAGCTGGAAATTATCTAATAAGCAAATTAAAGATATTCAGCTTCAGTCTATTGGTCTTCGAGACGTTTTGGAAAATGGATGGTCAAAACGCATCATGTATACAATTGGAGAGCAGGCCAGCGTAAGCGTGAACCGTATTTTACAACTTCTTCGAAGCAACGAGCATATGAATGAACATGAGCTTCTTTACATCTATAACGAGCTGCCTATTCATTCTTTAAAAGATTTAGATATAAATGGTCAAGATCTCTTAGCGTGGACAGGTAAAAAGGGTGGTCCATGGGTGTCTCAACTGTTAAAAGAAATTGAGGAGAAAGTTCTATACAATGAGTTAATGAACACGAAATCTTCAATAAGAAAGTGGGTGCAGTCTTGCAGTCAGATATAAGAAGAACGCTGCTTGAAATGTTTACGAACGCAGATGGGGACTATGTGTCCGGCCAAAAGATCAGCGATTTATTAGGCTGTTCAAGAACAGCTGTATGGAAGCATATCGAAGAGCTGCGAAAAGACGGCTATGAACTTGAAGCTGTTCGTAAAAAAGGCTATCGCATTGTTGGGAAGCCGAACAAAGTAAGCAGCAACGAGCTTTTATTAGGGCTCCAAACAACAAAAATCGGTCAGTATATTCATTATGAGGAAAGCGTGCATTCTACTCAAAAAATTGCTCATCGAATTGCTCAAGAAGGAGCAAAAGAAGGAACGGTCGTAGTTGCTGAAGAGCAAACGGCAGGGAGAGGAAGACTTGATAGAGCGTGGTATTCCCCAAAATATACTGGTGCCTGGATGAGTATTATACTGCGTCCTTCTATCCCTCCGCAGCAGGCTCCTCAGCTGACTCTACTATCAGCAGTGGCTGTTGTACAGGCCATTCAAGAAGTGACGAACCTTTCTCCAGACATTAAATGGCCTAATGATGTTTTATTAAATGGGAAGAAGCTAGTTGGGATTTTAACAGAAATGCAGGCTGATTTTGACCGGATTCATTCGGTCATCATTGGAATCGGCATTAATGTGAATCAACAGGAAACGGATTTTAATGAACAAATCAAACACATTGCCACATCTTTACGTATTGAAAAAGGTGAAGAAATTAATCGTGCAGCTTTGATGCAAGCGTTTTTCTTAAAGTTAGAAACCCTTTACGAAGAATACTTAAAAAATGGCTTTGGTTTAATTAAAGTTCTTTGGGAAACGTATGCGATCAGTATTGGCAAGCGAATTATAGCACGCACGATGACAGCAAACATTGAAGGCTTTGCAAAAGGTATAACGGATGAAGGCGTTCTATTGATTGAAGATGACCAAGGAGTTATACACCGAATTCATTCTGCAGATATTGAGCTCTCTGCTAAAAAATAGTAGAAAAATAAAGAAATTTTTATTATAATACGAGTATCAAGGTAGTATCGCAAGAACTTCACTTGATACTCGTTTTTTTATTTTTAATACGACAATAAATCTGCCTTGATCCATTAAGGACTAGGACAGAGGGATGACGCGTAGGTAAGCACATTAGGTAAAGTGTGCTTTTTATAGATAAAGTCTGTCAAAGTCCTTCTTCCTTTTATAGGTAGAAGGACTTTTTGTGTGCAGACGTGCGCTCATCTCCTCTGAGAAGGAGGAGAAAGTTAGTGAAAACAAAATTAGATTTTTTACGTATGAAACAGAACAATGAACCAATTGTGATGCTGACTGCCTACGATTATCCGTCAGCTAAGTACGCTGAAGAAGCAGGCGTAGACATGATTTTAGTAGGCGATTCTCTAGGAATGGTCGTTTTAGGATATGACTCTACGATTCCTGTAACGGTAGATGATATGATTCATCATACAAAAGCGGTTAAAAGAGGAGCTGCTGATACATTTATCGTCACCGACATGCCATTTATGTCCTATCACGTGTCGAAAGAAGACACGATGAAAAATGCTGCTCGTATTATGCAGGAAAGCGGAGCTCATGCTTTAAAAGTAGAAGGTGCAAAGGATGTTCTTTATACAATTTCAGAATTGACGCAAGCTGGTATTCCGGTTGTTGCACATCTCGGGTTAACTCCTCAGTCTGTCGGTGTCCTGGGCGGTTATAAAGTGCAGGGAAAAGAAGCGAAAGAAGCCAAACAGCTAATCCAAGACGCGATCAAGTGTGAGCAGGCGGGAGCTATTGCTGTTGTATTAGAATGTGTTCCTAAACAAGTAGCAAAACAAGTAGCTGAACGCCTGAGCATTCCAACAATCGGAATTGGAGCAGGGGCGGACACGGATGGTCAAGTACTTGTATACCACGATGTATTAACGTACGGAGTCGAGCGTGTGCCAAAATTTGTTCAGTCATTTGCAAAAATAAATGAGCCTATTTTACAGGGGCTTTCTCAGTATGTAAGTGAAGTGAAAAAAAGAGAGTTTCCGAAAGAAGCACATACTTTTTCAATGAAAGAAGAGCAGTTAACGGCACTGTACGGAGGGAAATAAGATGAAAGTCATTACAACAATTAAAGACATGCAGCAGGAGATGAAAAAAGAAAAGCAGCTTGGACGTTCAATTGGATTTGTCCCGACGATGGGCTATTTGCATGAAGGCCATGCTACTCTGCTTGGAGCAGCTCGCACAGAAAATGAAGTAGTGGCGCTAAGTATTTTTGTGAACCCGACTCAATTTGGACCAAATGAAGATTTTGATACGTATCCAAGAGATTTTGAGCGCGATGAGCGCGTGGCAAAAGAAGCTAACGTCGACTATTTATTTTATCCTTCAGTAGAGGAAATGTATAAGTCAAGCCGTTCAGTTGCTATAACCGTGAGAGATCGTGTAGACGTATTGTGTGGAAAGAAGCGCCCTGGTCATTTTGACGGAGTAGCCACGGTACTAACAAAGCTTTTTCACATTGTAACCCCAGATCGTGCATACTTTGGTAAAAAAGATGCGCAGCAAGTTGCTGTAGTAGATGGTTTAATTGAAGATTTTAATTTCCCGGTGGAGCTTAGAGCAGTAGATACGGTGAGAGAAGCAGATGGATTAGCTAAAAGTTCTCGTAACGTATATTTAACAGATAAAGAAAGAGAAGAGGCACCTGTTTTATTTAAGAGTTTACAAAGCGCTCTGCAGCTTCTTGAAGGCGGAGAGAAGCAAGTAGAAATTCTTAAAGAGACCATTCGAAAAGAAATTGAGCAACATAGGAGCGGTAAAGTGGATTATATCGAGGTTTATACGTATCCAGAGCTAAAACCAATTAAGAAAGCCGCTGGAAAAATCATTATCGCTTTAGCTGTTCAATTCTCTAAAGCTCGTTTAATTGATAATGTAATTGTAGACGTACAGGGGGATAACTAAATGTTTCGCACGATGATGAACGCTAAAATACACAGAGCTCATGTAACTGAAGCCAACTTAAATTATGTTGGCAGCATCACCATTGATGAAGATATTATCGACGCAGTAGGAATTGCAGCAAACGAAAAAGTCCAAATTGTAAACAATAATAACGGAGCTCGCTTGGAAACGTACGTGATTCCCGGCGAACGAGGGAGCGGCGTAGTTTGTTTAAATGGAGCTGCTGCAAGACTCGTGCAGCCTGGAGATATCGTCATCATTATCGCTTATGCGCTCGTAGCAAATGAAGAAGTAGCTCACCATCATCCAACCGTAGCGATTATGAATGAGCAGAATAAAATCCAACAATTGCTTAAACAAGAACCAGCTGGTACAATTCTATAAGAACAGTCCCCCTTTATGAGGGGGATTTTTATTTGAATACATACGCTAGTAAGTGAACGGTATAAACCTCTATACACACTAAAGTAAAACTTCTATGTATGAAAGCCTCTCTGTTTTTCACGAGAGGGAGTTGCGCTTTTAAAGCATATAGAGCAGGCTTTCACTTTATACTATAAAAAGACAGACTTGCGAGGTGTTGACCGTGAATAAACGCTTTGTTGTGGTAGATCTTGAAACGACGGGACATTCTCCAAAACAAGGAGATAAAATGATTCAATTTGCTGCTGTCATAGTAGAAGACGGCAAAATTGTTGAACGTTTTTCTAGTTTTTTAAATCCTGGTATGGATATTCCGCCTTTTATTACACAACTAACTAACATTCAAAATGATATGGTGAAAGATGCGCCTTTATTTGAAGAAATTTCACCTAAAATTATAGAATTGCTAGATGATGCTTATTTTGTTGCACATAATGTGGGATTTGATTTAACTTTTTTACAAGAAGAACTCTATCAGTGCGGGATGGAGACGCTTTATAATTCAACCGTGGATACCGTCGAACTGGCCCGGATTCTGCTGCCTACAGTTGATGGGTACAAACTTAGTCAATTAGCTGAGTATTTACATATTGAACATGAAAACCCTCATCAAGCAGATAGTGATGCAGAAGTAACGGCACGTATTTTACTTTTACTAATTGAAAAATTAAAGAAGCTCCCTTTAACAACCTTGAAGCAGCTATACGCGTTAAGCTTACACTTTAAAAGTGAAATTGGAGAACTGATTCAACAAGTTATAGATGATAAAAGTTATGCCGAGGATGATTCTTATGAATTTATACACGGCATTGCGCTAAACAAATATCAGCCGCATTCAGCTAATGAAAAGCAGCACTCTCATACTTACGAAATATTTGAAACTGAAAAGCAAAAGCTGTTCCATCAGGCTCTGCCATTGTTTGAAGAACGAAAAGGGCAGTGGGAGATGATGAACTTTGTACAAGAGTGCTTTGCAGGCAACGAGCATGCTTTAATTGAAGCGGGGACCGGTATTGGTAAAACCTACGCTTATTTAGTTCCTGCCGTGTTTTATGCTTCTGTTCATCACCACCCAGTCATTATCTCAACTAACACGGTAACGCTTCAGCAGCAAATCATCGAAAAAGATGTGCCCATTTTAGAAAAGATTGTGCCATTTCCTGTCACAGCAGCTGTTTTAAAAGGAAGAGAACATTACATTAGTATAAGAAAATTCATTCAGCTCTTAAAAGAGCGAAATAATAATTACGATGCGATCCTCACAAAAGCGAAGCTGCTTATTTGGCTGACGGAAACGGAAACGGGCGACAGCGATGAAATAAACCTGCCTTCTGGGGGCAAACTTTTTTGGGAACAGCTAAATGAAAGCAATCCGTCTCCAAGTGACTTTAAGCATCCTTGGAAGCTTTATTCTTTTTATGAACGAGCGCAGAACAGAGCGCAAAATGCTCATATAGTAGTGACAAATCATCGCTTGCTGTTGATGGATGTGATGAGTAATCATGAGCTGCTGCCTGATTATGAACAAATTATTATTGACGAGGCTCATCACTTAGAAGACATTGCCGGAGAAGAACTGGGAGAGCGCTTAGATTATTTTGCGGTTCATGCGCTATTAAACCGAATCGGAACCCTTCAAGACAAAGGGCTGTTAAAAAAAGTTCATCATACGCTCGTAAAATATAGCATCGATCTTAACACTGAACTTCTTCAAAATCTGTTTGTGCAGCTTCATTCTGAGTGCGATGACTTATTTCGTTTAATTCATTCTTTTGTCCAAAAAAGAATCGGCAATCAGCAGGGCGAGATTGGAAGAAGCAGCTATCGATATAAAGTGGAAAAAGAGCATGGGCATTACTGGACGGCTATTCAAGAAGCAGCGTCGCGTATTCGTTTTTTAATTCACGATCTTTTTACATGGAATGATGGGGCAAGACATTTCTTTGACGATCTATATGACAAAGTCACAAAAAATGAACAGTCGTCTCTTCATGAATTTCAAACGGCTGTTAAAGGATTTGAGCATATATCTCAGCAAATAGAAAAGCTTCTGTTCAAACAGCAGAGCAATTACGTAACGTGGTTTGAAATTGAGCCAAAAGGAGCAGCAAATGCTACGTATATCTATAGTCAGCCTACTTCCATTGCCGATACGCTGGCTGATGAATTTTTCGCTAAGAAACAAAGCGTTATTTTAACATCGGCTACATTGACGGTGAATGGAACATTTGATTATTTAATTCAAGAGCTAGGGTTATATGACTTTCAGCCTGCTCAACTCATTCTTCCTTCCGAGTTTGATTACGAGAAGCAAGCTAGAGTCTATATTCCTCAGGATATGCCTGCTGTTAACGAAGTATCATTATATGAGTATAGCGCTATGATGGCAGAAAGTATTCTTGACGTAGCCAAAGTAACAAATGGTCGTATGCTGGTGCTTTTTACTTCATATGACATGTTGAAAGCTACGTATGGTTATTTAAAAGAGTTAAACGATCTTGAAGAGTTTGTCCTGCTCGGCCAAGGAGTCACAACTAGAAATCGTAATAGACTGCTAAAGGACTTCAGCCAGTTTGAGCATTCCATTCTATTAGGTACAAATAGCCTGTGGGAAGGAATTGATCTGCCAGGAGATTTATTATCATGTCTCGTAATTGTCAGACTTCCTTTTTCATCGCCTAATCAACCTCTGCTGACAGCTAAATTTGAGCAGATGAAAAAAGAAGGAAAAAGTCCTTTTATGAATTATTCACTTCCTCAAGCCGTTATCCGTTTTAAACAAGGATTTGGACGGTTGATTCGTTCAAAAAGTGACCGGGGAGCTATATTTATTTTTGATAATCGTATTACGCGAACAGCATATGGATACCATTTCCTTCACTCGCTTCCAAAAGTCCAGGTTGTTCAAAAAACGTTTTCAAATATCTTACTGGACTACAGAGAATGGTGGAATGAAAAGACTTGAGCATAGCTTAAGTCTTTTTTTATGCATACTGTTTCTTCACTTGAGAGACGATAGTAATATACTATGATAAGCAAATGAGGACAGTGTATGATTAAAATATTGCTAAGTGCTGTACTGTTTTTTAGTTTTATGAACTGTTCGGTTTCAGCAGCCGTCATTAAAAACGTAGATTTTGGTTTGCAAGCTGATGAAGTAGTGATCACCTTTCTGCCTCTTTCAGATGGAGAAGCAAGTCTGATTCAAGACGGAAGCGGTGAGGCGATTTTAGTAAATACCGGGAGTGCATCTTCCTATCCCGAGCTAAACAAGTGGCTGCAGCGATATAAAGTAAAAAAAATCAACCAATTAATAATTACGAAACAGCAAAAGTACTATGCTTCAAATGTTCAGCGAGCTGTGAAGGATTATCATATAGAGCGTATTATTGTCCCGGCTCAGTACCAGGCGGAATTTCAAACAGAGAAGTGGAAAGAAAATGATTTATTTCAGTTAACGGATAATATACACGTTGATGTCTTGCATGCATCGAAGCAAAAAACAGCGGCTATGGATCTATTATTCACGATTGGAGAGCACCGAGTTCTATATGCCATGAGCGGATCAGATGAAGTAGAAGAAAAGTTTTTACGCATTCCCCTTACTCATGTAGATATATTGAAAATTCCTAATTTTGGAGAGGGAACGTTTTTTTCGAATACATTTTTGAAGCAATTAGACACACAGCTTGCCGTTGCGTTTGCGAAACCAGGCCGTTCCTATTCCCCTCGACTGCTTTCAAATTTAACAGCTGAATGGATTGAATTATATGATGTAAGAGAGGGGAGCGCTTACTCTATTAAAATGTCGCTAAAATCCTATGATGTGATGAAATTTTCTGCAAAATAAACAAATTTCCTTTTGCAAAAAGAGGTAAATTCCTTATAATATTATATATGTTTACTTGTTTATTCGGTTTTTGCGCAAAACGTACAGACTGGATTGATGAGTGAAAAAGATGACGATGGTTTTTGATACCTGTTATAATACGGATATCGTCATTTTTGCGTCGTGATAGACGAGCTAGGAGGTTTACAATGGAAAGCAGGATTGAAGTATTATCAACTGTCCGCGTGGAAAATTCCTCGGATTTATATAAAATTGTTGATAGTTTGAATCGCACGTTGAAAAAGCAAGATTTGATGTTCGGATTAGCGTTAGATGAAGAAGATCAAAGCAAAGCTGTATTTACAATTTATCGTACATAAGTAGGGATTTTATGAAAAAGTTAATTATTGTAGCGGTAGCTGCTGTGCTTTTAATTATTGGAGGCATTTCTTTTAGCATTTATCACTCGTCTGTGAAGGATGTTCAGTCTGCTGAGGAAAAAGCAGCATCTCAAGCAAAAAAAGAATTTAATTTGAAATCTGTCACAAGCACCCAGCCATATTTCGGCAATCATGCATTTTATGTAGTAGAAGGTACAAACCGAAGCAATCAAAAGGTAATTGCTTGGATGCCTAAAAGCAAAAAACAAACAGCTGTTTTAAAGAAAGCAAGCAGCGGGATCACAAAAGAAAAAGCCATTTCCATTGTGAAAAATGATAAAAATCCGCAGGAAATTAAGTCGGTGCGCCTAGGCATTGAAAATAAAAAGCCGCTGTGGGAAGTAACATATGTGGATAAAGATAAGAAACATTTAACATACTATTATCTTGATTTCTCTAGCGGTGAATTTATAAAACGATACAGCTTATCTCAATCATAAATCGTTTATACCATATGAAATACCATATGTGTCATAATATAAGATTTCAGCGCTTTATGAAAATGAAGCCAATTTTTTATCTATAATCAGCCTGCGGGCTGATTATAGCTTTAGTTCATAGGGGGAGATTTTAGTGAAGTTAGCAAAACGTGTATCAGCATTAACGCCATCATCAACATTAGCGATTACAGCAAAAGCGAAAGAATTGAAAGCGGCTGGTCATGATGTGATTGGACTTGGAGCAGGGGAACCTGATTTTAATACGCCGCAGCACATTTTAGAAGCGGCTGTTACGGCAATGAATGATGGTCAGACAAAATATACGCCAGCAGGCGGTCTTGCACCATTAAAAGAAGCGGTAATTGAAAAATTCAAACGCGATCAAGGCCTGACGTATTCACCTTCTGAAATTATTGTTTGTACAGGTGCTAAGCACGCACTGTATACGTTATTTCAAGTTCTGTTAGACGAAGGTGACGAAGTAATTATCCCAACTCCTTACTGGGTAAGTTATCCTGAGCAAGTAAAGTTAGCAGAAGGTACACCAGTATTCGTTGAAGGTTCTGAAAATAACGAATTTAAAATCACACCTGAACAATTAGAAGCGGCTATTACTGCTAAAACCAAAGCTGTTATTATCAATTCACCAAGCAACCCAACCGGTATGATTTACACAAGAGAAGAGCTTCAAGCTTTAGGGGAAGTTTGCTTGAAGCACGATATTTTTATCGTATCAGATGAAATTTATGAAAAGCTTGTGTATGGTCAAAATGAACATGTATCGATTGCACAGCTTTCACCAGCGTTAAAAGAAAAAACAATTATCATTAACGGTGTTTCTAAGTCACATTCCATGACGGGCTGGCGCATTGGATATGCAGCTGGTGATGCTACAGTTATTAAAGCAATGACAAACCTAGCGAGTCACAGCACGTCAAATCCAACATCTATTGCTCAATATGCAACAATTGCTGCTTATAACGGCACTCAGGAGCCGGTGGAAATGATGCGAAAAGCTTTTGAAGAGCGTCTAAACGTGATTCATGAAAAGCTGATTAACATTCCAGGGTTCTCATGCTTAAAACCGCAGGGTGCTTTCTACTTATTCCCTAATGCAATTGAAGCTGCAAAATTCACTGGTTTTGATACAGTTGATGCATGGGTAGAAGCTATTTTAGAAGAAGAGAAGGTAGCCCTAGTTCCTGGATCAGGATTCGGTTCACCTGAAAACGTACGTCTTTCTTATGCTACATCACTAGATCTGCTAGAAAAGGCATTGGAACGAATTCAATCATTCATGACTCGTCATATGAAATAAAAAAAGATTATATTTAAAAATAAAAGAGCCTTTTAGCACAAATCACACGTGTTAGAAGGCTCTTTTTGTTTGTTACTTGTTATTATGTTTGTCGAAATGTATAATAGGATGGCATACATAATTACGAAATGTAAGTTTTTTGGAGGGATATTAATCGTGAAAATTACGATTTCAGAAGCAAGCAAGCATGTAGGAAAAGAAGTAACAATTGGTGCTTGGTTAGCGAATAAACGTTCAAGTGGTAAAATTGCCTTTTTACAGCTGCGCGATGGTTCAGGATTCATGCAAGGGGTAGTTGTAAAAGCTGAAGTAGAAGAAGAAACTTTTAAATTAGCTAAGTCTATGACGCAAGAATCATCACTATATGTAACAGGTGTAGTACGTGAAGATGAGCGCTCACCGTTTGGCTATGAGTTAACAGTTACAAGCCTTGAAGTTATTCATGAAGCTGTTGATTATCCAATTACGCCGAAAGAACATGGAACAGAGTTCTTAATGGATAACCGTCATTTATGGCTGCGTTCTAAACGTCAACATGCTGTTATGAAGGTTCGTAACGAAATCATTCGTGCAACGTATGAATTCTTTAACGAAAACGGGTTTACAAAAGTAGATCCTCCAATCCTAACAGGAAGTGCTCCTGAAGGAACAACAGAATTATTCCACACGAAATATTTTGACGAAGATGCATATCTTTCTCAAAGTGGACAGCTTTATATGGAAGCAGCAGCAATGGCGCTTGGAAAAGTATTTTCATTCGGTCCAACGTTCCGCGCTGAAAAATCTAAAACACGCCGTCATTTAATTGAGTTTTGGATGATTGAACCAGAGATGGCTTTCTACCAATTCGAAGATAACTTGAAAGTACAGGAAGAGTATGTGTCTCATGTTGTACAGTCTGTTTTAACAAACTGTAAGTTAGAGTTAAATGTACTAGGCCGTGATACATCTAAGTTAGAACAAATTAAAGCGCCATTCCCTCGTATTTCGTACGATGACGCTCTTAAATTCTTACATGAAAAAGGATTTACAGACATTCAGTGGGGAGACGACTTTGGAGCACCGCATGAAACGGCTATCGCAGAAAGCTATGACAAGCCGGTATTCATTACACACTATCCAACGTCATTAAAACCATTTTATATGCAGCCAGATCCAACAAATGAAGACGTAGTATTATGTGCAGACTTAATCGCACCAGAAGGCTACGGAGAAATCATCGGAGGCTCTGAACGTATTCATGATCAAGAGCTTTTAGCTCAGCGTGTAGAAGAGCACCAATTAGATACAGAAACGTACAAGTGGTATTTAGAGCTTCGTAAGTATGGCTCAGTTCCACATTCAGGATTTGGTTTAGGCCTTGAGCGTACGGTAGCATGGATTAGCGGCGTAGAACACGTTCGTGAAACGATTCCATTCCCACGCTTATTAAACCGTTTATACCCGTAAGGAAGTGAAAAAAGTATTCTGACTCTGGTAGTCAGGATACTTTTTTAGCTTTTTTATGAATCATAAAAAGAAAAGATAAACGAGGCTTTTACTTATATCATAAGGAAACAAAGGCAAACATAGAAAAGAGTCTAACTTAAAAGGGAGTTGCAATTCTCGAAAAAATAAGTTAGTGTAATATTCTTGGAAGGAAGTCATCGTTCGTATATATTTTATATGTGACAGAGCAATGGTATGGTTTCAGCGGAAAGTTTTACATAGAAGCTTTTTTAGCTTCGAATAATTATTACTTTGACTATAAACTTCATGATATACTAACTACTGAGGTGTTCGGATATGAAAAAAGAAACGTTAATTGAATGGTTTGAACAAGGCACAGTTTCAATTCCGAAGCTGCTGTTTAATCACTATAGCGATTTGGGAATGAACGAAACGGAATTCATGACGTTAATGCATATTTATGTTTCCATTGAAGGCGGTGAAGGTTTCCCGACACCTAACGAATTGGCGGCAAAAATGAGTATTTCAAGTGCTGTCTGTATGGATACGCTGCGAGCATTAATTCAGCGCGGCTTTTTATCTATTGAGCAAGATCAACAGCAAAACGCCCTTATTTGTGAACGTTATTCATTAAAACCGCTTTGGGAAAAGCTTATTCATCATATGATGCACGAAACAAGAGAAGTAGAAAAAAACGAAGAAGAACAAGAAGAGCTTAATTTATATACAATGTTTGAAAAAGAGTTCGGCAGAGCATTGTCTCCGTTTGAATGCGAAACGCTAGCGATGTGGATTGATCAAGATCATCATGACCCCATTATTATTAAAGCGGCACTAAGAGAGTCGGTGATGTCTGGAAAATTAAACTTCCGGTATATTGATCGTATTTTATTTGAATGGAAGAAAAATGGCATTCAGACCATTGATCAAGCCCGCAAGCATAGCCAAAAATTTCGTCAAAATCAACAGCCCAAAAAACTATCTTCTGTTAACCCTTCTCAGTCTACATCAGCCATTCCTTTTTTTAACTGGCTAGAGCAATGACAGGATAAAAAGCTGCTTCAAGATCCAAGTAATTGAATCTTGAAGCAGCTTTTTTAAAAGAGTATGAACAAAAGTAGCATTTGACAGGAACCCTATTGTAAAATAGGAGGGAACTACCTGTAAGAAGAAGGAGAACTAGTATGTTAACGTTAAAACAAATCAGACAGTGCCTAGATGCTATAGCAGAAATGTTTCCTGACGCCCACTGTGAGTTAAATCATCGGAATCCCTTTGATTTAGTCATTGCTGTGGCGCTATCTGCTCAGTGCACAGATGCTTTAGTCAACCGCGTAACAGCGGATTTATTCAAGAAATATCAAACCCCTGAAGACTATTTAGCCGTTTCGTTAGAAGAGCTGCAGCAAGATATTAGATCAATCGGCTTATATAGAAACAAAGCTAAAAATATTCAAAAGCTCTGCCGTATGCTCATTGATGAATACGGAGGAGAAGTTCCAAAAGATCGTGATGAGCTGACCAATCTTCCAGGAGTAGGGCGTAAGACGGCTAATGTTGTTGTATCCGTAGCTTTTGGAGTACCGTCAATAGCAGTAGATACGCATGTAGAACGTGTAAGTAAACGCCTTGGAATTTGCAGGTGGAAAGATTCCGTTTTGGAAGTAGAAAAAACGCTGATGAGAAAAATTCCGAAAGATGAATGGTCCGTTACGCATCATCGACTTATCTTCTTTGGACGCTATCACTGTAAAGCACAGTCTCCTCAATGTCATGTCTGCCCGCTTCTTGATCTTTGTCGAGAAGGAAAGAAACGAATGAAAGGAAAAGAGAAGAAGACAGATGTTACCGATTGAAGTGCCGTCACATTTCATATGCGAACCATTTTATTCAAAAGAAGATCGGGTTCTTGAAGTAGATAAAAAAAATGGAAGAAATTATTTTGCTTATGATATTTTATACGATGTACATAAAGAAACGAAAACACCTTGGAGGGATGTTCAAAAGAACATACGGCCATTTTTTGAAAAGTGGGAAACTCAAAGGGAAGAACTGCATACGCTTTTTTCTCAGCGAAAAGCAAAAGAAGCAGCGCCTTGTATGAAACAAGCTGCTGCTATGTATATTAGTTTACTGTTTTGGATTAATGGACAGCCCGTTCGGCGTTTAAATCGGCTGCAAGAAGACATAGCGGACCTAACCTATAAGCCTATTAACTGTGCTGAGAGACTTATGTTTTTGCTGCAGCGAGTTTCTTCTTATCAAGCGTATATTCAGCTGACAGAATTATTTAATGAACTGCGTAAGCAATATGCAAAAATGCTTATTCTTCACAAGAAATAAAGCCCCTACACGTGTAGGGGCTTTTTACTGCTACGTTAATTTTCAGTTGTTGGCTCTTGCTGCGGTGTAGCAGGTGTTGACGGCGTCGATGGTGTAGCAGGAGTTTGTGGTGTTTGACTTCCTGAGTCACTTCCACCGTTGTCTGCTGGAGGAGGAGTTGTGCCTCCGTTATTACTGTTGTTATTACCATCGTTAGCATTGCCGCTATCGTTATTGTTATTATCGGTATTGCCGTTATTACCGCTATTGTTACCGTCACTATTGCTGCCATTATTGCTGTTTTGGTTATCATCCGGCTGAGTAGATGAATCGTCACCTTGATCAGAGCCGTTGTTTTGATCAGTGCTGCTATTGTCTTCATTTTGATTATCGTCCGTTGTTCCGTCATCTTCAGGCTTAGTAGAATTATCTTCGGTAGCTTGATCTGATGAATCAGGGACTTTTACAGAAGAACTAGCGCTTTCGCCCGTATTTGTTGTTACGGTGAAACTATACGTTGCGCCTGCTGCTGGATTGGAAATTGTTTTTCCACCGGCTCCTGCGCCAGATGCGAGTTGTTCAGAACCGTTAGGAGATGACATTGTGACTGTAAAGGTCGTATCACTGGCTGCGTTTGACGCTGACCAGTTAACTGAAATTGCTCCTCCGCTATACGAAGCAGTAATTTTTGGCTTCACATCTTTATTGTCTTTTTTCTCTTTTTTGTCCTCTTTTTTATCTTCTTTCTTTTCTTCTTTTTCTTTCTTCACAAACGTTTGAGATACTTTTGTCGGTGCAGTACCGCGCACAAAGTATTCTTTCGTAATTAGGCTCGAAGGAGTAGAGCCGCTTGGGCGTTTTAAGTCTTTGCCCGTTGGTTTTTCCACGGAACGTTCAACTACGCTGTCCGGCTGCTTGAAACTTCCTTTAGGTTTGCCTTCAGAAATATGAGTAATAACATGCTTAAAGATATTTTTTGCCATGCCTGTTTCATTAGGACTTAAAATATAGCCGTCTTTAGCAGTTTCATAGCCTGTCCATACGGAAATCGTATAGTTTGGCGTAAATCCATTAAACCAAACGTCTTTTTCACCAGCGTCTGGAATATTGTATCGTTGCTTTTCTGCAGCACTAAAGTTCGAAGTTCCCGTTTTACCCGCAATTTCTAATCCTGGTGTACGAACAGCACGAGCTGTACCATATGATTCGTTTACAACAGATTTCATCATGTCCGTCATCATAAATGCCGTGTAATCTTGCATTGCGCGTTTTGGTTTTGGCGTTAAATCAATTTCTGTTCCATCAGGGAATTTTACCTTTGTCACCGTATGCGGTGCATTGTACATACCTTCATTTGCAAAAGCACTATAGGCTCCAGCCATTTGTAGAGGTGTAACACCTGTACGGAAGCCTCCGATAGAATAAGATTCAGAATAAGCTTCGCCGTCTTCTTCATCTAATTTTAGCCCAAGGCCCGTAGCGAACTCTTTTGCTTTGTCCGCACCGGTTGCTTGGAACGCTTTTAAAGCAGGGATGTTCAGTGAACGTCCTAAAGCTTCACGCGCTGAAACCCAACCTTTATAGTTGCGTCCAAAATTTCGGATTGGCGTGCCGTTTGAATAATGATATTCTTCATCTTTTAGCGGTTGTCCAGTAGACCACTTTAAGTTCTCAATCGCTGGACCGTAATCTAAGATCGGCTTAATTGTTGAGCCGGGCTGGCGTCTCATATTTGTTGCAAAGTTTAAGCCGCCTGATACACGATTACGTCCGCCTCCAATTGCTTGAATACCGCCTGTTTCATTATCTACAACCACAAGACCTGCTTGGAATTTATCGTTCGGGAAGTTGACTACTTTGTTATTCATCACATCATCCACATAGTCCTGAGCATTCGTGTCAAGCGTTGTATAAATTTCTAAGCCCGCAGAAAATGGATCCGCGTCTGTTTTCTTTTTTACTTCCTCGATTACTTGATCAATAAATACATCGTACTTAGATGTTGATTCAGTTTGTTTAGCTAGGTGAGCCTGTACATCTACTTGTTTTGCTTTGTCGGCCTCGGCTTGTGTAATGAAGCCGTTTTTAGCCATTAAGTTTAATACTGTGTTACGGCGTTTAGTAGCATTCTCTGGGTTTGTAACTGGGTTATAAGTAGTTGGCGCTTTTGGTAAGCCTGCCAACATAGCAGCTTCATCAAGAGTTAAATCTTTTACGCTTTTAACTCCGTAAAATTTCTCAGCTGCTCGTTCAATACCGTATACTTCACCTGATGCGAAATATATTTTGTTTAAATACATTTCAAGAATTTGTTGTTTCGAATATTTGCGCTCAAGCTGGTAAGCTAACCACATTTCTTGTACTTTACGTTTAACCGTCTTCTTTGGTGATAAGAACGAATTCTTTACCACTTGCTGAGTAATCGTACTACCGCCCTCAGCACCGAAGCCGTCTTTAAAGTTCGCCATTAATGCTCCGCCAATACGGTAAAAGTCGACGCCGTGATGTTTATAAAAACGAACGTCTTCCGTAGCGATAAATGCGTTTTTGACGACTTGAGGGATTTCATCGTATTGCACATATGTACGTTTTTGAGCTCCAATTTCTTTTACAACTGTCTTTCCATCGTTTGCATATACTTTAGATGAAAAAGAGTTTTTTAATACCGAGTCATCAACTTTTGGAGCATCGCTTATCATAGCAAAAAAAGTTCCCACTCCGGCAATGAGCCCGATGATTCCTATCAGTAAAACTGCGGCAACAATTTTACGAAATAGGCCTCCTTTTTTCTTCTTTTTCGGTTTTCCTTGAGATTTACCTTCTGGTTTGTTGTCATTCATAGCTCTTCGTCGTTCTTCACGAGAGCGATAATTATCTGACATAAAAACTCCTACCTTTCAACGCATTGTAAGAGAATGATTTCCGTAAACATATATATCATACTCTTAAAAGTATAATTTATCTATAGTTTTTATGTAATCGATTCTCGGATGGTAACCAAGTTCGATGAAATGTCCTTTTTTTTCAATATCTGCCTTAGGGATTGATTTTCGTCCATCTTTTTTCATGGAATCCCAGTAAGGAAAAAGGAACTGTGCTTCGAACAAGTATATTTCTTGTAAAGTAGAGAACATTAATATAACGAAACAAACCCCGTTTTGTTTCACAATTTGCTTCATATGTTCAATTTGATGTTCATGAAAATTACGCAGAGGAAATGAGGTTTTATTTCTCGTTTCTTTTGCTTCAAAGTCAAGGTGTTTTCCTTTATAGACGCCATTATAATCTGTAGTAGAAGCCTGTTTAAAATAAGCTTCTTTGATAACAGCGGCACTTCTCTTCGGATAGTCTACTTTTACAATTTGAACAGGGGTTGGTTTTTTGTGAACAATGGCTATTCCTTTTGAAACATAGTATTCGTTTGTTTCGTTTAAATCGTCCTCCAGCGTCATACCACGATTGCTATAGCTAGCTTCTAGCTTTTTAGGGGAAGGACTGCTGGTATTCAATGGCTTATAGGCCTTTCCGTTAGGATAGCGAATCATAACCATCACTCCTTTAGTGTAAATCTATTAAACAAACAAATTCTATTATACCAAATCCTACAAATAAAAATAGATGAAAGAAGATGAAGAGATGTCACTCAATAATTCGGAACAAGCGCTGTTGACGGCGATTAAAAAAACAACAGACAAGCTGAATATTGATAATATATCAAGAACCCAAGCTTATGCAACTTTTTATCATAGATATCCTGAAGTAAAGTGGGCATTTCTCGCAAGTATGGTATCCCGAAACGCAGGGTGGAATATGTGTGATTTGCAAGGGAAAACCATGAAAAAAGCGTTATCAAAGCAAACGCGCGATTTATTATTTTTGACGTATGAAAGAGCAAATTGGCTTATTTTCAAAGATGCCTTCCCGCAATTACTATTGTATGCTGTTTCGCGTAAAAAACATGTCTCTTACCTTCATTTACTTCCCTATTTAAATGTTTCATCTTTTATCGAAGAGAAGTGGAGGCAATTTATGCAGAAACCTTGTGAACTGGAGCTTATTTATGCGTTAATTGTGAATGAGCAGCACGTTATTCAAAAGCCTGTCATTGAACAGCCTTTTTACCAAGATAAAGTGTTTAAAAGTATGCTGTTTTTTTTTCAAGATATATTCCACTTTAGCTCCGTCCTTTTTCCTACTACAAAAGGGGAGCTATACGGTTGTTCTGTTCATGATTTTACAAAAGTAAATAATCGGATTGATTTGGGGAAGAAATTAGCGGCTTTATTATTTCATGAAAAGTATTATCCCTTGTTTTATGAATTTTCTTTGAAAACAAAGCATACGGGGTCGAGATACGATTATGAGCAGTATTTTGTGGATGAAACCAGTTGTTGTACACCTGCACTTCGAAAGGTGTATCCGGCTATTAGACATCATGAAAAAAAGAGAGAAAAGTGGTTTTTAACAAAAAAAGAGGAACAAAAGCTCATGAAAAAGCCGCATTTTCCAAAGAAAGTTCATTTTACAAAGTGGTATCTTCAAAAGCAAAAGCAGCTGCATATATTAATGAAAGTAGCGCAAGTAGTTAATGTAAATAAAAACGGTCACAAGTGACCGTTTTGTTCTTAAGTAGAAGGCTGGTTAGGACCGTTTAACTTTTTAGGATCACCGTAGGTTTTTGTTTCAGCCTTATTTTTAGGCTGTGATTTTTGCTGTTTGTTGGCCATATCTAGGCACCTCCTATCATGTTGTAATGAACGTTCAGCAGCAGAATGTATCTCCTTAGCTGAAATGTCTATACTAGTGTTTTCAATATGTTCTCTTTCGATTCACCCTAAATGAAAATGTCGAAAACATCTTTCTTTGACGAATAGAAACTAGTTTTGTCATGTGTGAAGGGACATTGAATAAAAAAGAGAATACGTTATGCAAAGGAAAATTTGGAGGGATGGCGATGAAACAAAGTATGGTTAAAACAAGCGAAATGATGACTTTATTAGATAGCTTACTAGAGCAAGTAGATCTAGTGGATAAAACGATGTCTACATCTATAAATGAAGCATTTACACATTGTGAAGAAACATATATGGAACAAGTTCATCGCATTGACCAATCACTGCAAGAAATTGAAGTAGCTGTGTATGAAAGCATGCCTTCCGAAACAGAATGGAGTAGAAGACGAAGAGAAATGGTTCTTCATACAGTATAAAGATTGTTTATGTTACAATAGTCATCGTAGAGGTGACGAATAACGATGAATGAAGATGTGAAAAAAAGTACGGAGATCATGTTTCAATATAATGAAGTAGCTGTAGAACGATTAGCGTCTATTCAACAGGAAGAAAATTATGAAGTGAAATTTTTTGAAGAAGTAAAGCCTTATGGAGACATTTTCTTCAAAGAACTTGATGAATGGGCTAGTCTCGTAACGGAATGGCTGAAGAAAGAGCGACCAAAATATATTCATGTTAATCAAGTAGAGACGTTAAAAGAAAATTTACAAAACGTTGTACTACAGTCATTTTATCCCGAGACGCGAGAAAAGCGATTTAAAAAGATGTATCACTCAAATAAGTATGTGCTCGAGTCGATATTGAATAATTAATCCCGGCCTTCCGTTAAGATCTACAAGGTGGGGATTTTCTATGTGTGAGATTGTGACAAAAGTATTTTACACGATTTAAAAAACGAACTATCGATCAAAAATTTTGATTCGTAGTTCGTTTTTTTGATGAGAGGCATAGGTTTCATTTGTCTTGTTCCTTCTAGCAGTTGATTGGAGGGCAAGGCGAAGACTCCTGCGGGAAAAGCGGAACAGATGAGACCCCGCAGAAGCGCAAGCGACGAGGAGGCTCATCGACCGCCCGCGGAAAGCGAAGCCTTGCACGGAGATCAACTGCGGTGTCATAAGCGATTCAGCTCATGTATCCCATTTGTTCGTTTCTAGATTGGATTCATTTTGTTATGTCCCAGCCTCTTTTTATCATGATCAATAAAAAGTTAATCAAAATCTTTTTGAGATTGGATAGAAACAGCTGGGTGATCTTGTGAAGCTACTGTATCGATATGATAATCAACTTTTTCGGTATGTTTAGAAGCAACGGCGTTATTTGTTTTATTTACTGCACTTTGTCCCTGTTTTTTGTGATCAAAATGTTTTCCACGACTCATGAGATAGACCTCCTTTATTGAATACTACGTTAAAGCTTTTATAGTATAAACAAGTCAAAAAAGAAGTATGTGTCCACTTTAAAGGAAACAAAGAAACCACCGATTTCTCGGTGGTAGTAAAAAAAATTAATCGTCTTGTGCACTAAAATCGGGCTTAGTAGCTCCAATTTGTTCGAGTTCACGTACAGCGGCTTTGTAATTCATAGGAGTTAAAAAACCTTTTAAATACTGCTGCTGAGCAAAATCGAGTAATTCATTACTTGACTGCGGCTCATATTGTTTCACCGCTATAAAAGCTTCTTGAAGTTCGTTCACATACATGTAAATTCCCTCCTAATCCCCATTTGTGCCACTACGTATCGTAGTATCACTTGTTCTTATCGTACCATATATTTGAATAATCTCGTTTTTTTGAAAAATTTAAACTTTCGACAGAAACCTACATATTTTTGAATACGTTCTCCAAAAGTACAAGTAGACGAACGTCACCTCTTATTTCTGCATACATACTATATATTATGTAATATTAAAAAGGAGGTATTGATTTTGCATGTATACAAGTAAGCACTACCCGTATTATGAGCAACATCAACCAGAACGTTTTGATTTAAGTCAGGTACATCCATTTCCACAGTATCACCAGCAGCCATGGACGGAAGCTTATATGCCGCAACATCCGTACGCTCAGCAACAAATGCCTTTTGGCCCTCAGCAAATTCCCTATATGAACGGAATGTATCAGCAGCCCATGTACAATAATGCAGGTGCGCCTTTTAATCCATACCCTAAAGCTCAGCAGCAAAAGCCTCAGCCATCTCAATTTCAGTCATTAATGTCTCAGTTTAAATCGAGTGATGGCAATTACGATATGAACAAGATGATGAATACTGCCGGGCAGATGATGGGAGCTATGAACCAATTAACATCCTTAGTAAAAGGATTTTCCGGGATTTTCAAAGTATAAGGACTAGAAGGGGTTTTCTAGTCCCTGCTTACTATTTTTTCTTTTGATTTTTCAAATAGGTTTCTCCAAGAAGTGCAAATACTTCATTGTAAGTTAGTCCAGACTGCGCATTTAAACGTTTGATTTCTTCAACATCTGTGGTTGATGAAGTTAAAATTCGATGCTTATTTTTTTTCATAAAAGCTCTCCTTTTCTATTTCTATGTAAAATGAATAACGCTCCATCTTAGTATATTTCCAAATGTGCACCTTCTATAAGTGGAAAAAAACGCCGAAGACATTCGTAGTTCTTCGGCATTTTTTTGCAATAAAGATGAGTGTTTAGAGAAATTAAGAGCGGCGAGTAGAACGACGAGAGCGGCGAGTAGAACGACGAGAGCGGCGAGTAGAACGACGAGAGCGGCGAGTAGAACGGCGAGAGCGGCGAGTAGAACGACGAGAGCGGCGAGTAGAACGGCGAGAGCGGCGAGTAGAACGGCGAGAACGGCGAGTAGAACGGCGAGAGCGGCGAGTAGAACGGCGAGAACGGCGAGTAGAACGACGAGAGCCGCGAGTAGAACGACGAGAACGGCGAGTAGAACGACGAGAGCCGCGAGAAGAGCGACGCGTACCGCGGGTAGAACGGCGAGAGCCGCGGCCAGTGCTACGAGAAGAGCGACGTGGCTTTGTTAGTGGACCGGCAGTTGGCTCTTGAAACATAAAAGATTTCAGTTCTGTACATTCTAGGGCTTCAGCAGCCTCTTTAATTTTTTCAGGTGTAATATGCAATACAAAAACCTCCTTGTCAATTGGACTAGGTCTTGCATTAATAGAATACGCGATGATGCTTGTCCTTGATATGAGTCAAAAGTGGAGTTTGCGGAAATAGTTGATGCTGCGGGGTATCATGGAGAATTTACCCTTCATATACTTTAATAATTGAAGAAAGGTGGTCGAATCATGAAGCAAAAAGAAATCCCTCAATACGCTCTGTTTGTGAATGTAAAAGATTTAAAGGAAATGCAAAGAGATATTTGGTCAGAAGAAGCGGTTCAGGCAACGATGAAGTTTAACAAAAAACGCTACGATATTGATTTGCTCCTAAGAGGCTCCCATATTCGGAAGATGAAGAAAAAGTCATATTATATTGAATTTTATTCTCCGAAAATATTTCAGCGCGCCAAAGAAATACACCTAAACGCTGAATACAAAGATCCATCGCTTATGCGCAACAAATTGTCCCTCGATTTTTTCTCTTCTTTAGATGTTTTATCTCCCTACTCTCAGTTTGTCACTCTTAAGATTAATGGGAAAAATGAAGGAATATATCTTCAGCTCGAATCGGTAGATGAACTATTTTTGAAAAAAAGAAATTTAGCGGATGGATCTATATTTTATGCAGTAGACGGAGATGCTAATTTTTCTTTGATGAGCGATTTGGATAAAAAGCCAAAAACAACTTTGTTATCTGGATATGAAGATAAAGCAGTGAGAGAAGGAGACGAGGGAAAATTAGAAAAGTTTATATTTAATCTTAATACATGGACAAATACAGAATTCGAACAGAATATTGAGAAGTACCTGAACGTCGACCGCTACTTATCTTGGTTAGTCGGTATTATTTGTATGCAGAATTACGACGGTTTTGTCCATAACTATGCGCTCTATCTAAATCATGAAAGCGGGCGCTTTGAACTGATTCCATGGGATTATGATGCAACTTGGGGAAGAGATGTAAATGGAAAAGTAATGGAAGGAGACTATGTACGTGCACAAGGATTTAATACGCTTACAGCTCGCTTACTGGCGGTGAACAGCATTAAAAAGCGATATATTCAAAAAATGAACAATGTTCTAAATAATCAATTTACAATAGAATACATGAAACCAATCATTTATCAACTGCATGATTATATTGCTCCATATGTATTAAAAGATCCTTACGTAAAAGATAACTTGGAGCAATTCCATAAGGAACCAGACCTTATGCTTTCTTTCGTAAAAGACCGAACAGCGTACATTAAAAGTCATCTTTTTGATTTTTGAATTTTACTAGACTGATAGGCAAAAGTGGAATTTAAGAATAATAGGCAAATGCAGGAAGACAATAGCTGTACATGATACGTATATATACATTATGAATGACCAATAAGGACAATTAATAAGGAGGAAAAATAATGAGTAACTATTACTACGACCAAAATCAAGACCAAACTCAAAATGCCAATCGTAGTCGCGCTCGTAAAGTTCAACAATCTGAAAGCACGGGCTACTCTGCCCACTTTAAACCATTAAAAGGGAGAGTAGTAACTGTCTATCGCGGGGGGCCTGAATCTAAAACGGGATATTTAATCGACGTTCAATCAGATTATTTAACACTTGCTCTTGAAACAAAACAAAATAACAATCAGCAAAATAATCAACCGGCGCAGCTTATTCCACAACAGCAATATACATTTATTTATTACCAGCTCGCTCATGTTAAAAGCATTACAGAGGATACAAAGTCTAATTCCGCGCAAACATTTTCTGGATTTAATAGTGAAGTAGAACTGCACAGAGCCAACACATTTGCAGGCACTTTATTATTAATGAAAGATAAACAAGTGCAAATAAATCAAGGAGGGCCAGAGAAAAAATTGGGTAAGATCCTTGATGTATTAGGCTCATTTGAATCTGCGTATGTCGTATTACTAACAGAAGATGACGGCGTCGTTTATATCAATGTAGAGCACATAAAGAGTGTAAGTGAAGTTGTAAGCAAAAATACGCCTGTTGTTCCGCAAAACCCATTATTAGTTGAAGAAACACCTGAGTATATTAAAGCGAAAAGTTTCAATGAACTGTTTGAAGAGTTTTCGCATAGATGGGTAGCTATTAACGGTGGAGGGCCAGAGGCTGTAGAAGGTGTGTTAGTTCAAAGTCGCAATGGAAACTTTACTCTTGTACAAAATAATCAAGTTTTACGTTTACAACCAAGACACGTAAAAACCATTGCCTTAGGATCAAAAGGATCTTTCAAGCAAAATGAAGAAAATTCTGAGCAAAATGGAGATACAAATGAAGAAGATTCTGTGCAAGAATCAACTACTGTAGATAGAACCGGAGGTCGCACGGATGGCCGTACTGGAGACCGTACCGGAAGACGTACAGGAGGTCGCACAGACGATCGCTCGGGAGGACGCCGTACGGGTTCACGCTCTTCAACACCAGGTGAAAAAGTTATTAAAACGAAAAATTATCGTTGGAAAGCATGATGAACTGGAACATAAAAGGTGCTTATAAAGCACCTTTTCTATCATATAGGAAAAAGGAGGAGAATGAGTATGAGTATGAATCATTATATTGATAAAATTGTTGAAGTCGATATATCAGGTAAAACAACGTTTGTAGGAAAACTTGTTGATCTCGGGTTAGATGTAATGGTTTTATATAATGGACATGATTATTTGTATATTCCTCTTTTACACATACATCGCTTGCGAGAGGTTTCAGAAGAAGATTATACACCTTTACGAACCATAGAAGAGAACTTAATAGAAGAAAGTCAGCGGATTTCTTATCGTAATATTTTACAGCAGGCAAAAGGAAAATTTATCGAAATTTATGTAACAGGAGGAAAATCATTGCATGGCTATATTACAAGCGTGCTGAATGATTATCTTGTGTTTTATTCTCCAGTGTATAAAAATGTCTTTGTTTCTTTACATCATTTGAAATGGCTTACCCCTTATAGTAATGAGTTAACCCCTTATTCTTTAAGTGACAAAGAGCTCCCAGTAAGGCCTGCCTCTGCACCTTTTGTCAGAAACTTTGAAGAGCAGCTTAAAAAATATGAAAATCAACTGGTCGTATTAGATTTAGGGGATCAATCAGAAAAAATTGGCGTACTTAAAGAAGTTTCTAATAATATTGTTGAACTAATTACGGCAAATGGAGAAAGTATGTATTGGAAGTTAGCTCACGTAAAATCTGTGCACTTGCCTTAGAAAAAGAGACCTTGGTGTCGTCTCTTTTTTAATGTGCTTATCAGGACAAGTATATTGAATAAACAAATGAGATGATTTAAATTTTTTAGAAAATTATGTTGACAATAAAGAAAATCTTTATTAAAGTTAGTAACAACAAACGTTAACCACCAACAATTATATAGAACTCTTATCAAGAGTGGCGGAGGGACTGGCCCTGCGATGCCCGGCAACCATCAAGTGAAACATTCATTTGAACGGTGCTAATTCCTGTGGAACATCAGTATTGTTCTAACAGATGAGAGAAATCGTGTATAAACGAACACTCTTCCATCTGTGAAGAGTGTTTTTTATTTTGAGTTAAGGAGAGAAATAGATGAAAATTGAAACTTTATTAGTTCGTTCAGGAGTAGGTCGTGACCCTTCAACAGGTTCTATTACAACACCCATTTACCAAGCATCAACATTTGCTCATCCTGCTTTAGGGCAAAGTACAGGATTTGACTATGCACGTACGGCAAACCCTACTCGTACAGCATTGGAAGAAGCAATTGCTGCTTTAGAAAAAGGAGAAGTAGGAGTAGCATTCGCTTCAGGAATGGCGGGTGTAATGGCAGTTTTAGCACTATTTAAAAACGGAGATCATTTAATTGTATCAGAGGATTTATACGGAGGAACGTACCGAGTACTAAATGAAATCTTTTCAGAGCAAGGAATTACTGTTTCGTACGTCAACACAGCCCATCTCGAGCAAGTAAAAGATGCGCTTCGTCCCAACACGAAAGCTTTATTTATTGAAACACCTACAAATCCAATGATGCACGTGACTGATTTGCCAGAAGCAATTGCGTTAGCTAAACAGCATGATTTGCTTACTATCGTTGACAATACATTCATGTCCCCTTACTATCAGCGTCCTTTAGAGCTTGGAGCAGATATTGTGATACATAGTGCAAGCAAATACATTGGGGGTCATAATGATGTTGTTGCTGGTCTTGTAGTCGCTCGATGTAGTAGCTTAGGAGAAAAAATTCGTTTTTATCAAAATGCAGCTGGGGCAATCTTAGGTCCACAGGATAGCTGGCTGTTATTGCGCGGTATTAAGACGCTAGCGCTTCGTATGGAAAAACATAACGAAAACGCACTGAAAATTGCAAATTGGCTTACTGCTCATGATCTCGTGGAAAAAGTGTATTACCCTGGTCTTGAAACACATCCGGGCTATGAAATCATGAAGAAACAAGCAACTGGATTTGGAGGCATGATTTCTTTTGCTGTCTCACACCCTGACATCGTGTCAGTACTTTTAGAAAATGTTAAAGTTATTACATTTGCAGAAAGCTTAGGAGGCGTGGAAAGTTTAATGACATTCCCAGCTCGTCAAACACACGCTGACATTCCGGAGGAAATTCGAAATCGTGTCGGAGTAACAAACTGTTTACTTCGATTATCAGTTGGAATTGAGCACGCAGATGATTTAATTAAAGATTTGAAGGAGGCATTTGATGCATACCAACAATAATAAACATAGATTTGGTACGAACTTAATTCATGCAAATACAGGAATTGACGGTCATTTTGGAGCGGTTAACGTACCTATTTATCAGGTATCTACATTTAATCAAGAAGATGAGACGAACAACGGCCGCTATGACTATTCTCGTTCAGGAAACCCAACGCGTGAGGCTTTAGAAAACACTATTGCTCAGCTAGAAAATGGATACGCTGGTTTTGCTTTTTCATCAGGTATGGCTGCTATTTCATCGGTGTTATCCATTTTTGAATCAGGAGATGAAATTTTAGTTTCACACGATACGTACGGCGGGACATATCGTGTATTAACACGATTATTTTCAAAGTTTGGTATCAAAACAACTTTTGTTGATACAACGAAGGTTGAGAAAGTAGAAGAAGCTATCACGAAAGATACGAAGGCGATTTATATCGAAAGCCCTTCAAATCCATTTTTACAGGTAACGGATATTAAAGCAGTAGCAAGTTTGGCGAAGGAGCACAATCTCCTTACAATTGTGGATAACACGTTTTTAACACCTTATCTGCAGCAGCCCATTGACCTTGGTGTAAATATTGTCATTCATAGTGCTACAAAATATATCAGCGGCCACAGTGACGTCATTGGCGGTTTAGTTGTAGTAAGCGATGAAAAGCTAGCGGAAGAAGTAAAGTTTGTACAAAATGCTTTTGGTGCTATCTTGGGGCCACAGGATTGTTTTTTACTGCTTCGAGGAATTAAGACATTAAAAGTTCGTTTAGATCAGCAGTTAAAAACAGCGCTGCAGTTTGCAAAGTGGCTTGAAGAACAATCTCTAGTGAGCCGTGTATACTACCCAGGCTTAAAAAGTCATCCGGACCACAAACTCATTTCAGAACAAGCAAATGGATACGGAGCTATGATTTCTTTCCAAGTGCAGGATGAAGAAGTAGCACGACATATTTTACAAGGAGTCAAATTAGCTTCAATTGGCGTTAGTCTAGGTGCAGTTGAATCCATTCTCACGCATCCTGCAACAATGTCTCATGCAAGTATCCCAAAAGAAGTACGTGAAGAAAAAGGAATTACTGATTCACTTCTTCGCCTTTCAGTAGGGCTAGAGGAATTCGAGGATTTGAAGCAAGACTTTAACGCTGTTTTTCAAAGCTTAGAAGAAAAAGCGTTAATTAAATAAAAAAAGGACTTCCATTAAGGAAGTCCTTTTTTTGTTATATACAGCTATCTAAAAGGTTTGTGTATAGGGACGTAAGCGCAACTTTTTCATCAGAGGAAAGACCGCTGTTTAGAATTCTTTTTATGCCAAGATGATATTTTACATACGGTGTTTGCCGAACGCGTGGATGAGTCATTTCATCTTTTAAATCTTTCAGAATGGCTTCGTGAAGCTGATCTTCACTTGTCAGGGCTTGTTTAGAAGCGAAAGAACGGTTCAACCATAGGGTCTGATAAGCTGCTAGTAAATGTTCAGAAGTCATTGTGCAAAGAGCTCCTTTAGATTAGTTTCTTCATTATAATAATCTATAGTTTATCATAAGTATTAATACGTGTACGTAACTTTTACAGAAGCGGATACAGTCAAGGACTGAGCTTGGATAGGGGGAGAGGCTGCTAATAACTTAGGCGAGGATCCAGATGACTGATAGACCGGGCCTTCTTCGATTAAAATGGGGATTTGGTTAATAGGGAGCTGCAGCGTGTTGGCAATGGTAAAGGCCTTTTCTTTAGCGTTAAGCAAAGCTTTACTTATCGCTTCTTGTTCATATTTATCATCATTTGTAACGTGAAATTGAAGATCTTGCGCTACGTTGGCTCCGCTTGAAAACGTAGCGTTATAAACATCGCCAGCTTGTTTTACATCTTGTACTCTTACTCTAAACAAATGCTGTACTTCGTATCCTGTAAGAGTCGATTTTCCATCGCTGTAATCATATTTAGGATTTATGGTGAATGAAGCTGTTTCAATTTGTTGGTCATTGATTCCAAGTTTTTTTATCTCTTGCAGCAGAGTATTTGAAACAGCTGAATTTTCTTTTAAGGCTTCTTGAACGTCTCGGTTTTCCGTGCGCGTTCCAATCGTCATGGAAATTTCATTTGGAATGGTTGAAGCACTTCCTTCACCAATTACTTTAATTTCTCTATTTTGTGTATCTACGCGCATTTGTTGTGTAGGTTCATAAGGGAAATAAGAATGTTGCATACAAAAACCTCCTTTATTAATCTTTAATATATATATGATAAGGAAGAGAGATTAAAAACAAAAAGAGATTGAGATATAACTAAATCAATTCAATCTACGTTCACTATCACAACCAAAAGCTCCGAACGATGAATCGTCCGGAGCTTCCTTCAATTGAAATATGTTTGTCCATCCTCTTTTTGTTTACTTCGATTCTTTTATTAAAATTTCTTTCATTTCAACAAATTGCTGTTGAACATCGCTTGATGGTTTCTTTGTTAGGAAACTTACAATAATGACAGCTAATAAACTTAAAAAGAACCCTGGAATCATTTCGTAAAGAGTATCCTTCAACGGAGTATTTACCCAAATTAATACCGTGACAGCACCTACAATCATTCCTGCAAGTGCCCCCCATCGAGTCATACGCTTCCAGTATAGACTTAGTAAAATAGCAGGACCAAATGCAGAACCAAATCCAGCCCATGCGTATCCGACAAGTCCTAAAATCGTATCACTAGGTTTTAAAGAAAGCAAAATACCAATAATTGCAACACCTAAAACGGCAGCTCTTCCGATTGTTACAAGCTCTTTGTCAGAGGCTTTGCGTCGGAAAAATGTTTTATAAAAATCTTCTGTAACAGAGCTTGCCGTTACAAGCAGCTGAGAAGAAATCGTACTCATAATTGCCGCTAGTAGAGCTGCATATAAAAATCCAGTAATTAACGGGTTAAAAAGTATATCTGCAAATTTAATAAAAATAGTTTCAGGATCTGCTAGTTTCATACCCGTTTTTTCTACATATGCAATTCCAACAAGTCCTGTCAGCATAGCACCAATAATAGAAATAATCATCCAGCTCATTCCAATACGACGTGCAGGTTTTAACTCTTTAACAGAAGAGATAGCCATAAAGCGAACGATAATATGAGGCTGTCCGAAATAGCCAAGTCCCCAGGCCAAGAAAGATATAATACCTAAAACGGTTGTACCTTTAAAAATGTCCAGGTATGCTGGATTAATGTTCTGTACAATATCCATTGTTGTGTTAACGCCTCCAACATTGGTGAAAGCTACAATGGGTACTAAAACTAAGGCAAGAAACATAATAACACCTTGAACAAAATCTGTTAAACTAACAGCTAAAAATCCACCGAAAAGAGTGTAGGCAATAACAACAGATGCTGTTACAAATAAGCCAATTTGATAATTCACACCAAATGCCGATTCGAACAATCGTCCGCCTGATACCATACCAGCTGAAGTGTAAAGAGTGAAGAAAATAAAGATAACAATCGCTGATACTGTTCGAAGAATCTTGGCGTGGTCGCCAAAACGATTTTCAAAAAAGTCTGGAATTGTAATAGAGTCGTTCGCTACTTCCGTATAAATGCGAAGACGCGGAGCGAGGATTAAATAATTTAAATAAGCACCAATAGATAAACCTACTGCAAGCCATAAACTTGAAAGGCCTGTCACATACATGGATCCTGGAAGCCCCATTAACATCCATCCACTCATATCTGAAGCGCCAGCTGAAAGCGCAGTAACGGCCGGACCTAGTCCGCGTCCGCCTAGCATGTAACCCGATACGTCTTGAGTTGTTTTTGTGTAGGCATACCATCCTATTCCAAGCATTCCTACAAAATAAATGCCCAGTGAAATATAAACACCAATATCCACCAAATCTCCCCTTTATGCATTTTTTATGCATGAAACGAGCATTGCTCGCCATGCAAACATCTTATGGTTTCTAAAACTAACAAACTTTTCCCTTACTATCAACCCACAAAATCGTAAATTACCTAAGTCTAAAATCCCCTAAACCTTTATATTACAGAAATGAAAACGTTTTCAAAATAAAGTAAAATAAAAATATTCAGAAATTTATAAGAGCAATTTTTATGCAATATTTTATGCAAAAAATAAAATAAAAAGAGCATTTCGTAAAATGCTCTTTTGTCATTCATGTATATTAGCGTGAGTTCGGGAATACGCGGCGAACCACTTCTGAAAACTCGTCAAACAGTCCAGAGACTGGTTTGCCGGTTTGAAGCTTGTCTACATATCCGTTCATACGGTTTACAAAGTCAGGGTTTGTTGATACAAACACTCGATGAACACTGCCGTCAGCTTTTCTCACTTCATGTGCAATCTTATGCTCCATATCTTTTGTGAGATTACCTTCTTTGTTATCGTCTAATACAGCTGCTACGTAAGCTGTATGATCGGTTACGATTACGTTAGCATCTTTTACGTTTTTTAACGCTACGATACGATCAGCTGCCACATCGGCTACTCTCATTCCGCCGGACTGATTGTACTGCTCTTTTTCATTACGCTGTACGTCTTGCGTATCGTTTACATCATTCATTTTCGTTTTATTGTTTCCATTTTCATATGTGACGTTGCGGACTGTATTATCGTCAATGACGCCATCTTTACCTTGATCTGCTGTGCTGCAGCCGAATAAAGAAAGGGTCGTCATGCAGCCTACAACAAACAAAAACGATTTCTTCATGATAGTATCACTCCTTATAAGTTTTAACCTTTCTTATAATTTGTTAAAAACGTGTGAAGCATACATGAAAAATATAAAAAAGCCTATACTATCGAAAAAGGAGGAATATGTATGAGTGAAATCCGACAAAGCATATTTGTGCTTCATACAAAAGAAGAAAACCATGAAGAAACAACAACGTTTGCGTTAACTTCAGAAGAAGCTAAGCTATTATTTGAAACCCTGCAAAATAAACGAAAAGAAATTATCGACGCCCATATTGATAACATGTTGACGTAAGGAAGGTAAATATCTTGTAAAACAGATGAGCCATATGTTAAAAGTGGCCAAATATTTGCATTCTACATATAGGTATAGTATAATGTAAACGCAACCAAATATAATTAATACTATGTTTTGACCATATACTCGAATTAGATTTAGTGAAAATTCACTTGTTATAAAGGAGATCTACTTCGCGTAGGTCTCTTTTATAATATGTGAATTTTTTATTTACGGTATAAATGTAAATATAGAGTAACATATTAAATTTTTTACATTTTTTGGAGGTTTTTTTACATGGCTACTACAGGTACAGTAAAATGGTTTAACAGTGAAAAAGGCTTCGGTTTTATCGAAGTACCAGGCGAAAATGATGTATTTGTTCATTTTTCAGCTATCCAATCTGAAGGCTTCAAAACATTAGAAGAAGGCCAAAAAGTTGAATTTGAAATCGTTGAAGGCCAACGTGGACCTCAAGCGGAGAATGTTGTAAAATTATAATTCAACGCTACATATGAAAGCTGCCGATCGGCAGCTTTTTTTGTGCAAATTTGTTTTATTTGTATGATTAAGAAAATAGATTAAAGTAGGGGAGAAGGGAAGGCGTGAGTTCATTTCATTGCTGTGCCACATGTCAACATTTTCAAAGCATTAAATTGGATAAGGGAATGAAGTATCAATGCAAGAGACTAGGCTATGAAACTCGTCCTGCTTATCAGTTTACATGCTGGGAACCAAAAGAAGTAGTTAAAAAGCTAATGGAAAAACGAAATCAAAAAGATATTGATACATAACGAAATCGATCCCATCTAAAGACGAACAGAGAACAAATGGAATGGATTCTCTAGTATGAATTGCTTGTTACATCGCTGTTGGTTTCCGTGCAAGACTGCGCTTTCCGCGGGCGGGCGCTGAGCCTTGCCCTCCAATCAACAGCTATAAGCACCTACATACATGAAACCTACGTTCATCATCACTACGAAAAAATCCGAACGAGTTGGATTCTCCATCAGGAATCTCAATTCATCGTTCGGATTTTTACTAAACTACTTTTGTTCTAGCCGCTTTTAATTATTCCTCTTTATCTGTCCCTTCCTCTGAAGGTAAATGCTTCCCGCAAAACTCTTTGACAGCTGCTTCTTCCTCTTCTTCTAGGTCGAAGTCTAATACTTTATTTGTTGAAACTTCGTAGAAATGAGTCTGGGCAATAGAAGTGTTATCTTCGCCTTTAATATACACTACGCGTAGTGCTAGGTCGCTGCCGGTATATAATTCATCCTCTTCTTCTACCTCAATGTATAAATGAAATTCATAGCGTTCACCTAGAAGGAGACCAAATGGATCCTGCAATTGTTCAGCTGTATATTCTTTAATTGTAAACATATGTACGTCCTTTCCATATATCAGTAAAATACTTGCATCATCTATTATAGTTTTTCTTTGCAAAGAAAGAAAGTGCATGCGTAATTCATGTACGGATTTATTCCTTGGTCATTCTATTTAGCGAATCTCCTTGATGCGATGGCGCAAGGACTTCGATGATTTACTTAAAGATGGAAGAAACGCGCGTATGTTTTTGCTTATACATGGCAGCATCTGCTTTTTGAATTAATGTATCTAGATTGGTGTCGTCTGAAGGCGCACATATAATAAACCCGTAACTCGCAGACAGTGCATATGGCTTCTTACATTCTTTCTTTTTATCTTCTAGCTGATTATTAATATTTTGCCACAGCTCGTGTACGTATTCTTCCGTTTGTTCAGGAGCAATTAATAAAAACTCATCACCTCCGTAGCGAAAGAGCGTATCATCCTTGCTAATATAACCACTAATTGATTCTGCTATTGTTTTAATAAGCCAGTCGCCTTCTCTATGACCGTATTGATCATTTACTAGTTTTAAGGAATTAATATCGATAAAACATAATACAAAAGATGTATCATTGGTTTTAGCTCTCAGCAGTTCCAGCTGCAGTTTTTCCATTCCGCTTCTTCGATTTAAAATTCCGGTTAGCATATCAGTTGAAGCGTGCAAGCTCAATTCATGCTCAACCGCTTTTAAATCGGTTATATCGGTAATACCTGCGAGTATGCAGCTTTCGCTTTTATACTCTAGTAATTCATAATTGATCATAACCCACTTAGAATCTCCATGTTCACGTGCTTCTAGGATGTAGTTTTTTACATGCTTTTCTTGTTGAAGACGTTTTAAAATCTCCTCTCGATCTTCATCAGTAGGGTAGATTATAAATCCGTCTAGTTGATCAAGATCTTGAGAAGCAAGATTGTAAAAATGAATAGCTTTATTGTTAATGAGCAGCACTTTGTGGTCGGATAATCTCGTTAATAGTAAAGGATAGGGATTAATTTTGAACAGCGTAAAAAAATTATGTTCGCTTTCTTTTAGCTGTAAATGATTCATATATTCTTTGTGACGGTATGTATAGAGAATATATGAGATAAGCAAAGCGATAGCAACTGCTGCAGTTGTATTGATCTGCTTTGAAATAAGAGAAAAAGAATCCGGTACATATCGTGATAAGCCATATAGTAAAAAAAGATGGTTAGGAATAAAAATAATGCACAGATGTTTTAATTTCATAGGACATAAAACAGCTGTGGAAATCAAAAGCATCATATAGACGTCTACGCGACCTGTGAAAAGCTGGCTGTTAATAGTAGAAAGTGCTGCAGCAAATACGTAATAAAATATATAGCCATATACCATGGTGCTTAAGTAGTTAGCAAATCGCTCTTTTCTTTTACTAAAATAATAGAAGAATAAATAAAGAGAAGAGAGAGCGAAACTAGTGAAATGAATACCAATTAGTGTATGTCTAAACTGAGATGTCCCCGCATGTTGAAGTAAAGAAAACCCTATATAAATATAAAGAGGGTAGGAAATGACAAGAGCAAGTGAAACTAGCTTGACTCTTTGTTGAAGCATTTCTGCATTCGTTTTATCGAACATTTTATCTTCATTAACTTCTCTTCCTGAAGGGAAACGAAATTTCTTCAGAAAGGAGAAAGGTAAAAGCGAAATAAGAAATGACATGACCATCATCTCCATATCTTTTTTTAGGTATTTTAGCATGTTTGTATAAGAAAAGACATGAATTTTTTAGATGAAAATGTCTGCTTTTCCATCAAGAAAAAGCACTAAGAGTTATAGGAGTAAAGGTGAGACCAAAGGGCCCCACCTTTTTTTATTGAAGTTTATTTGATTCAGCATGCCGTACAAACATGGTTTCATCTTCTACTAAGCCGCAAGCTCCGCACTGAATGCGTTTTTGGGGTCCGTTATAAGCAGCGTGAAAGGCATCGAGCGTATCGTTTGTGTATTCTTCTACGACGTCTCCGCTTCTTGGGTCCATTTTTACAGGTTTTGCATTTTGTTCAATGATATTAAAGCGCGTTCGATTTGTTTTGCAGCTGGGGCAAAGATAAGGGCTTCCCATTTTTAACATCTCCTTGAAAAATTTACTGTATTAATACCATGTCCGAATCCACCAAAAACATACAAAAACTTATGGTTTTCTATCGAACGTTCATTCGTTAAAATAGAAGCAGGTGATGAAAATGAGAATACGAAAAAACTTACAAGAAGTAATAGATATCTTGCAAACGAATCCATCGTATCAGCAAAATATTGTTCATTGGCATACAATCGAAGAGAAAGAAGCTAAAACTGCGCCATTTCCAGCTTCTTTGCATACGAAACTGCGGGAAGCACTTGAAAAACGAGGAATTGGTTCGCTCTATACGCATCAAAAAACAGCGTTTGATTTGGCGACAGCTAAGAAGAATGTTGTGGCCGTTACGCCAACAGCCTCGGGGAAAACACTGTGCTACAACTTGCCGGTACTGCAAAGTATTATGGAAAACGATCAAGCTCGAGCTCTTTATTTGTTCCCAACAAAAGCGCTTGCCCAAGATCAAAAAAGTGAATTAAATGAAATCATTGAAGAAATGGAAGTGCCAATCAATAGCTACACGTATGATGGAGATACTCCGGCAAATATCCGCCAAAAGGTGAGAAAAGCAGGGCATATCGTTATTACGAATCCGGATATGCTTCATTCAGCTATTTTACCTCATCATACAAAATGGGTATCACTGTTTGAGAATCTGAAATACATTGTGATTGATGAACTTCATACGTACCGCGGTGTTTTTGGAAGCCACGTAGCCAACGTTATCCGCCGGTTAAAGCGAATTTGCCGCTACTATGGAAGCGATCCTATCTTTATTTGTACATCAGCGACCATCGCTAATCCAAAAGAACTCGCTGAACATTTAACGGGAGCTCATGTTATGTTAGTAGATAACAACGGAGCGCCTAGCGGCCGCAAACATTTTATTTTTTATAACCCGCCTATTGTGAATAAACCTTTAAACATTAGAAGAAGTGCTACGCTTGAAGTGCGAAATATTGCAGGAGAGTTTTTGAAAAATAAAATTCAAACGATTGTATTTGCACGAAGCCGAGTACGAGTGGAAATTATTTTAACGTATCTGCAGGAGCTCGTAAAAAACCAGCTTCAACATAAGTCTATTCAAGGGTATCGAGGAGGATATTTGCCGAAGCAGCGACGCGAAATAGAAAGAGGACTTCGAGAGGGAAGTATTTACGGGGTAGTCAGTACGAATGCTTTAGAGCTAGGAGTGGATATCGGGCAGCTGCAGGTGTGTGTAATGACAGGTTATCCAGGCACGGTTGCAAGCGCTTGGCAGCAAGCAGGACGAGCAGGAAGACGTCATGGAGAAGCCGTCATTGTGATGGTCGCAAGTTCAAGTCCGCTTGATCAGTATATGATTCAGCATCCGGATTACTTTTTTAGCAGAAATCCAGAAACAGCTCGAATTAATCCTGATAATCTTGTTATTTTAGTCGATCATTTAAAATGTGCGTCCTATGAGCTGCCGTTTAAGCAGGGAGAAACATTTGATGGGGTAGAAATTGAAGACGTGCTGGAGTTTTTGCAAGAAGAACGAGTGATTCATTTTAGCGGAGATAAATGGTACTGGATGAATGATTCCTTCCCAGCTCATAATATCAGTCTGCGCTCTGCATCCCAAGAAAATGTTGTCATCATTGATCAATCGGACGTTGCAAATGTGAAAGTAATTGGAGAAATGGATCGCTTTAGTGCTATGACGCTTCTTCATGATGAGGCGATTTACTTGCATCAAGGCATTCAGTATCAAGTAGAATACTTGGACTGGGATGAGAAAAAAGCGTATGTTCGTGAAGTCGATGTAGATTATTTTACCGATGCAAACTTGGCGGTTAACTTGAAGGTTCTAGAATCTGATAAAGAACGACTGGAAGGGACATATTCAATCAGTTATGGCGATGTAATGGTCAGCGCCATGGCGACGATATTTAAAAAAATAAAGTTTGAGACGCATGAAAACATAGGGTCAGGTCCCATTTCACTTCCGGAAGAAGAGCTTCATACAAATGCCGTGTGGCTAAGCTTTGAAAAAGAACAGTTTCACGAATCTGAAGAACGATTGGAACAAGCTCTTATTTCCGTGGCAAATGCCATTCAGTCAATTGCACCGCTTATGGTGATGTGCGATCCTTCTGATTTACATGTAGTGCCTCAGATAAAAGCGGTGCACAATGAACAGCCCACTATCTTCTTATATGACCGATACCCGGGAGGCATTGGCCTAAGCGATAAAGTATACGAACAAATGAATGGTGTGCTAAGTCAAACTAATCAATTAATTGTAAATTGTTCTTGCGAAGGCGGCTGTCCGTCCTGTATTGGTATGGAAGCACAGGGAGAACACGCGAAAAGCGATGCGCTCGTACTGCTACAACAACTGCAAAGTAGGTGAACTCGTGTCTTTTAAAAATAAATTAAACCGTATGAAAAAGCATCTTCATGTTACAGAAGCGAAGCCTCCGGTTGAAAGTAACCCCCAGCGATCTAAGGGCGCGTCTATTCCCTATGAGCAGGAATGGAAGGGAAATCATGCTGCGCCTTACTTTGCCGAAGACAGCTACTGTATGATCAGAGAAGTGGTTTACCCGCTCGACTACAAGCATGGACATTATGAATTTAATGAGCTGAAAAAAGTAGTGGAAGTATGGAATCAGTCTACAGTTGCTCATCCGCTTTCATCAAAAGGCCACACATATTCAGATTTGTTTTTCTTTGATACGGAAACGACGGGGCTTAGTACAGGTACGGGAACGACTATCTTTTTGCTAGGATACGCAAGGGTGTTAAAAGATTCCGTCGTTTTTCGTCAGCATATATTAACCGAGCCAAGTGGAGAAGTAGCATTTTATGAAAGTTTTTTAAAAGAAGTAGACTACACGACGCTTGTGACTTATAATGGTAAATCTTTCGATTGGCCTCACGTCAAGACTCGCCATACGCTATTGAGAGATCATTTGCCCAAGCTGCCTAAGTTCGGTCACTTTGATTTACTGCATGCGTCAAGAAGGCTGTGGAAACATAAAATGGGTTCGGTTAAGCTTACGAATGTCGAAAAAGAAATACTTGGAATTGAACGAGTTGATGATATTCCCGGTTTCTTAGCTCCCATGATTTATTTTGATTTTATTGAAACGAAAAATCCAAGAGGCTTATTCGACATTATGAAACATAATGAACATGATATTTTATCGCTTATTACCTTATACATTCATTTATCAAAACATCTCCTTACTAGTGAGGAGTTTACAGAAAAAGAAACATATGAAGTGGCAAGGTGGTATGAGCAGTTGGGGGAGAACAAGCACGCTTTCTCTCTTTATCAAGGCGTAGCGGAAAAAGAAAAAGAAGAGCATAAAAAAGCTCAGCTAGCGATGGCTTATCATTATAAAAAAGAGAAGAGTTGGAAAGAGGCAGTGGACATGTTTGAACCCTTGGTTCAAACATGTGAAGGTGACGTCGCTATAGAAGCACTGGTTGAGTTAGCTAAAATTTATGAGCATCGTCTCAAAGATGTTCATCAAGCACTTCTATATACTGAGCTAGCCTCGGAGAAGTGGAATCAACTCAGGGGAATGACGAAAAAAACGTCGAAGGAAGCGCTTGAAAAAAGACTTCTTAGATTAAAAAATAAATCAGCTAAAGGATAGGCTTTAGCTGATTTATTTTAAAATATTCAGAATTATTATTCTTTTGTTTTTGTAGACGTTTTATATTGTTCTATTTTTCAGTCATTGATAAAATTAGTCAATGTAAGACTGATTCTTACAGCTTAAAAACAGAACTTTGGTGAGATGGAGAGAGGCCTCATGAAAAATGTGATTTTAGTATCATTTTTCGCATTAATTTGTTTAACAGTAATTGTCTTAAGCAGTTTGAAAAATTCGTATAACTCCTTTATGTAGGTCAAAAATAGGTGTTTGTCTTAGTACATGTACATTACCCTTCACATATTGTAATAGTGTAATAACTAAACAGTGAAAGGGGAAAAAGGATATGTATCCAAGACCAACAAAATGTATGCCACCAATTGTGCATCCAACAAAATGCTGCACACAGTTTACTTCTCAGGAGGTAGTTGTACCTCACATTCATCCAAGTCATAATACATTGGTGAATCATACAAATGTGAAGCACGTGCATTACTTCCCGCAAACACAATCTGTTGTAAATGAAACTTCAAATCAACAGTTTTTTGGCGGTGCGCAGCAATATCCAACTCAAGTAGGTGGAGCAGGCTATCCAGGTCAAATGGGAGGCTACCCAGGTCAAGTAGCAGGTGCTGGTTACCCAGGTCAAGGAGGTTACCCAGGTCAAGTAGGTGGAGCTAGTTATCCAGGCCAAGGAGGCTACCCAGGTCAAGTAGGTGGAGCTGGTTTTCCAGGCCAAGGAGGTTACCCAGGTCAAGTAGCAGGCGCTAGTTATCCTGGACACAAAGGTTGCGGCCAAGGAAGCTGTCATACAAAAGGCGCGCATCAAGGACCTAATTCAGGGTATTTTAGATAATGTACGTTAATAGGAGCTGATTACATCAGTTCCTATTCTATTTTGTTACAAAGGAGTTATATAATGAAGGTGCTAACGGTTACTGGTTATAAGCCATTCGAACTTGGAATTTTTAATGAAAAACATCAAGGCATTACATACATAAAAAAAGCGCTCTATAAAAAATTACAGGAATTAGTAGAAGATGGATTAGAATGGGTATTGATTAGTGGCCAGCTAGGAGTAGAGATTTGGGCAGCAGAAGTGGTATTTGATCTGCAGCTCGAGTATCCCGAGCTTCAGTTAGCTGTTTTAACACCATTTTTGGAGCAGGAAGAAAAATGGAATGACGTCAATAAAGAATTGTATGAATTCGTCTTAAGTCAAGCAGATTATGTAGATAGCATCACAAAAAAGAAATATGAAAGTCCAGCACAGTTTCGGTTGAAAAATCAATTTTTAGTAGAAAAAAGTGAAGGTATTTGTTTAGTTTACGACGAAGAGCACGAAGGAAGTCCTAAATATATGTTAGAAACGGCTAAAAAGCGTGCTGAACGAGAAGAATACCCTATTATAATGGTGACGTCTCACGACTTACAAGATATCGTGGATGAAGAAAAATTTTCGTCTTTTTAACGCCACTTGACGAAACATTTTAAAAGATAAATTGACATTTGAAGCTATTTTTGAAAAAATGAATTATAATAAAGATAAGGTTTATCGTATTCGAGGTGATAGAGATGTTAGCTGATAAAATTCGTTTAACGGCCAAAGAAATTTTAGAAAAAGAATTTAAAACAGGCATGAGAGGCTATAATCAAGAGGAAGTAGATAAGTATCTAGATTCTGTTATTAAAGATTATGAAGCATTTCATGAAGAAATTGAAGCATTACAAACCGAAAATTTACGCTTAAAAAAGCAAGTAGAAGAGTTATCTAAAAAGCCGCAACAACCTTCGTTTACCCCGCCGCCGGCTCAGCAGCAGCAAGCGGGTACGACAAACTTTGATATTTTAAAACGTTTGTCAAACTTAGAAAAACATGTGTTTGGAAGTAAATTATACGAATAACCTAAAAATAGGAGTTGCATTCAACTCCTATTTTTATTATACTAAGGAAAGTCGTTATCAATAACGTTCGGGTAATTGCTGCATCACATATGAGGATGTAGAGGAAAGTCCATGCTCGCACAGACTGCGATGTCTGTAGTGTTCGTGCCTAGCGAAGTCATAAGCTAGGGTAGCTGTTAAAAGCTAACGGCGGGGAAAAAGCCTAAGTCTTTTTAAGATATGGCTTGACTACTCTGAAAGTGCCACAGTGACGAAGTCTTATCAGAAATGATAAGAGTGGAACGAGGTAAACCCCTCGAGCGAGAAACCCAAATAATGGTAGGGGAACTTTCTGGAAGGAACTGAACGGAAGGAAGGACAAAATGGTTACATTTTGTAGATAGATAATTGCCACCGGAGTACGAGGTAGCTAGCCGCTTGCAGTACAATGGTACAAAACATGGCTTACAGAACGTTATTGAAAAGCAATCGACAATAGTTGTTATACACTATATTTTAATCCAACCCAGCTCTTCATATAACGGAAGAGCTTTTTTTATGTCAAAATGACAGCTTATCATAAGCTGTCATTTTTTTGTACAATCAGGCTGAGCTTGTTGTCAGCCTCAGGTCTTAGGAGAAAATAAAGCTCTAGCTCGTTTTGAAAAAACGTTATCATCCTTAAACTAAGTATATAGAGAAGCGAAAGGAGGAAACAAAATGAAAAAAGTTGGTTTGTTTTTGATTGGTGCGGTAGCTGCTATCGTTCTTCTTGCAAATGCTGGCCCCATGGTAGGACTTGCGCTTGGCTTGGTTATTTTGTACGTAGCATTTAAAGGGTTTGTTAAAGCAGAGACCCCCTTTAAAAAATGGTTCTGGGGGTTTATTGGTGTCGTCGTACTCTTAACAACCGTTTCAAACCTTCCGGCTCTTGCTGGTATCATCGCAGCAGTAGTACTTTACATTGTATATAAAAAGTGGAACAGCAGCAGGCCTATAAAAATGGAAAAAGAAGATCCGTTTAAGCACTTTGAACGTCAGTGGGCTGACTTAAATCAAAAATAATAAAATTTCACTTTATTATCTAAGGAGATGAACAAAATGAGAAACTTATTTACTCGGATGAAAGAAACGATTTCTGCAGACCTTCATCAATTACTTGATCACAAAGAACAAAAAAATCCAATTGCTGCGTTAAATCACTATTTGCGCCAATGCGAGCAGGAGACTGAAAAGGTAAGGCAGCTTGTTGAGCGGCAGCACACGTTAAAAGAGCAGTTTAATCGCGAATACCATCTGGCACTTGACATGATGAAAAAACGTCATGAGCAAGCACAAGTGGCGCAAGCAGCTGAAGAAGCAGAATTACATGAATTTATTGTAAAAGAGCATGCTCACTACGAAGAGAGAGCAAAGCGTGTAAAAGAATCTTATGAAGATGCATCCAAGCAGTTAGAAGAGCTTGAACAAAAGTATGAAGAAATGAAGCATAAGGTAAAAGATATGCATATTCGCCGTATGGAACTAATGGGGCGCGAAAATATTGCTCGTGCGCACCATCGTATGAATTCAGTAATGAAAACGGAAGCATCTTATGCGTCCTACAGTCAGTTTGACGAAATGGAAACCTATATTGACCAGCTTGAAAATCAAATTAATACAAATTACTACAGACAAACGGTAGACAGCAAGATTGCTGAATTAGAAAAAAGAGTAAAATGATCGTAAAAAATCAGTGTTTCTGCATAAAACATGGTATTCTAAAAAAGGCGTAGGTTTCTGCGTCTTTTTAAGGTGAGAGAATAGATATCTGCAGCATCCAAAGAACGCTATGTCATCTACGAGGAGAAAGGAGAGGGAGCTGTGCAAAGCGTAAACAAAACAGAATCTCTTATGTTCATTTTTATTTGCAGCTTATTTGTCCTGTTTATTGAAATTATGTTTTTTCACAGCGGCTTGATCTTTTCTGTATTAATTGCCGGTGCGTTCATGTATATTGGGCGAAAAAAAATGAGAAGAAAATTAGGGCGTATGTTATTTTGGATTGGCGTTATTGGGCTTGTGTTGAATATATTTAATACGGTTGCCTTTAAGTTTTTAGTTATTGCTCTTTTCCTGTACTTTTTACTTAGATTTATTCAATTACGAAAGCATCCGGTTGAATTTAGACCAACTGACGAGTTGACACAGCAGCCAAACCAAAGTTTGGTGCAGGTCCGGCCGGTTTTGACGAATAAACTTCTTGGTAGTCAAAGAACCGAAGACTCCGTATACGAATGGGATGATATTAATATTCAAAGCGTATGGGGAGACATTGTGATTGATTTAAGCAATACTGTTCTGCCAAAAGGCGATGCGGTTATCTTTATTCGTCAAGTGTTTGGAAATATTAAAGTGCTCATTCCTTACGAAACAGAAGTATCTGTGAATCATTCTAAACTAGCAGGAAACGTAACGGTTTTTGGCCATCAGCGCGGCTTTTCGTTCAATGAAAATTTGTCTATCAAAACAGAGGAATTTGATCAATCTGCTCATAGGGTGAAGATTGTTACAACTGTTGTGATTGGAGATTTAGAGGTGCAAAGGATATGAGTATTCTTCAACGGCAGTTATTGTGGGGGATTTTCTTAAGTTTTTTTGTATTTGTATCCGTGCTCCTTACCGTGTTTTTGGCATATCCTGTTTTTCAACTTAGCGACTTATGGAAAACGAGCGTATTTGGCATGCCTTTTGTGCTGTTTTCCTTCAGTTTAAGCCTTACGATTGGAAGTGTGATTGGAGGAATCATGGGGTTTATGTGGAGACAGCAGTGGACATATGTTGAAAACCGATTATATGAAATAGAAAATGGCCACCGGCATATGTCGGCAAATGAACCGCTTATTCAAGAAACGTCTCGAATTATAAGCCGTTTAAACAAAGTAGATCATAAAATGATTTTTCAAGCGCAGCAATCTCAAAAGATGGCAACGGAAAAAGTGGAAAATCAGCAAAAGCAAGTGCAAGAAATTGTTTCTCAAGAACGAAATCGGCTTGCTAGAGAACTGCATGACTCCGTTAGTCAGCAGCTATTTGCCGCTTCGATGCTTATGTCTGCTATTACGGAATCCAATCTTACGCTACAAGACTCTGAAGCTAAGCAATTAAAGATGGTTGAAAAAATGATTAATCAATCACAGCTTGAAATGAGGGCTTTGCTTCTTCATCTTCGTCCTGCAGCATTAAAAGGAAAATCGCTACAGGCTGGAATGAAAGAACTGATGAATGAGCTTGCTCAAAAAGTACCGCTTGAATTAAATTGGAAAATAGAAGGGTTTGAACTTGATAAAGGCATTGAAGACCACTTGTTTAGAATTTTGCAAGAATCCGTATCAAATACGCTGCGTCATGCAAATGCAACAGCTTTAGACGTGCTGCTGATCAAACGTGACTTTTCCATTATTTTACGTATTGTGGATAACGGAGTTGGTTTTGATGTAGAAAAGGAGAAAGTCGGATCGTACGGTCTGCAAAATATGTATGAACGCGCAGTTGAAATTGGAGGCCTATTAAAAATTATTAGTTTGCCCGACAAAGGAACAAAGCTAGAAGTAAAAGTACCGTTAGTAGAAAGAGAGGAGAAGCAAAATGATTAATGTACTGTTAGTAGATGACCATGAAATGGTTCGTATTGGCGTAGGAGCGTATTTGTCGGCTCAAACAGACATTCATGTAATAGCTGAAGCAGCCAATGGCCAACAGGCCGTTGAATTAGGGCTTCAGCTGCGCCCGGATATTATTTTAATGGATTTAGTCATGGAAGAAATGGACGGGATTGAAGCAACAAAACAGCTCATTAAGCAGTGGCCGGAAGCAAAAGTAATTATTGTCACTAGCTTTCTAGATGACGAAAAAGTATATCCCGCTCTAGAGGCAGGGGCAACAAGCTACTTATTAAAAACGTCTAAAGCAGGAGAAATTGCAGCTGCTATTCGCCGTACATATGAGGGGGAATCTGTATTAGAGCCTGAAGTAACCGGTAAAATGATGTCTAAAATGAGAAAGCCGTCTTTACCTCATGAAGAACTCACAGCTCGTGAAATGGAAATTTTACTTTTAATGACACAGGGTAAAACAAATCAAGAGATTGCAGACGAATTATTTATTGCGCTAAAGACGGTAAAAACACATGTGAGCAATTTATTAAGTAAGCTGGATGTGCAGGACCGAACTCAAGCCGTCATTTATGCCTTTAAACACAAATTAGCGCAGTGAGAATCGTTATTCAAAAGAGAATAACGATTTTTTTTGTGAAAAACCTATTTTTTTGCATGTATTCATTATAAAATAGCCATATGCGTAAAGGCGAACGCTTACGTAAAAGCACTATTTTGAGGGGTTGAGCACATGGAAAAGAAATGGTGGAAAGAAGCTGTTGCGTATCAAATCTATCCGCGAAGCTTCATGGATTCAAACGGCGACGGAATTGGTGACATTCAAGGGGTTATTTCAAAATTAGACTATTTATCTGATCTTGGAATTGATGTCATTTGGATTTGCCCGATTTATCAGTCTCCTAACGACGATAATGGCTACGATATCAGTGATTATAAAGATATTATGAAAGATTTTGGAACAATGGAAGACTTTGATGAGCTGTTAGATGAAGTTCACCATCGCGGAATGAAGCTGATTATGGATTTAGTTATTAACCATACTTCAGATGAACATCCTTGGTTTTTAGAATCTAGGTCTGCTAAAGAGAATCCATATCGTGATTATTATATCTGGCACGAAGGTAAAGATGGAAAAGAGCCAAACAACTGGGAATCTATTTTTAGCGGATCAGCTTGGGAGTTCGACGAAAAGACAAAAGAATATTACATGCACGTATTTTCTAAAAAACAGCCCGATTTAAACTGGGAAAACGAAAAAGTACGTCATGAGCTTTATGAAATGGTTAACTGGTGGTTAGATAAAGGAATTGACGGCTTTCGTGTAGATGCTATTTCGCATATTAAGAAAGTGGCCGGCTTCCCAGATCTGCCGAACCCTGAAAAGCTAGATTATGTGCCATCGTTTGAAGGGCATATGAATCGACCGGGAATTCAAGAACATTTAAAAGAGCTAAAAGAAAAAACGTTTGCCAAATACGATATTATGACGGTTGGAGAGGCAAATGGTGTAACATCGGACAGCGCAGATGAGTGGGTAGCTGAAGATGGCGGAAACTTCAATATGATTTTTCAGTTCGAGCATATGGGACTGTGGGATAAAGGAGAAGAAAAACCGCTTGATTTAATCGAGTTAAAAACAATTTTAACTAATTGGCAAAATGGTTTAGAAAAAATTAACGGCTGGAACGCTTTATATTTAGAAAATCATGACCAAATTCGTTCTGTAAATAAATTCGGCAGCACAGCTTACCGAGTGGAAAGTGCAAAGTGCTTAGCTGCACTATACTTTTTAATGAAAGGAACACCGTTTATTTATCAAGGACAAGAACTTGGAATGACCAATGTTAAATTTGATTCTATTGATGATTATGATGATGTTGGGATGATTAACTACTACCGTATTCAGCGTGAAAAAGGCGATTCACATGACGAGATTATGAAAGTTATTTGGGAAACAGGCCGCGATAACTCAAGGACGCCAATGCAGTGGAATACAGAAAAAAATGCAGGATTTTCTACCGGAAACCCTTGGATGAAAGTGAACCCAAATTACGTAGACATTAACGTAGAAGAGCAGAAAAGTGATAAGAATTCGGTACTGAATTTTTACAAACAGCTCATTAAAATTAGAAAACAGCATGATGTGCTGGTGTATGGAACTTATAAGCTGTTGGCAGAAGAAGATTCCGCTATTTACGCGTATACGCGAACATTAGAAGGTAAAACCGCTGTTGTTATTTGTAATATGTCACCGAATAATCAAACGTTCGAGTTTCCTTCAGAGAGCTCATTTACAAACATAGAAGTGCTGATTCATAATTATCCGTTGGATAAAAACGAAACGCTTGAACAATGTACGCTGCACCCATATGAAACACGTGTATACTTACTTTCATAAACAAGTTGAGCAACCGATTGCGCAACTGTAAAGTGGAAAGCTTTTAAAAACAAATTTAAACGTGACATAGGTAAAGAAACTGCTGGCTCTACCAAGAGCGAGCAGTTTCTGCATTTTGATAAAAAGACGGAGAAAGCTTTGACTACGGCGCATGTATATGGTACTTTTACACTTAGTGTAGATAATTAGAAACAAAATGAGGTTGAAAAATGGCGAAATATAAAATTATTGCAACAGCAGCAATGGGAATTGAAGCACTAGTCGCTAAAGAAGTGCGTGCTTTAGGATATGAATGTGAAGTAGATAATGGCAAGGTTATCTTTGAAGGAGACGAGCTTGCAATTGCTCGATGCAATTTATGGCTTCGTACAGCAGATCGAATTAAAGTACAGGTTGGACAGTTCAAAGCTCGTACGTTTGATGAGCTTTTTGAACAAACAAAAGCATTAAATTGGGGAGATTATTTGCCCGTAGATGCACAGTTTCCTGTATCGGGAAAATCAGTTAAATCTAAATTGTTCAGCGTATCAGATTGTCAAAGTATTGTAAAAAAAGCAATTGTTGACAGCATGAAAAAACATTATAACAAAACAACAGGCTGGCTCGAAGAAACGGGGTCAACGTTTAAAATTGAAGTAGCGTTATTAAAAGATGTTGCTACATTAACAATTGACGCAAGCGGTGCAGGACTTCATAAGCGCGGTTACCGCGTAGGACAAGGGGAAGCTCCTTTAAAAGAAACGCTGGCAGCTGCTTTAATTATGCTAACGCCGTGGAATGCGAATCGTCCGTTTGTCGATGTTTTCTGCGGTTCTGGTACAATTGCTATCGAAGCAGCGCTTATTGGTCAAAATATTGCACCAGGATTTAATCGTGACTTCTTATCAGAAGAGTGGCCGTGGATGTCAGCAAGCATTTGGGACAAAGCGCGCGAAGAAGCAGAAGATTTAGCGAACTACGACCAAGTGCTAGATATTGCTGGTCATGATATTGACCATCGTATGGTAAAAGTAGCGGAGCAAAATGCATTTGAAGCTGGACTTGGAGATTTAATTCAATTTAAGCAAATGCAAGTGCGCGATTTTACGACGCCGAAAGAATATGGAATCATTATTGGTAACCCTCCGTACGGCGAACGTTTAAGCGATCGTCCTTCTGTTGAAAAAATGTACGCTGAAATGGGCGAAGCGTTTTCTAAGCTTGATACGTGGTCGATTTATATGCTTACATCTCATGAACAGTTTGAACAGTACTACGGTAAAAAAGCGACGAAAAAACGCAAATTGTTTAACGGATTTATTAAAACAGACTACTATCAGTACTGGGGACCTCGTCCTCCACGCAACGATCAATAAATAAAAAAAGCCAAGCGGTGTAAAAACAGCTTGGCTTTTTTACGTTATTTCTTTTTTAAACCGCGATAAGCTAGCATTCCAAACATGCCTATCCCGAGCACGACAATTAATAAAATAAACCAAAACGTAGCATTAAGCAGGTATTTATATAGTCCGTCATAATAATCATGCATGTACTCACCCCATTATGTTTTTTTATAGTATGGGCGAGTAGCAGGGCAATATATGTATTCATTTCTTTTCAATAGCAGGCTTAAAACGAGAAATGATTAGCTTATTTCTAACATATTTACGAAAGGGAGATCTCATACTAAAACCTAAGAGGTGATAAAATGAGAAAAAATCGATCAGCACGGGTTTTTGGCGGGATGATGCTTCTTTCATGGTTAACCATCCCTTTTATAGGACGACAGCATATTAAGCGCTATTTATCATCTACTATGTTTATTTCCTTTTTAATTATGGTTGAAAGCTATATTGCTGAAAAAAAGAAGTGGTGGATATTCCCTAATCCCCCTCATCCATATTTAACAGGTGAAGCTGCTTTACTTTTAGGTCCATTTTTAGCAGGTTCTTTATGGATTAAAAAGTTCACATATGGCCATTTTGGAAGGTATATGTTATTAAATGCAATCGTAGATACATTTTTTGTTTATCCTTTTCAACGAGCTATGAGCCGTGCAAAGCTTTTTAGGGTAGGCACTTTTAAAGAGTACCATTTGCTAGGTATCTTTCTGTTAAAAGCTGCTTTAATGTACGTTTACCAACACCTAATAGTAGAGAAACCGAAACCTCAGCGTGCTTTAAAAAATAATCCTATAGAATAAAGGGGCAGGCAGGGAAGCGTGATTTTCTTGCCTGCTATTTTAATGCCCCAGAGGTCATTCCTGAAATGAAATGCTTTTGCAAAAACACGTACGCAATCAATAATGGAATAGAAGAAAGAACGACTGCTGAAAACAGCATAGGGTAATTGGTTAGAAATTCCCCTTGAAAGTCCAATAATGCAATAGGCAGCGTTTTTACTTCTTTAGATTTTAATAATAGCAAAGGGAATAACAGATCATTCCACACGATCACAAACGAAAAAATTCCTACTGTAGCCATTGAAGGTATGGAGAGTCGAAGAGCGATTTTTGAATATATTTTCCACTCTGACGCCCCGTCCATGCGAGCGGCTTCGAATAGTTCCTTTGGCAAAGTTTTCATAAACCCCGTTATAATAAACACACCGATAGGAAGCAAAAAACTTATGGAGACGATAATGACCCCTGTTAGCGTATTGACCAGTCCAAGCTTATTCATCAGCAAAAAGACAGGAATCATATTGACTTGAGTAGGGACAATCATTCCGCAAACAAAAAAGCCGTATACAATCCATCCAAGCTTTTGAGGTAGCTGAATAATAGCGTAAGCAATCATGCTTGAAAACCATAGAATAAAAAACGTGCTAAAGACGGTAACAATCACGCTGTTTTTAATATAGCCAAAGATGGGTTCATTGACGAGCAGCTGTTTATAATTTTCAATATTCCAGCCTGCTGGTAATCCAATTGGGTTGCTGTAAAGTTCAGGCGTTGTTTTAAAGGTTGTTAATAAAACCAAGCTTAAGGGCAACAGAATGATTAAACCGTATATCCCTAAAATTAGATGTCTGAATGGATTTTGTTTCATAAAAGAATCTCCTTTTACATTTTGGTCAGGCGAAGTACGCGAAATTGAAGAAACGTTAAAAGAGCAATCACAATCATAAATACAACGGAAATGGCAGAGGCATAGCCAAAACGAAAATTAATAAAAGCTTCGTGATAAAGAAGTGTCGAAAGAATTTCAGTTGAGTTGGAGGGACCTCCATTTGTCATTGCAATGATTAAATCAAATGCTTTAAAGCTTTGTATGGTCGTATAAGCCACAACCATTGTCGTAGCTGGAGCTAAAAGAGGCCACGTAATGCGCTTGAATTTTTGCCATCGTGTTGCTCCATCAATACTAGCAGCTTCATATAACTCACTGGGAATAGCTTGAATTCCAGCTACAAAAATAATAAGCATTTGACCAGTATGTGCCCAAAATTGTACAAAAGCCAAGCTGTAAATGGCGATATGTCCATTTCCGATCCAAGACTGTGTCCAATGCTCAAGGCCTATTTTACTTAAAAATAGGTTAACTCCTCCAATGTTGGGGTCATACATAAAGTTCCACGTGAACGCAATCGACACGGACGAAATAATCGTCGGTACAAAAAAGAGTGAGCGATAAAATGTATTCCATGCAGAATTTCTATAAAGTAAAAGTGCAAATCCCAAGCTCAATAACGTTTGAAAGATCAGCACGCCAATTGTGAACTTTAAGTTGTTTGTAAGCGACTGTGTAAAAATAGCATCGTTTGTTAAAATTTCTTTGAAGTTTTGAAACCCTACAAATGAGAACTGAGAAGACAATCCATTCCAATCAGTTGTACTTAAAAATAAAGCAGAAAGCGTTGGCAATGCAAAGAAAACCGTATATATGACAAAACCAGGAAGCAAAAACAACCATAGATGCCTGCTTTTAGAGATATTTTTAAATGAAAAGAGAGGAAAAGAGAACGAGGGAGTTCTCTTTTCTTCCTCTTGAATAGACGTATTAGTTTTTAGCGACACGTTCTACCTCTCCTTGTGCTTTTTCAGCAGCTTTTTTCGCTGACATACCAGATAGTACGTCCTGTACAGATGTTTCAACAGCTTTTGATACGCGCTCATTTAAAATGGTAAATCGAGGTTGGAAGACCGTTTTTTTGTCTTTCCACTTTGCGCTTTCTTTGAGTTCAGATGAATCATATTTCACGTCTTTGACCGTTAATAACTGGCCAGTAGCATTTGCATACTCAGAAGAAATCTTTGGATCTGCAAGGAAAGTTAAAAATTTCTTAGCAGCTTCTTTGTGTTTTGATTTTTCAGCAACACCTAATAAGAATGTTGTGGTATGAACACCTTCGTATTTGGCTTTATCTTGATCCACTGTAATCGGTGCAAGCAAACCTTGATCAATCTTTGGATTTTGCTGTTTGACTGTAGCCATCATATAAGAACCTTGAGCAAGCATTGCGCCTTTTTCCTGAGCAAAAAGTGCTGCAGCACTTTCTTTTTTCGTACCAAGAGCATCTTTTTGGAAGTAACCTTTATCATTTAATTCTTTAATTTGAGATAGGGTTTTGATAAACCATTCATCAGTTAGCTTGCGCTTGCCCGTTTCTACTTCGTGAAGGGCGTTATTTGTAGGTTCGTTATTCATAATCATTGGGTTAATAAATTGAGAAGGACTTACGTCTCCTGAAAATAAAATCGGCGTGTAACCATTTTTCTTTAATGTTTCAGCTGTTTTTAAAAAGCTATTCCAGTCTTTAGGAACATCTAAATTTAGTTTTTCAAAAATGCCTTTGTTATAGACAGGGATGTTATAGACTAGCTGATAAGGAAGAGCATATTGCGTATTATCCGCTTTACCCGCTTGGATTAGCTTTTCGTCAAATTTGCTCAGTAAGTTTTGGTCGTCCAGCTTTGCAAAACCGTTTGCTTTGCGAATCGTTTCAAATTGACTTCCTGGAAAACTAGCAAATACATCGATGCCTTCTCCAGATAATAGAGATCCTTGAATTTGTGATTGATATGAATCCGAAGGAAAGACGATCATCTCTACATGAATATTTGGGTTTTTCTTTTCAAATTGCTCAATGATAGAATCAAAGGCTTTCGTATCTTCTCCTCGCCAATGCGTAAAGTTAATGGTTACTTTTTTTGAAGAATCGCTGCTGTCGCCGCTTGTTGAACTGTTTTTGCCGCAGCCGGCGATGATCACGGTGAGCATTGCTAACAGAATTAATAATTTTTTCATTTTAGTTCCCCCATTTATAGAATTCTTTTTAGATAGTTATTGGTCAATTTTGATACGATTGGTAGATGCTTGGTCAAAGAAATGAGCATGATTCATTTGAAAATGAAACGGAAAGTGCTGATGAACTTGAATATGTTCATCCCCAGGGATTTTAGCCACAAAGAGCTGCTCTCCTAAACTGCTGTATAGTATGTACTCTGCTCCTAATAACTCAGACACATCTACCGGTAATGAAATATGAGGAGCATCAGAAAAGGCGCGCGTAATATGCTCGGGTCGAATTCCTACAGTAATGAATTGATTATTGTAGCCTTTTTCATGTAACGAATGCATTTGATTTTCTGTCAGTTGAAACTCATGTTCACTGATGTACAGTTTGCTGTTCACTACTTTTCCTGTGAAAAAGTTCATTCCCGGTGAGCCTATAAAACTGGCTACAAACGTATTCTCTGGAGCATTATACACTTGCATAGGTGAACCTATTTGCTGAATTTTTCCGTCTTTCATAACTACGATTCTGCTTGCCATCGTCATGGCTTCTGTTTGATCGTGGGTTACATAAATAATGGTCGTCTGCAGCCTCTGATGAAGCTTACTGATTTCAGCACGCATTTGTACGCGAAGCTTCGCATCAAGGTTAGACAAAGGCTCATCCATTAAAAAAATTTGGGCATTCCGTACAATAGCTCTTCCTAAAGCCACCCGCTGACGCTGACCTCCTGATAATGCTTTTGGCTTGCGTTTTAAATAGGGTTCTAAGTCCAAAATACGAGCCGCTTCACGAACGCGCTCATCAATTTCTTGTTTTGGGACTTTGCGGAGCTGCAAGCCAAATGCCATGTTGTCGTAAACTGTTAAATGAGGGTAAAGGGCGTAGTTTTGAAACACCATTGCAATATCCCGGTCCTTAGAAGGTAAATCGTTTGCACGATCTCCATTAATAAGCAATTCTCCTTCTGTTATCGATTCAAGGCCGGCGATCATTCGAAGGGTAGTGGATTTGCCGCACCCTGAAGGTCCTACAAATACAATAAATTCTTTGTCTTGAATATGAAGATTAAAATTATCAACTGCAAGACTATGTTTTCCGTATTTTTTATACACATGCTGCAACTGCAGTTCTGCCATTTTTTTCTCCTCTCAGCAGGCTTTTAAAAAATAAAAGCCTCTAATTGCACAGACGGATTGTACGTGTATCTGGCAATTAGAGGCTATCGGTTGACCGGTAAGCCTGTAGTATGTAGTTTTGAGTGATTGAATCTGTAAGTAATTTTAAAATATATTATTCCTATATGTCAAGTGAGAATTAAAATATTTTAATAAGTTCGATTATTTTCTTAAATGAAAGAATCCATTTATTAAGCCAGAGATGCTGGTTTTGAGAATAAAATAAACAGCTGGTGTATAGAATGATAGTATTCACTTTTATAGTAAGCACTACAGAGAGAGGATGTTTATAAATGGATAGAAACACGCAGTTCACTATGATTCGGCAAGCGTTGGAAAACAGCTATCATTTAATGCAGCAGGGAATAGAAGTTAGCGGAGAGACGCTTACTCAGCTGGAACAAGCAAAAGCCGAGTATGAAGCGGCCTTTTTATTGTCTCATTCCACGGATTCCAAATTCCGCTGCAATTAATTTTTTAATAGCACTTATTCCGTTTGCGTTCTATACACCCAGCTTTTATACAAAAAGGTTCTGTCCTTACAGGCAGAACTTTTTTATGTTCAGCTCTTTTTATTGACATTTTAGATAAAGTAGTCAATAATTAAGTTTTGCTTACATGAGAAATTTACTAGATAAAAAGAAGTGAAGCTAATTTTTATTGATAGATATTTACATAAATAAAGGAGTCAGTATCGATGATGAGAGAGCGGTTGCCTTTTACAATTGAGCGGGATGAAAACTTTTTTGACAAATTAAATGAATGGATAGGTGATGTTTTTTATGATCATCTTCCAGACGCAGGATTAGAACTTCGGGATGAACAAATTTTTATGGCTTTTCAAATCGAACGAGCTTTTAAAGAAAAAAATGTAATCTTTGCAGAAGCAGGTGTAGGAACAGGGAAAACCATTGTGTATTTACTGTACGCTATTTGTTATGCAAGGTATATTGGCAAGCCGGCTATTATTGCCTGTGCGGATGAAACATTAATTGAACAGTTAGTAAAAGCCGAAGGAGACATTGCCAAGCTCTCTGGTATTTTAGATATTAACATGGATGTTCGCCTAGCAAAATCTCAAGATCAGTATCTGTGTTTAAAGAAATTAGATGCTGTGACAGCGCGAACAGATAATGAAAACATTGAAGAAATTTACGATACGCTTCCTGATTTTGTTCATGATCATAGTGGTATGCAGTCGTTCTATCACTACGGAGACCGTAAAGAATATCCTCATTTAACGGATGAGGAATGGAATCAAATTAACTGGGATACGTTTCAAGATTGCTCTTCCTGTGAGCAGCGTCATAGATGTGGCTTAACGCTTTCACGCGAGCACTATAGAAAAGCACATGACTTAATTATTTGCTCTCACGATTTTTACATGGAACACATTTGGACATATGAAGCCCGCAAGCGTGAAGGACAGCTTCCGCTTCTTCCTGAAAGCAGCTGTGTTGTATTTGATGAAGGTCACCTGCTGGAATTTGCTGCACAAAAGGCTTTAACGTATCGCATTCAAGAAGATACGTTAGAAAACTTGTTAACGCGTCTATTAGAAAATGACGTGCGAGAAGAATTTGCTGTGAAGATCGAGCACGCTATCGATGTGTATGCAATGTTCTTTGACCGTTTAAGTGAAGCAAGCACAGAAATTGTTGGTTCTAGCCGTAAAGAAGTAGCCCGAACAAACGGATTACAAAGTGTAGGAAAAGAACTTTTATCGCTGCTTGAACATATCGGAAACGAGCTTGTGTTTGAGAGTGAGACCTATACAGTAGACGAATATACGCTGCGAATTGTAGATGAGTACCTAGATCAAATTGATTATTCGCTGCGCTTATTTATGGACAACGAAAATGCCATCTACTGGGTGGAAGAAAACAACTGGCAGCTGACGTTGGTTATTATGCCGCAAGCAGTAAAAGACGTCTTAAAAGAACGAGTATTTGCGAAGAAAATACCATACATTTTCACTTCTGCCACTCTTTCAGATAACCAATCGTTCGATTATTTAGCATATAGCTTAGGAATTGCAAAGCCGCTTTCTTTTTCAGTTGAATCGCCATTTGATTATGATGAGCAAATGAAAATTGCGGTGAAAAATGTTTCGGATGATCAAGAAGAAGCGTTTGCTGAAAAATTTGCCTTTGCTGTTGCTCAGCTCGAAAAAACGAACGGACGAGCACTTTTATTGTTTAACAGTAAAGAAGAACTAGAGATGTTCAAAGAAGTTTCCAAAGAGTTAAATCAGTACACATTTTTATTTGAAGGCGATCAAGAAATCAGTAAATTAGTGTCTCAGTTCCAAAGGGAAGAAGAAACGATTTTATGCGCTGTTCATTTGTGGGAAGGGTTGGATATTCCTGGGCCTTCGTTATCGAATGTAATTATTTGGTCTCTGCCGTATCCGCCAAATGATCCGGTCTTTGAAGCAAAGCGCAATCAAGTAGTCGATCCATTTTGGGATGCAGATATGCCGTATATGCTTCTTCGCTTAAAACAAGGAGTTGGAAGGCTGATTCGCTCTCATAATGATAAGGGTCTAATCACGATCTTTATGCCAAAAAGCACAGATTCAAAAGTGCGTTCAATCATTGAACAAAATGTTCCAACGAAAATAGAAAACGTATAAAAAAGCGCGGTGGCAGCCGCGCTTTTTTATATGCACAATAGATTGAATTTTCAGTTATATACACACCGTTACTATTATGATAAAATAATTTATGGTGAAATAAGGAAAGTAAGGAGGAAAAAACAATGAGAGAAGACATACAGAAAATTGAGAAACAGTTTTATGAATACATGAATAAAATCAAAAGTTATCACGAGGCAATCGGAGTGATGTACTGGGATTTGAGAACGGGTGCTCCAAAAAAAGGGGCGGATCAGCGTTCTGAAGTGATTGGCATGATGTCATCAGAAGCGTTCAATCTTTCCGTTTCTAATGAAATGGCAGGTTTTATTGAGAAATTAACGAACCCTGAGTCACAGCCTTACATAAACGATATTACGAAAAAAGCAGTGGAAGAATGTAAAAAAGAATATGACTTAAATAAAAAGATTCCTCCACACGAATATAAAGAATACGTTACGTTAACTTCAAAAGCGGAGTCAATTTGGGAAGAAGCAAAAGAAAAAGCAGATTTTGCTTTATTTCAACCGTATCTTGAAAAAATTGTAGCGTTTAATCAGAAGTTTGTGGAGTATTGGGGGTATGAAGGAAACAAATATAACCGTTTATTAGACCTTTTTGAACCGGGAATGACGGTTGAAATTTTAGACGAGGTATTTGGAAAGCTGCGGGAGCATATTGTGCCTCTTGTTCAGCGAATCGCCGGGTCAAATACAAAGCCCAATACGGAATTTTTATTCCGTACTTTCCCAAAAGAAGCGCAAAAGCAATTTAGTCTAGACGTGTTAAAAACACTCGGCTATGATTTTGAAGCGGGGAGACTTGATGAAACCGTCCATCCTTTTGCTACTGGCTTAAACCCGGGAGATGTGCGCATCACCACTAAATATGCCGAGAACGATTTCCGAACGGCTATTTTTGGCACGATTCACGAATGTGGCCATGCTTTATATGAGCAGAATATTTCAAAGGATCTTGTTGGCACGGTTCTATGTGAAGGTACTTCAATGGGAATTCATGAATCACAGTCGCTGTTTTTTGAGCAGTTTGTCGGGAAAAATAAAGCATTTTGGCAGCATCATTACGACGTACTAAAAAAGCATGCGCCGGAACAATTTGACGATGTAGGTTTAGAAGATTTTTACCGAGGAGTAAATGAAGCAAAACCGTCTCTTATTCGTATTGAAGCAGATGAGTTAACGTATCCTCTTCATATTATGATTCGTTACGAAATTGAAAAAGGATTAATAAACGGGGAGTATAAAGTTGAGGATTTACCGGAAATTTGGAATGAGAAATACGAAGAATATTTAGGGGTTCGTCCAAGTCACGATGGAGAAGGCGTGCTTCAGGACGTACACTGGGCCGGAGGAAGCTTTGGGTACTTCCCTTCCTATGCTCTGGGCTATATGTACGCAGCGCAGTTTAAGCATACCATGTTAAAAGACTTGCCTAATTATGATGAACTCTTGGAAAAAGGAGAAATTTCGCCTATTACAAATTGGTTAACAGAACATATTCACCAGTACGGAAAAATGAAAAAACCTCTTGAAATTTTAAACGATGTGACGGGTGAAGGGCTAAATGTAGATTATTTAATTCAATATCTAGAAGAGAAATACGGACAAATTTATCACGTATAAAAAGTGCTATAACCGAATATTATGTTTTGTATTGCAAGTAAATGTTCGAAAATATCTTTTTTAGATATTTTCAAATAAAAGATTTACTGATATAATACAAGTAACTCAATAACACACTCATATAATGACGAGAATAAGGCTCGTAAGTATCTACCAAACTACCGTAAATAGTTTGACTATGGGTGAGCGATGAAGTTTGTTTTTCACTTTTGTGCGTAAAAGCTCAAAAACATTGCTCTACTCATATACGAGTGCAGCTATGTTTTTGAGCTTTTTTAATACAAACGTTGGAGGAACGAACTATGAAAGCTTTGCAAAACAAAATTTTAACAGATGGAATCGTATTATCGGACACGGTTTTAAAAGTAGACACATTTTTAAACCACCAAATGGATCCTGTACTGATGAAAGAAATTGGAGAAGAATTTGCTTCGCGCTTTGAAAATGCAGGAATTACGAAGATTTTAACGATTGAATCATCAGGAATTGCTCCAGCGATTATGACCGCATTGAAGCTAAACGTTGGGATGGTGTTTGCCAGAAAAAGAAAATCTTTAACACTTCAAGACGGACTCATTACATCAAAAGTATATTCATTTACAAAAAAAGAAGAAAATGAAATTTCAGTTGCTGATAAATTTATTCGAGAAGATGACGTGATTTTAATTATTGATGACTTTTTAGCAAACGGCCAAGCTGCATTCGGCTTGATGGATATCGTGCAAAAAGCAGGTGCTAAAGTAGGCGGCATTGGTATTGTTATTGAAAAAGCGTTCCAAGATGGAGGAAAACAAATTCGTAAATCAGGCGTTAAAGTAGAATCATTAGCGCGCATTCAGTCTTTATCAAATGGTAAAGTTACATTTGCTGAAGATAAACCAACAGTGGAGGTTTAATATGAATAAAGGAAAAGTCTTTTCACTTGGTTTACAGCATGTTTTAGCTATGTACGGAGGTGCGATTGTTGTCCCTCTTATTGTTGGAGGAGCCATTGGCTTGACTCAGCAGCAGCTTACGTATTTAGTGGCGATTGACTTATTTATGTGCGGTGTGGCAACGTTACTGCAAGTATGGAAAAATCGTTTTTTCGGTATTGGTCTTCCAGTTGTATTAGGGTGTACGTTTACTGCCGTAGGACCTATGATTTCAATTGGAGGTTCTTACGGCGTTTCCTCCATATATGGTTCTATTATCGTCGCCGGTTTACTCATTGTCCTTCTTTCTGCTTTTCTAGGTAAATTGGTTAAGTTTTTCCCTCCTTTAGTTACGGGTTCGGTTGTAACGATTATTGGAATTACGTTAATTCCTGTAGCGATTAAAGATTTAGCTGGAGGAGAAGGAAGTAAAGATTTTGGCAGCTTGAGCAATTTAGGTTTAGGTTTTGGCGTTTTGCTATTAATTATTGTTCTGTATCGATTTACAAAAGGATTTATGCGCTCCGTCTCTGTGTTATTAGGATTGGTTGTTGGAACAATTGCAGCGTCTTTTATGGGGAAAGTCGATTTTTCCGGCGTAAAAGAAGAAGCGTGGATTCATATGCCGCACGTGTTTTACTTTGGGATGCCAACGTTTAATATTATGGCCATCCTGACAATGTTCCTTGTTTTACTTGTTGGCATTGTCGAGTCCACAGGCGTTTATTTTGCCGTTAGTGATATTTGTAAAAAAGAAGTGGATGAAAAAGATTTATCTAAAGGCTATCGTGCAGAAGGATTGGCGATTTTATTAGGCGGATTTTTTAACGCATTTCCTTATACAGCGTATTCTCAAAATGTAGGACTTTTACAGTTGTCAGGTGTTCGCACAAGAAATGTTGTGTTTGCAGCGAGTGGAATTTTAATCATTTTGGGCTTTCTACCTAAAATCGCAGCCGTGACGACAGTTATCCCGAGCTCTGTACTTGGAGGAGCTATGGTAGCCATGTTTGGGATGGTCATCTCTTCAGGTATAAAAATCCTTAGTCAAGTTGATTTAGCAAAACAAGAAAACCTTCTTGTAATTGCATGTTCGGTTGGTATGGGTCTAGGGGTGACGGTTGTACCTGAACTCTTCAAAAACTTACCAGAGAGTCTTCAAGTTCTCACTGGAAGCGGTATTGTGATGGGGAGTTTTACAGCAATCTTTTTAAATATTGTCTTTAATATGATGAAATCACCACGTGCGCAAGTTGCGGAAACAAAATTAGCAAATGAAGTAATATCGAAATAAAAAGAGGCTGGCGCCAAAATATTTTAGTTGAAGAAGATCCGAACGATTAATCGTTCGGATCTTTTCAATGTCATAGGGAACATAGCTGTAACAAGCGATTCATAGTAGATTATTTGTCCAATTTGGTCGTCGTTCCTATTAAGAACGTGTTTTGAAAAACAGTGTATAAAGCATTTTCCCCACGTCAGGATTTTTTGCCACTAATGAAATTTCCCTTTTGAATTTGAAGTCTGTAATAGGCAATGCTTTAATGTTTGAGCTTTGTAAATGGCGCATAAAAATTTCAGGGAGAATTGAAATACCTAAATTAGCTGAAATAAATCCCATAATACTTTGAGCAAATTCAATTTCATTGGCAATGGAAATTTTTAAGTTATGACGATTGTACGCTTTTTCTACTAGTGTCCGAACATCGCACCCTGGAGGGAGAACTACAATGGGTTCTTCTTTGAAATCTTCAAATGATACGCTTTCTTTTTCGGCTAACGCGTGCTGATCATTCACAAATAAATAAAAGTCTTCTTTGAATAATAATTTTGACCAGTAGGTATGTTGAATCTCTCGATCATCAAATAAAGCTCCATCAATTTGATTGCTTTCTAACTGCTCTAACAAATCATAATAGTGATGCGAGGTTTTTATATCAATATGGCGATTGTGATCTTTAGCAGAAGCCAGTTGATAAGGTAAGTAAAAAGCAGCCATACTTTGCCACGTTCCGATAGTTAAATCACAAGCTTCTTGCGTAGACACTAATTTTTTTTGAAGAGCATGAACGCTTGATAGTATGGATTCACCTTCTTGTAAAAGAATTTCACCTGCTGAGGTTAATTCTACTCCTGTAGCGGAGCGAATAAATAATGTTACTCCTAAATCTTCTTCTAGTTTTCTCATTTGCTTACTGAGCGCGGGCTGCGTCATATGCAGCTGTTCGCTTGCTTTGCTTAAGCTTTTTGTTTTGGCTGTTTCAATAAAAGACTCAAGCCATTCTGTTTTCATATTTATCACCTATAACCTTTTGTTATACCCATAGTATAGAAGGGAAGTTCTCATAAATCAACGAAGATGCTAGTGTATATAGTGTAGTTAACACAGCGCAAAGAAATTCACACAACTAGGAGGATGAATGATGTATCCAAACAAACTATATATTAACGGTGAATGGACAACAACAGAAGAGAAAATTGATGTGATTAATCCAGCAACAAAAGAAGTTATAGGACAAATTCCCAAGGCAGGCGCAAAGGAAGCAGCACTTGCCGCTGATGCAGCAGCGACAGCTTTTAAAACATGGTCGAAAAGAACCGCTCAAGAGCGCAGTGCTATTTTAATGAGATGGCATCAACTTATTGAAAATCATAAAGATGAACTAGCAGAAATTATGACAACGGAACAAGGCAAACCATTTGCAGAAGCAAAAGGTGAAGTGCAGTATGGCAATGATTATATTGCTTGGTTTGCTGAAGAAGGAAAGCGTGTATATGGTGAAACGATTCCAGCTCATCATACGCATAAGCGTATTACGGTTAAAAAACAGCCTGTTGGCGTTGTAGCAGCTATTACGCCATGGAACTTCCCTGCAGCCATGATTACGCGTAAAGTGGCCCCAGCTCTTGCAGCAGGATGTACAATTGTTTTAAAACCATCTGAAGAAACACCATTTACAGCATTTCGTTTAGTAGAACTCGCAGAAGAAGCGGGCGTTCCACAAGGTGTGATCAATGTTGTTACTGGAGATGCAGCAGCTATTGGCGACACATGGCAAAAAGACGGACGCATCCGAAAATTAACATTTACTGGTTCAACAGCGGTTGGTAAACATCTAATGCGGGGTGCTGCTGATACTGTGAAAAAATTATCGCTGGAATTAGGCGGTCATGCACCGTTTATCGTAACAGAAAATGCAGATTTAGACGCTGCTGTAAACGGCGTAATTGCTTCTAAGTTTGTCAACGCAGGTCAAACGTGCATCTGCACAAACCGCGTATACGTACAAGAATCCATTGCAGATGCTTTCGTTGAAAAATTTGCAGCAAAAGCGGCGAAATTAACACTAGGAAACGGATTAGAAGAAGGTACACAAGTTGGACCGTTAATTAACGACAAAGCGGTTGAGAAAGTAAAAGCACAAATTGCGGATGCAAAAAGTAAAGGAGCTAAAGTTGTAGTTGGCGGACAAGCTATAACAACTAAAAACGGTTTCTTTATGGAGCCGACAATTATCACAAATGTAACTGATGACATGAATTGCATGTTTGAAGAAACGTTTGGACCATTGGCACCTGTAGCAACATTCAAAACAGTAGAAGAAGCCGTAGAACGAGCAAACAATAGCCCTTATGGTTTAGCAGCTTACGTATTTACAGAAAACATCAAAGAAGCAACATTTGTATCTGAAGAATTAGAATACGGCATTGTAGGAGTAAATGATGGCTCTCCATCTGCAGCTCAAGCTCCATTCGGCGGCTTTAAAGAAAGTGGCCTTGGACGTGAAGGAAGTCATTACGGCATTGAAGATTATTTAGAAGTAAAATATATCTCAATGGGACTTTAATAAAAAGTAGGACAAAAATAGTTTAGTCGAAGTGAAATACGAACTAGCAACTAATAATCAAAATTATTGGTTGTTAGTTCGTATTTTTTTATTGTTAAGATGGACGTAGCTTTCATGCGTTTCGTTGCTTCTAGCGGATTAATCCCATTTGTTCGTCTTTAGGTCGGAGTGATTTCGTTGTGTCCCAGCCTCTTTTTTATGCACTTTTGTAAAGAAAATTTGAAATAATAGTTCTTTAACGCAATTAATTGCATTTCTAGGATGTCTGTGCAAGAATAAATATTTCAAAAATGGTTTAGCTTTGTTTAAAGCGTGGGTAATACAACAAATGCACATGATTGCTTGTTAGATGAAAGGAAAAGCAGAACTTTACCACTGATAAATTACGCAAGCTAGAACCAAAATAGTAGTACTGAATGGTGAAAAATATAGGAGTTGATATAGATGATTACAGCAGAGAAAAACATAGTGAAATTTAAAGCAAAAGACGGACGTGAAGTCACTATACGCCCTGCAAAGGCAAATGATGCAGAGCATATTACAACAGCGGTAAGAGAAATTATTGAGGCCGGGGAATTTATTCAAAAAGATGAGCCGCGCACAGTCCAAGAAGAGCAAGATTTTATTGCATCAGTAGAAAAGAACAATCACATGTACGTTGTAGCTGAAGTCGAAGGTGAAGTGCTTGGAATCGCACGTGTTCTGAGAGGCGAAATTAAAATGAAGCGCCACACGGGGCTCTTCCGTACATGGCTTATTTCAAAAGCACAGGGAATGGGAATAGGAAAACAATTTATGAATTATACGCTAAACTGGTGCAAAGAAAATAATCTTCATAAACTTTCTTTAACTGTGTTTGCTTCTAATAAAGTGGCATACGAATTGTATAAAAAGGTAGGATTTGAACAAGAAGGTGTTATGAAAGAACAAGCTTATTTCAACAATGAATATGTAGATGAAATCTATATGTCCATTTTCTTTTCATAAAAAATAAGCACTTATTTTCGTCAATCCATAAATTGTATCTGTACATTCAGATTATTTGCGCTATAATAAAAGTGCACAACAAACATACACTTCTTCAAAACGTAGACTTTCCTGAGTTACAGGAAAGTTTTTTTATGTTTCACCTCCATTCCACTAAAAAAGAATTGAATAAATCCCCAGCTATTACAAATGTTAAATGTAACGCAATCAAAGAGGTGAAGTGTATGCCAAAAATTATCTCAGTTGGATTTGGAGTTCCCCCCTATGAATTAACTCAGCAAGACACGCTGCTATTTGCAAAAGAACTTTTTTCCGAGTCGTTTAAAGATATTAATCGTCTGCTGACCGTTTTTCAAAATGGTCAAATTGAAAAACGTAATTTTGCCAAAGACTTATCTTGGTTTCAAGAAGATCATACATTCGAAGAAAAAAATGATGCTTTTATAGAATGTGCTGTTGAATTAGGTACAAAAGCCATTGAAGAATGCTTAACAAATAAAGACTATGTAAGTACCCCTTTGCCGTGTGGAGAAATTGATGCTATTTTTTACGTTTCAACAAGCGGTGTAGCTACGCCTAGCATTGAAGCGCGAATTATGAATAAGCTTGCGTTTTCAGACCATACAAAAAGAATCCCTATATGGGGATTAGGGTGTGCCGGAGGAGCATCTGGACTTTCAAGGGCTTACGAATATTGCAAAGCCTTTCCGCGCGCTAAAGTTCTTGTATTATCCGTTGAGCTGTGCAGTTTGACTTTTCAGCGGAATGATCGTTCAAAAAGCAACTTAATCGGTACATCTTTATTTGCTGATGGAGTAGCAGCTGCTTTAGTCGCAGGTGACGAAGCAGATATCACTTTTGCCCGTTCAAAAAGCTTTCCTTACATTTTACATACACAATCGACGCTTATGCCAAATTCCGAAGACGTAATGGGATGGGAGATTAAAAATGATGGGTTATTTGTTGTCTTTTCAAAAGATATTCCCACTATTATCGATTCGTGGTTAGGCGGAGAAGTTGAGTCTTTTTTACAAACTCAGAATTTGACCAGTCGGGATTTAAAACATTTTGTTGCTCATCCTGGAGGGAAAAAAGTGCTTGAAGCATATGTATCAACGCTATCGCTAAACGAAAATATGATTGCTGATTCACTAGATGTACTTAAAAACCATGGAAACATGTCTTCGGCAACCGTTTTATATGTGCTAGACCGCTTTATGAAGAAAGAAATTCCGAGTAAAGAATACGGTTTATTAACAGCTCTTGGTCCTGGATTTAGTTCTGAAATGCTTCTATTAGAGTGGAGGTAAAGCGATTGTTTTTTTATAGTTTTTTTGTATTTATTATCTTACAGCGTCTATGTGAATTGGTGATTGCCAAAAGAAATGAAGCTTGGATGAAGAAGCAGGGAGCGTACGAAGCTGGTCAAAGTCACTACAAATGGATGGTAAGCATGCACGCCGCTTTTTTTGCTGCTCTTTTTACGGAAGTGTATGTGTTAAACGGTGGAATGTATCACTTTTCTTTTTTGTTGTTTAGCTTTTTTGTGCTTGTGCAACTTGCAAGAGTATGGGCTATTTCTTCGTTAGGAAAGTATTGGAATACAAAAATTATCGTCTTGCCTAACGCGAAGGTTGTGCTAAGAGGTCCTTATCGGTTTATGAAGCACCCAAATTATACAGTTGTAGCGGCAGAATTGGTGTTAGTTCCGCTTATGTTTCAGGCATACTGGACGTTAGCTATTTTTTCTGTTTTCAATTTGTGTATATTAGCCGTTAGAATTCCTTTAGAAGAGCAAGCGCTAACGAATGAAACAAATTATGGCGAGGTCATGCAAAATACGGGACGTTTCTTTCCTGCAAAAAAATCTCAAAACTAATTGAAAATGATTATCTTTCATGATAAGATGAAATCAAATGATAAAGATTATCAATTTCATCAAGTAGAAACGGTGGTGGACGTAATGGTTAGTCTTTTTGTGATCGGAGCACTTGCTACATATGTTGGCGTCACAACGTATGTAATGAAAAATATTGAAAAAGCCCAAAAGGCGTAATATATACACGGTAAATAAATACAATGCAAAGCTGTCAAATTATTGACAGCTTTTTTTATTGTTTTTGTAACTAAAAATTCAGTTTTTTATGGGAAAACGTAGGTGAATCAAGTAAAATAGAGAAAGAATAAGCAGAAACAAAGATGGATAGAGAACATTTAAATACAGTCTTGAATGAGGCAAAAGGGGTAGAGTAATAATGGGTAAAGTGAGTGTGAAACATCAAGAAAATCTCCAATTGGAAGCATCTCTTTTTCATTTACATAAGCAATTTCAAGCAGCTGGAGATGAACAGCAGGCAGCAAAAGCAATACAGCTGTTAAAAAAGTGGGTGAACGGTGAATTTGTTGTAGCATTTTGCGGACATTTTTCGGCTGGGAAATCGAGTATGATTAACGAATTAATGGGGCAAGCAATTTTGCCTGCAAGTCCTATTCCGACAAGCGCAAACTTAGTATCAGTAAAGGCTGGGGATGAGCATGCAACCGTTTATTACCGCAAACAGCCGCCGGTGCGTTATGAAGCGCCTTATCAGTATGAACAAATTAAGCAGTTTGCTGTCGACGGAGATGAAGTAGAGTCCATTCATTTATCAATCGAGACAAACGCTATTCCTAAAAATGTTGTGGTGATGGACACACCGGGGATTGATTCAACAGATGATGCGCATCGTGTATCGACCGAGTCAGCTCTTCACTTAGCGGACGTTATTTTCTACGTGATGGATTATAATCATGTGCAGGCAGAATTAAATCTTCAATTTGCAAAACAGCTGCAAGAAGCTAATAAAACGCTTTATTTAATTGTAAATCAAATCGATAAACATCAAGAAGATCAGCTAACATTTCAAGCATTTAAAGAATCTGTAGAAACGTCATTTTTAAAGTGGAATGTTAGACCAGAAGGAATCTTCTATACGTCGTTAAAAGAGCCAGCCAACCGTCATAATGACCTTTCGTACGTAAAATCTCTATTACTTGCTATGATGACGGAAAAAGAAAACCGACATCAGCATATTCAACATGCGATGCAAATGTTAATTGACGATCACCTTGCCTTTATTGAAGACCAAGAAGAAGAAAAGTTAACGATTCATGACGAGCTGCGCCATAAGCTGACGCTTGAGAACCATGAAATAAATAAGCAGCAAAAAGAGCAGCTTCTCGAAAAAGAAGCGGAAATAAAGCGTGCTGAAAAGCAGTTAGCAGAAACATACCAACAAGAAACAGGCAAGATACTAAGCAACGCCAATTTAACACCATATGAAATGAGAGAAAAAGCTAGGCTGTTTTTAGAAACGACAAAGCCTGATTTCAAAGTCGGTCTTTTGTTTGCTAAGAAAAAGACCGAGGAAGTAAAAAAAGAGCGGCTGACGTTATTTTTTGACGATATGAAAGAACGAACAGCCTCTCAGCTGCAGTGGCACTTGCAGCAATATGTGCAAGGTCTGGTGAAAAATCAAAATCTTACTGACCCGGATCTTATACGCCAGGTTCAGCAGTTTGAAATTCCGTTAGAACCTCATGACTTAATTGAAACGGTAAAAGCAGGAGCTACGATTAATGGTGATTATGTTTTAACGTACGCAAAAGATGTAGCTGATCACATTAAGAAAAAAGCCACGCGATTATTATACGAGCTCTATGCGCAAATCGAACAGAGCAAAATGGAGCAAGATGAAGTAAAGCGTGAGAATATTTCTCAACACTTGCAGGAATGTGAGGCATTTGAAGAAGCGTATACATCTCTTCAGGAAATGAAAGCAAAACTGGCACGTACAAAAGCGTTGCTTCAATCTTTACAGCAAACTGATGACGACCTAACGCTAGAAGATACAAACGAGTTGTCATATATGTTACAAGAAGAATATGAAACGGGCATCATGAAAGCTGAAGAAAAGCATGAAGCTGCGAGTGAGCAGCAGTTAGTTTCACAGCCTGAGGAAGCTGTGCATGAAACAGGAACAGAAAAGGTTCTTCAAGATGTATCAGCTGTTCTCGAACAGCTCCGTTCATTTGGAAAATTAGACCGCTTTATTAATAGGCTTCAAGAAAAACGTAAAAAGCTATCAAATCAAACGTTTACCGTAGCTTTATTCGGAGCATTCAGTGCCGGTAAGTCATCTTTTGCTAATGCGTTGATTGGAGAAAGATTACTTCCTGTATCTCCGAATCCAACAACAGCAACCATCAATAAAATTATGCCTCCAACAGAAAAACGGCCGCATAAAACAGCTGTTGTGCAAATGAAAACAAACGAGCAGATGATCCAAGATTTAAATGGTGCACTTAAGCTGTTTCATCATGAAGTAGAAACAATTGACGAAGCGCTAACGATTATTCCGACCCTGCAGGCAACAGAAGAGCTGCAGCTGCATTTGTCGTTTTTACAGGCAGTAGAAAAAGGCTACGGCGAAGTCAAGCATCATATCGGTTCAGAAGTAGTAGTGGATACAGAAGGATTTCATGATTATGTAGCCAAGGAAGAAAAAGCGTGTTTTGTTCAATTTATTAACCTGTATTATGACTGTGAATTTACTCGCTTAGGCATTACGCTTGTTGATACACCTGGAGCTGATTCAATCAATGCGAGACACACGGGAGTAGCGTTTGAGTATATCAAAAATGCAGATGCCATTTTATTTGTAACGTATTATAATCATGCATTTTCAAAAGCTGACCGAGAATTTCTTATTCAGCTTGGCCGTGTAAAAGATGTATTTGCGCTTGATAAAATGTTTTTCTTAGTAAATGCAGCGGACTTAGCCAGCTCGGATACAGAGCTGCAGTTAGTTCAGACGTACGTAAAAGAGCAGCTTGAACAGTATGGTATACGCTTTCCGCGCTTATACCCGGTATCAAGCTTGCAGGCTTTGCAAAACCACGAGGATAAAATGTTTCTGCCATTCAAAAATGCGTTTTACCGCTTCATAAACTATGAATTACCAGAGCTTGCTATCCAAAGTGTCTATGCAGATTTCGAACAAATTTTAGCAGTTGCCAATGAAATGAAACAGGTGCAGACAAAATCAGAAGTCGATAAAAAGCGATACATTCAATCTCTTCACATAAAAAATGAGCAGGTAGCAGCAAAACTGCATGAAATTCATTTTGAATATGAACAACAGCAGTTTGACCGAGAATTAGAAGAGCTCTTATTTTATGTGAAAAAACGTCTGTTTGTGAGGTACGATGACTTCTTTAAAGAAGCATTCAGTCCGGCAAACTTAAGGGATGATCGAGGTGAAAAGCAAAAACAGCTGCGCCTGTGTTTGCAGGAGTTGTTAACGTCTATTTCCTTCGATGCAACGCAAGAAGTGCGTGCGACCACTTTGCGAATCGAAAAATACATCGTAAAATTAATCGAAGACTGGCATCGAATGATCATTACAAAGCTACAGCGCTATGAACCGACGTTTACTCCAACGTTGAACTCGTTAGAGCCTCCAAATGGCAGCGAAGTTGTGACAAGTCATCAATTCGATAAGAATGAATCGTATCAAAAAGAGCTTTCACTGTATAAAAACAATAAAAGCTTTTTTGAAAAAAATGAGAAAGCAAAGCTCCACGCTGCTTTATTAGAACGTATTAAGCCGGATGTTAATCACTACATTGCGAAAGAAGAAGCTGCTCTTCATTCACACTATACCTATTTAGTGAATCAGTACGTTTTAGCGCATAAACAGTCTGTATCTGAAGAATGGTATGATTATTACAAACAGCTGCAAGCGGCCGTGTCTGAAGAATTTCCAATTCAAGAATTGGTAAGTACAATGACGGTGCTAGAACATGTATTGGAGGAAAGAAAGGGTCATTAATTTTTATGTCTACACACATAAATAAACGTTTACAGGAAATTGAAAAAGAATATAATGTAGAAATTTTGTTTGCATGTGAATCAGGGAGCCGTGCTTACGGACTGGACACGTTAGCGAGTGATTTTGACGTCCGCTTTATATATAAATATAAAGCATCACGCTATCTTCATCTCAATAGACCTCAAGAGGTCATTAATGTAGCAGAAGGCAATTATGATATGCAAGGGTGGGATTTGTACAAAACCATTTATTTGTTTACAAAATCAAACCCTTCGCTTTATGAGTGGCTATGGTCGCCTTTTGTTTATTATCAAAAGTCATCGTTTGCTGAGCCACTCCGGCAAATGATGGCTCAATCATATTCCTTAAAAGCATTGGGATATCATTATTTTAAAATTTTAACGATAAATAGTAAAAGAAATCTGACATCTTCTGTTACAATAGAGGATATAAAAGTGATGCTCCAACTGATTCGTGCATTTTTATCACTGAAAGTAGTAGTAAAGCAGCGCAGTTTCCCTGTCATTTTATTTGCCGATTTATGTAAGCAGGCAAATCTCGACGATAGGCAGCAATCCATCATTGAGCAATTTGTACAATGCAAGATAAGCGGGAAAGTCGCTTTTAATGAAAAGATGAAAAACTTTTTGGATAGCATTAAGAAAGAATCTGCAGCGATAGAAAAAAACTTAAAAGAATTACCGGAAAAGCAAATCAGTTATGAGGACATTAACTTATTTTTACTAACTCAGCATAATATAATGGAGGAACGAACATGAGTGTACATAAAGAAATTTCAGCCCATTCTAAAAAACAGCACGAATTAGTACGTGCTTTTGCCAGCTTAGAAGCTCGACGTGAGCAAGCTATTGAAGCAGCTGTGCTTCTCTGCAAAGAAGGGAAGCCCTTTTCTGTAGACGGTATTAACGCTGTAACAGCAGAAATTAATGAGCTGTCTCAAAAATATACCATCATTCCAGGCCGTAAAGTAGTGACGGAAGAAATGGTTAAAGAGTACGCAGCAAGAATATAAACGTGCTAAGCTCTGGTGTTTTTACCTTAATTTGAACAGGATATGACGTGCCGCTTGATCCATACTAATAGTGTACCAACGAGGTACAAATAGGAGGAGATAGCGATGGGTCGTCAAAAATTAGGTAATAAAAATGCGCAAGCGAATAACAATGCAAAGCATAATTATAACCAAGAGTTCTCTTCTGAGTTTAAAGCAAATCAGGCTCAAAAAGCAAAGCGTGCAAAAAGTGCAAATGACACTTATGCTGGGGAGTTTGCTTCTGAGTTCAACGTACAACAAAACCAAAATAATTCTGTTAACAAGAAGTTAGAAGCTAATAAAAGTGCAAATAATCAATATGGACAAGAATTCGGCTCTTATGCTGAAGTTGAATCTGCCAAAATGAATAATGCTGCACAAAAAAAGCGTAAAAAATAACAGAACTGTTTCCAAAAACGCCGGGATTAGTCTGCTCTGTCAGCAGATTAGCCCGGCGTTTTTTGTTGGGCAATATTTGCTTGGGTACAAGATGTCAATCCATCGCAAACTATAGATGAGGTGAAGCAATATGAATAAAGGAATTGTCATTGCTCTTTCATCAATCGGTTTAGCACAAGCTTTAAAAATCCCAATTAAAAAGTATCAAACAGGAAAATGGGATATGCGGATGATTGCTGCGTCGGGTGGAATGCCAAGCTCTCATTCAGCCGGCGTATCTTCTTTGGCTACCTATGTAGCATTAAAAAGAGGTGTTTCTACGATTGACTTTGCGTTAGCATCTGTTTTTGGAATTATTGTGATGTACGATGCACAAGGAATTCGAAGGCAGACTGGCGAAATTACTATTAAAGTGAATACGTTAGATGAAGAAATTGAAAAGCTTGCGGGTCTTCCAGACGGAGGCTTTCACGATTTGACGGAACAGCGCTTGAAAGAAATGCTTGGTCATCAGCCAGAAGAAGTGATTGGCGGAGCCATTTTAGGAGTAGCACTTGGAGCAATTGGCTATTTTTTAGAAGGGAAATCATAGTCAAATAGCCAAAAGTAAGCTAAGATAAAGAAGAACCTTTGCAAAAGGATGGGACGAAAAAGTGACAAAAACAGCTCAAACCGTTGAAGAGTATCTTCTTTATCTTGAAGAAAAAGGCTTTCATTTAGCAGAAGATGCACGTGGATTTATTTCATTTGGTCAGCAGTATACGCGTGCAGCTGACGAGATGGTCATATTTACAATTGAATGGACACTAAAAGTACAAAAAGAATTTGACGGCAGTTTTTTTGTATCGCTCCTCGAGAATTTGACATCAAATCGTATTAGCAATCAAAAACAAGCCATTCAATATTTAAAGTCATCAGGTATGATTTAAGCAGGATTACATTCCTGCTTCTTTTTGATTAATGGCTTGTCTGGCCAGCTGATCAGCACCTGCATTTTGAGAGCTAGGGATCCACTTTATAAAAAATAAATCAAATTGACTGGACAATTTGAGGGCTTCTTCCAGTAAAGGAGCAAACGCTTTATTTTTAACGTATTCTTGGTTCATTGCGCGGTCTACTAGCTGAGAGTCTGTTCGAAAAGATACGCTCGTATACTTTTTTTCTAAACAAATTTTTAATGCATGAAGAAGTGCATGGTACTCTGCTTCATGATTCGTCATTGTCCCAAGAGCAATAGCGTAACGATGATGTTCACCATTTCCTTTAATTAAAATACCAGCTCCAGAAGGACCAGGATTGCCAGCAGTGGCTCCGTCTATATAAACTTCAATCATCATACAGCCTCCTTGTTAAAACAATATAAGCTTAAACCATGTTTTTTCATCAATAGTATTGTATCATAAGTACTTCAGCTATTTTATATTAGCACGTATAAACGCTAAAATCCGCTTATTAGGTAAGAAAACTGTCATGAAAAGACATAATAGAAGATAAAATACAAAAAAGCAGAAAAAGTGTTGAATTCAAAATTGCTGATGAAAGGAATGCTCGTTATGAATTTCCAAATTGAATGGCATTATAAATCCTCGAAACATAAACAGTTAATTTTCACATCCGATTTCACAGATGCGAATGAGGCGCTAATGATTGTGGGTGATTTAGAAAAAACAGGTCGAACGAAGGAAATTTTTCTACTTGATGAGCAGCAGCAAAAATGGACTGTAAAAGAAGCGAAAAAGCTCTTACAGGAAGTACAGACAGAGCCTCACGATATTGTGGCATATTTTGACGGAGGCTATGAGCATGATACGCTTTTAGCGGGGCTTGGGGCTGTGATTTATTTTAAACAGAACAACCAGTCTTACCGAATACGACGAAACTCAAGACTGCAAGAGATAGAATCAAATAATGAGGCAGAGTATGCTGCTTTTTATTATTTAATACAAGAGCTTGAGGAACTTGGTGTTCATCATATACCGGTAACGTTTAGAGGTGACTCTCAGGTTGTATTAAATCAGCTTGCAGGGGAGTGGCCCTGTTTCGAAGAAGAGTTTAATCGGTACTTAGATCGAATAGAAGATAAAATGCAGGAACTTGGTATCCGACCGGTATATGAGCCTATTTCAAGGAAGGAAAATGAAGAGGCCGACCAGCTTGCGACTCAAGCTCTTCAAGGGATACCAATTGCTAGCAGGAAGCAAGTGTAACACACAGAACGAAATGGAGATGAACGAGAGTGGAACGTAAACAATTATTAGAAGAAGTAACGGAGTTATTGGATTACTACTGTAGTGATTGTTTTGTAAAAAAAACGTTTAACAAAGAAAAGGGCAAAACATACGCTCAGACGTTTTGTATTAAAGAGTGTACCGTAGGAGAAAAGATTAAGCAGTATGGAGATTTGCTGACTAAAAAGTAAGCGTGTATAATTTGTCGGCAGCAGCTTCATTCTATCCATATGGAGGTGTTCTTTCAATGGATAAGTTTTCAAATGAAGAAGTAACAACAGGATATAATGATTTAAAGCAAGTAGAAGTGTCCATTCAATCTGCTCAAAAGATGATTGGGACAGCTACGATGAGTATGAGTCCTCAGCAGCTTGAAGAGGCAACGAATGCGCTTAATGATGCAAAAGCACAGCTTCAATCTGCCAAAGCTCATGGCACAGGAGTAGACGAGCAATTTCTTCAGCAGTGCATGCAGTCTATTCAAACATGTGACCAGCAGCTTACTGAGGCCAAACGCTAGGTATAACAAAAAAGAGACTCAGAAAAGAGTCTCTTTTACTATAAAATAAAAAGATCTATTTATGATAGCTTAGTGACATTAGCGGCTTGTGGGCCTCTATTGCCTTCTACAATTTCAAAAGATACCTCTTGTCCTTCTTCCAAGGATTTATAACCTTCGCTTTGGATGGCAGAAAAATGTACAAATACGTCGCTTCCGCCTTCAACTTCAATAAAGCCATAGCCTTTTTCATTGTTGAACCATTTTACTTTACCATTTTGCATAACTTGAATCCCCCTAGTACTGTGCAGCATCATGCTGCTGAAACTCGAATTATCATTTCCAATAGAGGTAAATGATTGTTTATATTATATAATAAGAAGAAATAAAATTTCAATATTAAAATTTAACTTTTCTGAAAATTAAATTTTATTTAACGGGGACATAGTCTATTTTTAATAAAAAAATTTCTCGTGAGATGAAAAATAACTGAAAATTTAGTTTATAATAAAAGTATAGTCAGCATAATTTTAACGCGGTGATAAGGAGTGGGTCGTGTATGTATCGTACACAAATAAATGGAAAAGAAATCATTTTGTTATTTTCAACGCTCGAAGCAGCAAAGAGCCGCAGCAGCCTAGAGAAAGAACAAATTTATAAGCGCGTATTGCATTTAAATGAGCAGCTGTTAATGTTTCAAAATGGAACAAGCTTCACCATCGGTGATCCGTTAGGATTAATTGTAGCTCAAGTGAAAAAAAGCGATTTGACAACCATATATATCGAACATATTATTGATAAACAGTTTATGTATGATGGAGATGGTCATCGAGGTGAAGTAGTGTAATAAGATGACGCCTATATATGAAGAAGCGTACGGAGATACTCGTACGCTTCTTCATATATGGGATTAAAAACATGTGTTTTTACAAGTATTAACAAGAATAAATAACAAAGTTCAATAAATTAAAGAAGAACAGTGAAACCATGAATAGCAATTACCTTTTTAGCTAAAAAATATAGATACACATCATCTTATGTAATGAGATAGTTAAGCTTTGAAATCAATGAACACGAGAAGTTTTATAAAGCTTAAATTGAAAAACGTGTGATTGTGACGTTAATTAGAAGTAAGGTTTGGAGGACGCTATGGAAAGTAGAAAAAAATTGGATTTACTTGCTCTTGCTTCTGTGCCACTTATCATGACCCTCGGAAATTCAATGTTAATTCCGGTGTTGCCGGTGATTGAAAAACGTCTACAGATAAGCTCGCTGCAGGTATCCATGATTATCACGGTCTACTCAATTTTCGCTATTTTTTTAATCCCGATTGCTGGTTATTTATCAGATCGATTTGGCCGCAAGAAAATTATTATTCCTAGTTTGCTGCTTGCTGCAGTAGGAGGGGCTTTAACAGGCTGGGCTTCATGGCAAATGGCCAATCCATTCTGGGTTATTTTAATTGGCCGCGCGATTCAAGGAATAGGTTCAGCAGGGGCTATGCCTGTTGTGATGCCTTGTGTAGGAGATATGTTCAAAGACGAGCAAGAAATTACAAAAGGACTAGGTTTAATTGAAACAGCCAATACGTTTGGGAAAGTACTAAGCCCAATACTGGGAGCTTTTTTAGCGGCTATGATTTGGTTTCTTCCTTTTTGGTTCATTCCTATTCTTTGCCTTATTTCGATTCTTTTAGTTATCTTTTTAGTAAAAGTTCCGAAAAATGATAGTTCTTCTGAATCTGAACAAAAAAAGAAAAGTATCACGCAGTTTTTGAAGGATTTGAAGAAGACGCTCAAAGAAAATATTGGATGGCTTATGGCTATTTTTATTTTAGGCGCCATTATTATGCTTGTATTATTCGGGGTTTTATTTTACCTATCGACCATACTAGAGGAGCGTTATCATATTGTGAATACGAAAAAAGGCTTGGTAATGGCTATTCCTTTGCTCGCTTTATCTATTTCTTCTTTTGTAGCGGGGAAAAAAGTTGGCAACAATAAAATCGTTATGAAGTGGTCTGCTTTTTTTGGCTTTTTATTGTTAACATGTTCTTTCATCATTTTATTTTTTAATACGTCTCTTTTTAGTATTTTACTCACTTTAGTGCTTGGTGGAATTGGAATTGGAGCAGCTCTTCCCAGTCTTGATGCACTTATTACAGAAGGAATTGAAAAGGAAGAGAGAGGAACCATTACGTCTCTTTACAGTTCGATGCGCTTTGTCGGAGTAGCAGCTGGGCCTCCTCTTTATACATTGCTTATGAAGTGGTCGGACATGGCTGTGTTCCAAACGTCTCTAGGGGTTAGTGCAGTAGGTGCCATTTTAGTTTTAAAAGCTATCAAACCAAAACCTGAAGGCGGCGTAAAACTGAAGAAAGCTGAAGTGTGATTTTACGGAGCTGTCTTATGATAAAAGACAGCTCTTTGCTATTTAAAGACCCGTCAATATGCTTAAATTTATATTGTGTCTAGAAAAAATCCTTGAAATTTCTTATACTTCAATTTATAGACAGCAGATGCAATAGTTCTTATTTTATTGAATAAGGTGGTTTTGAATTGAGTATAAATTATCAGAAATTAAAAAGCATGGTGGATCATTATCAAATATTTGATCTTGTAGCGTATATAACAGAAGAAGTACAAAGCCTTCAACCAAAGAGCCTTACGGGTATTGTGAAAGAATGGTTAGCAAACTTACAAACGGAAGAAGAGCTGTACGAGCTTATCCGCTTTTGTGATGAAGCTTTATTAAATCGTTTAAGTCGAATGTTAACGACATATGGATATCGTCGATTTAGCTCGATTCGAATGGTAACTCTTTATTGTGATGATCTCCTGCGAGAAGGCAAGATACTCGACGCTGATGATAGACTTTCTTTATTAATTTCTCAGCTGGATACGGAATCAGTTAAAGAGGAACAGCTTGAGAAAATCTATTTTTTAAAGGTAAGAATTCTTTTAGAAATGAAACAAGTGGATGAAGCTTCTGAGTGGATGAAACAAGTAACGTCCCATAATCAAAAGGGTATGGCTGACAGATGGGGCTATTTTTATTTGCAGCTCAACGACAGAATGAAAGCTGAAGCCTGCTTAAAAGAAGGAACGACATATAAGGAGAATGGAGATTTTTGCTATGCAATGCTCGCAGATCTATATGCCTATGAAGGGAAGCATAAACAATCGCTTGAAAAAATTAACGAGGCTATTGTCCGCTACCCACAGCTTCCGTCTTTATATATGGATAAAGTGATGCGATTAAAAGATTTAAAAGAGTATTCTCTTTTGCTTGAAACGATTGAATTTATCGATTCAAAGTTACCCTATCACGATTATCAAGATTTTTTTACGCTGCTGCGCGCCGACATTTATTTTGAACAGAAGCAGCAATCTCAGCTTACGCATCTGCTCTCGACTAAGCGATGTTTAAAAGATTCACCTTATCAAAAATTAATTGGAAAGAATACAGACGATAAATGCAGTACAATCAAGCTTCCTATTGTACCGATTGTTCAAAAAGATAATTATTGCGTGCCAGCTAGTATGAGTATGATGTTAAGGCTTTTACATACCGAAAAAACACAGGATGAGATTGGGACGCGTATTTACGGAGGGTTAGGCTCCAAATTATCAACTGCGGTGAGCTACTTTGAATCTCTTGGCTTTGCAGCGATGTTTTTTACAGGCACAGTTGAACAGTTTAAAGAACTATTAGACAAAGGGCTGCCTATTTTGGTCAGTCTGGAATTTGAACAAGCTTCCCATGTTCAAGTTGTATTTGGCTATGATGATGAACTTGAACTTTTTCATGTACAAGATGCTAATTTTCTAAGTCCAACGTATGTAGAATATAAAAATTTTGATCAGCATTACGCTAATTCGGGTTTTTTATCAATTGTTGCTTCTAAAGCGGCAGCGGATCTCGCTTCACTTTCTAAAGAGCAAGATGTGTTTATTCGTCAGCTGTATGACTTAATCGAACTAGTTGAAGCGGATGAAGAGGCACACATTAATGATCTCGTTTCTTTACTAAAAGCAAATGAGCATGTTCCATTTGCCGCTATTTACAGTATGAAGCATTTGTATAGAAAAGAGCATGAAGCTTATATTCGTACGTGTATTAATCATGTGTTAGAGAAATATAGCAATCATGATTATCTTAAGCTTCACGCCGCATATGCCTTTTTTAAACTTGACGACAGTAAGGGAGCATCTTCCTTGTTACACCACATAGATAACAAAAAGCATAGCTCTTTTTATCACTATCTTAAAGGAAGAATTGCGCTGGATGAAGAGAAATACGATGAGGCTGTTGAAGCACTGCGCAGCTCGCTGCAATTAGACGTAGAGCAGCATTTGAACTGGAGCTATCTAGCACTTGCATACATGTACCAGGGAAACCTCGAAAAGGCTTTTGAATGCTCGACTATTTCCTTAAATATGTATAGTGATGAATCTTATACACAAATCAATCACGGACTTATTTTAATGGAGAAAGAAAGATACGCAGCAGCCAGAAATCTTTTCGACGCGTTATTAAAGGAAAACCCAAAAGATGCGCACAGCTGGTTTGAAAGAGCCCGTTGTGATGAACATTTAAAAAAGTTTCGTAAAGCTTACCGGGGGTTTCAAGTAGCTAAACAGCTTTTGCCGACTGTTCCTTATCCATATCTTTCGATAGCTGATTTGCTACAATATCAACTAGAAAAAACGGACGAAGCTGAAAGCTATCTCAAAGAAGGCATGAAGCATCTACCGGGCGACATGACAATTCGAGGAAGACTAGGCGATTTATACGTCGCGAATCAAAGGTACGAAGAAGCTATTGCTCTGTATAAAGAAGGCTTAAAAATAGAGGAAGATGCCCTTATGTATTTGGGGTTATCTTATGCGTATTTAGAAACAGGTGAACATTTAACGGCCGTTGATACGCTCACGCTTATTGCGCAGAAGTTTTCATCGAACAGCGACGTCATGTTGGATGCAGGCAGTATGCTTTTAGATGCAGCAAAACAAAAGGAGCTAGACAATCAAACGTTAGAGTTTGGATTTGCTCTTTATGAAGAAGGACTTCATTTTGCTCAAACAGCGTTAGATGAAGTGTTAGAAGCATATACGGGTTATTTAGAAGACACGGCGTTATTGACTCGTGGAATTAAGTTTTTAACTGCAGAACATCAAGAGCACCCTAATGAGATTTTGTACATGTGCTATTTAGGCATATTATACGAACAGGTCAAGCAGCTAACAAAAAGTGAGAAGCTTTATCATCAAGCGCTTCGTATCAAGCAAGATGCTTTGCCATACTATCGGTTAGGTGAAATATATCAATCAATGAATCGCATCACTGAAGCAAAAGAGGCCTTCCGAAAATGCTTAACTCTTGATAAAACATTTGAAGCCGCTTGTATGAAGCTTGCCGAAATAGCTTGTGAAGAACAAAATCGAACGGCTGAAAGAAATTGCCTGCTTCAATGGATACAGCTGAATCCTATGGAAGTAAACATTGAGCACGTAGCTTCACTTTGTGAAACAGAGAAAGAGTATGGAGAGCTGTTAGAAGTATTAAAGAGCGTAGAGGAAATTGTGCTTCCTCAATGGCTCGCTGACAGCCAGGCTCATGTGTATCGTCTAAAAGGAGACATTTCACAGGCTGAAGCGTATTTAGAGAAGGCTCTTGAACTAGATCCACAGAATGCAGCTATTCGCCACCATCAGGCAAAATGGCTCATCATGGAGCAGAGATATGAAGAAGCTAGAAAAATTCTTACAGAGTTGCTAAGTGAGGATCCGGAAGATTACGCTCTATTTCAAACATTCATGTCTAGCTTTCCAAATGGAAAAAAACTGTCCGGGCTTACGGCAGATTTAAAAAAGATAAAAATGGAAAAACAAAGCAAAAGCTTGTTATTTAAAAACGCAGCCGAGGCTTTAAATGAGTATGCCGATTCGATTGTAGAAGAGCAACAAGGATCTATCTTCAAACGAAGCTTAGCAAAATTCAAAGCAAAGGCAAAAACGGTTACGCTGCTTGGCTTAACGATTGAACTGTATGAACTTGCCATAAAAACGGATCGAAATAATAAAGAGGCTGTGCATGCATTTGCGGCTTTTTACGAAGAGAAAGGGTTGATTGAAGATAGCATCACCGTGCTGAAAAAATCGCTGCATCAAAGCTGGGATTTTGATGTTGCCTATCATTTAGCCAACATACTCGTTAATATCCAAGAAAATGAACAGGCTGCACATGAAGCGCTAAACTTAGTTCAAAAACTTCTCAAACAGCAGCCAAATCATATAGATTTGCAGATATACCGAGCATTTATTTTGAGTAACCTTGAAGAGGTAGAAAAATCAGAGGCTGCTTTTCAAGAATTACTTCAGCAGGAGATTTATCAGCCTGACATATATGCAGGACTAGCAAAACTGTATAATAAAACGGAACGTTATCATGAAACTGTTCAGCTTCTTCAAAAAGCAATTGAACAGCATCAAGAGTATGAAGGAATGTATACCGATTTAGGCATCGCGTATCATTTAGAAGGTGAAACAGAAGCAGCAGCTTCGCTTATGATAACCAGAGTAGAAAGCGGAGACGAAGATCTTTTTATTCGCTATAACTTGGCATGCTACCTAGCTGTTCTTGGAAAAACTGCCTCTGCTCAGGAAGAGTTGGATTATGTTTTAGCGCACGATGAAACGGGAGAATTTTATGAAATGGCTATGGAAGACGATGAACTAAAAGGATTAACGGTAAAAAGGTAAAAAAAGAAGCTGAGTTTCAGCTTCTTTTTTTTATCCCTCTTTTGCATCTTGTCTTTTCAACGAAAGTGATTCGGAAATTTCCAGTGCAAGAATGATAATGGTGCCAAGAACTAATCCGTTGCTTAAAAACGTAGTAACTAAAGGTGGCAGCGTTGAAAAAGCTTGGGAAGGCAAAAACATAACCCCTATCCCCGACAGCAGCGCAATACCTGCTTTTTTCATTGCTTTTTCGGGCTGTTTGGCATGCTTGAATTCTCCAATTCCAAGAGCCATCATACCTGTAAAAACAGGAAAGATTGCCGCGTATCCGACGGCAGGAGGAAGAGCGGACATAATGGACGTTAAAGGGGTAAAGATACTCAGAAAAAGCAAAAGACACGATGCTACAATAAAAGGAACTCGACTATAAAGATTTGTAGCTGAAATAAATCCACCGGAACCTGAAATAGGAACGGCCCCGACACCTGAAAACAATCCTCCAAGCAGCTGGCTTATACCCGAAACCATCCCGGAACGTTTAATATTGTCTTTTTCAATTTTTTCTCCTTTGTGTTTATAAACAGACTCAACAACACGAATAGAAGCGAGCATGTTTGTAATTAAAATGAGTGTTACAAAAAAAGCAGTAACAACCATATTCCATTCAACGCGAGGAGCTCCGAATACAAACACTTTAGGTATGTAAAATAACTGCGCCTGAAATTCGATAGGTTTAGCTAACCCTAACATTGCAAATACTCCCCAGCCTACACCAATACTAATAATAATGCTGAGTTTATTTAACGTCCGGTGTGATAATAAATAAAAAGTCAGCAGCAAAATCGCAGCTGAAGTCAGCGCAATTGGAAGTTTAATAGCTGAATTCGTTTCTGTAATGCCAAACATTCCTTTTAAAAAGGAACCGCTGAGCTGCGTCACTAATAAAATTAAATATGTACCGGTAACCGTTGGAGTAAAGTATTTTGCTAGTTTATCAATGAGACCAAATAGGCTCATTAAAATAGCAATTATCCCGCTTATAAGAAGGGTGAACTGCAGCACGCGAAGCGTTTCGGAGTGAGAACCAAACAGAACGGTTCCAAGACTCGCATACAGAGAAAAGACGCCCCACCAAACGCCAGCAGGCCCTTCCATGATTGGGTATTTATGCCCTATAAATACCTGCAAGAGCCCGGATAAAGCCAAAATAAATAACGTTCGCTGTAAAAATTGAATAGAATCTGCTGCGTTTAAATGAAACTGAGAAGCAATTACAATAGGAACAATCATACTATTAGAAATCATAAATAAAAACCATTGTAGCGAAGCAATGGAAACTCGAAACATTCTTAACACCTCAATTAATGCCGACGAGCGGCTGAATGAACCAACAGGTTGCTCTATTATTTTACCATGGGATTTCCAATTTGTAAGCGATATCTTGTTAAAAGGATGACGAGTAAAATGTCAAAAGATTCAATATATTGTTGTAAAAAGAAGAAAGATAATTTATAATTTTCTTACAATTATAAATTATAAACATAAGAATAATTTATAATGAACTGACTAACAGTCAAGGAAGGAGGAGGGATAAGACAAATGAAACTATACCTGTCGGTTGATATGGAAGGAATTACGGGACTCGTCGATCACACAAATGTTCTGCGAGAGAAAGAGAATTATGAAAGAAGCCGCAAAATAATGACGGATGAAGCGAATGCAGTCATTTATGCAGGGTTTAGAGAAAAGTGCTCAGAAGTTGTGGTAAATGACAGTCATTCGAGTATGAATAATCTCCTTGTTGAACGGCTTCATCCAGAAACTCAGCTTATTTCAGGAAGCGTAAAACCATATTCAATGGTACAGGGATTAGATCAGACTTTTGATGGTGCTATATTTCTAGGGTATCATGCTAAAGCATCCATGCCTGGTGTCATGTCTCATTCAATGATATTTGGTGCTCGCAATATGTACATAGACGATATGAATATTGGAGAGTTAGGCTTCAACGCATACGTCGCAGGCTATTACGGCGTGCCAGTTTTAATGGTAGCTGGTGATGACCAAACGGCGCTGGAAGCACAGCAGCTTATTCCAAACGTGACGACTGCTATCGTCAAACAGGCCATTTCACGTTCTGCAGCCAAAACATTAACCCCTAAGAAAGCAGAACAATTACTTCAAGAAAAAACAGCCGCAGCTATTCAGCACAAACACCTTGTTAAACCTTTAATTCCACCTAAACACCCAACCTTACGAATAGAATTTGCAAATTATGGTCAAGCAGAGTGGGCGCATTTAATGCCGGGCACGGAAATTGAACCTGGAACGACGACCGTTCGGTTTCAAGCAAAAGATATTTTAGAAGCTTATCAGGCCATGCTTGTTATGACTGAATTAGCTACGCGCACAACATTCTGTTAGAAGGTGGGATAAAGGTGAAAAGTTATATTTTAAAGCGATTTTTATCCATGCTTGTTACGCTATGGGTAATTGTGACCTTAACCTTCTTTTTAATGCATTCGATTCCTGGATCTCCATTTAATGAAGAACGAGCGACAAGCGATGTAGTTCAAAAAAACCTGGAATCATTTTATCACTTAGATGAGCCCCTAGCTGTGCAATATGTTCTTTATTTGAAATCTATTGTTACCTTTGACTTTGGTCCTTCTATTAAACAGCCGTCTCAAACGGTTAACGACCTTTTAGGAAGAGGGTTTCCCGTGTCATTTGAACTTGGAATGGTGACGTTAATTCTTGCGGTGATTTCCGGTATTACACTAGGCATTATCGCTGCTCTTAGAAGAAACGGAATAATTGATTACATTGCGATGAGCATAGCAGTTATCGGATTGTCGGTTCCAAATTTTGTTATGGCCACGTTGTTAATTCAACAGCTTTCTGTCAATTTAAAAATTTTACCCGCTGCTACGTGGACGAGCCCTTTACATATGATTCTTCCGACTCTAGCTCTTGCCACAGGTCCTATGGCTATTATTGCACGTTTGACTCGCTCAAGCATGATAGAAGTACTGACTCAAGATTATATTCGAACAGCGCGTGCAAAAGGGCTTTCGCCAATGAAAATTGTATTTAAACACGCGCTTAGAAATGCTTTAATGCCTGTTATAACAGTTCTTGGAACGATTGCAGCCAGCGTATTAACTGGCACATTTGTTATTGAACAAGTCTTTGCTATTCCTGGCATGGGGAAATATTTTGTGGACAGTATTAATACGAGAGACTACCCCGTAATTATGGGCACTACGGTCTTTTACAGTTCGATTCTCATCATTATGCTTTTTTTAGTAGACATTGCTTACGGAATACTTGATCCACGAATCAAACTGTATAAGAAGGAGGGATAACGTGCTGGAAAAACAGGAGTATAAGCAAATTCCTGATGAGTGGTTTACGCCAAAGAAAAAAAAGAAATCTGAAGCCGAAGCAGTTGTAAGGCCGAGTCTTTCTTATTGGCATGATGCATGGCGCAGGCTTGTAAAAAACAAGTTGGCCATGCTGGGTCTCTTTTTTTTAGTCATCCTCGTTGTGATGGCTATATTCGGTCCTATGTTTTCACCCTACAGCGTAACGAAAGCCTCTTTTACAGAGCAAAACCTTCCTCCTTCAGCTAGTCATTGGTTTGGAACGGATGACTTAGGCAGAGATATGTACACTCGGACATGGTACGGGGCTAGAATCTCTTTATTTGTAGGGCTGATGGCAGCGCTTATTGATTTTATCATCGGTGTCATTTACGGGGGCTTCTCAGGCTATAAAGGAGGAAAAACAGATAATGTCATGATGCGCGTAATTGAAATTTTATACGGTCTTCCTTATTTATTAGTGGTAATTTTACTAATGGTAGTCATGGGACCCGGGCTTTCTACGATTATTGTGGCACTTTCCGTTACAGGTTGGATCGGGATGGCGAGAATTGTACGGGGGCAAGTATTGCAAATAAAAAACTATGAATACGTGCTTGCATCCAAAACGTTTGGAACAAAAACAAGCCGTATCATTAAGCGAAACCTGCTTCCAAATACGATGGGACCGATTATCGTTCAAATGACACTAACCGTACCAACTGCCATTTTTGCTGAAGCTTTTTTAAGCTTTTTAGGGCTGGGTGTACAGGCTCCTTATGCGAGCTGGGGAGTAATGGCAAACGATGGTTTATCAACGATTCTATCAGGCTATTGGTGGCGTTTGTTTTTTCCCGCGTTTTTTATTTCTCTTACCATGTTTGCTTTTAATGTCCTTGGAGACGGACTGCAAGATGCACTTGATCCGAAATTAAGGAGGTAAGCAAATGGAAAAAATAATCCGAATCAAAAACTTACACGTACAGTTTTCAACTTACGGAGGGCAAGTTCAAGCTGTAAGAGGCGTTAGTTTTGATTTACATAAAGGAGAAACCCTAGCGATTGTAGGAGAGTCAGGTTGCGGAAAAAGCGTAACATCTCAAAGTATCATGAGGTTAATTCCAACACCTCCGGGCAGGATCACAAGCGGCTCTATTTTATTTAAAGACCAGGATTTAACAAAACTATCAGAAAAGAAAATGCGAGACATTCGAGGCGCTGATATTTCGATGATTTTTCAGGATCCTATGACTGCGCTTAATCCAACTCTTCGCGTAGGTGAGCAAATTGCAGAAAATATTATGCAACATGAAAACATTTCAAAAGAAAAAGCCAAAGAAAAAGCATTTGAAATGCTGGAGCTAGTCGGAATTCCAAATCCTAAAGAACGCCTAAAGCAATATCCTCATGAATTTAGCGGGGGAATGAGACAGCGTATTGTCATTGCAATGGCCCTTGTATGCAACCCCGAAGTGCTAATTGCTGATGAACCTACCACAGCCCTTGACGTCACGATACAGGCGCAGATTTTAGAATTATTTAAGGATATTCAGCAGAAAACGGATGTCTCCATTGTTTTAATTACCCATGATTTAGGTGTAGTTGCTCAGGTAGCTGACCGTGTTGCCGTAATGTATGCAGGAAAGATTGTAGAAATTGGAACAAGAAGAGACATCTTTTATACGCCGCAGCATCCGTATACAAAAGGATTGCTGCGTTCAGTTCCTCGGTTAGATCTATACGAAAGTGAGCTTGTGCCTATTGCAGGCTCACCTCCCGATTTATTTGCACCTCCATCTGGATGTTCGTTCGCACCTCGCTGTCCTTACGTAATGGAAGTGTGTGATCGCATGTATCCTACGTCGACAAAGCTGAAAGAAAGTCACCAAGTGCACTGCTGGCTTCAAGATGAGAGAGCCCAAAAATTTGTAACAACTATAAGCTAGATTTATAGATGAATAGCGAACTTATGAAAGAGGGGAAAATGATGAAAAAAATAGGGTCTTTACTAATGATGTGTGTACTTATATTTGCACTTGCTGCCTGTACGGCCACAAAAGATTCAGACGCGGAGCCAGAAAAGAAAAGCAGTACAGCAAAAGAAGACGGTAAGGTCCTTTATATGAATAATGGCGCAGAACCTACGTCTTTTGATCCGCCTATTGGGTTTGATTCATATTCATGGAATATGCTTAATAACTTAATGGAGGGGCTGACTCGTTTAGGAAAAAGCGATGAGCCTGAAGGAGCAATGGCCGAGAAATGGGATATTTCTGACGATAAAAAAGTCTATACATTTCATTTGCGAAAAGATGCTAAATGGTCAAATGGAGATGACGTAAAAGCAAGTGATTTTGTGTTTGCATGGAAGAGGCTGTTAGATCCTAAGACTGGTTCTCCAGCGGCGTTTTTAGGCTATTTCATTCAAGATGGAGAAGAATTTAATACGGGTAAAGGCAGTGCTGATCAAGTAGGAGTCAAAGCGCTAGATGACAAAACTTTTGAAGTTACGCTTAAAAGTCCGCAAGCCTATTTCTTAAGCGTAGTTTCCAATCCAGCGTTTTTTCCAATTAATGAAAAAGTAGCAACAAAAAATCCGAAATGGTTTGCAGAAGCAGATTCGTTTGTTGCTAATGGTCCTTTCAAATTAACTCAATGGAAGCATAACAGTAATCTAGTAATGGAAAGAAACGATCAGTACTGGGATGCTAAAAATGTAAAGCTCGATAAGGTAAAATGGGCAATTGTTGAAAATACAAACACAGAATACCAAATGTATCAAAATGGAGAACTAGATGTTTCTGAAATTCCATCGGATTTAAGTGAAAAGCTGTTGAAAGATGGAGATGTTCATATCGAAGACCAAGCGGGAACTTACTTCTATCGCTTTAACTTAGATAAAGAGCCCTTTCAAAACAAAAATATCCGTAAAGCATTCGCAATGGCTGTAGATCAAGATCAAATTGTTAATTTTGTTACAAAAAATAAAGAAAAACCAGCTCGCGGGTTTGTATCATACGGATTTAAAGATGCAGATGGAAAGGATTTCCGTAAAACAGGCGGCGACTTACTAAAAACAGATGGCAAAGAAGCAAAAGCACTTCTGAAAAAAGGAATGAAAGAAGAAGGATATAAAAAGCTGCCAGCTATTACGCTAACATACAGTACAGACGATACACATAAAAAAATAGCAGAAGCACTTCAGCAAATGTTCAAAGAAAATCTAGGTGTAGATGTGAAGCTTGCCAATATGGAATGGAATGTTTTCCAAGAAGAACAAAAAGCGTTAAAGTTTCAGCTGTCACGAAGTTCGTTTTTAGCTGATTATGCAGATCCAATCAACTTTTTAGAGAGCTTCCAGACGGGTCATTCAATGAACCGTACAGCTTGGAGCAATAAAGAATATGATAAGTTAATTAAACAAGCTATGAACGAAACGGATAATAAAAAACGTTTTGAGCTTATGTATAAAGCAGAAGGTATTTTATTTGATGAGATGCCGATCATTCCTATTCATTTCTACAACTATGTGTTTTTAATAAAAGATAACGTATCTGGAATTGTTCGTCATCCTGTTGGCTATTTAGATTTGAAGTGGGCAGATAAACAGTAAAGTGGAACTTTTCGTCAGAGGGGATTTCAATTCCCTTCTGACCCAAGTTTCACTTTCTTCATTTCTTTACACAAAAGGAGTGTAGCAAATGATCAAACCAAAACGATTAAAAAAAGGTGATACAGTAGCTGTTATTGCACCTGCTAGTCCGCCTAATCAGCACAATCTAAAAAAAGGACTAGAATATTTGAAGGAAATAGGATTAAACGTAGTAACGGGTGCGCATTTATATAAAAAAAACGGGTACTTGGCAGGGACTGATGAACAGCGAGCAGCCGATATACATGCGATGTTTGCCAATAAGGAAGTAAAGGCAATTATCTGTGCATGCGGAGGGTACGGGACTGCTAGGCTTGCCTCGCAATTAAACTACAATTTAATTAAGCAAAACCCAAAGATTTTTTGGGGATATAGCGATATTACGTTTTTACATACCGCTATTCATCAGCACACAGGTTTGGTTACCTTTCACGGGCCAATGCTTTCGTCGGATATCGGAAAAGAAGATGTTCATATAGAGACGAAGCAAGCTTTTTATCAATTATTTTCTCACCGTTCTTTTTACTATACGGATCAAATTAGCCCGCTCGACACTATTTGTGAAGGAGAAGCAACTGGTCAGCTGATAGGAGGAAATCTGACTTTGCTCGTGAGCACGCTTGGCACTCCATTTGAACTAGATACGAAAAATAAAATTTTATTTATTGAAGATATTGACGAAGAGCCGTATGAAATTGACCGCATGATGACACAGCTGTATATGGCCAATAAACTGCAGGATGCAGCGGGAATTCTTATCGGAGATTTCCATAACTGCTATCCTAAAAAACGTACAGAGTCGCTTTCATTAGAAGAGGCATTAACAAGTTACCTGACTTCTTTAAAAAAGCCTGTTATGAGAGGGTTTCGCATCGGGCATTGCTCGCCTCAAACAGCTGTGGGAATTGGAAGTTATGCCACGATGTCGACTTATGAACGAATGGTGGAATTTGAATCTGGTATTACATTACCAAAAGATAAAGTCGAACGCTGAAGGTTAAACCTGCAGGGAGGAGAAATAAGTGATGGATAAAAAAGCGTATTACGTTTGTGTAGCTGTGGCGACTGTGTGGACTTCCTATGACTCTAGCAGAGAAATAGATGACAATGCAACAAGTGTCCCAGTAAAACTGGATAAATGGCTGGAGCAATTAACGTATACACGTCGGTTGGAGCTTTGTGAGAAAAATTTAGTTCAAACGCAGCTGTTACTAGGAGAAGAAGTATATGTAACGGAACTGAAAGGTAAATGGGCAAAAATCGTTATTCCTTCTCAGTTTTCTTCTAAAGATGAAAGAGGATATCCCGGGTGGGTTCCTTTCCAGCAACTGATTTCCCAAGCTGAATATTCTCCATTGAATAAACCAACGGTAGTGGTAACAGCAGCGATTGCGACACTGCAGCTAGCGGAAGAAACCTTGCAAATTAGTTATCAAACGCAGCTGCCTCTTTTAAAAGAAGATAAAGAATGGCTAGAGGTTCAAACGCCGATTGGCAGTGGGAAAATAAAACGTCAAGATGCTGTTGTAATAGAGGATAGCAACCGTAAAGCAACAAAAGGAACTGGAGATATGATTATTGCAGCAGGAGAACAGTTTTTGAACCTTCCATACTTATGGGGTGGCATGAGTGCTTGGGGATATGATTGTTCCGGGTTTGCCTATGCTACTCATAAAGCAAACGGCTATCTTATTCCAAGAGATGCCACCGATCAAGCAAGGCGGGGCAAAGAAGTAGGATTAGACTCTATTCAACCTGGAGATTTATTGTTTTTCGCGTATGAAAAAGGGAAGGGGGCTATCCACCATGTTGGTATTTGTTATGGCAGAGGAAAAATGCTTCATTCACCTAAAACGGGTAAAACCGTCGAACTGATTGAATTAAAAGGAACGCTTTATGAAGAAGAGCTGTGCGCAGCCCGGCGCTATTATTAGGAGGTGGCAGTTATGACAACAAAGCATTTGTTAGAAGTAAAGCAGCTGAGCAAATATTTTTCAATTACGAACAAGCAGGTTTTGAAAGCAGTAGACGGCGTGTCTTTTTATATTTCAAAAGGAGAAACCTTTGGACTTGTTGGTGAATCCGGCTGCGGAAAATCCACTGCCGGGCGAACAATCATTGGATTGTATAACCGTACATCAGGGGAGGTGCTTTATAAAGGGAAAAACGTGCATGAGCTATCAGAGAAAGAGAAATTTGCTTTTCATCGTAATATGCAAATGATTTTTCAAGATCCATATGCTTCACTGAATCCTCGTTCTACCGTAAAGGAGATTATCTCAGAACCAATGGAGGTTCACGGACTTTATTCCAATAAAAAAGAAATGCTGAACCGGGTGTATGAGCTGCTAGAAGATGTGAGGCTAAATCGTGATCATGCCAACCGCTATCCTCATGAGTTCAGCGGCGGGCAGCGCCAGCGCATAGGGATTGCGAGAGCTTTAGCGTTAAATCCAGAATGCATTATTGCAGACGAACCTATTTCTGCTTTAGATGTATCTGTACAGGCTCAAGTAGTTAATTTATTAAAAAAACTCCAAAAAGAAAAAGGGTTAACTTATTTATTTATTGCACATGACTTGTCGATGGTAAAGCATATAAGCAGTCGTATTGGAGTTATGTATTTAGGGCATTTAGTAGAATTAACAACAAGTTCGGAGCTGTATCAAAAACCGCTTCACCCATACACTCAAGCTCTACTGTCAGCTATTCCTATTCCCGATCCTGACGTTGAGGATAATCGGAAGCGGATTGTTCTTAAAGGAGAATTGCCAAGCCCCATTAACCCTCCCTCTGGCTGCGTGTTTAATACGCGCTGTCCTCTTGCAGTAGCAGCCTGTAAGACTCAAAAACCAGAGTGGCAGGAAGTTGAAGAAAATCATTTTGTGGCCTGCCACTTATACAATCAAAAGATAATGAGTACCAACTATATTGAAACAGCTGCGACAAAATGATGGAAAAAGCAAGGATGAAAATAGAAGATGCAGTTACGAAATGGAAACGGAGGAATAATGGACTTATACGGATTCATATTGAAGGGAAAGAATCCATACAGATTAATTCTTTTATCCAACAACGAGCAGCAAGTACAATCAAGCTGCTGCTTGCAATAGAAGCGTTTCGTCAAATTGATGAGGGCATCTTGGCTTTAACATCTGTCATTCAAAGAATGGAAAAAAATACGGTTGGCGGAGCAGGTGTACTTAGAGCTCTTCCGCGGTTAACACATATTAAAGTGGAAGAGCTGCTTACCCTTATGATAATGGTTTCTGACAACACAGCTACAAATGAGCTCATTTCTTTAGTAGGATTTGAAAAAATTAACGAATGTGCTAAAAATCTAGGATTAAAGAAAACCGTTTTAAACCGCTATATGATGGACGAAACAGCTGTTAAACAAGGGATTGATAATTATACGTGTGCCTCTGACGTAGTAAAGTGCCTAAAGGAAATATATGTAGGAAACTTTTTGCGAAAATCTAGTTGCGAAAAAATAATGAGAATGCTAGAAATGCAGCAGTTTCGGCATAAGCTTCCAGCACGTATAGGATCAGCGTTTCAAGCTGCGAATAAGACTGGAGAACTACAGGGAGCAGAACATGATAGTGCTATTCTCATGCGAGGTAACGAAACGTATTATGCCGTTGTTTTGATAGATGGACTAAGTGACAATGAACAGGGAAGAAGATTGATTACTGATATTGGATACCTTCTGTCATCTAACATCTAAAAATCTTTTCACCATTTCAATAAGCGGGGGTAGTTTGGTCTCTTTTTATTTAATGTCTTCCATCAAAGAAAAACTGACATGTACTAATAATAAATGCTTGTCTTCTCAGATTTTGGCGAGACCGTTGTTTGCAGTGCTGGATTTGTGCTAGTAATAGATAAACATGTTCTTTTTCATAAAATTTTATGAAAAAATAATGATAAATCATTCATCCTATACCAACTTATTCATATTTTTTATATAATAGAATAATAGTATATATTTTAAACGAATAGTGAATGTCTATGCCAATTAGCAAGGAGCATGAAATTATTCGATTCATAAATGGTGGTGTATGTATGGCAAACGAACATGTAATGATAGATATTATAAAAGCATTTAAACGCAATTCAACTGAATCCATTGCCATGGATTTAATTAAGGAAGTGCGAGGGACATTTAGTCCTTTACCTAAATATATAGCGGATTTAATTGATGAGCTGAGAAAATTAAATTTAAAAGACGAAGTGATCAGTGTAATCTTGTATCAATCTGTATATGTGGCGGATCATCAATTTAATATTAAAGATACCATTACCAATCGTCAGTTTGTAAAAGATACGATTGAAATGGGCAGAAGATGGGTGCATCAGTACGGCCGAATTGAAACAGTAGAAGAAGCAATTCATATTGCAGAGCAAGTGTCTACAAAAGAGGACTTGCCTCATCATTTGCAAACAGCAACAATTGACGAAAAAATTACGCTTGAGGTGCAGCTTGATCATCAAACATATGAAATGTTAAAAAATATAGCGGTTTATTATGATCATCATTCCTATGAACAGTCAATGACTGTAGCAATTAATCGTTTATATACGCAGCTGCGCGATGCACAATCAAAAAATAGTTAAATGTCAAATCTCACATGTTCCGTGCACCATGTGAGATTTTTTAAGATGTGAAAGAGGCGCAGATGAAAATGTCTTGCTCCATCATTCATCAAAAGGAGGGAGAACATAGATGAGGGTATATTTATCTCCTCTTCAAGAAAAAGATGCTTCTAAAGTTTTTGCATATTGGTCGGATGAAGAGGTTACGAGATATATGAATATTGAGCCCTTTACGACGCTTTATCAAGCGGAAAGCATGATTGCACTTCTTCAAAGTTTGACGAAAGAAGGAAAAGCAATACGCTATGCTATTCGATTAAAGACTTCCGATGAAATCATTGGAACCTGCGGTCTAAACCGTATTGATTATGATAAAAAGCAAGCAGAGATAGGGTATGATTTAGGCAGACCTTTTTGGAAAAAAGGCCTCATGACAGAAGCGCTCTGCCTTTTGCTAAAAAAAGCTTTTGAAGAGTTTCATATAAAGGAGATTGAAGCAAAAGTTGATCCTAATAATAAAGATTCAATTACGCTTTTAAAAAAATTCTCGTTTCAACTAGAAGAGGAGTATGAGTCAGATAACTGTACGTGTTTATACACCGTCAACAAGGAAAAAGTGAGCACGATATTGTCAGGATGTTCAAAAGGCAGGAAGTAAATCAAACAGAAGTTCTTTTGAAATAGTAAATATTTTGGGGCCTTAACCGATAACAAAGAAAAGAACGAATTGAAGGAAGGTCATGAATGAATCATCATACACATTTACTAGAAGGAACGTACAATGAATTACTCGTTACACTCTCTTTCCTTATCGCTATTACTGCGGCGTACGCTTCTTTTGGGTTAGCTAATCGTGTGAAAATTTCCCGGGCAAAATTTATTCAGTTTTGGCTAATCAGCGGGGCATTTACATTGGGAGTAGGCATTTGGTCCATGCATTTTATCGCCATGCTTGCTTTTCACTTGCCCGTAGATGTTTCATACAATTTATGGTTTGTTCTTCTCTCAATCTTGGGAGCGATAACAGGATGTTATATAGGCCTTTACCTCATTCACAAACAAAAGAAAAGTATGAAGGCACTCACCATTGCGGGGAGCTTTATGGGAGCTGGAATTGTTTTTATGCATTATTCCGGCATGATGGCAATGCAGCCCATTATGATTTCATATGATCCATTTGTCGTTTTTCTCTCTATTCTTATTGCTGTTGCTGCTTCTAATACAGCTTTGTGGCTTGGTTTTTACTCAAAGCTAAATGAAGGGAAGCTTACCGTTTTTGCTAAGCTTATTTGTTCTACTATTATGGGCATTGCTATTGCTGGTATGCACTATACGGGCATGCAGGCAGCTTCTTTTTCAGGAATGCGAATGCCTGAACAATCAAACGGTTTTGCTTTAAATCCACTATATTTATCCGCCGTTATTATTTTTTTTGTTGTCTGCCTATTTACGGCTGTGTTTTTAACCATTTTTATGGATCGACGCGTACAAAAACAAGAAGTTTTAAAATGGGCTTTTTTTGAATCTGCCCTGGATGCTATTTTGGTGATTGATGAAAAAAGACATGTTTTATCGCTCAATTATGCAGCAGAAACGCTTTTCTCTCTTAAAGCATCAGATGTAATCGGGAGTGATGTTGTTAAGCTGCTGCCCTTCTATAAATTTTCTTCTCTACAAGACGGACGGACTGAGCACTCCCTTTTGATAAGTAATAGAGAAGTTACGGTTGAGATAACGGTGATGGCGGTAGCGATTGAAGAGACGGTTGAGTATATGCTGTATATACGCAATATGACGCAAGAGCGTGAAGCGGAAAAAACGTTGATTGAAGCAAAAAATCGTTATGAAAACTTGTTTTACTCCTCTCCATTGGCAATTATGGTCCATCGAGAAGAAGAGGTCGTGTCCGTGAATGATGCTATGATTCAGCTTTTAGGAGTAACGGAAGACCAGCTCGTTGGGAAATCGTTATATGATTTCTTTTCATCTGAACAAGTTCCTGATATTAAAAAAGGATTGAAGGCAGTAAGAGATAGAAAAGATGAGCCAAGACCTCCATTAGCTCAGTTGAAAATGTTTAATGCGTTAGGTAAGGAACTCTTTTTAGAAGTAAAATCTACGCTCATTCAAATTAATGGAGAGACGCTTTTTCAGACAGTAACTAGAGATGTAACGGAGCAGAAAAAAGCTCAAGAATCGCTTCAATATATGGCTTTTCACGATATGCTAACAGATTTACCAAATCGAAGTATGTTTTCAAACATTGTAGAGAAATCCATTGATTCAGCAGCTGCTTCAGGAAAAAAGCTTCATTTCTTATTTTTAGACCTCGATCGTTTTAAACAGGTAAATGACACGCTTGGTCATCATGCTGGAGATCAGCTTATGCTTCAGGTGGTCGATCGAATAAAGAGCTGCCTAAGAAACCAAGATGTGCTTTCGCGTTTTGGAGGAGATGAGTTTTTAGTTTTACTGCATGATAGGACGGATGAAGAAGTGAGAAAAATCTGTCAATCATTAAATGACTGCTTATCCACTCCTTTTGTAGTGCTATCGAGAGATGTTTATTTAGGGGTAAGCATCGGAGTTAGTTTATTTCCTAAAGATGGAAAAACGCTTGAGGTGCTAGTTCGCCATGCTGATTTAGCGATGTACGAAGTCAAAAAACAAGGGCGTAATCATTATCTGTTTTATCAAAAAGAAATGCAGGTTCATACTACGCGACGAATGAGAATTGAAGATGGTTTACGAAAGGCTTTTGAGCTGGGCGAAATGGAGCTTCACTATCAGCCGAAAGTCAATATTCAAAGTGGCCATATTGTTGGAGTGGAGGCTTTGATCCGGTGGACTCACGCCGAGATGGGCGTTATTTCTCCCGCAGAATTTATTCCGATTGCTGAAGAAACAGGCGTTATTGTTACATTGACGAAATGGGTATTAAAAAAAGCGTGCCATCAAAATAAGTATTGGCAGCTGAAAGGACTTCCTCCCTTAAAAATGAGTGTGAACATATCAAGCGTGGATTTTGGTATAACTGATTTTGTTGATTATGTGTTAGATGTCTTGCGTGAAGTAGAGTTAGAATCACGATATTTAGAACTTGAAATTACGGAAAGTGTAACGATGAAGCATGTTGAGCAAACAATCGAAAAGCTACAAATTTTAAAAGATGCAGGAGTATTTATTTCGATTGATGATTTTGGCTCAGGATATTCCTCATTCAGCTATATTCAGAAGCTGCCTATTCATACCCTGAAAATTGACCGGTCTTTTATTAAAGATTTAGATCCTAATACAACGGAAGTATCGATTGTCAGAGCCATTATTACACTAGCCAAAAGTTTGCAGCTATCCGTCGTAGCAGAAGGTGTAGAAGAAGTTGAACAAGTAGAACTTCTTCATAAAGAAAAATGTGATGAAGTGCAGGGATACTATTTCTCCAAACCGATTTCAGCGCAGGAATTTTATGAGAAATTTCATAAAATCGAAGAAAAAATGGAATTTGTTCATTAATGTAAAAAGCCGTTCTTCTAAATAAGAACGGCTTTTTATTATTGGTTATTTCGATATACATAAGGGTCTTTTGGAGACTGCTCACGCTTTACTTTTGTTACTTTCACAACAGGGATGGTTTTTTTGAACGGCTGGTAATACATTGTACTAATTTTTCCTGTAACCGTTGCCCAGTCATCATTTTTAAAAGTAACATCATCTGGAAACTCAATAAGCATTCCAAACACCCCTGAATCTGCAATACAATGAATGATACCAAAGCGAAAGAGAAAATATTGATTCTTTTTTAATTCTTTCGTTTGATACATAAATCCTTTAAAAGAAATGGTTTTGTCAGTGAATTCACCAGGATATCGGTAAATAGTCTCCATTGCATTTAAAAATTCCTCGTCTTCTAAGTTGATATTTTCTCCTTTAGAAAACTTTTTAAGATCACGATGAATCATTTTGTCATAGGCTTCTTCTCCGTAAAAAGAACTTGTGTCAGGCTGTAAAAATTGATGAGAAGAATAAGGATCCTTTTTGTCATAAATAGGAAAATGAAACCCTTTAGCTTCAACAATATTAGAATCAAGGGTTGCGACAGGTAAAAATAAGACCGTGAGTACAGGTAAAATATAAATTGGGTACCATACTCTTCGTTTCCATTTGCCATCTTGCTGATTATGGACGCATCCACAGCTACAATCATCATCATGTTTTTTAGGGCCTATCATGTAAAAGATTAATTCTGCAATGGTCAAGAACCAAAGGACAAAGATGGTGCAAAATGAAATCCAGGAATATTTCATATTGATATATTTTGAGATATCCCCAGTTGCATGAAGGTGCATGAAGATGAATGTAAACCCTATTAAAATTAAAATACGAATCATGCCAAATCCCTCCTTACTAATGAACAATTAAAATCGAAACAATAAGTACTAAAATGAAGACATACGCCAAAAGCGTAAAGACAAATTTAGTCTTAAACTGGCTTAGCATCATCAGCGTATTCTTGATATCAAACATTGGACCGAATACCAAGAATGAAACAATAGCACTATCTGTAAACGTACTGCGAAACGAGGAAGCGATAAACGCATCTGCAGAGGAACAAAGCGATAATACATAGGCAAGTCCCATCATTACCGCATTTGATGAAACATTTCCTTGTCCCAATGAAAGTAAAGTAGAGGTCTTCACGAACGTTTGCATGCCGGCTGCAATTAATCCGCCAATAATTAAAAATTTCCCAACAGAAAAAAACTCATCAATAGTATGACGAATCGATTGTGAAACTTTCTCACTCATTTTCTTGGGGGAAGTATGCAAATGAACCTCACGTTTTGTCTGAGGTGCTTTGAATTGAACACTTAAAATAAGACCTACAAGTAAGGAAACAATAAAAGCTACTCCTGCCCGATAAAATACTATTTTCCAATCATTTCCGAAAGCTACAAAGGTAGAAAATAAAACAACAGGATTAATAATAGGGCCTGTTAACATAAAAGGAATGGCAGCATAAAGGGGAACCCCTTTTGCCATTAAGCGCCTAGTAATAGGAACAATTCCACATTCACAGGCTGGAAAAAGAGCTCCAATCACACTAGCTAATATGACAGCACCTATTTTATTTTGAGGAATAACTCGAGCCATCATTTCATCCGTTACAAAAATTTGAATAATTCCTGAAATGATCACGCCTAATAATACAAAAGGAAGAGCTTCAATAAGAATACTAATAAATATAGTATTCATTTGTAATAGAGACGAATTCATTATTTTCACTCCAAAATTAAGTTTATCTAAAATGTATTAGTGCAATAAAGTTGTATTTGGTCAACTTATACATAGTGTATCGTAAAAAGGGAAGGGAATAAAGCTTTTTCAAAAAGAAGTGAAAGGATTTTTTTGTTATTTATTCAAAATATGTCCCGTATTATGAGAAAACTATTGACTCATCTTGAATTAACAGATAACATTGATGATAATGATTATCAGCGTCATCAAGAGTATATACATAGGAGGAAGCATTAAAATGAAGCAAGTTAAAAAGATTAGACTTCTCAGTATAGCTACTATTGTTGCTATTTTATTTGTTCTAGCAGGATGCGGGTCAAATCAAAATTCTTCAAAAGAAAATTCAGATAATAACCAAAAGGTGTCTGTTCAGCATGAGCTTGGAAAAACGAAAGTTCCTAAAAATCCTAAAAAAGTAGTTGTTCTTGAACTATCCTTTGTGGATGCTCTGCAAGGTTTAGGAATGAAGCCAATAGGGATTGCAGACGACAACAAAAAAGATATGATTAAAAAACTTGTAGGTGGAAAGATTGACTATACTTCAGTAGGAACACGTCAACAGCCGAATTTAGAAGTAATTAGTTCCCTGCAGCCGGACTTAATCATCGCCGATGTGCAGCGTCATAAAGCAATTTATAAAGAATTAAACAAAATTGCACCTACAATCGAATTAAAAAGTCGTGAATCTACATATGAAGAAAATATAGACTCATTTAAAACAATTGCAAAAGCAGTAGGAAAAGAAAAAAAAGCAGAGCAGCGATTAAATGAGCATGAAGAAACGATTTCGAAATTAAAAAATGAGTTAAAAGAAGAAAGTGGTCAGACAGTCTTACCAGCAGTTGTCAGAGATACTTCTTTCCAAGCGCATACGTCTTCTTCTTATGACGGAGAGTTTCTTGAAAAGCTAGGGTTGAAGAACGCTGTGCAGAACAAAGAAGCATATGCTGAAATGAATTTAGAACAGTTGTCAGACATTAATCCAGATATTTTAATCCTAGCAAATAATGAAGGCAAACTTGTAACGGATGAATGGAAAACAAATCCTCTTTGGGAAAATTTAAAAGCTGTTAAAAATGATAAAGTGTTTGTAGTAGACCGTGATTTATGGACAAGATTCCGAGGGGTAATTTCAGCTGAGGCAATTGGAAAAGATACGGTTAAGTTACTAAACAATAAGCAGCAGTAATATAACGGAATCTGACAAAGAGGCGAGAATAGTTATTCTATTCTTGCTTCTATTTGTTTAGAAAAGAAAACTGTAGAAAGTGTGTTGGAAATGACAAATCTTGTCCAAAAGCAAAAAATAAATAAATACATTGTGTTGGTAGCTAGTGTTTGCTTGTTAATCATCGGAATGATTTTACATGTCGCTGTGGGATCCTCTGCAGTTAGTTTTACAGAAGTAATTAAAGCAATTTTTGCTCCTGATGACTCTAAGCAGACAACGATCGTACAGACGCTCAGGTTGCCAAGAGCCGTGCTGGCAGCTCTTATTGGAGCCAGCTTGGCAGCTGCTGGAGCATTGATGCAAGCTATTACACGAAATTTGCTTGCTTCACCCCAAGTGTTTGGGGTAAATGCAGGTGCTTCATTAGCGATTGTAATAGCTTTTATTCTATTTCCTGATTTTACCTCTCAATCAACTGTTTATATTGCCTTTTTAGGAGCAGCTTTAGGAGGAATAACGGTTTATTTGTTCGCATCGGGCGGAAAGACAACTCATGTGAAACTAGCACTTGCCGGAATGGCCGTGCATTTATTTTTATCGTCGCTTACTCAAGGAGTGATTGTGTTAAATGAACAAGCTACGGACGTTTTGTATTGGCTTGTAGGTTCTATTAACGGGAAAGACTGGACTCATGTAAAAATTTTGTTACCTTGGTCATTTCTAGGTCTTCTTCTAGCTTTTGTATCATCTCGTTCTATATCGATTCTAGTGTTAGGAGAGAATATGGCAACGGGTTTAGGCGAAAAGGTAAAATGGATTCGCTTTTTTGCAGGTATACTAGTCATTATGCTTGCAGGTGCATCTGTTGCCGTTGCGGGGCCAATTGGGTTCGTAGGTCTCATTGTACCTCACATAGCTAGAAAATTAGTAGGAGGAGACTACCAGCGAATCCTGCCATTTTCAGCTCTATTAGGAGCCATTTTGCTTGTCTATGCCGATGTGCTTTCTCGTTTCATTGCCTATCCTTTTGAGTCGCCAGTAGGGATTGTAACAGCTCTTATCGGAGCTCCTTTCTTTTTATATCTTGCTAGAAAAGGGAGGAATATTAAGCAATGAAAAGAAAACACCCTTATCAAATATTAAGTATCTTATTGCTATGTTTAATCATCACGGTTGTAATTAGCTTAGGAGTAGGAGCCGTTTATATTTCCCCTGCAGAAATCTTTCAGCAAATAGTAGGTAGTTCCCAAGGTAGTTCCTTTATTTTAACAAATTATCGCATTCCACGTACCCTCATTGCTATTGTGGTCGGTGCGGCTTTAGCGGTAGCAGGAGCTATTTTGCAAGGGATATTAAAAAACCCGCTTGCTTCTCCTGATGTTATCGGTGTAACAAAAGGAGCAGGGCTATTCGCCGTTTTTATCTTAATTGTATTTCCAGCTGCTTCTATGCTTCTGCTGCCGCTTTCAGCTTTTTTAGGAGCATCGGTCATCGCCGTTATACTCATGGTGTTTTCCTATTCTCAAGGAGCTAAAACTCATACGCTGGCTTTAGTGGGTGTAGCTTTAGGAGCTATTTGCCAGGCTGGAATTCAGTATTTTATGATTAAGTTTCCAGATGACGTGAATACAACTCTTCTTTGGCTTACAGGAAGTTTATGGGGAAGAGGCTGGAGTGAGCTTTTGATGTTAATTCCTTGCGTCGTACTTGTTCCTTTTATTATTATATTTGCATCTAAGCTCGATATTTTAAACTTAGGAGATGAGATTGCAGTTGGCCTAGGAGAGCGAACAAAGTACGTTCGTTATACACTATTGAGTATGGCTGTGATATTGACAGGGTTATCTGTAGCTGTGGTTGGGTCAATTGGTTTTATTGGTTTAATTGCTCCTCATATTGGCAGGAGGTTAGTAGGAAGTCGTTCGAAATTCTTGTTACCAGTTTCAGCAGCAGTAGGTGCTTTATTCCTGATAATTGCTGACAGTCTCGGAAGAGGGGTTGTGCCGCCCATTGAGATTCCCGCTGGAATCGTAACATCCGTTATTGGTGCCCCTTATTTTCTATATTTACTGCGGCGTGAACAGAAAAAATAGGAGAAAGGAGGAAGAGTAATGACAAAGTTAACTGCGGAAAAACTTTCGCTATCATATGATTCAACTTCAGTTATTCGCGATATTGACCTTCACATTCCAGAAGGAAAGATAAGCATAATCATTGGATCAAATGGCTGCGGAAAATCAACAATCCTTCGTTCATTGGCGCGTTTATTAAAGCCGACAGAAGGAAATATTTATTTAAACGGAAAAGATATTCATCAACATTCATCAAAAGAAGTAGCAAAAAAACTGGCTATTTTGCCTCAAGCTCCTGAAGCTCCTGAAGATTTAACAGTAAAAGAGCTATGCTATTATGGTCGTCACCCTCATAAAGGCTTATTTGCTCGCTATTCTGCTGAAGATCATCAAATTGTAGAGGAGGCTTTACAGGCAACTAAACTGTCTAATTTAAGTCATCGCACACTGGATGCGCTCTCTGGAGGACAGCGTCAAAGGGCCTGGATTGCAATGGCATTAGCACAGGGTACGGAGCTTCTGCTTTTGGACGAGCCTACCACATATTTAGATTTAGCTCATCAGATTGAAGTGCTTGAACTTCTTCGTTTCTTAAACCAAAAGAGAAATTGTACAATTGTGATGGTCTTGCACGATTTAAACCAAGCAGCTCGCTATGCAGATCATTTAATCAGTATTTCAAACGGTCAGATTTACAAAGAAGGTTCTCCTGCTCAAGTATTTACAGAAGAAATGATAAGGGATGTGTTTAATTTATCATCAACTATCATTCAAAATCCGGTTGATGGTTCACCTCTATGTATACCAACTGGAATCATAAAATAAACTGCACTTAAAAAAACAGCGTACTATTTTCACATAGTACGCTGTTTTACATTTAAGGTCAGAGCTAACAGTTTATACAATACATAGATTCCAAGGTATGCACCGGTTAATAAAAAAGCTGAATTTAAAAAGATTGCATGAATGCTCGTCATAAAAACAGTATGATTTTTTAAGATACGATAGATAGAAGCAGCGGCTATATTTCCAAATACTAGCGCTGAAAGAAGGGCTAGCGTATTAAAAACTAGTTCTGCTCCTTTCCACTTTAGTGAGAAAAAAAGCATGATAATAGGAACAATAATACTTGCAGAAACCAACAGGAAAATCAATGGACCATCTCCAATACGTTATCTTATTACAGTTACATAGGATAATGTTTTTACTTATTTTTAGATAGTCTTCCCTTTTTATAGTCTGTTAAGCTTTTTTCTTCCATTTTTCACTTATATAAAAAAGTGAAATAATGGATAAAACCACTAAGATGATTTTTCCTTGCATAGATCCTTGTGAAATATGATAAATCGAATAAACTTCAATAAAAAGCGCTGGAATTTTTCCAAGTGCGCTAGCAGAAATGAATACCGCAAAGGAGCCTTTTCCTACAGCACTGAAGAATGTAATGAGGCCTGATGGAACAAAGGGAAGTAATCGCAAAGAAAGAATGAATATAAAAATCTCTTTCCCTTGTACGCGCAGCAGCTTTAGCCACTTGGAGTGAGAAGGTGTTTTGGTATGAACAAGTGTACGGAAACCTTTTCGGTACAGCCAAAAAGAGAGAGCTACACCTAAAACTTCTCCAATAAAAGAAAGTAAAAATCCATTCCAAAAACCAAATAATTTTACGTTTACGAACGTAAGGGGCGCGCTTGGAAATACGCCCGTAATGCTAATAAGGATGTTCAAGAGAACACTGATAAGCTCTGCTGCTTCTAAATGTTCAAGCAGAAATGTTTGAAGATAGTCAGTCATGGTTATACTCCCGTTTATGTTTTATATGTAGGGCTAATTTAAGCTCATTTTCTACTATTATATAATTTTTGGCATGAAATAAGCAGTCAGCAGTTTATAAAAAACGAAACAGGGTAACTACTTACTAACGAAAGACGATTTACTGATTTGAAGGGATGGACAACTCATGTTGAAATTTTTGCTTGTTATTGTGGTTGTATTATTAATTATTATGATTTTTAAACGCATTATCCGAAAATAAAAATGCTAACTAAGCAGCTCGTGAGACCTTTCTCACGAGCTCTTTTGCGGAGCTATTCGGCAGCTCTACAATACACTTTTTACTGTGATGAATATCACTGCAGCTAGAGAAATGAAGGGGTAAGATAGAAATGGGAGGGAGGTATATGGAGCTAATATTCTATCTCAGCACTTATTTATCAGGGGGAGCTATCGCATTATGGCTAATTAATGCAGCGTTTAATGGATTATTAAAATAACAGAGGGAGAGAAAATGAACGATTCTAAAGGTATAATGAACGATTCTAAAGGTATATTTAACAATAAAGAAAGAAAGCTTGCTCGCTATTTGGAGACGTACACAACCGAGCAAATTTTAAACGAAGCAGGCATGTCTTCGTCTGCTGCGTTATATGAGTTGAAAAAAATAAGATTACCGCGGGCAGTTGCTAATACGATTGTTTATTACGTACTGGCAACCAATAATCAAAAGCTGGTTATGTACAAACTGCTCATGTTAGCGGGCGTTTGTAAAAAGCTTGGCATTCAAGATGCACAGGCAGCCCTCACTTTTATCAAAAAATATTACGTTTGTCATCAGCATTTACACTAAAAAGCACATCTGTCTGAGGGGGAAAAGAGATGAATATTGTCCCGTTTAAGCAGCGTTCATCTGCGGAAATTTATCAAGATAAAGAACAGCCGTTTCAATGTTTCATTGAGGGAGATCGATTTCAGTTAGATTTGTATATGACGTATTTATTTCATCGCTGCCATTCTAGCAGGTATAGATATAGCCGTGCTAACAGAAAGGGTAGGATGTAATGATAAGATATCGGTGGTAAGCGGCTTCATTTTCCTAATGGAATAATGAAGCCGTTTGTTGTGTTAGAAAGAATGATTTACTATGATGTAGTTAATGATAAAAGAAAAAAGGAAGGGAAGGAACGTAATGGATTTACATAATTGGGAATATTGGATTTCAAAGCTTGAGCTGCAGCCTCATCCAGAAGGAGGGTTTTATAAACAAACCTATCGTTCTAATGATGAAATTTCTGATAAAGAAGTGTCATCTCAGTTTGATGACAAACGATTTCTATATACGAGTATTTACTTTTTATTAAGGTCTCACGATGTATCGCATTTCCACCGGCTGCAATCAGATGAATTATGGTACTATCATGGGGGAAGTTCTTTAACCATTCATATTATCTACCGCGACGGAACCTATCAAGAAGTAAAACTAGGTACAAACTTAGAAAATGGAGAAGTTCCTCAATTTTTAGTTCCAAGAGATACCATTTTCGGTTCCTCTGTCGCAAATGAGAATACGTTTTCCCTGGTAGGGTGTATGGTCGCACCAGGCTTTGATTTCCGTGACTTTGAATTATTCACAAAACAGCAGCTGCTTGATGAATTCCCCGAGCATGTCGTGATCATCGACAAATTAGGGTACGATAAACTCCCAAATGATTAAAAAGCATGCATCTCGGTTTGATGCATGCTTTTTTCATTTGAACCATCCTTTTTCCTTAAAGCGAGTAATGGCTTCAATGCGATTCTTTACTTCGAGTTTGTCCAGAATGGTAGAAATATAGTTGCGCACTGTTCCGGTCTTAATAGATAGTTCGTCAGCAATTTCTTTTGTGTTTTTTCCATCAGCTACTAGAGCTAATACTTCTTTCTCTCTAGCTGTAAGAGGACTGGTAGATTCACTATATAAGTCATCCACTAATTCTGGAGCATAGAGGCGTCTGCCTGCCATCACGCTTCGAATTGAATTTGCGAGTTCTTCACTTGGACTATCTTTTAGCAAGTAGCCACTTACGCCTGCTTTCAAAGCTCTTTGAAAATAGCCGGAGCGAGCGAACGTTGTTAAAATGATGACTTTGCAGTTTAAATCTTTCAGTTCCTCTGCAGCTTCAAGCCCAGTTTTAAGTGGCATCTCGATGTCCATTACGCATATGTCTGGCTGGTGCTGCTTAGCAAGTGATACCGCTTGTTCCCCATTTGAAGCTTTTCCGACAACTTCCATGTCATCTTCTAAATTTAACAAAGAGCCTAAAGCTCCTAACATCATTTGCTGATCTTCGGCAATGACAATTCGAATCATAATTGTTCCTCCTTAATATGTTTGACGATGTTTGGAACTGTAATATGAATAATCGTCCCCCCTTGACTGGAGATATCAAGATGGCCGTTTACAAACTCCAACCGCTCTTTCATTCCTAAAAGTCCGTTTCCTTCCAAGCAGGTTTTTTTCGTATTAATACCCACTCCATTGTCTGCTACCGTTATACCTACTTCTTTTGCAGACTGATGTAAAGTAATCGTGCAAACGGTGGCTTGACTATGTTTGACCACATTGGTTACGGCTTCTTTTAAGCACATGCTCAGAATATTTTCAATTAGCAAAGACACATTCTCTAATGAAATATCCTTTTCTCCTACAAACGTAATTTCGGCAGCTTCTAAAAGCTCTTGAACGCGTTTTAGTTCTTCGCTAAGGCGAATTCCACGCATTTGAGAAACCATTTTTCTCACTTCATTAAGAGCCGTGCGCGCTGTTTGCTGGACATCTTTTAATTCAGATTTTGCTTTTTCAGGATCTTTTGCAATAAGTTTTCTTGCTAAATCACTTTTTAGACCGATAAGAGACAGCTTTTGTCCTAGCGTATCGTGCAGGTCGCGAGCTATACGCTGGCGCTCTTCCTGTTTTACAAGCTCAGAAATACGTTTATTTGCATCTTCCAGCTGTTCTTCCAGACGGTCTCGCTTCTTCCGGTTATAAATGCTAAATGGCAGTACAATTACACTAATGGAAATTACAAAAATGAAAGGCAGCTGTTTTAAAAAGATCTCTTCTTGCATAACAACGTTAAAGTTTACTGAAATAACGGTGCTGATCAAATGAACAGCATACAAAGTGAAGAAAGCGAGCCGTTTTTGGATATTTCCAATAAAATAAGCGATAAAAAAAGCGAAGTAAAAGGCAAAGTAAATATAATTAAAAATCGTTGTTAGTGCTAAGGAAATGACGATTAATAAAGCCGTCCATACGTAAACGGACTTGTCTGTTGAAACAAATGCAAAACGATAGAAAATAAAAAATAAGATGGTTAGTAAAGAGCCAAGAATAATGTGATTCATGGATGAAGACTGTAAGATAAAATAAAATGGTAAAATGGCAAATACCGTCCATATGTAAGGAGATAGCCCAGTGATTTTTTGGAAAAACGTATATTTTTTCATAAAGAACCTCATTTGTTTGTTAAAATACACTATTAGTTTACCACAAAGTAGAATGAAATAAGTTTAGGCGAATAGATAAAACAGTCAAGCTTTTGAAAGCTTGACTGTTTTATTAAAGTTCTGCTTTTGTTTGAGAAGAAATTCTGCTTGCTTTTGGTGCAGCTGAGCGTTTTTTTATTTCTTTAAAGCTCACAAACATTTTGTTTTCTTCATCCCATAAACGGAATCGAAGAGAGCGAAGGCTTGTTGCGAGTGTAATGGTTGGTACATTTTGAAGAGGCTGTGTGTGTTGATGAACAGCTTCAAGCTTATAGTTGGGCACTCTTGGGCTTAAATGATGTACGTGGTGAAACCCGATATTGCCTGTTAGCCATTGCAAAAGTTTTGGAAGCTTGTAAAATGAACTTCCTTCAACGGCTGCTTTTACATAATCCCAGTGCTCATCTTCTTCAAAATAAGAATCTTCAAACTGATGCTGTACATAAAACAGCCAAATTCCAATTGAACCTGAAATGAAGAAAATCGGTCCTTGAATTAATACAAACGCCTGCCAACCTACCAACCAGCAGGTCGCTGCTGCTAATGCAACAATCAATACATTTGTAAGATACGTGTTCATTCTCTCTTTTTTCTTCGCATTTTTTCGATTGAATCGGTTTGTAATCAAAAATACATATATAGGTCCCACGCCGAACATAACGAACGGGTTGCGATAAATACGGTAAGCGATTTTTTTCCAAATAGAAGCTTCTTTATATTCCGTTACGGTTAACACCCAAATGTCACCCGTACCTCTTTTATCTAAGTTGCTGCTTGTTGCATGGTGAATGGCATGGCTATGTCCCCATTGACTGTAAGGAAACATCGTTAACACACCGGTAATTGTTCCGAGAATTTTATTGTGTTGTCTACTCTTAAAGAAAGAGTAGTGACAACAGTCATGAAAAATAATGAATATTCTTACTAAAAACCCTGCTGCGATAACAGTTAGCGGAAATGCTAAAAAATAAGAAATTGAAAGGCTCTCATAAGCGAGAAACCATAGTGTGAAAAAAGGTAAAAAAGTATTAATCAATTGTCTTATGCTGTCTTTCATTACTGCTTTTTCAAAGGGTGCAACTTGTTTTCGTAAATTCTTTTGTTTTTGTATAGTCATATGAAATTCCTTTCATCACCGTATATTATCCTCAGTATAAAGGGATTTTTCTGACTATTTAAGACATACGTGTCATATAGAAACTATGACACTTGTCATATATACGTAGGGGGAAGCTGTAAAAAATGAAAAAAAGCGGTATTTAACAGTTTGCGGTTCTGATAAAATTATACAGTGAAGGCTTATTGTTACGGAGCATTTAAGAAAAAGGAGTTTGAAATGAATAAAAGAAATAGATGGGTATATCTGCTTCTAGCTATTGTTGTCATGGGAGCGGGCCTCTTATCAAGAAAACTTACTGCGTATCTTCCTCACATCATAAATATATATGCGGGAGATTCGTTATGGGCCTTAATGATTTTTGTCAGCGCGGGTTTTTTGTTTCCTACATGGAAGACAAAAATGATTGGTATGTTTGCTATAGGGTTTTGTTACTTCATTGAATTTACACAGCTGTATCACGCTCCGTGGATTGATGACATAAGAAGGACTGCGCTAGGAGGGCTCATTTTGGGGTATGGCTTCTTATGGAGCGATATACTAGCCTATTCGATTGGAGTCGCGGTAGGAATGAGCTGGGAGTATTATAGATATCGATTTAAAAGACCCGCCTAGCAAATACGTTTCAATGAATCTTAGAACTCAGCTGAGGATGGAATAAGCCGTAGGGTTATGAAGCAGGATGTATATACATAAAAATAAACTTATGCATAAAATTTTTTATTTAAAACCTATTATCTATTCGTTGAACGAGAGGAAGAGAGGGGATTATTTGAATTTAATAGCCTGGATGATTATTGCATGTGAAATCGCTTTTTGGATAGTCATCATTTTAGGATTAGCAACAAGGTATATGTTTAAAAAACAAAAGCTCAGTTTTTTTATTTTAGCTTTAACACCTGTTGTTGATTTTTTTCTTCTGATTGTGACGAGCATAGACCTTTACGGAGGTGCTACAGCGACTTATGCTCACGCTATTGCAGCCGTGTATATTGGAATTTCGATTGCTTTTGGAAAAAGTATGATTCAATGGGCAGACGAACGCTTTCAATATTATGTGATGAAAAGCGGAGAAAAACCTCGTAGGCGCTATGGAATAGAATATGCAAAGCATTATTTTAAATCATGGATACAGCATCTTATTGCTTACGCTATTGGGGCAGCTCTTTTAGCGGCGATGATGTATATAGTACCAAATGGAAAAACTAACGTGCTGCAAAATGTAGTGGAAGTTTGGACAGTTATTGTAGGAATTGATTTCTTATTATCTCTTTCTAATTTCGTTTGGCCTAAAAAAGAAAAAGAGTCTGGTTATACTAACTCATAAAAAGGCATCGATGCTTGAAAAGCCAGTGAAAAAACCTCCCTGTAAGGAGGTTTTTTGTTTTACCATCCAGGGTATAGGTATATGAATGATGCTTGTCTGAGGTAGTTCAGTTTAGTTGCTTAAGCGGCTAAACTGCTTTTTGTGCAAATATATGTACATTTTATGTAGCATGCATGATAAGAATTCTGTGTATTCCATATACTACCTCATATGAAAGGTAGGCAAGTGATACAATACAGTTTGTTTTTAGGAGAGCTTTTATGAAAAAACGCCGGTTGGACTTTATTTTTTTATTTATTATTTTACTTTCAATTTATGCTTTCTTTTTTACCTCTATTGATATTCATTGGAAGTATGCCTTAGTTGGATTATATGGTGTCATCATTTTCATTTGTATGTATTCACTTATGCTTGAAAATCGAACGCCTGAAAGTACGTTGGTTTGGATGTATGTCCTCTTTTTCTTCCCTGTTGCAGGCTTTTTCTTTTATTTGTATTCAGGACAGCTCTATTTAAAGGGGCATATGTTCAAAAAAAAGCGTATGCATAACCGAGAGATGCTTAGAAAGATGGCAGATAAAGAAACGACGCCTGATCTATCAACGCTTCAATCTCATCAGCGTTACTTTGCTCAGTATCTTCAATGTGTATCTTTGACAAAGATGAATGTTCATACAAAAACCTACGTCCTTAAGAACGGGCAAGAAACGTTTAACGAAATCAAAAAGCATTTGCAGTCAGCCAAACATTTTATTCATATGGAATACTACATGTTTCACTCAGATTCGTTAGGAAAAGAAATCATTGATATTTTAATTAAAAAAGCAAGCGAAGGTGTAGAAGTGCGCTTTACGTTTGATACAATGGGAAGCTTTACATTATCGGGTTCAGATATTAAGCGAATGAAGAAAGCGAATGTTAAAGTGCATCCTTTCTTACCTATTAAGTATGGATTTTTTAATCAAAAATTTAACTTTCGAAACCACCGTAAAATAGTTGTAATTGATGGGGAAGTAGGTTTTGTAGGGGGACTAAATGTAGGAGATGAGTACTTAGGGAAAAATAAAAAAATCGGTTTTTGGCGAGATACCCACCTGATGTTAAGAGGTGAATCTGTTCAAACGCTGCACTCAATTTTTATGTTTGACTGGGAATACGTTTCTGGAGAATGCTTAATTCATAATGAAGCGTATACAAAACCTCATCGTGTTGAAGGAGAAGGGTTCGTTCAAGTAGTGGCGACGGGGCCAGATACGCAGGAAAATATGAGCGACTATTATTATACAATGATTACAAGCGCGACGAAGTCAATTTGGATTTCTACCCCCTATTTTGTTCCAAACGAAGCTATAAGAACTGCTCTTCGTATTGCGGCTAGAAAAGGTGTAGAAGTACGAATTATGGTGCCGGAAATTAATGATGGCTTTCTGACTCAATATGGAACAAGATCATATTTTGCCGAACTTCTTCGATGTGGAATTGAAGTATATTCGTATAGAAAAGGATTTTTGCATCAAAAAATTGTGATTATCGACGGAGATATGGCTTCGGTCGGTACCGCAAATATGGATATGAGAAGTTTTCATCTGAACTTTGAAGTGAATGCATTTTTAATTGAGGGAGAGACGATTCAAACGCTCATTAAAAATTACGAAGAAGATATGGAAGACAGTCATTTGATCAAACCAGTAGCATTTTACAAGCGAAGCTTAGTAGAACGTTCGAAAGAGTCATTTGCTCGCTTATTTTCAGGTGTTTTATAAAATAAAGTTTGTTTTCAAAAAGCAGGAGGAAACGTATGGGTGAATCTCCATTTGTTAAAAAAGATACGTTTGGTCGAAAGTTACATCGCTTAAAAGAACGCACTAAGCCGTTTGTCGTGCGTTTTTCACGGTTTGGTCATGTAGCTCAAGGTGTGGTCTATTTTGTCATCGGTATATTAGCGATTCAGACAGCTTTCGGATTAAAAGGCGATTTAGTTACTTCTCAAGGGGCCCTACACACAATTGCAAAGCAGCCGTTTGGATTTTTAATTTTAATCGTTTTGGCAGTAGGTTTAAGTGGATATGCGTTTTGGCAAATCATTTCTGCTATTTTTGACCCTCACCACGTTGGGCATGGTGTAAAAGGCGCTTTTACTCGTTTAGGCTATTTAGTTGTAGCCACGTTTTATATTAGTCTTTGTGTGAGTTCGATAAAAATTTTGCTTCATGCTCACGTTCATACGTCAGGTAAGCATTATCAAACGGTATCAGCCAAGCTGTTATCTTATCCCTTTGGGCAAACCATCATTGCGCTTACAGGTATCGGCGTTATTATCTTTGGGATTGGACAAGTATATTGGGCTCTTTCAGGACGCTTCCTAAAAAAACTAAAGAAAAACGAAATGTCAAAAGAAGAGTGGCGATGGAGCGGGCATATTGGAAAAGCGGGTATTATTGCTCGAAGTATCGTCTTTGGGATTATTGGCTTCTTTCTTATTCGCACGGCTCTTCAAGCTGATCCAGATGAAACGAAAGGGTTAGATGGAGCCCTTGCTGAAGTAGCGCAGCGTCCTTTTGGGTCTGTACTGCTGGCTATCGTATCAATCGGGCTTATGGCATACGGAGTATATATGTTTGCAGAATCAAGGTATAAACGAATTGATCCTTAATAAAATTAAAAAGATGAAAAAGCTACTTTTTAGCCTTCTGCTCATATCATATAGCAGATAGATAGTGAACAGGAGGAGAGGCAGATGCCATCGGTAGTAGGAGCCGTAAATATCTCGAATGTATTGGTTTCATCTTCAGTGGAGTTTGGTGATTGTCTGGCTATTAAGCCAAAGAGTACAGCTTTTACAACAGTCGGTTCTGGTAGCGGGAACACAGGAAACTTTATGAATATTACAAGCAGTGCCAGTACCGCCAATACAATTGATATGGATATTAACGATCAAAATGTAGTGGGAAATGCATAAGAAACGAAAGCTTATCGTCATCGGACGGTAAGCTTTTTTATTTGAGTTTGACGTATACCCAGACGTTTCTTTACCACAATGTACCTCTAGGATTCTATCTTATAGGAGTAGTAAACTAGACAGGTGATGTCAAAAAGTGGGGAGGCGAGATTATCAAATGAAGAAAATATGTATGAGCCTACTTATTCTCTGTCTTTTCAGTGGAGGATTGGCCCCAATAAGTAAAGGAGACGCTGCTTCTTCAGTAGGCACTGTCAAAGGTGATAATGTAAATGTGTATCGTTCTCCATCTTTACATTCTTCGGTTGTTCAGACAGTGAAAAAAGGAGAAGAATTTCCTGCTATTTCATCTGAAGCGGGAGATGCAGCTCAAGTTATCACCCATAAAGTAGTGCCAGGAAATACACTATGGCTACTAGCTAAACAATATGGTGTAACAGTCAGCGAGCTAATAAAACAAAATCAGCTAAAAACGACGGAGCTAACTCCGGGGCAAACGCTGAAAATACCACCAAAAGGCTTGTTACATAAAGTAGTATCAGGAGATACGCTTTGGAAAATCTCTGTAAAGTACGGTGTAAAAGCGACTGAATTAACAAAGTTAAATCAGCTATCATCAACAAATATTAAGCCTGGACAAATGCTTATTATTCCTGATTACTATGTACAAGTACAGCTTTTGGAAGGGAAAAAGGGCTGGATCAAAAAATCTGATTTAGCACAAAAGAAGCATCAGCCAGTAGTTATGGGCTGGAGCTTTAATGAAAAAACAGCAGGCTATGCAGAATCGATGAAACAAAAGAACTTAGACGTTGTTTCACCACGCTGGTTTACGTTAACGCGGAGTGACAAAGTTGTTTCATCTTCTATAAATCCATCGTATGTTCAAACAGCTCACAAAAACGGCAAAAAAGTCTGGCCGCTCATCGGTAACAATTTCGATGATGTGCTGACAAGTGACGTCCTAGGCAATAAAACAAAGCGGCAAAAGCTTGTATTGTCAGTCGAAAGTTCGCTTGTGAAAACAAACAGTGACGGTATTAACGTTGACTTTGAAAATATTAATATCAAAAACAAACAAGATTTTGTTTTATTTATTAAAGAATTAAAAGCAGCGTTAAAGCCTCATGGTATGACCGTTTCAGTAGACGTAACACGAGAGAATAATGATCCGTTTTGGTCAGGAAGCTTTGATCGAAAACAGATTGGTCAAGTTGCAGATTACGTCATTATGATGGGTTATGAAGAACACTGGGGAGGAAGTCAGGTTCCAGGGTCTGTGGCTTCGCTGCCTTGGGTGAAAGAAGGAACAGAACTTCTTATGAAAGATGTACCTGCACACAAAATCCTGCTGGGAGTTCCTTTTTATACGCGAGAATGGAAAACGGATCTATCGACCAAAAAAGTTGTCACAAAAGACTTAACGATGAAAGAAGCCGAAGCAATTATCTCTTCTAAAAAGTTAACTAAAAAATGGGACAGCCAAGCCTCTCAGTACTATGTAGAATACACCGAAAATGGTACGAAGCATCAAATATGGCTCGAAGACAAAGCATCTATGCAGCGCCGGGTTAAATTAATTAATGACTATCATTTAGGCGGGGCGGCAGCTTGGTATATTGGTTCAGAAACATCAGATATATGGGAGTTATATAACTTCTAAATAAAAAACACACCTTATGCTTAATGTAGCTAGGTGTGTTTTTTATTTTCATCATATTGAAGCGCATACATCTATTTACAAACAAGATAAATTTTACAATATTTGTTTTTCTTGAGTTAATTTATAACTATATTCCAAAATGAGCCTATTTAACCTTTTTTTAGTTGAAAACGCTTAATGACTTTACGATAAAGATAATTTATAGTAAATTCAGTTTCTATACAATAAATTTACCAAATGAATAATTAAGTTATTTAATTATTAACTAAGTGAAAGGAATGGATGTTATGGGAAATGTATTAGTAATAGGCTTTCCAGGTGAAGGACATGTGAACCCTTCTTTAGGAATTGTAAAAGAATTAATGGCTCAAGGGGAGAAGGTCGTCTATTACGGCATTGAAGACTATGCTGAAAAAATCCGAAAAGCAGGAGCGGAATTTCGTGAATACGAAGATTTTCGTCCAAGTCTTGATATGAGCAACCGGATGACCAAAGAAGAGTCTTATGACCGCTATGAAATAATGAATTTGTTTTTAAATGAATCTGAAAATATTATTACTAAAATTATGAGTGAAACGAAACATGAAACATATGATTATGTACTTTATGATTATCACCTTTTAGCAGGTTCCGCTGTGGCCGACCTTCTTCAGCTTCCAAAGGTTTCTCTTTGTACGACGTTTGCGTTAAATAAGGAGTTAGCAACTTGTATGATGCCAAGTGGTCAAACAGAACCTGACCAATCTTCCTTTTATCCTCAATTCGAAAAATCATTAAATAAGTTCAACAGCCAATATAATACGGAGTTAAAAGACTCCATGGACATTATGTCAAATCCAGGGGATATTACGTTAGTATTTACGTCAGAATTCTTTCAGCCGCACGTATCTGAATTTACGAGTGAGTACAAGTTTATTGGTCCTTCAATTGTTAAACGACTAGATATTGAAGATCCTTCTTACTTACAAAATGAAAATGAAAAAATTATTTTTGTTTCTATGGGAACTATTTTTAATCAGCAGCTAGAAATCTATAACTTATGTATAGAAGCATTAAAAGATTTTGAGGGTAAAATTATTTTATCTATTGGTAAAAATACAAAACCTGAAGAATTAGCACACATTCCAGAAAACTTCGTTGTAAAACAATACGTACCGCAGCTAGAAATTTTAAAACGTGCGGATTTATTTATTACTCACGGCGGAATGAACAGCAGCAGTGAAGGATTATACTACGATACACCGCTTGTCGTTATTCCAATGGCAGTGGATCAATTTATGGTGGGCGATCGCGTGCAGGAGTTAGGAGCAGGCGTGAAATTAGATAAAAATAACGTATCTGCTGAGCTCATCAAAAATACAGTTAACGACGTTTTAACTACTCACACATATAAACAGCATGCACAACAAATCGGAGAATCACTTCGCTCAGCGGGAGGATACAAGCAAGGTGTGAAAGAAATTTTCAAGATGGTGCCTGTTAAAGCGTAATAGATGTAAGACAGCTAGATAACTAACAGAGAGGAGTAAATCATATGCAGACTATAAAAAAAGCAGTTATACCAGCAGCAGGGTTAGGTACTCGTTTTTTACCCGTTACAAAATCTATCCCAAAAGAAATGCTTCCAATTGTAAATAAGCCCGTCATTCAATTTATTGTGGAAGAAGCCTTAAAATCAGGCATCGAAGATATTTTAATTGTTACAGGAAACGGAAAACAAGCGATTGAAAATCATTTTGACCATAATATTCAATTAGAACACTTGCTTCATCAAAAAGGAAAGACCGAACTATTAGAGGAAATGGAGCATATCTCTGAACTAGCGAATATTCATTACGTTCGTCAAAAAGAAATGAAGGGCCTTGGCCATGCGATTGGCTGTGCTCGACAATTTATTGGAAACGAACCGTTTGCAGTTTTACTTGGAGATGACTTAACAGACCCAGATCAGCCTTGTTTAAAACAGCTGATTGACCAGTATACCCAAACGGGATCGTCGGTTATCGGCGTGCAGCGCGTAGAGGAAGAAGCCGTTCATCGTTACGGGATTATAGATCCAAAAGCAAATAAAAACCGATTATACGAAGTGAATGGTTTTGTAGAAAAACCATCAGTCGAAGAAGCTCCGTCTAATTTAGGAATTATTGGACGCTATGTATTTACACCTGACATTTTTGATTATCTTGAAACGCAGGAAGCTGGAAAAGGTGGGGAGATTCAGCTAACGGATGCTATTCAGCGTATGAATATAGACCGTTCTATTTATGCTTACGAATTCGAAGGCGAACGTTATGATGCAGGGGAAAAATTAGATTTTATTTTTACGACCCTTGCTTTTGCGTTAAAAGATGAAGAATTAAAAGCACCTCTTTTAACTAAATTCAAAGAGCTGATCAACAAGGAAGAACAAAAAGAAAAAATTGCTGTACAAATTGGAAAATAACCTTCATTTACACACCTTTCTTCTACTGTTTCTTGAAGAAAGGTGCGTTTTTTTGCGAAAATGGAACGTTTGACAGCTGGATAGAACTGGATAGAAAGGGTTGAAATGAGTTTATGTCGAAAACAGAAAATTCGTTTGTATCAGGCATAAAGATTGTATTTACAGACCGGGATTTTCGAACGATTTTTATTTCATTATTTATTATTGGGTTGTCTGTTGGCGGCTTTATGCCTTATTTAACGGTTTGGGCAACAAATACATTGCACGCCACTTCGTTTCAAGCAGGATTTTTATTTGTCCCAATGAGCATTCTTGGTTTAATCGTCTCGTTTTATTTGGCTTCTTTATCAGACAAATGGGGAAAACGAAAGCCATTTATTATTTGGGCCTTACTGATTGGAACCATTTCAAGAGTTCCCTTAGCGTTTACGCATTCTTATACAATAGCACTCATTTTACTTGCTATAGGAGGGTTTAATGCGTTCTCTTTTTTCTTTGCTCTGCTGAATGATTTTATTGTTAAAAAGGAAGAAAGTAAATCGCAGGCAGGTACGATTACCGGTACTGTGCGAATGGCATTTTCACAAGGCTATATTTTTGGACCGATGCTCGGAGCTTTAATCATTGACCACGGAGGGTATACTCTTTTATTTTTACTATCAGGGTTGTTATCGCTGGCAACTTTAGTGTGGGTTCTTTTTGCGCTTAAAGAAGACAGTATGCCTCAACCTTCAGCACATGCATCTTCAAAAGCGCCAGCTGGTATACCTTCTGTATTAATAGCTGTATTCGTAGCAGCTCTTTTCATTTTTGCGGGTGATTCCGGACGTTCTATGTATTTGCCGCTGTATATAACGGATACGTTAAAGCAATCCGTTTCGATTGTAGGAATTCTTTTTACCGTTACGTCTGTTTTTGAACTAATATTTATGCCGTTAGGAGGCTATTTTTCTGATAAAATCGGAGTCAAACGCTTCTTTGTTATCGGCATAGCTTGCCAAGTGCTTTATTTTGTTTTAACAAGCCTTCATTTACCGCTGAGTGGATTGATTGCGCTTCAAGTATTTTATGCTTTCATTCTATCCGCTACAATGGGAGTTGGCATGGTGTATGCTCAGTCACTGGCCCCGCGTCAAATTGGACTAGCCACGACGGCATATATGACAGCTATACAAACTTCAGCAGTTGTCAGCAGCTTAGCTATGGGGTCACTAGTTAGTGTGATTCCGTTGCCTTCTACTTTTTACATTTTAGCTGTTTTTGCGGTTATTTCAGGTGTAATGTTTCTATTGATGAAGCAAAAATCAGCTGAGGAAGTGAGCTGAAAAGTTAAGAAGAGGTTGAGATATTACCAAATTAATCTAATCTAAAGACAAACAAATAGTATGCATGAGCTGCACTGCTTGTGACACCGCAGTTGATTTCCGTGCAAGTCTTCGCCTTGCTCTCCAATCAACTGCTAGAAGGACCTAAAGAAATGACACATACGTTCACCATAACAAAAAACGAACCATTCATTAATGGTTCGTTTTTTTACTTTCTCTAAAATACTTTTGCCCCCAGCCTCTTTTTTATGAGGCTGTTTCTTGAATTTGTTCGCGGGGCTTTTTATTTAAAATTTTGCGGTAGCGGTAATTAACAAAAGCCGCCGCCGCCATACCTACTACTGAAAGCATCGCATCAAAGATAAAGATAATTGAAATATGTCCCGTTTTAGACATGAGCCCTGTTGCTAAAGGCAATAAAATTGCAGCTAATCCAGCAGCGGTCGCTACAATTCCTGTAACCGTTCCTTTTTTGTTCCAGAAAAGCTCGGTCATAACGGTAATCGCTAATTGAAAGACCCCAGCCGTAGAAAATCCCATGAAAAAAGCAGCTGCAATTGCAATAGCAGGTACTTTAACAAATAGAAGCGTAAGTACAGCGATAAGGGTAATCATCGGGTAAACGAGAATAACCGTTACAGGACGAAGCACTTTGCTTAATAATACGGCTAATACTAAAACAGAGATTAAAGCTCCGATGCTGTAGTAGCTTAAAAGGCGAACCGAGCTGCTTTCAGCCATACCTAATACTTGTTGACCATAAGTAGGAAGCCAAATTTGAGCCACTGTAAACAGAGCTGTAGAAGTAAATCCAATCACAATAAGAGCGATTCCTTCTTGTTTCATGTTAGGAGGAGAGATAAATTTATTCTCTTCTGTACTTTGCTGTTGAACTGTATTCTGTTCGCGTTTATGATTGGGAAAAGGCAGTTTGAACATAAAGATCATATTTAGTAAATAAATAAGAGCGGGAAGGAAAAAAGCATACCCATAAAACAAATCACGATCCGCAAAAAAGGCAATCATAAACGGCAGAAGCGCTGCTCCAGCTGATATAAATGCTTTTACAAGAACACTGGCTGAACCTGAAGATTTAGGAAAAACTTCAATCAAAGCAGGGTATGTTCCAGCGTCCATAGCAGAGTTTGCAATACCAGCAATAATGGCAAAGATAAAGGCTGTTTGATAATTTGGCGATAATGGAATGCCAATTAAGAAAATAGCCATCGTCAGAGACGAAACAATAATCAAAGGTTTTCGTCCGACTTTATCAGACAAGATGCCTGATAGAGAATATGAAAGCAATTTTCCAATTCCGATAGCAGAAATGATATAGCTGATTCCAGCACCGTCGGTATTTAATTGTTTTGTCAAAAATGACATATTTGATGCAAGCATGATATTGACCATGCCAAGTAGAAAATAGTTAATATACATACCTGAAGCTGACAGCATGTACTTATTTTTCATCGTTTACACATCCTTACGTAAAAAAGCTTATATGAAATGGATAAAAGCAATCACCCAGCCCTCCTTTTTTCATCGTTATTTATAAACCTACTTCCATGATAAGTTTATGAAGACATTACCTTTACCTTTTATCATTGGATTTATTCAGTTCTTTTTAGTATGCGACTAAATGCGTGCATCTAGTGCTTCAAATCAATATGAAATCTATTCTAACATGTTTTTAGCGCTTTAAACCAAAAAAGTGATATTTTATAAAAAAATCCTATCTTCTTTCGCGGCTTCACAAAAGAAACTCCACAAAAAATGTTCGCTTTAAAGCCAGGCTGCACAAGAAGTACCTCTTAATGATGGTTATTAAAAATGAGAAAAGGGTATTTATAAACTAAGGAAAAAGAAATAAGGGAAGAAAGGTGGAAACAATGAAGCACAAAGTATTTTTTGATGCGGAATGTCCTTTATGTTACAACGTAAAAAAAATAATTAAAGCGCTGGACTGGACGAACCAAATCCAGTGGATTCCAGTTCAATACATTGAGCGAACGGAGTATAGCTACTTAAAAGAAGAAGGAAGAGACTTATATGATCAAATTCATATGGTCACCAAAAAAGGGGAAGTATTAGCAGGATTTGAAACGGTCAGACGGCTTTTAGCTGTTTTGCCTCTTACATGTCCAATCGGCGTGCTTCTGCATTTACCATTAATGAAAAAAGCGTTTAGTCCGCTATACAAATGGATATCCACAAACAGGTACGACTGGTTTGGGCGCTACGATTCGCCGCGAACCACATAAACATATAAAAAGGACAAGCTTTTAAAAAGCTTGTCCCTTTTGTTTTGAAAACATTATAATTTATACATACTTTAATTTCTAAAAACGTATGTGACCGAGATGCGTAAATTCTAGAAAAGCAGCTATAGCTGAAAGGGAGAACTTTATATGAAAACAAAATGGACAGCTGAACGAATGCCTGATCTAACGGGGAAAACTGCCCTTATAACGGGAGGAAACAGCGGTATTGGGTTTGAAGCTGCAAAGGCTCTAGCAGCTCGCGGAGCAGAAATCATTCTTGCTGTGCGTAATGAAGCAAAAGGGAAAGAAGCTAAGAAAAGAATTAAAGCGGATAACGGAAATGCTAAAATGACTATTATGTCATTAGATCTTAGTGACTTGAGCTCTATTTGGCATTTTGCCAATCAATTTCTTCAACAATACTCGTCTTTGGATCTTCTCATTAATAATGCAGGCGTGATGGTGCCGCCTCACAGCAAAACGAAAGACGGATTTGAACTGCAGTTTGGCTGTAATCATTTAGGACATTTTGCACTTACGGGCTTGCTGCTTCCTTTACTAACGGCCACTCCACATTCACGTGTCGTAACGGTAAGCAGTATAGCCGCTAATTCTGGAGAAATCTATTTTGATAATCTCGACGGAGAAAAAGGCTACAGTCCAATGAAGTTCTATAGACAAAGCAAACTCGCCAACCTATTGTTTGCCAAAGAATTGCAAATTCGCTTAGAAGCAGCCGGATCAACGACAATTAGTGCCGCTGTACATCCGGGTATTTCAAATACAAACCTATTATCACGCGGTTCAGGAAAAGAACCAAACGGCTTGTTGAAATTTTTAGTCAAGCTATTTAGTCAATCTGCAGAAATGGGCGCGCTGCCTACTCTTTATGCAGCCACTGAATCAATAGAAGGCGGTACATATATTGGGCCAGACGGAAAAGATGCTAAAAAAGGATATCCTGTAAAAGATATGATGGGAGATGTTTTATTTAAACCGGACGTAGCGGAAAAACTATGGAGCGTATCTGAGGACTTAACAGGTGTTGAGTACTCGTTTCGTGCTTAAGATAAAAAACAGTTCTGTAAGTGCGGAGCTGTTTTTTTGTTGCTCAAAAACTATAGATCAGCGGGTTAAATAAAAAAAAGAATGTTGGATAGCATAATGGTAAGTAAACGTACAATGAGTATGTTCTCTTTTGAGCGATAAAAGCACTCAACAAAGCTCAAGAAGCGGAGGAAAGTAACAGTGCCTGACAAACCTAGTATTACCTCAAGTGAAATTGGAACGCTGTGGATGACATATCAGCAGAAAACGTTAATCATTTGCTTGTTGGATTATATGATTGAACATGCAGACGATGAAGATGCTAAAACAATTATGACAGATTTGCGTGAGCAGCTTATTATATACATACGAAAGATAAAAACAATATTTGAAAAAGAAGGAGCCGTAGTGCCAACCGGGCTTTCATCTCAAGACGTAAACATACAGGCTCCAAAACTATTTACTAATGGATTTGATATTATGTTTCTTCGTGTTATTAAAGAAATTAGTATGGGGATGTATACATTAAGTTTAGGTAAGGCCTACAGAGAAGATGTGGTGAAATTTTATCAAGATTTAACAAAGATTACGCAACATTGTTATGATTCCTGTACGCAGTATTTACTGAAAAAAGGGATTTTATCACGTCCACCCTATATTCCGATGCCAACCACTGTTGAGTTTGTTTCTGACAGAAAATATTTGAGCGGCTTAAATGTATTTGCGGATAAAAGAGTATTAAATACGATGGAGCTAGCTCAGCTTTATCATGGGGTCGAAACAAACATTGTGGGGATGAAGTTAATGAAGGCTTTTTCTCAAACGGCTAAAGATACCGAAGTCAAAAAGCATTTTTTGAAAGGAAAAGAGCTCAGTAAAAAGATTATTACGCGTCTAGAAGAAATAATTATACAAGACGATATTTCACCTTCTGTTGCCTCAACAGGAAGCATCACGACTTCTGAAACGCCTGCTTTTTCTGATCGTTTGATGCTGACATGCGATATTTTACTAAGTAATTTTAGTATTGGAAGTCAGGCATTTGGAGCAGCATTTAGTTTTCGAAGAGATATTGTGGCTAAAATGATGCTGATAGGAGAAGATGCGTTTCAATATGCAAGCGAAGCGACGGAAATTATGATTAAAAAAGGCTGGCTTGAAGTTCCACCAAGTATTGATTAGCTAATATGAAAATACGTATTTACATGATGATCTTTTAAAAGCAATGAATTTAAAATAAGTGAGATAAAAACACGGTGCTGATTCAATACACTTAGTATGTAAATCAACACCGTGTTTTTTGCTTTGTTTGAGCAAGTTATGATGGAAATTATTCAAAGGTATGCTACGATAAGAATTATCTTGAATTGAAGAGGTGTCACGATGAAAATAGAAGTTTGGTCAGATTTTGTCTGTCCTTTTTGTTATATTGGAAAGCGTCGATTAGAGCAAGCGCTTCAGCAGTTTGCACACAAAGATGAAGTGCAGGTTGAATTTAAAAGCTTTGAGCTAGATCCAAATGCTTCAGTTAATACTGGTAAAACGATTAATGAAGCTCTTGCTGCTAAATATGGAATGACCATTGAACAAGCAAAGCAAGCAAATGAAGGGATCGGACAGCAGGCAGCTGGTGTGGGATTATCCTTTAATTTTGACGATATGAAGCCAACTAATACGTTTGACGCTCATCGTTTAGCTAAATTTGCAAAAGCTCAAGGAAAAGAAACAGCTATTACAGAAAAACTCTTATATGCATATTTTACTGAATCAAAACATCTAGGTGAAGAAGCGACGCTGATTGCTCTTGCTGAAGATGCAGGTCTTGATCGAGAAGAAGCACGTCAAATTCTTGCAGATAAAAACGCATATGCAAATGAAGTGCGCAGTGATGAAGCAACGGCTCAGCAATATGGCATTAGCGGCGTTCCGTATTTTGTTATTAATCAAAAATATGCGATTTCAGGTGCACAGCCAGTCGAAACATTTGTAGGAGCTCTCCAACAAGTATGGGAAGAAGAAAATCCGACTCCCGCTTTGAAGAGTTTGTCTCCAGAAGGCGCAGATGATGCCTTTTGTGCAGATGGTCAATGTGCTGTGCCTGATCCTTCTAAAGACCAACAATAAAAGAAAGCAGAGGCGGAAAATTCCGGCTCTGCTTTTTGTTTATTTGTGAAAATTTTATCCAAAACACAAACATGTGTTCTGTTTTTGTGCTATAATAGACTTAGAAGCAACAAACCTCGATGAGTGAACTCCAAAAATAAGCGATTAAAAGTGATCCCACCATGAACTAGCTTCCATTTAATCCTGCAGGGGGAATCTAAATGAAGAACAAAGTGCGCATTATCCCATTTCAAGTAGTTGAACAATTAAGTCAATTTAATGAAGTCCCACAAGGAGTGGCTCTAATTGGAGCAGAGGAAGTATGGAAGCAAACAAAAGGACAGGGAATAACCGTAGCGGTTTTGGATACTGGCTGTGAGGTTACACACCCAGATTTGCAGGAGCGAATTATTGGAGGAAGAAATTTTACGCACGATGATCAGCAAAATCCTGATGTTTATCAAGACTATAATGGTCACGGTACTCACGTAGCAGGCACAATTGCAGCAGCTCATAATGGAGCGGGCGTTGTAGGAGTGGCTCCTGAGGTGAATTTACTTATCCTGAAAGTACTTGATGGGAATGGTTCAGGTCAATATGAATGGATTATTCAAGGTATTACCTACGCCATCCAGCAAAAAGTAGATATCATTTCAATGTCACTTGGAGGTCCGGCCGATGTACCTGAACTGCATGAAGCGATTCAGGATGCTGTTGATCAGAATATTTTAGTTGTCTGCGCAGCGGGAAATGAAGGAGATGGAGAAAGCTCCACAGATGAGTTTGCATACCCAGGCTCATATAATGAAGTGATTAGCGTAGGAGCGGTTGATCTAAAGAAACGTTCTTCGATATTTTCCAACTCAAACAATGAAGTGGACGTAGTGGCTCCGGGGGAGAAGATCATATCAACCTACTTGAATGGAAAGTATGCCGCACTGAGCGGAACTTCTATGGCCACGCCTCACGTGGCGGGAGCTTTGGCATTGATAAAAGTTCTTTCAAATGAAACGTTTGGAAGAGAACTTACAGAACCAGAGCTTTACGCACAGTTAATCAGAAGAACACTTCCATTAAATGAATCACCAAGAGAAGTAGGAAACGGGTTTGTGCACTTGACCATTGTTGAAAAGCTATTGCGTGAAATTCAACGTCAAATGACTTCAGAGGTGATGGGATGAAAAGCAGTTTAGATATATTAATGGTGGAAAAACAGCAGGCAAAAGCCCTTTATCACGAATACGTAAACAAACGAAGCTATTATGATGAAAAGACGGATGAAGAGAGTAAAAATCTTTATTATCGAGGTACTCTCTTTGAAAGAGAAGCCATGCAAGCTTTGTTAACGGAAACGCATCAGCATTTGCTGAGTTATTCGCCGCATAAATATGTATATCCATGGGTGGATCTACAGGAGAATGGAGAGCTGAAGAGTCTGTATTCAGGGAAAGGTATGGATCCGTTAGAAGCGATACAGCAAGATATTGATGCACTTCAGTCGCTTAGTCACTCATCTGTTTCAAGCAATGATATACTGCTAAACTGTGAGCACGTTGTCCCGCAATCTTGGTTTGGAAAACAAGAGCCTATGAGAGGCGATTTGCATCATTTGTTTGCGTGTGAACCTTCTTGTAACAGCCGAAGAGGTAATTCCTCTTATATTGACTTCCCGGATTATACACCGGAAGTTAAGCAATCAGATGTGAAAGAAGGGTGCGGCAAATCAGAAAAAGGTAAGTTTGAACCCGAATATGGAAAAGGAATTGTCGCCCGAGCTACGCTTTATTTTTTAATTCGCTATCATAATAAAATTGACTCTTCACGAGTAGATCTTCCTCTTTTACTAAAATGGCATGAAGAATTTACCGTTTCACTTTATGAAAAACATCGCAATGCAGCAATTTTTGAATTGCAAGGCAACCGAAATCCTTTTATCGATTTTCCTGACAAAGCAGCTGCATTAATGAATTCGGCTTTCTAAAATAAAAAAGGAGCTCCGTTTCTATTCGAAACGGAGCTCCTTTAGGTATCCTAATAAGAAAATCCATATTTATCGCTCAAAAGGGCATCCATTTTATTTAACAAGCGAAAATATTCTTCTTGTTCTTCTACAGTTAGAGCTGCTAGCATATCTTTTAAAAATACATTTCGCTTCTCTGTAATCATTGAAACAAGCTGTTTGGATTCATCGGTCAATGAAACCCACACGACTCTCCGGTCTTTTTCGTCTCGCACGCGCTGAATGAGAGATTCTTCTTCCAATTGATTTAATAAGCTAGTTGTAGCGCCAGAGGTTAAGTGAAGTTTATTTGAAATATCTGCCACCATATACTTTGTACCGCTGGCAATGTAGTTTAAGATATAAAATTTAGTGGGTGTTAAGTGATAAGGCTGCGTTTTTAATGTTTCTTCGACTAAATGTCGCATATATTGAAAAAAAGATGTGTTAATTTGATAAAGGTGTTCAATTTTTGATTCTACATTGTTATCCATGCTAGCTTCCATCTCCTTGTACACTACGGACATATATAAACTAACTCTAAAATAAAATGAAACAATTGTAAAGGATGGAAACGATTATCTTTAACCCCCATTATTATTTTTAAATTAATATCTTTACGAAAAAATATCTTTATGATAAAGTTATTTAGGTAGTTAACCAAATGGATGATTATAAAGAAACATATCTCCTAATAGATGGAGATAATATCTTTATGAAAAAGCTATATCGAAAAGTAGTTTCATTAGTGAAGTATTAAGGAGGAGTAATGAATGTCTAGAAGTCGCTTAATGGTAACAAATTTTATTGGAATCATCGTTATTTTAGCTTTATTAATTGGAGGAGGATATTATTACGTTCAAAAATCCAACTATATTACAACGGATAACGCTAAAGTATCTGGAGATGTATACAACGTAGTTGCACCTGCAGCAGGTAAGGTAGCAAGCTGGACAGTGGAAGAAGGAAATGATGTATCAAAAGATGCTGAAATTGCTAAGATTCAAGCTGAAAAAGGCTCTGTAGCTGCTACAGTACCAGCAGATGGAAAAATTATTCAAACGAATGTAAAAGAAAATCAAATGGTTCAAGCTGGACAGCAAATTGCAACCGAAGTAGATATGAAAGATCTATTTATCGTAGCGAATATCAAAGAGGATCAGCTTAAGGATATTAAAGAGGGCGACGATGTAGATGTAACAGTAGATGGAGACAGTGGTACAAAAATTGACGGTAAAGTTGAAGAAGTGGGATATGCAACTAATTCACTTTCATCTTTAACATCGAACTCAAGCTCAGATGGAAACTACACAAAAGTATCTCAAACGGTTCCTGTAAAAATCTCTATTTCTAATTATTCAGAGCATGTGCTACCAGGAATGAACGCTGAAGTAAAAATTTCAAAAGACTAATTCTTACTACAACAGTTCAAGAAGGGAGGAAATATGATGACAGCCAGTATAGAAAACACAAGTGATGGATCCATCAAAAAGCATATTCCGCTATTGATTGTTTTAATGCTTGGTTTGTTTCTTGCAATATTAAATCAAACGTTACTAAACGTAGCCATCCCGCATTTAATTACTGAGTTTGGCGTAACCGCAAATACAGCTCAGTGGTTGTTAACTGGATATATGCTTGTGAACGGGGCGTTAATTCCGCTTTCAGCTTTTTTAATTGAACGATTTGGTGTACGTCGCTTGTTCTTATTTGCAATGGTTTGTTTTACAGTAGGGTCATTGATTTGCGGAATTGCACCTACATTTTCGATTATGCTTACCGGCCGTTTAATTCAAGCTATTGGCGGAGGTGTCTTATCGCCTCTTGTTATGACCATTATTGTGTTTATTTTCCCTCCTCACATGCGAGGAAAAGGGATGGGTATTTTTGGATTAGCCATGATGTTCGCACCGGCTATTGGCCCAACATTATCTGGATGGGTTATTCAAAACTATGATTGGCACATCCTTTTTAACGGCATGGTGCCATTAGGTGCGATTGTATTAATTATTGCTTTCTTTCAATTAAAAGACATTCAGCCTCCAAAGGATGTAAAAGTTCACATGCCTTCGGTTGTGACATCACTTGCAGGTATGGGATTATTGCTTTACGGATTTAGTGAAGCTGGAAATGACGGCTGGACGGATTCAGTTGTTCTTTCTACAATCATTGGCGGGGCAGTTCTTTTAATTATATTTGTTCTTCAACAAATTAAATCTGAAAAGCCGCTATTGGATATGCGCGTGTTTAAATATAATATTTTTTCACTATCAAATATTATTAGTATTGCGATTACAATCAGTATGTACGCAGGTATGTTCTTGCTTCCAATTTACTTGCAAAATATCCGCGGATATTCTGCTTTTGATTCAGGACTGCTGTTGCTTCCTGGCGCACTTGTTATGCTGGTTATGTCGCCGATTTCAGGTACATTGTTTGATAAAGTGGGACCTCGTCCGCTAGCAATCGTTGGTATGTTCATTACATCTATTTCAACGTTTGAATTTACGAAGCTGACGATGGATACACCGTTTAATCATATTTTAGCGATTTATATTATCCGCTCGTTTGGTATGTCACTTTTAATGATGCCAATTATGACAGCCGGTTTGAATCAGCTTCCGCAGAGACTAAGCAGTCACGGAACGTCAATGTCTAATACGCTTCGTCAAGTAAGTGGTTCAATTGGTATTAGTTTAATGACGACCATTTTTACAAACCGTACAACGTATCATGTAAATGAAATCAGCAGTTCCATGAATACGTCTGATCCATTCTTTATGAATAGCTTTCATTTATTTGTACAAAAAGTAGCTGCTACTTTGCATTTATCACAAGATCAAGCTCAGCAGCAAGCGCTGACGATTTTATCTGGAAAAATGACGCAGCAAGGTACGATTCAAGGTATTAACGATGCTTTTTATTGGGCAACAGCGATTTCTGTTATCGGTTTAATTTTAAGTTTCTTCCTTCGTGACGTACGTAAAGATAAAGTAGTCGAAGAAAAGAAATCAAAAGCTCAAGAGGAAGATATTCGTATGCTTCCAGCTCCAAAAAGTATAAATTCATAAAGTGCTATAGAATCAAAAGTTCATCATAAAACATGTTGGAGAGAAAGGGGCGGTGAGGTGGATGGATCCATTGATATTTGGTGAAGAAATTCAAAGAATTTCAATATCTTTAAACAAAAAAGTAATGACAAATGTAAAAAGCCTTTTACAGTATTACAGAATTACCCCTTTTCAATATCATATTTTACTGATTGTTGAACGTGCACGTACAATGCCTGTGACCAAAGTGGCAGACGAAATGAAGGCGAGCCCAAGCGTTATCACAGCATCAATTACACGTTTGTATGAACTGAATCTTGTGGAGCGCTACCATTCAAAAGAAGATCGGCGTAAAGTTATGGTTGAGCTTACAAACAAGGGAAAACAAGTGATTCAAGCGGCTGAGAAAGACATGCAGCAAAGGGTTGAAAAACTGTTTGCATGCTATAAAGAAGAAGAGCAGCAGCAATTTCTTACGCTCTGTCGGCAGCTAGATGAACATGTGACTTGAAGAGGAATAAAAAAAGTATATTGAGTTATGCGGAGTGAGTGTAAATGGATAAAGAGATGGTAAAAAACATTCGAAAAAACTACAATATGAATCAGCGAAACTTCGCTCAAGCAGTGAACTGCAGTTTTTCTTTAATCGCCCTGGTTGAAGTGGGGAAGAGAAGAGTAACAAAAAACTTAGAAGACAAAATTAAGCAAGCATTTCAATTGAACGATTATGATTTAAAATCACTGCAGGGCTAATAAAAAAAGTAGGTGTGAAACGAGCGCACCTACTTTTTTTCGTGTTGTTTTTTTGTAAGCGGATCTACGGTATGTTTATAATCATAAGCTTTTGAGGTGGTAACTACGCACAGCAGTAAAATAACAAATACAATGATAATAGAGAGCGTAATAATGATAATCATATAAAACGTCCTTTCTTTTTCTTATGACGTATGCTTTCGGTCTTATTGGTAAAATTCCTTCTTTCTCCACATAGTGCAGAAACGACAAACGCATACTAATAACAGTCTAGAATAAAGGAGTGTTCATTATGAATGAAAAAGAGTTGAAGAAACAATTAAAAAAGGTAGCAGATTATCCTGCATCTAAAGCAGATGGAGTGGATGAAGAGTTTTCTCGTGAATTAGCAGACCAAGATGATTTAGAAGCACAGGCTAGAGCGAACGCTGCAGATGAAAGACAAAAAAAATAATAACTAGACGCGCTTTCTGAAAAAGCGCGTCTGCTTATTATTTTTTCAAAAGCAAATAAACAAAATAAGGAGCACCTATTACGGCGGCAATAATTCCTGCCGGTATACCGTTAGGATCGGCAATGTTATGTCCTATTGTATCTGCAATCAGCAAAAGCCAGCCGCCTAGTAAAATGGCAACGGGAATAAAAAGCTGACTTCTCGGTCCTACTAAGCCTTTAGCAATATGAGGAGCAAGAAGTCCAATAAAAGCCACGCCGCCCGTCACTGAAACCGCGGCTGCCGCTAATGCCACCGCGGCTAAAAGCAATGTTACACGTTCTTTCTCCAGAGAAATTCCGACTCCAATAGCTGCAGCTTCATTTAAATTAAAAATGTTTAATGAGTTTGCTTTGTACAATATAAAAGGAATCAAGACAAGAAGCCAAGGTAGAAGAGCCCATATAAAAGGCCAGTCTGTCCCCCAGATGCTCCCTGCAATCCATTTAGCAATAAAATCAACTTTAGCACGATCAGCTGATGACATAATCACCACCATCATTCCAGAAAGAGCCATGGAAAAACCTACGCCTGTTAAAATAAGCTTTACAGGCTGCAGCCCTTGGCTTTTACTATATGAACAAAGGTAGATAAGACCAGCTGTAAACAAGGCGCCGATGAATCCTACTAACGGAAGAGCATACACGAAAGAGCCAGCTTCAATTGGAAAAAATAAAAAGAATACGGCAATTGCGACGCCTGCTCCTGAATTAATTCCTATAATTCCAGGTTCCGCTAAGTCATTGCGTGTAACACCTTGTAAGATAGCGCCCGATAAAGCTAGAGCCATTCCTGCTAAAAGAGTAATGATAATTCGCGGAAGTCGAATTGAAAAAAGAACGAACTCATCTGCAAAATTCCCTTTGCCAAAAAGAGTAGGAAACACTTTATTATAAGGAAGGGGTGCATCACCAAGCCCCATTCCTATTACAATCGTTCCAAGAATCAAAACAGTGAGCAGCATCATAATTATTCGTTGTTTTCTAATAAGCGCTGGGTGAATCATGAGAATGCTTTTCCTCCTTTACGAACAATGACTAAAAAGAAAGGTAAGCCAATCATCGATACAACTGCTGCTATCGGTGTTTCATAAGGCGCACTTACGGTTCGGCCCAACGTATCAGCGAGAAGCATAAACGCTGCGCCAGTGACAGCCGACATAGGGATAATATAACGATAGTCGGTTCCTACAATTCCTCGTACAATATGAGGAATCATCAAGCCGATAAACACCATGTTTCCCACTAGCGCAACAGAAGCACCTGCAAGAAGAACCATGACAACAAATAAAATGGTTTTGACTTTTGTTGTTTGCTGACCTAACCCCACAGCCACTTCTTCATTTAAGCTTAAAATAGTAAGCTGCCGAGAAAGCAAAAGGGCAATGAATATACCGCCGAGAATAAAAGGAACAATGATTTGAAGCTGTTCCCAAGAAGTGCCTACCATTCCGCCAGCAGTCCACATCGATATATCTTTTGAAATTTTGAAATAAATACCAACGCCTTCTCCAATGGCATAAAGAAATGCTGAAACGGCAGCTCCCGCTAGTACAATTCGAAGCGGAGAAAATCCTCCTCTTTTTAGAGCAGCAATCCCAAACACTAGGATTGCGCCAACCCCGGCTCCTATAAAGCAAGCAATCGTAATACCCAAATAATTTATAGCAGGGATCAAGGCAATTGTTACAGCTAAAGCCGCATTTGCGCCAGACGTTAACCCTAAAAGTCCTGGATCTGCAAGTGGGTTTCTTGTCATACCTTGCATAATAGCCCCTGATACTGATAAAGCAGCCCCCACAAAAACAGCGGCGATTTCACGAGGTAAACGAATATCTCTGATGATCGAAATCTGTTCGTTTACACTGCTCGATGAAAGTGCTAGCCATACATCTTTTATCGATATGTCAGCAGCGCCAAAAACCATTGAAGAAACAAACATTATGATGAATACGAGCAGCATACCTATTAATTTGTATAAAAAAGGAATGAAACGCTGATTGTCTTTTTTCATAACACACCCATCTTTTCATGTAAGAATAAATTTAGTAAAACAAAGTAAGAGGAATTCTAAAAGAATTCCTCTTGAATGAATTACTTGCCAAGAAATTTTTGAGTAAAGAAATCTAGTTGATAATCTAATGTGATTGGATCATTAAAATAAAATTCTTTTGCATTTGCTTCAAATACGTGATTATTCTTTACAGCAGGAATATTTTTGTACGTATCTGTTTTCTCAAATGATGTATCTCCATCTTGGTTTTTGCTAAAGATTAAATAATCTCCGGCATATTCAGGAAGAACTTCTGGCGAAATCGCATAGTATCCATCTTTCAAAGCCATTTTCTTTACTTTCTCCGGCATTTTTAATTTCATTTCTTGATAAAGAATCTCCGTTCCGCGTCCCCAGTTATCCCCAAACACATAAAGCTGCTTGTCAAAGTTCTCAATAACTGAAACCGTGCTATCTTCGCCAATTTTAGCTTTGATATCAGAACCAGCTTTTGCCGCACGTTTTTTAAAGTTGTCTACCCATGATTGTGCTTCTTTTTCTTTATTTAATAGCTTTCCAATTTCTACATGCTGAGTAAGGTAATCTACTTTATCGTATGTATACGTGACAGTAGGGGCAATTTTTTTCAATTTATCAATATTTTTTGTAGTAGATAAGCCAATAATTAAGTCAGGCTTTAACTCAATGATCTTTTCTAAATTTTCGTCTGATACTTCTTCCACGCCTTTTAATTTCTTTTCAAAGCGGGGATTCATTTTAGACCATGAGTCTACTCCGACAATGTTAACACCTAAAGAAAGTACGTTACCTGCATAGGAACCTAACACAACAACACGTTTCGGATTAGCCGGAACTTTTACAGGGCCGTCTTCAGATTGATATGTGATCGTCTTGGATTCGCTGTTTTTGCTAGAATCATTTTTGCTTTCAGTTGAACCGCTGCTGCAGGCACTAATAAGTAATACGAATATAAGCATGAATGGAAGCAATAATTTTTTCATTTAGTTATCTCCTCTTAATAAGTTATACGTGATGCACATTGGTTTATTTGTTCTCGGATCTCGTCCAATTTCAGCGTCGATATGAAACACTTTTTTTAGAACGTCCTGCGTAATGACTTCTTCACATTTTCCGGCTTTGACAATTTCACCATCTTTTAAAGCGATAATATAATCCGCAAAGCGAGCGGCTTGATTTAGATCATGAAGCACCATTACAACTGTACGTCCTTGCTCTTTGTTTAATTTTTGAAGCAGCTCAAGCACTTCTAACTGATGAGCCATATCCAAGTAGGTAGTCGGCTCATCAAGAAATATAATATCGGTTTCTTGAGCTAAAGCCATCGCAATCCACACTCGCTGGCGCTGACCGCCTGAAAGAGAATCTACAGGACGAAACTTGTAATCTTTTGTTCCGGTTACTTCAAGTGCCCAGTCAATCGTTTGATAGTCTTCTTTCGACAGACGTCCAAAACCTTTTTGATAGGGGAATCGCCCATAAGATACGAGTTCTCCCACAGTTAGGCCTTTAGCACTTTCTGGTGTTTGAGGGAGAATAGCCATTTTTTTAGCAAGTGCTTTTGTATGTTCTGTTGAAATATTTTCACCATCTAAAATAACGGAACCGGATTGATGAGAAATAATGCGGGTGATGGCTTTTAAAAGCGTTGATTTGCCGCATCCGTTTGAACCAATAATTGTGGTAATCTTTTTGTCTGGAATGTTAACGCTTAAATTCTTTACTATTAGACGTTCACCATAACTAATATGTAATTTCTCTGTATATAGGCGAACCATATCTGACCCTCCGTTTATGTTTAATACAACAAATATTTGATAATGATTATCAGTATCGTTTACTTTACATACTATAATTCGAACGTTTCCGGATGTCAATAGTTAATTTTATTGTCAAAACGTTGAAGAAGATGTATATTTAAATGAGAATGATAATCAATAACAATTGATTGCGAGGAGTGAACGTGCATGATACACAATGAACTTTTTGATGTGACAATTATAGGCGGGGGACCGGCTGGCCTTTACTCGGCCTTTTACAGTGGACTAAGAGACATGAAAACAAAGTTGATTGAATATCAGCCAAAACTAGGTGGAAAACTTCACGTTTATCCTGAAAAAATGATTTGGGATGTAGGGGGCCAAACTCCTATTTCCGGTGCGGAGCTTATTGAACAGCTTGTTGAACAAGGGATGACGTTTGATCCGACTGTTGTTTTAAATGAGAAGATTGAAGCTATTTCTCGCTTGAAAGATGGTATTTTCCAGCTGACGAGTTCTTCAGGTGAACATCATTACTCTAAAACCATTATCCTTGCTGTCGGAGGAGGTATTTTAAATCCGCAAAAGCTCAAAATTGAAGGAGCAGAACGATTTGAAATATCAAACTTAAACTATACGGTTAAATCTCTGCAGCATTTTAAAAATAAAACGGTGATCGTTTCCGGGGGAGGCAATTCAGCCATTGATTGGGCAAATGAGCTAGAGCCCGTTGCTAAAAAAGTATATATTACGTACCGAAACAGCGAACTAAATGGTCATGAAGCACAAGTGAGGCAATTAACGAACAGTTCAGCGCAGTGTCTGCTTAATACATCTATTACAAAATTAGTGGCTGATGCTACGCATGAATTTATTGAAAAAGTTGAGCTGACTAATCATCAAAGCGGTGAGGTTTCTTATTTATCGATTGACGAAGTTATCATTAATCACGGTTATGAAAGAGATACAGAGCTGTTAAAAAACAGCGAACTACATATCAAAACCATTGATGACTATTATGTTGCAGGCAATGCAGCAAGCGAAACATCTGTAGAAGGCGTATATGCAGCTGGAGATATTCTCATGCACGAAGGAAAAGTCCATTTGATTACCGGCGCTTTTCAAGATGCTGCTAATGCCGTAAACAAAGCAAAACAATTTGTTCAGCCCTCTGCAGCTAAGACAGCTATGGTTTCTTCTCATAATGAAGTATTCAAAAAGCGTAATTCAGCACTAATTAAACAAATGATGAAGTGAAGCGAGGTGCAGTGTGCATGTCGCTTCTTTCTCTACGGTGTAATTATCTAAATGGAGAGGCAGGGAACGAAAAAAGAAAAGAGAAATATAATAAAAGAAAACGCTTACATTTTTTTAAAATAACACAGCGCTTGTTTGCATAAGGGGGAAGTCGTATGAACGAAAAAGAGAAATATCAGTTTGAAACAAAAGCCATTCACGCAGGGTACGAATCAAAACATCATTTTGATAGTTTAGCTCCGCCCATTTATCAAACCTCTACATTTACATTTTCATCTCTAGAACAAGGTGCAAACCGATTTAGCGGAGCAGAAAATGGTTATGTATATTCCCGGTTATCTAATCCAACGATCAACATTTTAGAAGAGCGTATGGCACAGCTTGAAGAAGGCGAAGCCGCTTTGGCATTTGGATCGGGAATGGCTGCAGTATCGGCTGTATTGATTGGACTTACAAAAGCAGGCAATCATATTTTATGTTCTAAAGGAGTGTATGGATGCACGTTTGGTTTACTGGAAATGCTTGAGGAAAAATATCAAATCCATCATTCCTTTTCCAACTTGGAAACTGAGGAAGAAATTCTTGCTGCTATCAAAGAAGATACAGCATGTATTTATATTGAAACACCGATTAACCCGACTATGACTTTAGTAGATTTAGAGTTAGTTACTTGTATCGCCAAACAAAAAGGAATTCCCGTGGTAGTAGACAATACGTTTTCAACTCCTTATTTGCAGCAGCCGCTGAAGCTTGGATGCGACTTAGTCATTCATAGCGCAACAAAATTTATTGGTGGACATGGAGATGTTGTTGCGGGAATTGTAGTAGGGGACAAAGAGGTTATTTCCGTACTGCGCAAAACGACGCAAAAAGATATCGGAGGCATTCTTTCACCGTTTGATGCTTGGCTGTTACTCCGAGGCTTAAAAACGCTGGCCGTTCGAATGGATCGTCACTGTGAAAATGCTGAACATATCGCAAAACAATTAAGTCTTCATCCCAAGGTGAAAGCAGTTTATTATCCAGGTGATAAAAAGAGCACTGCTTATTCTCTCATGCAAAAGCAAATGAAAAAAGGAGGGGGGCTTCTCTCTTTTGAGGTGAAAGGAGGTTATGAAGAAACCGTAAAAGTGGTCAATCAGCTTAAGCTCATTTCCATTGCAGTAAGTCTTGGAGACGCTGAAACACTTATTCAGCATCCTGCCTCGATGACGCATGCAGTTGTGCCAGAAGAAGCTCGGAAAGAAATGGGAATTTCAAACGAACTCCTTCGTTTATCAGTTGGACTGGAAGCTTGGGAAGATATTATGAGAGATTTACAGCAGGCATTAGATAGTATATAAAAAACAGCGCTTGGAGGAATTTCAAGCGCTGTTTTTTATGTTAACCATATGTAGTTGTAGTTACTCATACCTCCTTCTTTGCCAGTGGAACTTTATCTGCATCTCTAGACAAATGTCCTAGACAGAAGGGGTGCCTTTCAATAGACTAGAGGTTATCTGTGAAAATACAATATTTAGGTAAGGAAGGTGCTCTGCTATTATGCTTCATAATCCAACTGGAAAAAAACGTCTAGGATTGGCGTTTCTTCTCAGCACGCTTGCGATATTAGGTCCGCTTAATATCGATATGTATTTGCCAAGTTTTCCTGCTATTGCTGATCATTTAGATGCGCGAGCTTCACTTGTACAGCTTAGCTTAACATCGTGTTTACTAGGACTTGCCGTTGGTCAAATCGTGATTGGTCCAATCAGTGATGCAAAGGGACGAAAAGGACCTTTACTCATCTCCATCTCTTTATTTATGTTATCGTCATTGCTCTGTGCACTGGCTCCTACTATCACGGCTTTAGTTATCGCACGCTTTTTGCAGGGGTTTACGGCTTCGGCAGGAGTTGTTCTTTCTCGCGCCATTGTCAGAGACGTTTTTAGCGGAAGAGAACTTACGAAGTTTTTTGCTCTGTTAATGGTTATCAATGCCTTTGCACCAATGATAGCACCAATGGCCGGAGGTGCTATTTTACTTCTTCCTTTTGCAAGCTGGCATACTATTTTCTTGTTTTTAAGTTTAATAGGTCTTTTAATTGTTTTAACAATCTCAATGCGTTTAAAAGAAACTTTGCCCATTGAAAATAGAACACCAAGTTCAATTGGTCATTCTGTTCGCACAATGGGCAGTTTATTACAAGACCGTTCTTTTATTGGGTATGCCCTAATTATCGGACTGGTCCATGGAGGAAGCTTTGCTTATGTATCAGGCACTCCATTTGTCTATCAAGGGATATACCATGTTTCTCCGCAAGTTTTTAGCATTTTGTTTGGTATTAACGGCTTGGCTATTGTGACTGGAAGCTTTATTATTGGGCGCTTTAGCGGAATTATCCATGAAAGAAGCCTGCTTCGCATTGCCGTGATTACGGCTGTAAGTGCTACTAGCGTACTTCTTATCATGACTATGCTTAAAGGACCGCTTGCTACGATTGTTATTCCCATTTTTATTTACATGATCTCTATAGGAATGACGATCACAGGCTCGGTGACATTGGCAATGAAAAATCAAGGACATAGAGCAGGGAGTGCGAGTGCCGTGTTAGGCATGCTTCCATTAACTTTAGGATCAATTGTTTCTCCTTTAGTAGGGATTAACGAAACAACAGCGATTCCGATGGCTGCTATTTTATTTAGTACGGCGCTTTTAGGTTTTGTAGCTTTCTTTACGTTAACTAAAAACAAGAAAGAAGCAGAAAAGTGCGAAGTTAACGAGTTTAAAACGGAGGTTTCTCCGTAATCGCTTTTTTAATTGTTTGAAAGCATCACTCCTTTGTGAAAAGGAGTGATGCAAATTTATTCAAGTATTGGATAATATATGCTAACCTTATGACATGATCGAAAGGAGTGGATAATAATGAGTAAAGTAATTCCTGAAATAACGCTTAATGACGGGGTAACCTTGCCTGCTATAGGTTTTGGTACATACAAGCTTAACGGAAATGAAGGAGTCAACGCTATAACGAGTGCGATTGATGTAGGGTATAGTTTAATCGATACTGCTTATAATTACGAAAATGAAGGCACCGTGGGTCAAGCGCTTCGAAGAACACCGGTTTCTAGACAAGAACTGTTCGTTACGTCTAAACTCCCCGGGCGATACCATACGTATGAAAAAGCAATTCCTACCATCCAAGAATCTTTATATCGGGCGAATTTAGACTATTACGATTTGTATCTTATTCATTGGCCTAATCCTAAACAAGATCATTATGTAGAAGCTTGGCAAGCACTGATTGATGCGAAGCGCTGGGGCTTGGTTCGTTCAATTGGTGTTTGTAATTTTCTTCCCGAGCATATTGAGCGCTTGGAAAAAGAGACCGGCATTTTACCAAGCATCAATCAAATAGAACTGCATCCTTTTTTTAATCAACATCAATATCGAAATTGGTATCAAGAAAAAAACATTCAAATTGAATCTTGGAGTCCACTAGGACGAGCGAGTGCTGTTTTAGAAAATGAAACAATTAAACAAATTGCAGACCGTCATAATAAGACAGTTTCACAAGTGATTTTGCGATGGCATTATCAGCTAGGCGCCATTTCAATCCCAAAATCGTCATCTCGCAAGCGGCAGCTTGAAAACATATCGATTTTTTCATTTTCTTTAGATGAAACGGAGATGAATATTCTTTTAGAATTGAACCGCGAAGATGGAAGACTTAATAATCAAGACCCCGCTGCCTATGAAGAATTTTAACGATAAGGCCTCACTTATTTTTTAAGTGAGGCTTTTCTTCTAAGATTTTTAGTTATGTAAGCTTGAAAATAGTCCGTTTAGTTCTAACGATTGTAAGAGAAAATGTGTTAAAATATTCCGAAAAAAGGAGTGGTGAACCATGGAAAAAGTAGTAAAAGCGATTCAAGACGAATATCCGGATGATTTTGCATGGTGTTACGGCTGCGGCCGATTAAATCAAGACGGCTATCATTTTCGGACAGGATGGCTAGGAGAAAAAACAATTACCCTTTATACACCTAAGCCTGAACATACAGCTATACCAGGATTTGTATATGGCGGACTTCTTGCATCACTGATTGATTGTCATGGAACAGGCTCTGCATCTCTTGCTCTATACCGTAAAAATGGCTGCGAAATAGGAGATTCAGCAGAGCCGCCGCGGTTTGTTACCGGTTCTCTCCACGTAGATTTTAAAAAACCAACGCCACAGGGTGAAGTACTAAAAGCGATAGGAACGGTTGAAGAAATTCACCCGAAGAAATGGAAAGTTAAAACAGAAGTATACGCGAATGATATCGTTGTTGCGACTGGAGAAGTTGTGGCAGTGGTGATGCCAAATACGTTTAAACGAAAAGAAGACTAAAAAATGCAAAACAGTTACATAAAAGGGGAGGAAAAGGTATGGGTAAATGTAATTTAGACCACTCGGTAGAAGATGTACAGCAGAAGTTTAACGCGCAGTCACAGTGGCTGCCAGAAGATATTCGTTCATTATTTCATGAGTTTCTTGTACGAAATCCTTCGCAAACAACATTAAACGAGATGTTTCATTTGCTGAAGAAATATGATTTAGTTGATGAACAAGAAAGAAAAGAGCGAGATCGAAAAATCAAATGGCTGATATTAAATAAAGAAGATACGAAGATTTAATTTTTTAAAGTGAGATACATTAAGTGAATTGAAGAGATGTGAAACACTGATCAAAAACAAGTTCTAAAAAGAATCTGTTTTTCTACGAGATTACAAATAAACTAGGATATTTGTAAAACTACCACCAAGTGAAGTGATCGACTTAGAGAACGTTTTTGGTGGAAGAACTTTTTATCTGCAGCTTTTCTAACGGATTAAGGCCAGTAAAGGCTCAATAAATGAATGTTTTTTAACTTGATATGTAAATTAAAAAAATATATTTAAATTAAAAAAAGTGGCATTGCTTTTTATTATCCAAGTACAATTTAAGTAATGAATGCTTTACGTTTCGCATGTAAGTATTTATTTATACCTATGTTGTCATAATTTATGTGATTCCCCAAAGCATAAATTACTTTTCATTACCTTATTGTGTACAAATATATTATGAGATAAGCCCATGCCTGTACAGGCATGGGCTTATCTTTATATGGCGTTTTAAAACGTCAATTTTTAATTGGGGAATTAATCTTCACCTCTTGCACAATAAATATTCTTCTGTACAAAAATAGAGTGTATAATAGGAATGTTGACTTGATAGGAAAAAGAGAGAAGCCTTATCAAGCAAAGGAATATGGAGTGGAGAGTGTGTACTGAAAGTGAAATTGTCCAGCGGCAAAAATAAACATGTTTTTCGAATGCTTCTAGAAGAATATCTAGAATGAAAGTAGGAACATTATGGAAAAGAAAATGAGGTTTGGCATCAAATCCAAAATTATTATTGGATATTTAATTGTTATTGTCTGTTTATTTATTGCATTTATTGTTTTAAACAGTCAAATTTCATCTTTGCAAAAAGAGCGGAATTTTATCATTGATCATGATATTGAAGTCCATGATCTGACCAATCGAATTGAAAAGCACCTGCTTGATATGGAAACCGGACAAAGAGGCTATATTATTACAGGAGAAGCGAGTTACTTAGAACCTTATAACAGTGCAGCAACAAGTTGGGAAAAAGATTATAATGCGCTGTATCAGCTTCTAAATAATAATCCAAATCAGCAGGAGAAACTGGAGAAGATTAAAGGAAGTATTCAAGACTGGGTTGAAGCTGCTGGTGAACCGACCATTGCATTAAAAAAAGAAAATAATACAAAAGAGCTTCAGCAATTTTTTGAGAAAGATCCTGGGCGCCAGTATATGGACGATATACGCAGCCAGTTTACTTCTTTTAGAAATGTAGAGAAAGAATCGACTGAAACAAGAGCAACAGAGTTAGACGAGAAAAATCAAAAAATTAAAATTGGACTTTACGGTTTGCTGTTATTCGTTACGCTTATTTCACTTGCTATCGCTATTGTGTTGTCTAATTCTATTGTGAATACGATTAAAGAAGTTACGCAAACGATCAAACGAATTACGGCTTCAAAAGGCGAGTTAAAAGGAAGAATTAAAGTTCGATCTAATGATGAAATTAAAGATTTAGGGCTAGCCACGAACGCGTTGTTAGAAAATATTGAAGAGCGAAACTGGCTTCAAACGAACATTGCTCATGCTGTAACGATGTACCAAGGCATAGCATCTGTAGACAAGCTTGCGGAAAAATTTCTCTTTACGGTTTCAGAAATGACACAAGCTTCTTTCGGAGCATTTTATGTTCGAGAGGAAAATGATAAAGGAAACTTATTCGTCAAACAAGCTGCTTTTGCAGATAGAAAAGGCGACGCGGGAAGAGAGAGCTTTTTGATAGGCGAAGGGCTCATTGGACAAGCTGCTTTAGAGAAAAGAACCTTTGTCATAAACGATGTACCTGACACGTACCAGCTCATTACTTCAGGATTAGGAGACGTAAAACCTAAGAGTATTTTTATTGTACCCGTCTTGTTTGAAGATGAAGTAATTGCTGTTATCGAGCTTGCATCGCTGCACGAGTTTACAGTTTTAGAGCAAGAACTTATTAGTCAAGTGATTGAAACGTTTGGTCTCACTATCAATGGCGTAATTAGACGTATGGAAATTGCTCGTCTATTAAAAGAATCTCAGGCGATGACAGAAGAGCTCCAAGCTCAGTCTGAAGAACTTCAAACACAATCAGAAGAACTGCAAATGCAGTCTGAAGAGCTGCGTATGATTAATGAACAGCTAGAAGAAAGAACAAAAGACGCAGAAGAAAAATCGTTTGAATTAGAGGCTGCAAAAGAAGATTTAGAAGAAAAAGCGCATCAGCTGGAGTTGAATTCTCAATATAAATCTGAATTTCTTGCTAATATGTCGCATGAGCTTCGAACACCACTTAACAGCATTCTTATTCTGTCTGAAATGCTTGAGGAAAACGCAGCTAAAACGCTATCTGAAGATGAAGAAGAATACGCTCGTATTATTCATTCTTCAGGAAAAGACTTGCTCGCGTTAATCAACGATATCTTGGATTTATCAAAAGTAGAGTCTGGAAAACTAGATATTTTACTAGCTGAGATGAATATGAGTGAGCTTCCAGATCAAATCGAACGTAATTTCAGCCACGTTGCTGAACAGAAAAACGTACAATTGAAAATTAATAAAGCACAAGATGTACCGGACATCATTCACACAGATGAAAAGAGATTCCAGCAAATTGTGAAAAATCTTTTATCAAATGCATTTAAATTTACAGAATCAGGATCTGTCACCGTATCCATTCAACGAGTAGCTGACCATCGTCTTACAACAGCTATGCGTACAGTTGATACGGATTGCTGGCTAGAAATAGCTGTAGCTGATACAGGGATTGGTATACCAAAAGAAAAACATCAGCTTATCTTTGAAGCGTTTCAGCAGGCAGATGGAGCTACGGTCCGCAAGTACGGAGGAACGGGACTTGGCTTATCTATTTGCAGTGAGTTTGCAAAATTATTGGGCGGCTGGATTTCTCTAAGCAGTGAAGTAGGAAAAGGAAGTACGTTTACGCTATACCTTCCTAGCCTCTCTAATGGTCTTATTGACTATGAAAAAGTGAATTTTGCATATGAAGAAGTAGCGGTATCTGTAGAAGAAGCTGAACCTGAAGCAGAAATAACTGAAATTGATCATCCTGTACAACCAGTTGAATCTTCACTGCAAGATGATGAAAATGTGTTTCAAGATAAGCGAGTGCTCATCGTAGATGATGACCAGCGCAACATCTTTGCCTTAAAAACTGCGCTAGCTAAACAAGGTATGACCATTATGACAGCTCATAACGGAATAGAGTGTCTTGAAATGATGGAGAATAGTGAACCATTTGATCTCATTTTAATGGATATTATGATGCCGCAAATGGATGGATATGAAGCCATGCAGAAAATCAGAGGAGAGCTAAAGCTTGTTGATTTGCCTATTATTGCATTAACCGCTAAAGCGATGAAAAACGATCGTGAAAAATGCTTGGAAGCTGGAGCTTCAGATTATATCAGTAAACCTTTAGATTTAAATCAGCTGTTCTCCGTTATGCGTGTATGGCTAGTAAATTAAGCGGGGTATGAAACATAAATGGATATGAAGCACCTAGATTTAAGTGAAGACTTAGTTATGAATAAAAAAACAGATTTAGAGATCGATTTACTGCTGACGGCTATTTATCGATTAACGGGATTCGATTTCAGACAGTACGCTAAATCTTCTATTTGTCGCCGAGTCTATAATCGAATGAAAATTGAACGTATTCCAACCGTGTCTCGATTGTTAGAAAAAGCGATTCACGAAGAAGAATTTATGAATCAGCTTTTAAATGATTTTTCAATAAATGTAACAGAGATGTTTCGCGATCCAAGCTTTTTTAAAGCATTTCGCACAAAGGTGATTCCGGTATTAAAGGATTATCCGGAAATTCGTATTTGGCATGCTGGCTGTGCAACAGGTGAAGAAGTATTTTCTATGGCGATTCTTTTGGAAGAAGAAGGGTTAATGGATAAAACAATCATTTACGCAACCGATATGAACGAAGATGTATTAGAAAAAGCAAAGCAAGGTGCCTTTTCTTTACGTAAAATGAAGTCCTATACAAAAAATTATATCCAAGCCGGTGGAAAGAATGCCTTCTCGGAATATTATCAGACGGATCATCACTATGCATATTTTCATCCGTCTCTGTTAAAAAATATTATTTTTGCTCAGCACAATTTAGTCACCGATCAGTCATTTAATGAATTTCACGTCATCATTTGCCGAAACGTTCTTATTTATTTTACAGCTCAGCTGCAAAATCAAGTGTATAATTTATTTTCAGAAAGCCTGTGTACAAAAGGGTTTCTTGGACTTGGCGATAAAGAAACGCTTCGCTTTGCTGAGGGAGCAGCTTCTTATATTGAGTTTGCAGGGAACGAGCGCATCTATCAAAAGCAATAAAAAAAGACCTCATTTGTGAGGTCTTTTTTATTATGCTTGTGCTTGAATCATAAGCACGCACATGTCATCAGGCTGATTTAACTTTTGTTCTTCTGAGAAAATTTCATTCATAAATGCCTGCGGATTTGTCCATTTTTGTTCAGTAAGTTGTTGAAGACGAAGAGCAGATTCATTTTCGCAAGGGCCCATCGATTCAAGAGCTCCGTCTGTAAATAGCAAAATTTGCACATCGTTCTCAAAGCTGACAACAGATTTCTGAACGTCCATTTCTTCAAAAAACCCTACAGGGCAGCTTCCTCGTTGAAGAGGGACGAGCGTATGTTCATCCACTAACATATAACCTTCTGGGTGCCCGGCATTCACATATTCTACTGTCTTAGCTTCCGTATCAATCACTAAATAAATAGCAGTGAAATAGTAAGGAATTTCATCTTTTTCGCTGTGCAATAATTCCATGTAGCGATTCAACTCTGTAATAACCTGCTCAGGGTCTATGAGGGACTTGATAGCTTCTCTGAGCACAGACGAAATAAACATACAAACAAGCGAGGCAGAGATGCCGTGCCCCATCATATCAAAAAGAATAATACCGTACCGGTGCTCGTCAATTTTGTGCCAATAGTACATATCACCCGCTAATTTAAAAGAAGGATAATATGAAACTTCCATTTGAATATCTTTCTCTCGTAAAGGGGGGCTGAGTAAGTTTTGCTGTACGTGCGTAGCTAAATCTAACTCAGTTTGAATTTTCTTTTCATGTTCCGTGTGCCAGTCAATTTCTGCTTTAAGGCGTAAGGCTACCCGCATACGAGCCAGCAGTTCCACTTTATTAATCGGCTTTGTGACGTAATCTGTTCCGCCGGCGTCTAGAGCTTCTACTAATTTGCTGCTGTCTTCTAGGGCTGTGACAAAGATAATTGGAATATGTTTTAAGCGTTCTACCTGTTGAATTCGCCTGCAGGCTTCGATTCCATCAATTTCGGGCATCATAATATCAAGTAAAATCAAATCGACCGAATTCGTTTTTGAGTTCTCATCGTCCAGGTTAAGATAGTCAAAAAGCGCATGGGCAGACGTAAGAGACACACAGTTATCGTAGCCAGCGCCTTTTAGAATTTTTTCAATCACAAATAGATTGACTTGATTGTCATCTACGAGAAGAATGGTCATGCTTTATTTCCCCTTATTATGTTTGAAGACTATTGATTGAGTATGTAGTTTTCAAGCATTTTTTATACTTTTTCTGTTTTTCTATTTATCTATTATACAGAAAACACAGCGTTTAGGGTATTTTTTAAGATTATTCTTTTCTATTAAAAAAGTCACTTGTCCCCAGAAAAGGAGACAAGTGACTTTTTATAGCAACTTGTATAACGCAAATATCCCGAAAGTCAGTACCACCGCTCCCGAAATACGATTTATCCAGATCAAGCTGTTATTCGTAAACTTCGACCGGGCAAGACTAATAGCAAAACTGAGCGAAAGCCACCAGCAGGCCGATCCTAAAAATACGCCTGCAACCATTGTCAGCGCAGAAGCAACATCAAATGCTGATTTACTAATGCCTACACCAGAAAACACGCCAATAAAAAATAAGATCGTCATTGGATTCGTAACCGTTAAAAAAAGAACGGATGTATACGAACGAAGCAACCCTTCTCCTTTAGCAGCAGCAGCGTGCTCTGCAGGTTGAGAACGAAAAGTTTGTACACCTAAATAGCATAAAAATAATCCCCCAATCAGCTGAAGCCAAATCTTTTGGGTTAATAAAAAGGTTGTAATGAACGTTAGGCCAAACGCAGCGATGCATCCATAAAGAGCATCTGCTGTAGCTGCTCCAAGCCCGGATACAAACCCGTGTAATCGCCCTTTAGATAACGTGCGATTAATGCATAAAATACCAATGGGACCGACGGGAGCAGCAACGGAAAAACCGATCACTAACCCCTTTAGAAAATAAAATAAGTTCATCTTTTACGTTGCTCCTATGAAGTTTTTCTTTAGTATAGTACAAAAGCAATTATGAATGAAGCTAATTTTGAGAAAGGTGTTAACGCATGTTTTTAGTCTGTTCGGGTACATCATAATGGTGTGATAGAAAACATTATTAGTGATTTTGTTTTAATCATTAAAAAGTTCAAAGAATAAATTATTTTACATAGAAAATTAAATGTAGTAAAATAATTCACTGTTACATATATAGAAAGATCTACCACTATAAAGTAGTCATTCGTAATGAGATGAAGAGAGGTTAGTCATCATGAGTAATCTGTTTGCAAAAAAAGATGTTAATAAGCTGTTAGAGGAAAATGCAGCAAAAGAATCAGCTAAGACACTAGGGTTATTTGATGTTATTTTGATGGGAGTAGGAGCAACCATTGGGACAGGAGTGCTGGTTATAGCAGGACTAGTTGCCGCCAGGGATGCAGGGCCCTCGGTCTCCATTTCATTTATTATTTCTGCAATAGCCTGTATTCTTGTTGCGTTGTGCTATGCAGAATTTGGTTCAGCTGTTCCAAGTTCAGGAGGCGCATATACATACATATATGTTTCATTAGGAAAATTTGTAGCGCATTTAATAGGGTGGTCCATTGTAGGATGCTATACGGTGTCTTTAGCGTCTGTAGCAGGCGGATGGTCTTCTTATGTGAATAATGTGCTTACTGAGTTTGGTATTAGACTTCCTGAATCGTTAACCGCCATACCGAGCGACGGAGGTATTATTAATCTTCCGGCAGTATTTATTGTCCTATGCATGTCGTTTTTATTAACACGAGGGGTAAAAGAAAGTAAAAAAATAAATAACTTAATGGTTTTAATCAAGATAGGTATTGTTCTTTTATTTGTAGCGGTCGGCGTCTTTTTTATTCATACAAATAACTGGCACCCATTTACTCCTTTTGGTGTGAAAGGGATCTTTGCAGGCGCAGCTTCCGTCTTTTTCGCTTATAACGGATTTGATGCCATTTCTACTTCGGCAGAAGAAGTGAAAAATCCCCAAAGAAACTTGCCGCTAGGTATTTTGATTGCACTGAGTGTTTGTGCAGTCATTTATGTAGTCATTGCATTAGTATTAACAGGGATGGTTTCTTATAAAGAGCTAAACGTGGGCGATGCGTTGTCATATGCGCTCAATAGTGTAGGACAAGAATGGGCAGCGCTCATTGTATCTATCGGAGCGGTTATTGGTATTATGGCCGTCGTATTTGCTTATTTGTTTGTCGTGCCCCGCATACTGATGTCAATGAGTCATGATGGATTATTGCCCTCTCTTTTTTCAAAAGTAAACCGAAAGAACAGTGAGCCTGTTATATCCACATGGCTTGTCGGCGCATTAGGCGCGATTGTAGCTGGTTTTGTTGATTTAAAACAGCTGGCGGATTTAGCAAATATGCTAGCGATTGTTACGTTTGCTGCCGTTTCATTTTCAATTTTAGCTCTTCGAAAAAGTCAGCCTAACTTAAAGCGCGGTTTCAAAGTACCTTTTGTACCGTTCATTCCAATTCTTGCTATTCTGTGCTGTATCTTTCTGATGTTTAACTTATCAATGCAAACGTGGATGTATTCAGTCGGCTGGATGCTGATTGGCGTCTTTATTTACGTTGGATACGGTAGAAATAAAAAGAGCGTTTAACCAAAAAGACTCTAAGCCAACGAGCTAGAGTCTTTTTGGTTTATATATTTTTCTTGAAAGTAGTCCATGCGCATAACGTAAAGAATAAAATTTCATTTGGGACATATGTCCTTTTTATTTTAGGGAGTGTTATTGTTTAATAAAAAGAAACCGTTATGATGGAGAGGAAAACATGAGGGAAATTACAAGTCACAAACAGCTGCTGGAGTATATAAATACTTATAAATTAGAGTCAGTTTTCAAGAAAGACTTAATACCGCATTTGTCACTGTATGAGGTTGAAGCAGGAGAACGCGTTTGTTCTCAAGGAGATGCGTCTCATTGTTTGTACATATTGGTGAAAGGCAAGGTTAAAGTTTATACCATATCGCCCGAAGGTAAGACGCTTGTTCTTTCCTTTAAACAGCCCCTTGAAGTAATAGGCGATATTGAGTATGTACAAGATGTTGATATTATGAATACGGTTGAAGCCGTTTCACCTTTAGTTGTGATCGGTATACCATACAAACGATTAAAACAATATGCGAGCAATGACCCACAGCTGCTGACATTTTTACTGGAAATGCTCACAAAAAAGTTTTGCGCAAAATCGAACTCGCTCAGCTTTAACTTAATGTACCCAGTTGAAGTGCGGCTGGCTAGCTATTTACTTTCTATTTTTTGTGAAGAATCACATTTGGTTATGAACCAAAAAACAGAAAGCCTAAAAGATATAGCTAATTTAATCGGAACGACTTACCGGCATTTAAATCGTGTTCTTCAGAAATTTGTAGCACAAGGAGTTATTGAAAAAAAGAAAGGCTCCATTATTCTCAAAGATAAAGAAAAACTGAGCTGTCTAGCAAATGACAATATATACGAGTAGAAAAAGCAATAGATTAGTTGAAGGGGAGAGAGAAGAATGAAAACATACCAAACGCTGCTATTTGACATTGATAATACGCTTTTAGATTTTAACGCAGCCGAAGAGCAGGCTTTACAGCTTCTTTTTGCTAACCACGATATTCCGCTGACTGAGGAAAGCAAAAAACGTTATAGCTTGATAAACCAGGGGTTATGGACAGCTTTTGAAGAAAATAAAATAAGCCGTGAACAAGTTGTAAATACTCGCTTTTCCATCCTATGTAAAGAATATGGAATAGAGAAGGACGGTCAGCTGCTTGAAGCAGAGTATCGAACGTATTTGAACAATGGTCATCAGCTAATTGATGGAGCAATTGAGGTAATTAAAAACCTGAGCGGTCACTATGAGTTATATGTGGTTACAAATGGCGTATCGGCTACACAATATAAGCGCCTTCAGGACTCAGGTCTATATCCTTATTTTAAAGAAGTATTTGTTTCAGAAGATACAGGTTTTCAAAAACCTATGAAGGAATATTTTGATTATGTTTTTTCACGTATAAAAGAGCTATCCGTACATGAAACATTAATCGTTGGAGATTCTTTGAGTGCAGATATTCAAGGCGGGCAGCTAGCCGGTATTGATACGTGCTGGTTTAATCCTCAGAAAAAAAAGAATGATACAAATTGGAATCCTACCTATGAAATAGGAAGGCTTCAAGAGCTTTATAACCTGCTGAACGTAAATAATGAAGTAGCTTCGGTACAAGTGTAAAAGTGTATAAACGGTAGAAAAACTAAAAAAGCGCCAGCTCTTTTGTTAAATAAAAAGGGCTGGCGCTTTTTCTGTTTTATAGATTTCACAGAGCTTAAAATACTCTAGGGATATCGGTCTAGGTAAAGTAATCAATACAAATTTAAACAGTTTTATCCCAAATGCAATAGGGTATTTTACCAATATCCCAGATAAAGTAAGTAACTAGGAGGTCGTAAAAGATGATTAATGGAAAAAATTTATCTCGTTCAGGAAAGAGTTCATATAGAAGAGAAACAGCGGTTGGAAAAACAGGAATGGTAGCCAGTGCTCATCCAATTGCAACAGACGCCGGAGAACAGATACTAAGAGCGGGAGGCAATGCAATTGATGCGGCAATTGCCGTTCAGTTTGGGCTCAATGTTGGAGAACCGATGATGACTGGTATTGGAGGCAGCGGCTTTTTTATGGTGTACCACAATGAAAGCAAAACAACTAAAATTTTTGACGGGCATTCTCAGGCTCCTAAAGCAGCTTATCCTGAAATGTTTCTTGATGAAAATAAAGAAGTTATTCCGTTTAGAAAGCGTTCTACTCATGCAACGGCAATTGGAATTCCAGGGATTTTAAAGGCGATGGAAGCAGCTCGTAAAGAATATGGAACAAAACCTCTTGCTGAATTAATTGAACCGGCTGCCAAAGCAGCAGAAGCAGGTGTGGAAACAAACTGGGTGCTTGGAGATATTTTAAAAACATATGCCTATCGACTAGGAGAACATGCTAAGCAGCTATATTCCCCAAACGGCAAGCCTATGCAAGAAGGAGATATGATTAATAAAAAAGATCTGGCTAAAACATTCCGTATTCTTCAAGAAAAAGGTATCGAGGCTTTTTATGAAGGTGAAATTGCAGAAGCCATTATTTCAACGATAAAAGAGCACGGCGGTTTTATGGAACTGTCGGATTTGAAAGAATACGAGATTAAGATCGATGAGCCCGTGTGGGGAGATTATAAAGGGTACCGAATTGCTTCTTCCAACATGCCTAGTGCAGGAGGAGCTACGGTGCTGCAAATTTTAAAGCTATTAGAGAACTTCGATGTGTCTCAGTACGACGTGAAATCGTGGGAAAAGTATTATTTGTTTGCAGAAGCTATGCGCATTGCATTTTCAGATAAAATTGCATTCTCTGGAGATCCAGCCTACAGTGACATTCCATTAAAAGGGCTTTTAAATGACGAATATATAAAGGAACGTCAAAAACTAATTAATTGGAAGCATAAAAATGAGAAAGTTGATTTTGGTAACCCGTGGGATTATGAGAAAGGCCAAAAAGTGAACGTTGTGCGTCAGCCTTATGAACCTGAACGTGAGCTTAGTGAAACAACTCACTTCACGGTAGTTGACCGCTGGGGCAATATTGTCGCTTGTACATCAACTGTGGAACATCCTTTTGGTACAGGAATTATGGTTAAAGACCATGGATTTTTACTCAACAACGAGCTTACTGATTTTGATGCTATTCCTGGAGGGTTAAATCAAGCGGATGCGGGAAAGCGTCCGGTTAGCTGTAAAAGCCCAACCATCGTTTTTAAAGACAGTGAACCTGTACTCACTTTAGGGTCTCCAGGCGGACCAACGATTGTAGGCTCTGTGTTTCAAACGCTTATTAATATCTTAGACTATGGAATGGATATAAAAGAAGCGATTGAAGAACCAAGAATTTTTAATAGTACAGGATCACTTATCGGTTGGGAAGCCGGAGTGGATATGAATGCCAAAGGAGAACTAGAAGCCATGGGGTTTAATTTTGGAGATGAACCATTCCCAATCGGAAATGTTCAAGGTATTCAAATTGATAAAGAAAACGGTCGTTTATTTGGAGCAGCTGATTCCAGCCGTGAAGGAAAAGCAACTGGCTTAGACTCTTAATATTTAAAAAATGCATCATACGCTCTCTCTTTTGTAAGAAGGGATGGCGTATGATGCATTAAAAAAGATAAAAATGAGTAGGTAAAAAGAAGGAATATTTTTTTCAGAAAGCATACTTTAGACCTTTATTAGCATCATCCTAATCTCCAGAAAGGAAAAAGAATAGAACGTTTTCATGTCCGAATAATAAAAAAGAGTACTGATTTTTCAAGATATTGATGAAAACAAAATGATTGGAAAGCATAAAAAAAGGAATAGCGCTTTCAATGCTAGAAAGATAGAGTATTTAATCGTGTAAAGAGTATAAAACGCAACGGCTGGAAAACGTAGTTTGGAATGGAAAAAAAGTCGTACACTTTTTTTGAAAAACGGTTACATAAAAAATCTCTTACACGTAAACTTTGGTCCTAGTTACAGCTCAATGAAAAAGATGAAAATGAGAAATAGCTACATTTGGCACGTTTGACTTTCGTCATTTATCCAAGTAATCTTTTGGTTGAACGGAACCGGTTCTGTTTTCGGATTTTTGATAGCTAATTGAATTAATAAATTTATATTTTTTACTAACCCAAAAGGAGAAAACATATGAAAATGAAACGAGTTGCTAAGCATACAACTGCTGCTACACTGGCTGCAGCCCTACTGGTAGGCGGGGGATACCAAACATTTGCTAAAGGAAATGACAGCAAAGACTTTAATAATAGCTACGGAATTTCACATATTACTCGCGATAATATGGTGAAAATTCCACAGCAGCAAAACAGTGATCAGTTTAAGGTTCCTGCTTTTGATGAATCCACTATTAAAAACATTGCTTCTGCTAAAGGAAAGGATGCATCGGGAAATACAATTGACTTAGATGTATGGGACAGCTGGCCATTACAAAATGCTGACGGAACAGTGGCGACTTATCATGGATATCAAATTGTGTTTGCCCTAGCAGGTGATCCAAAAGATTCGAATGACACGTCTGTTTATCTTTTCTATAAAAAAGCTGGAGACAAATCGATTGACAGCTGGAAAAACGCTGGAAGAGTGTTTAAAGACAGCGATAAATTCGTTCCGAATGACCCGCATCTTAAAAATCAAACACAAGAATGGTCTGGTTCTGCCACATTAACGAAAGATGGGAAAGTTCGTTTATTCTACACGGATTATTCAGGTAAACAATACGGAAAACAAACGTTAACGACAGCTCAAGTGAACATGTCTCAGCCAAACGATAATACGTTAAAAGTTGACGGAGTAGAAGATTACAAGTCAATCTTTGATGGTGACGGAAAGATTTATCAAACGGTTCAGCAGTTTATTGATGAAGGCGGTTATGACACAGGCGATAACCATACGCTAAGAGATCCTCATTACATAGAAGACAACGGACATAAGTACCTTGTTTTCGAAGCTAACACTGGAACAGAAGATGGCTATCAAGGCGAAGACTCTCTTTATAACAGAGCATACTACGGAGGAAACAATCCTTTCTTCCAATCTGAAAAGAAAAAGCTTCTTGAAGGATCTAATAAAGAAAAAGCTTCTTTAGCAAACGGGGCTTTGGGCATTATTGAGTTAAATGATGACTATACGCTCAAAAAAGTAATGAAGCCGCTTATCACATCAAATACAGTTACAGACGAAATTGAACGTGCAAACATTTTCAAAAAAGATGGAAAATGGTACTTGTTCACTGATTCTCGCGGATCTAAAATGACGATTGATGGAATCGGACAAGATGATGTGTATATGCTAGGCTATGTTTCAAATACGTTAACAGGAAAATATAAGCCTTTAAATGATACGGGATTAGTTCTTCATATGGATTTAGATCCTAATGATAAAACATTTACGTATTCTCACTTTGCCGTACCGCAAACAAAAGGTAATAATGTCGTTATTACAAGCTACATGACAAACAGAGGCTTTTATGAAGACAACCACTCTACATTTGCACCAAGCTTCTTAGTAAATATTGACGGTTCAAAAACATCTGTTGTAAAAGACAGCGTTCTTGAGCAAGGTCAGTTAACAGTGGATGAAGACTAAGCCCTTTGCAATAGCAACAAAAGAAAATGGTGATTACAATCACCATTTTCTTTTGTTTTATTCGATGTAGACAGAAAAGAGAAAGGCGGGGTTTGTTTGAAGAAAAAAGGTGCTTATAAATGGATAACGCTTGCCGTTCTTTTAGTTGTAATAGCCGGAATCATTATAGCAGGCGTATCCAAAAAAGAGGACACAAAAGATCAAGGAAAAGAAAAAGGGAATAAAAGTGAATCCACTTATCGCCCGGTGTATCATTTTAGCACGCCTGATAAATGGAAAAATGATCCTCAAAAGCCCATTTATTTTGACGGAGAGTATCATTACTATTACTTATATAATCATGATTACCCTAAAGGGAACGGGACGGAATGGCGACATGCAACGTCTAAAGATTTGGTTCATTGGAAAGATAAAGGAGTAGCTATTCCAAAGTATACAAATAAAAATGGCGATATATGGTCCGGATCCGTTGTAGAAGATAAAGAGAACACAGCAGGTTTTGGTAAAGGCGCAATTGTAGCAATTATGACCCAGCCTTCTGCTGATGGACAAAAGCAAGAACAGTATCTATGGTATAGTACCGATAGAGGAAAAACCTTTAAATCATATAGCAAAAATCCTATCATGCCTAATCCAGGCACCAAAGATTTTAGAGATCCCAAAGTCATATGGGATCATGAACATGACAAGTGGGTTCTCGTCATGTCAGAAGGTGAAAAAATCGGATTTTATGAATCTTCTAATCTAAAGGATTGGACGTATACAGGAGGATTTGTAACCAAAGATATTGGTATTACAGAATGTCCAGATCTTTTTCAAATGAAGGCGGATGACGGGACAGTTAAGTGGGTTCTCGGGACAAGTGCAAATGGAAAAGAAAGCGGAAAGCCAAACACCTATGCTTATTGGACAGGAAATTACGATGGAACAACATTCACTCCCGATATGGATGAGCCGCAATGGCTAGATCATGGTTTTGATTGGTACGGAGCAGTCACGTTTAAAGACGGTAAAAATGAGGATTCTTTAGAAAAACGCTACGCTTTTGCATGGATGAACAACTGGGATTATCCAGATAAGACACCAACGATGAAAGATGGGTTTAACGGATTCGATTCAGTAACCCGTGAAATTACGCTTTCAAAACAAGACAACGATCAGTACAGCCTGTTATCAAAGCCTGTCGAAGAATTAAATCAGCTAACTGATTCAACAAATTCTCTCAAGCAAGTAGAAGTAAGCGGAGAGAAAAAGTTAAAGATAAAAGGTGAAGCTTATCAACTTGATACAGATATTTCATGGTCAGATGCAGAAAATGTAGGCTTACGACTTCGAGAGTCCGCAGATCAAAAGCGGCACATTGATGTGGGCATTTTTGCAAAAGATAACGTCTCATATGTGAATAGAAGCTATAGTAATCAGCCTGATCAAAGCAAAAAATATGTGGAAAGCCGCGATTACTTTGATGCAGGCAAGAAAAATGTTCATTTGAAGATATTGGTAGATAAAACAAGTATTGAAGTCTTTATTGATGATGGAAAAACCGTACATTCTAGCGAGGTGTTTCCTCGTCACAACGACCAAGGAATTACACTTTTTTCCCAAGGAGGAACGTCTTTCTTTAAGAACATAGAAATCAAACATTTTCGTTCCAGTCAGTAAATTCCCTATTTTTAAAAAAGGGAGCAGAATATCACCTTATTATGGTTTAGGACTCGTTAAAAAGGGTACATGTCTACTAACAGTAAATGAAAGGGTGTTTATTCAAATGGAAGAGAAAATGAGACAACTAATAGAGGGACTTAATACCGATTTAGCGGGTGAATATTCAGCGGTTATTCAGTACACTTACTATGCGTCTACAGTAACCGGCCTAGAATATCAAATTTTAAAACCTTTCTTTGAAGGAGAAATTCCTGACGAGCAAGGGCATGCCCTTTATTTATCAGAAAAAATTAAAAACCTTGGCGGTGAGCCAACAACAAAGCCAGCTGAGGTGAAGCACGTCTCAAACGTGACGGAAATGCTTAAAGAAGCGAGCAAGGCTGAAAAAGAAACGATCCAGCGCTACGAAGAGCGTAAAAAACAAGCAGAAGAGTTAGGATTAACAGAGCTTGTTGTCAAACTTGAGGATATGATTGCAGATGAAACAAATCATATGGAAGAAATGGAACGTTTATTAAAAGATCCCCGACTAAGTTAATCATACAAAATACGTAAAAAGCATCCCGTAACACCTGTTACGGGATGCTTTTTGTGGTTTGAAACAGAAATAAAACATCATGTACGCATGTTTTTATAAATGAGAGGAAAGTCATATTTTTGAAATTCTCTATCGCTTTGAAAAATTTTATAGTAAAATAATTATTTGGCTGCATATGGCAGTAACTATATGCGGAGCATCACATACATATAAAGGCTAAAAGGGTTTAAGTATATTGAAACCGCTTTTATCTTCTGTAAAAAAAACGATGGTATGCCCGCAGTTGCAAGGAGAGAAAGAGATGAGGAAACGAATCATGACAGCGCTGCTGCTTGTCACTGTTTTAGCTGCAATGGAAGGAACCATTGTCAGTACGGCTGTTCCAAGAATTACAAGTGATTTGTCGGGTATTGAGCTAGTTAGCTGGGTATATGCCATTTATATGCTGACAACCGCTGTATCTACACCTATATACGGAAAGTTAGCGGATTTATTCGGCCGCAAAAAAGTTATGCTTGTTGGAATTATTATTTTCTTAATCGGATCGATACTTTGCGGGCTTAGCTTTTCGATGCAACAATTAATTGTCTACAGAGCAATCCAAGGGCTAGGCGCCGGGGTCGTTATGCCCCTTACAATGATTATTATTGGCGACTTGTATGAAGAAGCAAAAGAAAGAGCCAAAGCCCAAGGTTGGATTAGCGCAGTTTGGGGAGTTGCTGGAGTTCTGGGTCCTCTTCTTGGGGGATTTTTAGTCGATACGCTGTCTTGGCGCTATATTTTCTTTTTAAATATACCGTTTGGACTAATGGCTTTTATTGTTCTTCTAGTAAACTATAAAGAAGAAGTGGTAAAAGAAAAACGCTATATCGATTACATTGGAGCGGTGACGTTTTCAGTTGGAACCATTGCATTTTTATACGCGCTGTTAACCGGAAGTCAGCATCAAAACTGGGGAGATCCGGTCATTATAGGGTTATTTGTTCTAGCTGTTCTGACATTCATTGGCTTTATTTATATCGAAAAGAAATCGCCGGAACCTCTTATTCCGCTTGAGCTGTTTTCTATTCGAAGTGTATCTGTTATAAACTTATTAACACTTCTTGTCGGATCAGTAGTTATTAGTATTACGGTTTACCTGCCAATTTGGAGCCAAGGAGTGATGGGAAAAAGTGCAACCGCTGCCGGTTTTGTGTTAATGCCCATGCCAGTATGCTGGACAATTGGTTCACTGCTTTCAGGGAATTTAGTAGGGCGTCTTAAAACGCACTCCATCCTTACGCTAGGGACGGCAATCGTAAGTACGGCATGTTTTATGCTGTTTTTAGTCTCCACGCACTCACCCGTATTTTTAATTTATGTAGCCGTTGGGATTCTTGGGTTAGGAATGGGGATTATTACGCCTATCTTTATGTTAGTTATTCAATCAGCAGTCCCAGCTAGCAAAAGAGGAGTAGCGGTGGCTCTTAATACGTTTACAAATACATTTAGTCAAACGCTAGGTTCCGCAGTGTTTGGTACAATTTTTAACTTAGTGACGCTTTCACAGGCAAAGAAGTTAGGGCAAGAAAATTTGAATGCTTCGTTTGAGACAGGCGGAGTACCGGCAGAAGAACTGTCAAAGCTGCATGAAATTCTTGCATCAGGTGTTCACATTATTTACAGTGGAACGTTTTTAGCTGCTTTATTAAGCTTTGCTGTCTCATGCTTATTAGTAAAAAACGGCCATAAAAAAATAAAAAACATATCTGTGCAAAAGTAACGGAAGAGACTGTTACAAGAGTAGTTTAATTGAAGGACAATCCGAACGAGTTTGATTAAGGACCAAACTCGTTCGGATTTTTTTATTGGTAGGTGAATGTAGGTGCTTTTAGCTGTTGAATTAGTTATGCATTAGTCTCTTTTTTAAAAGAATTATCAAAGAGAGAAAAGAAAAAAGATATTGTCTAATAGCGTTTGAGAAAAATCGTTAACAGAAGGACGGATTTTTATTATTGCCGGAAATTTCTTATTTTTTGTTTTTTTAGTATGGACATTTACTTGGTTGTTGATTATTATAAATTCTATAAGTATTGAATTTTAAGCGCTTTCAAAAGAAACATTTGTCTTTCTTAGGAATACACTTGAATTTTAACTCATATACTGTAAGTGCTTAGATTAATCTTTTAATGGGGAAAAGAGAAGTTTATAAGACGTGTTGAACAACAATGAGGGGGTATGGAAGATGACAAGCAGACGTTTAAAAGAATTCTTGAATAATAATTTAGAAGATTTAAAAGATAAAGGGCTATACAACGTCATTAATCCAGTAGAGGGACCAAACGGACCTGTGATTCAAATTGAGGGAAAACAATTAATTAATTTATCATCCAACAACTATTTGGGGCTTGCTACAGACGAAAGGCTTATTAACGCGTCCAACGAAGCCACTGAAAAATACGGGGTGGGAGCTGGAGCTGTCCGAACGATTAATGGAACTCTAGATATTCATATTAAGCTAGAGGAAAAGCTTGCCGAGTTTAAGTATACGGAAGCAGCTATAGCTTACCAATCTGGCTTTAACTGCAATATGGCAGCCATCTCTGCAGTTATGGATAAGCATGACGCGATTTTATCAGATGAGCTGAATCACGCTTCAATTATTGACGGGTGTCGGCTATCAAAAGCAAAAATTATTCCTTACAAACATTCGGATATGGAAGATCTCCGTGCAAAAGCAGGCGAAGCACAAAAGTCCGGTGCCTATAATAAAATAATGGTAATTACCGACGGTGTATTCTCAATGGATGGAGACATTGCTAAGCTTCCGGAAATTGTAGAAATCGCACAGGAATTTGATTTAATCACATATGTAGATGATGCTCACGGATCGGGCGTATTAGGTAACGGCATGGGCACAGTCAAACATTTTGGCTTATCTGAAAAAGTAGACTTCCAAATTGGAACATTGTCAAAAGCGATTGGAGCTGTAGGCGGATACGTAGCTGGAAAAAAAGACGTAATTGACTGGTTGAAAGTACGAAGCCGCCCGTTTTTATTCTCGACTGCTATTACACCAGGCACGGCTGCTGCATGTATTAAAGCGATTGAAATTCTAAGCACAAGTACAGAGCTGCAGGATCAAATGTGGGAAAACAGCCGTTATTTAAAGCAAGGATTAAAAGAGCTGGGCTTTGATACCGGCGAAAGTGAAACACCTATTACTCCGTGCATTATAGGAGATGAAAATCAAACGCAGATTTTTAGTGAGAGATTAATAGAAGAAGGGGTATACGCTAAATCAATTGTTTTCCCTACCGTTCCAAGAGGAACAGGACGCGTTCGCAATATGCCAACGGCTGCTCATACAAAAGAAATGTTAGATGAAGCACTTCGTATCTACAAAAAAGTAGGCAAGGAAATGAAATTAATCTAAACGTTGAATCTAAGCAGTACATGAGGAGGATATTGAGATGAAAAAAGTATTAATAACGGGGTCTCTAGGACAAATCGGTTCTGAATTAACAATGAAAATGAGAGAGAGATATGGTTCAGAAAATATTATTGCCACTGATATTCGCAAGACGACGAGCGATGTTGTGACTTCAGGTCCATTCGAGATTTTAGACGTAACGGATCAGACTGCGTTATTTACGATCGCCGAAAAGCATAAAGTCGATACGGTTATTCACTTGGCTGCGCTGTTATCAGCGACAGCTGAGCAAAAGCCGCTTCTAGCTTGGAATCTAAATATGGGCGGATTAGTAAACGCGCTCGAAGTAGCGCGTGAGCTGAAGTGCCAATTTTTTACTCCAAGTTCAATTGGTGCATTTGGTCCAACAACTCCAAAAGACTGGACGCCGCAGGATACAATTCAACGTCCTACCACGATGTATGGTGTTAATAAGGTAGCGGGTGAATTACTTTGCGATTACTATCACCATAAATTCGGAGTCGATACACGAGGGCTGCGTTTTCCAGGCTTAATTTCATATGTAACGCCTCCAGGTGGAGGGACAACGGACTACGCTGTTGAAATTTATTATGAAGCCGTTAAACATAAGCGCTATACGTCTTATATCGACAAAGGAACATATATGGATATGATGTATATGCCTGATGCACTAAACGCTGTTATCCAACTAATGGAAGCAGACGGTTCTAAGCTGAAGCACCGAAATTCATTTAACGTTTCTGCCATGAGCTTTGATCCAGAACAAATGGCAGCGGAAATTCGAAAAACGATTCCGGAATTTGTGCTGAATTACCAAGTAGATCCTGTTCGACAAGCAATTGCTGAAAGCTGGCCTAACCATATAGATTCCAGCTGTGCGAAGGAAGAGTGGGGATTTAAAGCAGAATATAACCTAGAAAAAATGACGAGAGAGATGCTGGGAAAGTTAAAAGTTGAATCACAGCTTGTCTTAACGTAAGCAGAGAAAAATGATTTCTTTCTCGAAAATAAAGTAAGCGCTTACTAAAAGGCAGGTTGCTTGTTTATGCAAGTTCTACTTCGTAAAAGTGGTGGACGGTACACATAGATCTTCTGCCCCTTTAAGTGAGCGCTCGTTCGTTGAATAATCAGCACCCTTTTAGGTATTCGTCTGTTAAAATAATAAGGGGATAGAAGGGAGGGAATGACAGTTGAATAATAAGTTTCAACAAGTTAATGATTTTTCAATGGGAAGATTAACATCTTTACTCGTTCTTTTACACAATACGGAACTAGCTGAAGGTATTGAAAAGGAAATCAATGAGAGAGGATATAGCTACACAGTAGGAAAAGTCGGAGCGATGGAACTGTCTAAAGTCGTGGCGGCAATTGAAACGAGCGCCAAGACAAACAAAATTATTAATGCCCAGTCGTACCGGGAAGTCCACGCTCTTTATCATGCTATACTTGAAGCTATTCAAGGAGTTAGTCGAGGAACCCTGCAGTTAGGTGATATTTTACGGACGGTAGGACTCACATTTTCAATTGTGCGCGGAAAAATTGAGTTCTCAGGATCAAGCGACGAATGGATTAGCGTTTGTGTGTATGGAACAATAGGTGCGCCCAAAAAAGGCTTTGAACATGATACATTAGGCTTTGGTTTTAACCATATCTAAAGAGTAATTGATGAAATAGTATGATAATAAAAAGCGAGTAGCAGATGTACATAGCTGTTTTAAAGAAGATATTTTTCTTATTGAAAGGTTCTGTGCGGCGTGTTAACATAGTGATTAATATAATAACTGCCTTTAAGACGGTCCAGAGAGGCCGAAAAGGACGGATAACTTGTTTACTGCTTCTATGCCTATCTGTGCCCTTTTGCCCTCTGCGACAAAAGGGCTTTTATGCGTTACTTACCTCTTTTAAACGAAGTCCAGAGAGGCTTCAAAAGAGAATGGACATATATTATTTATCCATTCCTTCAAAAAAGAAAGAGCGTTTATACAGACAGAATACAGTGGAGGGTGGAACAACATGAATTATCGTAACAAGACAGTTGTAGCATCAGTAGCAGGTTTGACGTTAGAAGGGATGGACATTATGTTTATCTCGTTTGCTATGTCAATGATTATTGCTGAATTTCACATTGATTTAGCAACAGGTGGACTTATTTCTTCTATTACAAATATAGGAATGCTGATAGGCGGAGTCATCTTCGGAATTTTAGCAGACAAATTTGGAAGAGTGCGGGTTTTTACCTACACGGTTCTTTTATTTGCAGTCGGAACGGCATTAACAGGTTTTGCAGCAAATGTGGAACAAGTGTATGCTTCACGATTTATTGCCGGAATTGGGGCTGGAGGAGAGTACGGAATTGGTATGGCCCTTGTAGCAGAAGCGTGGCCGAAACATAAGCAAGGAAGAGCTTCATCTTATGTTAGTATTGGCGCGCAATTTGGAGTTATTCTTGCGGCGCTTTTAAGTTCTCTGATCCTGCCAATGTTCGGATGGAGAGCCTTATTCTTTGTCGGAATTATACCCGTCATTTTTGCTTTTATCGTACGAAAAAATTTAAACGAATCTCCTGAGTGGCTAAAAGCTCAAAAAGAGAAAACAGCGGTTGCTAAAAACAATGGCAAGCTTCGCCAACTATTTGCTACGCCTAAGACGGCGATGACAACCATTTCGCTGGCAGTGATGGCTACCGTTCAAATTGCAGGCTATAACGGACTCATGATATGGCTTCCGTCTATGCTTCAGCAATCACAAGGCCTCTCTGTTTCAAGTTCAGCTCTTTGGACAATCAGTACAGCTGTTGGAATGATTATAGGTATGCTAACATTTGGTCAATTTATGGATTGTTTTGGTTCGAAACGTACTTTTGGAATCTTTCTCCTTGCTTCAGCGTGTGCGGTGTTTTTATACTCGTATGCCGAAGGAAGTGCAGGGCTGCTTATAGGAGGAGCTGTTGTCGGATTTTTCTCAAATGGAATGTTCGCAGGATACGGAGCCTTGATCAGCAGTCACTATTCGGTAGAAGTTCGCAGTACTGCAACGAACACCATTTTTAACTTCGGGCGAGCGCTCGGAGGGTTGTCACCCATTCTTGTCGGCTATCTTTTGCAAAGCTATGATATGACGGTAGCGATGACGTACTTGGCGGGGCTGTACTGTATTTCGTTTATTTTTATGGTGAGTCTTAAAAAAACGGGAGAAAAGAAAGTGAAACAAATGAACGCTCAATCTGCTCTTTAACATAAAAGATAGATTCTATGCTTTTCTGGAAAAAACCGCGCTTACTCAAAAGGGCGGTTTTTTTGAGTGTATAAAAAAATAAGTTCAGGTGTTAGATGATTGTTTCTTTCACAGATGCTTTATTAACAAAGGCGTCCACAGTATCTATAAAAATATTTATGGATAAGCAGATATTTTCTAATTTGTATTATAGTAATTCCTCTCTTACAATATGATGTGTAAGGCCGAAATAGAAAATACTATCTTTATTTACAGGAGGACGTTACTATGTCTAAACATATATTAATGGTCGTAACAACGGCTGACAAAATGAAGGGAAATTATCCAACAGGCCTTTGGCTTTCAGAATTTGGTGAAGCGTACGTAGAGTTTGAAAAAGCTGGATTTACAATTACTGTAGCAAGTCCTCTAGGAGGAAAAGCGCCGGTGGATGCTCGCAGCCTTGAAGGAGAGACTTCTCAAGAAATCTTAAATACAGCTAAGCATCTAGAGAATACCCTAAAACTTGATACAATTACAGACAGTGCTAAATTTGATGCTGTTTTCTTACCAGGCGGTCATGGCACAATGTTTGATCTGCCAGATAATCAAACGCTTCATGCTTTAATTCGTGAACTATACGAAGGAGACAAAGTAGTAGCCGCTGTATGCCATGGACCCGCAGGCTTAGTAGGTGTTACATTATCAGATGAAAAGCCGTTGGTGGAAGGAAAAGGTGTTGCTGCGTTTACAGATGATGAAGAACGTGAAACAACATTAGACCGCTTCATGCCGTTTCTTTTGGAAACACGTCTGCGTGAACTTGGTGCAAATGTAGTAACTGCTCCAAACTGGACAGATAATGTACAAGCAGATGGCAACCTAATAACAGGTCAAAATCCTCAGTCAACAATCAGTGTAGCAAAAGCAGTCGTGAAACAATTATTAAACTAAGATGTAAAAAAGCCTGTAGGACTACAGGCTTTTTTATTAACAGCATCAACAAAGACCGCCGTAGATAATGTGTATGTTTTGGACTAGAGAGATCCATCATCATACAAAAAATATGATGGTCAGTGTAATGAATACAAAAAGAGGGAAGCTTTTTATGGAGACTATTTTTTAAAAGAAATGAGGAAAAACGATGTCAGAAGTTATTATTAACGCCATTTTACAAGCCAAGCCAGGAAAAGAAGAAGAGCTTCGATCAGAGTTAGTAAAAGTTATTGAACCATCAAGAGAAGAAAAAGGATGTATTCAATACACTCTCCACCAGGATACAGACAAAGCAGGCACATTTGTTTTTTATGAGAAATGGAAAAGCAAAGAAGATGTTGAAGCTCACATTGAAACACCTCACTATCAACAATACAGACAGCAAACAGAACCGTTAATTGAAAGCAGAGCAGTACATCGTTTACAAGAAGTACGTTAATAAAAAAGAAGCTGGAACAAAAGTGTTTTAGTTGAAGGAAGATCCGAACGAGTAATCGAGATTCTTGATGGAGAATCAAACTCGTTCGGATTTTTTTGTGGTTATGGTGAATATGAGTTTCATTTAGTGAGACCAAGCAGAAGCGTAATCGATGAGGAGGCTAATCGACCTCACGCAGAAAGAAAAGGTTTGCAGGGAAATCAACAGCGGAATAACAAATAACCCATACTAGGTCCTTTATCCCATTCGTTTATCTTTAGATCGGATTGATTTCGCTATGACTACATCTCTGTTTGTTATAAAGAACTAAAAAGCTTCAGGGGAAAAATAATTTCAGCTGCGAAAAGCCGACTGGAAAAGGGATAAGGCAGTGAGAGAAACAAAAAATAATATCAGTGGTGTTTGAGAAGCAGACAGGCGGGTAGATAAAAACTAGATGACATAGTTCAACAATTAACAAACTAAAAGGAGAGATCAAATCAATGCGTACAAATTTAAAACACTTTATTAACGGAGAATGGGTTGAATCAACAGGAAACGAAACGTCAGATGTGATCAATCCTGCTACTGAAAAATCAATTGGTAAAATTAGCTTAGGTACAAAAGAAGATCTAGATAAAGCCGTGGCAGCAGCTAAAGCAGCCCTTCCCACATTTTCAAAAACAACAAAAGAAGAGCGAATTAAAATGCTTCGAAATATTGCAAAAGGATATGAGAAGCGTAAACAAGAGCTTATTGAAGTTATGACTGAAGAGCTTGGCGCTCCTTTAAAGATTTCAGAAGAAGTTCACTATGAAATGGGACTTAGCCACTTTAAAGAAGCAGCTAATGCACTTGAAGATTATACATTTGAAAAAGATCATGGAAGCTACAAGGTCGTAAAAGAGTCTATTGGAGTAAGCGGACTTATTACACCATGGAACTTCCCAACAAATCAAACGTCTACTAAAATTGCAGGAGCTATCGCAGCAGGAAGTCCAATGGTATTAAAACCATCAGAACTTACACCGTATGCAGCGATGATATTAGCAGAAATCATTGATGAAGCTGGTGTACCAAAAGGTGCCTTTAACCTTGTAAACGGAACGGGAAGCACAATCGGTGACGGTATTAGTTCTCACCCGGACATTGATTTTGTATCATTTACAGGGTCAGGTGCTGTAGGCGAGAAAATTATGCAAAATGCGGCTAAAACAATCAAAAAAGTAGCCCTTGAGCTAGGCGGAAAATCACCACTAGTTGTATTAGAGGATGCGGATGTAGAAGAAGCGGCTAAAATAGCAGTTTCACACATTGCAATGAATACGGGACAAGTATGTACGGCAGCAACGCGCATTATCATTCCTGCCTCTATGAAAGAAAAATTTGAAGAAGCAGTGAAGAAGGTTCTACCATCATTCCCAGTTGGCGATCCGTTAAATAAAGACAACGTAACTGGACCGCTCGTAGCGGAAAAACAGTGGGATCGCGTACAGGATTATATTAAAAAAGGAATGGATGAGGGTGCAAAGCTTCTTACTGGCGGAACGGGCAAACCAGACGGCTTAGAGACAGGATACTTTGTTAAACCGACAGTCTTTACTGACGTTTCAAATGATATGGTTATTGCACAAGAAGAAATCTTTGGACCTGTAACCACTATTATCACGTATGATGACTTAGAACAAGCTCTTGAAATCGCAAATGATACAGTCTACGGACTTGCAGGCTATGCGGTCGGAAAAGACCAAGAAACGCTTGACTATGTTGCTAAAAATATTAGAGCTGGTCAAATCATCGTCAACGATGCTGAGCAAGACAGAGCTGCACCATTCGGTGGATTCAAACAATCTGGTATCGGACGCGAGTGGGGAGCATTTGGTATTGAAGAATATCTAGAGCCAAAAGCAATCATGGGCGTTAAAGTTCCGGCAAAAGTATAATTGATGTAAAAAAAGAAAGGAGTTTTTCTCCTTTCTTTTTTTTATGGATACATAAAAGAGAGCTAGTTAAAAAAAGAATAACGGAAGCAAAGGTGGATAGCATAAACGTGTATCACATATATGAAGTGCCACGTTAAAGGAGGGAATTATAAAGTGAACAGAGAGATGCATGGAAGTTCATCAACGGAAAGTTTTATTCCCATGAGCTCTATAGCCAGTGGAAAAGGAGTCGAAGTGACGCCGGATATCTACAGCTACACTACACAGATTGTTAACGTATGTTTTATAGGGAACCCAGCTAAGAACGATCACTTTGTCCTAATTGATGCAGGCATGCCTAACTCGGCTTCTATGATTATGAACGAGGCAGAGGAAAGGTTTGGAAAAGGAAAAATACCAAAAGCAATTATTCTTACACATGCACATTTTGATCATATTGGATCTATTATTGAATTAGTGGAGAAGTGGAAAATACCGGTATATGCACATCCGCTTGAACTTCCATATGTGACGGGTAAAAAAAATTATCCCACACCAGACGGTACAGTGGAAGGCGGGCTTGTAGCAAAGCTTTCTCCGCTATTTCCAACGGAATCCATTGATTTAGGTTCTCATGTGCAAGCTTTACCAGCCGACGGCTCTGTACCACATATGCCCAAATGGGAATGGGTTCACACCCCTGGTCATTCTCCAGGACATATTTCTCTTTTTAGAAAGCGGGATCTTGCCCTTATCGCCGGGGATGCTTTTGTTACCACTAGGCAAGAATATTTACTGGATGTACTAGAGCAAGAATTGGAAATTAGCGGTCCTCCTCGTTATTTAACTACGGACTGGGCATCTGCCAAAAAATCAGTTGAAGTTCTTCAGTCACTTTATCCATCTGTGGCGGTGACAGGACATGGAAAACCGGTTTCAGGCGAATGGCTTTCAACTAATTTATTGAAGCTTACGAAGAATTTTGATGAGATTGCTCGTCCGGATTATGGAAAGTATGTATAAGGCTAAAGAAAAAAGTTTACTCTTTACGCAGCTCTTAAAAGCTGCAGGTGAAGATCAAAAGCTCTACGAACTCAGTGAGTTCGTAGAGCTTTTTTAGTTTTTCGTATAAAAGTAAAAAAAGTTACAACTACCCTTATTAAAAATTTTGCTGAATAGCCTGCTGCGCTTCACGTAAATGTCTTAAGTGCTCTTCCATTCGTCTTAATTCTTTATCACCAGACGCAGCTTCTTTTTGTTCATTAATTTGCTGCTGAACGATATTCAAATGCATTTGAGCATTTTGAAAATTAGCTCCATTCAAATTCATCTGTCCTTGATAAACAGCCTGCTCAGCTAATTGTAGTGCTTCTTTAATATGAGTGTATGAATTCATGCCTCTCATCCTTCTGTATAGTATTTACAGTTAACATGCGCCGCTTTTCCGCAGCTATACAAAAGGATTTAGAAATAAAATAAAAATTACGTAGTACAAGCTAAGTAGGCTGCATACATTTATCATAGTTCAATTTATAAAACCTCAGAAGCAGGGAGGGATGTATGTGGGAGCTTTTTTCAGCTATATGTTATTAGGGCTATCGTTAGCCGCACCAATCGGTCCTATCAACGCCGCTCAGCTTGATAAAGGAATTAAAAATGGTTTTTTACATGCTTGGTTCTTAGGGATAGGAGCAACATCGGTTGACGCTCTTTATATGCTTGTAGTTTATTTTGGGTCCGTTCATTTTTTAAGCAGCGATTTTATGAAAACATTTCTTTTTTCGTTTGGATGCTTCGTATTAATTTATACCGGTATTGAAGGATTAATGAGCGCAGGGAAAATTACACAGCATCGGAACGCAAAAGGAGATTCGGTAGTAAAGTGTTTTTTTTCAGGTTTTTTCATTTCATTAACAAACCCGCTTACTATTCTTTTTTGGCTGGGTATTTATGGCTCTGTTTTAGCCAAAACAGCTAATACATACGAAACAGAACAGCTTATTTTATACAGCTGTGCTATTTTTACAGGGATTTTATGCTGGGATATTGCTATGGCAGCTTTAGCAAGCACTTTTCGAAGGTATTTAGCGGCGCCGTTTTTGGCTGCAGTCTCCGTTATATCCGGCCTTTCTCTAATAGGATTTGGTATATATTTCGGCTGGCAAGCTGTACAGCAATTCATTATTTAAAAGGGGAAAAGCAGAATTTAATTTAAAGCGTTCTCTATCTGCTGAAAAATAGTAGAAAGCTGCCTCTTTTTGCGCATAAATTTTTCAAACTATCACACACTACATCGAGGTGTAAGGAGTGATAGTATGAAAAAGAAAATAGGCTGCGGAAGTCAGGTTGAAGGGAAATTAAAATGGTGGCAGCTGTCTTTAATCGGAGTAGGGTGCATCATCGGTACAGGCTATTTTTTAGGATCAAGTATTGCAATAAAAGCCACGGGTCCCTCTGTATTAATTGCTTTTTTACTAGCAGCAGTATGTACATTTATTGTATTTGACGCTCTTGCTAAAATGAGTGCTCAAGATCCTCAAAAAGGTTCGTTTCGCTCCTATGCTAAAAAGGCTTATGGAAGATGGGCAGGTTTTAGCAGCGGATGGGTGTACTGGAGTTCAGAGATGCTGATCATGGGGAGTCAGCTCACGGCTTTATCTCTTTTTACACGTTTTTGGTTTGAAGATATTCCACTGTGGGTCTTTGCCTCTATTTATGCTGTTTTAGGCATTGCTGTTGTATTAATCGGAACAAAAGGCTTTGAACGAATGGAAAATGTATTTGCTGTCACAAAAGTAGCTGCCATTTTGATGTTTATTGTACTAGCTAGTCTCGCTTTATTTGGATTTTTAGACGAAGGTGCCAAACAAGGAGTGCCGCGAACGATAAGTGAAGTATTTCCTCATGGATTTTTAGGTTTATGGGGCGCTTTGCTTTATGCCTTTTATGCTTTCGGCGGCATCGAAGTTATGGGGATCATGACGGTTCGTTTAGAAAAAAAAGAAGACGCACCGAAAGCGGGAAGAAGTATGCTTATTCTCCTTGGAATTATTTATATTGTTTCACTGAGTTTAGCTATTTTAATTGTGCCATTTCATGATTTTCATGGAAATCAAAGTCCATTTATAACGGCTTTAGAAACATATCATCTTCCATTTTTCCCTCATGTTTTTAATGGAGCAATGATTATTGCGGGTTTCTCAACAATGTCAGCGTCTTTTTTTTCCGTAACAACAATGATTGTCACTCTTTCAGAAGATGGAGATGCTCCTGCATTGTTTTCAAAACAAAAACAGAAAAAGCTGCAGTTTCCTTTACCGGCTTTACTTTTAACAACAGCAGGATTAATTGTTTCTATTGTTCTTTCCTTGCTATTGCCCGGGAAAATTTATGAGTACATTACAACAGCAGCTGGACTGATGCTGATTTATAATTGGTTCTTTATTTTAATTTCTTTTCATCGCTTAATCAAACAAACCGTTTGGGATAAAGTAAAACAAGCTGTGGGCCTCTTATTAATTCTGCTAGCAGTAAGCGGTACGCTGTTAGAATCTGCAAGCAGGCCAGGTTTCTTTGCAAGCTTAGGCTTTTTAATTGTTATAAGCGCTGTTATTTTAAAACTGCGCCATAAGTGGAAAGAAGAAGAAGCCGCTAGCTAACATATATTTAATCTTTATGAGGGACACTATGCACGTTGTACAATTACAAAAACAAAAGGTGGTTATGATCATGCCAAAAAACAAGCAGACTCCTTCTTCACAAGTAGATCAAAAACAAGTAGTAGATGACAAAGCAAAAGCGCTACGAGAAAATAATTATGAAGATGGTCATATTCGCAAGATAACTCAAAGCGGGGCAGACGGCCAATAATAAAAAAAGACGCGTTCGCGTCTTTTTTTTGTTGAAGTGTATCCTTACCAACGATGAGCTTTTGCATTACTTCGCAAGATGATGTTCGTTTGAGACATCTCTGTATGTCCATTTACTTGGGACTTTGAACGCTTCGGTCTCGTCCAGTTGTGGCGGAATAGTTCTGAATGCTGATCTACTTGATTTTTATCATTCATCATAATCACCTCAAGGATAGGATACTTTCACGAGATATTTACGGTGAAATATCTCTCTTATAGAATGGGATAAAAAAGAAGAAATACACCTAACACTTTTAACCATACATATAAAGGGAGTGCCTATTCATAAACTATAAAGGGCAACTTCTAACTTTGGACTAAGCTTCGGATTTATAAAGTAAAACTGCCTTAGTGGGGACTAAGGCAGTTTTTTAGTTGAGTAATCAAACTTCAATAATGATGGGAAGGATCATAGGTCTTCTTTTGGTTTGGTTATATAAAAATTGGCCAAGCGTTGTCTTGATTTCTTTTTTCATAATGCTCCATTGGTGAACATGAGCTTTTTGTAATTGATTTACAATTTTAGTCACTTGTCGATTAACATCTTTCAACAACTGTTCTGAATCTCTTGTATAAACAAAGCCTCGTGAAATGGTATCTGGACCAGACACAATTTTCCCTTCCGCTTTATTCAGAGTAATAACAATAACCAGCATACCATCTTCTGAAAGCTGTTTGCGGTCACGTAAAATCGAGTTTCCAACATCCCCAATGCCAAATCCATCTACATATACATTGCCTGCAGGAATTTTCCTTGTTTGAACAGCTGTTCCGCCCTTGATATCAACAATATCACCGTTATTTATAATAAAAATGTTCTCTTTTTCCACCCCGACGGATTCTGCTAATAAGCTGTGGTGATGAAGCATGCGAAACTCGCCGTGAATCGGGATAAAATACTTTGGCTTCATCAATGTAGCCATTAATTTTAGCTCTTCTTGATAGCCATGTCCTGATACGTGCATACCTGTTGCGCTTCCTGAACCGTAAATCACATGAGCCCCGAGTGTGAAAAGGCTGTCGACAATACGAGAGATATTACGTTCATTACCAGGAATAGGCCCTGCTGATAAAATGACCGTGTCTTCAGGAAGAATTTCTACTTGGCGGTGATTTCCGCTGGCTAATCTAGATAAAGCGGCCATCGGCTCGCCTTGGCTTCCAGTACAGAGAATAGCGACTTGTTCAGGCGCAAGTGAATGTACTTCATAAGGTTCAATTAGCATCCCTTCAGGAATGGTTAAATACCCTTTCTCTAACGCAACCGATACAACGTTAACCATGCTTCTTCCTAGCAGCGCAAGTTTTCTGTTCGTTTTAATCGCTGCATCTACAATTTGCTGTACGCGGTTAACATTTGAGGCGAAAGTAGAAATAATCACTTTTCGCTTTGCTTTACGAAAGGCCTCTTCTACATGTTTGCCAACTAGCTTTTCTGAAGGCGTAAATCCAGGGCGCTCGGCATTTGTGCTTTCTGATATTAAAGCGAGTACACCTTCACTTCCGATTTTTGCCATTTTATGAAGATCTGGATATTGGTCGTTAACAGGAGTTAAATCAAACTTAAAATCCCCGGTATGCACAACAGCTCCTTCAGGCGTATGAAAGACAATGCCAAGACAATCTGGAATGCTGTGATTCGTTTTAAAAAAAGAAAGTGGAATATTGCCTAATGTAATTTCTGACTCTTCGTTGATTTCAATAAGCTCCGTCTCTGCAGATAATTGATGTTCTTGGAGTTTAATGTCAATTAATCCAAGGGTAAGGCTTGTTGCATAAATGGGGAGGCTTAACTGTTTTAGAAGATAAGGAATGCCTCCAATATGATCTTCATGACCATGAGTAACAACCAGTGCTCGAACTTTTTCTCGATTCTCTTGTAAGTATGTAATATCAGGTATGATCAAATCAATTCCTAATAAACTTTCGTCAGGAAATTTAGAGCCGCAGTCAATTACAATGATGTCATCATCATATTGAACGGCATACATATTTTTTCCTATTTCATTAATGCCGCCTAAAGCAAAAATCGATAGTGTGTTTCTATTTGTACTCACACTTATTTCCTCCTATATTTTCAAAATGAATGTGCAGAATTTCTATTCTTAGTATGAACATTTATTTCTGGTGCATTCTGTTAAATATGGAGATTTTATTTTTATTTAATAAGAGGGATGCAAGTAAAAAGAAAAGAAGGTCATTTTCCTAATACTACCTCTTATTTTCTTTTTATAACTCCATAAAATATAGACGTTACACATGGAGGTGGATGGAATGAGTAAACAAAATAAAAGCAAAAATCAAGGAGTCAGCAGCAGTGCAGCTGCTGTCGATAATGTGAATAAAAGTATTTTATCAAACGATATTCATACAGATGAGCTTCAAAAAGCAAAAGTAAGTCGTCATAATAAGTAAAAGAATGACAACCAAAAGAGCAGCTTTGAGCTGCTCTGGATAAAATAGAGATAGGGAAGTGAAAAAACGTGTCCGAAAACAAAAATTATCACTATAAAGAAGAAAATAGTTCAACGCCTAGTCGTCCTCTTGAATATAAAGAACGCACAAATGAATCACAGAGTACAAGGCAAATGCTGCGTAGCATTCTCGAATATTCGAGTCGATATCGTTAATAAAATTCTACATATAAAACTGTAAGGATAAGCGGGCAATATAAAAGTTGAAGCACCGCTTTAATACAAAAAAAGCAAGCAGCTATGCTTGCTTTTTTTGTATGTATAGCCCTGTACATATTGAAAAAAAAACATACATACGTTATTTTAGATAAACGTATGTATAATGGTAAAACTGTACATGTATTTTTGGGAAAAGTTAAAGTTTGGAGAAAAGAAGTGGGGGATTTTATGAATTTACATGATTTTGTTCATGGAGTAGATCCAACAATAAAGCTAGTTATTGAAGATGAGTTTCCTGGAACGCGGTGTGTAGGCGGAAAGTACGTTCCTAGCACACATTCTATTTTTTTATATGAAAAAGATATTAACATACAGTGTCAGCACTTATTTGGTTCAAATGATTGTTTAGAATCTTATCAATGGATTATTTTAGCTCACGAATTAGGTCATGCTCTAGATGAAGACCTTTTATCTTTGAGTGCAAAGTTTGATCAAACAGACGATAAAGGTCTCTTGTATCAAATTGAATGTAATGCTTGGGAGATAGGAGAGAAATTGATTCCTTTTATTGATTCAGAACTATTCTCATTCATAAAAGATCAATCGTTAGCCCATTACCATAAAGAGATGGAGAAGATTAGTTAGAAGAAAAAAAGTTCCTATGACTTGTACTATAAGGAACTTTTCTTCTTCGAGTTGTTTATATACTTCAAATACTAGTTAATTATTACGCTGGCTGCTGGATCTGCCGCCTTTTCTTCCAATTTCCTCGTAAAATTCTTTACCTTGATTTTTGGAAGTAGCTTCTCCGCCTTTTTCACCAATTTCTTGGTAAAACTCTTTGTCATGATTTTTGGAAGTAGCTTTTCCACCTTTTCTTCCTGCTTCTTCACGACTCATTTTTTCATTCTTTTTATTAGTTGCCATCTTGCATCCCTCCTAATAAATTTGAATTCATAGTCTGTCTTCCCGGTCAAAAAAGGATTAAACTGGTTATTTTATATTTTTTCTAAAAATTAGATTTTTCTCAAAATCATCAGACCACGAAGCCCTGTATAGCAGTATTTATTAAGTTGAAATTAATCTTAAAAAATTTTATATAAAATATGATATGGTTAAGAGAAATAAGAAAAAGGAGCTTAGAAATATGTCAAAATATGTAGAAATGGATACCGCTTCGCTGCGACGCAAAATACAAGAATACAAAGAATTAATTTGGAGAGTAGGGCCAGGAAGTGAAAGAACAATAGAAGCTGTTCAAGAGATTCAAGGAATGGAAAAAGAGTTAAAAGCACGGGATGCAGAATTTGAAGCTACGGATTGGAAAGCTTTTACTCAGGAAATAAGAGAGAACTACGATTTTATTTATTAAGAAGACACATTCATCATAATGTGCTTGAGATAAATATCTCCAAGTAGAAGGCTTTCTGTTTTCTACTTGGAAACGATAAAAGTAATATGAAGATGATTAAGAGAAATGATCCAGTATCAATGAAGCAAGTAATCCAAGTGCAGCAATCAATCCTGTAATGGAACCTCCTTCTTCATAGGCCTCTGGCATCATTGTAGAACCTACCATAGCAATAATACCACCGCCAGCAAAAGCAGCAATAGCAGCCATAAGTGTCTCAGATGCATGATCTAAAAAAACAAAGCCTGTCCATGAACTAAAAGCTGAAATGAACAAAACAGCTGCCCATAGTAAAAAAATTTTCCTCTTAGAGAATCCGCTTTTTACTAGACCGGTCGTACTGGAGAGTCCTTCAGGAATATTACTTATAAAAATAGCGATAACAAGAAGCCAGCTAACGGTTGCATTTTCAATTAAGCTAGCTCCAATCATAATGGACTCTGGGATTGCATCCATGACGGTTCCTATAAATATAGCAATTCCAGAACTATTCGCGGCCATTTGTTTTGTAGACCTTTTTCTTTTATTCGCTCCTTGACGTGAAATTAGATAGTCTAAAAAAGTAAAAACGACAGCCCCCGCAAGGAACCCAAGAGAAGTAGCTTTTAACCCGCCGCTATGAACCGAGTCTCCAAGCAGCTCATAGGTAGATGCTCCAATTAATACACCCGTCCCAAAAGCCATAATATAACCAATTATCTTTTTGCCGATAGGCAAAAAAACTGCTGCCAAAGCACCAAGAAGGACAGCTGATCCTGAAATTCCGCCCCACATCGCAGCTTGCCACATGAAAAATCCCTCCTCATCTCTATTTTCTATGGATACTTTCCCTAAGAAAAGAAAGAAAAAACGTAAAAGTAGAAAAAAGGAATTTATTCGATTAAGTAATGGTTTCATTTCGTTATCCTTGAGAAAGAGAGTGTTCCAGCATCCAAGCTGAGACTATATTTATTTTAATATTCATAAAATTTTAATTATACTGAAATAAAAAACTATTTTACGAAAATGACTGATTTGACAGAGGTAAATGGTTTACTTAAGTGTTTTTCTGAAAAAAACAATTGTATTTCTGAGGAAAATTTATTATTATAAAATAAGTAATTATACAGTCGAATAGCTAAAAATAGAAAAAATAGTTTAGTTGTAAAGGTACTAGGTAAAAATGGAATGATTTAAAAACGACAGCTGTTCCATCAGAAACAGAAAGTATCTTTCCTAACAGAGCTATAACAAGTTTAGGAGGAGGAAATGGAATGGCAGACAAAGAGTTAAAAAGAGGCTTAGAATCTCGTCACATTCAAATGATCGCGCTTGGTGGAACAATTGGCGTTGGATTATTTATGGGATCAGCAAGCACGATTCAATGGACAGGTCCATCGGTATTGCTTGCTTACGCAATTTGCGGAATGTTTATTTTCTTTATTATGCGTGCTATGGGCGAAATGCTGTACATGGAACCAAGCACAGGTTCATTCGCTACATTTGGCCACAAATATATTCATCCATTAGCAGGTTATATGGCTGCTTGGAGTAACTGGTTTCAATTTGTAATCGTAGGGATGTCTGAAATTATAGCGGTAGGAGCATATATGCATTATTGGTTCCCTCATTTACCAGCTTGGGTGCCTGGTATTATTGCCATGTTGATTTTAGGCACAGCAAACTTAATTTCAGTAAAATCATTTGGAGAGTTTGAATTTTGGTTTGCGATGATTAAGATTGTAACAATTATTTTAATGATTATCGCAGGACTTGGGTTAATTTTCTTCGGATTTGGAAACGGGGGAGACGCGATTGGACTATCAAACCTTTGGGCACACGGCGGCTTCTTTGCAGGCGGATGGTCAGGCTTTTTCTTTGCTCTATCTCTTGTTATTGCAGCCTATCAAGGAGTCGAGCTAATTGGTATTACAGCTGGTGAAGCAAAGGACCCTAAAAAAACGTTAAGAAACGCAATTCAAAGCATCATCTGGCGCATTTTAATTTTTTATATTGGAGCTATTTTCGTTATCGTGACGGTATATCCTTGGAATGAGTTAGATTCTTTAGGAAGTCCATTTGTATCTACATTTGCTAAAGTTGGTGTTACGGCAGCTGCAGGTATCATTAACTTTGTAGTCATTACGGCAGCGATGTCAGGCTGTAATAGCGGAATCTTTAGTGCAGGACGCATGCTTTATACGCTCGGTATAAACGGTCAAGCACCTAAATTCTTTACAAAAATTTCTCGCAACGGCGTTCCAATTTACAGTACGCTCGCTGTTATGATTGGATTAGTAATTGGTGTTGTTTTAAACTACATCGCTCCACCTAATGTATTTGTTTATGTATACAGTGCTAGCGTGCTTCCTGGAATGATTCCTTGGTTCATTATTCTTATCAGCCAAATTCGTTTCCGTAAAGCTAAAGGTGCTGAAATGGATAGTCATCCTTTCAAAATGCCTTTTGCGCCTGTAACGAACTATGTAACCATTGCTTTTCTACTAATGGTGCTTGTAGGCATGTGGTTTAATGATGAAACGCGTATTTCACTTATTGTAGGGGTTATTTTCCTCGCTCTCGTTGTCATTAGTTTTTACGCATTCGGAATAAATAAACGTATGATACCTGATACAGAGAACGGTCAAATAAAGAAATAAATATGCTTTTTCATAATCGAAAAGCAAAACAAAAAAACGGCTGATAAAAGCCGTTTTTTTGTTTTGCTTAAATAAAAGACATAAGAAAAAATGTCATTGTGTACTGATAGTTTGGATAAACTATATTCGTTCATATAACGTAAAGGAGCGAATGTCATGAGAAGTCACAGATATATTATCAAAGATTCACTAAAAGCTGATGAAGTTGCCAAAGATTTGGAACTGCAGCTGGATATAAACCGAATGTCGGATGTCAGAATTCTTTCGGTAAATGCACAAAACGAAATACTCGTTCAAATGCAGGAGGAGAACGAGGAAGCAGGAGATGTTATTGATGTATTTATGAAAGAGTATAAAACAGGAGAAATTATTGAATAGCACGTAATTGAGAAGAATATTGAGTGGTTTTGTTGAATAAATAAAAAGAAAACACCTTTATTTTTTATTGAAAAAGAAACGGACGTAAGAAAACTTCTTGTTTATCAAGAAGTTTCTTTTGTATCTGAACAGTAGTTTGTATACGTAGGGGAGAGGTGATGAAGGTGAAAAAAAATGGTGAAGGTCACGTCCTTTTTATTATTCTCGGAGGCCTGTTTATTTTAATAGGTACACTCTTTGCAAATACTTCCGTTTATTTTCTCATCTCCGGATGGATAGCAGCTGTCTGTTGTTTGGGAATCAGTGCTGTACTAAAGAAAGGAAAAACAAAATCAGTCAGTAAAGAGGATGAGCAATAATAATTTTTATATAAAGATGGAAATTAAATATATGAAAAGGAAGAATGGATATCCATTCTTCCTTAAGTCATGGTGTGTATGAAATTGTCTTAGAAACGTCCGCCGCCAAGTTGTTGCTCAGCTAATTGTACAAGACGTTTTGTGATTTCGCCGCCTACTGATCCGTTTGCACGTGCAGTAGTGTCAGCTCCTAAATTTACTCCGAACTCGCTAGCGATTTCATATTTCATTTGATCGATTGCTTGTTCAGCTCCGTATACTAATAATTCATTATTATTGCTGCTTTTATTGTTTGCCATTGTATTCAACTCCTTTCTGTAACGTTAAGGTGTGAATAAAGGAAGAAGAATATGCAACAAACTGATATTTATTTTATAAAAAACGTATTTTTACGTTGTTTGCCCTTCTAGAAGCTTAACTGGAAGACAGATTTCACGGGGGACATTACTAAATTCTCCTTCAATTTCTTTTAGTAAAATATCAATGGCTGTTTGAGCAATCGATTCAATGGGCTGTTGAATTGTAGTTAGACCAGGTAACAAAGTCTGACTGGCTTCCGTTCCGTCATAGCCCACGATTTTTAAATCTTTTGGAATGCTTTTTCCTCTTTTTTGTGCTTCAGCAACTACTAAAGCTGCAAGTAAGTCATCGCTTGCAAAAATACCATCTACTTCCGGATGTTCTTCAAAAACCTTAGAAATAGTTTCTCGCTGAATGTTGCGGTCAAAGGTATTTGAAATTTCATACGTGATAGGCTGTTTTCCATACTGTTTCATCACATTTTCATAAGCTTTCCTTCTTAAGTTAGCTGGAGTTTCAAGTTTAAGGGGACCGTTAATATGAATAATATGCTTACAATCTTTTGAAATAAGCAATTCCGTGGCTTGTTCTCCTCCAGAATAGTTATCAGAAGATACGGTAGGAATACCTTTTGATAAATAATGATCTACTGCTACTACAGGAAGGCTTTGACTTTCAGAATCAAAAATACCTCTATTATAAGTAACGGCAATAACACCGTCTACCTGATTTCTGATAAGCATTTCTACATATTTTTTTTCTTTATCAATGCGATTCAGACTGTTACAAAGAAGTACTTTGTAGTTAAGAGAAGCACATATACTTTCAATATGAAAGGCTAACTCTCCGAAAAAAGGGTTGCTCGTTTGCGGGACAATCATACCGATTAAATTTGTTCGCTTATTAAATAGCGAACGTGCAATATCATTTGGGAAATAATTAATTTCTTTCATTGCTTTATAAACATTTTCCCGCGTTTCTTTGCTTATGTAACCACGGTTATTTAATACACGAGAAACTGTAGTCGGTGAAACACCTGCAATTTTTGCTACATCACTAATTTTGGCTTTCATCTAGTTTCCTCCTAATTTCTCCAAAACCTTGCTTTTATAGTATATATCAGACATGTAAAAGCCTTAAAATAAATGCAATCAAGCAAGCAGCTTTCCAGTCGCTACGTTTTATTTTGATACATAAAAATCTATGTAAAGATTGTAAACGTTTTATTGAACAATTTAAACATACCATAAAGCTCACTTTTACGCCTAATACAATCTTTTTGCCATATAAAATGTGAAACCGGTTGACATATGAAACCGGTTGACATAAAATCAAATTGAAAGTGCTTTCATTTTGTTAGATAAAAGATTTTATATCTTAAGCTAAAGGGGTAACTAAAATGAAAAGTTCAAAAAGTTTATATTGGAAGCTGAGTGCATATTTTTTCTTCTTCTTTTTTACGTGGTCGTCGAGCTACTCTTTATTTTCTATCTGGCTAGGGCAAGAGATTAAGTTGAACGGATCAGCTACAGGCTTAATCTTTTCTGTAAACGCTATCTTTGCTTTATGTATGCAGCCTTTGTACGGATATATATCTGACAGGATAGGTTTAAAAAAACACATTTTATTTTTTATTAGCTGTCTTTTAGTGTTTGTAGGACCATTTTATATTTTTATTTATGGGCCTTTGCTTCAATACAATGTGTTGATAGGAGCGATTATCGGAGGCTTATATTTAGGAGTAGCATTTTTGGCGGGCATCGGAGCGATTGAAACATACATAGAGAAAGTCAGCCGAAAATATAAATTTGAGTACGGAAAATCTAGAATGTGGGGGTCATTAGGCTGGGCTGCAGCTACATTCTTTGCAGGACAACTATTTAATATTAATCCTCATATTAATTTTTGGGTGGCATCCGTTTCAGCGGTTATCCTAGTGGCTATTATTTTTTCTGTGAAGGTAGAAATGAGCAGCTATGAAATGGAAAAAGCTGAATCCGTCACGCTGAGAGATGTAGGTAATTTATTCTTATTGAAGGAATTTTGGTTTTTTATGATTTATGTTGTTGGCGTTACGTGCGTGTATGGGGTATACGATCAGCAATTTCCTATCTATTATGCATCTTTGTTTCCTACTGAATCGATAGGTAACCAAGTATTTGGCTACTTAAATTCGTTTCAAGTATTTTTAGAAGCTGGAATGATGTTCGCAGCACCGTTTATTGTAAATAAGATTGGTGCAAAAAATAGTTTGATTTTAGCAGGATTTCTAATGGGATTTCGTATTATTGGGTCAGGACTTGTGGTTGGTCCAATTGGAATATCTTCAATGAAGCTTATTCATGCATTAGAACTTCCTATTATGCTCATTGCCATCTTTAAATATTTGGCAGCTAACTTTGACACGCGCCTATCTTCTATCCTTTATTTGGTTGGATTCCAATTCGCTTCACAAATAGGTGCTTCAGTCCTTTCACCTATAGCGGGAGGATTATATGATAGCGTAGGTTTTTCCCATACCTATTTAATTATGGGAGGTATGGTTTTGGTATTTAACGTTATTTCCATGTTTACATTACTAAACTCTAAAAAACATAAGTTTATAAGAAAAGATGTACAAAAAAACACACAGATTATATAGGGGGATATGATGATGTTAACGATAAATAAAATCGAGCAAGCTCAAAATTCATTAAATGAAGCAGAGAAAAAGGTAAATCATCAATATCGGTTGGGGTATCATATTATGGCGCCTGCGAACTGGATTAATGATCCGAATGGGTTGGTTCAGTATAAAGGGGAATATCATGTTTTTTATCAACATCATCCTTATGACGAGAGTTGGGGGCCGATGCACTGGGGACATGTAAAAAGCAAAGATCTTGTTCATTGGCAGCATTTACCGATTGCTTTAGCTCCTGGAGATACATTTGATAAAGATGGATGTTTTTCTGGAAGTGCCGTGGATAACGAAGGAGAGCTTACGCTAATTTATACAGGACATAATTATATAAACAAAGAACTGGATACTTTTTTTCAAAACCAAAATATAGCTGTTAGTAAAGACGGCATTACCTTTGAAAAAGCAGAGGTCAACCCAGTTATTGCTGAGCCGCCGGCAGATAGCTCTCATCATTTTCGAGATCCCAAAGTATGGAAGCACGAGGATTTCTGGTATATGATTCTAGGAAACTCAACAAAGAAACAAGAGGGACGTGTTATCTTATACAGATCTTCAAATTTACGACAGTGGGAATATGTTGGCGTCCTTGCTAAAAGCGATGGAGATCTAGGATACATGTGGGAGTGTCCGGACTTCTTTGAGTTAGACGGAAAGCATGTGTTAATGATTTCTCCTCAAGGGATAGAAGCAAAAGGTGATTCCTATCACAACCTTTTCCAAACGGGATATTTAGTTGGAGAATATAGTTATGAAACCAATACATTTCATCATGGGTCATTGACTGAATTAGATCACGGCCACGATTTTTATGCTGTTCAAACGCTTTTAGATGATAAAGGAAGACGAATTGCAATTGGATGGATGGACATGTGGGAAGCTAATATGCCAACGAAAGAGGATGGATGGTGCGGTGCGCTAACGCTTCCGAGAGAACTAACTTTAAGAGAGGATAAAGTGTTAATGAACCCCGTCCAAGAGCTTACATCACTTCGGCAGACTCAATATAATATGCTAACCAATAAAGCTCTTTTTGAAAGCTATGTAGTAGAAGTAAATGAAGACTTGCTAGAGATACAAGCTGTATTTGATTTAACGGACTGCCAAGCTTCATCAGTAGGAATAAAAATTCGTGGAATAAACAACGAAGAAACGCTTATGTGTTATAACCTTAATGAGCAAAAGCTAGTGCTTGACTGTACTCACTCGGGAAAAGAAGAGGGAGTGAGGAAAGTAGCGTTGCAAGCAGGTGAGACACTAGCTTTACGAATATTTTTGGATCGTTCTTCCATCGAAGTATTTGCAAACGAAGGACAAGCTACCATGACAAGCCGCATTTATCCAAAAGAAAGCAGGCTTGGAATTGAGTTATTTACTGAAGGAGGAGACGTAATCGTAAAAGAGTTAACATATTGGAATTTAAAAGATATTTGGGGGTAAAATACAGAGGAAGAAGTATATTAATACTTCTTCTTTTTTGAGCATTTAATAGCTCGTCAACAAAGTGGCGGTATATAAATGGATAAGGCACTTTAGATTAAAAGTACGAGCAAATACGATATAATAGTAAAAGAGATAATGAATGAAAGAGAAACTGTCCTGCTCTAAGATGCCCAAAAGAAAGCAGGATAGAGCAGGGCTGCTGCACTTATAAAACCACGATCAGTAAAGAAAAGAGTTATGTTTTAAGACACAAGAAGAAAAGGAGATACGATGACTAATCAAAAAGAAACAGGATGGAATTTGCGTAATAGCTATGCGGAGTTGCCAAACATCTTTTTTACCCCCCTTGATCCTAATCCAGTGAGTTCACCTAAAATAGTTAAATTTAACGACTCTTTAGCCGCGTCTCTAGGGTTACAAAAAGAACAGCTGCAAAGCCCAGAAGGAGTTAGTATTTTGGCTGGAAACAGTTTTCCAAAAGGTGCTTTCCCGCTTGCACAAGCTTATGGGGGGCATCAATTTGGCCACTTTAACATGCTAGGAGACGGCCGGGCTATGCTGATAGGGGAGCAAGTTACGCCTTCGGGTGAGAAAGTAGACCTTCAGCTTAAAGGCTCAGGCCGAACACCGTATTCCCGAGGAGGAGACGGCCGGGCAGCTCTAGGACCTATGCTGCGTGAGTATATTATTAGTGAAGCCATGCATGCTCTTGGTATTCCGACTACTCGGAGCCTGGCAGTCGTAACAACAGGTGAATCCATTGTTCGCGAAAAAGAACTGCCGGGGGCGATTTTGACGCGTGTAGCTTCCAGTCACCTTCGTTTTGGCACATTTCAATTTGCTGCCAAATGGGGAACAGTCGAAAACCTTCAAGCTTTAGCTGACTATGCATTAGAACGTCACTTTTCCCACATAGAAAAGAATGAAAAAAAATATTTATCATTGCTTCAAGAAGTGATTAAGCGTCACGCTACCCTAGTTGCTAAATGGCAGCTTATTGGTTTTATTCACGGCGTCATGAATACGGATAATATGACAATTAGCGGAGAAACAATTGATTATGGGCCATGTGCATTTATGGATACCTATGATCCAGAAACTGTATTTAGTTCAATTGATGTACAAGGGCGCTACGCTTATCAAAATCAACCGGGCATTACAGGGTGGAATCTTGCGAGGTTTGCTGAAGCTTTATTACCTCTGTTGGATCAAGATATAGAAAAAGCAGTTGAAATAGCACAAAGCGCCGTGACAGAATTTCCAAAACTCTATCGAGAAAACTGGCTGGCGGGTATGCAGGCTAAACTTGGACTTTTTAACGAAGAAAAAGAAGATGAAGCATTATTCCAAGAGCTTCTTACCATGATGAAAACCTATAAAGCTGACTATACAAATACATTTCGTGCATTAACTTTCAATAAGCTAGGAAAGAGTGACCTGTTTGAAAGCGAAGAATTTGCACAGTGGCAGGAGTTATGGCAGAAAAGACTAGGCAGACAAAAACAATCTAAAGCAGAGTCGGAAAAGCTTATGAAACATAACAATCCCGCTGTCATTCCTCGAAATCACCGAGTAGAAGCAGCGCTAGATGCAGCACAAAAAGGAGACTATAGCGTTATGGAAGATCTTCTAGAAGTGCTTTCTAGCCCATATGAATCGCCGGATCAGTCAGAGTATTGTACACCGTCTGCTCCGTCTAATCAGCCTTATCAAACGTACTGCGGCACTTGATTTATTTAGATAAGAACAGCTATTTAAAGACAGCATAAATGAAATCAAAGAGAGCTCTTTATAAAGAGCTCTTTTTGATTTTCTGAAAAATGTATGATTGATTCATTGAAATGATAGCAATTCCTTGGGAAGAGCTGCATAAAATTTAACAGTATAAAAGAATCAAAAAAAAAAGAGATTACCTAATTCTTTTGTCTCTTATTATTACCAGTAGAAACTATTATATAATAAATTATTCCACTATTTCACAAAAAATACATTAAAGATATTTTTTTGAAAATGGTCTACTTTAATAGCTGTAGAAGAACTTATAAAAAATAGCAGGTTAAATATGACGATCAATTTGCCTACTTAATCAAAAAGTTAAAGATTTAAGACTTTATAACTAAATTGAAAAAATAAAGGGAGAAACAAGGGCATGGTTAATCCATTTTACCTATTTGACTTTTCAATATTATGCAAGTAATCTTGGAAAGGTAATGGAACCGGTTCTGTTATTTCACCAGATTGATATGACTTCTCGATACATAGAAAATGAATTGCTTGTGAGTGATACAAGAAAAAGTATTATACAAAAGGGAGAAAAACAGATGAATATTAAGAAAATCGCAAAGCAAACTACAGCTTTATCTTTTGCTACAGCTCTGTTAGTAGGTGCTGGATCTCAAACATGGGCTGCCGAAAGCAATCATAAAGATACTAATAATAATTATGGAGTTTCCCATATTACGCGTGATAACATGCTGAAAATTCCTCAGCAGCAAAAAAGCGAACAGTTTAAAGTTCCAGCTTTTGATAAATCAACAATCAAAAATATTGCCTCTGCAAAAGGGTATGATAAATCGGGCAATTTAATTGATTTAGACGTATGGGACAGCTGGCCCCTGCAAAATGCTGACGGAACAGTAGCCAACTATCATGGTTACCAAGTTGTATTTGCGCTAGCAGGTGATCCGAAAGATGCTGATGATACATCTATTTATGTGTTTTATCAAAAAATAGGTGAAGAGTCGATTGACAGTTGGAAAAATGCAGGAAGAGTGTTCAAAGACAGTGAAAAATTTGTACCGAATGATCCTCATTTGAAAAAGCAAACACAAGAATGGTCAGGATCTGCTACTTTAACATCAGATGGAAAAATACGCTTATTCTATACTAACTTTTCAGGTACAACCTATGGAAAACAAACCTTAACAACAGCTCAAGTAAATGTATCTCAGCCAAGTGCAGATACGTTAAAGATTGAAGGTGTTGAAGATCATAAATCCATTTTTGATGGTGATGGTAAAAAATATCAAAATATTCAGCAGTTTATTGACGAAGGCGCATATGGTTCAGGAGATAATCACACGTTGAGAGATCCTCACTATGTAGAGGATAAAGGGCATAAGTACCTTGTGTTTGAAGCGAACACAGGAACTGAAGATGGTTATCAAGGTGAAGATTCCCTTTACAATCGAGCTTACTACGGTGGGAATAATCCATTTTTCCAATCAGAAAAAGAGAAATTACTTCAGAGCTCTAATAAAAAGAAAGCCGCTTTAGCAAACGGTGCATTAGGCATTATTGAATTAAATAACGATTATACCTTGAAAAAAGTAATGGATTCACTGATTACTTCAAACACGGTGACAGATGAAATTGAACGCGCAAATGTATTTAAAAAAGATGGAAAATGGTACTTATTCACAGATTCTCGCGGATCTAAAATGACTATTGACGGTATCGGCCAAGATGACGTATATATGCTAGGATACGTATCAAATACGCTGACAGGAAAATACAAACCGCTAAATGATACAGGACTTGTTTTACATATGGACCTCGATCCTAATGACAAAACGTTCACGTATTCACACTTCGCAGTTCCACAAGTGAAAGGAGACAATGTCGTGATTACAAGTTACATGACAAACAGAGGCTTCTATTCAGAGGAACATTCTACGTTTGCTCCTAGCTTCTTGTTAAATATTAAAGGATCAAAAACAGCTGTTGTGAAAAATAGTATTTTACCACAAGGACAATTAAGTACAGATAGATAATTTTTAAAAACGAAAGAAAATGGCGACAACTGCTGCTGTTTTCTTTCGTTTTAGTATGTAATCACAAATATGCTGTAACTGCAGTGCTGATTAAAATAAAAAAGTAGTATATACAGATTCATAGTTATTTTATTTAAAGAAAATGAAACATTCAGACAGACTATAACTTTAAGAATGAAACCGGTTGACATGCAAGGTTGACTAACTTAATATATTTACATATAATGGCTTGAAACGCTTTCATAGATTAGTATAACATGATGATACTTATAGATGAAATAACTTGTAGTAGTAGGGAATGTTTCATTTCTTTGAAAGAGAAAATCCCGTTCGTTAACTGAAAATAAAGAAGGTGCTTCTTAATGAAACGAATTGATAAGGTATATAATCAGCTGTTGAGTAATTTTCAGGAGTTTACAGAAGTAGAACTTTTACATAAACAAGGAAGCTCAGCGATTGAAATTGCTGAACAGTTAGATTTAGAGAGATCTAATGTAAGTCTTGAACTGAATAAACTTGTCCGCATGCAAAAAGTAATTAAAATTAAAATGTTCCCCGTTCGCTACGTTCCGCTAGAGGTTGTCGAAACCATTTTTCGTCAAAAGTGGGATACGAATAAGATGGAAGTGGAAAAACTAGAGCAGCTATCTAATGGAGGAAAAGAAGAAGCACTTCCTGCTAATCCTTTTGAATTAATGATTGGAGCCACAGGCAGTTTAAAAAAATCGATTTCTCAAGCAAAAGCCGCTGTCCTTTACCCGCCCAATGGGTTACATATGCTGCTATTAGGTCCCACGGGATCAGGCAAATCTCTTTTTGCAAAACGAATCTATCAATTTGCTTTATATTCAGAGAGGTTAAAAACAGGGGCCCCGTTCATTACCTTTAACTGCGCTGATTATTATCACAATCCTCAATTACTTCTTTCTCAGTTATTTGGTCATAAGCAAGGGAGTTTCACTGGAGCAACTGAAAGTAAAGTAGGTTTAGTAGAACAAGCAAATGAAGGCATTCTCTTTATGGATGAAATACACCGGCTTCCTCCTGAAGGTCAAGAAATGCTTTTTTACCTCATTGATCAAGGTACGTACAATCGCCTAGGGGAGACAGATCATAAGCGAACATCTAAAGTGTTAATTATTTGTGCTACAACTGAAAATCCTGGTTCAGCCTTACTGCAAACTTTCTTAAGAAGAATTCCGATGACTATCCATATTCCCTCATTAGAAGAGCGATCTCTAAAAGAAAAACTTCGTCTCACAACGTTTCTTTTAGAACAAGAAGCTAAACGAATTAATAAAAAGCTAAGTGTCCACATTGATGTATTAAATGCTTTAATCCACACTGAAAAATTCGGGAATGTAGGGCAGTTAAAGTCCAATGTACAGCTCGTTTGCGCACACGGATTTTTAAATAACCTTGATAGTAAACATATGGTGGAACTTACAGTAAGAGATTTGCCTGATGATATTAAACGAGATTGGATTTCGAATAGTAAAAATATGGAGCGCAGCAGAAAAATTTCTGAATATGTAAACCTCAAAACGATCATTTCTCCCGCTATGGAGAGCCAAGAAATAAAAATGGAGGAAGACGTATCATTTAATTTATATCAGTTAATAGAAGAAAAAGTAGATGTTTTAACAAAAGAAGGTTTATCTCAAGAAGACATCAATCAATATATTCTTACCGACATTCATTTGAATGTTCGGAGCTTTTTTAATCAAAAAAATGGCCAGAGTTCTAATTTAATGAAATTCGTAGAAGACGACGTGATTCAGCTTACAAAAGAATTAAAACATTTAGCAGAAAAAGAATTGAACTGTAAATTTGATCGCAGATTTATTCATTTTTTAAGTATGCATATGGAATCTTTTTTAAAGCGAAAAAAACAAGTAGACGTATTAAATACAAAGGAGATAGATGAAATTCGCGAAACATACCCAAAAGAATATGCGGTAGCCCTGCTTTTTAAAAATCGAATTGAAAAGTTGTTTAACATTGTCGTGCCAGAAATAGAAGTCATTTATCTCACAATGGTTATTCAATCCATTCGAACGTTAGAAGAAAATAAGCGAGTGGGGATTGTAGTTGCTGCACATGGAAACAGCACGGCAACTTCTATGGTAGAAGTGGCTAAGGAGCTTTTAGGGAGCACTCCTATTATAGCTATTGATGTGCCTTTGACGGTATCTCCAGTCGAAATTGTAGATAGGTTAGTCCAGGGAATTAAGAAAGTAGACGAAGGAGAAGGCGTATTAATGCTTGTGGACATGGGCTCGCTTGCCATGTTAGAAAGCAAGTTGGAACAAAAAACAGGGACTAAGATTAAAACAATCAGCAACGTGACGACGTCTATGGTGTTAGACACCGTTAGAAAAGTAAATTATTTAGACTTAAATTTATATGCCATATTTGATTCGGTGCAAAAAGACTTTATGGAATTTATAGATAAACAGCAGCATGTGTTTGGAAAAAAGAAAGCCCTTGTTTCTATTTGTACAACAGGAAGCGGTACAGCAAAACAATTAGAAAAAATCTTAACGATTATTTCACGGAAAGTATCTCAAGAGCCTATTAAAATTCTAACCGTTTCTTCTATTAAATTAGCAGCAAACATTCGGGAAATTCAAAAAGAATATGAAATTGTCGCAACAGCAGGTACCAAAAACCCTAAGATTGATGCGCCTCATGTATCGCTAGAAGTCCTTATTGAAGGGCAGGGAGAGCGGATACTTCAACAGGCAATTACAAAAGAAACGATACGCTATGATGAGGAGCCGACCGAAGGGAATATTGTAGTGCGTGAACTTTGCGAAGAAAACTTACGAAAGTACCTTCTATTTATTAATCCGTATCTCATAAGTGAAATTTTGTTAGAGTGGTTAAATCACGTACAAGATGAGTTAGAAATGGAATTAAGCAACACCGTTATGATTCGAATTGTGATGCATACAGCCTTTGCTTTAGAAAGAATGATAAAAAACGAACCTCTTGCTTTTCCGGAGGATGAAGAAATCACTCCTCAGTTAGAAAATATTTGTCAAAAAACGGAAAAAACATTACAAGCCGTCGAAAAAAAGCTTAAACTTACCTTAACAAGAGATGAAAAATTATTTATTGCCACCATTTTTGCGGATGAAATGTAAAAATCATATGATAATTCTGAGAAACTAGTTTGATTTATATGCCACTAGTTTCTTTTTTTATCCCACTTTTTAAATAACAGAAAAACCTGTATTAAAACGCATGACGTTTTGATACAGGTTTATTTATTTTAAGAAACCTGTATCAACAACAAAGAAAAAGGTATTGAAAAATAAATGAAAGCGCTTAATACTCTTTGTTGGCACGATACTTGCAATAAATAAGTGTAGAACGTAAAAGAGAGGAGCAAGTGTACATGATTTCAGTCATTATTAGTGGGCATGGTGATTTCGCACCAGCATTAGAAGGGTCTTCCAAAATGATATTTGGTGAAGAGAATCACGTAGTAGCCGTACCTTTTCTAAAAGGAGAAGGTATCCAAACGCTTGAAGCAAAATATAAGCAAGCATTAGAGGAAATGCCCTTAGAAAATGAAGTGCTTTTTCTAGTCGATATTTTTGGAGGTACACCTTACAATGCGGCTACTCCCTATATCCTTAAAAATGAAACAGCGGATATGGTATCGGGAGTTAACTTGCCTATGTTATTAGAAGTGTTAGCCATGAGGGAACACGTTACATTAAAAGAGATGCTAGGAAGATTAAAGCAGGTGAATGAAGAAAGTTTTCAAGTGTGCAGTGAACATTTGGAGAAAATCCAGCAAGCAAACCAAATCGGAGAGGATGGATTATTATGAAAATCGTTTTAGCAAGAATTGATGACCGCTTTATTCACGGGCAGGTATTAACAAGATGGATCAAAACAAATGCAGCAGATCGAATTATCATTGTTTCAGATGAGGTGGCAGCGGATGAAATGAGAAAAACGCTGATTCTTTCTGTAGCTCCTTCGAATGTAAAAGCAAGTGCTGTCTCGATTTCTAAAATGACAAAAGCCTTTCATAGTCCGCGTTACCAGGATACAACAGCCATGCTGCTGTTTGAAAACCCCGCAGACATTGTCGCTCTTGTTCAAGCAGGCGTACCTATTGAGACAGTAAACGTAGGGGGCATGCGTTTTGCTAATGACCGAAAACAAATCACTAAATCTGTAAGCGTTACCGAAAAAGATATCGATGCTTTTGAGAAACTGCAGGAACTAGGCGTAAAGCTTGAGCTGCGCCAATTACCTTCAGATTCTAGTGAAAATTTTATTCAACTACTGAGAAACGAAACAAAAATCAAATAAGGAGATGAGTTTATGTCTTCCATACAAATTATTTTATTATTAGTCATTGCAGCGATAACTGGCATCGCAAGCGTGTTGGACGAAGGGCAATCCCATCGTCCTCTCATTGCCTGCACGTTAGTAGGCTTGGTGCTTGGAGATTTAAAAACGGGCATTATTTTAGGTGGAACATTGGAATTAATGGCTCTTGGATGGATGAATGTTGGATTGGCGATGGCACCTGATACGGCTATTGCTTCTGTTATTTCAACTATTTTAGTTATCACAGCTGGTCAGGGTATTGGTGAAGGAATTGCGGTAGCCATAGCTTTAGCAGCTGCAGGGCAAGTACTCACCATTTTTGTTCGTACCATCACAGTATTTTTAATTCATCGAGCTGATAAGTACGCGGAAGAAGGGAACTTTAAAGGAATTGAAATTATGCATATTACTGCTATGGGTTTTCAGGCTCTCCGCGTTATGATTCCAACGTTAATTGTTACATTAATCAGCGTAAGCGCCGTGCAAACTTTCCTCGGAAATATTCCGGAAGTTATTACAAAAGGTCTGCAAATTGGGGGAGGCATTATCGTGGTCGTAGGATATGCCATGGTTATCAATATGATGAACATTCCTCATTTAAAGCCCTTTTTCTATATCGGGTTCTTATTAGCGGCATTTACAGGGTTTAACCTGGTAGGATTTGGGGCGTTAGGTCTTTGTTTAGCACTTCTTTATCAGCAAGTAATGCAGCAGCGAAATCAAATGCAGCCGGCAGGCGTTCCCGCAGCTACAGGGAGCGAACAAGTATATGATGATGACGATGATGATTTAGATGCCTAAACGGCGAACTTAAGGGAGGGATAGAGATGGAAAATGAAAAAAGATTAACGAAAAAAGACATCTTTAGCATGTTTATTCGCTCGAATTTTTTACTCGGTTCATTTAACTTTGAGCGTGTTCAGGCAATGGGCTACTGTTATGTTATGATTCCAGCAATTAAACGTTTATACGGACCAGGGGTACAGCGAAATGCAGCATTAAAGCGACATTTAGAATGGTTCAATACACATCCATGGATTTCCGCACCTATATTCGGCGTCACGGCAGCAATGGAAGAAGAAATGGCAAACAAAAAAGATTTTGATGAAAAAGCCATCAGCGGAATGAAAATTGGATTAATGGGACCGCTTGCTGGCGTAGGAGACCCTATTTTCTGGGGAACGCTGCGACCAGTCCTCGCAGCACTAGGCGCATCTCTTGCGTTAGGCGGGAATATTGCCGGGCCACTGCTGTTTTTCATCTTAATTAATGCAATTCGATTAAGTACAAAATATTATGGGTTAAAATATGGCTATTTAAAAGGAACAGAAATCTTAAAAGATTTAGTAGGCAATCGAATTCAAAAACTGACGGAAGGTGCGTCCATTTTAGGACTCTTTGTAATGGGAGCATTGGTTTCGAAATGGACCACTATTAATATACCAGTGGTTGTTTCTAGGATCAAAGATGATTCTGGTAAAGTTGTCGTAAAAACCGTGCAAGACGTGCTCGATAGTATTTTACCGGGACTGCTTCCTTTAGCGCTAACTCTATTAGTAGCATGGATGCTTCGAAAAGGTACAAATCCGCTTCTTATTATTTTCGGTATTTTCTTAATCGGTATAGGAGGTTATTGGATCGGCTTTTTAGGCTGATAAATAAGAGGGAGTCATCTATTCTTCTAGCATCTGCTGGTGAAAATGTTTTACATAGCCAGTATGCCAATAAAGGAGGAAAGGAAGATGAAAAGAACCGTCAAAAAGTTATTGATGATTGGAGTCGCTTGTTCCATAAGCTTGTTTTCTGTATACCCTGTATTAGCTGATAATACAGGGTATTATCAAGAAAAATATCGGAATCAATTTCATTTTTCTCCAGAAGCGAACTGGATGAACGATCCAAATGGAATGGTCTACTATAACGGGGAGTACCACCTTTTTTATCAGTATTATCCTTATGGTACCACCTGGGGACCTATGCACTGGGGGCATGCAGTTAGTACAGACTTAGTGAAATGGAAACACCTGCCGGTTGCTCTTTCTCCAGATGAGAACGGAGAGATCTTTTCAGGAAGTGCCGTTATCGATTGGAATAATACCGCAGGATTTGGAAAAGAAGCGATGGTAGCTATCTTTACGCACTCGGGCAGTAAAGGGCAAGTTCAAAGTCTAGCATACAGCACGGACAGCGGAAGAACATGGACCAAATATGAAGGAAATCCTGTTATGCCAAATCCCCCAGTTCCTGACTGGCGCGATCCAAAAGTCTTTTGGCACGAGCAAACCAAGCAGTGGGTGATGTCTTTAGCTGCTAAAGATAAAATTATGTTTTATACATCACCTGACTTGAAAAATTGGAAATACGCAAGTGAGTTTGGACCTGATGGAGGCATCCAAGCAAACGGTCAAAGCGGTGCCTACTCATATACTTTATCCGAACAAAAAGGTCAATCCTTTACTCTAGAGGGAGAAATTACGCTTGTAGAAAAGAATGGACGCGAAGGGGCAGGAGGCCTTGTTTTTCGTTCTAATAAAGATGCAACAAACGCATATACCGTCAATTTAGATGCTGAAAAGAACCTCTTAACACTTAACAAAGTAGAGAAAGGAAGCGTAACGACCGTTGTTTCAAAGTCAATGAGGCTTGATACGTCACAAGCGTATCATGTGAAAGTAGAAGCAAACAGTCACCACTTTAAGATACTGCTAAATGGGAAACAGGTTTTAGAAGGTAGTGATGCATCCTTTGAAAACGGTCAGTTTGGACTAACAGCATGGAATTCCACAGCTGTCTTTCGTCATGTTAAATTTACGAATCAATCTAATTTCATAACCAATCTATCTAACTGGAAATCTATTACTGGAACGTGGAATGATACTGCTGCTGGAAAAATCGGTAAATCTGACAGCGACGGATATATTATGAGTGAAGAACAGGGAGACCAGTTCATTTACGAGTCAAATATGACATTTTTAGATGAAAACCATGGTTCAGGTGCACTACTTTTCCGAGCAGACGCGGAAGCCAAAAACGGATATATAGCTAGCGTAGATGCTTCTAAGGGTACAATCAAACTAGTAAAGCTTCAAAATGGCATTTCAACTGTCCTTGCTGAAACAAACAAAAAAATTGATACGAGCAAATCACATCAAGTAAAAGTAACTGCATCGGGAAATGAACTTGATTTGCATATAGACGATAACTTCACCCTTACTGCAAAAGATGAAACTTTTTCAAAAGGATTGTTTGGACTACACGTTAATCAATCTTCAGTCCGGTTTCAAGACGTTAACATGACCAAGTTTATTGATACAGATGAACAAGAAATTAAAAATAAAAGTTTTGAAACAGGGGATCTCACCGGCTGGGAAACGATAAAGGGAAATGCATTCACAAACGATCATGTAACGGATGCAACCGCAAATTGGAGCGGTCTTTTTGAACAAAAAGGAAAGTATCATTTATGGGGTTTTTCTGATAAGCAAGATGGCGATAATGCCACTGGAGAATTACATTCGTCTTATTTTAAATTGAGCGGATCAGGTGAAATCAATTTGTTAATGGGAGGCGGAAACGACCCCGCAAACCGTTATGTAGCCTTAGTCCGGGCATCCGACGACAAAGAATTGATTCGTCAAGCGAATACAAAGTTTGCAGATGAAAAGTATCAGCGCTATGTATGGGATGCTTCTAAGTATATAGGAGAAGTACTGTACATTAAAGCCGTTGATCAAGCTGTAGGCGGATGGGGGCATATTAATCTAGATGATGTGAATGTATTTAATACAGAAAAAATGCCGGATAAAGTAGACAGTGTAGCAAAAGAACCAGAGGAAGCTAAACAAAGAGAAGGCGGAGAGCTTTCAGATTGGAACACAGTGTCAGGAGAATGGGTGAAATCAACTCACGGAAGCAACGGCGGCATTTGGGAGTGTCCTACTTTACTCGAACTGCCGGTTGATGGAGACAGCACGAAGAAAAGATGGGTGCTGCAGGTCAGCATCAATGATGGAGCGGCAGCTGGAGGTTCAGGGATGCAGTACTTTGTTGGCGATTTTGACGGGAAAACATTTAAAAATGAAAATCCGCCAGAAGAAGTACTTTGGACAGATTATGGTGCCGACTTTTATGCCGCTGTAGATTGGAGCGGAGTTGAAGGAGATAACGGAGAAAAGTATTGGCTAGGCTGGATGAGCAACTGGCAATATGCAAACAATACTCCCACTACTACTTGGAGAAGCTCTATGTCAATCCCAAGAAAAATAGAACTCACCAACACAGCAAAAGGGCTTCGTTTAAAACAAATACCTGTTTCAATTGATTCAATCCGCAACAAGCAAGAAAAAAAGATATTGAAGAATCTCATGGTTACTGAAAATGGAAATCTTCTGTCAGGCATACAGGAAAACAAATATGAAATCATTGCAGAATTCGATGTTTCTACTACAGATGCAAAAGAATTTGGTTTTCAAATTCAAAAAGAAGGCAGTGAAAATACGAAAGTCAGCTATAACATAAACAAACAGCGATTATCTGTTGATCGAACAAACTCTGGAAGTTTTGATTTTGGTGAAAATGTGAAAGGCAAACACTCTGTTTCCATGCTTCCAAAAGACGGAAAGGTTAAGCTTCATATGTTTGTAGACCAGTCGTCTGTAGAAGTATTTGGTAATGATGGCACGGAAGTAATAACAGACCAGCTCTTTCCAACGCTTTCAAGTAATAAAATAAAGCTTTATAGCAAAGGAGGCGCTGTAAAATTAAATTCTCTTAAGATGTATCCGTTAAAATCTATTTGGAATAAAAGTCCTGTTGATACAAACTTATCTGGATGGAAGAATATTAGCGGACTATGGGCCGATACAATTAACGGGAAACAAGGACGAAGCAAAGAAGATTCCTTTACCTTATCATCAAAAGAAGCAAAAAATTTCACATATGAGGCAAAGATAAAGGTGTTAAAGGAGGCTGTTTCAAATTCTACAGGAGCAGGAGCAGGAGCGCTAGTATTCCGTTCGGATGAACAGGCAAATAACGCTTACGCTGCGAATGTAGATGTGCTCAATAATCAAGTGAAACTCATTGCGTTTAGAGATGGAATAGGAAAGGATCTCATTATTTACGACGATGGGGGAAAGCTGGATTTAAAACCAAATACGGATTACCATCTAAAAGTAAGGGCTGAAGGAGAGCACATTCAAGTTTATCTTGATGGCAAGCTGGTAATCGATACAATGGACCCTGCCTTTTCAGAAGGTTATGCTGGGCTGAATGTGTGGAATTCTACTAGTTTGTTTAATGAAGTGAAATTTGAAATAGTGAAATAACGGATTGTGAGAGCTGCCGCTTACTAAGGCAGCTTTTTTGAATTTCATAGGTTAATGAAGAGGATTTTTACATATGATAAATATCTTACTAATCTAATTAATCATACATTTTAGTTCTTAAAAGGTCTTTTGAAAAATCCTCATAAAAATATGATAAAATCGGATAGGATATATATTTCGAGGAAGGAAAGTGTTTTTTTATGATTATTGGTAACGAACAAGATTTAGAAAGTTTACGCAAAATTGGACGCATCGTTGCACTTGCGCGCGAAGAGATGAAAAGCCAAGCAAAAGCAGGTATGACAACAAAAGAACTTGATATGATCGGTAAAAAAATATTGGATGAACACGGTGCTATTTCTGCACCTGAAAAAGAATATGATTTCCCAGGTGTAACGTGCATTAGTGTAAACGAAGAAGTGGCTCACGGTATTCCGGGAGATCGCGTATTAAAAGATGGCGATTTAGTAAATGTGGATGTATCTGCCGTACTTGATGGCTATTATTCAGATACAGGCATTTCATTTGTTATCGGGAAAGATGAAGAAAAAGAAAAGCTGTGTCAAGCTGCAGTAGATGCATTTTGGGCGGCTATGAAAAAAGTAAAAGCTGGTTCAAAACAAAACCAAATTGGTCGTGCTGTTTCTAACTTTGCACACCAAAACGGATACGCGGTTATTGAAAATTTAACGGGTCATGGTGTTGGCCGCAGCTTGCATGACGCTCCTAACCACATTTTAAACTATTATGATCCAATGGATAAAGCCCTCTTGAAAAAAGGTCTTGTTATTGCTGTAGAACCGTTTATCTCTATGAAAGCTGATCATATCATTGAACGCGGAGACGACGGCTGGACGTTTGTTACACCTGATAATAGTCTTGTAGCACAATGTGAACATACGATTGTTGTAACAAACGGTGAACCGATTATTTTAACTGAACTATAATCAAGTTGCTCTATAGATCTCGGTAACAAAAAAGCTACTTCACTTAGCAATGTTTTTTCGTTGCATTATAGTGAGGTAGCTTTTTTATTACTATGTAATGAATGACTATTATATTGACTTGCTTTGTTCATACAACGTTTGAAAGATAGTGTAATTGAATATGCTCAAGGGAATGCTAAGTATAAATCGAAATGAAAAGGGGTATGAAATGTGGAATATGTAGGAAGAGAAGCGATTGTAAGTGAACTGACTCATCATATGGATGACATTTTAAACAAATATAACCTTCAAGGCGTTTCTGTATATGAAGAAGAAGGAGAAGGGAATCATTATTATCTTGGGTATACAGTAAAGAAGAATGATCAGGTGTTTATGGTTAACAAACCTTATATAAAAGATAAAGACGGGAAACTAGCAGTAGAAAAGCAAGAATGGACTCTTCAAGGTAACGAAGGAGAAACAAACGGATATACTTCACTTGAAGATGCATTTCAAAAAATTGATGAAACCATACATTAAATAATTTTTTGAATTTCAAGTTCAGATTTTTTCTTTGAATGCGTGAATCTGAACAGTAGAGCGCTAATGGCTGTCGTGCTTCTTTCACCTATACTATCTAACTTTTCTTTGCTATAAAGTCTAGAAAATTACATGTAATAAAAAATTGTTTTTTTAGGTTTTACTATATAAATACGGGGTACACATATAGTACAGCAGCTATTATGCAAATGGTTGTTGTGAAAGGTTAAATACTTAGCGTTTGAAGGGACTGATTAGTTTTGAAAGGCTTAACAGCGACTTCAGCAAACGTATTACCGCAAATTGAAAGTAGATATCCGTATCTCACGCAAGGCACTTTGGTTATGAACCGATATACGTAACGAAAGGGCCTGACTAGGCAAACAAAGGAAAGACTGAATCAACGAGAAGAAGCCTGCATCTAAACATGTAGGCTTCTTCTTTTTTACAGATGAAACTAAGACGATAAATGAGTACATAACAGGTATACATTAAGAAGATTCAGATTCAGTCCATTTTTCGTGCACGTTTTTCTTGAAAAAAGGTCATAAGTTGAAGATACTGTATATAACTATGTAAAAGAATTTTTGAATACAAAATAGTAAATCTGCTTGAGGTGAAAATGATGAGAAAAGCAAATAAAAGTGAATTTCTGTGGAATACGTTAGACGGCTGGCTTTTTATCCCTAGGAACATTCCTTTACTATTTCTTTTTGTATTTCTCTTAGGGGTTTCTTACCTAGGTTGGGTTAAGCTGTTTCATAAATTCGTTTAGGTACGCCAATGAGCTGAAACAAAAAACTGTTTCAGCTTATTGGCGTACTGATTGATTTATTTTATGTATATCTGTACCTTAATTTACCTAAGTTATTCATTCCATCTCTTGCACACATCAACCCATTTTAAGCATTTCGAAAATTCTTCTAGTTCGGGTATTGTTAATTCAATTGCACTATTTCCACTTCCACAGGCAGGGAAAACGGTAACAAAACGTTTCAGAGATTCATCTAGATACACGTGAACACCTTCATTAACGGCAAATGGGCATACTCCGCCTACGGCATGACCAATCAGCGTTTCTACTTCACTTGCTCCAAGCATTTTTGCTTTGGTTCCGAACTCTTCTTTATATTTTCGATTATCAATTTTCGCATCTCCTGCTGCCACAATTAATAAAACGGTTCCTTCTGCGTTAAAAGAAAGACTTTTTGCGATCCGTTGCGGCTCACATTTTAAAGCTTGCGCTGCCAGTTCTACAGTAGCACTGGACTCATCCATTTCAATAATTCGATTCTCCATGCCATATTGTTTAAAATATGCTTTTACTCTTTCAATCGCCATTTTTATATCCATTCCTTTCGTTAACTCTTGCAAATATGTATGATTGCCTTACAGAGGATGTACAGTTTCTCTTTGAAATAAAAAATTCTTATTATTTTGTATATACGGAAATTATACACAACTTCTCAGTTAAAAGCACATATTCGTTTTAATTAAAAAAGTTACGTAGGTAAAGTATTTTTAGCTGATTGAAGCAGGATTACAAAACCCTTTGACGAATGTAACTATGTCGGCTGCGAAAACATAGGCATTAGAACAAAAGATAAATGATGAAATTGAAAAGGCGCAAATGTTCTAGTGAAATGAGGAGAAGGAATGCCAAATTTACACACTATCGTCAGTTTCTTTAGCAGTACATGTATGGCAACGATGAGTATGATTTATTTGTTTTCCCTTGTACCGCGGGCATGGTCTTTTAAATTTCGATTTGGAGCCATGATTGTAGGAATCCCAGTCGGCATTATAATGGGCCAGGTTGCTATGCTGATCGGCTGGCACCATCATTAAAACTTTGAACTTTTTAACAAAAAAGGAGACATGTAAAATGAATATTGTCACATTAAACAACCGCTTAAAAATGCCTCAGCTTGGATTTGGCGTATGGCAAGTAGAAGATAACAAAGCAGCAGCTGCAGTGTCAAAAGCAATTGAAGTTGGATATACCTCTATCGACACAGCTATGATTTATAAAAATGAAGAAGGAGTAGGTCAAGCGATTAAAGAATCTTCTGTTCCTCGGGAAGAGCTGTTTATTACAACAAAAGTTTGGAACAGCGACCAAGGCTATGAAAATGCACTACGTGCGTTTGATGAAAGCCTAGAACGATTAGGACTTGATTATGTGGATTTATATTTGATTCACTGGCCTACTCCTCAATATGATGAGTATGTGGAGACGTATAAAGCATTAGAAAAGCTTTATCACGATGGCAAAGTAAAAGCAATTGGCGTCTGCAACTTTGAAATTGAGCATTTGGAGCGCTTGTTAAATGAATGTGACGTAACGCCTGTTTTAAACCAAATTGAGTGCCATCCGTATCTTGCTCAAAATGAATTAAAAGAGTTTTGCGCCAAACATAATATTTTCGTGGAAGCATGGAGCCCTCTTGATCAAGGAGGAGAAGTGTTACAAGACGAGGTTATTCAAAAAATTGCTGAAGTACATAGCAAAACTCCGGCTCAAGTTGTATTGCGCTGGCACTTACAGAACAACACAATTGTCATTCCTAAGTCAGTTACACCGTCTAGAATAGAAGAAAACTTTAACGTGTTTGATTTTGAACTTACTGCTGATGATATGGCAGAGATTAATGGATTAAACAGCAACCGCCGCAAAGGTCCGCACCCAAGCGACATGAACGTCCGATAACGTTTAAAAAATAAAATTGTGAAGCCGTGAATCATCGCTGCTATAAGAAATAACGATTTTATTTCAGATTATTTAAAATTTTCTTAAATGATAATTGACAAATGATTAATTCAGCGTAATACTTAGTGTAGGTACCCTAGTTGCTTTAAGTTGTACAGCTTAAAGTGTATAGTGATTTAGTCATTTAGCGATTGTATGTATAAGTGAAATACTGATTATTAATAAAAGCCCATAGTGTAAGTAGGTTAGTTTATAGGGGGCTATATCAAAAGGAGCTTGTTTCCTCTTTGATATAGCCCCTTTTTGTGTTCAAAAAGAAAAGGCAGTCTACAGTTTAACAAGGGAGCGGGTATGATGTTTATTCAAATTGATGGAAATTCACTGACGTTCGACCAAATTTACAAAGTTATTTACCAAGGATACTCCGTGAAAATTAGCGATCACGCAGTTGAACATATACAAAAAAGCAGAACGTTAGTTGAAGAGAGCATTACGAACAACAACGTAATTTACGGAGTGAATACGGGATTTGGAAAGTTTAGTGATACGGTTATTTCAAAAACAGACTTAGCTGATCTGCAGATTAACCTGATTCGCAGTCATGCCTGCGGACTAGGAGAGCCATTTTCGTTAGAAGTAAGCAGAGTCATGCTGCTTTTACGAGCGAACGCATTAGCTAAAGGGTATTCCGGAATACGACTGGAAACCTTGCAGCTTCTTATCGATTGCTTAAACCAAAACGTAGTACCGGTTATCCCGAGTCAAGGTTCGCTTGGAGCTAGCGGTGACTTAGCCCCGTTATCACATCTAGCGCTGCTGCTAGTTGGAGAAGGAGAAGCTGTATATAATGGTCAGCGAATGCAAGGAGAAGATGCTTTAAAGCTAGCAGGGCTTGAACCTATACAATTACAGGCAAAAGAAGGGCTAGCTTTGATCAACGGCACTCAGGCAATGACGGCTGTAGGAGTAGTTTCGTACCTTGAAGCTCAAAAGCTCGCTGATCTTGCTGACGGAATTGCAGCACTGACATTAGAAGGTCTGCAAGGTATTGTAGAAGCATTCATGCCTGAGTCACATGCAGTAAGACCTTACCCGGAACAACAGCAGGTAGCTGCCCGAATTCTTTCGTACTTAGAAGGCAGTCAATTAACTACTTCTCAAGGTCAAATAAGAGTGCAAGATGCTTATTCACTGCGCTGCATTCCTCAAGTTCATGGTGCTATTTATCAAGTTTTAAATTATGTAAAAGAAAAGCTGTTAATTGAGATTAATTCAGCAACTGATAACCCGCTCATCTTTGCTGACAGCGGCAAAGTAATTTCTGGAGGGAATTTTCACGGGCAGCCCATTGCATTTGCTATGGATTTTCTAGGAATTGCAATGGCGGAGCTTGGGAATATTTCTGAACGGCGCATTGAACGAATAGTAAACCCTCAGCTTAGCGGGCTGCCCGCATTTTTAAGTGCAGATCCAGGTCTAGAGTCCGGGCTCATGATTACTCAATACGCTGCGGCTTCATTAGTTTCCGAAAATAAAGTATTAGCGCATCCATCAAGTGTTGATTCTATCCCATCTTCAGCGAATCAAGAAGACCATGTCAGCATGGGAACGACTGCTGCACGTCATGCTTATCAAATTATCCAAAATACAAGAAGAGTTCTATCAATCGAAGCAATTTGTGCGGCTCAAGCAGCCGATATTCAAGGAGTGGATAAACTTGCTTCAGAAACAAGAAAAATTTATTCAAGAATTAGAAAAACCGTACCAATCATTATGAAAGATCGAATTTTCTCACGTGATATTGAGGCGTTAGCAGCTGATTTCAAAACTTTTGTGCAAGATACGAATTATGAACTAGCACTGTAATAAAAAGTTAGTTTAACAGTTTTTCATTTTTATAGAGGAGGAAAACGAAATGGAGACAAAACAAAGTGGAATAAAAGCACCTCGTGGAACAGAACTAACGACAAAAGGCTGGGTACAAGAAGCCGCTCTTCGCATGCTTCTAAACAATTTAGATTCCGAAGTAGCAGAGCATCCGGAAAAGTTAGTCGTATACGGAGGGATCGGAAAAGCAGCCCGTAACTGGGAGGCGTTCGATCGTATTGTAGATACGTTAAAAGAATTAGAAGAAGATGAAACGCTTCTCATACAGTCCGGCAAGCCGGTTGCGGTTTTTAAAACGCACAGTGATGCGCCGCGTGTTTTATTAGCAAATTCAAATCTTGTTCCTGCTTTTGCGAATTGGGAGACGTTCCATGAGCTCGATAAAAAAGGGTTAATGATGTACGGGCAAATGACTGCAGGAAGCTGGATTTATATCGGAAGCCAAGGCATTGTTCAAGGAACGTATGAAACATTTGCTGAGTGTGCCAACCAGCATTTTAACGGAACTTTGAAAGGAACGATTACGTTAACAGCTGGATTAGGAGGAATGGGAGGTGCACAACCGTTAGCCGTTACGATGGCAGGCGGCGTTGTCATTGGAATTGATGTTGATCGCACGCGTATTGAAAAACGTATCGAAACAAAGTATTGCGATACGGTAGTCGAAAGTGTAGCTGATGCAATCAAGTTAGCTGAAGATGCAAAAAGATTGGGCAAAGCGCTGTCCATTGGATTAGTTGGAAATGCAGCTGAGATTCTTCCTGAAATGATAAAGCGAGGATTTATCCCAGATATTGTGACAGATCAAACATCGGCACATGATCCGCTTAACGGATATTTGCCGATTGGAGTCAGCTTAGCAGAAGGAGAAAAATTGCGGAATACAAATCCAAATGAATATATAAAACAATCAAAAGCAAGTATGGCTATTCACGTTCAAGCCATGTTAGAGATGCAAAGAAAAGGCGCGGTTGCTTTTGACTATGGCAATAATATTCGCCAAGTGGCGCTCGATGAAGGTGTCGCGAATGCATTTGATTTCCCGGGATTTGTCCCAGCCTACATCCGTCCGCAGTTCTGTGAAGGAAAAGGACCGTTCAGGTGGGTCGCTTTGTCAGGAAACCCAGAGGATATTTATAAAACAGATGAAGTCATTTTACGTGAGTTTTCGGATAATACGCATCTTTGCAACTGGATTAAAATGGCAAGAGAAAAAATTGAGTTTCAAGGATTGCCGGCTCGTATTTGCTGGCTAGGATACGGAGAAAGAGCGCGCTTTGGAAAAATTATTAATGACATGGTAGCAAACGGAGAGCTGTCAGCGCCTATCGTTATTGGCAGAGATCATCTAGATGCCGGTTCTGTGGCTTCACCAAATCGTGAAACTGAAGCAATGAAAGATGGCAGTGATGCAGTAGCAGACTGGCCTATTTTAAATGCATTAGTCAATACGGCAGCAGGCGCAAGCTGGGTATCCGTTCACCACGGAGGAGGAGTAGGTATGGGGTATTCTCTGCACGCTGGAATGGTTGTAGTAGCAGACGGGACGGAAGATGCCGCCAAACGTCTAGAACGTGTTTTAACAACAGACCCTGGTATGGGTGTTGTTCGTCATGTAGACGCCGGCTATGATAAGGCCATTCAAACTGCAAAAGAAAAAGGGATACAAATTCCCACGTTACATGAATAAAAAAGGAGGGATACGTATGACTATTACGTATATCAAATGCGCTGAACAAGTCATTACGGTTAAAGGTGGAAGTCAGCCTAGACGAGCGGAAGAAATGTCAGCTCTAGGAATCATTGAAAATGGCAGCGTACTCGTGAAAAATGGAAGAATTGTATTTGTTGGACCTGACGTCAAAGCGCAGGAATACCTTGAGCATATCCATGAACCTATTAATATAATTGATGCCGAAGGGAAAATCGTAACGCCTGGGTTGATTGATTCCCACACTCATCTTGTGTTTGGCGGCAGTCGTGAAAAAGAATTAGAAATGCGCTTAAACGGGGCAAAGTATATTGATATTTTAAAAGCGGGAGGAGGAATTTTACAAACAACCGTTAGTACACGACAAGCAACAGAAGAGGAGCTAATCAAGCAATCTACAAAACGTTTAAATAAATTTCTGCAGTACGGAGTTACAACTGTCGAAGCCAAAAGCGGGTACGGTTTAAATCTTAAAGATGAAATCAAACAATTAAAAGTAGCGAAACAACTGAATGAACAGCATCCAGTAGATGTTGTTTCAACCTTTATGGGAGCTCATGCGGTGCCGGTTGAGTACAAAGGGAATGAAGATGCGTTTGTTCAACACGTTATTGAAGAAATGATACCAATTGTTGCAAAAGAAGAGCTAGCGGAGTTTTGTGATGTATTTTGTGAAGAAGGTGTGTTTACAGTTGAACAGTCAGAGCGTATTTTACAAGCTGGAAAAGCATACGGACTAAAACCTAAAATCCACGCCGATGAAATTGTGTCTTTTGGCGGGGCAGAATTAGCGGCTAAAGTGGGAGCTGTGTCTGCGGATCATTTACTAAAAGCATCGGATCAAGGAATTAAGCAAATGGCTGAAAGCGGAGTTATAGCGGTGCTATTGCCGGGTACTGCATTCTTTTTAATGGAAGAGCCGGCGCGTGCTAGAAAAATAATCGAAGCAGGAGTACCTGTTGCTTTATCAACAGATCGAAACCCGGGTTCTTCTCCTACGGAATCACTTCCGTTTATTATGAATTTAGCTTGTTTAACGATGAAAATGACGCCAGCAGAAGTGTTAACGGCCTGTACGATTAATGCAGCTCACGCCATTGGCAAAGGGGATCAAATCGGAAGCATTGAAGTAGGTAAAAAAGCCGATTTAGTGCTATTTGATGCGCCTAATTACCAAACGCTGCAATATAACTATGCGGTAAATCTTGTAGACACGGTATTGAAAGATGGAAAAGTAGTGGTTGAAGGCGGTGTGTTACATGAGCTATCCGTACCCACAGCTTGATCGACCGCCTTTTTGCTGGCAGCGTCAAAGCACTCATGAACCAAAAGTAAGCGATTGGATTCAAACAGTTGAAGATGGGAGCAACTTCGACTTTCCATCGATAGATATTACGGTCTTAGGTGTGCCTCTTTCAAGGTCCTCCATTAGCGCTTCTGGAGCCAGTGAGACGCCAATGGCCATGAGGAAGCTCTGGAAATCCTTAAATCCGTATCATATTGAGTATGATACGGATTTAACTTCCCTGTCAGTTTTAGACTTAGGAGACGTTAAACAGCATGTAACGGATATAGAGAAATCCCATCAGCATATAAAAGAAGCGATGATGTCTATGCGAAAACATCATCCGCATGCGCTGCCTGTTATGCTTGGAGGAGATCATTCTATTACAGCTATGTTAGTAAAAGGGTGGAAAGCGTCACATCCTGAACAGAAGATAGGGATTTTACAGTTTGATACGCACTTTGACTTACGCAGTCTAGAAGATAATGGGCCTTCTAACGGAACACCTATACGAAATTTAATCGAAAGCAACACGATTGATGCAAGACATGTATGGAATATTGGACTTCACGGGTTTTATAATTCAAAATCGTTAAAGGAATATGCGGATAGCAAAGGCGTTCATTATGTAACGTTACTGCAAGCAAGAAAAGCGGGAATAACTCATACCGTGAAAGAAGCATTAAAACAGCTGAGCAAAGAGGTAGACATGATCTATTTAACCGTTGATATGGATGTGTTAGATATCGCTTACGCACCGGGAGTTCCAGCAGGAACGACAGGCGGAATGAGGACAGATGAGTTGTTTGAAGCAGTATACACCGCCGGGAGTCATCCACTTGTTCAAGCAATGGATATTGTATGTCTAGATCCGCTGCGTGATGTAGGAGAAATTACCGTGAAAGCAGGCGTACACGTGTTTTTGAATTTTTTAACAGGCGTTGCAAACAGAAAGTAAGGAAGTGTTATTGTTGCTTCAATCATTACTGTAATGCTTAATCAAAAAGCGAAAAAAACAGCTAGATAGTATGAATAAAAGTAAGACAGCACCAGCAAGTGGCAAACTCTGCTATGGTGCTGTCTCACTTTTATAAAGTCATGAACATTACGAAGCCGAATATGTTTTAAGAGCTTTAATCATTAAATCCCAAAATCCGTCTACATCAAGGGTTAAACCAAATTTCGCATTGGGTTTCCTTCCTGTTACTCCCAGCAAATCAACTGAAGTCGTTCCAGCCGTGTATTCTCCGCGTGTTTCTACTACAATATTAACTTCTTTGAACGTAAATAGCTCTGGAGCTACGCAATAAGCAACGGTCAATACATCGTGAACGGGAGGGCCGTCAAAGTCAAAGGTTTCTTTATAGGCAGATTTAAAAAATGCTAATAATTCCCCGACCTTTTTTGCTACGTTATTATCAATGTTCATCACCTGGTTAATAACATTATCTGTTGCAACGGCTTGATGGGTAATATCTAACCCCATTACTACCAGTGGGATACCGCTATCAAACACTTTTTTAGACGCTTCCGGATCTGCCCAAATATTAAACTCAGCCGTTGGCGTCCAGTTCCCAAATGTTCCACCGCCCATAAGGATAATCTCTTCAATGTTTTCTTTCATTTCTGGAGCTTTTATTAAAGCTAAGGCAATGTTTGTTAAAGGTCCTGTTGGTAAAAGCGTAACGCGATCTTCTGACTCTTTGATCATTCGTATAATAGTATCTACTCCGTGTTCTGCGCTCCAGCTGCGAGAGAGAGCCGGGAACTCAGGGCCGTCTAATCCTGAATCCCCGTGTATACTAGGCGCATTTTCACGTCTGCGCATCATTGGTTCGCTTGCTCCTTTTGAAACAATCACGTTATGTAATGATACCAAATCACACACCTTCAAAGCATTCATCGTCGTTTTTTCAATTTCTGCGTTTCCTGAAACAGTTGTAATGGCTAAAATATCTAATTCCGGTCGTGCGGCAGCCAAAATAATAGCAATAGCATCATCATGACCTGGATCACAGTCCATAATAATCTTTCGTTTTTTCATTATGATCACCTCTAGAGAATGGATAAATTGCTGCTAATGTTACATGGATTTTATTTTTTCTAAAATAGCTTCTGTAAACTCAGACGTAGAGGCATGTCCGCCTAAATCTTTTGTTTTCACTTCAGCTTGGAGCGTTTGATAAAGTGCGTGTTCTACTGTAGCAGCCACTTCTGTAAGTTTACGATCCGCATGTTTTTCAGCCAGCCATTTCAATAGCATGGCTGCTGAAGAGATAATGCCGGTTGGGTTTGCTATGTTCAAACCTGCGATGTCTGGCGCAGAACCATGGGCTGCTTGGGCCATAGCGATATGTTCATTTGCATTAAGAGAAGGGGCTAATCCTAAGCTCCCTACAAGCTCGCCAGCTAAATCTGAAAGAATATCACCATACATGTTTTCTGTTACGATGACATCAAAATCGGCTGCACGACGTACGAGATGAGCAGCCATGGCATCGATATGGTAGTCGTCCACCTTTACTTCAGGATATTGCTCAGCTACTTCTCGACAAACGTTTAGAAATAGTCCGGTACTTAATCTTAAAACATTTGCTTTATGTACGATTGTTACTTTTTTACGACGCTGCATAGCCAATGCAAAAGCTTCACGCGCAATTCTTTCTACGGCTTTTCGCGTAAATACGCCCGATGTCACCACAACGTCTTTTGTAATCTGCCATTCGCCGTGTCCAGAATACATATTACGATCGGCATAAAATCCTTCTGTATTTTCCCGGACAATCACTAAATCAGCTTCTTTCACGACGCTTTTAATACCTGGCATTGTTTTAGCAGGGCGAATATTCGCGTAAAGGTCTAAACTGTGACGAAGCTCTCCGCTAGGATTACGCTTTTCTTTGTGCTTGAGAGGATAAGCAGCAGAATCGTGCGGGCCAAGTATCCATCCATGCGTATGTTTTAAAGCATCTATTGTTACTTCTGGAAGAGGATCGTTATATTGTTTAATTCCTTCCCATCCCATCGGCAGATAAATCCACTCCATTTTTACTCCTGCTTTGCAAGAAGCATTTTTAACTATCTTAACTGCGGCATCGACAATCTCCGGGCCGATGCCATCACCCCCCAATACCCCGATACGATAAACAGTCATTGTTTTGAACACCCTTTCATTATGCGCAATGCTTTTATAAATAGATTGAAGGTTTATAGTATTAATCTACTTAAAGAAAAGACAATAATAAAATAGTATTTTTTTATGTTTATAGATTAAATTCTTTTATCTTTCGTTTTGTTGCTTTTTAAAAAAAGAACTAGCTAATGGTTTCATGCTCCAGATTTTCTATCAACTAGCTTCTTAATTGGCGTTATTAAATTTTAAAAAACACCCAATTAACACCTAAAACACATTTTAATTATATCATAATTCAGAAAATTAAACGGTTCTACGTTGGCACGAAAATTGCTTGTACTGTATATGAGGAATGCAAAAGGAAGGAGCAATATGTAGCCGCAGATAAGGAATCTGCTTTTAAAGAACGGGATAGCTGTTTAAAGCTATTATTTCATAATGAAGGGGAGAAGAAGAATGAGTGAACCGCAAAAGGAAATGAGTTCATTAAATAAGGTACGGAAAAAAGAGAGAAAAATAAACGTTTTTGCTTTATTGTTAGGCTTTCTTGTGATTGCTACTATTTTAACGTATATCTTGCCAGCCGGAGAATACGCACGTGTAGAAGTAGACGGACGAACAACGGTAGATCCTCAGTCGTTTAAATGGATTGGTTCTACACCTGTTGGATTCTTTGATATGGTCAAAGCGATACATACAGGAATGGTAGAAGGAGCCGACATTATCTTTTTTGTATTAATTATCGGCGGTTTCTTTGGTGTACTAAGCGCTACGGGGACAGTAGATGTATTGATTACAACGATGGCTAAAAAGCTTGCTACTAGAGAAAAATTATTAATTCCTGTTATGATGCTATTTTTTGCGGTAGGCGGTTCTTTAATGGGGATGGCGGAAGAAACGCTAGCTTATATTCCTCTTTTAATTCCGCTGGCACTTGCTCTTGGATTCGATGCATTAACAGGGACTGCTATTGTTTTAATTGGTGCATCGGCTGGTTTTACTACGGCCGTTATGAATCCATTTACAGTAGGTGTTGCACAAGGAGTAGCAGAGCTTCCTATGTTTTCTGGAATGGGCTTTCGTCTCATCTTATTCGTAGTTGTTTATGCTGTTTCAGTATGGTTTGTCTACCGATATGCGATGAAAGTGAAAAGAAGTCCTTCTATAGGAACATACGGAAAATACAGCATAACTAATGCACATAAACTTTTAAACTCTGATGCGAAGTTAACTAGAAAGCATAAATGGATTATGGCAGCATTTCTTGTTAACTATGTAATTCTTGCTTTTGGCGTTATTAAGTATAAGTGGTACATTACTGAAATTGCCTCTCTGTTTGTGATTTTGACAGTGGTGATTGGGATTATTGGAAGGCTCTCTGTTGAAAATACGGTTAAGTCGTTTACAAACGGGGCAGCAGCACTAGTTGGAGGAGCGCTTGTTATTGGAGTTTCTCGCGCAGTTCTTGTTGTTTTAAATGAAGGTCATATTGTAGACCCTATGCTTCATCAAGTATCTGGAGCTATTCAACATATTCCGGGATATTTAAGCGTCATCGGAATCTACAACTTCCAAGCGCTGATTCATCTTATTTTAGCGTCTGGAACGGGTCATGCTATGCTGACGATGCCAATCATGACCCCTCTTGCAGATTTGCTTGATATTACGCGACAAACGGCTGTATTATCTTTTTCTTTTGCAGACGGCATTGGAAATATTATCTTCCCAACGGCTGGAACATTGATGGCTGGTTTAGCGATTGCGGGGATTTCATGGACAAAGTGGGCAAAATGGGTGTTGCCGTTAGTCCTTATTCAATATGTGATTGGTCTAATAGCCGTTGTGATTGCTTATTTTATCAATTACGGACCATTTTAAGAGATAGAAAAATGTAATTTGTAAGTTGAGCTTACTAGGAGGAATAGAAGTTGTTAACCTTAATCAAAAACGCAGAAGTATATGCACCACAGCACTTAGGAAAAAAAGATATATTGCTTGCAGACAGCAAAATCATCCTTATAAAAGATTGTATTGATCATGTAAATACGTCCATTCCTATTGATGTTGTAGATGCCGCTAATCACATTATAGCTCCAGGCTTCATTGACTCACATGTTCATATTATTGGCGGAGGAGGAGAAGGTGGATATAAAACACGCACTCCTGAACTAATGTTAACCGATGCAACGACTGCCGGTGTTACAACTATTGTAGGTGTACTTGGAACAGACGGTACAACAAGAAGAATGGAAAACCTTCTGGCCAAAGCAAGAGGGTTAGAAGAAGAAGGGATCAGCTGCTTCATTCACACAGGTTCCTATCAAATACCGGTAAAAACGTTAACTAATAGCATTGAAGAAGATCTTATTTTAATTGATAAAATTATCGGAGTAGGTGAAATTGCCATTTCCGACCACCGTTCTTCTGAACCGACATTTGAAGAACTGGTGAAGGTGGCTTCCGCTGCCCGCAATGGAGGGATTTTATCAGGGAAAGCCGGAATATTAGAGATTCACGTAGGAGACGGAGAACGAAAATTATCTTTATTAAATCAAATCGCAGATAAAACAGACCTGCCAATTCGTCAGTTTCACCCTACACATATTAATAGAAATGAAGAGCTGTTTAAAGAAGGAATTCAATTTGCAAAACGAGGCGGATATGTAGATTTTACGACTAGCACGATCCCTCACTTTTTAGAAGAAGGCGAAGTTAAGTGCAGCAAAGGGTTACGCATCATGCTGGAAGAGAAAGTGGCGATTGACAGCATTACGTTTTCATCCGATGGAAACGCGAGCCTGCCGTTTTTTGATGATAACGGAGATTATAAAGGTCTTCAAGTTGGAAAAGTGTCTTCTTTATTTCAAGAAGTACGAGATGCAGTATTAGAGGAATCAGTACCGTTAGAAACAGCTCTTCAAGTCATTACTTCTAATCCTGCCAAAGTATTAAAACTGTCCAATAAAGGGCATATTCAACCCGGAAAAGATGCAGATTTAGTCCTTTTAGACAAAGAGACGCTAACAATTAAAACGGTTTTTGCTCAAGGTAAAGTAATGGTAAAAGACGGTGTCCCTGTTGTGAAAGGAACGTTTGAATAACAGGTTTTAGATATCATTTATCGAAAGTATCGCGGAAAGGATACGAGCTAATTAGAGAAGGGTATTAAAATTTGCGTGGAAAGGATCTTTCAAATGAAAAAGAAACTGGTTTCATGTCTCCTCAGCTTTACATTACTTTCTTCGTTGAGTACACCCCTGCTTGCAAAAGCACAAGAAAATACTGGAGACATTAAAGGCAGCCTTGTTATTGCAGGCGGAGGCGTAGGGACATCTAATCACGATGTATATGAAAAATTTCTCTCGCTTGCTGGAGGAAAAGAAAAAGCAAAAGTAGGGATTATTCCAGCTGCCAGCACAACGCTGCAGTCTTCCAAAAAGTTTAAGGATGACCTCGTGAAATATGGAGTAAACTCAGATTCTATTAAAATTCTTCCCGTTTCAAATCACGATTTTTCTGACACACAAAAAGATGAATCAACCTGGAAGAATCAAGTAAACGATAAGAAGTTATCCCGTACCATTAAAGGACTAACAGCAGTTTGGTTTGTTGGAGGAGACCAAACGAAAATTGTAGATTCCCTTCGGCAAAATAATGGGAGCGATTCTGAAGCGTTAAAAGCTATTTGGGATATATACCGTAAAGGAGCAGTTATCGGAGGTACAAGTGCAGGAGCGGCAATTATGAGTGACGTCATGATTACAGGCGGAGATAGTCTAGGAGCTTTAGAAGAAAGTATAGGCAACAAGGAAACCTTAAATAAATATGTAAACAAAGACCAGCATCATAAAAAAGAGTATGAGCGTTTGTCAGTTCAAAAAGGTCTGGGTTTTTTCCAACACGGAATAATTGATCAGCATATGGATGAACGGGCACGACTTGGGCGACTTGCAGTAGCTGCGTATACTTCTGAACGTGACAAAGAAAAAAACTTTGCATACGGTGTGGACGAGGATACGGCTATGATCGTTAACAATAAAGATCAACAGATTGAAGTTGTTGGACGAAGCGGAGTAGCCGTCTTAGATACGAGCAAAGCTCAGCTTGTGTCTAAACAAAAAGCGCGTTCAGGCTTAGAGAACATAAAGGTTAGTTACTTATCCCCTGGAGATAAAATTAACTATCATTTAAAATCATTTGAATTTCCAAAAGATAAAGTAGAAACGAAGGGATTTGAATATTACTCGTTTAACGCACTGCCTGCTACGGGTGTTTTTACGCCATACGGAAGATTAAAGGCTTATTTATCCTATTCTCTTGTTGACAATAAATCAATGAAATCTGCCAACAGCTATGTTTATGATAGTAAAGGGTCGGGATATGAAATTGCCTTTCAAAAAGACAATGATACAAACGGCTATTGGAGATATACTGACGGACAAAAAGATGACTATTCCATTGTGAATGTCAGAATGGATATTACGCCTAAGACCGTCAAATTCCAGCCGAATAGAAAAACTAGTTTAACGTATAAAAAACCTGCCTTTTCTTCAACTGAAAGTCCTGTATACGACAAGATTAAAGGTAATCTTTTAATTGCAGGAGGAGCGCTAGGCAGCAGTAATTCAAGCGTGTATAACAAGTTCATTAACCTTGCAGGAGGAAAACAAGCCAAAATAGGAATTGTGCCTGCAGCGAGTACTAAGTTCGACTCCTCTAATCAGTTTAAAAGCGACTTAATTAAATACGGAATGAAAGCAGAAAATATAGAAATTTTACCTGTTTCAAATCATGACTTCAAAGGGACCCCAGAAAACGAGTCGAGTTGGAAACCAAATATGAACAATGAAAAACTAGCGCAAAAAGTTAAAGCGCTAACAGGCATTTGGTTTGTAGGAGGAGATCAGACGATGATTACGGGCTCGTTGCGTAATGAAAATGGTTCAGACTCAAAAGTCTTACAAGCTATATGGGATACGTATAAAAACGGGGCAGTACTTGGCGGTACGAGCGCCGGCGCGGCAATTATGAGTAATACTATGCTCGCTGGCGGAGATAGCTACGGAGCTCTTTCGTACGGATTTACAAACACATACGATGATATGACTCAGCAAGAAGGCGGTCCTGCTTATTTAGAAAAAGGGCTCGGCTTTTTCCAATACGGTCTTGTAGATCAGCATTTTGACAACAAAGCAAGACTAGGACGTCTTATTGCAACAGCATATGAAAAAGGAAATAAAAATCAGCTTTCTTACGGCATCGATGAAGATACTGCTATGGTGGTAAACAATAAAGAAAAACAAATGGAAGTTGTTGGAAGAGGTGGTATTACGTTAGTTGACTTAGCCAAAGTACAGGCAAATGACAAATTTCCGAGTGATTACAAAAATATTCTTATCTCTTGTATCGCTCCAGGCGACACAGTAAATCTCACAACAAAAGAAATCGTCATAAACCTAGCTAAAACATCTACTAGAAAAAATGAATACTACAGTGAAAAGGTTGGGCCAAACACGGGTCTTTTCTCTCCGCACGGTGTATTAAGGAAATTTTTAGCTTACGATCTCATCGATAACGATCAGAGCAAAGAAATAAAGAGCTATGCGTTTAACCAAGGCAAAGGTTTTGAGCTTACCTTCAGAAAAAGCCCTGAAAGCAATGGCTATTGGGCTTATACCGACGGTCAAAAAGACGATTATTCTATTGTGAAAGTAGCCTTAGATATCAAACCAATAAACGTAGACATTAAATGAGAAAAAAGTAATTCAATGCATCTAGCACTTTAGCATATCGTGCCTCCACCCATTAAAGTGGAGGCGCTTTTTTCTACTTATTTTTATTTACAAAAGGGACAAACGTCCGCTAGATGAAATGCACAGCAAAGTATAAAATGATAGGTATAGTATTCCAAGACTAATCTCTGAAGGCAAGTCAAGTTAAAGGCCTGTAGAAAGGTGTCCATACGATGAAAAAGAAATTAGTTTTAATAACAGGAAGCAAGCAAACTAGAATCATTTTACACAATCAATTAAAAGAGTTGCTAGGCGATTATATTTTTATTGAATGCTTTGCGATTGATGAAGAATTACCAAGAAAAATTGATGGAGATGTTGTTCTTTATTCATCAGAGAGTATATATCATGAAATGAAGAACAGATTAGACGTTCAGCATGCACATGAAATTGTAGGAAATAGAACAATTCATCATAAGCATATAAATGAATTACTGAAAATCCCTGCCCATACAAAAGTATTAATTGTAAATGATGACGATAAAGAAACTCTTAAATTAATAGAATCTCTTTATCAAGTAGGCATTAATCATGTTCAGTTTATCCCTTTTAAAAAGCAAAAGACCTATTACGAAGGTGTTGAAATTGCAGTTTCTCCAGGTGAGGTTCACTTGTGTCCCCCATACGTAAAGCATGTAATTGATATAGGCGTTAGACTTTTTGACATGGCGACCATTTTTGAACTTATAAAATCATTCGGTTTTAATCAGTCTAATCATTCAATTATTTGGGATCGCTATTTGCGAAACATCATTGTGCTGCAAAAAAAACTAATAGAAGCAGAAGGGAAAATGAAAGAACTTCACCTTCATGTAAAGAGTATTGTAAACGTAGTAGAAGATGGTATTCTTGCCGTGGATTTTAATAGAAAAATTACGTTATTCAATAAAAGGTTAGAATCACTGTTCCAGCTAGCTTCTTCCGATGCTATAGATCATGAGATTCAAAGCGTAATTTCTAACAAAGGCCTTGTGGAGTTTATTATATCGTCCGATGAGAAAAGTCAGTACTTTAACATAAATGGGTACGAAATGGTTATCTATAAGTCGATGATTGAGAAAAGCAATACTACTGTAGCAACGTTTAAAAGTGTTAATCAAGCTGTTGAAATAGAAGGAAAAGCGCAGTCAGAACTTAGAAAAAACGGATTTTCCGCTAAGTATAACTATCAAGATATTATAGGAGAACACCCAGCTTTGCTTAAAACGATTGAAATTTCCCGGGAAATGGCTGCCACTGAGTATCCTATTTTGATTCAAGGAGAAACCGGTACAGGAAAAGAGCTGTTTGCTCAGGCTATCCACAATCATTCTACACGTAAAAACGGACCGTTTCTTGCCGTGAATTGCAGTGCCATGACCGATACATTACTAGAAAGTGAGCTGTTTGGGTACGAAGAAGCCAGCTTTACAGGAGCGCAGAAAGGCGGCAAAAAAGGGCTGTTTGAGAGCGCTGATAAAGGTACAATCTTTCTAGATGAAATTGGTGATATCAGCCCGCGTTTACAAACTCAGCTTTTAAGGGTGCTTCAAGAAAAAGAAATTAGGCGGGTAGGAGGTACAAGAGTCATTCCGATTAATGTAAGAATCATAGCAGCCACTCACAACAATTTACTACATAAAATGAAAGAAGGTCTGTTTCGAGAAGATCTGTACTATCGTTTACATGTATTATCTTTAACGATTCCTCCTTTAAGATATAGAAGAACCGATATTCCTTTACTGATTCATCATTTTATGTCCAAATCGAAAACGTGGACGCATATCCATCCAGAAGCGATGAAGCTGCTTATTGAACATGAATGGTTAGGAAATATAAGAGAATTAAAAGGCGTAATTGAGTATTTACTTACCGTCTGCGATGACAACGAAGTGAAAGCAAAAGACGTAGAGTATAGGCTTAGTAGTCAAAAAGAAGATCATTCTTTGTATGAAGTTGAAAATGAATCGGTTGACTTAATCGAACTTCAAGAAAATCGTGCCCTGTTAGAAACGATAAAACAGTGTAATGATACAGGAAAAGCAGCAAGCAGAAAGTGGATCACCCAGCATTTAAAAGGCTTTACGCTTACAGAACAGCAGGTGAGAAATCGTTTGGATGTACTAGAAGAAAAAGAGTATATTATAAAGCGCAGAGGCAGAGCCGGAACGAAAATAACAGAAAAAGGACTGCATTATCTATATCATTTAAAAACAAAACAGCATTTAATCAATCCTTGATGTGCCTAAGGAAGGGAAACTTTACTGATCAAGCTTCCCTTTTCTTATTCATTTACCGTTTACGGCTGATTTCCGCCGTAAACTTTTCCTGTAGAAGAAGTAATAACACCGCTGTTTACGTTTAAAGTATAAGCTAATCCTCCAGAACCTGTCCAAGTGGAAAGATTAAAAGTGCTGCCATTAAATAGTTTATAGATAGAAATATTATTAAACGTCAGCGGCTGACCGCTTGCACAAGTGGTAGGAGCCATATTCGTTTTAGTTAGATAAACAGCTGCATTTGTAGAGCCGGGCTGTGTTACGACCTTAGCTGAACCATCTTTTTCTACCAACAGTGCTGACTGTTCATTAACAGCAATCCCTTTTGCGCTTGTTCCAGTTTCTTCTCCATCTTTAATATTACGTGCAAGAAAGGTTAAAAAGCGTCCCATTCTATCTCGTTGTTCAAAATGGGTGTCTGTTTGAATGTTGTTGTTATGAGGTGTTTGAATCAAATAATCTGTAAAGGAAATAAGAGAACTATAAGGATTGTTTAGCGCTGTTTTAGAATCTAAAGTTGTAGAGCCTGCTGAGATAGAGTCGTAAATGTGATCCCCTTGAATCATAGTACCAGCACTTGTTCCTCCAAAAGGAATGCCTTGATTAATACGATTATTTAATGCTGTAAGAGCGGGAGACCCTTCTAAAAAATCTACATAATCAGCTTGATTGCCTCCAGCAAAAAAGATGCCTTCTGCTTTGTTAATCTTATTTATTAAAGAAGAGTCTGAACCTGCTCTTATTAAATCATCGACGACAATTGTGCTAACAGAGTTAAGAGGCTTACCCATACTTTTAGCTAGGTCGTAGATATAAGAGTTATAGGCATCAGTACCTGTCGCTCTTATAACTAAGAAATCTCCGCCGTTCGCCTTTTGAATCATCCATTTGAACGCTTCATCTACATCGATGCTTCCACCCATATAGACTTGTCCAAAGCTTGTACTAGTCGCTTTGTCTGCAGTACTTCCCACCTGATAAAGCGTATAAGGTGCAGAAGCAGCAGAAGCTGAAATGGGCAGTAAAAGAGATGCTGCGAGAACAGCACCAGTAATGACCTGCTTTTTAATACTTTTCTTACGTTTAGCTTTTTTCATAAAGTTCTCCTCCTTTAGTAAGTGTTCATAGATGAACATGCAAGTTTTATACCAACTTATTAAACAGCTGAAAAGCTGTGAAAGAAGAGGTCTTTTGAAAAAAACACGGGTGATATAGGTTCTTTATGGGTTCTTATTGAATTGCTTTATAACCAAAAATGACAAGAAGAACTCTAACTTGGATGCCTAATAGTGAAAGGGAAATAGTAAAGGATATATTTTAAAAGTCCATACCTCATTGAAAAATAATCTTTAAAAACTTAAAATTATCATAGAAAGGAAAAACAAGGATACAAAGAAGAGCTGTCCGCAATAGTGACTTATTTATTAAACAGACCTTCATTCTATCAATATCTTCATCTCTTGACCGTTTTCCACCAGCACTTCTACGCAGAAAAAATTATACATGAGAGGATCTATCAAAATGAACAAGCAGGAAAGTAGTTATAGATGGGTGGTTTTTGGAACCGCTCTATTAGCGTATTATTTGATTGTCAGTCAACGAACAGCCCCCGGACTTATTACCGAGCAGTTAATGAAAGATTTTCACGTTTCAGCATCCGTTATAGGATTGATGACGAGTATACAATTTTTAGCCTATGCAGGCCTTCAGATTCCTGTTGGCTTACTTTCTGACCGGTACGGTCCAAATCGATTTCTTATCATCGGATCGCTTTTAACCGGAATAGGAAGCCTTATCTACAGCACATCTCCCAACGAATATGTGTTAATTTTCTCTCGTTTGCTAGTCGGTACCGGAGACTCCATGATTTTTGTCAATTTAGTGTTAATTTTAAGTCAATGGTTCAAGGGAAATGAGTTTGTAAAGCTTTTAGGTTTAATTGGGCTGGTAGGAAGTGTGGGGTCATTATCAGCTACCGTGCCTTTATCTATGTGGATTTCCTTTTCAGGCTGGAGGGTTCCTTTTCTTAGTATAGGTCTAGTTTTAATCGCGGTATCTTATTTGCTTTATGTCGTTTTAGTTATAAAACCTAAACGATTATTTATAGATGATGCTAAAGCAAATAAAGCCTCTGTTAAGACTCAAGAAAGCGTATGGGCGATCCTAAAAAGGGTAATGACGACTCGTCAAGCATGGGCAACATTTCTTTGTCATTTTGGTGTAGTAGGTACATATATAGGTTTTATTGGCTCTTGGGGAGTTCCTTATGGCATGAATGTGTTTCATTTATCTCGCGCTGATGCAAGTCAGCTTATTATGTATGGTTTGTTTGGCGCTATGATTGGCGGACCTTTAATTAGCTGGATATCAAGCAGGTTAAACTCCATTAAAAAAATCTATTCACTCGTCCATCTTATTGTGGTGCTTAGCTGGACAGGATTATTATTAACAGGAGTGAAACCTTCATTCATGCTAGTCGTTATTTTACTTTTTATCATCGGATTTGGAAACGGCGCAAGCGCTTTGACATTTGCCGTAGTACGCCAATCTTTTTCAGTAAAAGAAGTAGGAGTTGTATCAGGTTTTGCTAATATGGGAGGCTTTTTAAGCGCCGTATTATTACCTAGTATTTTCGGAAATGTCCTTGATTTATTCCCTGAACGCTCGCTGCACGTGGGCTATCATTATGCTTTTATGATTCCCATTTTGTTTTCAATGATGGGGTTGTTAGGTGTCTTACTAATTAAAGAAAAAGGAAAAAAGGAGCAGAAGGTGCTGCATGCTTCTTAATTCACAATGACTGTCGCATTTACAGTGCAGAAAAATTCGTATATTTATTATAAGATTCATTTTTATACTTCCAACCAGCCAGAAGATAATCGCTTTTATAAGTGGTTATCTTTTTTAGTCTACCCCATTTCTTCAGAGTCATATAAAGCTATACTTCTAAAAACAATAGTATAACTAAGCATTCTACTCCAAATAGATTTTACTCATATCAATAATACAAAAATGTTTATAAGACAGCACGCTATTAGAATTTACTACTTAAATAAAGAGCCACATCGCGAATGGCTTTATCAGTTTCACTTTCTATTAACTCTCGGTCCTTTGTATACGAATAAAGAGTATCGCCGTGAAGAAGGTGGTCTGATAAATTTAACAAGCCCACAGCGCGCTTGTTGAATTTATGAGCAATCGCTAAAGTGGTAGCTGTCTCCATATCCACGCCGAGAAAATCTGCAAGTGACCATTCTTTTACCATATTATGCGTCTCCATAAGCATGGCACCCATACTGACCACATGTCCTTTAATATAGCTGTAGCCTTTTTGTTCACAATATCTGCAGGCGGCTTCCACTAGCTCTTTGTCAGCTTCTACAAGCGTTTGGTCTGGTAAATACCAGTGCGATACGCCGTCTTGCATTTGTGCTGCAGATACAATTAAAATATCTCCATATTGTATAGTCGAAGATAAGCCTCCAAAATATCCCGTTTGAATAAATAAGTCGGTTCCGCTGGCGGCAAATTGATGTACGATGTTTGATGCCATTGGACTGCCGTACACATTCGCAAACCCTATATTTCTGTTTTTGAACTTACCTACCACCGTGTTCCATTTAGGCATATGAACATTGGTAGATAAAATCTCTTTCCATAAGCTTAGATTATCTTGGAATCCCCACTCACCATGAATAATAAATGCATTAGGCAGCTCTTTTTCTGATAGCTTTAATACGTTTAGCCAATCTTCTTTTTCAAAATCTCCATACAGTTTCATATCGTTCTCCTTACTTTTTACATTTAGACTAGTTGGAGAAGAATTCTTCATTTCTATCTTTTATTCCTTTAATTTTTAAAACGAACAAATACAAAATAAATGACGGTTCTGATTTAGAAATGAAGAATTGCGTGCTTTTTTGCTTGTTTTTCGACAAATATTTATGACTAAAAAAGGAATTCACTAATAATAAAAGAACTTTTTTACTAAACGTTATTTAAATTAGATAAAGCTGTGAGAAAAGATCCGTTCAGTTAATGAATGGATAAGAGGAGGGAAAGTACAGGTGTCAAATCATTTTCCCATAATTAAAACAAAAAGACTTGTACTAAGGGAAATTGTAGCAGAAGACGCAAGCAATATTTTAAAATACCTATCCGATAAAGAAGTAATGAAGCACTACGGTTTAGAGCCTTTTACAGCGGTTGAAGATGCTTTAAATGAGATTTCATGGTATAAATCAATCTTAAACAAAAGATCTGGAATAAGATGGGGCATTACTCTTAAAGAACAAGACGACATTATTGGCAGCTGCGGGTTTCTTAATCGAGTTCATGACCATTACCGTACGGAAATTGGTTATGAATTAGCCAGAGACTACTGGGGAAATGGAATCGCTAATGAGGCATTGGGCGCGGTCATAAAATATGGGTTCACACATTTTAATTTGCGGAGAATCGAAGCTTTGATAGAGCCTGCTAATGCTGCTTCACAAAAATTAATAAAAAAGCACGGTTTTATAAAAGAAGGCCTATTAAGAAGCTATGAATTTACGTGTGGAAAATTTGATGATTTGTACATGTACTCTTTATTAAAACAAGATTTTGACAGGCTTCAACCACATGAAGAGAATATCTAGACATCTTTATTAAAAATACGAATAGCACAATGACAGATAAGTGGAAAATGTATGGCCCATTCTAATGTTGATATTGTTCACTATCATCCACAATTTGCTGAGGCAACGGTAAAAATGTGGAGAGATAGTAAAGAAAAAGCGATTGGACAAAAGGAAATGCACAGTTTTGACCGTCATGTTTATTTTTTAGGTCATATATTGTCAGCACACTATAAAGTTGAATTAGCGTTAATAGATGAACAAATAGTAGGAATGGTCGCCTATAACGCTGATGAAATTAACCAGCTGTACATTCATATAGATTATCAAGGAGGAGGAATCGGACAGCGATTGCTTGAAAGAGCCAAAGCAGAATCAAATGGAAAATTAACATTACGTACATTTGAACAAAATAAAAACGCACAGCGATTTTACGAAAAACACGGCTTCAGTATTATAAAAAGAGGAGGTGAAAACGAAGAGAAACTACCCGATATTACATATGAATGGACAAATAAATGAAAAATACGTAATTCGGATGAAGGAGCGGTTATTTTGAATAAGTTAGCATATGAAACATAACAACGCTGCCTGTATGTTCGTGGCCCGCCTTTTACTAGTTTAGGATAGATGATTAATGCTGACTGACTATTAAAAGGAGGATTTTAACATGATAACGGACAAACATTTTTTAAACGCTGTAAACAATACAAATGTTGATTTTACTGGATGGGATTTTTCTATTATTACTCGTACTGGTCGTATGGATAGTAACATGCTTTCGTGGTCATATGGAAGTGAAGCTTGTCACCTTATTCAAAATTCTAATGTTGCTTTAGATATGGGAACAGGAGGAGGAGAGTTTTTATCTTTGTTACAGCCTTTTCCTCACGTTATGTATGCTACCGAAGGATACAAACCTAACGTTCCAATCGCTAAAAAACGGTTAGAGCCATTTGGTGTCACAGTTGTTGAACGAACTGAAAACGAGAATCTACCGTTTAAAGATGGTACATTTGATTTAATTTTGAACCAGCACGAAGCTTTTTGTGCTTCTGAAGTGAGAAGGATTTTGTCTAAGGGAGGCACGTTTTTCACTCAGCAAGTGGGAGGGTTAGACTGTTCACGAATCAATGAATGTATAGGGGTTCCACTAAATAAAGAGTTTTGTAATTGGAATTTAAAGAAAGCAATAGAAGAGCTCCAACAAAGTTCTTTTAACATCATCTTTTGCAAAGAAGAGTTTCCTGTGCAGCGATTTTATGATATTGGGGCGCTAGTTTTTTATCTAAAAGCAATTCCTTGGCAAGTTCCTAATTTTGATATCGAAACACATATCGGCGGATTGTATAATATCCATCAAATTATACAATCTCAAGGTTTTTTTGACGCAAAACAACATCGCTTTATTATTAAAGCTGAGGCAAAAAAATAGGATAATCACACGCAGAAAGCGGATCTCTGACTGGGGGTCCGCTTTCTGTTTATTAATGATCATTATCCATAAAATTCATGATGTAGACAGAGGCCGTTTCAGTTATGTAATGGAACGTTTATGATTTTGTGAGGTAGGAGATTTTGGTACTATGCAGTCTACTGCTTTTTGAGTAATGGGCATAAAGAAATTAAGCAGCACGCCGCCTAAACACACGGTTAATAACGTTCCAACACCAATTGGTCCGTTTAAAAGCATCGCAGCTAGTAAGAATGTGAGGTAAATAAATGTTCTTGAAAGAAATAAATTGGTTTTAGCTAGTTTTTGTATGATTAATGTTAAGCGGTCAATTGGAATAGGTGCAAAATTTGTATGTAAATAGGCTGAGGTTCCCACTCCTATAATAATTAAACCGATTCCGAAACAACATACTTTGCTGTACCAACTTTCGAACGTAATCCAATTCTTTAAGAAAAAAAGCCATATATCGATACCAAGACCTGTTATGAATGCCGTTAACAGTCCCAGTATTTCTGGCTTTTGTTTGCTTAAAAGAGAATTACCACAAATTAAAATACAGGCAAGTATAATCTCCCAGCTTCCAACGCTAAAACCTACGTTTAGTGACAGTCCAACCAACAGTGCATCAAAAGGTGAAGCTCCTAGGTTAGATTGTATCGTCAAAGCAATTCCAAGAGTTAATAGTAAAATTCCTCCTGCATAAACAACATACTTCACTGACATCATCCTTTTTGCTATTTTTTGTTGCAAATGCAACTATTTTAAGATACATTAAATGTAGATTATTTTTATTGTATTTGCAACAAAAATATGTATAAAGGAGATATTTTATGAGTGAAATTCTGCGTGAAATTGGAATGATAGCAAGAGCATTGGATTCAATTAGTAATATAGAATTTAAAGAATATGACCTGACAAAAGGGCAGTATTTGTATTTGGTGCGAATATGTGAAAATCCAGGAATCATTCAGGAAAAGTTAGCTGAAATGATAAAAGTAGATCGCACAACAGCGGCTCGGGCTATAAAAAAGCTTGAAATGAATGGTTTTATTGAAAAGAAAGATGATCTCCATAATAAAAAAAATAAAAACCTTTTTCCTACTGAAAAAGGGAAGAACGTATACCCGTTTATAAAAAGAGAAAATGATTATTCGGATAAAGTGGCATTAGAAGGTTTTACCCAGGAAGAAGCAGATACCATTCTTAAGCTGGTTCAAAGAGTAAGAAAAAATATCGAAACAGACTGGGAGTTTGTCAAAAAAGGAAACAAGAGAAATTATTGATGATATAAAGGAGAGGCGCATGTCAGTGATGATGCATATAAAAAAGTGTATTCTTGAAGATGTATATGATCTTCAAGACGTTAGCTATAAAACGTTTTATGAGACATTTAAAGATCAGAATTCACAAGAAAATATGACAGCTTATTTAGAAAAAGCATTTACAATCGAACAGCTAGAAAAAGAACTATCCAATACGTCCTCGCAATTCTTTTTTATGTATGTTAATCATGAAATTGCAGGTTATTTAAAGGTTAATATGAATGACGCTCAGTCTGAAGAGATGGGGGAAGAAGCGCTTGAAATTGAAAGAATTTATATAGGTAACAGCTTTCAAAAACAAGGACTTGGTAAACATTTATTTAATAAAGCAGTAGAGATAGCAACGACATTTAATAAAAAGAAAATTTGGTTAGGCGTATGGGAAAAAAATAAAAATGCGATTGCTTTTTACAAGAAACAGGGATTTGTTCAAATTGGATCTCACTCATTTTATATGGGAGACGAAGAACAAATAGATCTCATCATGGTTAAAACACTTTTTTTATAGTTTTAAAAAATAAGGATTATTCACTAATTTAACTGGTAGAGGATAATCCTTATTGCATACAGAGACTTTATGCTTTTTTTCAAAGCAGATGCTTTTAGGGGAAGCAGTAAGCAAACTAATATGGTTGCTGTGCCAACACATAGGAGAATAAAATTAATGTCACATGCTTACCAAAATGTTGGCTTCTTTCATTTTGGAAATTACATTTTTACTTTAATTCTATTTGAAACAACACAAACTAATTAGACATATATCGAATTAGAAGACTTAAAAAATGAACGTTTTTACGTCCACTTTAATAAATAACGGGCCACATCTCTTTCGGATTTAACTCGTATTCTCCATTTTGCCTATACATAAAATGCTGCATAATTAACTCTCTGCGAATCGTTGCATAATCTTCATGATATTTTTTAATATGTTCATTTAATTCTTTTTCTGGATACGTTTTTCCGTGCTGTAAATCACGTATTAAATAGGCTAATATTACGTTCTTTTTCTTTCTTTGACTTGGAATAATTTTTAAAGTACCGTCACTATTTATAAAGTTTTTAACAATAGATAATTTGTCTTTATCCTGTAAATGGTTGTCTTGATTTTCCATCGAATCCTCTCCAATACTTAAAATAGCCTTCGAGTTATATTCAAGTCTTTCAAGGTCTAGATAAAAATAAATAATGTTTCCTTGTCTTCTTTGATAAACAATTCCTACATCTCTTAGCTTTGAAATATGATGAGTAATAGTTGAAGGCTGTAACCCCAGTTTGTAAGCAATTGCTTGCCCGTGAAGAGGCCCTTTTTTTAATAGTGAAATAATTCTAATCCTGGTAGGATCACCAACGGCTTTATGATAATTAACCAACTTATCTAATTGCATAGCTTAATACCTTCTCCCTCTAATTCGATATACATCTAATTTGATATTAATCGAATTGGGTGTACATGTCAAAAAAATATTTAAAGTGAAGACTTGTCACACTGCATATAAAAAATCGGCTCCGTCTAATCTTTAAAGTGTAAAAAAGATCCTGCTTCTCTATATAATTCAACTATTATTTTCACCTGTTCTTTTTATTAGTAAGAAAAAGTTACCATGTTTTCATCAAATAATACCGGGGAACATATTCAAAGAGATAAATGAATTATTAATGATACATGTATGTAAATAATAAATGAAAAAGGAATGAGTAAATCATGGCAGGAAATTCAAAAGTTTTAATGGTTGTTACAAATGGACATACGATGGAAAATGGAGAGCTTGCTGGAATTTGGCTTACGGAATTTTCTGAAGCATATTTAGAATTTAAAAAAGAAGGATACGAAGTAGTCGTAGCAAGTCCAAAAGGCGGAAAATCACCTGTGGATCCTAACAGCTTAACAGATGATGTGACGGACGAAGACAAAGAAGCAGGAAAACTTTTAGAGAATACAAAATCATTAGCTGAAGTAAGTTCACAAGAATTTGCAGGTATGTTTGTACCTGGAGGGCACGGAACAATGTTTGACTTTCCAGACGATACGCACTTACATCGTTTGCTAACAGAATTTGCTGAAGACGACAAGCTAATTGCAGCGGTATGCCACGGACCGGCAGCTCTTGTAGGCGGAAAGCTTAAAAATGGTGAGCCGATTGTAAAAGGAAAACGTATTACAGCGTTTACTGATTCAGAAGAGAAAGATACAACGTTAGATAAATACATGCCGTTTCTTCTTGAAACAAAGCTTCGTGAGCTAGGCGCCGAGTTTATTGCAAAAGATAATTGGAGCGATCATATTGAAGTAGACGGAAAGCTTTTAACAGGACAAAATCCGCAGTCTACAATCAGCCTAGCAAAAGAATTTGTGCGTGCTTTAAACGCGTAAAAGTATGTATAGCCTTAATGGGGATGTCTCATGAGTGTTTGAGACATCCCCATTTCTTTAGGGTGAAATAAAATGAGAATTAAGGAAAACAAAAAGGGCGGCTATCTAAATAGCTGCCCTTTTATTTATTAGAAGATTTATTCCTGAAAATGTATGTAGTAATTCCTGTCACAATGATAACAGCCACAATACAAATGATCAGACGAACAATCTGTGTCACAAAAATATTATCTGCAATACTCATGTGTTTCGTTAGAATTAACGTTCCATAAGCAGCTAAAACAGATAAAAACATATTGACGATTCGTTGAGCCATGTTGTCGTTACTCCTTTCGTTCCACTACTTTACACTTTAACATATGTATTCACTGTAAAAAATATCGAATTACAAGTATGTCAGAAAATCAGCACTCTCGTAAAAGATTCCACACGTAAGGAAGTAGCTGATATCATATTAGTTATGACGACTAAACGCAGTTCAGAGAAGGAAATGAGCTTTCTTTAGTCGAATTTAACATGCTTATATCTTTTTTAGATAGGTGGGAAAAGCTTGTTTGATAAATTGAAAAAGCTATTTATGGATAAACAGGGTCAGGAAGCAGATGACAAATACATTTTAGTCCCTGAGAGTGAAATAAATGAGAATTTAAAAAGAGAGATAGTGAAGTTGGAAGAAGTAGGAGAGGCATACAGCGAAAGTCTTCAGCACAAATATAGAAATAAATTTGAACATGATGGTAAGCAGAACTTAAAAATATGGGTGTGTCGAGATATTGATGGCGACCAACTACCAAATCTAAGTTCGGAGCAGTGTCTAGAAAAAGAATATCGTTCCCAAGTTGCGATAAACTTTGATGGATTTACAGATGAAGAAGATGCATACGTTCATTACCTTCAATTATGGTATTACTTTGGTGGGTATTTTAAAGGGACAGGTGCTTTGTATGATTTGTCAAAAAATCATTTAGAAACAGATATTGAAGAAAAGTTAGAAGAATTACTGAAACAGCTATAACCTTTTAGCATAGAGATTATGTGTTAGCACACAGGGGGAAGGAAGATGAGGGGTCGTCCAGAGTTAGAAATAGAAAGGGAAAAAGTTTATAAAACGAAAAAAAATCCTAGCGGAACATTTATAGCGCGAATTATTCAAGTGCCTAAGGAAGAAAATATGTTAGATTTCATGTTGGAAATCAAACACTTAAGGAAAACGGAACTTACTTATAAAAATCTATTAGTAACGACTGAAAACTGGTATGATTCTTTTCGTCTTGCTAGAGGAGATCTGAAATGGGTATCTTTGCATACAGTAGCTGTGTGGGACTGGTTGGGACATAAATTAGTTGAGGTAGCAGCCCCAACCGGTAAGGAAAATTATCGTATTTCAGATGACCACTGTTCAGCTTACCGAGAAAAGTAATAATGACGATATAGTAAGGAGCAAACGAATGAAAAAGCATTGCTGCGATTATATGAATTATCATGTGAACTTTACGTGTGATATTCATAGTGATCCATTTGAGTGTCCAGGAATACGGTTTAATTATCCATGATGGTGGTTCATCCATCATTGGAATTTCATTTTGCCTATGGTGTGGTAAGAAGCTTTAACTTAAGTATGAAGGGGGATTCTCTTCACTCTCGGAATGGGGGATTATACTTGATCTTACGTTATCTAGCTATGTTATCAGGATTGGGAATAGCTTTATTAAACCTTTTTGACCCTTTACATCAAGGGATTACGCGCTGGTTAATGGTTATCTGTGGCTTGTTGATTTTTATTAGCCATTTAAAATTCATCGTAGATAAGAAATCGAAAACAACGGATAATCAAAAGAAGACCTACTGATAAGATTTTTTTTTGATTTAGTCCTGTTGATAAACGGAGTTATGTAAACGAAAAACTTACTGAATATGTAGGAGAGAAATAAAAAAGAAAAATATATGTTATAATAATCATAAATATCCAAATAAAGGAACTTTGTGTTGTTATGAATCGTAAATTTAATTCTCTATTTATCATCTATCCTATCGTTTTCTTTGTAGTGCGTACTGTTTTTTCTTTTGTGAAAAATAGCGCTGCGGAATCTGTTTATGAGACGTTAGCTATACTTGCCATGTATTATTTTGCAGTTAGTGTTTTCTATTCGATTGACTTGTATAGGCAAAAGAAAAATAGTTAATAGATTAAAAAATGCTGAGAGTCAGAGTAAAAACAAACGATATAAAGGAGTCTAACAGTGCGCATTAAGAATTATTTTTTGTTCGTCTTTCCACTCATTTTACTATTAGTAGCTAGCTGTGATCCATCTTCTACACCTAAAGAAAAATACTATTCAAGCACCAAAAGCACAAACCTTGAATCAGAAAACGTTCAATTAGTATCAATAGGCAGTTCTAAATATGACGTAGCAAGTTGTTTGAAGAAGAAACCAAAATTTATAGAGATTACTGAGCAGCCTCCGTATACTACCTACATTTACGGAAAAAGTACAGAAAAGTATGATGTTGAATTTAAAATTGTAGATAATCAAGTCAGCAGATATGACTTGATTAGTAACAAGTATGCTACAGAGAAAGGAATACATACTGGTGACAGCAAACAAAGTGTCGTTAGGGCATATGGTAAAAATTATTACGAAAGAGAAGATACCGGAGCAACAATAATAGGGTATTTTGATAAAACTCATAAACTCAACATTGAGTTTTCTTTAGATGATAATAGTAAAATTGGAGGAATTTTGTTTCAAAAAATAAATAATTAAGATGAGTAATAATCATTTATTTGCAAAATGAAATATATTGACTAGTAAATTTCAAATAATAGTAATAGAGGAGAATATACTGATGCTTGGGGAACCATTTACACTATTAAGGCCAATTTATTACCTAATCGTGGTTTTTTCAGTAGGCAATTTTTTGTATATAACTTTCTTGAGAAATAAAGTTAAAGCAAATAGTTACGTCCTCGTAAATTCTTTTTTCTTTCTAATAATTGCAGCGGCCTTATTGTTTCAAGAAGGAATCATTGTAGATGAATTTAATCGTTCAGGTGATTCTGTAACCTTTTATTTAACGATGTTATTGGGCTTTTTGTTTATAGCTAGTTTCATTTTTCAAAGAAAGAAAATGAGAGATAAAAATTGAAGTAAATAAATATAATCATGTTTGCTGTAACTTTCAATATTTGCTCTTTTATGTAAATTGAGTGTTAGGGCGACCAATCTACAACAAATAAAGGGAAAGGATTTTTCTATTGAGCAACTTTATTAAAGTAGTACCGTCAACTTTTATACTTTTCTACATAGTATTCTTCTTTTTAAATATTTCGTATCGTTACGGTGTTTCTTATTTATATAGCTTTTTTCTTTTTTTGTTTTTGTCGTTAATATCTGTAGTTTTATGTTTAGTAATATGGTTTAAGAATAAGGAACGTCTTTTTCTATTTTTAACCGTCGTTTCAATCCTCCAACTTATGTTTACTGTTTTTATTTATCTTTTACCAGAAGCAGGAACCAAACCATTGATCTATGAAAAAGCAATTATAAAAGAAGAGGTTTTAAATAAATAAGCTTACAAAAAAAAACTTCAAGAATGTGTATCTAGTATAAGGCTATTAAAGAGATCCCCTTAAATAAAGAGGATCTCTTTGATGTAGGTGTTTGTAATAGTAATTATATTAACTAGAGCTGTATACTTTTTCATTAAAAAGCGTTGTTTCATACTTATTAAAAAAAGAAATGTGTACAGTTAGTTGAGGAAAAGAGATCTGTCACTATAGGTTTCTTTCTTTGTTTCTAAAAAACCATTAATTTATATTTTAACCATAATATGTTATAATGTTTTAAAAATGGTGGTGTGACAATGAGCGAAGATAAAGAAACACCTGAAAGAAGAAGAGAGAGATTAAAACACGAAGAGGTAAAAAGAAATCCAGCTGGGAATATGAACGATGCATTTAATAGAAATGAAGCTGGAAACTTATCTGGTTTAGCAGGCAGCTTAGGATGGAAGGGTCTTGGTGTACTTATTACTGTAATGATTATAGGTTTTATCGTTGCGTCACTATTTTTAAAATAATATCAGGTTTATAAATTAAGAGTACTGGAGGCGCTTTTTTGAAAAACTATACAGTGTTTATTGGTAGTTTTATATTGTTGCTATTTGCTTTTCAAATTGTTTCTGGTCTATTTCTTACACTTACATATGTACCTGAGACTTCACAGCACTTGAGTAGCTCAACGGTCAGTATTTTTTCTGTTAATTATCCATTTTTAAGTTCGATTATAGCGGCCACTTTTTCATTTATTATTTCAAACAAAGTATGTAAAGTTAAGAAGAGTACCTATAAATAAGTAGGTGCTCTTTTTGTGCTGAGAACAGTGATTACTATTTTTAATAAATTACATCTTCCTTTTTATGGTATTGTATATAGATACGTATTAAATACTGTTGAAAGAGGGAGATACTTAATGTTGCAATCACTAATCTTTGATATGGATGGAACGCTGTTTCAAACAGATAAAATTTTAGAATTATCACTTGATGATACCTTTAACCATTTGCGTACACTTAACCAGTGGGATACTAGTACTCCTATTGATAAGTATCGTGAAATCATGGGTGTACCGTTACCCAAAGTATGGGAAGCTTTATTACCTACTCATTCAGATGAAATAAGAAAGTATACGGATGGCTATTTTTTGAAAAGCTTAGTTGAGAATATAAAAAAAGGGAAAGGCGCTTTATACCCCAATGTAAAAGAGGTTTTTAGCTATTTAAAAGAAAATAATTGCTCCATTTACATAGCAAGTAACGGTTTGAAGGAATATTTAGAAGCGATTGTAGACCATTACGATTTGGATAAGTGGGTAACAGAAACATTTAGTATTCAACAAATCCAAACGCTCGATAAAGGAGATTTAGTCAAAACGATTATAAAGAAATACGATGTAAAGCACGCAGCAGTAGTGGGAGACCGTCTATCGGATATCAATGCTGCAAAGGATAATGGTTTAATGGCAGTGGGGTGCAATTTTGATTTTGCTCAAGCAGCTGAGCTTGCGCAGGCCGATGTGGTAATAGATGATTTAATGGAGTTAAAAAGGATTGTATCTAACATAAATAGTAGCTTGTCAGTCTAATAGACTGATCCTCGTACATAACCATTATAGATGGTTAATGTCTCAATTTTATTAAGAAAATAAATTTTTTATATGCATGTAAGAGGATAGGTCTTTAAAGGGCTATCCTTTTCGTTTACCTTACAGTATTGGAATCCACTTGATTTTTTAAATCTTCACTGCAGTTTCTGCTCCGTCAATGAACTCACACATATATAGACTTAAATCTACTGAAGTTGAAACATAAGTAATGAGCGGTTCCCCTGTAATTTAAAATGTTTACATAATCTTTTCTTGTCATTAATAAATGGTTTACAATACTGAGCTATGCTTAGGTTAAGATTTCCAAAATAGTTTTATAAGAAGGGAGAGTTTGGATTATGACTTCACATATGATTCGTAAATCTGATAGCGCTCACTTATATATTAGAGAATACAAAATTAAGTTGACACTCAGCCAGTGGAAGCTTGTAAGCACTCAGAGATAATGGTTAACCCAACTGTAAAAGAGGAAAACCTCCATCTTAATTTAGATGGGGTTTTTTGCATTTCTTTTAGTAACTTTTTAATTGGTTAACTATTTAGACTTTATAATAAAAAAGACTAATAAAAGTTAAAAAATGTAATAAAAAAGAGGAATATTATTTAAGTGAAATTAAAATAAAGCACAACTAAATATGCATTTTTAAAATATTTTACCATTTTTTATTGACCATAAAAATTTAAAAGAATTAAAATAAATATAAAGTAAGTGATTACTTACATTTTTAAAATTAGTTTGTGGGAGGATGAATATTTTTAATGTATAGCTTAAGTTTTCAAAAGGTGGACGAGGCGAATGAACGAGTTGGAGCAAAAGCTTTAAACCTTATAAAAATGAAAAGAAAAAATTTACCGATTCCAGATGGGTTTGTTATTCAAACGGAAGCTTTAAAGCGATATATCGAATGGAACGGGATTGATCGTCAAACGGATAATATACACGAGAGAATTTTACACGGGGAAATTCCTATTGAAATTGAATCAGATCTCATAGAGACATTTCGAAACCTAAAGTGCTCTTATACATCGGTAGCTGTTCGTTCATCATCTAGTGCTGAAGATTTAGAAGGTGCATCTTTTGCTGGCCAGTATGAAACCTATCTTAATGTGAAAAGCACCGAGGATTTTTTGAGTAAAGTGAAAGCGTGCTGGGCCTCATTTTTTACTGAAAGAGTCGAACAATATACTCAAAATATGTATGCTAATTTTGACGAAGTTTCAATGGCAGTTGTTGTTCAAGGGTTAATTGAGTCCGAAGTATCGGGAGTGATATTCAGTCAAAATCCTGTCACTCATAATACAAAAGAAATGATGATTAATGCCAGCTATGGACTAGGAGAAGCAATCGTATCGGGCTTAGTAACACCTGATGTTTACCTAGTTAATAAACAAACTTTTAAAATAGAGAAAGAAAAGGGGCTAAAAGAAGTAAAAATAATTCCACTTGCTGAAGGCGTTGAAGAAATCGAAACAACGGAAGATGAGCAGCAAAGGTTTTGTTTAACAGACGAGAAAATCATTGAATTGGCCGAAATAACAAAAGAAGTAGAAGCTCTTTACCAACATCCCGTAGACATAGAGTTTGGGGTTCAAGACAATCAAGTATATCTATTGCAGGCAAGAGCTATTACCACATTAACAGAGGCCAAAGAATTAACTCCTTTCCAAAAAGATATATCTTTAAGTTTCGACGATATGGAAGAGTTTTGGATTTTAAATGACACAAGTTTTTCTCATGCTGTTAGTCCTTTGTACGCTTCATTTATTATTCCGGCATTTTCTGAAGGAACAGCTGCTAGTTTTAAAAAATTAAAGTTTATGTTTAATAGACTTAATTTAAAACTTTATAAAGGTCATATCTATACAAAAATGGAGCCTTTTAAAGGAGATTCTAGTAAAAGATTCCAAGAAAATAAAGAATTGATGGAAAGTATTTATCCAATCCTAACAAAACGAATGAATCAAATGATTACGGAACAATTCTTGCCTTACTATAACAAATTAAATAGTTTTACCTATGAAAATCTAACCCTTCAGAGAGGAAAAGAGATTCTTCAAAGTTTAGCTGATTTTTATAAAATGGCATATGATCTGCACTTTGATATTGTTATGCCTCAAATGTCTTTAAATACTATAGTTGAAGAGTACTATAAAAACCTTACAAATAAAAAATCCGGACACGATGTTTATGAGCTATTGACGGGGAAAATGAACAAATCGTTGGAAACGGATCAACAGCTTTCTAGACTTGCTTTAACAGTGAAAAGAGATAGTGAACTTACTGAAATCTTTCAAGAAGAATGCACAGAAACTTTATTAAAGAAATTAGAGGGAAATAAAGCAGCAAAAAGCTTTATGGCTGAAGTAGATACTTTTCTAAAACAGTATGGATATCGAAACGTTGTAAGTCACGATTTTGTAGGAGAAACTTGGCTAGAGAATCCTCTTCACGCATTATCAATTATTCAAGGATATGTTAATGACAATTACAACTTTGATGAGAATTTCAAACAGACGGTCAAGAAACGTGAACAGAACTATAATGAATTTCTGGAACAGATAGCGGATAGCAAACACAAAGAAGAGTTTAAAAAATACTATCAGTGGGCATTAGATGCATCCGTTATAAGAGATGACCATCATTTTTATATCGATGCAATGCTGGATGCAAAAGCACGTTTGTTCCTACTTAAGCTAGGTAATTTACTAGTACATCATCATGTTTTTCTAGTGGAAGAAGATGTTTTCTTCTTATATCTTGATGAGCTAGAGTCTCTTTTAGAAAATCCAGCAGACATGACAAAATTAATCGAGAAACGTAAAAAAGAACACGCAGAACATGAGCAAACGTCTAATTTACCTAGATACTTCGGCGTCCCTGAAGCAGCTCATCTGAAAGAAGCTGAGAAATATATGGGAGCTATTGAGGAAGATGACGCGAACAGCGAACATTCTATCAAAGGATTAGCCTCTTCTTCAGGAATCTATACCGGAAAAGTAAAAGTTATTTCAAACACAAAGGAATTTTACAAGTTAGAAAAAGGGGACGTTTTAGTATGTAAGACCACTACTCCACTTTGGACTACTTTATTTCAAACTGCGGGGGCTGTTATCACCGACGCTGGAGGTATTCTTTCTCACTCGGCAATAATTGCACGTGAATATGAAATTCCTGCAGTAGTTGGTACGAAAATAAGTACGGATAAGCTAAAAGATGGCAATATGGTTATGGTCGATGGTACGAATGGAATTGTGACGCTTTTAAATGAATAAATAATTCTCTTTGCTTCCATTTGACAACAGCTCTTTTTCCTTTATATACTGCCTAATGGAAAGTAAATACTTACATTCAGGAAGCATAAAGGATGATCAATATGAAAAAAGATGAAACAAAAAAGAAGATCACAAAAGCTACAATAGAGCTGCTTAAAGAAAAAGGCTATAAAGGTACTACCACTAGAGAAATTGCAGAACAAGCTGGCGTCAATGAATTGACGGTCTTTCGCCACTTTGGCAATAAAGAAGGCATTATTCAAGCTATTGTCAAAACAACAAGCTTTTCACTTGAGATTTTTGATAAATCAATTGAATGGGAGCTTGAAAAAGATTTGACGAATTTCGGTTACCTGTTACTAAAAGACTTTGATAATAACCGAGACATGATTTCAATTGCTTTAAAAGACCCTTTAATTTTCTCACAAGCGCACGAGGAAATTATCAAAAAAATTAATGATACGAAAAAAATATTAAAAGAATATTTTGAAGAAATGCAAAGGAAAGGATCTATCAAAGAATTAGATTGCTGCACACAAGCAGAGATTTTCCTAAGTACGTATTGGGGATATTTTATGTATAAACTAAATTTTGGAGACAAAGCCTTACATGCGGATTATCAAGATATGATAAAAAACAGTATAAACACGTTTATAAAGGGAATTTCTCTCCACTAAAAGGAGGCATTAATGTTTGGGTAAACATAAAGAGCTTATCTTGATTATTTCATTGCTAATCGGGACATTTCTTGTACCAATTAATTCAACCATGATTGCCGTTGCTCTATCAACTATATCAGCTCATTTTAATGAACCACTTGCAAATATTTCGTGGGTAGTAACTATTTATTTGATTGTAATGGCTGTTACTCAGCCTATCGCTGGAAAGCTAGGAGATTTGTACGGAAACAGAAATATCTATTTATGTGGCGTAGTGTTCTTTCTTATAGCATCTTTAGGATGTATATTTTCAACTAATCTCATTTCCCTTATTATTTTTCGATCACTGCAGGCAGTAGGAGGAGCTTTACTCACCCCTAACACGATAGCCATCATTAGATATGTGGTGCCAAAAGAGCGGCTTCCTAAAATTTTAGGTGTATTTGGAATGGGAATGGGATTGGGTGCTGCAATTGGACCATTGCTAGGGTCTGTATTGCTTGAAAACTTCAACTTGGAAGCTATATTCTGGGTGAATGTGCCTTTTCTTTTCTTAGCTTTAATCAGTGGCATAGTTATGATTCCTAAATCTAATGTAAAAAAACAAGCAAGCACTTTAGATATTCAAGGTTCCATCTATTTAGCCATTAGTATTTCCTTATTGATTTTATTAACACACGGTATGGAAATTACTAAGGCTTTAATAATGGGATTAGTATTTGTTTTATCTTCATTCTTGTTTATCAAAAGAGAAAATACGGCAGAAAACCCGATTATCAATTTTTCTTTGTTTAAAAATGCCACCTTTACAAGCGCTAATTTGTCTATTATGCTTAGCAATTTTGTTATGTATGTGATTTTATTAATTATGCCGCTGTTAATGAAGGCTCAATTTCACTTATCTACAGCACAAACGGGTATTGTTTTATCGGTTTTTTCGATTTCAATGTCTTTAAGCGGCTGGATAGGAGGATTGTTAAACAATAAGTTTAGTTCTAAAAAAGTGATTGGATTTTCTTTTGCTATGATCATTTTCTCCAATATTTTTTTTCTATCTTTAGAGAACGTTGGATCTATTCTTTTTCTTATAGTGGCTTTAATTATTGGAGGTTTTTCGACCGGAATAGGTCTAACAAGCATGCAGGTTGCCTCTCTAGACTCGGTAAGCAAAGAGCAGTCTGGTACAGCCTCTGGCATTTATTCAACGTTTCGTTATTTCGGAAGTATTATTTCGTCCACGCTTATTGCTCTTGTTACAAGCTACAACTCCATCTTCATTATTTTAGGGTTATCGGGGGTAGTAGGTATACTAGTAGCTAAAAACATTAAATCTGGTAGCCAAGACATGATAAGCAGCAATAATTCCAGTGCAAAAGCATAGTTGTTTTTTGATAAAGCTTTTGGTTATATATGCGATTTACTAATTAATCTATAAAGATAAGTAATGCTTCTGAAATAGGAGCATTACTTCTTTTTTGACTAAATTTCTATGGATTGCTTTTTTAATGGTAATATTTAGCTGAAGGGATATACAGATAAAAAGTTCAATCACAATGGGAGAAGGGTTAATCTTATTTATCATTACAAGTATATTTATAGTAGCACTAGAGCTAAAAAACGGGGGCGGGGTTTAAAGATAAAACTTTTCATTATGAGAAAGGCGGGGATGAAATGGCAATCGGAATCGCATTAACTGTTTTAGTATTAGGTCTTATGTTTGCGAGTAGACTAAGCCAAGGAAAGTCAGCTAAAAAAAATATATAGTATGGGGAACGACTATTATATTAATAATAACTCCATTCTTTTCCTGTGTTGTTCCTATTCTATTTAGTATTAATCAAGGAGATGGTTTTGCAGAAGTTGGTTTAATGATGCTATCATTGCCGCTTTTCTTTTTAATCGGAATCCTTACTCTTCTGATAGGTATTTTTAAGAAGGACAATATGAATAAAATCTATTTAGAAAGCAAAGAAAGCTCTAAGGTTTATTTATGGGGCTTTCTTTACTTCTTATTATCTCACTTAATAATATGATGATTATAGATATAATGGATCCTATAAAAATAGCAAAATTAACTACTCCAATTCCCATACCAGTTAATCCTCCGTAAAAATAGCTTATAATAACAATACTTAGACTAACTATTCCTGCAATTAAAGGTATTGTATATTTTAAAGAAGATGTTGTTCTGCTCAGTTTGTATGAAAGTAAAAGTAAGCAAGCAACTGTAGTTATAACAATCAAGTACATTATAGGCATTTTTAACCTCCTTGAGCTGTACGGTATAAATATTCCTATAAATTTACACATCGATAAATGTTTTTTTGAATTAAAGAAGTTCGTTAAAAAAAGAGATATTTTCAATTAGTCTTCATTAAAGGAGGAAGGGAATATGAAGGAAAACCCCACTATAACAAAAGTTATGGCTTACATAACTAGATTCAATGATCCCTATACAGAGTTACTAGTTTGCGAACATAGAGATTATCCAGAAGCAGGAGTTCAAGTTCCAGCAGGTACTGTAGAAGAGGGAGAAACAATTGAAGAAGCTTTATATAGGGAGGTCAAAGAAGAATCTGGATTAGTGGAGTTTTTATCCGTCACAAAATTGAAAACATACGTCTATCATCATGAAAGTAAAAGTCAGTATCATGAACGACATGTTTTTCATTTAGAAGTTCAAAAAGAAACGGCAGAACGGTGGGAATATAAGGTGAATTCTGAAGGGGAAGATGCAGGATTAATCTTTTCCTATTATTGGGTTCCTGTTGGAGCTGTTCCAAAGCTAGCTGCAAATCAAGATGACTGCATTAATCAGTTATTCGTATAGCTTTAGATTTACTAATAAGATACTAGGAAAGTTAAAAATAGTGTCGCTAAGCCAAATTCTTGCCGAATTAATGATAAATGTAATGTTTTATTGAGTTGCAAAATAAAAGTATCCATCTCCTGATATACTTATTTAAAAAACCTACTAAAAGGAGAATAGGAAACATGCTTAATCAACTAAAGCTGTGGGCTAAAAAGTTAAAAAAGCAGCTATTTATCTTATACTTAGCTTATAAAGATGAACGAGTATCTTGGTATACCAAAGTATTTACTGCTTGTGTGGTTGCATATGCCTTCAGTCCAATCGATTTAATTCCTGATTTTATACCGGTTTTAGGCTATATTGACGATATAATCATTGTTCCTTTAGGAATTATGCTTGCTTTAAAGATGATACCTAAAAATGTAATAGAGGACTGCACAATAAAAGCAGAAGAGCTCATTCAAAATGAAAAACCTAAAAATTGGGTTGTGGGTTCAATTATTATCATAGTATGGCTACTTATTTTTACGTGGAGCTGTTTTACTGTTTTTAAGTTTTTAAACTGAATGTACTCTTACAAAGAAAAAAATATATTAGGTTTACTATCGATCGTTATGATAAAAAATGGTAAATGATATATACAATTGAAAGGAGTACATTAGAACACATGCAGCAAATTGATATTCAAGAAAAAAATAGACAGAGCTCTCTTTCAATGTATTTCCTCCATATTTATCTTAAAACAGAAACAAAGATTGTACCTTAGCCCATAATTGATAACCATAGGTATCAATTATGGGCTAATTTACCTCTATGCCTTTTGAAAAAATGTTCAGGTTAATGGTTTTTTTATATAAATTATATTAATTTACAATTAGAAATAAAGGTTGAAATCAAGCTAATAATCCATTTGTTTAGTACGGTTTTTTTACTATCCACTTTTTAGAGATGTAGTGTAAGAGAAAGCCTCTGTACTGATTTATAATATAGTAGCTAGCAATATAGAGTATACTTCCAAATAAGAAGCTGTTAAGAATCATGCCTGTTAAAAAATTCTTTCCTACTTTTGCTCCTAGTTCTAGTCGATTATCTAAATCTTCATCTGTATTCTGAAGTAAAGTTTGATCAAGATCGATTGGGAATATATATCCTCCAACTACTGTATTCAAGTAAAACATCAACGGAAAGGCCCACATAAAAAACATTCCACCAATGAGTCCTGCTATGCTGTTTCCTTTACATAATTTAGCTAAACCTACGGATAGTATAAGGCCAAATCCAAAGGTAGGAACAAAGTTCACAACAGAACCTAGACTAAAACCTAGCGCAACTTTATGTGAATGATCTTTTAATCGTAATAGTTTAATAAGTAAGTATTTAAACCGGCGCTTCAAACCCGCTATTTTGCTCACATTATTCCCCCTATCCTTTACCATGCAGCCTCTATTTTTCTTTTTTATGTTCACAATTATAAAAAGGTGCTTTATTGTATGAAAGATTTAGCGGTATATACGTAAAACAGTAAGGTCAAAGAATAGTAACTTTAACCATTATAAGTATATTTATACTTTATATGACAAAACAAATAATTACCTCCTAATAAATCAAGTGATTTTTAGAATTGTCACAAAAAATTCACAAATAGGTTGTTTCTTTTCTATTTCTCCCTGCTAAAATTTTATAGTCAAGAACAAGAAAAATATAACATCGGGGGATATACTTAGTGAAAAAGATAATTTCTTCATTAGCTTTATGCTCATCATTGATTGTTTTACCAACAATAAGCCATGCAGCTTTAGGGGACAAGCTATTAAAAGAAGGTATGACAGATCCAGACGTAAAAGAATTACAGGATGTTTTAAGACAGAAGGGCATATTTTCAGCTACTTCGACTGGCTATTTTGGTTCAATTACAAAAGATTCAGTTCTAAGCTTTCAGCGTTCTCATAGTTTAACCGCTGATGGAATGGTGGGACCTAATACATATCAAGCGTTAATAGCTAATTCAACAAGTGCGGTTACAAGCAGTACACTTCTGAAATATGGAATGACTAGTAATGAAGTTGAAAAAGTACAGCAGCTGTTAAAGGAAAAAGGTTACTTTAACGCCACACCAACAGGCTATTTTGGCACAATTACTCAAACTGCCGTTATGAATTTCCAACGAGATCATGGCTTAGCTGTGGATGGAATAGTAGGTCCAGCTACTTTAAATGCCTTAAATAACGCATCTACTAGCGCCACTGGTTCTTCAACTGTTAATAGTTCAACGCAAGCGACAGCTAGTGATATTGTGGCTTATTCTAAAAAATTCATAGGGGTGCCATATGTTTGGGGCGGAACTTCTCCAAATGGTTTCGATTGCAGTGGTTTCATTTATTATGTATTTAAAAATGGAGGTGGAGTAACTGTACCGCGAACAGTAGCTACCTTGTATCAGTCAGGAAAAAGTACATCTACTCCGAATATTGGAGATATCGTATTCTTCGATACTACTGGAGGTCCTTCACATGCTGGAATTTATATTGGAAACGGGCAGTTTATTCATGCTGGAAGTTCAACTGGTGTAACTATTGCATCGTTAAGCAATTCTTACTGGGCACCTCGTTATTTAGGAAGTAAATCTATCCTCTAATAAATTACTAGTAAAAAACACAGCAATTCTAAGCAGCTGCTTGATTATTATTTATGTAAATAAAGTAAAAAGTCCTGATATATAGTCAGGACTTTTTATTATAGCCACCACTTAGCCATTCAAACGTTAAACATTCCTTATATAAGCTTGTTCCATTGACTGGCTTTTATATGTTTGAGTGTATGTGTTAAACATCGAAACATTGGTAAGTATTCCTGCAGCAAGCATTAACAATGTCAGCGAAGAACCTCCAAAGCTTATAAAAGGTAGGGTGACACCGGTAATAGGAAGAAGACCCGTGACAGCTCCAAGGTTTACAAATACTTGAACAGCTATCATAACGGAAATACCGATAGCTAACAGTGCTCCAAAATGATCACGACACTTAATAGCTGTTTTTAATCCTTTAAAAATAATAAAAAACAGTAGCCCTAATACAAGAAGCACACCCAAAAATCCCAGCTCTTCTGCGATAATGGCCATAATAAAATCCGTATGTGATTCAGGCAAGTAGCCGGTTTTTTGAATGCCTTGGCCCAGCCCCATACCTAATATGCCTCCGTTTCCTATAGCTACATAAGAATTAACAAGCTGATATCCATCTCCTTGTTGATTTTCAAAAGGATGTAAGAATCCAGTGAAGCGAGCTAAACGCCCTGGAGAAAACAAAAGATCCATGTTTCCGGTTACTAATAACACGGCTAACATAATGAGTGTGCCAATTACACCTAGTAAACTAATTTTCAAAATAGATTTTTTTGAAATGCCTGAACATAACACAATAGCTGCAACTGTTCCTAAAATAAGCAAGGCTCCGCCATAATCAGGCTGCAAAATAATTAAAAAACAAATAAAAAGCACAACCAGCATAGGTGGAAGAATCGACCTTTTTAAATCATTGATATACTCTTGTTTGTTTGCAAAAACAGCGGCTAAATAGATAATGAGCGTTAATTTTGTTATTTCTAACGGCTGAATAGCAATAGGCCCAATTTTAAACCAACTTTGTGCATTACCTGCTGTATGTCCAAAAGCTAAAACTAAAATAAGGAGTGCAACAGAGACACCTAATAAAATTTTTAATACTGCTTTTTCCTGATAAATTTTATACGGAACGATAGCCGCTAATGTGAATATGATAAAGCCTGCTATAAGAGCAAGCTTTTGTTTTTTATAAAAGTAATCCCCAGATACACCATAACGACTAATCGCTGTTACCATGCTGGCACTGTAAACCATAATTAAACCGATTAGGCTTAAAACAACTAACGCAGCAATAAATCTGTAATCGTAACACTTTAGAATTTTTTTGAACATAAAAGCTCCTCCTAAAAAAACCATCTAATAACGGCTATATACAAGAGAGAAAATAAAAAAACACACATATATTTCAATACTTGCATACGAATCTTTAGGTCTGAATTTATCTCTTTAGCTATTTTTTTACTACTCATTGTATTACCTCACATCCTGATCAAACATATAAGCCTTTGATCGAAAGCTTATATTTAATACTAGTCCCATCAAAAACATCGCACTCATTAACGCACTTCCCCCGTAGCTTATAAACGGCAGTGGTATTCCCGTTATCGGAAGAAGTCCTATACACATGCCCACATTTTCTAAGACATGAAAGAAAACAATTGAAATAACGCCGGTACAAATGTATGTAGAGAATTGATCTTTCGTATGAAATGCGACGGTAATAATTTGGTAAATAAGCACCATAAATAAGAAAAGGATAAGGCTAGTTCCTACGAAGCCGTAACTTTCTCCAATTGCACTAAAAATAAAGTCTGAATGTTTTTCAGGAACATATACTGAAAACTTTGATGTATCTCTTCCTGAAATAGATCCTGCACCTATTGCTTTTAACACTTGCATATAGTTGTAAGACAAGCTGCTGGCATAAGATTCCGGATCAAACCACGCATAGATACGATCAAACTGATAGGATTGAACGTGCAAATATTTTTCCAATATTTTCGGGTGGTTCAAAACCATATATAAAATACCTGAAGCGATTCCTATAATAGAAGTAAAGGTAGGAAGAATGAGCTTAAAACTTACCCCTGAAACGAATATCATGACAAAGAATAAAAAGATCATCACAAGTGCCGTCCCTAAATCGGGCTGCTGCATAATAAGAAGAATAGGGATAGCTAACGTAGCTCCTAGCTTTCCAACGAGTAAAACATCGCTTCTTATATCTCTTACACGAAATTTTTCGTTGTGATTTCGTATCACTTTACTAAATGCTAAAACTAAAGAGATTTTTGTGAATTCAGACGGCTGTATCGATCCAATACCAGGAAGGACGAACCAGCTTTTTGCACCATTTTTGACAGGAGCAATACTTTGAGGAGAAACGATGAGTAAAATAAGGATAAAAATATTTAGCCCATAAAAGAACCATGTGAATTGGTCCCACTGATCTTCATCAGGCCTCATGGTGAGGAAGATAATCCCAATACCTACTGCGTACCATTCGACTTGTTTAATTACAAAGTTTGTAGAATACTGTCCTGTTTTTTGCGCGTTATAAATAGCTATACAGCTAACGATAAAAAACAGCAGCAGTGTAAAAGCGAGACCATAGTTAAAGCTTTCTGACTTCTTGCGTTCCATCTTTAAAACACCTTTTCTTTATTAAATTTCTATTCTCATCATCGAATATAAGTTTCTCTAATATATGTAGAATTAGAAAAATATCAATAAAATAGATTCCTTCTCATGATTTATCCCAAACCTCCAATCCGTTTCGCCTGTATTTTTTATATAAAAGGTCTATCAAGGGATAGCCTGTATAATTAAAAACGTTTAATAGTCCTAATGTAATGAACAAGATACTTTTTGACTTCAGCTTATTTTTTTTATTAGATGCTATAAATTTGCCTGTAGGAAACTTTTTGGGCATAAGAAACCCTTTAAAAATAAAATTTCGACTTAGAATAGACTGAAGTGCCTATATGCGCTAGCAAATTATATAGTTGAACCTAAATTATTTTTCTTTAGGGAAACAGTTTAACATTAAGGAAAAATAATTGTCTAATAAAAAACTTAGAATCTTACTAAAGATTAAAATGCACTAGCTGAATCAGTATAGAAAGCTATGATGTAGTTACTTCTCTTTTAACGCAAAAAGCTGACCATTATGGTCAGCTTTTTAAATTAATAAATAAATTATTTTGTTTGTTTCTTGTGTCATCGTGATTTTATCATAGAAAAATGAAAAATAAGTGAAAAGATGAATATCAATACAAATAAGTAAAAATATTAAGCTTATAGAAATTAAAGGTGATTCATAAAAATATTTAGAATGAAAGAATGTTTGTTAAAGTTTTACCTTTTAACTTTTATATAAAAGCTGTGATTACCTGCAGCGCACAAAATTTCTTTGAAGATTACCTTTTTATTTTTATGAATATTGAGCTTTATGATAAGATATGAAGTGAACTTTTTAAATGAGGGTCTATATGCAAAAAATTAAAGGTAAAAGAGTAAAGATCAGTATATTCATGCTGGGATTAGGGATGATTTTTTTTCTGTTTGCCGGGAAAGAGCTTGTAGTGAACGAAAAGCCTGTAAAATCTGACGTGATTATTGTGTTAAGTGGTGATAATGATCGACTGGAGAAAGGAATTGAATTATATAAAAAAGGATATGCGTCTCATTTGATCCTTTCGAATGGTCAAGAGAATAATTTTTATCATCAAGCCAAAGACTCTGGAATACCTGAGGATTCAATTATATTAGAAAATCACGCTACAAGTACTACGGAAAATGCTAAATTTACAAAAAAGCTAATGATGAACTATCACTTTCAATCCGCTATCGTTGTTTCTTCAAACTACCATATGAAAAGGGTAGAAAAAAACTTTAATAAAGAATTTGAGGATACCCGAATACAATTAACCTATTGCTCTAGTGGAAGTCGTTATTATAATCCACAGAGATGGTGGGAAACTGCTTTAAATAGAAAAGTTACTTACACAGAATACGTCAAACTTATTGGCAATTATTTTGGTTTGAGCGGAAAGAAATCTAAAGAATTATTAAGAGAATTTATTTAACAAAATAGCAAAAAGTCCATAGGGAATGCCTCTATGGACTTTTTGCTATTTGAAATTCCGGCTAGTTTAACATAGTCTTGTAAGCTCATATGAAACGGAGTGATAGTGGATTATTTGTTTAACATAAAGGAAAGCACGGTGCCCCATATAAAGATTACTAAATAGAATAACCTTTGCAGCAGACCGGTAGGCATAGGAACAAAAAATACAAGCATAATGAGTAGGAGAATGATTAGTAGGGAAATTAAGCAGCCATAAGTCCAATACTTGCCGCTGCTTAAAGATGATGCATACATCCAAAGACCAGCTAAAACAGTAACCATGCCAAGCTGAGCAAGTATTGAATGCCAAAATAAATTAATATCAGCCGGGATAAAGCCTGAAACAATATTACCTAAAGCTAATATAAGAATAAAAGCTGTTGCTAGTTGGCTTTTTCTTGTTTTCTTTAGGTTTTGTGAAATGTACAAAACACCAATTGAAAGTGTCAATCCGTTTATAATAAACAATACGTTCATCCAGAAATGGTGAGGAGAGCAAATTTCATGAGGTGCAATTGAATAGGTGTAGTTTCCACAAGAAGTTACACCAAGATCACTCATTGCGTGATGTAAAAAACTGTAGGGAGCAGTTGAAGTCAAAATAAAGAAAGGTTCAACTAAAAAATACAAGCAAGTAGCAAACCAGCTTAAAATGCCAACCTTTTTTGATATATACAGAATCATCACCTCTTAAAAAGCGTTATATACGAATTATATATCCAAATAATGTTAAAAAGAATGCCCTTGAAGCCTATTTTTATGTAGGGCTTGGGGTTGATGTGAGGAAGGAGGACAAAGTGTTTAACTTGGGGGTGTTTAGGAAAGGACCTCTTTACTAATGCTTTGTAGCGCTAGAGAGGTCCAAAAGCAGCTTGATTAGAAATGAATAACGCTGATTATACGGCCTAACTTACATGGAGTTTAATGTATCCAAAATGCGGTGGCATTCAAGATGTTTTCTCTAGAATTTAATAATCTGCTGTTTTTTGAATATCTACATCATATTCATGTGCAAATGTTTCTAACTCCTTAAAAACATTTGGTGGACTAAATAATGTTATTCGCATATTCCACCCGTTTTCTACTTTTACTACTGCTAATTTTGATTTCCAATTTAACCGTTTAAATACAATTCTTTTAATGTCCCTGGGTTTAACGGTTTTTGCATATACTTTAAACCATAATATATATATTCTATAGGTTAAAGTATCTCTGTCTATCTGAAATTCATATCGGAGAAAAAGGGAAAGAAACAAGCAAAGGATAGCCAAAAGGTGTAAAAAGGCAAGTTCTTTATGTTGACCTGCTTGAATGAGTAATAAAGTATTTAAAAGTAATAAAGGATAAACAACAGTTTTTTGAGCGGTAGCTTTAAATAACATAAAGTCTCCTTCCTTCCTTTAGTAAATAAGCCAACTTATTTTTCTTCTATGATATTATTTAGTTATTGATTTAGATTAGATTTATATTGGGAGGTCTTTTATATGTATAATACCATTTCAGATTTTATCAAAGAATGGAACAACGAAGCCATGCTGACTCAAAAAGTTTTAGATAGCTTGACAGATGATTCGTTGAAACAACAAGTGTATCCTGAAGGGCGTACGTTAGGGAGAATTGCTTGGCATTTTACAACAAATATTCCAGATTACCTAACTGAATTCGGATTAAGTATAGACAGAATTGAAAGTACAGCAAGCGTTCCATCTTCAGCACAGGAAATCGCTATAACCTTTAAAAATGTAAGTTCTCATGCCGCTAAAATTATCGAACAGCAATGGACAGACGAATCTTTAGAACATACGCAAGAAGCGTTTGGAAGAACCCAATCAAATGCCACAATCTTAATGGGACTAATTAAACATATTGTTCATCACCGAGGTCAAATTACCATTCTTATGCGTCAAGCAGGCCTAAAACCTGCTGGAGTTTATGGGCCTCCAAAAGAAGATTGGGTTCATTTAGGTGTGGAAAATCCACCGCTTTAATAATATCAGGTAAATAAAAAAGAGGCTGCCCATAGAAAATACTATAAAATTATTTTCCAGGCAGCCTTTACGTAAAACCTAATTAATCATTTAGTGCTTACTCTGAAAAAGATTTTGAGTAATGTACAACACCTTGCACATTTTTTAGAGATCCTTCTGTTAACTCTATGGCCATAAAAAATTCTTCAGGCACGTCAAATGGAGCATATATATTCCATGAGCTAGCTGGTTTAAATCCAAACTTAGGATAGTAATCTTTGTGCCCTAAAACAATTACTGAATGATAACCAAGCTCTTTTGCGCGTTTTAACGCAGCGTGTATTAGTTGGCTCCCAGCTCCTTGTTTTTGATACTGAGGTGCAACTGAAACTGGAGCAAGTGCTAAAGAAACGGTAGCGTTATCACCATCTATAATTGTTATTTTAGATAGAAGAATATGGCCTATAATATCTACTGCATTCGGATTTAATGCGACTAGTGAAAGTTCAGGAATAAATTCATCTGACTTCCTAATTCGTTTCACAAGTAAATGTTCTTTCTTATCGCTGTATTCTTCATTTAAAAAAGCGCTTTTCACAACTTTTTCAGTTTCATTATATTCTTCAGTGAGTTCTTGTTTAATTAAGATATCCATTTAGAGTCTCCTATCAACTTGCTAAATTACCGCTTTTTATACTCCATAAATGGGGCTTCCTTTATGCACACATTCATTAAGGAAGCTTACTCACCCAGCTCTAAGCATAAGTTTAACAAACAAAAACCTCCAAAATTAGTATGTATATATTTTACAGTGTTTTATTTTGTGAGTCCACCTTTAATACATAATATTGTTTATTGATTATAGTAAAATATACTATATATGTTAAATTAAAGTATGTGGAGAAGGTGTAATGTCTGGTGTTGAAATTATTATTTATAAGTCTAGTAAGCTGTTTAATCATTTATATTGGGAAACGTGTATGGAAAAAAGGTAGTACTAATTTTATTGCTGGATATGGAAAGATATTTACACCTAAGGATGAAAAGCAGCTCGCTAAAGGAATTGGACTTATTATTATGTTGTTTGGCTTTGAAACTATAATATTTCCCATTCTTTCTTTATTTTTTGAAGGGCTTGGCTTTTATTATGGATTGCTGGTTGTATTAAACTTCTTCGCTATATTTGGACTTATGATAAAGGATCAGGTGCAAAGAGAAGCCTAAAGGGGGAGAAAACAATCAATAAAAATATTCGGCTTATGATTGGTTTAATTGGCACTATTATCCTATGTTTTTATGGAATAAGAGGTTTATTCATGCATGAAACAATACCGTTTTCTTCTTATCTCTTTGCGGTAGGTGGAGCTATTTCTACAATTGCTCTTATCTGGGAATTAAAAAAGAAAGATGCAGCTTAAATTGAAAGGAGTGATGATGTGAAAAGACGATGAATTTCCTGGTGGATAGCTAATATAATTTGGATCATACTTTTCGTCGTAGGAACAGCTGTTGTCTGGATAAGAGAAGTGGATGGAGCGGGTGTTACCCAAACACTAGAGCTGAAATTGTTCGCATTTATAGTGTTGCTAATCGCATTTATTTTCCCTTTGATTATTCAAGTTATATGGCTAATTATTAATTTAAAAACTAGTAAGCATGTACTATAGAAAATAGGAATGATGTTATGAAATAGAAAGGGTGATATGTATGCAAAGTAAAAAGTGCTCTAAATGTGATTCATCTCTAACCAAAGCCCGTATTCAATCATCACCTGGAACTAACTGTAGGTGTAAATAAAATACCAAGCAGCGTATTGAATAACAATCAAAATTACAGTGAGTTAATACCTTATGTTTGTTCAAGCTGCGGTTATGTGGATTTTTATGTGGAGGAACCTAGAAAGTTTGTTTAATAGAACTTTTAGGATTGTTCGTTTTCGAATACATTATGATACGTCACTGAACTTGGTATATCGCCTAATGTCAATTTTAATCAAAGGGTAGAAAATGATTTCCGGAGGCTATTATGAAGAGAACACTTAGTTTTCTGTTAGTAGTTTATTTAACCGTTCTAACTGCATGTAATCAAGAAAGTACAGGAACGAATACAGAAAGTTCTTCTGCTATCATTGTTGTAGTTGAAAACAAGGAATATAACGGAACAGAAGATAAACTAGATCAAAAGCAGGAAATAGGAGACCAAATAGGAACAATAGAAAAGAAAACCAAAGCAACTAAAATGCCTGCAGGTAATAATCAATCAAACTATTTTACAGTTGGTTCAGAAATCTATTCAGTAAAAGGAACAGAGGATTATATTATAGTTAAAGATAAAGATCATAAAAGTCAGTTAATGAAAAAGGTAGTTCAAAAAAGGTGAGTGTTATCGAATATTGTCAAACAAGATTTTAAGTCTCTTAACGAATATAAATATTATCTTGATACATTCCGCTTTTCCACCAGGAGTATTTGTCTTACCCTTCAATCAACTGCTAGAAAGACCTAAACAAATGAAGTCTGCGTTTAGCTTAATAAAAAAACAAACTACTAATCGCTTGATCAATAGCTCGTTTTTTACTTCATCTAAAATACTTTTGTCTCAACCTCTTTTCTCACCAGAATCTCTACTTCCGACTTTCTTATTCCCGAAAAAGAACTTTCCTGACACTGTTTTTCTGACCCCGAAATAAGTTCAACTAGATAAAAAAATTGTTGATATGTGTAAGTTTTTGATGATAAATCAGTTGAACTGAAGGATTGAAAATCTACCTTTTCTTTTGTATAATAAGTTCAACAGAAGTTCAACTAAAAAAAGAGGTGTATAGAGATGAAAATTTCACGTTTTAATAAAGACTGTGGGAACTCAGTCGATATGAATATCATAGATGGATATCTATTTGATTTCCAAACCAACGTAGTAGAACTCCAAAAAGAAGCTGCTGATTCATTCTTCACAGATGCTGTTACAGCACCAGAGGAATTTAAAAAGCGCATCTTATTATCTACAACCATTGGAGAGGAAGAAAAAGAACGTTATTTCTTAGTAGGTGACATTGCCGCCAGCCAACAATTAGCAAACAATCATATTAATCGTTTACATAATAAAATTACAAGTCATATTCCATACGTAACATTTTTAGCTGCCGTCGCATACTACCACGCGTTACATACAAAAGATCAAAAGGACAACAACATCCAAATTGACTATTTCTCTACAATGTTACCAATTTGGTTACTAAAAAAAGAAAGTACGTTTGGTGAAGCGCAAAAGGCTATGGCAAATCGCTTTGTGGGTGATCACACTTTTTATATCCATACCCCAGGATTTGAAAAAGAATTAAAAGTATCTGTGGAGGAAAGTGTTTGTTTAAAAGAAGGTGAAATCGCACGTTTTGCGTTAAAGAAAGACCTAACACTTCAAGACCGTGAAGATGCTAATGAATATGTGGAATGTGAAACCGTAATGATCGATATCGGTGGAGGATCCATTGATGTTGTAATCTTACCTGAAGGGTTGAAGGCTGCGAACAGTCGTGAATCGTTCCAAAGTATCGAGGGTATTCCCTACTTAGCACATATCGATAAGTTACGAAAAGAGAAATTCCCAGAGTTGTTTACCGATTTACGCGCTTTCGATCAATTTATTTTAGATAACTACAGCAAACAAAAGTTTGAACTAAAGAATGAAAACACAGGTGAATCCATTGATTTAACAGCTCAAATCAAATCTTCTCTAAGAGATTATGTAGAGATCTTACTAGCTAAGTTAAATGATGTCGCCCCACCACCAGCAAATAAAATCCGAAAATATGTATATAGTGGCGGTGTCGCTCCTACACTAGAAGCAGCGATTATGAATAGCATGCGTGAAAAAATTGGCGAAGAACGCACAGAGAAATATCATAAAGTGCCTGAGGATAGCCGTCACTTAAATTTATTCGGCTTAGAAATCCGAAGCATGGGGTACCTTCAAAAGAAACAAGCCGAGAAGAAAGCCGTTAAATCCTAACAGCGTAGGTGATAACCATGTCAGAGCGTCAAAACGCCTTTACGATTAAAACTAATCAGTTGAGTGATGAAGTCTATGATATACTTGCAAGATATGCAAAGTCTCGAAAATTAGGGGACTATATTTCATCTTTAATTGTTCGTGACCTTCATAGTTCATCTTCCAATCAAGTAGAAGCAGGACATAGAACAGAAGAACTTCTTGAACATATCAATTCCGAACTACGGGAATTAAAGAAATTAGCTCAGTCCAACGGGTTTGTGAGTAAACAAGAGGAGATAGAAGAGAAGCCTTCAGAAAGCCACCAAACCTTCAAAGAAGGCAAGGTTGCAGATCTAGAGCAATTATCCGGGTCATTAGATGATGATGATTTAGAGGAATATAACGATTTTTAATTAAAAAAGCTACTAGTATGTGAGACGAGACTGTCCCACATACTAGTAGCTTTTTTTGTTTTCAATATGTCTATTCGTTTTTGATACATTATCATATGTACAAAAAACGTGTTAAAACTAAAAAAGGGAGGAAACAGTTTATTTATGGATAATAATAATTAGCACGAGTACTTTTATTTATTTTAAATTTGCTTTGTCTCAAGAACATTAATAATTAAGTTTAGGTATTCTAAATACCATATCGAAGCTCAATCACACCATGAAGTGTTAGATAAAAGGAATCAGCACAATCATGTACTAGTAAATAAACATGATATGTGAATAGGTAGGGGGATAAATATGAAAAAGTTCTATCTTGGTTTTTCCGTTATTTGTTTGTTGTTTATCATTACTGCTTGTTCAAAAACGGAATATGTAAACAATGTTGATTACTTAAAATTACAAAAAGCAGAGGTAACGTTAACAGATGATAAAAAAATCGTTGGGGAAATGATAGTACCTGATAAAAAGAACAAAAGTAAACGTATCGTTCCAACGGAGTTACACTATACATTCACGATGGAAAATAAGTCTAATAATATTATGGCTCTCTCTGATCCTGTTAAAACAAACATTCGCATAGAACCAGATAAGGAGTTAGTATCAGCTGTAAAAGAAGCAATTGGTTCAAATATTTATAAGATGGATAACAATAAGTTAGGGGTTGGCATGAGTATAGGAGAAATTCCATCTAAAGGAACAAGTAAATTCACTCTTAATTATACGTTAGGAGCAAAGGAAAAAAACAATGAATTACCTCTTTTACCAACTGAAGAAAAACTAAAAAAGCTACAGGCTAATGCATTAAAAGGCACACTCATTATCTCTCAAGACGACAAGGATATTGCGGAGTTTAGGTTAGATTCAAGCCAATAACCATGATTTTAAGTTTAAATAGGTTAATAGCTCTCTAACTCTGTATATCGTCAGCGTTAGCGAGCTATTGTTTTTATATTTATACGCTTGTATGTGGATTTACTTTTTCCAAAAATAAAATTGATTAGCCTTACTTATTTGGTTACGATAAGCGCTCGAATAATTTCATTCCAGTAGTATTTGAAGCTTTTTTCACTTGTTTCTTTTTGCGTGAGGCTAATTGATTCTTTTGTATTTTCTTTTTTTATAGTCATTATGATTTCCCCTTATCTCTTTATATTTAGTATGTTGTGGTTTGATTTACCATATTTTATAATGAAATTAATGATCGTTACAGATGAATATTCCGATTGAATCAATCGGAATATCCGATTATATAGAGGTGAGGAAAATCGAAATAAAACAACTGATTACATTTAAAACAGCTGCAGAAAATTTAAATTTTACCTATACGGCTAAAATTTTAAACTTTGCTCAATCAAGCGTTACCGCACAAATAAAAGCTCTTGAAAATGAACTTGAAACGCCTTTATTTGAACGTCTCGGGAAACGCTTGGTTTTAACAGAGGCAGGTAGAGAATTTAAAAGATACGCAGATAAAATGATTCAATTGACTAAGGAAGCAAAAAACGCTGTAAGTGGAGTGAAGGAGCCTTCGGGTACGCTTATTATTGGATCTTCTGAAAGCCAGTGTACCTATAGATTGCCTCCCATATTAAAAGAGTTTAAGGATCAGTTTCCTAAGGTTAAAATGATTTTTAAACCTATTTATTCTCAAGAACAAACAAGAGCGCAGCTACTAGACGGCACTCTTGATATCGCCTTTACAATGGAGCCTATTCAGCATCATGATGCAAATCTACATACACAATGTCTTGTTGCAGAAGATTTAAAAATTATTGCTTCTCCTCAGCATCCTTTAGCTGATAAAGCGGAAATCTACTTAGAAGAGCTTGAAAATGAGACTCTCTTGTATACCGAATCAGGTTGTTCATATCGCGTAGTGTTGGAAAACTTGTTTCGTGAGGCGGGTATTTGTACATCCACTAAATTTGAATTTGCAAGCGTGGAAGCTATTAAGCAATGCGTCATGCTGGATTTAGGCATTGCCATATTGCCCGAAGTAGTAGTAAAAGGAGAGCTTGAGAAAGGCATATTAAAAGAATTGGCTTGTACTAAAGTTGATACGACCCTTTATACACAAATGGTTTGGCATAAAGATAAATTTATGTCTCTTCCTTTACAATCTTTTATTCAATTGGCTTGCAGTACTTTTGGTTTAAATTATATAGGTATCCAAAGTGAAAAACTCTAGGTACGTTAATTATGCTGACTAAAGAATTACACAGGATATATAAAATAATCTGATGTCTTTCCCAATAAGATAAGAGGTGAAGGAAATCTTCATTCCTTCACTAATATATAGATGAACCTTAATAAACTAGATTTTAATTGGTGAAATCTGAGTTAGGAGTTGATCTAATTTGAAAATGCAAGTAAATCAAATTGAACTAAATGGTTTAACATTTCAGTATCGAGAGGTGGGCGAAGCTTCGGCACCCGCTATTATTGCACTTCACGCTTTGGGAATGAGTGCAGAGTCGTGGGATGAAGTAGCAGCTGTATTAGGAGAGGAATATCGATTTTTAGCTTTAGATCAGCGAGGACACGGTGGAAGTGAAAGAACCGGCACCTATACGTTTGAACTTATGTGTGATGACTTACTTCAGTTCGTAAATGCCATGAATTTGGAGCGCTTTACGTTGATTGGACATTCTATGGGGGGGACGGTGTCCTATCTTTTTTCTGAAACATCTCCAGAAAGGGTAGATCAATTGATTGTTGAAGACACTCCTCCACCTTTTACAGGAGAAAAGTTCGAAATCCCAGCCAAACCGCCTGGTTCTTTACCGTTTGACTGGGAGGTTGTACCTTCAATTCTTCAACAGTTAAACAACCCCAATCCTAAATGGTGGGGAAGTCTTAAAGAGATAATTGCACCTACTCTCATTATAGGAGGAGGATCCAGCCATATTCCTCAAGATAAATTGCAGGAAGTTTCTAAGCGCATTCCAAATTGTAAATTAGTAACGATAAAAGGGGCTGGACACGAGGTGCACGCAGGAAACTTATCCGCTTTTTTAACTGCTGTGAAAAGCTTTCTTGCTTCGTGACTTTCTGGAGCTTTTATTTAATTTGAAAGTTTGGTTAAGTAAATAGAATTTTTAAAAGTTATTAAACTTTTATAGAAAGGGAGACTATACGTTAGTCTCCCTTTTAATCTGCACATATGTTAATATATAGATTATATGTAATAAAATTCATAATTAAATAGTTTTTATGGAAGATAAATAAATGCCTTTTAATAGTTATAGGGAATGCTATACCTCATTAGATGAGCACTTTTGAAAGGAGGAGAGTTTCTTGTTGAAATTTATAGAAAAAGGTTTTTTCTACGGCCTTATTTTAGGAGGATCATTAGGTTTCTTTGTGATTCCATATAAAGAAGTTGAATCAGTCGGTGATGGTGTAACAGAAACAACCTATTTAAACCTTATTGATTTTATTATTCATCTCATTCGTTTTAGTGTAGTTATGGCTGTACTGGGAGCGGTAATAAGTTTCTTTCTTTATAGAAAAAAGAGTTTGTAGTGATTCACCCAAGCTTTTTCCGACTGGTGATTGGAGGGCAAGGCGAAGACTCCTGCGGGAAAAGCGGAACAGGTGAGACCCCGCAGGAGCGCAAGCGACGAGGAGGCTCAGCGGCCGACCGCGGAAAGCGAAGCCTTGCACGGAAATCAACTGCGGCGTCACAAGCGATTCACCTCATGTATACTAGCTGTTCATCTTTAGATTGGATTCATTTCGTTATGTCTCAATCTTTTATTCTTTTACTATAGGAACATTCTTAAAAAATTTTTCTCGAATAGCTGCCGATTTAACTGTTTTATTTATCTTTTCTTTATTATCATCTATAAATTGCTGTGCTTTTTCTTTATCAAATAATTTATTACTATCCGGTAAAGTTTTAATGTTGCCAGAAATAAACTGTTCCATTTCTTCTCTAGATACTGAGAATTTTTGATTGTCTACTTTAAAACTGTAACCTTGAGCATTAGGCACTAATATTGCTAAATAAATAGCATTATAAAGAAAGTTTTTCTCCAATGTGTTCTTACCGTCAAACCAGTATTTTAACGTTTCATCTTCTGAAAGAGAGCCCGCTTTAGTACCATACGTTATTTTTGGCGTTTTATTATGTAAATCAATTTCTTTAAACGTTTCTCCTCCAGGCAATTCCCTTACGATAGCTACCACGTTAGAATTATTTCCAACATAAGTTCCGCTACGTTCTTTAAGCTTTTTTACATCAACAGTGTTAATGCTTGTGACTTCTTCTTTTTGAGAACAGCCGGTTATGCCTACTAGGAGTAATAAGATTAAACAAAAAAACACCTTAAAATATTTCATAAAAAACCTCCATTTTCTTACTTTAATACCCTTATGTGGATATTTCATGAATTATTAGTGTATCGTAAATAGGCTGTCTTGAAAAGATGTAGGTCCTTTTGTACAAAATACCCTTTGCTATAGAAAACGTTTTTGTCAACTGCTAGTAGAAGGAAGGGATTTTGAAATATGAAAAGACCCCAAAGCTTTCTTGAAAAAGCGCTTTGAAGTCTTCATTTCTCTTTTTTTACTTTTAAGAGCTAATCCCTACAATTGCTTCGATAATTTGGTCCCAGTCCTCACTATGAACTTCATGTCCTGTACCCTCAAGAGCTATTAATTTAGCATGAGAAATAGCTTTTGCAAGCGCAAGTCCATGTTCATAAGGCAGTGCCGGATCTTTTGTTCCATGAATAATCAGCGTAGGTGTGCTAATTTCACTCAATCTGTCATAATATTGGCCTCCTCCTTGAAGTAAAGCATGATTGAATCTACTCGGCAACTGTTTGGCGCGGGCAGCTTCTCTTTTTGCTAGCTTATACATTCTTTCCTTTTCATAAGGTTTTGTTCCACTTAACGTTTTCCATCCACCTGCAAGGTAGTGAACGGTTGCCTCTTGATTTGACCAGTCTATGGAAGTACTTTTTGTATGATAATCAAGTATACGCTGGTCCATTGGAGGCAATTTTTCCGCCTCAGTTCCAAAAATGCTTGATGCAATTAAAGTAAGGGAATCTATGCGTTTTGGATATCTAAGAGCAAGAATCTGACCTATCATCCCGCCCAACGACATTCCAACAATATGAGCTTTTTCTATAGAATAAGCATCTAAAACGCCAATTGCATCATCAGCCATATCCGTTATTGTATAGTTAGAAGTACCCGGCGGATAAGTGGTAGATTGGCCTAAATCACGATGGTCGTAACGAATAACAAATCTCTCCCTTTCAGCGAGGCGAAGACAGAAGTCTTCATCCCACCAATCTAACGAGGACATTGCTCCCATTATTAAAAGTACAGCAGGATTCTCTGGGTTCCCAAAACTTTCTGTGCAAATCTCTACGTTATCTATTTTTAGTATTTGTTCATTCATTTGTGTACCTCCTTTTAAGTGTTAGAAAAATGAAAAGCAGCCCTTTATTCAGTTCTCTAAAATGAGGTTATTTCCTTTTTGAATTTTATTTAGGGAATCGATTATTTTGCCTATCTCTTTACCAAAGAGTGAAATATAACCAAAACTAAGGGAAGAGGACGAGCATAAACTGTTAGAGACCGAGAGTTTACTATCTGTAATAAGTTCTATATTGACTAGAATAGAGCAGGAAAGTTGAATGCACATATGGAAGACTAATCATGTGAGGTGAAAACGCGAATGAATGATTACTATGGAGAGCTCTGCACAATGTTGTACGAGGTTGATAAATCCGCTGCAAATAAAAAAGAGCTTGAGTTTTATCTTTCCTTTGTAAAAGACCAAGATATGAAAGTGTTAGAACCAATGTGCGGGAACGGTAGAATGCTTATTCCATTTATGCAAAACGGAATTGATATTGAAGGGTTCGATATTTCTAAAGAAATGCTTAAAGCATGTGTAGAAAAGGCTGAAAGACTAAACCTTAAACCAAATGTATGGTACCAAGATATCGGAAATTTTAAAAATAGTAACAAGTATGACCTTATTATAATACCTTTTGGCTCTTTTTCGCTGTTAGGTGATGATATTGCTGTTAAGAGTCTTCAAAATATGAAAGCAGTTTTAAAAGATGACGGGAAAATACTTTTAACGATTATAAAGAAAAAAAGTGAAATTGAAGAACTAGTAGATTGGACTGAAACAAATAGAGTATCTTTTAATAAAGAAATCATCGTCGTTTACAAAAAAAGCTTCTACGATAGAAAAGCGAGCTCTTTGAATACTAAGATAAAATATGAGCTACTTCAAGGAAATCAGACAAAAAAGGTGGAGATAATGGATTTCCCTCTTCGACTTTATGGCTCAGAAGAGTTTGAACGTATCCTTAGATCTAATGAATTTAACAATCTTACTGTTCATGAAGTAAAAGATGGCTACGGAGAAGGCATCTCATTCTCTGTCTATGAGTGCAGAATATAGACATTGTAATACCATTTAAACTTTGATTACCTTTTTCATTCATCACAACTTGATAGATTAATATACATATACAGGATTGCTGAAATCGTGTGCTATTGGTGAGCATATAAATTCAGCGTTCCCATGAGGAGATGCTTTATGAAGCGATTAATAAATAAAATTGCGATTGTTACTGGTGCTAGTAGGGCAAAAGGTATTGGTACTGAAATATGCAGGGAGTTAGCTAAAGAAGGTGCAGATATTTTTTTCACTCATTGGTCAAATTATGATCGTTTAATGGATTATTGTAATGAGGATGATTTTAATTGGTCGAAGCATCTGATTGAAGAGATACGCAGTCTGGGAGTACGATGTGAATCGATGGAATTGGATTTATCACAGCCCGATGCATCAAGAAAACTGCTTGACACAGTTCAAACCAAACTGGGTTCTCCATCAATCCTTGTAAATAATGCAACACATTCTGTAGACGTAGATTTTCGTTCGATAGATGCTGATGTTCTCGACGCTCATTATAACGTGAATGTTAGAGGAACATGTCTTTTAACTGTTGAGTTTGCACGTCTAATCGAAGGCAAGCATGGCGGTCGAATTATTAATATGGTATCAGGTCAAGATAAGTCACCTGAGCCTGGCAATTTGGCTTATGTTGCCACCAAAGGTGCCGTTTCTACATTTACTAAATCAGTTGCTATTGAATTAGCACCTCTTAAAATTACTGTTAATGCTGTAGATCCTGGACCAACTAATACTGGGTGGATGAGCAGTAAGTTGAAGGAAGATTTACTGCCGAAGTTCCCAATGGGTCGACTTGGTGAGCCACGGGATGCCGCAAAATTAGTTGTTTTTTTAGCAAGCGAAGAAGCAGAATGGATTACCGGACAAATTATCCACTCAGACGGTGGCTTTTGGTGATTTAACATAGTAGCGGTCTCCCGCTTTTTTAGCGGATTTTTGTATGAAACAAGCAGTCAAAAAGATCTTCGAATGAAGATTCTTTTTTTATAATGTAAAGTAACATTAATGGGCTATGAAGGGAAAAGTACGGGCTGTTCTAAATAGATGGTGAAATAAGGTATATCATTGTGGTAAATGTTTTATCACTTTCACTGATTAACGACAAATCGGGTATATTCAGGGGGAATATTTATATGTCAGGCTTTAAGGACGAAGAAGTACTAACAGGAGGGAATGTTTCTAACGTTTACCGCTCGGGAAATACCGTACGACGAGAATTAAAATCAGATAGTCATAAATTTCATAAGCTATTAAAGCATTTAGAAAACAAGGGGTTTACTTATGCACCAAAATTTTTAGGCATTGACGAAAAAGGGAGAGAGGTCTTGTCATTTATTGAAGGTGAAGCTGGTAATTATCCCTTGAAGAAATATATGTGGTCCGATGCTGTTTTGATAGAAATAGGAAAAATGCTCCGTCTTTATCATGATTCAGTGAGTGATTTTTCATTTGATGACAGCTGGAAATCAATAGATAACACGCCTAAACCATTTGAAATACTATGTCATAATGATTTTGCTATATACAACATTATTTTTAATGATGAGAGACCAATAGGAATTATTGATTTTGATGTTGCTGCACCTGGGCCAAGACTTTGGGACATTGCTTATACTCTTTATACGTGCGTCCCTTTGAGTAGATTTTATCTTTCTGAAACAGGTGAGAAAATTCATTATAATTCATCACAGCATGCTCAAGATAGAAAGCGAAGAGTGAAATTATTTTTTGAATCTTATGGCGAAGAATTACAAGAAGGTTATTTGGAAATGGTATTGCTGCGATTAGAGGGGTTATGTAAAACAATTACAAGAAAAGCTAGTGAAGGTGATATTGCGTTTCAAAAAATGATAGACGAAGGGCATCTTGAGCATTATCAAAACGATATCAAATTCATTTATGAACATAGGAAAGAATGGATTTAATTTTAATAGAGGAGCCCTTGTCATGCGAATTATTAATATTAGAGAACAGGTAGAGTACAAAGACAAAGCTATTGAATATACTCAGCGTAAGTGGGCGAGTAAAGAGAATTTAAAGCTTTACGAAGACTGTATTATACATAGCTTAAACACAAGTAGTTGTCTTCCAGTCTGGTACCTGTTAGAAGACGAAGGAGGAATTATCGGCTGCTCAGGGCTTATCACCAACGATTTTATAAGTCGAATGGATTTATGGCCCTGGGTGTGTTCTCTTTACATTGAAGAAAGTTATCGAGGTAAATCCTTAGGTGAGCAACTTCTTTTAAAGCTGAAAGAAGATACGAAAAATGCCGGATTTGATAATCTTTATTTATGCACCGACTACGTTGGATACTATGAAAAGTATGACTTTTCATATATAGGCGATGGTTATCATCCATGGGGGAGTAGTTCAAGAATCTATAGGGCTAATTTAATAGGTTAACTATCAATTTTTTTATAAAATGTTTTTAGCTGTTTCAATCAGTGAATAGCGGGTATAAGTTGATTATACAAGCGTAGCCCCCCCAGGAACATGCATGTATATTTCTTTTTCTTACTTACCCTGTTGAATCCTCTTTTTCATGGAGGATTCTTTTTTTATGTCTAAAAGAAGACTTCTCAGACTATATACATCAAACACCTTAAACATCCCTTATGTATTTTATACCCACTGAATCTAGGTCACGTTACAAGATGAAAGAGATTCATTCTGTTTTTAAATTGCGGTAACTAAAAAGATCGCTGTTGGAGGAGGCTCCTGTGTTTCAAAGGAGATTTTGCAAACGATATAGAAAAGTTAAAAATATAAAGGCAGATAAAAGGAAAGAGATGAAAAAATGAAAGTACTTGAAACAGAAAGAATGCTTTTAAGGTTGATGAGAGAAGAAGACTCAGATAATCTATTGCAAATTTTCTCTGATTCAGAGGCTATGCGATATTATCCTTCAACAAAGGATCTAGAAGAAACACGTAGTTGGATTAGGTGGACAAGAAAAAATTATAAAGAGCATGGTATTGGTCTATGGATTGCGGAGCTAAGAGAAACTAACGAGTTCGTAGGTCAATGTGGATTGATTCCCCAGGAGATTGAAGGCGAATTAGAAATCGAGATTGGATATCTGTTTGTACGTAAACACTGGGGGAAAGGTTTAGCGACAGAGGCAGCGGCTGCCTGTAAGGATTATGGATTTAATCAACTAGGTTACAATCGATTAATTTCTACAATAGATAAAAATAATGAAGCATCAAAAAGAGTGGCCACAAGGGTTGGGCTACATTTTGAGAAAGAGATTTTTAAGTGGAATAAACCTATTGAGGTTTATTCTGTAAATAACAAAGAATAAAACAGATCCTCCTTAATGGAACAGGGTTGCTACGGCAACTCTTTTTCTTATTATATGAAAGGCTAGCTTTTTTAAATATGCTATGGAAAGAGGTCTCATGTTGATTGTGGATAAATGTAAGAAACCTTGAAGAAATACTAAAGACAGGTATGAGATTTATTCTAGAGAAGAAAATATTTTCTGGAGTCTTTGTTTAATCTATGTAGCGCTATACCATTTTTTGCATTATTTTTTTGATTCATTGGTTCAAAAGAACTTTTGGTATGGGTCTATTTTTTATGTTTATACAAATGTAGGATTACTTCTGCTTGGCTTGTACTACTTCGTGAGAATCTATAAAAATAGAGCCGTACATTAAAATAAATAAAGCTCCTTGTAGGTGAATTTTTAAAATTCTTGTTACGTTAAATTTTTTATAACAGATTGCTTTGCAGAAGATCAATTATTTTTCATTATTTAATAAATAGTATTAAATCTCATGGACTCCTTGTATATTTTTATATTATTTACCGCAATTTAAAAGAAAAAGGTGAGGCTGATATAATGGCTAAAATAATTCCATCCTTATGTATTTTGCTGGGGGCTTATGCTCTTATTGTATTCATCGACGTTTTTCAGGGAAACTATATGTTTCAATCGTTTTATAACCTAAAACAATATTTTGTAATTGCACGTGGAGAAGATTATTTTTTGATTGTTTTATTTGCTTTGTTGTTCGTTACTTTTAGCATTTTCCCTGTTTTAAAAAAACAATAGCCTCCCTTGTCATGAAAGGGTAGGCTTTATTTTTTGTTTAATATATGCTGTAATCAGCAATAGGATAGGAATTGCTATATGAAAAGGGAGGTGTAATAAATAAGGAACAACTTTGAGCCCTTCATTTATATGAGCTTGGTAGCTAGGAGCAATCATCAGTGAGGAGAAAAAAATAACACCACCAATTAGATAAATGTTTGTAACAGAAGGTTTCATACGAAACAAATCAGTTGCCCCAATCACGGCACAAAAGAAATAGATGGATATTTTAACAAAACCTAAAATGACCATGAGAATAAGAATAAAGGTATCCAGCCTTTGAATAAAACTAGCTATGTTAATGTAACTCACAGCTGTAAGAGCTGGGAAAGAAGATCTTAAAACAGTCTCTGGTCCGAGTACACATAAAAGAATAATTGAATTAATGGTTAAGACAATCCCTCCTATTATAATGGCGGATAGTCCAATTGTTGCAGCCTGACTTTTTTTATTCAAATAAGGAAGAAGCATAGTAAAGGTAATCAATTCTCCGAAAGGGACAGTAATGCCAAGAGGGACTAACTCTTTCCCTATGTTTCCCCATCCATTTGCTAATACGGGTTGAAGGTTTTCCACTTTGATATAACCTCCTACTACATACAAAACATTTAATATAAAAAGAGTCAGTAAAATAACAACAAAACATAAGCACGTAACGCGTGCGAATGCTTCTATTCCCAAGTGAATACTATAAATTAACACAAAGGTCATGCATATGCCGAGCGTAATAATCGATGTAACATAGTAAGAAGAGCTAATTAGTAATTCTTCAAAATCACGTAGTACTCTAGAAGCAATATAAACAAAATATATAATATAACAAAAGCTGATAGCACTGCCTACGTATTTACCCCAGATTTTAATAAGATAGCCGGTTAAAGGCATATTAGGGTATCTCTTATATAAGGAGATATAGACTAAATACAGTGCACATCCAAAAATAGTAGCCAAAAAGGGAACGATCCATGCATCTTGCTTAGCAGCCTTTCCTATATCTAAAAGCAACGTACTGCCTAATATAAAGATAAACATCATACAAAATAATTGAAACCCATCGATTTTTATTTTAGTCAATGCTTTTTCAGCTCCTCATCTAATTTACCTCATAAGGATTTGTACGCATTCCGGTATTTACGATAGTGACGTTCACATTCATCGATACCTTCGCACTTGAAAATAGACTCTCCCAATTCTGTTTATGCTGACGCCAATAACTAGGGTTGGTTCGAGATAAGCTATCACCAAAGCCAAATATATCTGCCTTTTCTTTTTGTGCGATGCTAATAGTTTTTGTAATTTCCTTTTGTAGTTCATTTTGGACTTCTTTTTCCAACTCTTTTAACACCTTAGGGTTGCTTAAATCTTTTTGGCATGATGTTTCCGTAATTTCTCCCATCACATTCAGATCTGTATGAATAAAAGGTTGTCCACGGCGGATTTTTGTTTTTATTTCACTTTTTATTCCAGTCGCTGTAACTGTGATATTCTCATTTATATTACAAGGGAAAACAAGAGCTGTGCTCTTCACTTCAGACGTAACAAGTTGAACAGATCGAGCTTCATCCCCATCCAGCCATCGAACTAATTTTCCTTTTCTAAACATAGCTAATCCTTTTACCTGCATAGCACTTGGGCTGGTATTCTCTAAATTGCCTGCTTCTTCTGACTGCTGAGAGGGTTTGTTAATATTGATTCCAGGAAGAGATAGATCTTTTCCCTCACTCAAAAGCATAGAAATAACTTCATATGCTTGTACATTACTAACTATTCCATACATTTTTTGATTGTTCTGGGTTGTACTTAGGATACTTTTGACTGGAGTAACCTCAAAAGGTTCAATCACACCAAGCAATTTCTCAGCAGTTCCATCACGCGCAATAAAAACTGGAATACTTGTACGAGCTTGTTTGCCTCGATCCAAGGCATCAAATAATAAGCTAAGACCATTTCTTGCTAACTTTTCACCTACGACGATAAGCGAAAGATGAGAAGTAATATGTTCTCTTGGAATGACGACAGAGGCTTTTTTTAATGCTTCCACTAACGATTTGGCAGTTACTGTGTAGTTAATGACAGGAAGACCCTGTCCTCCCGACGAACTGCCTTGTGACAAACCGCTTGGGTTAATAATCTGATAGGTTACTTTATAGGGTTCTTCCGAATTTTTATTCTCATCAATTCCCAATCCTATAATGACTCCTATTTGGTTTAATTCTCGGTAATTCGAACATCCTGAAACGCATAAACAAAGGGCAGTGATCCATAAAAGCGAAAGATAAGTTTTCATTTTCTATCCTCATTCATTTTTATACGACGTCTATTTATTTTGATGTTTTTTCAACAGAGATGGTAAAGAGAATCGAACTAACGTATCCTTTTGCTTTTTAAAATCAAAGGGAGCAAAAGGTGAAAAGTAGGGGATACCGAAAGATCTCAGACTACTTATATGAAGCCATATACATAAGGTCATAAGCAAAATTCCATATAAGCCAATAAATGCTGAAATTAGAATCAAGATAAACCGAAAACCACGGGCCGCATTGACAATGCTAGTAGATGGCAGTGTGAAATTGCTGATGGCGGAAATAGCAACAATGATCACAACAGCCGCCGATACAAAACCTGCTTCTACAGCTGCTTGTCCTAAAATGAGCGCTCCTACAATGGAGACTGCTGGTCCGATTGCTCTGGGCATTCGGATTCCAGCTTCTCGCAACATCTCAAAGGCTAGTTCCATCACTACCATTTCTACAATTGCTGGAAAAGGAACTCGTTCTCTTTGCGCCATTAAACTGACCATTAATGTGTTTGGAATAAGTCCCTGATGATGTGTAATCAATGCTAAATAGATAGCAGATGCATACATAGACAGAAAAAAAGAACCAAATCTCAAGATCCTTAAAAAGGACGCAATATAATGATTTTGATAATAATCTTCGGGAGACTGAAAAAATTGAGAAAAAATAGCGGGCGCAATTAATACAAAAGGTGTTCCTTGTACAATAATAGCAATTCGGCCCTCTAATAAATTTCCTACAACGGCATCAGGTCGTTCTGTATTTAATAGAAGTGGAAAAATAGTGGTCCTATCATCCCGGATAAATTCCTCAATATAGTTCGACTCAAGGACTCCATCTACCTTAATCCCTTTTAAACGTTCTTTGATTTCCTCTACAATACGTTCATCTGCATTTCCTTGAATATACATGATCCCTATATCTGTGTGAGTTACGCTTCCAATTTTCATGCTGTCTAAACGTAAATTAGGATCCTGAATTCTAGCTCGTATTAAAGAAGTATTAGTCCTTAAATTCTCTGTGAAACTATCTTTAGGTCCTCTAACAACCGTTTGACTTGTTGGTTCTGTTACTGCGCGGGACTGAAGTTTTTTTGTATTGCCAATGAAGATTTTAGAACTTCCATTCAGCAGTATGACCGTATCACCAGTTAAAACTGCTGACACAAATTCATGCCAATTCTCTCTTATAGTCAATTGAGATACAGTTAATATCTGAGGTATTTGTTCTTCTATCTCTTCGACGGTTACTACTTGATTACTTTCTTTAAGCCACTCAATAAGAGGAGTCATGATATTCTCATTTATAATGTTTTCATCTGCTAATCCGTCAAGGTGAATAACGGCTGCTTTTAACGTATTTTGATACGGAGACTCAACCATTCGAAACGACACATCAGAACTATTTCCTAATTCGTTCAATAGTCTCTCTATATTTTTATTTACATCATCATATAAGGGAGTTGCTGAACAAGCTGCTGTCTTTTCTTTGTTAGGGCTTTTCGGAAGATATCTTTGTCGCACGTTTTACCACCTTTTATATGAGTGAATATTTGTTATACAACGAGTAACGTTATCATTCCTATAAAATGTAAAAAATATGTACGTAAGGAAAATATATAAAATAAAATGCTAGTATTACTTTATATCCAGTGACAGATCAGAAGATATTGTTTTAAGAATTAAGTAATTGGAGAGAAAAGCACATCGTATTTCTCTGTATATCTGATGTTTTTATTGCCGATATCGTACATTATGATAACTAAAAATGAAGTGAATATTCAAATTGGTTGATTCTAAAATTCCCAATGCAAAAGAATAAAAAGCCCTCTCTTAAATATAAGTGCTTAGAGATTGGGCTTTTGTATAGGAATATGTTCAGCATTATAAGTGAATTTCTACTTGGAATGCTTTTCTCTTTTATGCCTTAACAGTCTGTTTTTTTACAGGAATGTAGATGTCAATCTCTTTATTTTCTGAGCCATAACATCTTTTGTCGTACAGTTCAAATTCCATTGATCCGTAGTGCTCATAACCCGATTCAGGGAACCATTCTGTAAAAACATAATTCCACGTGGACTGAATGGAAGAAGTAAAAGATTCTTCATTTGATTTTGGTGTAGTAAATACGGCATATTCTAGTTCAGGGAAGCTTCTGTAAACTGTTCCTTCAGGTGCTGGAGTGTCTTTCTCAACTTCCATACCAATTACATAAACAAACTCACCCGTTTCAGGATTAAAGTCAGTGCAAATACCAAGCTCCACGTTTTTGTTTAAGGGATGGGGTATTCTAGAGCCTAATCCATTTTGCATGTACTGTTGCCAAAATTCAGGAATGTCTTTATTATTCTGGCTACCCTCGTTCTTTGTTTTTAGCTCATATCCAATGACATAAAAAGCAGGTTTAGTGACTAGTTTTGGTTCCATCTTATTTCCTCCTGACAAAATTGTGGTATTTAGGTAGGCTTTTCCCCGCAGCGGTCCAGATATTCTTCTTGCGTTACGGTATTGTTTCGGTGAAACATCATAAAATTTTTTGAACGCTCTGTTAAAAGACTCTTGATAGTGGAAACCAACATCAAGTGCGATATCAATGACTTTTTCATCTGTGAAAAATAAGCGTTCTGCTGCGCGCGTAAGTCTTCGTTTCCTCACATAATCCATCACTGATTCTCCAACCATGGCTTGGAAGACACGGTGATAGTGAAAAGGAGAAAAACAGGCAATTTCTGCTAACTTTTCTAAAGTGATTTGTGTCTCCAAATTCTCCTCAATGTAATCCAGCGTTCTCTGTATACAAGTTACATAATTCATTTACATTCACCTACCTTACGTTCACTATAACAGCAAACAAATCTTTGTTCTTAACATTTTTTTCTATATTCAATTAGGTAGGGGGACTTTTCCAATATACGCCTCTAGATGTATAGTCCTAGGAGGGTTTTAATGTTAAAATTTTCTATGTAAATTAATGGAACGAATACATTGTTAAAGGGAGCGTTTGAATTGAAAAAACTTTGTTTTAGCTTAATAATTATTTTTTTATTAGGCGCTTGTTCTTATCAGGAAAGTACAAAAGAAGCTAGTGGAAAAATTGTATTACCAACTTCCATATTTAGTTCATCGAAAAATAATGCCTTAATTGATGAAAAAGAAATGAAAGAAAGTATACAGACATACTTAGATACTAACGAGGATCTATCCAATACCGGTGATCAATTTGAAGAAATTATGGAGTCCGATCAAAAATTAAATAAAGCTCAAGCGAAAAAATTTGAACAGTTAAAAGACCTGGTGAAAGCAAATGATCATAACTTTTCCACCTATATTTCGCACAATACTTTACCAGAAGGATATAAAAAAGATTCAGAGAGAATTAGCCGCTATATTATGGGTTCCAATCAAATTTTGGATGAACTGGATCAAGCAATCGATGACATGGTTGAGCATATGAGTGAAGGAGATTTTTCTGAAACAGAAATTGAGTCACTTATGAATAAAAATAAAAGTGTAAATGGAAGAGAGCAGATAAAGATAGAGAGTTTCCTAGATGACAAAAATATTGATACAAAAGCTTTTGGACGAAAGAGTTAAAACATTTTAATAGATTTTCTTTGGTTAGGGGGAGTTTACTATTGGAATAGTTAAGTCTACAAACAAACTTGCATTTTCTATTATCTATTTAGTCTTCGGTACAGCTTTGGGGATAGCAACCAAATATTTAGATACTGTTGCAGGTGTTGATGGAAGTTGGCGGATGAATATCATTCCATATTTTGGATGTTTGTGTTCGAGGACAGGGATTTGGGTACTGATTGCTACCCTTATAGCTGCGTATAGTAAAACCCAAATTAGTGCGGCTCTTAATACATTCATGTTCTTTATAGGAATGCTAACAGGCTATTATATATATTCCGCTTTTTTATTTGGATTTTTTCCAACTAGTTATTTTTTACTGTGGGGAAGTATCGCACTAGCGTCTCCGTTTCTAGCAGCTATTGTATGGATGGCTAAAAATAATCTACTTCTAGCTTGGATATTACCAGCTTTGCCTATGGGGTTATTGTTAAGTCTTTCTTTAGCGGTTGGAATATTTTACATACATGTAAACTATATTGAAGAATTCATTATGTATGCTGTTTTATGCGTAGTCTTTTACAAAACTCCAAAGCAGCTAGCGGCAACAATTACTGTTTCGTTTATTATTTCGTTTATTATCAAACAAGTAAGTCCCTTTCACTTTTGATTTAGATTAAGATTTTTGTTTTTTAATGAACGTTTACTATGGGAAAAGAAGATTTCGGTAACTAACTATACATACAATTTAAAGCGTTTTTTTTTTACATATATATTCTTTAAAATACATTAATTAGGAAACTTTTAGAGGAGTAATTCGTATAAAAGGTAGGAGGTGATGGATATTAACACGGAAAAACGTCTGGATGAAATTGAAAGAAAATTAGATGATTTACATAATAAGATAAGTAATCAAGAAAATAGAGCAAAGTATAAACCTATCTTTACAGTTGTACTCATTCTATCTGCAATTCTCATATTTTTTGTGCTGATAGGTGTTGTAAGTTTTTTCACAGGTTAATTTTTTTACTAATCTCTCAGAATTATTTCTGGGAGACCTTTCATTGTTTAAACTAACGGCAATTTGTTTTGTATAGAATATGCCTGAGGATAAAAGGGGATAAAATTATAATGGAAAGTGAAAAGAAATGTTCCGCATTTAGCGCATCTTTCAAAATCTACGAACAGTTTTTAAAAAAGATCTTACATATGTTCTTTACTAGATAATATTCTACGCTCCGTTAACTAAAAATATATAGTTTAATACAATATAAGTTAGTAAAAATGACATTATGCGGTTTACATGGAGGACGAGGATGAGAAAGTTTTGTATTGCTTTATTTAGTCTTTTCTTTTTTGTTTCATTAGTTGGATGTCAAAGTAAAGCTGAGGATCCTTTAGAGTTTTCAGGTGAAACTCAAAGCTGGTCAGCTACTATTACGTTATATCCCGTTGAAAATAGTAAAGAAACAGCTCAAATTAACTTAAATTATCTAGGTAGTAAGGTAGAAAACGTAGGGGATTTTGGAATTAATTTAGACACTTCAAATAATCAAAATGGAATTGCAGTGAGAGACGCAAGGTTAAATGAAGAAGGGAATTTTAAAGAGAAAGTAAAGGTTGAGGCTAGTGAAGGTATAATGAAATCTAAACATTTGATTTTAACTGTTAAATGGAATGACCAATCAGAAGATATTGTTTTAAAAATTAAATAATTTGATAGAAAAGCTCCTCATACTCAGCTAAAATATTCCCTCAGTCCTTTATCTTTACGATTCGTTAAAATGTAATATTGTATATCTGGAATTTTATTTTGTAGTTTAGATTAATATAGTAGCAGTTTTTTGAAAAAATCCTTAGCTCACATAATTTCTATTCGATTCCTTAAAAGGTGAATGTCCCCCTCCAGCCTTCTGAATAGGGGGGCACTATACGAACATTTTTAAAAATCTAATAGAGGATTATTAATGCTCACTTTCGTCTATTTCGTCTTATTTTCACGTAAGTAGTTTGTGATGTACCAATGACGTTCCCGCATGAATCTAATGCTTTGACTTGAAAATAGGGACCACCTGCCTCAGCATGAATATCTGTTTCAAATCCAGTACGAGGGGTACTAAATACCACTACTGACAATTTAAAAGGTGTTGGTCCCGCCAGTACCTGCCAAGCAACCGTTTCGGTTGAACCATTCCATGATGCGTAAACTGTAGCTTGACCGTCGGGCAATAAGTCTACAGTTATGCTAGGCGGATAAAGTGGGAGACCTACCCACTTATTTTTAAAGGCTCGATACGAAAGATTCTGATTTGGATACTGCATATCATATAACAAATTAAATGAAGGGTTTCTCCGTGTATTGCCAGCGTTCCTAAATTCCGAAAGGTACGGTTCTTGTCCCCACCCAATGAGTTGATTTCCATTGGAAAGCTTTTGCGCATTTCCTTGACTTGGAACATATAAAGCGGGGTCATGATAATATGTTCGATCTACATTTGCAACCTTGTGTTTATAATCTAAGTGAAGAATTAAACCACGCGCTTGCCCTTGAGGTGGAGAATCAGGAGAAGCACAGCAGGCATTGTCAAACAAGCTTATCCTGTTTTCGGACCTGTAGCGCGCATCATGCTGCCAAGAAAATTTAGCGTTCGGTCCAAGCTTAAAATCACTTTGCTTTCCACCAAGTTGCCAAATTACCTTTCCCGCTTCTTTGTCAATATTATAAATAGCCCACATACTACGCATGCTCACTAAAAGTGTATTGTTTGGACCTTCTTCGACTGAATTTACGTGGTAACAATCCCATATATTATTAGAGCTTGTTGCGGATGAAGCAGGTACCATCGAATCAGCTGGATTAACATGTTTAAGTACATCCCAAAAGAAAAGAAGCTCTCCCGTCTCAATGTCTACTTCTTGAATAGAGTAATTACTAAAATACCCGTTTAAGGGCCCTCCATACTTAGATAAATCTGCAGGCACTTGTTTTACCGCCGTAAATAAAGCCGTATTCCGTTTGGTGATTGTAAACTCGTGCAAATCAGAGGTAAACCCTTTTTTAGCAAATAACTTTTTAATGACCTCATAATGCTGATTGATAACTTGAAAATAAGCACCAGGCTCAGGTTCACCTACTGGAAGGTTAGGGTTTGAAGTTTGAGTGCCTGAAATTGTCCCTTGCCACATCGTAAGAACAGGGTTCCCGCAGTATATTTGTACTCGAAAATCTGTATTTTGGATATACCTACTAGCAAGCGGTCTAAACCACACTGGATTACCCGTCTGATCCATAATTAGTGCGCCGGTCTGTCCAATCATCGCTGCTCCATATATCGTATAAGGTGCAACAAATAATAGGCCGGGAGCTGTTCCAGGCTTATTAGTATTAATGGTAACCTTCATGGGATGTAAATTAGGAGCTGAAACAAAATTCCATACTTGCGGGTTTGGATGATCAGTGGATGATTGTGAATTAAAATTATCCATTCTCACTCTCATCTCCTCTAACTTTTATTAGTAAACACTGTCTCTTGAGCTATTAATATGTCATTCGCTTCAAAATATGTACATACATTTTAGGTTTACTGGTGTCTTTTGTTTATTTGAAACGGTTATATGTAAGGTAGATAAAATAAATATAAAAAACGAGCTCTTAGCAGATAAGAGCTCGTTTTTCTTGTTCATATACGATTATATATTATCAATACAGCAATACTTTAATTGTGTTTAAAGTTGAAAACCATGCTTATGTAAGCTGAAATTTTCATCTTTTTCTTGAAAAAATTCTATAAAAGGTAAAAACTAAAGCCTATCGCAATGTAAGTACCAACAAGTAAAACACCTTCGAACCAGTTGGAATCACCATCGTTCACAACGGTCACCGTCATGAGAGCGGCAAGAATCATCGCAATCATTTCCGCTGTATTAAACACAAGAGGCAAGAAATCATACAAGTATGAGAACAGAACAAGTATAGGAGCAACAAACATGGCCGTTTGGACGGTTGAACCAATGGAGATCTCCACCATTACGTCCATTCTGTTATTATAGGCCATGGCAATTGCTGACACGTACTCTGCAGCACTTCCCACTATGGCGACAACAATAATTCCAATAAAAACGTGACTCCAGCCTAAAGCAGCACCTACTGGCTCAATGGTGCCAACAAGTTTCTCACTAATATAAGCTAGTACAATTGTCGCCAGTCCAAGCACAACGATTGCTTTCTTTTTTCCCCATTCTGGTTCCTCTCCATTTTCTTCTGCGTTTCCGGTGAAAATCCCTTTATGCGTGACAAGTTTAAAAAGAAGAGCAAGCAGGTAAATGGTCAGCATCACAATAGCAAAAGAAGTGGATAGAACCTGCATATCTTTATCATCCAAGCGTTTTGCAAAGATAAACGGCAATACAAAAGTTACGATAATAGCAAACATTAAGAGGGAAGTATTATGTCGTGTTTTAAACACACTAAATTTTTGCTTTTTAAATCGAATACCTCCAACGATCATGGATATTCCACTGGCAAAAAGAAGGTTAACAAGAACTGCTCCCGTAATTGAGGAAATGACGATTGTATTTAATCCTTTACTTAATGCAAAAAATGAAATAATAATTTCCGCAGCGTTGCCAAACGTAGCATTCAGTAATCCGCCTGCTGTTGGACCTACTACAACGCTAAGGCTTTCAGTGGAACGTCTAATGTAATTAGCCAAACTAATTAATGTCACGCAATAAATAAAAAACATGAAAATATAATTCCAATTAAACATGCTGCCAATAATTGAAAGAGGTACACCAATAATCATAAAAATAAAAAAGACTTTATTCATATTTTCCTCCATGGTCATTTATAGATCTTATAGCAAGAAGAGAAGATCTATATTGTCTTAGCGTTTTTATTAATATAACTCTTAAGACTTTTGTTATTCACATGGAGAGTGCAACTAGCAATTAACTCGATGCATAGAAAGAGAACATATGTAATAGCTGCTACAAAAGGAGACTAAAGTTTAAAAAAGAAAGAAACCTTACAAGATAAAGCGTTATGAACCCCTCAGCATAAGCTTCAAAGTATACCGAATAGTCTTTTCTGAATAACTAATATGTATCTTTTACATGCTAAAAAGATATGAATTTTTCAAACGTTTATAATTGACGTTTGCGTTAACGTCAAGTGCGGGTAATGTAGTTTATAGAGTTGAAAATAATTAGAATGAAGCACGATTTAAATATGATTCAAACTGGTAATTATCATTAAAGGAGAGAGCTATCATGTATACACTTGGAGAACTATTAGAGCAAAGAGCTAAACAATCTGCTGAAAAAGAGGCTTTAATTTGGAGTACATCTTTCCATACATTTAAAGAATATAATGAACGTGTCAATCAGCTGGCTCATTACCTGTTAAGCCATAATGTTAAAAAAGGAGATCGAATTGCAATTCTATGTCAAAATAATCATCCGTTTCCTACCATTCTGCTAGCTGCATTAAGAATTGGAGCCGTAGCGGTTCCTATTAGCTGGCAGCTGACGAAGTATGAAATTATCGATATTTTAGACAGTGCACAACCTAAAGTTATTTTCTACGACCAAAAATTTCATGAGGTTATTCCTTTTGATTCTGAACTATTAAATGACGTTATTACTTTACAAGTAGGAAGAGAAAATAGTGTGGAGACAGTTGAAGAATATAATGACATTTTTTCTACGTATTCTATACTAAATCCAAATATACAGGTCTCTCAAGATGACATTGCGATGCTTCTTTTTACTTCTGGAACAACTGGCAATGCAAAGGGCTGTATGATTGAGCATGGTCATGTGTATTCTTATATACAACCCTCGAGTCAACGAATAGACTATGAAGAAGATGGCCGATTTCTTGCCTCGCATCCTTTTTATCATATGAGTTCTATTAATAATATTTTGAAGTCTGTTTCCAACGGAATGGGGTTATTTTTGTTGTCAGATCCTACACCCGAAATCATTTGGGAAACGATTGAAACTCATAAGATCACGATGATGCTAGCGTTCCCTTCTATGTATATGCAAATGCTTGAAATAGTGAAAAATGCAGAGTCAAAGAGCTCTTCACTAAAGGTTGCTATTGCAGGAGGGGCAAAAGTTCCTGCTTATCTTATTAAGGAGTATGAAAAGTTAGGCATTAGCATGATACAAGGGTATGGAAGTACAGAAGCATGGACAGTGAGTGTATGGACACCGGATATGGGAAATGAAAAAATTGAATCGGCGGGTAAGCCTCTTTCCGGTGTAGAAGTAAAAATCATTGATCCTGAGTCAGGACAAGAAGTAAAAACAGGGGAAGTTGGAGAAATCATTATAAAAAGCCCTTATTGTTTTAAAGGCTACTGGCATAATCAAGAGGCAACTGACAAAGTGCTACGAGACGGTTGGTTCTATATGGGGGACGCTGGAAAGATAGATCAAGACGGCTTTTTATATATTATGGGACGCTATAAAGATGTTATCGTATATGGCGGCGATAATATCTACCCCGATCAGGTCGAAGAAATCATTGAGCAAATGGATACTGTTATAGAAGCTGCTGTAGTAGGAGTAGAAGATCCTGTTTATGGAGAAAAACCTAGAGCTTATGTAGTAAAGGATCCTCATTCTTCTTTAACAAAAGAAGATATTCTAAATTATTGTAGTGATCGTCTAGCAAATTACAAAGTTCCGGAAGTTTATTTTATTGATCAACTCCCTAAAAACCAGCTCGGTAAAGTATTAAAAAGAGAACTAAAATGAAGAGGGTTAAAAGCGCGGACTGAATGTAGTCCGCGCTTTTATAATGGGAGATTATATATTTACAGCAGAAATGTTAAGTGGAAAGTCCTTTTATATCAGGATAACAAATACGAAGTGCATTTTCATATTCAGATTCGTATCCTGTAAATACGAGATTTCTTACTTTATCATCGTAGTGAAATCCGAATTTCTTTAAATCATCTTTCAAAATATCTTCACTAATTTTAATGGAAGAAGCAATATCTTCATAAGAAGCACCATTATTTAGCTTTTGAACAATCTCACCTATTAACAAGTTACAACCTCCAGTAGCATACGTTTATTCACTAAAAATTTAACATAATTTAACATAAATAGCTGCTTTTATGAAAGTTTTGCGGAAAGCCATTCTAGACTATTAAAATTTGCATTGAGTGCTTCGTTTGCTAATTAGTGAATTAATTATGTTTTTTCTTTTTACGATAATCATTAAAACAATAAATGAAAAAAATACTAACAAAAAATCCAACGAAGAGACCAAGGAGACTTTCTAATTGAAAATCTTTTTTCCCAATTATTTTGCCGTAAACGATTCTGAATATAACACCAAAAAAAGAAAGAACAACAGCCGTTGTGGTAATACGTAAAAAGTTAATAAAATCACACCTTTTTACAAAGTGTATTCCCCTTTTTTAATACATTTAAAGTTAAGACTGATTATAGGAGGTTCTAAAGTGCAAGTGAGAATATCACTTAGAAAACATAATAAATAATACAAATATGGAACTTTTATGGAATTCGTTCGTAAAAGATATAGGAGGCGATAATATGGATATATCAAGTTTTAATTGGGTGGACGCAGTTTTTCAAATCTTTTGGTTAATTTTATTGGTTTCTTTAGGTTTGCTTATTTATAAAGTTGTTCAAGTTAAAAAACAAAATGAACGTTTTGGAAAGAATGAATGATCCTTTTATACATAAAAAAGTGAATGGAGTGTTCAAGCAAAAGAGGTGTTTTTTTGAGAAAATTGATAAAAAAATATTCATTTATCTGTACAGGATTCTTATTTGGTTATTTTCTTTTACTGATTTTAGGCTTAGATGTTTCTATTAGTAGTATGTTTAAAGTGTTTATACCAGTAGCAGCTGTAGGACTGTTGCTTGGAGAACTTATAAATATGGCTTTTGATCATCGTCAGACAGACATGAGCTAACATTATGATTTCGCTTTAGAATTATGAAAAATAAATAAAAGCATGAGACAAGAAAAAAGAAAGGTAGAGTATATATGGCTTGTTGCAATCATTGCAATTACAAATGGAGCGCTAAAAATGTATGGTTACTTGGGTTTTCTAAGAAAGGAAAGAAGTGTCCTAAATGCCATACCAGACAATTTATCTCCTTTAAAGGTGCTGGTCCTTTAATAGGGCTAGGTTATTTAAGTGGGATTGTTGCTATATCTCTTATTGGTTTATTTCCGTTTATCGTAAAGCTAACAAATAAAGAAGAGCACAGATGGAAATAAATTAAAAAAGCAAAGAGAATATTAATATTCTCTTTGCTTTTTTCTTGGTTTTACATTCATAGAAGCCATATAGTAAATCAATTATAAAACACCTTTGTTTTACTATTTAATTCTCTTTTTCTGATACCACTTCAGCTTTACCTGGCCAGAAAGCAAATCTTCCTAAAACCGTAGTGATCACAGGTACAAGGAATGGTCGCACAATAAATGTATCTAACAGAACACCTAAAGCCGTGATAATTCCGAACTGAACCAGAACTTGAATAGGCAGTGTTGCTAGAACCGCGAATGTAGCAGCTAAAATAATTCCAGCTGATGTGATCACACCGCTTGTTTCACTTACGCCTTCTTTAATCGCTTGTTTTAACGGCATGTATTTCTTTTTCTGCCAGATGCTTGAGATCATAAAAATATTATAATCCTCACCAAGCGCCACTAAGAATACAAATGCGTATAAAGGAATCGCTCCCTGGATAGCATCTGCTCCCATGATATTGTGGATGATGAGCCAGCCTAAGCCTAAAGCTGCACTGTAAGAGAGGATAACAGTTCCCACTAAATAAAGCATAGCTACAATAGAACGCAAGTAAGCCACTAGCAGCAGCGATATAAAAATAATAATTAACGGGACAATAATACTGTTGTCTTTATCACTAACAGTCATCGTGTCATATTGCGTCGCTGTTTGACCGCCAATCCATACTTTGGATTTTACTGAGGAAACTCCGGACTGTGACAGTGCCTTTTCGGCTGCATCTTTCAAGTCTGGAATAGCTTCCATAGCTGGTATACTATATGGATTTACATTAAACGTGACGTCATATACCTTTAAATCCTTATTACTTTTACCGCTTTGAGGTGCAGAAACGGTACTAATAAGATCGTTTTTCTTTAACTCTTTTTCTAGATCTACCGATTTTCCTTCTGTATCAATTACTACTTGTGCTGGTGCTAGTTCACCAGGAGAGTAAGCATCAGAGATAATCGTAAATCCTTCACGAGAAGGCATATCTTCAGGGAAAGAAGACAATAAATCATACGTGTACTTGATTTGACTAGAGTATATGGATAAAGCTCCAAAAAAGACTAGACAAGCTACAATGATTGTCCATGGTTTAGTCGTAACCACATTACCAATCCAATTCCCGAAACGGTTTTTCTCTTTTCGGTCACGCACCGGTTTTCCTTTCTTTTTCGCCAATTCTTCTTCCATTTCAGGAGTACGAGGAATAAAAGGATAAAAAGAACCTCTTCCCATAACCGAAAGCAGTGCCGGAATAAGAGTCAAGCTTGCTAATCCCATAACCAGAATAGATAAGCTAAACGGGATTGCAAAACGATGGTAAGCCCCGTACTTTGCCACGATTAAAGCTAAAAGAGAGATGACAACCGTAAAGCCACTCATCGCTATAGCACCTGAAGCACCTTTAAAGGCGTTGATAAGTGCTTGTCTCTTATCTTTTACTTTGCGAAGCTCATCGCGATAATGAGAAATTAAAAATAAACAATAGTCTGTTCCGGCTCCAAATAATAAAACGGTCATAATGGATATGGACTGTGAATCGACCGTAATCCATCCTTTATCTGCTAAAATACCGAGAGTTGGACTCAGAACCCCATAGGCAAAACCTACACCAATTAAAGGAATAATCGCTAAAATTGGGGAACGATAAATGACAAGAAGTAAAATTAAGACTAATAAAACTGTCGCAATTAGTAACGAAACGTCTGCTCCTTCAAATAAGCTCGTTGCATCTACTTGAATTCCTACAGGACCGGTAACGCGTGTGCTTAATTTATCTTTTTCATCTATATCCGTCGCAAAAGAATCGTATGAAACGTTTTCTTTTACTTGTTTTTTTATCGTATTTAGATTTTTTTCTAGTACATCCGTCTCAGCGTTTTCTTTAAAGAAAATAGGCTGTACAAGCGTGGTACCATCTTTTGATATCATTTTTTGTAAAGCTGCTAACGGTAATTTATGCAAAGGCGGTGTAGACGTTTGTGCTTCTAATGGTTTTTTTTCTAAAGCTGCCGCCATTTGCTGAATAGATTTTAGATCATCGTTTTTCAAACCTGATTCTTTGTGCCATGTAAGTAAGGCAGGAACCCCTGATGAGTTAGGGAATTCTTTCTTTATGAGATTTTCAGCTTCTACGGAAGGTGAATTCTCACTTAAGTTGGGTGCATTGTTCACTTCCGTTTTATTCACGGCAGGCCAAGCAATTGTTAGAACTGCAGTGGCCAGAATCCATACGGCAATAACAACCCAACGACTCACTTTTCCAGTCATCAATCGACTGAATGTTGCTAAAGGTGATTCTTTCATTAATTCTCCCTCATTTCCAAATCTGTTTGTTTCTATTACAATATATATAGAACCTTCAATAATTATATATACCGGAAGGTTAATTAATCAACTAGTTTAAATGTGGCAATTTCTTGAACTAGAAGGAGGCCCTCTTATGAATACGGATAAGACACCAAAAAAAAAGCCTGGCAGACCCAAAATAACAACTGAAAATAATATAACAAGAGAGCAAATTTTAAAGACTGCTGCCCATTTATTTATGGCATATGGATATGAAAGAGTCTCAATGGAGCAAGTAGCTGAGGCTAGCGATGTGACTAAGGCTAGTGTTTACTACTACTTTAAAAATAAGGCCACTTTATTTACCGTTTCGGTATCAAGCATGTTCCAACGTATTACAAAACAGACAGAGAAATTATTACAAAATTCCAAAGGGCTGAAACATAGATTATACGAGGTAACATTGGATCACTTAAAAAGACCGCATATTGATTTTGAAACATTATTGCAAGAAGCGACTTCTTCGCTTACAGAAGATCATATTCATGAAATTCGTGAAGCAGAGAAAGCCATACATCAGGCATTGGAGAACGTATTCAAACAAGCTGCAAACAACGGTGAAATTGTCGTAACAAGTCCTCGCTTGCTTGCGCATACATTTTCTATGGTCACAATGATTCGGAATAAAAAAGAATTAATAACTGAATTAGGAGGACCTGAAAAAACGGCTCAGGCTCTAGTAGATCTTTTTTGGGTAGGGATTAGTCCTGATTGACCTGTTTTATTGCATGGTGCAAAGAAGAAATAAAGAACGGCTAAAAAATATTCATCAATATTTTTTAGCCGTTCTTTTCATTGGTCGCAAGCACTTTGTGAAAAAAAGCCTGAAATAATAGCCATTACCTATTAACCATCCAACTTATAGAGATGTTGGCCCGAAGTTTTCATTAATCATGTAAAAAAGCGAAGTTATATGATAAAAAACGTAAAAATTTAATAATTTGGTTTTTATTTGTATTTAAAGCAGTATTTTATAGAAGGTTAGTGTTAAAATAATGAAAATCCTATCTTTTAGGGTTGCCTTTAGCATATATGGTTATTCTATTGTAAACAAAACCTTTAGCATAGCAGCTTACATTTTGGAAAGGGGAGAAGCGGATGGAATCTATTTGGCTCGAATACGTATGGGCATTATTGATTCTAATTGGATTAGAAGGATTATTATCAGCTGACAACGCTCTTGTACTGGCAGTTATAGCCAAGCATTTACCCGAGGATCAGAAAAAAAGAGCGATTAATTACGGAATTCTTATGGCATTCATTTTTCGATTTGCAGCTCTTTTTGCTATTTCATTTATTGCCAACGTCTGGTGGATACAAGCGGTAGGAGCAGTTTATCTTCTTTATTTGGGTTTGAAGCATATTATTCAGGCGCGGTTTGGGAAACATAATGAGAATATTCATGATGATGATGAGAAGGAGTCTGCTGGAAAGGGGTTCTGGCCAACAGTGGGGAAAATTGCGTTAGCTGACCTTGCTTTTGCCATAGATTCTATTTTAGCTGCAGTGGCCATAGCTCTTGGGCTTCCGGATTCACAGTTTGGAGAAATCGGTGGGATGGATGGAGGACAGTTTGCAGTTGTAGTTCTTGGAGGAGTTGCAGGTCTTATCTTAATCAAGTTTGCAGCAACCTGGTTTGTAAAACTTCTCGAAAAGCGACCTGCCTTAGAAACGACAGCATATGCAATTGTTGCCTGGGTCGGTGTGAAACTTGCGGTTATTACTTTTGCGCATAAAGATATCGGGGTCTTAGATTCTCATTTCCCTCATAGCACCGCTTGGACCTTGATTTTCTATGGGGTATTAGTTGGTATCGCGCTATTAGGTTGGTTTGCACCGGGCAATAAGTCATCAGAAAAGCCATCGGTTTAAAAAATAATCAATTGCCATACGTAACCCTAAATTAGACTTCTATTAGAGATTATCATTTTTTATTGTTCTATAAACAATACCCATCCTAAATTATCAACCATCCTTACTTTTTTCATCCAAGCGGAGCCTCATTTTTAATATTTAAAAGCATGTTTAGATTCTATAGAAAGAGTGAGGTTTGTTGATTCATGCCTAACTATCAAGTACGTTAATTCAAGCAGGGGTAACGTACTTTTTAATTGAAGCTATTGTGTAGACGAACCTGGTTATCTTGTTTGTTATTTTTGTTCCTTAAAGAAGACCAAATCATTAACGATTTGGTCTTCTTTCTTTTAGTAGAGAGAATGGTTTAGAGGAGTAAATTCGTTTGTGCTAATTATAATATCTCTATTTTCATTTCTGAAGTTTTAAAAAATAACGAATACTTGTTTAAATGGAAATGATTTGGGAATATAATTCACAAGTCAAAAAAATGAAAAGGAGGATGCAAACATGGCAAAGGGACTAGCTATGCACGAAACGTTAGAAGTTCACGAAATCTTAACGCTTAAAACATCATGTGTAACAAAAGGAACAGCGATGTTGGAATTGGTAGAGGATGAGGAATTAAAAAAGATTCTTGAAGAAGATGTTCAAACATCTACTGAAGCGATTAAAGAATTGAAAAAAATCTTAAAGAAAGCTCAATAAATAGGAGGGGTAGAAAAATGACCACTAAAAGTACTCTTACTAAAACGTTAGATGATCTTGCTATTGCGACTGATTTATTATTATCAGCTAAGAGTGGTGTACGAACATATGCTGTAGCGCTTACGGAAACAGCGACACCCGAAGTTCGAAAGGTATTAAAAAAGCAATTAGATGAAACCATCGAGCTTCATGAAAAGATTGCTCAATATATGATTGATAATAAAATGTATCATGCCTATGATATAGAAGAACAAGTAAATCACGATTTAGAAAAGGCAGATAAAGCTTTAGGTGTAGCGAAAGGTTAACTAAAATTCCCCCTCTGACAATAGAGGGGGAATTTTTTCAAGGTTACATAAAAAGTACTCTTTCGATATTTCTACAAAGGAAAAGAAGTCTATATTTTATTCTCTTATAAATAGATAATTCAACTCATTTTATACAATATTTGGATAATATTTTATAGTCTTTTATCCTATATCCGAATAAATTGGTTTTAATTGGATGATGTAGGATACACCTATTAGTAGAACGACATATTCTATGGGGATAGAGGAGGAGAAAATAGTGAAGGAAATTAAAGTAGCAGAAAATAGTGGTCAGGCAAATAAGTTTATTGAAGAGTTCTTTGCCAACGGGTTTAGTAAAAGTGAAATTTATTTATTAACCTATAATAAAGAGCGCTCGGAATATTTAACAAATACAACAAATACAAAAGAATATCGAGCTTCTGAACAAGGAGTTTTTGAATCTGCAGTTAACAAGTTATTTTCTCGTGAAGATGAACTTCATTCTAAAATGGCCTCGTTAGGTTTAACCCAAGAAGAAGCTAAACAATGTGTCGGTGAAATGAAACAAGAACGTATAATCATTATTGCAAAAAAAGGTGTGTAATGGTTTTTCCTTGCAATAACGTTCGAAGAAACTCAGTGATCGAGAAGTATTAGTAAATCTTACTAGCATGCTGCTTTATATATAATATTGTTCTTCTGTACAAATGTTTTATGAATCGGAAAGATACTGAACTGAAAGTATTTTACTAGAGTCGTTTACTAATCTCATAATGGAGGTGAAAGGATAATGATTCAATTTCTTGGTATCCACATAGGGACGTTATACTTTCCTACAAGTATCCTTCTAATTACTTTATTAGTTTTATTAGGTTTTATTATCTATTTTCTTAGTAGAAAAAAAAGAAATAGAGATCAAACGATTCATTCAAATAAGAATAGAGGAAAAGGGAAAAGAGGAAAAGACAAAGCTCTGTAAATAATCTAAAAGAAGAATTCATCTATTTCGTCATCAAAAAGAATTGCAGTATAAAGTGAAAATAAATTATCCTAATCCTACAGTTCCTGATACAGCCTTACATTATGATTTAACTTGTGAGAAAGTATGATTTAAATAAATGCAGAGAAGGCCCTTGAATTCATTTCCAGGGGCCATTTTTATTTTTAGTATGTTTTTTTAAGATCTTAAACAAGCAATTGAACCCTTGATAAATATGAAATAGTAGTCTAACCTTTATGTTAAGGAGTGAAAATTATGAATGAAAACATTTCGGGTATCGATTATCAGGAAGTCATTGAATATGCGCTAGATCCACTTATTATTCATTCAAATCATCAGATTATATATGTTAACCACGCGGCTGAACATTTTTTTAGAGGAAAAAGGGAAGATATCATAGGTGCAAGCCCTTTAGATATATTTCAAGAAACATCTAAAGCAGCAATAAGGAAAAGAATCCAATCTGCCTATGAGCGCCCAGCAGAGCTCATTGAGGAAACCATATTTAGAATGGACGGGACAACTGTTAATGTTGAATTATATTGTCATCCCTTGCTACTGGGAGATAAAAAAGTAATTCAAACCTATGTGAGAGATATTACGGTAAAAAAAGAGAGTGAAACAAGACAAAAAGAAATAATAAAGCAAATAAATGAACTGTCTACAACCCTTGTTCCTCTTTTAGAGGGAATCGCTGTACTTCCCTTAGTAGGATCTATAGATGAGGAAAGAGCACACCAACTTTTAAGGGCGGTTCCAGTAAAAGTGCAGACACAAAATATACATTGTTTAATTATAGATTTTTCAGGTATTTATACACTGGATTCAATTGTAACGGAGCATCTTTTTAAGATTAATAGCGTTATGTCACTACTTGGAGTGCAATGTATCTTAACAGGATTAAGACCAGAATTATCTCGCTCTGCTGTACAGCTAGGTATTAATTTAGCTTATACCCCGACAATGGCCACTGTAAAAAATGCGCTTCATTTTTTAGGAGTTACTTTTAGTAAACAACCGTTAAAATGAAAATACCTAAAGCAACTTTTACGTTTTTAAAGATACATATGATATGAATCTTTAGGTGGTGCTAAACCTTTCAGAGGAAGTTTCTAATTAAAGAAATAGTGGCATCGTCTTTACGGTTTCGTGCTGTTTTAAATATTTTTAGATGTTTTTTTAAAATTAGATTTGTATCTTGTATACATCAGAAAAACAAAAGAAACTCCTGAACATATACCAGGAGTTTCTTTTGTTTAAAATAACATATTGTTCAATCGTAAGTTTGTTAAATAAAAGATAGAAGAATCATTGAATTGCCTTCTTCAGTTTAAGATCTTATATAAAGCTTCAGAAGCGTTATCTATATCATAATCGTTGTAATTTAAGGTTTTTTGATCTGTAAGTGTAGTGATTTGAAAAATCTTAGATGTTTTACAATACGACAATTCCAGTACTTCAGGAATTGTATGAGTAATAGCGCTATCCTCATATTGAATAAGAGTATAAAGCGTTTTTTTTATTTCAAGTATATTCATAAAAGTACCTCTTTCCATTATAAGGAAACCCAGGGTACAAAGAGACCATATAATTTTAATTTATGTTCTTTCTCTATTGTAACATATGCTCGTATAGAAAAATACCTGCCGAGAACAGACAGTATGGTAGCTGCAGAGGTAGATTATTAATCTATTTTATTGCTTTATAGACAACTGGTGATGAAAGTTTGATCAATGTAGATGGCTCTCCAAAAGCCATAGATTCATCAATAAATGTTTCAAGAGATTGAACGGAAGTAGTTAAAACCTTTACTAGATAGTTGTATTGACCCGCCAAACGATGACATTCGATAACTTCAGGGTGTTCTTTACAATATTCTACGAATTGCTTGCATTTTGTATTGCTAAATAAAATAAAAGCAGTTACAGGTTTGTTGAAATTTTCAGGGTTAATTATTGCTCTATATCCATCTATTATGTTTTTCTCTTCAAGTTTTTTTACTCTTTCATTAACAGCAGGGGTGGATAAACCAACCAGCTTTCCCAACTGTGTAACGGACAAACGAGCATTCTCTTGTAGATGTAGTAATATATTTTTATCAATTTCATCCATAAAACATACCCCGCTTTAAATTATAAATTAAAATAATGAATTTTCCGTCAATATTAAAGCTATTAATTAGTAATACAATAAAATAGATATGTGAAAATAGAAATTTATACAATACAATTTAATTATATCAAAAGGAGGGATTTAATGGCTTTAGAAATGAGAAATACATGCGAAAAGTGCAATAAGAAACTCCATAATAGCTCTGTTGCTTATATCTGTACACATGAATGTACATTCTGTGATAAATGTAGTGAAAGTGCGATGTATATTTGTCCTAACTGTGAAGGGGAGCTGGTCAAGAGACCAAGGGGGCAAGAAAATCCGCTAAGCTGCTCATTGATTTAGACACAACACTGTATAGATAGTGCAGTCAGAACAGCTACAATCAATGGGGTGGATGTGACATTAGTGGGTGATGGACATTCAACAATGGACAGTAATGGTTTTAAGTGCTGAACAAATCATAAAGCATTATAAGGAAACTTTACATGGTCATTACAACGTTGCACACTTTTCAATTGTCAGAAATGCAGAGGAAGACTTGTTTTGTCCCACACTTTATTCATAAAGGTAATAGTACACAACTAAAATAAAGCCCTAAAAGTGTTTGATGGACGCTTTTTAGAGCTTTATTTCTGCATTATGTCTCAATCTAAGCAGGAAAGCCTCCCGTTGGCGGTGGCCATGCTCCGTTTAATCTTCTCATAATGACAATTTCACCTAGATGATAGCTGTTGTGAGAAGCAATATTACGCAGTAATCCCCCTGGGGTTTCACTTGGCCAAGCATCCAGAGGTTCTTCAATTGATAATGTCTCAGCTAAGTGACAAGCTTCGTCAATTCCATCACAAAAATGCTGGATCGTCTTTTCCCATTCTTCCTCATCAACCGGAGCAGGATGTTCAGGCCAGCTTTCACTTACACTTTTCGGTCTCTCAGGGTTTTCTCCTTTAGCAAGAGCAAGTAAAAAGTCTTGCCAATAGCTCATATGCTTCACTAATTGATAAATAGAGTAAGGTAATTCCTTTTGTTTATGTGAAGCAAGTTCCATATTAATATCGGTTATTGCATTAATTGTTGGAAGATGACCTCTTTCACCTCTGAGTGATTTGATAAGTGCATCACGAAATGCTGTATTTATTTGTGTCATGTTTTTCAGCCTTTCTTCTTCAAAATCATACGCTTTTAACAGTCTAACACAAATCAGTTTAATATATGTACTTATGTGATTAACGACTTACTATAACAAAGCGACTAAAATAAATAGTATCAATCACAATTTTTTGTTTGTAAGTCACCTTTATGTGAAGAAATATGGTTTAATATAAAATATATAGAAATAAGTAGAAAAAGGTACCCTTTATGGAAAGTGAAAAAGATTATGTGATTTTGAGAAAGACGATACCAACTCTTTCTACAAGCTTTGTTTTAGCGTACCTTTTGACAATAACAGGTCTGATTCAATAGCTAACTAACGGAGAAGAACTATCGTATCATATTGGAAATGACATGGCAGGGTGGTTCCTTGTATATCTTTTTTATGTAGTGGTAGTTATTGCTGTATACGGAAATTTTGTCTCAGTTATACTGGACGCTATTCGAAAGAAGTGGCTTCCCAACATGAGGTGGCTATTTGTCTTCTTCCACGGCATATTAGGTTTAATTAACGGTTTGTTTTTTCAAGATACATATTTGGCTTATTACGGGGTGGCAGCTGCTATGTTATATGCATGTATAGATTGGTAGGTAGAAAGAAGAATTGACAGGGAAAAAAGTACAAAAGTATTGCTAATCATACCTCTTATTCTTTTACTTCTCAGTTGGAGTATATTCGAAGCGCTATCACCTAGCCTTCCGCCATTTACTCAAGAAGGTGCCATAGAGTTTGCGGCAAGTGGTGAAGGAACAGATATTGATTTATTTCCTGCTAAAGTTGGAACATGGAAAGGAACTTTTAGAGGGTATCAAATCGAAAGAACAACTCGTGCTAAAAAATTAAATAAAGAGTTTTATCTAGTAACGTTTGAAGAAAACTGGACTAAAGGTAAACAAAAAGGACGCTATATAATGTCTTATAAAGTAGATCGCAGCAGTGTCTCAGGGTATGGTGGAAGTGGCACAACACCTCCTTATTATGAGAAGGTATTAGAACAATAAAATAGTAAAAATTAAGTTTATGAATAAAGGAGCTTTGATCTATGTCTAAAATTTCTCTAGCAGAGGCTGTGAAATTGAAAAGTGTATTATCAAAACGAATACACGAATTAGAAGAAGAGATGGACCGTGTTGCATTTGTAGAGATTGAAAAAGGGGAGAAGATTCCTCCTCAGGCTCGATCACTAGCTCATGTTGAACAGGATTTAGAGGATATTCGAAAGGATTTGCGTATACTTGATAAATTAATGTATCAAGCCAATATTCAAAATAATATTACTTATAATGAACACAAACTAACAATTGTAGAAGCGATTGAATACGCCACTCAATTACGTGCCAAAGCAAGAAAATACAAAGAGTTTGGATCATCGTCTAAAGAAGAATACCCTTACTATGGAGAAGGGATATCCATTATTAAAGTGGCTACATTTGATCCTGAAGAATATCGTCTAAGAGGGCTAGAGGTTGAAAAGAAAGCAAATAGATTATCGAATTTAATTAACGCTAAAAACTATCAAATAGAGTTAGAGTTTGATGGAGATAAATATTTTTAATCCTTGAAGAGGTGAGACTCCCTTCAAGGCATAGAAGGAGAATGTTTAGTGTACTCAAAGTACTATTGTGATGGCAAGTGATAAAACCAATAATCCAATGACCCATTACACCGTTACTATTTACCAATAACCAACTATAGCAATGGACGGTCGATGACCAATACCTCCTTGTTTTTAACTCCTTCTATGGTGCCCTTACTTATAAGATAAGTAAGGGCCTTATTTATCTTATTTTTATTAGAAAGCTTTCAGTATAATAACACCTGTAATAATAAGAGTAACCGAGATAATCTTTCTTTTGTTTTTTGATTCCTTAAATATATAAATACCTAACAGCGTTGTACTAACAATCGTCAGCCCTGCCCATATAGCAAAAATGATGCCCATTTCAAAATAGTGTGTTGTTAGAGAAATGAAATAAATACAAGCAATGAACAATAAGAATGCACCTATCGTGGGAACAGTTTGTCTAAAGCCTTTAGATAGTTTTACACACATTTGCCCTGCAATGCCTAAAACTAAGCCAATCGTTAAAAATACGTATCCCATTACGCTGCCCTTCTTTCTTTAGAACTTCCTTTAATGTTAAGAGAAACTGCACCAATTACAATAAGAGAAATTCCTAAGATTTTAGATAAGGAAATAGTTTCATCAAAAAAAATAATACCTGTGACAACAACAAGTACGGTTGCTCCTCCTGCATATAAAGCACTTGCTACTCCTACTTCACCTTTAGCGTTAAGGAGCATATAAGCAGCAATCGAAGAACAATAAAATAGTATGGCAAAAACAGTCGGAACAAAGTTTGTGAATCCATTTGTAAGATTAAGAAAAAATACTGCGATTACCTCCAAGATGATGGCAAGAAACAATAGTAAATAAAACAATCAGATTTCCTCCTTTTAGTCACCTCATTTTAAGAACTTTACATAATGGCTACTAAATAGTTGCAGTAACAATTAGATGTCATTATTTTATCTAGAGCTTGATATCTTGTAAAATAATGATAAATGATTGTAGATATCATTATCATTAATACCTAAATGAATGAACGTAATTGGAAAGGAGGATGTTTATGGAAGTAGAAGATATACGTATATTTATGGCTGTGGCAGAATACGGCAGTGTAAGCCTTGCTGCTGATAAGCTAGGTTATGTCCAACCAAATGTAACAGCCCGTATTCGATCTCTTGAGCGGAAAATTGGACACCCATTGTTTCATCGTCACAGACGTGGAATGACATTAAATGTAGAAGGCCGAAAACTTTTAACGTACGGAGAACAAATGATGAGGCTAATGGATGAAATACAGAAAGCATTTCAAGATGAGCGTAACCTTGTTGGATCATTATGTATTGGATTAGTTGAAACGGTAGTAGGGTTTCCTGAAATCATTTCTTCCTATCATAATAAGCACAAAAATGTGGATATTTCTCTAGTATCAGGAGTAAGTACACAATTAATAGAGAAAGTTCTTAAGTTCCAGCTAGACGGGGCATTTGTAGCAGAACCAGTAAATGTGTCAATGCTTGATCAAATTCCGGCTTTTGATGAAGAAATTGTACTTGTATGCAGTGCAAATGAAAAAGGGAAGAAGCAGATTCAGTCTGCCAGAGAGTTACTGCACCTACCATTCATTTTATTTAATGAAGGCTGCCAATATAGAGAAAGACTACAGCAATGGTTAAAAGACGAACAAATCGTATCGCCGAAAATTATGGAATTTGCTACACTCGAAACGATTATGGGGACAGTAGTTTCTGGTCTTGGTGTGACACTTATAGCCCGGTCATTAGCGGAGAGATATGAGAGAGAAGGGGTAGTACAACTCTTTTCAATACCTGAGCCTTACAGAGACCTCAGAATTGTATATGTTCGTCGTTCTGACTCCTATCTAGGCGTAACTGAGCGTGAATTTATAAAGACAATCAGCGAAGTAAGAGAAAGGAAAAATCAGAAATAATCAGACTGTTTTTCGTAAAGATTTTTTTTATTTAGCCTATGTTTAGGATGAATATACCAAGTGTTAATTTGAGCAGTAAAAGTGAGCTTTTTAATATTTAAAGAGGATTACGCTGCTTAACTTTTTATATAGTATACATCTAAGACACGTGTAAAGGAGCAGCTGCAGTGAAGATAGAGGACAAAAAATTTGCGGAACGAGTACTGAAGCACTTACTTATTAGCAGTCAAATAGATGGCGTGAAATTTGGGCTTAATAGCTCTGTAACTCTATTGTATTTTACTAACTATAATAAAAAAGATGATAGTGATTTTGTATTGAATATCGAAACAACTTGGACTGTATATCCTGAAGCCCGCGATACATACCCATCATCAGAGGATGCAGTGCCTTTCCATACAGAAGAACAATATTTTAAGCATATTTGGGATATCAGGAGACAAAAAGTAGTAAATGTTCAGCTGGATGCCGTATCGCCTCATCTTATCATTTCTCTAGAATCGGGGAGAGTATTATTTGTGAACGGTCATGATCCTAACTATGAATGCTGGCAATTAGGAGACCCTTTTGCAGGAAGTGATTGGCTTTTAGTTGCAACTCCGGGGGATGACATAGCTGTTTGATGTCCTGAGGAGTTTGAATGAGCGTTATGTTAACTATTCTTACATGTTGTATACAGAAAAATTACTAAGGGAAATGTTAAAATAAAACTAAAATATGGAGGGGGATTCATGAATACGATCCTAGAGAGCTTTTATGACTTAAAGGAAATACTGAGTTCTTTTAATAATCTTCATGAAAAGTACAATTGGCTGTTGACTGATTTAGATGGATCTTTTCCAGATAAGTACCTTGATTACTTTACTGACTACAGAATTTACAATAATGGAACGAGCGGCAATACATATTGGATTACAGGTGAAAAGCTCACAAAGCTTGCTAATAAAGAGGATATCTATTTTATATGGGGAGTTTTTTCTGCCTTTGATAAGAAAGAAACTATAAATTTAGATATGCTTAAAGAAGAGCCTTATGCTGATGGTAATCCGGATTTTTGGATTGAAACACCGACAATTCAGCACCCTAAAGCAATTATAGAATTAGTTTTTTGGGACTCATCTTTAATTTTACTTCTGAGCAAAGACGAAGAAATATCTAGAAATCTTAGAAACAAGTTTACAAAATGGAAAGACCTAGACAAGTATAATAATAAATAGCTTCATAACGTACATGTACTATCGGAGGATTAACTAACTAGAAGTAGGAGGGAAAAGTTGATGATTGATAATAGGCTACGAAAGATAAAGAATCATGAAACCGATGATTCTTTATCTGAACTTACGGATACGGAAGTTTTATTAAATTTTCAGCGTGCCATTACCAGCTTATATCCCCATCTAATACGCATACATGCTCATGCTTATGAATCATGGGATGATATTGTCATCCCTTTATTTTATGAAATGGTTTATAAAACTTTTTCGTTTAAATATGGCGTTGAGATTATGGTAGATGAAGCACACCCTTTTTTGTTTACTTTAAGGTGTTACGAAGGTATTCATCATATCCAATGCCTTCCCAAAGCGTCATCGTTTCAAGGGATACTAAATAATGAGAACTTTGGTGTTAGCAAAGAGAACGTGGAAGGGAAAAGGCTTATTTTTAAGTCTTTTGGCGATAGTATTAATTGTTTAACAATGGGTCTAGATAGTCAGGATCCTCAGGCTGTTCATTTTAATCTGGTTGAGGTAGATGTAGTATGTGCTCAGTCTAATAAACGCATTGGGATTGACGGATGTACTACATTTTTTATTCATAAAGACGATGTAGAATTTGAATTTGTCGCTGAGACTTTTAACCAGAAGTTGCAAAAATAAAAAGGTAATTAACCTTAATGCCATAAACAAAATAGATTAATACATTCTAATTGTTTAGTTACTTACAAAGAAAGCTTTAGCTGCAAATAAAAGGAGAAAAGCATGAGAAAAGCAATTAGATCAAAATTAGACAAATTAGTGGGCTTAAATATAAGATGCGCGGGGAGAGCCTCAAATTTGTTTTGGCTAGGATTTGGAGAAAAGATTTTAGTAAACAGAAGGGGTAAAACGGAAGAGGTAGCTGAATACGCTTTACATATTCAATGTTCATGGCGTATTGTCAAAGGTAATAAAATTGTAGTAGCCTCACGGGATTTCTATTCTCCAAGAACAGGATTGGAAGATGAAAATGAGTACTTTGAATGGGATGTCCAAGGAAATAATCGATTCGATGAACGAATTGAATTTTTTATAGAAGGTATAAACGAACACACGATTGTTGAAAGAGTTGACTCGGACGAAGTAGGAGGGCTAAAGATCTTTTTATCTCAAGGTTATTTAGTGGAGGGATTTCCGGATACGTCAGAAGACGGTGAATATAGTGAGTTCTGGAGACTTTTCAACCGAAAGGAAGACAGCCCTCACTTTGTTGTCACAGGAAATGGTATTGAAAACGAGTAATCCTATAATTAAAGAAACGAAAAAAGCACAAACCCGTTGGAACCAAACGTTTTTGTGCTTTTTTCTTATTTTATAGTTGAGTTACATATAATCATAAGCGGAATCATCAAAATAGAGCCAGTGATAATATTCAACCTGCGGATCTGTCATTTTTAAAACTTCTTCTTCATTAAATTTTTTATACTCAACTAATTTCTGTACTTTAGAATTTCTTTCCACTTGGCTCATTTTAAATCCTCCTTATAGTTTAAAAAGTAACAATGTATTTAAATTTAGAAAGCGTTTTCTTTTTTTCTTATTTTTATTATATATCTCAATATGAGATTAAAACAATATCAATTATAGATGATTTTTCAAAAAACAATATAGAAATGGTATTATGGCGTCGGATTGGGACAACAAGGCTTCTGCAATCGAAATTAAATAATAGGTGATTGCCAACGGCCAGGTTAAAAATTTTTGTTAGTATCGTTGCTTAATTCCTAAAAAACATTATGATAACTAGCTCTATAAACTAAAAATAAAGCTAGCTGGGTTAAGCTAGCTTTATTTTTTTATGTTGTTTTGCAGAGTGATAAATTTTCAACTGTCGTTCACTTTGGTATAAAAACTCTTTATCAATTTCATCATGTTACGCCCCGAAGTTCTTGACATTGGATGATGATCTTCATCATCACGTGTACTCAGGTACCAGCTTCCCTTGTCATCTTCATTTAATCTATATACCTTATTGGTTCTACTATCTGTATAAAAGTTTCCATCCTTCAGCCTCAAACAATCGCCCCTCTACCAAGTATCTATCCTGTATTATGCCCAAGATATCAATTTTATGAAAAATTTTATATACACAAAAACAAGAGGTTTCTTAATACGCTTATTATTTTGTATGTAATTTACAGAGGTGCAAAAAAGGATAAAGGCTATGAGTGAGAAAATATTTAGTAATGGAGAAATAATAACTATAAGAGTATCGAATGAATCAGTAACAATCTTAAAAAATCATTATGTAAAAAACATGAAAAGATACTCTTATACAGTCGACAAATATCCAAGTACCTTTTTCTTTGAAGAAGAATTAAAAAAACACGAACTATAATTATTGATAAATAAGTTTTGATATAAAAATCTTTTTAAATAAAAACAGACTCTGAAAATAGAGTCTGCTTTTTAGTATGGTTTTTATGCTTTATTTACGTTTGTCGCTTGTGGTCCGCGTTGCCCCTGTTCGATATCAAAAGTCACTTCTTGACCTTCATCCAAGGATTTAAAGCCTTCACCTTGAATAGCTGAGAAGTGAACAAATACATCTTCTCCACCTTCACGCTCGATAAATCCAAAACCTTTGTCAGCATTAAACCATTTCACTTTACCGTGTTCCATTTTTTGTTGCCTCCTAGAATGTAGAAAATAAACCAGATTATCATTAAATCTAGCTTATTTATTATATTATCCCAATAGAGACATCTTAAACTTAAATTAATGTGATCTTTCTAACTTTCTTTATCAATACTCACTTCACTAAAAAGGTGATAGGGGTATGACGATCTACATCATAATGAGGTTCTCATACAAAAACCTCAAAATATTTATAAGTGATCTTCTAAACATCGAAATGATAGAAGTCAAAAATCAACCAATGCCCACATACTCATTATGGGCATTTTATTCATAAATATGAACTAAATTAGATGAGAGAGCACACGGGGACCCGTCTGCCCAAAAGAAAGGGAAGTTCACTCAAAATCTTTTTGAATAGTGGTGTAAAAATAGATTCTATTAGATAAAAATCTATGTACCTTTTCATATAAATCCAACCTTCGCATGAAGCATCCTTAAACTTGTTTACAAATAAAAAATGACGCCGTTGGAGGCGCCATTTTTTATAGAATAGAGAAGGACACACCCTATGCACGGGCGGTACTCTTAACACATCGTCTTGATTTGATAATACCCAGTGTTTAAGTTTAATAAACCTTTTTTTGGTATGACGATTTATGCAGAATATCTACATGTACCTTTTATACGAGTATTCGGCTTATTATTTGTATATGGGATTTTTTACATTCCTTAAAAATGTTACTTTCTCATAATAATTCTTTATAGAGTATTGTCACACTCCCAATCAGTTCACACGGATGAAAGGTTGACTCATCCAATTATTTATACATTATCTAAAAAATGTATTTAACATAAGAATCTAATGGTAACACTATAAACAATAGTTAATGAGTATGATTTCATTCCATATATTTAGGGTTTCGGTTAGTTAAAACGAGAAAAGACGAGATAAGAATTAATGAGCTATTTCTTTCACATAAGCTTGTCAGAATACTATCTAAAGAGAGGTCGAACAATATGAAAGTGACGGACACACTTGTTCAATGTTTAGAAAATGAGGGGGTTGAATATATTTTCGGAATACCTGGTAAAGAGACGTTGGATTTTATTGATTCTTTATCCAACTCTAAACAGATTCAATTCGTGAATGTGCGGCATGAACAAGGAGCTGCTTTCATGGCAGATGTATACGGAAGGTTAACAAACAAAGTAGGGGTATGTTTATCAACATTAGGACCAGGAGCTACTAATTTATTGACAGGTATATCTAGTGCAAAGCTAGACCACTCTCCTGTTGTAGCATTAACGGGACAGGCTGTTTTGGGGAGACAGCATAAAGAGTCACATCAATATATGGAAATTATTAAAATGGTAGAACCAGCAACGAAGTGGCGTGTTCAGATAAAAGATGCACAAACGCTTCCTGAGATTATTCGAAAAGCATTTAAAATTGCACAAATGGAAAAGCCAGGACCCATAGTAGTAGAATTGCCAGAAGACTTAGCAACTCAAATCGTTCCCATCAAACCTATTTCACCTACATCTATACCCGTAAGTATACCTATCATGGAGTCAATTCAGGCTGCCAATACTCTTATTAGGCAGTATGAGAGACCTTTTGTTATTATCGGTAACGGCGTTGTTAGACAGGAAGCCGTGGATGAGCTTCAACTATTTATTGAACGTCTTCAATCACCGGTTACCCATAGTTATATGGCTAAAGGTGTGTTATCTAAAGATCATCCACAAAATTTCTTTACGTTTGGATTTAATGAGAAAGATGAAGTGCTCGCAGGCTTAAAGGAAGCTGATCTGCTTATTGTAATTGGGTTTGATTTTGTCGAAAAGTTACCCAAAGAATGGAACACGGAAAAAATACCAATTTTACATATAGATACCTTACCAGCAGAAATAGATGAATATTATCCTGTAGAAGCTGAATTGGTTGGAGATATAAAGCAGACTTTACGGGTATTCAATCAGCTGGATATTCCTTCTAAACCGTGGATTCCTTCTGGTAATCTCCAGAAACAAATTAAGCAATCCTATCATATTGAAGAGAAAAAGATAGACAGCAATTTACTGCCTTTAACAATCGAGAATATCTTGCATAGTATCGATAAGCTCTCTTCAGAGGAAACAATTGTGATTTCAGATGTGGGAGCTCATAAAGTATCTATAGCTCGAACTTATCAACCCAAAAACGCTAACAAGTTCATTATATCAAATGGTCTAGCTTCCATGGGTATTGCTTTACCAGGCTCAATTGGAGCTAAACTAGCTTGCCCTAATGATTCAGTTATTTGTATTACTGGAGATGGAGGAGCTTTAATGAATTTTGCAGAAATAGAGACGGCAAAGCGCTTAGGGCTTTCATTCATTATTATTGTCTTAAACGACTCTACATTAAAAATAGAGCAGGAAATGATGAACAAAAAGTTTGGTAAGAGCTATGGAGTAACTTTTACAAACCCAAATTTTGTCCAATTGGCAACTAGCTTTGGAATTAAAGGAGAACGGGCAAATAGTTTAGTCGAATTTGAAAATATAATAAAAAGAGCCTTAAAAAATTCAGATGAGATTGTCCTAATTGACGTTCTTCTAAAAAGCTAATTGCGATTTCTCCATTATTTTAACGAGTTATCTCTGTTAAGAGATTAATCTGTAGATTCACTAGGAAATAAATGTTTTTAATTTTTTAAAATAAGCTAGGCTCAGTTCAACCCAAATCCAACTATAAAGAAAAGTAAATACAAAAATTAAACCAGTAGTAGAAAGAGAAAAATTATTGGGAATCGCAGGACCTAGTACTGGGAATTTGAAACCGTACAATAAGGTAATAATCCCAACAGTTAATAGAGTGGCACCACTTATAACAATGTACAATCTCTTGTTAAAAATGTAAAAAGCAGCGCCTATGCCCATTCCCAATATTCCGGTTGTAAAAGGAAAAATAATAAGTTCACTTGGCTGGATAATCAGAAGAAGCAGATTCGTTAGTGTATAGGTAAGAAACCCTAGAGGAAGCGAAAGTATAAAACAAAAAAGAATGGGTGCGGTAGATAATGGACTAATGAAAATTCCTATTCCTGGTAAAAACCCTCCTGCTGATTGAAAAAGGGCTGCTAAGCTGGCGAAAAGAGCGCCTGATACAAGCTGCTTCGTTTTAGATAGTCTATTAAAAAGAAGCTGTGCAGATTTTACTTCATTTGAAAGAGACTTTAAAAAGTACATGAATTCCACCTCTGTTCACTGTTTTTACATTATAAAGGGTTAAAGATTGATTTAAATCACTGCCCGATATATCAACTCTTACGTGTAATATATGAAGAAATGAAAACAGAGGACTAATAAGTCGCATTTACTTTTACAGAAAGAGGTCGTACTTTCTAAAGGTATGGTACTGTAGCCCATAAAATGAATCTTTTATGGGCTTTATTGATTAAAGGCTTTTTTATTTTTTAGAAAGTTCATTTGCTCATTCCTATAAAATAGCTGGTGGAAAAATTAAGCTATACTTTTTTTTAGGGAAACCAATGTTTAGTCAAATTTTATAAATGTAAATCATGGAACAATTTCGAAAACAGTACCTTGATTAAAGTCAGACACTTTCATAGAGCCATAAACTCCTAAATAAAGCCTCGTTTGATCCAAGTTCGTTCCCAAACTAACGTAGTAAGCTGATTGAGAACCAAAATTATAATCAATTTCCACAACATTAAAATCATTTAGCTTACAATCTGTACCTGTCCTGGTATAAGCTAAAACTCCTCTAACTGGGGATTGAGATTCTTTAACCTGAGCAATATCCGTAAACATAACGCTTCCTGTTAAGCTAGGGATTTTATTTCCCATATATGGCTGAACTCCTGTAAGGGAGGTTCCTCCAAATTTATTAGGGCGGGGATCTTTGTGAAAATAACTAGTTAAAGGCTGAAGACGTCTCGCTGAAGTTTTTACTGCTTCATTGTAATAAGCAATTATTTTCTCATCCAAAGCTGGATTTTCAGAACACCTTTTTATAAATGAAGTTGGAAAATCTCCTTCCCATCCCCGCCATCCAAGGTTAATAAATCCTTCTTGACTGGGTTTAGCTCTCATTAAAGAAGCTTGAACAAGTTGAGAAACAGGTATTGGCTTATAATGAACGAATGAAAAAATAGACTCTACCACGTCTTGTCCCACGTTTCCCACATATTTGATGTACTGACTATAAAATCTTTGAAATGAAATGCCCGTTATATTGCGAACTCCTTTGGCAATGAGCGTAAGGATTTCCTGAATAGGTGAAGGGAGTTCAGTAAAGCGTGTGACTGCGGGTGGATTATGGATGAATGTATTCTTACTTACATCAATTTCAATTATTTTTCCGTAAATCTCCATATCATCCTGACTTAAATTAAAGGGGTCATATCCTGATCCGCCATCTCCGATTGTTAAGATAAGTTTTCCAGTTTCAGGTGAAAAGTTTAAGCTGTTAACACCATTATGATTAAAAAATGGTCTTCTTAAGTTAAGTAACGTCCGTCTTTTTTGAGGTTGACCATTTGGCTGGAAAATCCATTCTTCCACTGTATCAATATGATCATATTTAGTTTCTCTATTTATCCACTTTAGTTTTGAAGTTTTAGGATCACACGGGTTAGGCTTAAAATGTTCGGAAAGTGCACCTGGTCCTTGTGTTCCAGCTACTGAGTAATGAAGATAAAACAGACCGTTATAATAAAATTCTGGATGAAACGCTAGCCCTAGCAGCCCTCGTTCATCATATCCACCGCGAGAAACACCTGGTTCAGAAGTACCCAATTTTATGATTTGTGAGCGAATATCTAAAAAAGTCTGTATAGCTTCATCCCTTATATAAAAGATCTCTCCTACTTGGGTTGCAATAAATAAGCTTTCAAATGAGTCACCTGGGAGTATAGCTGTTTTCAAAACGGTAGGTAAATTTATCTTACTAGCAATAGGCCGTAAACTAACCTTAGCTTTTATCAACTAACTTAACACTCCTTTTAATGTTTTGTCTTATAAGAATATGATTGGAACTGTTCTATTAGTATCAATATTATTTTGTAAAGTGCGGTAATTTGATTGAGAGACGTAATCGAGAAGCTTCTTTCATAGAAGTTATTTAGTGTTGGTTAAGCCTGCTATTTTCTTCTCTCAGCACTCAAGATTCTCCCAATGTTCATAACTATTTGTGACTTCCCAAAATTGAAATTAAGAAAAAATAATAATTAATTCATAAAAAATAGTGATATTATTTTATGAATTGGAAAAGAATATGACTTGTGAAAGGAGTGAATGCAAATGTCTATGAAAAACTGGTTAACGGGATGGGTCTTTTTGTTTGCGATGGTTATCGGTGTGATAACTTCGGGGTCACTCGGTGTTTTGGCCGAATCTGACGTGGTAAGACAGCAAGCCATGGAGGTTCAGCTGAACGATGATTACTTTAATCCAGAAACCATCACTATCCCGAGTGGAAAGACGATAACATTGATATTGAAAAATGAAGGTCAGAAAGAGCATACCTTCACAGTAGAAAAACTCGGTATTGACGCTGAAGTCCAGCCTGGAAAAGAAAAAAACATTACCGTGAAACCACAAAACCCAGGTACATATGAACTGATATGTAGGTATCATTTTAATAGTGGAATGGTAGGGAAAGTGATAGTCAAATAACAAGCAGGGCTAATCGGTCTCTGCTTTTTGAAGTGAATATAGCATACTTTCTTAGTTAACATAATAGATTTTAAAGGTGCAAATAAATCATTCACAAGTTCAAAAAAGTAATAAATATTAATTTGAAATATATACTAAATGAAGAAAAGGCACAGGCAAGTATAGAATAAAAACAGCATGTATATCCACATTATGAAAAAACGTATCCTTAATGCGCGATGAACATTGTTTAATTAAAAGGAGGAGTTTTATATGAGTGATAATCAATCAAATGATTTAGAACAGGTATCAGAGGAATTAGCTGATCTTGAGAAAGAGTTTGCAACAAAGCCTTCTGATCCTTATCCCCATAAATATTATACTGGAGACACTTCTATGGTTTCTACTGCTGAGCCAGGAAACGATAAAGAATAAAAATTTCCCCTTATCTATTAATAGATAAGGAGAAATTTAGAGCATATAAGCTTAAGCACTGTATTTTTCCAGAACCAAAATACATCTCATAAAAAGACAGTTATATTTCATTTATTATTTTAAATTAAAAGTAATCGCTTTCATTTTTTACTTTCCCGAAATCATTTGATAGGTTATAATAAATATCTACAAAAATATTAAATGATATGTAAGCAACAAGCAATTACACCCTTAATATTTAACTAAACAGAAAACTCCCTTAAGGTATTAGGGGAGTTTTTCTGTTTTTATGTACACTATATTATATAAGGGTAATTTACCATAATAATAGGACGAACTCATTTTTCAATTCTAACTAATGTTTTTTCTGGCATATCAATATCGTCAATGTCAAAGTAATGGATGTTTAACGTTAATTTCCTCTCTGGTTCTTTAGCTTCTTCTCCTATCCAACAACTATACAATTCAAAAAAGTCTCCTGATTTAAGATAGCGGTCCATCAATTTGCATAGTGTAATTAGTTTCTCTTTTGATTCTTTGCGCCTGCTCTTATTCATATATTCCGTAATCTCAATTCCCCAGTCACTTGCAACTTCATAAACATAAAGGGTAGTAAATTGGTGTTTCTTTATGTTCAATCGATTTCTTTCATCTGAAAAGCAGCTCCCAATAGTAACTAAATCATCTAATTCCTTATTAATAGGTAATTCTACGTTCGAACCTATATAAGTAGCTAAACTCATTTGTATTCACTCCGTTTCTCATCTAAATAACCCGTTAAGTTTTGTGGAACTAACCTAGGTTGTTAACATCCTGTTATCAAAAAGGTGTTTCACTAAACTTTATTACAAATACTCGAGTTTTATTCAAGGTTTACTATTATTCTACTTAACATATGAATAGGCTGCGAAATGTTTATATACCTGTAAATGGGGGATTTACCATATAAGAACATTGATACCTAATTGGAAGGAGAATGAAAAATGAACAATAATACTGAAACCGTTGAAAATAAAGTAGAGGATAAACTAAATGAAATGAGTCAAGAGAAGAAAGACAACATCCTTTCTAGTTTTAACGAATTTAAAAGTTACTTAGGAGATAAAGTCACAAAAGGTGAGAAACTAGGGTTAAATGATAATCAACTAGCTCTAGCAGCTAAAAAAATAGCTGACTATCTCGCAACCCATGAGGAGCCACAAAATGAAGAGCAATACTTGTTACATGAGTTATGGAAAGTTGGAAACGAGGAAGAACAACATCATCTTGCTCATATGCTTGTTAAATTAGTCAAAGAATAATCTAAATCGATTATAGATTGCGTTTTGCCACTATTTAATAGAGGTTCAAGTGAATTCAATCCACATAGCAAAGAGCCACTTGCGTAAAATAAGTGGCTCTTTTTTCTCTTTCATGCTGCACCTCTTTTTATTTTTTAGTAGGTCCCTGCGATGCATCAATTAAAAGATAAAGCTATATTTCCCCAACAATAATTTGACTACATGCTATAACTCACTTCATTGAAAACATCAGTACGAATCCAACGGATTCGTATTTTTCGGTGACATTCAAAATACGTACCAAGCAATAGAAAGAAGAGGTTTTGAACGTTTATAATTCGGTTAAACATGAAGTAATAAATTATTTTTTATTTATTCTGCATATTTAAATTATTCGTTCGTAATGGTACAATAAAATGATGGAAAGAAGATATGATGCTTCTTTCTTAATAAAGGATGAAGAAATATGGATATTAAGGCTCAGCAAACAAAATTGGCGAATAACTTGGGCAAATTGTTACGAGATAACTTTGGAAAAGGCCCCGAGGCTGTTCATGTTACGATTTATGAACCTTATGTTGTTATTTATGTCAGTGGCTTTGTATCGCCGATGGAACAAGTACTGTTAAACCAGAATGAAGAACTTCAGGTTATGACTACAAGAGAGCTTTTGGTAAAGACTCTTGAACCTCAAATCACTGGTCAAATTAAAGGGATTACAGACCTTGACATCCAGCATTTATATTATGATTGGAATTTAGATCATCACTCCGGAATTTTTGTGGGAGTTTGTCTGGACGATTTGAAAGCCGATTTGACTGAGGGTGACCCTTACCCAGGAAAACAAGCAATTCATGATCGGATTATAAAGATGAGTGAAATTGCACAAAAAGGGCCTGAGAAAATCTCTTCGTATAAATTAAGTGATCGTACATTGGTCATCGTAAGAGAAGGAATACTGGTGGCTATTGAAAAGCAGCTAATTTCGTTGGGTTTTGATGACACCTTACGCATCTCTAAACGCCCTTTGGAAAAAGGAATCTTACGACAAAACGATGACTATGATGAGATATTAAATGCAGACATTCTTGATATTTTTGTGGATTGGGATTTTGAAAAGGATAATAGCATTATTACTCTTATCTTAAAACCAAAAAATTAATGAGGCAGTAATGAATTGGACACATTGTGCCAAACATAAGCCGAGGAAGAAAAGCTCATACCTTTTCTTTTTCGGCTTATTTTTGTTGTTTCAAAAGAGTAAGTCCTTTTGTAACGGAATAATTCCCTAAAATAGCATCTGAAAATAGGATGTGCCAACAGAAAGGATTTGGTCGGTATGGCTGATAATCATGAGATTGTATTGTTTATAAAAGAGCTTCGTCGATTGTTGCAGGATTACCAAAAGCATGACAATGAATTTTACAAAGAAGAAATTAGCAAGGATATAATACTTTTAAGTACTATTATCTATGGAAGTAAAATTGGAATTTCAAATAAAAGAAGAATCTTTAAACATAGGAAATACAAAGGTAAACAGAAACCAATCTATTAAAGATATACTAGTGCGCCTCGTTTACACTTTGGAAAAAGTGAATGCTTATTACCGAAATTGACCTTATGATGAAGAAGGAGTTTTCATAAAACATCACGAATAGTATACCTTATGAAACTAGAAACTAGGTGCACCATCTATGGATAAAACGAAACTGGAAAAAGAATTAAGTAGTTATATGGGAAGGTTACTTCGTGAAAACTTTGGAAGAGGTCCTGGAGGTGTATTCACCGTCATTTCTCCTCCTTTTATAACCGTTTATTTTAAAGCCTTTTTATTACCTTTAGAAAAGGCTTTGCTAGACAAGGGACAAGTTATCTATGTTCAAAAAACACGTGATTTGTTAATGGAGACTTTAATTGAAGAGATAAAAGGATATATACAATTAAATATACATTTAGATATTGAAGAATTTTATTATGATTGGAATTTAGAGCTGCAGTCTGGCATGTTTATCATGATCCATTCTGATAAAAATAACATAGTCAACCATTCCTATAAAAATCAGAAATTGCTGCATAAAGAAGTTGAGGAAGTGACTCAAAAAGCAGAAAAACTTCCTCAAGATGTTTCTTCTTATTTATTAGATCAGAGAACACTCCTTATAATCAGGGAAGGTATTATGGTAAATGTAGAGAAAGAATTAGTTCAATTAGGGTTTGAAGAAAACCTTACATTGGCTAAAAGAAATCTCGAAAAAAGGCTACTCCATGAGCATAGCCAATCATTAGAAGTAATTTTAGATTCAAAGGTAACAGATATACTAGTCGCATGGGATTTTCATAAAGATAAAAGTACAATTCTTCTGATTTTAAACCCAACTTCATAACGGCACTGATAAGCTAGGCACTGAACTAGATGTAGGCCAAAAAGAAAGGTTATCTAACCTTTCTTTTTGGCCTATTGTTTTTCCTCTCCTATTAAAATAAAGAAAGTGGTGATAATGATGCTATTTCAATCGGATGAAGGAAAGGAACCTTTAACTGTTGAGATACACACTGAAGTGGATATAGTAGAAGCGCGTCAGAAAGGACGGATGTTCTCTAACTGCTTAGGCTTCAGCACACTTGATCAAGCCCGAATTATTACGACTATTTCAGAATTGTCCAGAAATATATATAAATATGCCACGACGGGAAAAATTATAATGGAAATAATAGAGAATCAACTTGAAATAGGACTCAAAATAATAGCTATAGATAAAGGACCAGGCATTAAAAATATTCAACAAGCGCTAGAAAGTGGCTATACAACGTCAGGGGGATTAGGCGTTGGTTTATCAGGGGTAAAAAAATTAATGGACGAATTCACCATATCATCTCAAGAAGATCATGGCGTTAACATCGAGGTTATAAAATGGAAAAAAAGAAATAAATAAAAGGAACACAAGTTAAAAGGTTAAGAAAGAACTGACTTCCTCTTTACAAAAGACTCCTTTATTAAATAGGAGATAGCTTCTAAAAATATCATCCCCTGATGATCCTGCTCTAGGATACGGTTAAGATATTTCACATGCTTGAGTTGGTGCCTTCAGCATGTGCTTCTCCTCTATTAACTCTTAGCCGTAGGACAAAAATTTTTCTCCGCAGTAATCACAAGAGGCTTAGAAACATGAGAAAAAGGTGTGGAAAATTATGAGCAATTCCATTTAATCGTTAAATGGAAGGAGCAAGCTCTTATGATAGAGAGCTTGCTCTTTTTATTTCTTAATATAATCCTATCTGACAAAAAAACAACCTGTTTCAAGTACACCAAAAACATACATTTATGATACATAAATTTTGAGATAATCTCTGGAACATTTCTACCCGTATTAGGGGCGCAATAGAGGGGGAGTGTGTAAAGAGATTCCCCCTTACTTAACTCAGTTATATAAACAAACAATACTCATATACATTTATTGAATAGCTTTTTTAAACTTGTTGCGGAATAAAACGTAAATAGATAAAGAGTACATAGGAGGAGAAAACATGTTTGTTCATATAGTTCAGCCTGGTGATACGTTATCTTTAATAAGCAGGAGATATGGTTATTCCGTTGCACAGCTCAGGAGCGTGAATGGGTTAGAAGAAGCAAATATTGTTCCCGGTCAAGCCTTGCTCATAGCCCTATATGTATACACAGTTCAACCTGGTGATACGATGAAAGGTATTGCTAAAAAAGCGTACGTGTCCTTGGAGCAATTGAAAAGGGCTAATCCTTCAGTCTCGTATAACTACTTGCAAGTCGGAATGAAAATAAACATTCCTAACATATCAGACTATATTGCAGGGACACTAGAATACTATGCCGTTCGAAATCCAGAAGCAGATCGCGAGTTAATCAGTGATTTTGCAACGTATTCCTCTTCCATTTCTATCTTTGAATATCATTTTGGCAGCAATGGAGATATTATAAATAATTTAAACGATTTAGTAGCGATTGAAACAACGTGGAAAAATCGCGTTACACCGCTAGTTACGATTACTAATCTAACTTCTGAAGGGTTTAGTTCTGATCTTGCCCATCAAGTTTTAAATAATCCTCCGGCACGAAAAAATCTTGTCGATAATATCTTTGATTTAGTATCTAGAAAAGGATACGGAGGGGTAAATATTGATTTTGAACGTGTGAAGACCGAAGACAGAGACCTTTTTACCGGATTTTTACGTCAACTGAGTGAACGTTTAAAACCTGCAGACTATGTGCTAACAATAGCGGTTCCAGCCAAGACAAGCGAAGATATCCCTTGGTTAAAAGGATATGATTACGGAGGAATAGGTGCGGTTGTTAACTTTATGTTCATAATGGCATATGACTGGCACCATGCAGGCAGCGACCCGGGTCCTGTTGCGCCAATTACTGAAGTAAAGAGAACAGTAGAATTTGCGATAAAAAGTGTTCCGCGAAGAAAACTCATCATTGGCGTTCCTTTGTATGGATACAATTGGTCAATTCCTTACAAGCCCGGCACGGTAGCACCCGCTATATCCAATCAAAATGCTATTAAAACAGCCATGAGATATCAGTCTCCCATTCAATATTCAAAGGAGTACAAATCTCCATTTTTTCGGTATAAAGATCAAGCGGGGCAGATGCATGAAGTATGGTTTGAAGATGTAAGAAGCATGAGTGAAAAAATGGTGTTAGTTCGTCAATTCGGCTTGCAAGCAATAGGTGCTTGGCAATTAACGCTTGGGTTTACGCCAGGACCTTGGCTTTTAAAGAAATTCTTTACTATTAGAACAGTATAAATAGCAGTAGTCATTATGGATTAATCTAGAAAATTTTATGTATAGTAAATTATAAGAGGGTGGGGAGTTCTTCTATGGCAAAAAGGATAGATGTCTCAATAAAGCAGCATCAATTAAAACTATATGATGGAGCTAAATTAGTAAAGACATATCCTATTGCTGTAGGGAAAATGATCACTCCAACTCCAATTGGAAAATTTAAAATCATTAATAAAGATACTACCCCTCCAGCTGTATTTGGTCCCTTATGGATGGGACTGTCAAAGCCTACATATGGAATACACGGGACTAATGATCCAGCTTCTATTGGCAGAGATATGTCACATGGATGTGTCCGAATGGATAATGAAGATATTCTAGAACTTTCCTCTGCAGTTCCCATTGGAACGCCGGTTTATATACATAAATAATAGTTTAAGAAGAGCACGACTGTTTACATTTAGCTAATTGTCGAGATCGAGGGTATCAAAGTTTAAGGATATGCTATACAATCATGGTTTTTTATGTAAGACAAAAAAGCACCCCGGTTAACAGAGGTACTTTTAGTATTTTAACTTATTTTGATGCTGGAGACGTAGTAACTTCTGGAGACGTTACTTTGTCATAAAAATCTACGAATTTGTCACGATCCTCGCTATCACGGTAAGCCATAGCAACACGTGGATGTTCATTCAGCACACCCGAAATCATATAAGGGATGATATAGCCCCATTCCCACTTTTGACGCATTTCAAGCATATGCTTTTCAATTACGCCAAGAATCGGCTTCATCTCATAGCTTGGTTTTGGTATGTAGCTAACAAGCAGCTCTGTGTTACAGTTACCAGCTGCACGGCCCATACCATAAACAGATGAATCAAGGAATGTAACGCCATTACGCATCGCAGTTAATGTATTAGCAAAAGCTAGTTGCATGTTGTTATGGGTATGGATCCCAAGCTGTTTGCTAGGAATCATGGCTTGGAACTTTTTCACTTGATGCTCAATATCCGCAGGGTCTAGGCTTCCAAAGGAGTCAACAATATATACAACATCTACGGGGCTTTTCTTTACCATTTCAAATGCTTCAATAAGCTGATTTTCCGGTACGCTAGATAGTGCCATAATGTTAAGTGAAGTCTCATAGCCTAAATCGTGGAACATTTTTATAAGCTCTAAACCTTTATCTACTTCGCGAATATAGCATGCCACTCGAATCATATCTAACATACTTTGCTCACGCGGCAGGATGTCATTCGGATCTACACGCCCGATATCTACTAAAGCAGATAGCTTCGTGAACTTTTTCTCAGGGATAATTTCTTTGAGAAAGTTATCGTCAAGAAATCTCCATGGGTTGGGCTCAGTTGCTTGAAGAAGCTTAGGTGAATTTTTATAACCGATCTCCATATATTCAACGCCGGCTGCGCTTAGGCCGTTATATAAGTCTTGCACAAATTCAACGCTAAAATCCCAATTATTAATTAAACCTCCGTCACGAATGGTACAGTCTATAATTTTGCTATTATGTTCCATGATATTTATTTCCTCCTATGTCGTCTATTTATGTATATTTTTAAACTTTATCGCTTTTATGCTTTTAAGCACTAAACTCTCCTATTGTGTTTATACCATGACTGATTCAAAGGCGTCAATGTATTTTCTAAATGTGTCTATGCTTTACTGTATTCCATGGGTAGAAGATGCTTCGGATTTTTATCCGCTTGATGCTCTTAAAACAACACCAAGTTCAGCACTACAACCCCTAGTATATACAAACACACCCTTTATTACATCACTACTTACTGCAATAAAGGGTGTTTTTTAATTGAAACCGTTTATTAAGGAGAGGAACTGCCATTAGTATCTAATATAGGTTTAGATTTCTCTATAATTAATCCATAAATTTGGAAAGATATTTAAAACCTGAGAAATAAAAGACTTTTTTCACATTAACAGTTGTATACGAAGTATTAGCTGTTACTTAATCATTTTAATTTACTGGTCTTTACATCGTCCAAAACGTAAGAAATGATAAGAGTATAGAGGTAATAAACATCGCAATCAACGGCTTTAATGCTTTTGTTCGAAGAGCCTTCATACTTACATTTAACCCTAAGCCGACCATAGCCATTGTTAAAAGAAACGTGGTTAGAGTTGAAATATCATTCATGATCGTTTTAGGTATGATAAGGTGCTTGCCTACGACATAACTTCCAAAAATACTCATGATGATAAAACCTATTAAAAACCAAGGAAATTCAATCTTCGTATCCTTTTCCATTTTTCCTGTTCGCTTCATCCAGTACATTAAGATAAAGCTTAATGGCACAAGTAAAAGCACTCTGCCTAACTTAGCCAACAGGCCAATAGCTAGGGCGTCGCGTCCAGCTGGTGCTGCAGCTAGAGCTACATGGGCAATTTCATGGAGACCAACGCCTGACCAAATTCCATATTGAATATTTGTTAAATGTATATAGGGTCTTAAAATGGTATATCCAATCGCAAATAGAGTTCCCACTAAAGCGATAACACCAGCTCCAATAGCTGTATCTTCTTCTTTTGCTTTCACAATCGGAGAAACAGCTGCAATAGCTGCCGCACCGCATATTCCTGTCCCTATTCCTAAAAGAAGAGATAAACCACGATCTGCCTTCATCCATTTGGCTAGAAAAACCGTTAAAACAATTGCAAATAAAGCCGTTCCCACATCGCGAAGCAACAATCCTAACCCATGATGAATAACAACATCAATATTAAGCTTTAGTCCATATAAAACAATCGCATAGCGTAACAGCTTTTTAGAAGAAAATTCAATTCCAGATTTTATTTTTTCAGGGTATCCCCAAATTTGACGATAAATGACTGCCATTATAATTGAACAGGCTAGTGGACCGATATGATTAAATCCCGGGACTTTCGCTAATCCATAAGCAAGTAAAGCAAAAAGAAAAGTAAAAGCAATTCCTCCGGCCCATAAAGAAACATTAGATGACGTCTGGGCATTTGTTCGTAAGAATACAGTCCGCTTTTGGGCTTTATTTATATTTATCACACATTTCATCTCCAATATGAGTTCTTATCAAGCGCGGCTTCACACAAGAAGTGTATGATTTAACTATAAAAGACACTTTATCATTAGTAAAATATAGATAAATCATAATTAAGATTAGAAATATTAATAAACAAAACGAAAAAAGAGCAAGTTGATCTTCAAAGTTACTGAAAATCAATTTGCTCCTTTTGTATGTTTTTATCCTTTAATTCTTTAAAAAACGAGCCATACAAAAATATATGTGCTTATGAGAGAGATACAGCCTTGCTAATTGCTAGACCTTTTTTGCGTCTATACCATAGCAATATCAAACTGCTTAGCACGCAAAGGAAAGAAACTAACTGAGCTATTCTGATATGAGAAGTTAGCATTAAGCTATCCGTACGCAATCCCTCTATAAAAAATCTTCCTATCGAATACCATAGTAGGTAAGTAAGAAAGACTTCGCCTCTTTTTAACAAGGATTTTCTTAGTACGATTAGGACAAGAACACCTATGATGTTCCAAAGTGATTCATAGAGAAACGTAGGATGATAGTAGGTTCCATTGATATACATTTGGTTAATAATAAAATCTGGTAAATGTAAAGCTTCTAAGAACTGACGTGTAACAGGTCCGCCATGTGCTTCTTGATTCATAAAGTTTCCCCACCGGCCAATAGCTTGGCCTAATAATAAGCTAGGAGCTAAAACATCAGCCATTTTCCAAAAAGAAAGATTCTTTTTTCTGCAAAACCATATAGCTGTTAATACAGATCCAATAATTCCACCGTGAATAGCTATGCCTCCATGCCAAATTGCTATAATTTCGCCTGGGTGGTCTTTATAATAACTCCATTCAAAAAGTACGTAGTAAATTCGAGCAGTAACGATAGCAATGGGTAGTGCTAGCAGAAGTAAATCAGAGAGGGTTTCTGAAGAGATACCTCGTTTCTTTCCTTCTTTCGAGGCTAACAAAAAGCCTAAAAAAGCTCCTATCCCTATGATAATTCCATACCAATGGACCTCAAGAGGACCAAGGTGGAAGGCGATAGGGTTTAAAGGTTGTGTGTGTTGGTTCATGTTTTTTCTCCTTTACTTCGTATCGGTTTTCTTACATTTTTTTAGAGTGATATTAAATTAGAGTGCCTTTTTAGTATATCTAATTAGATAAAGAAAGGACAACTTTTGCTTACGAACGGCCACTATTTCTTTGCCTGCTTTAGTGTAACAGAATAGTCAAAATTAAAATTAACAGTATCTTGACTTAATTACCAAAATATACTATTATTTTAGACAATATATTGTCTAAAATGGAGGGCTAATATGGATATTTATAAAGATCTTTTTTTAATGCAGCAAACTTACGCTACCTTATTTTCTCTGGCAAATAAAGTCCAGGTGAAAGGAGATCAGTCTCTTGAACTCTTAACATCAAGACAGCATATGGCGATGGTGGCAATTGCTCATTTACCTGAAGATGAAACAACGTTAAATAATATTGCTAGAAAATTAGGAACCACAAAACAAAGCGTCAAGCAGTTAATTACCATTATGGAAAAGAAGGGGTATGTTGACGTGGTTCCTAGCAGTAAAGATAAACGTGCAGTTAACGTGAAAATCACAAAAGAGGGAAAAGAGGCGCTGCTTGTTGTTTCAGAAAAAGGAATTTTCTTTTTGGAAGACCTTTTTAAAAAGTTTTCAACCGAAGAGTTGGAAATAATGTGGAAGCTTTTAAAGAAACTTTATAGCTTTGACGGGGAAGAACATGATGGATTTGAAGAAGAAGGCAACATCAAAATGGATGAAGATCACAATGAATTACAGTTGAGAGTGATAAGGGAGCTTGAAAGTCGAAGAGTTCAAGCAATTGATAATATAAAAAAGAACTTATAAAAATAAATTTGATAGGCTACTTTACTTTGAAGCATATCGATCCTTTTAATGATTTTCGAAATAAAGGATAAGGGAGAGCACTCATTATGTTTGAAATCAGTGATGAAACAGTACGATTAATTAACAAGACCTGTAGAGGAAAAAAGAATTTGAAATTAACCGTTGGCTATTTAACGGACAACCAATATGTTATCAAAATTTATAATGAAAGCGGTGAAATTGACTCATCCAAAAAATATCATTATGAAATTGGTTCTATTACTAAGACTTTCACTATATCGCTGCTATCAAAATACATATCTGAAAACAAGTTGACACTAAACGATTCTATACGAAAGTACATAAAAGAACTTAAGGAAGACACGTATTATCCTACATTGCTCCGCCTCGCTACTCACTCTTCTGGATATTCAGGAAGCTTACCTTTAAATAAACGGGAATATTTTAAAATAATTTTTAATTTGATTTTTGGCGGAAGTGATTTGAATAAAAATAATCCGTTACATATGGATTTTAACAAAATGAAGATGCTGATCGAAAAAAGTAAATTAAAAGAAGTAGATTATTCATGGAAGTATTCCAATTTCGGTATATCCCTTATTGGATACGTGTTGGGAATGATATCGGGGAAGGGATATTGGGATACTATGAATGACTTTCTTCTTAATGAGCTTGGACTAAAGGATACTTGTTTAGGCGCTTCAAACAATAATCTACATGGCTATGACCGCAAAAATAATGATTGTGGCAACTGGCAGTGGGACAAGGGGAATTTTATATCACCTGCGGGCGCAGTATCCTCAACCGCTGATGATTTACTTAAATACGCAAAAATAAATATGGATGAAGATAAACCATATCTGTCTTTTTGTCATAAAAAATACGCCAATGGAACAAAGAAGTTTGATATGGGTCTTGGATGGTTGCTTTTAAAGAAAAACAATAATGTGATATTGCACGGCGGTGGAACAGGATGCTTCAGCTCATTTTTAGGGATTGATAAAGAAAAGAAAGTTGCTTCCGTCGTTTTAGCTAATTATAGACTAAGTAGAAATAAGGATGAACATATAGGAATGTCTTTATTAGAAAGCCTCCAAAATTCAAAAGATATATAAAGATGGAAGACCATTTGAAAGACTGTCGCCGAATATGACCGACCTTCAAGAAGCATAGAATATGCTTCTTTTTTTGAGGAAACCGTGCTATTATCATTAAGGTTTGTAAGGAACAGAAGATTTTTGTCTTTCCGTACATTTTTTTGGTATAGTGTTAGAAATAAGGAGTGGGTAAGTTGGTTTTCACTGAATTTTTCCAGCAGTTTCCCGTAAAGGTTTTAACGGTAGGGCTGCTGATTGTACTTATCATTTATTTTATTCGCAAATTCATTAAGCTTTTCTTTGATAAAACGAGCTTTTTAGATGAAAAAAGAGAAGAGACGCTCATGCACTTTTCTAATCAGGTCACAAGAGTATTGGGGCTGGCTTTTTTCTTTATTTATGTGCTTAGCCATTTCTTTGACTTCGGAAAGATTCTCACTAGTTCGGTAGTGTTGGCCAGTGCCCTGGCAATAATCCTCCAGCATATCATCCGTGATTATATAATGGGACTGACTTACTTGTTTGAACGCCAGATCCACCACGGAGATTATGTTATTCTCAACGGAAACCGTCAAGGGAAAATAGAAGAAATTACGATGCGCTACTTAAAGATTCGTCAATATGACGGCTACCTCTATACCGTCTCATATAGCAACATTACGGAACTTCAGAACGGAACCCGAGGAAGACGCCGGGTAAATGAAAGTCTTATTCTCAACTATAGGCAAAACCCGGACGATGCCTTCAAAGTAATGGAGCAGGTAGCACAAACATGTAACGAGAAATATGGTCAATATTTGTTAAAAGATGTGAATGGAATTCCTATAGAGAGCTTTCAATTCAATCAAATTACTGAACTGAACGTAGGTTTTAAAGGTCACCAATATTCATTATCAGGACTTGTGAAGGAAGCTGATTTTGTAGAAGCGAGCCAAAAGGTGCGATATGAACTCGCAATGGCTGCCTACAAAAATGACCTTATGATGGCTGAAAGCTTCGAGACAAGCCATTAAAAATAAAACTCGTACCTTGTTTATATACAAGCTTTTATATTTAAGATACAAACACCCTTTTGAAAAATCAAAAGGGTGTTTTTTATTTTTAAAAATATCTATTAAGTACTTCTCCAGTAAAGATTAATTATCTGAAACAGAACAAATTAATTAGTACATCTAAATTATTCTTCTAGTGACATGGTAAAATTAAACAAAGTACGTAAAAAGGTAAAGGGGGATTAACTATGACGCAAAAATCTAATTATACAAAAATCAACTCCGAAATGTGGGATGAATGGGCTTCAGCTGGAGGAGAATGGTCATTAGCTATTAATCATCAAGATTTTGTAGATGCAACTCAAGGTAATTTTGATATCTACTTAACACCTTGTAAGCCTGTTCCGCATAACTGGTTTATTCCATTTAAAAAAGCAAAAATATTGGGACTTGCTAGCGGAGGAGGACAGCAGTGCCCAGTCTTTGCAGCCCAACATGCGGAAGTTACGGTTTTTGACTACTCTGATAAGCAATTAGACTTAGAAAAAATGGTGTCCACTAGAGAAGGCTATTCTATTGATTTAGTTAAAGGGGATATGAGTAAGACATTTCCATTTGAAGATGAGACGTTCGATATGATTTTTAACCCTGTATCAAACTGCTATGTTCAAGATGTTAAACACGTTTGGCAAGAATGTTTTAGAGTTCTTAAAAAAGGTGGCTTTCTGCTATCTGGCTTCGCAAATCCTGCTCTTTATTTATTTGGAGAAGATGAGAAAGCATTACAAGTGGTTAATAAATTACCTTATGATGGAACTAAAAACACCGTAGAAAATGATGAAGAACTTATAAAAAATGGCGGTGTACAGTTTAGCCATTCATTAGAAACTCAAATTGGTGGACAGCTAAAAGCTGGATTCACCTTACAAGATCTTTATGAAGATCATCACCATAAGGGGGAAATCACCAAATATATGCCTTGTTATATTGCAACTAAATCTATTAAATAATAGTTAGTTATCATATTGAATGAGCTACCTCAACTTTTTCTAATACGGAGTCATAGTAGAATAATAGCTCAAAAATGAGATGCCATGTTCACCGAGAGAAATGGCAGAAAAAGTGGGCGAGCTTTTAGAAAAAAACTTATAAGCCTATGTTTGGTTAACAGATGCTTCAAAAAAATGAAATGGTCTACCTTTTATTTTTAATTACAGTATTTTTTGTTTTAATGTGGAAAAAAAGGGTAAATATTCTAAGAATCACCTAAAAATAGGAGGAGATCAAATGAGAAGAGCGAAACAAGCTGTTGTAGCTTCTGCCGTAGGTTTAGCTGTGTTAGCGACGCCATTAGCTCTACCGAATTTAGGAGGTTCTGCAGGCTCCGCAGAAGCTGCAGAAGTTGGAGGAGACGTAACAGTTGATCCCGTAGCCATAGGACAAGCGATTGCAGATGCGGCTAAAACGGCCGACAATCGAAGTGGGTTCGTCAAGGGAGCAATGGAAAAAGCGTTTTTTGAATCAGGTCAACAATATAATGTAATGGTTATGAATTTGAGTCAAAGTTATAATTCAGATCAATTACAAGGTGTTCAGTATTTTGATACCGTGGATTATGATGGTATTACGTATGGAGTCTGGATATTTGAAGAAGGAACATTTATTAATGAAGGTGATGGAGGTTATGATAACTGGGCCTTCAGAGGCTGGTTTGAACGCACAGGAGATGACGAGAAAACAGTCAATTTTCATAGACCTTAACTAAAGATAACATAAGACTCCCATCAGGGAAGAGCATATGAAGATCCTTTACCGCCATGGTAAAGGATCTTCTCAATATTTGAAAGCCTGAGACCGGATGTTTATAAGCATGCAGAATAGAAATTTGTATATCATCTACAGCTTAAAAAGAGAAAAACTCCTGTTGCGTCTGAACAGGAGTTTTTCTCTTTGCATTAACAGAAGCCCGATCTCATTCTTTTTTCTCTTTTAGTGAGCAGGAAACTTATACTAATTCAACCTTAGTTTTTACTTTTGGTTTGTAAATATTCTTTTTGAAACATACACATTCTTATAGCGTTATGATAGCTTCCATCGACAAAAAATTCATCTTTTAACTCACCTTCGATAGAAAAACCGACCTTCTTATAGATATGAATTGCTTTTTCGTTTTCCTTGTCTACAATTAAGTAAAGTTTATGCATATTCAATACCGAAAAGGCATAATTCATTGCTAGATTTGTGGCAACCATGGCGTAACCATGACCTTGATATGTAGGGTCAATGATAATTTGAAACTCTGCTCTACGATGAATATAATCAATTTCGACCAATTCCACTAATCCAAGCATATCCCCGTCCTTTTCTAGTATGAACCGACGCTCACCTTGATCGTGAATATGTTTATCATATAAGTCCTGTAGCTCTACAAAAGCTTCATAAGGCTCTTCAAACCAATAAGACATAATATTTGCATCATTATTGAGTTCATGGACAAATTTTAAATCTTCTCTTTCCAAAGGACGTAACTTAAGTTCCTTATTCATTTCTCAAACCTCCATATTCTAGCATTACTTTAGCACTTTCCGTTTTAAATGTAAAAGTTGCTGTAGTTTAAAAAAATAACAAGACATAGTGCGATGTTTTACATACTTATTAAAAGAGCCATAGTATAATTTAAACATCTTGTAAGTGAAACTCATTAACTTTAAGGAGTATCTTATGAAAAAAGCAGTTGGTATTTTTCTTATTTTACTGTGTTGTATAAACCAAAGGGTTGAGGCAGCTAATCAGCCTTCAGTAGAACCTATACATCATGAGATCTACGTTTCTCCTACAGGGGATGACAAAAACTTAGGTACTAAAAGCAAACCTTTTAGAACATTAAGGAAGGCAAGTGAAGCAGCTCAACCCGGAACTACGGTTTACATCAGAGGTGGTATTTATTACGAACAATTAATTATTAGCCGTTCAGGTACTAAACAAGAGCCTATTATTTTCATGAACTATAAAAGTGAAAAGCCCCTTATTAGTGGAGAAAAAATAAAGCAGTCTACACAAATAGACTGCTTCTTGATTAATTATTTACCTGTTTCGGCAAAACGCTGAATACGCTCACCAATTTCATCACGGACACGTTGAAAGAACGCCCATTTCTCTTCATCTGTTCCTTCTGCTTTTGCAGGATCATCAAATCCCCAGTGTTCACGCTTCACATGAGGAGGTGTTACGGGGCAATGATCAGCTGCATGGCCACATAATGTAACCACTAAATCCGCATTATTTAAAATTTCAGGATCAATAATATCAGATGTTTGGTTTGAAATATCAACACCAGCTTCTTTCATTGCTTTTACAGCGTTAGGATTTAATCCATGAGCTTCTAATCCTGCACTGCGTACATCCCATTCATTGTTATTTAGATATTTTTTTGCCCATCCTTCAGCCATTTGGCTACGGAAAGAGTTACCTGTACATAAAAAATAAAGTGTTTTTTTAGACATGTGTAAAATCTCCTTTATGATGTGTTAAGAAATAATTGATAACCAAATATATAAACCAACAAGTGTAATAAACAATGTTGGGATGGTTAAGATAATACCTGTTTTAAAATAAGTTCCCCAAGAAATCTTAACTCCTTTTGTCGAGAGAACATGAAGCCATAAGAGCGTCGCTAGAGAGCCAATAGGTGTAATCTTTGGTCCTAGATCCGAACCAATGACATTTGCATAAATCAGAGCTTCTTTAATCGTACCTGTTGCAGAAGTTGCATCAATGGCCAAAGCATCAATCATCACGGTTGGCATGTTGTTCATAATCGATGAGAGAATGGCTGCAATAAATCCCATACCAATGGTTGCTGCAAATAATCCTTGATCAGCGGTTGTTTGAATAAGGCTTGCTAGTACTTCAGTTAGCCCCACATTGCGTAATCCATACACAACAACATACATACCAATCGAAAAGAAAACAATCGCCCACGGAGCTCCTGCTAACACTTTTCTCGTGTGAACAGCCGGGCTTTTTCTTGCTATTCCTAAGAATAAAATGGCAATAATACCTGCGATAATAGAAACTGGAACATTGAAGAACTCACCAATAAAGTAACCAAGAACTAAAATAAATAAAACGATTCCTGATAAACGGAACATTTTCATATCTTTAATGGCCTCAACAGGTTTCTTTAAATCATCTAGATTGTATTTCTTAGGGATGCTTTTACGAAAATACAAATACAAGACAGTAATACTTGCCAAAAGTGAAAATAAATCTGGCACAATCATGCGTGAGGCAAATTCAGAAAAGCGAATCCCAAAGAAATCCGCTGATACAATATTGACCAAGTTACTTACCACAAGAGGTAATGATGTTGTATCCGCAATGAATCCACTGGCGATAATAAAAGGAAAGACCATTTTATCTTCAAATTTAAGTGCTCGCACCATAGCAAGTACGATAGGTGTTAGAATTAAGGCTGCCCCATCATTAGCGAATAATGCGGCTACTACAGCTCCTAGGAGGGATACATATACAAACATGCGAACGCCATTACCTCCTGCAGCTCGTGCCATATGTAACGCTGCCCACTCAAAAAATCCAATTTCATCTAAAATTAAAGAAATAATAATAACTGCAATAAACGTTAACGTTGCGTTCCATACAATTTGAGTTACATCCAGCACGTCATGGAAATCAACCACACCTGCTAAAAGAGCTAAAACTGCGCCTCCACACGCTGACCAACCAATAGACAAGTTCTTTGGCTGCCAAATGACAAAAATCAATGTCACTAAGAAGATGAGGGAGGCTACTATAACTGATACCACTTTACAAACCTCCTACTATTAGCAACAACTAATGCGTAATCCTTGCTTTTCTAGTTCTTTTAATCGTCCATCTTCGCTTGGTAAAGATTCAAGTATATTAAGGACAAACTGATAATAGCCGTTTTCTTTATTTAATGAATAGAAAATCCAATGTCCTTGTCGTCTTTCCTTTACAAGTTCGATATCTCTTAATTTACGCAAGTGTTGGCTAATAGCCGGTTGACTTGCTTTATAAATTTCAACTAGCTCACAAACACAGCACTCGTTATTTTGGAGCAGTTTCATCATAGATAATCTTGTCTTATCGCCAAGCAGCTTCAGTATCTGTGCTGCTTTCTCCATTTCTATTTGTACTTTTACATCCAATCCAACTCACCTCCTTATTTCCAAATATAATTATATAAGTATTTGATTATACATTCAACAAAAATATACACTACTATTAAACAAAAAAATTTGATTAATGTCTTGATTTATCTAAATTTTCCAGATATGATGAATACATCAAAAAAAATTGATTTATAAAAGTGAGGGGAAAAGCAGTGAGAGTCAACAACTCTGGAAACTTATCCGTTACGTACTTTCGAGCCTATTTTCATTTAGTTATGAACACTCAAGGGATGAACTATAAGGAAGCACAAAGTCTAATCTTTCAGCGTTTTTTTCATCAAGATCCTACGTTAAGAGGGGAAACTACATACAGTAACTTTAAAAAAGCTGCCGAGAGCTTCGAACTTTAAATCAAAAAAAATTGATGAAGGAGAATGACAATGGAAACAGTCAAGGAAGGAAAGCACCCATTTAAACAGTACGAACAAAAATTTAAAGCTCTTGCTGATCAAAAGAGATTAGAAATTATGTATGAGCTCTGCCAGCGAGGACAGACATGCGTATGTGATCTAACTGAATTCTTTGGGATGTCTCAATCTAAACTTTCCTACCACTTAAAGATTTTATTAGAAGCAAACCTCATCACAAAAGAAACAAAAGGGACATGGAGTTATTATGATTTAAATGATAAAGAGGTGAACCACCTCTTATCAGAAGAACTATGCTGCTTGTTTAGAAAAGATACAAGTAAAAGCGGCCCATGCTCTTAATTTACTACATTCCAAATAATATTATTTAGCATGCGAAGGAGGAAGTGTAAATGAAATATGTTCATGTAGGAATTAATGTAACGAATCTAGAGGCGTCCATTAAGTTTTATCAAAAGGTATTTGGCGTTCAACCTGTGAAAACGAAAATAGATTATGCTAAATTCTTGTTAGATGAACCCGGATTAAATTTCACCTTGAACGTACGTGACGATGTAAAAGGTAATCAAGTGAATCATTTCGGCTTCCAAGTAGAAACTCCTGAGGAGATTCATTCTCATAAATCACGACTAGAAAAAGAGGGGTTCTTTGCTCGTGAAGAAATAGATACGACCTGCTGCTATGCTGTGCAAGATAAGTTTTGGGTAACAGATCCTGACGGGAACGAGTGGGAGTTTTTTTATACGAAATCTGATAGTGAGGTTCATAAGACTGAGGATAGCGTTGGAGTGAATGAAAAGTCACCTGCAAGCAACTCATGTTGCTGATGCTTAAATGACAAAAAAGACAGGAAGAAGTAGACTCTTTCTGTCTTTTTTATTTAGCATAAAATCGATTATGTTTAGCGAAGTTTTCTTGCTAAGACAGCTAACTGTAAGCATATATATTTTCTTGCTTATAATTAGAACTCATTTCTATGCCAAAACTTGATTAGAATAGATAGAATTGAATGCTTATATGAACAATAGGTTTGATTGTATGTTAAATGTTAAAGGAATAAAGTGAGGGATTACCCTTAATTATTGAGACTCTTTTATTCCTTCTTCCTGCTTGCTTATATAAGCATTGCCCCATTTCTCTAAAGATTTAAGTATTGGGATAAAACTTTCTCCAAGCTCTGTTAAATAATATAAAACTCTTTTAGGGTTATCATTTGTTTCTTCTCTTTCTATTAATCCGTCTTTTTCCATATCGCGAAGCTGGAGTGTAAGGATGCGCTGAGTAATACCCGGTATTTCACGGCGCATTGCATTATAATACATAGGTGACTTTGATAACAAAGACAAAATAATGCCTTTCCATTTACCGCCCATAATATGCATCGCTAATTCAATTGGACAGGCTTGCTTTACAGTTAACGTACAAGGGCCGTATTGATCACTTTTAAACTCTGACATTTCCTCACCTCAATGGGGAGTAACAAATTTGTGCCTTCTTGTTACTCCTATTTTTTCTGATTACACTTATGATATCAAATAAATCAGAAGAAGGTGTATGAATTGGAATTTGTTCAAATCTCTGAACATGTTTATAGACTCACTTATGAAACCGTCGTTGGTATCCGAGTTAAGATCAATACATGGTACATAGTGGATGGTGAGGATGTTTATCTCATCGATACCGGAATGGAAGACTATGCATATGCGCAGTTGAATGCAGCAAAATCTTTAGGTATTCCCAAAAGTATCTTGCTGACACATGGCCATTTGGATCACATTAATGGTGCCAAGTATTTAAAAGATCATTTAAATATTCCTATTTACGCACACGAAATTGAAACGCCTTTTATCAATGGCGAAAAACCGTATCCAAACAAGGCAGAAAAAGAAACAACAGGCGTAGAACATCAAGTTGAAGGTTTAAGTGACAATATCATTAAAACGTTACCCGTAGACGTATATCTAACACCCGGCCATACCCCAGGACATGTCATATACCATCATAAAGATGACAATGTGCTGCTAACTGGAGACTTATTCTTTTCTAATACCGAATCCTTACATCCACCGATTCGAAAGTTCACAGTTGATATGGATGAAAATATTAATAGCGGGCGAATTATAGATAAAATTAAACCCTCTATTATTTCTTCTTCACATGGCGAAGATGTCAAATACAGCAATGATTTATATTCTATTTATAAATTTATCTATGAATGAGAGGGAAAAACATGAAAATACAATTATTTCAAATGGAGATTATTGAAGGAGAAGTTAAGCAAAACGAAAACCGTATTGTATCCTTATTTGCAGAAAAGCTGGATATAGATACGGAAATTGTTGTAATACCTGAAATGTGGAATACGGGTTATGATTTAGAAAATGTAGCAGAAAAAGCAGACATTGATTTAAAGAGGGCTTTTCCATTTATCCAAAGTTTAGCAACTAAGTATCAGGTGAATATCATTGCAGGTTCAGTTTCGAATAGAAGGAATGGAAATATTTATAATACAGCCTTTGCAGTATCAAAAACGGGCGAACTGCTCTATCAAAAAGATAAGATACATCTTGTGCCGATGTTAGATGAACATCATTATTTAACAGGTGGAGATGAAGTACCGGAAATATTCAAAATTAACGGTATCAAAACTAGTCAAATTATATGTTATGATTTACGTTTTCCAGAAATCACACGTTTTCCGGCTTCTCAAGGTGCAAAAATCATATTCTACGTTGCACAATGGACTACCAAAAATATAAATCATTGGAAAACACTATTGAGAGCAAGAGCTATAGAAAATGGTGTATACGTCATTGCATGTAACAGCGTGGGGAATGTGAATCATAAAAATCATGCCGGCAACACATACGCTGGACATTCAATGGTCATCGATCCAAATGGAAACATTATAAAAGAGGGGAGAGACAAAGAAGAAATCATAACAGCAGAAATTCATATACAGAAAGTTACAGAACAACAAAAAAACATCCCAATGTTTGAAAGCCTGAGACCCAATGTTTATAAGCATGCGGAATAGAGATTTATATATTATTTATAGCGTAAAGGCCAGCACATGACTGTGTCTCATTGCTTTTCCATACTGAAAAGCACCCTTTTTAGAATACTAGTATCAGTATGGAAAAGTTATATGTTTCTTACGTCAGGACTGAAAACTCTACATCTTTTCTTGATAATATTTCCGATAGACGTTAGGAGTTATATTTTCATATTTTTTAAATGTCTTGATGTAATATCCAGGATCATTAAAACCTAATTCATCGCTAATCTGTGCAATAGACAAATCCGTTTTTTCTAATAATTGTTTGGACCACTCTATTTTTTTGAGCGAAATAAAAACAGAAAAATTCATACCCGTTTCTTTGGTAAATATACGGCTGAAATAACCTGTGCTAATGTGACATAAATCAGCCATCTTTTGCTGAGATATTTTTTCTCTTTTATGTTTATAAATGTAGTCAAAGGCTGGCTGTAATACTTTGTTTTTACAAACTAAGTGATCGTTAATAGACGTTTTTACATAAGCATTAGTAACTGTGTTGGCTAATTCCTTTTTTATATTTTGAATATTATCTAGAGAATAACCGTAAGAAATATCTTCAGTAGAAACGTCTTCTTTTACTGGAGCCATTTTTTCATATACTTCTAAAATCAAATTTTTATTCATAGCTTCCTCTACAATGTAGTTACAAAGCCTATATAACATTTGAGCAGCTTCGTTAATTTCTGTATAGGATAGAGTAGGAATAGAATCATATAGACGCTGTATTTCCTCATTATTATTTAACTTCTGTTCAAATCCCTTTGATGGAACAGTAAGCATTTGTTCCAATTGAGGATGTTTGTCACCATCCTCAATTTTTACTTCTCCCGCCATGATAGCGCCTACATATTTATCATCAATTATAATGGGAATGGCAATATCGACAATATTCCAGTGGCATAAATAGATATAAGGAGCATTGGTTCTAACTGCCTCTAATCCTCCCCGCGCATCGCACTTTTCACAAAGTTTTGCCGTATCAGGATTTTTACGCATAGTCTCACAAAATGGACGTACACCACTGTGTTGAGAAATGGGCACTCCTTTATAGTTAACCGTAACAATCGCTAATTTTGTAACAAGCGCAAGTGAATCTTGAAGATTTCGCCATTTCTTTAAATCTAGTATTTTATCTAAATTCATGTAAGTAGTTTTCAATGATGTTTAATCTCCCTTGCTTCTACTTCCCGTGTGGTAGTTTGTATTACCTACTTGAGAATACCTTTATTTTATTCCTGAGTTTGTAAAATAAAAGAGTGTTCAGCGATAAAGGTAACCTCTTTTCAACGTGAACTTAGTAGTATTTTCACCTGAAATAATGTCATAATAATACCATATTAAATGAAGAGAGCAAAAAAATACGATAAAAAGTTGTAAAAACTCGTCATTTAAGACTAATGTAATCTTACACAAAAGATAGTAAAATTTCGATTGTAAGGGATTACAAAGTTAATTAGGAGGTTTTATTTATGAGAAAAGCATTTATTAGTCCTTCAAAATACATTCAAGGTGAAGATGAAATTTTAAATTTAGGTTATTTTGTGAAAACATTTGGTACCTCTGCACTTTTAATAGCACATCCTGAAGATATTAAACGTGTACAAGGCAAATTAGATGCAACAGCAGAAAAATATGGTATTACATTTTTTGAAGGCGGATTCAATGGCGAGTGCTCCAGACCAGAAATTTCTAGATTGCAGGAAATAGCAAAAGAAAACAACTGTGATTGTACAATTGGTTTAGGTGGTGGTAAGGCAATTGATACGGCAAAATGTGTAGCAGAGGGAGAAGGGTTAATTATCGTCCCAACAATTGCTGCTACGGATGCACCTACAAGTCATTCCGCAGTTATCTACACACCAGAGGGTGCTTTTGATGATTACGCATACTTTAAGCAAAGCCCAAGTGTTGTATTAATTGATACAACAGTCATTGCTAATGCACCTACTAGATTCTTAGTATCTGGTATGGGGGATGCGTTATCCACTTATTTCGAAGCAAGAGCAACAGCACGTTCTTTCTCTAATGTAAATGCTGGATTACCTTGTGGAGTGCGTGAGGACGTATGTGCACCAGCAAAAGGTACAAATGCAGCGTTAGTTTTAGCAGAATATTGCTACAACACTCTATTAGAGGACGGGGTTAAAGCAAAAGCAGCAAGCGATCATAATGTTGTTACTCCGGCCTTAGAAAACATTATTGAAGCTAATATTTTATTATCAGGGTTAGGATTCGAAAGTGGTGGATTAGCTGGAGCACATGCCATTCATGATGGGCTTACTCTTTTAGAAAGTGCGCATCACTACTTCCACGGTGAAAAAGTAGCTTTTGGTACATTAGCACAATTGGCATTGGAAAATGCGCCAACTGAGGAAATAGAAGAAGTGTTAGATTTCTGTTTAGCAGTAGGACTCCCAGTTTGTCTTGCTGATATTGGAGTAGAACAAATTACACAAGAAGAGTTAATGGAAGTAGCTAACAAAGCTTGTATTCCAGAGGAATCTATTTATTCTATGCCATTCCCTGTTACTCCAGAGTCAGTAGCTGCAGCTATTCTTGCAGCAGATCAAATTGGAAATGATTATAAGAAGAGGTTAATATAAGATGAAAAAAATTATTAATAAACCAGAAAATGTCGTACTTGAGATGTGTAAAGGAATGGTTCTAGCACATCCGGAACTGAATTTAATTGAAAAATATAAAGTCATTAAAAAAGAGCAAATTAATAAAAATAAAGTAAGCATAATTAGCGGGGGCGGCAGTGGACATGAACCTGCTCACGCTGGATATGTCGGGAAGGGCATGTTAGATGCAGCAGTTTGTGGAGATGTATTTGCCTCACCTTCTCAAATACAGATTTATCAAGCCATTAAAGAAACAGCTAGCGATAAGGGAACTCTACTCGTGATTAAGAACTACAGTGGTGACATGATGAATTTCAAGAATGCGGCTTATCTAGCAGAAGAAGATGGAATTCAAGTGGATTATGTAAAAGTAGATGATGATATTGCTGTACAGGACAGCTTATATACAGTTGGAAGGCGTGGAGTGGCTGGTACTGTTCTTGTCCATAAAATAGCAGGTGCTGCAGCAGAACGCGGATATGATCTACCAAAAGTGAAAGAGGCAGCAGAAAATGCTATTGCGAATGTTAAAAGCATTGGTATTGGACTAACTTCTTGTACAGTTCCTGCTAAAGGAACTCCTACTTTTGAGATTGCAGAAGATGAGATGGAATTTGGCGTTGGCATTCATGGAGAACCTGGTATCCGTCGTGAAAAAATTATTTCAGCAGACGAACTTGCAGAGCGCATGGTAACGGCATTATTAAAAGAAATAGGGATAGAAGATGGAAAAGGAGAAGTGGCTGTCCTAATTAATGGATTTGGAAACACACCTCTTCAAGAACTGTATTTATTAAATCATTCTGTCATTCGTGAACTGTCACGTAGAAAAGTAACGATTGCAAGAACGTTTGTCGGAAACTATATGACAGCCATTGATATGGCCGGTGCTTCTATTTCAATTATGAAATTAGATGAAAACTTAAAGAGTCTTCTATCTGAAGAGTGCGATACTCCTGCGCTAAAACTTAAAGGTGAAGTACCAGCTGTCACTTATGATGAAATCATCGGTACCGCGGAGGCCCCGAAAGTGTCTTATGAGGTGCAAACCAACAAAGAATATTCCGTAGTAACGGAAAATCGATTGACGTTGAATAATATTATTTTTATGGTAGACCAAATGAGTGAATGTATTATTAGAAATGAAATACCGTTTTGTGAATTAGATTCCCATGCTGGTGACGGAGACTTTGGTATGAGTGTTGCTAAAGGGTTCAAACAGTTGAAAGCTGAATGGCACGAAATTCTAGAAAATAAATCAAATGATATTGGCAACTTCTTAGAGGCTTGTTCCATCGTTATCATGGAGCATTGTGGCGGGGCATCAGGGCCTATTTGGGGATCAGCATTTCGTGCGGCTGGAAAGAACACTGAATCTAAAACCGAACTGACTTTAACAGAATTTGCTGAAATGATCCAAGCGTCTGTAAAAGGAATTCAAGCAACAGGAGAACGTTCTTTTGGACGTGGAGCTGTTGTGGGAGATAAAACTTTAATTGATGCCTTAGTACCTTATGCAGATACGTTAACGTCAAGTGCTGCTGAAGGTGAAAGCTTGAAACATGCGCTTGTCAAAGCAGCAGAAGCTGCTGTTGAAGGAGCAAAATCAACTGAACAAATTGTTGCACGTATGGGGCGTGCTGGTACGGTTGGAGAAAGAAGCCTTGGTTATCCGGACGCAGGTGCACATGGCTTAGGCGTAATTTTTACTGAAGTAGCTCAAGTAATGCAAGAAAAACAGTAAAATTTGGTAGTATCTCCTCTAAATATAGTGTAAAGAAATTACTCTTTGAGAGTGAGGGTTACACTATATTTAGTGGGGATTTTTTGTGGTTCATTAAGGACGAGCTTTAACTGATTTAAACTGGAAGTGGTGAAAATATATCAACAAAGAAGTCAAATCGCGGATATCTAGCTCTAGTCTGTTGAAAGCATAGCTAAGAAAGTACAATAGCCATCCAAGATAGAATCTGTGGAACCCGGGGTACAGTTAAACTAAAAATAAGATACTATAGAGGAAATAAATACAGTTTGATGACTAGTTACTTCCTTTTATTTTATAGGGTGTTTTTAGTTGTTTTAGTCAGTGAACAGGGGGTACGAAATGATTGTACAAGTGTAGTACTCCAATTTTATATTGTTAGCTATTAGTAAGTACTAGTTAGAGAAAAACAATTCCAAGTATAAATAAACATATGGTAATAATGTTTATAACATTTTTAGCTTTGTCATCTTCTTTTATTGAAGTTACAAGTTCAAATATTATGACAAGAGTAAGTATAGACAAAGCTATCTGTAGATGTAAGTTAAATGCATATACAGATATTACAATTAGAGCATATATAATACCTAAAATTATATTTTTGTTATTCTTAGTTTTTTCATAATTACTCATTTAAAAACTCCTTATTTAAAAGTATTAGCTGTTCTTTGTTTTTTAAGGGAAGGTGTCAGTAACTAGGAGTAGGGTAAGGAAGATAATAGAAAAGGAAAAGCTATGTATAATATGATTTATATCTTCTTTGTCTGCTTTCTCTCAAATGGATAATTTTACAAAAGTTTAAAAAATGAATACCTCCTATAATTGCTGTAACTAGCGTGTTTAATAATATCAAATACTTCTTTCTAAGAATTGTAGCAAAAATAAAAAGCTCCCCCAGCACCATTTGTTTTAGAAAAACTTGATAAGCAATTTTATTTTTTAATACCCTTTCATCCTTGTTGGGTGAGTACATTGAAAGATGGGGTAGTCCTCATATCATATTCTGTAAAAAGTGTACTAAATATGACTGCCTATATTTCTGAAACAGTACGTTTTCATAAAGATATTCTGTCTAGCTCAACTGTATATTAAAATAAACGTACTAGCTTAATTTATTGCTTGTTGATATGTTGTTAGATATGTACCTGTTTAGAAAAAAATAAAATAACTTACTGATAGTCCTTATGTAGAGCAGAACAAGCAGATTCTTAATTATTAAGAGCCTGCTTGTTTTACTTTACACGTAGCAGTAGATTCTTTATTTACGCTTTTATTGGCAAACAGAGCCTGGCACTGTTCGTCATTAGCAATGGGTCAGAAAAGTGCGTCAGTCTTTTTTCATTCTTAATTAATTACCTGTGGGCTAACGTCTAAATACGCATTAATGCGCCATTAGGCTTTGGTAACTCTTGATCCGTTATCAAATTCATTTTGCAAAAATGTTCAAAAAATTGCTGTGCCTGCTCTCGTTCGTTTGAGTCACTTTTCAATGAAACTATATCAAGCAAAATTTGAGCCATCCATGAATTATCAAAATAACGGTATTTACCTGTATTCCACACCATTTTTGGGGAGTTCTTTTCGTTTATATAATATTTCCAGAAAAGCATCTGATTGGATTCTTGTTCTGTAAGTTGGAGTCTGTACGTTGAATGAGCAGGAATATATCCATCTTCGCAAAGCTTACCGATAAAATTTTCATTGACCATATAGACACCTAAGATGCGTCTGTCTTTTTCAGGCATACTGGAATCTATTGCTGTTAACAAGACAGCGCTATTTTGATGTAGGCGGGTGGGTTTGGTTGGCTTCCCCTTGTAATTACCACTTTTTATTACGCCTGAAAAAACCGTCCACTCTGAAAAAGAACTATTCTGTTCTTCTGTGTCGCACCAAAAAACCATTTGTGATTCGGGATGAAGTTTATGGTTTTTCATAAGTTTTTCATGTCCCCAGCGAAGTTCCTGATTTTTTCGCTGTAATTTTTTTTCTTCTTCCTTCTTCCATTCTTCCTCTTTTCGTTCCGTTTCCTTTTCTTCTAAAATTTTTTCCAGGGAATGAGCAACACTTTTATCATGCAGTTTTAGGTGCTTTCCAAATACATCGGGGAAAACAAATTTTTTGTTTTCTGATGCGAAATTTATTTCAATACTAGAATCATTATATTTAACTATAGTACCTGTTCCAAAATGCTTGTGTGTAACTTTCTTATCGATTAGATTCATCATTCTAGGCCTCCTTGTAGAATAAAAACGCGGTTACTACTTAGATAGTAAATTAATAATTTTATTCAACTAACTTACCTTTTGAGTTAACACAATTATTTTAATTTTATTTAAAAAAGAAAAAGCAACCTCAGTCTTTAATGGCATTCGAGTGAGGTTGCTTTTTGAGATAACTCTATAACTTTAGATAAATGATAACATATTTATACGATAACGACTATCTTTTCCATGACGAGCACATGTATAAAAGGGGAGCTTTTTATACATCATATCTTCAATCACCTGAAAGAAAATAGTTGTTATATCAACGATCTATAAAACGTTTTATGGTAACTGTTTAAATATAGTTCAAACAGCAAAAGAACTACTGTATATTTCAGTAGTCCTACCAGTTCTATAAAGGCAAGCTAAATTAAATTTGATAAATTCTATTCAGGAGTCCCAATTAGTTCTGTTATCGCATCATAACTCATATTATCATTCATTAATCGTTGAAAATTATTATCACAAAGGATATCTTCAGTAATTCTTTGTAATAATGTAGCAGTTGCTCTAAAAGGGGCGGATCCAGTACTTATTCTTTCAATACCAACTTGGGATAATGTATTAATAGAAGGCAAGTTTGGCCCAGACAAAAGATTAATGGGACAAGATAGTTCTTGTCGAACTTTTTTAATGGATTCCATGTCATATAGTCCAGGAATAAAAATACAATCTGCTCCAGCCTTTTGATATGCTTTTCCCCTATTGATGGCTTCTTGAAGTCTTAGATCCGGATCTCCTGTATTTAACCAATACAAATCAGTACGCGCATTAATAAATAATGGGGCTTTTAGCGATTTGGATAGTAATCTAATTTCAGATATTTTTTCTACTTGCAACGAAACATCTAAAATAGGACTATCTAAATCTCCCGTCCCATCTTCTAGGTTTATACCAATTCCTCCTGCTAAAATAATTTGTCTTGTATTATCTACCACTTCATTAGTAGACCTTCCATAGCCAGACTCTAGGTCTACACTGACAGGAATATTGACGGAATTAATAATTCTCTTAACAGCTCCTAACATTTGTTCAAAAGGGATTTTTTCACCATCATTATATCCTAAAGACATTGCTATGCCAGCACTGGTTGTTGCAATAGCTGGAAACCCATTTTTCTCAAAAATTTTAGCACTGATAACATCCCAAGCATTAGGCAATACAAAAGTATAGGGTCTTTTGTGAAGTTGTTGAAACGTCTGAAATTTAAGTAACTGCTTTTCATTATTCACAATGGTTCTTCCCCCTTTAAGTAAACAACTTTATGGCTTTGTATGAGCGTTCTTTAGAGCAGAGAAAAATAAAACAACGGGAGATTAATCAGAAACTTAATCCCATATTATAGGACGTTTAACTTTTGCAGTTCTTAAATAATCTAAAAGTTGTCCTGTATGTACTGATTCATGATAAGCAACTCGTAACAACATATCTCCTAACTCTCGAATATATCCCATCTCCGATCGGTCTATCTTTATCTCTGTTAGCTGCTTTTCATTAAGGATGCCTAAAAACTCTATAAATTTTTCCCTATATGGTTGAGCAAACTTTAATGCTTCTTCAACAGAACTAAATGTTACTGCCTTATAAGGATTATGCTCCTCTGTTAGAGAAAGGTTAAGGGGTTTTTCTAACATTTGATGATAGAGGTATTCTCCTTCAAGAACATGATGTATCATCTCCCTACATGACATTGCTTCTGGATCAGGGCGCCAGTCTAATCTATCTTGAGGTATTGACATCCATACTTTTATACTTCGACGTCTCACTTCTTCAAAGTTTAGTAAAATAAAACTCATCGCATCCATTTTCGCTCACTCCTTTAGTTTTACTATAAATATAACATATCCAAAGTCTTACAATGAAAAATATGGATGGTTTTATAAATATTATCTGTTTATTTAGATTAATCATTAATTTTTCAAGAAAGCCTGTTAATATAGATTTATTAAAAATTAGGAGGAAGTTATGAGACAAAAAATAATTAGAATTAATAAACCAAGCATATATAATTTTGATTTAATTTTAAGGTACATAAAAAACTCGCCCTCTTTTGTAATCGAGAAGGTTATTGAAAACACATATTATAGAGCTTTTATAATAGGGGGAAGAACGTACCTAGTACTAGTTAGGGACGAAGGAATCGATAGTAAGTACTTGGAAGTTAAAGTTATTGGTGAAGAAGTTAAGAATAATCAGGTTCAACTAGTAAAGGAGAAAATTATCACAATATTTTGTCTGGAACAAGATATAAACAAAGCTCAAAAGTCTATAGCTAATGAATCTAAGATAGGAAAATTAATAAAAATGTACGAAGGGTTTAGACCTGTTTTATTAGGAAGTGTCTACGAATCCATCATATGGGCAATCATCGGTCAACAAATTAGTGCAAAAGTTGCTCATAGGATTAAAAAGAGTTTGTTAGAAAAAACAGGAGCTAAAATAATAATTAATAACTGTGAATATTATACAGATTTATGCCCCCACAAGGTGATGAAGTTAAATATAAACCAACTTCGTGACTTAAAGCTAAGTCAAAGGAAAGCTGAATATATTCATGAAATAACTAAAGCCATTATAGATGAAGAGCTAGACTTAAGTTGCTTATATTTATTAGATCGTGAAGGGGGTTGTAGCTATTTAATGAAACATAGAGGTATAGGAAAATGGACGGCAGAGTCAATACTAATGAGAGGTATAGGACGTCAAGACATTCTACCCGCAGGAGATTTAATTATACGTAAAGTAGTAGGAGAGATTTATGAGTATAACGAATTATTAACAGAATCACAAGTTAGAAAAATATCTACTCAATGGAAAACTGCGGAAACCTGGATTACTCATCTATGCTGGTTTTACATGCAAGAAAAAATATTATAAATGGAATATTTGTCGGTTTAAAATAAACGAAAAAAAGTATAATTTACCTGTTTTTGTTTGAATATTATAAAAATTGGATTTAATTGTTGAAAATGCCTTTTTAATGCAATATTATAAATATATCTTTTAAGAAATGGAGGTGTTAGTTATGAAGGTAAAAGTTAAGAAAACAACTAATAAAGCTGCGGTATTAAACGGTATTCCAGGCTAAAACGTTATCATTATGTGAACTACTTACTTATTGTTTAAACTTCAAGTCTGTAAATATAGGGAACTATCATATGATAGTTCCCTATTTCAATAATTAAGAGAAATGGAGTGAAATGTAGAAAATGAAACCTAAGTTCAAAGAGACAATCCCTGTATTTTTTATAAATGATGAAATCCATATTGGTGAAGAAGATGGAGTAGCAGGAGTTATTGAAGATCCCAGTGGAAGTATTAAGTATTTAATTTCTCTTATTAACGGAAAAAATTCTATAGAAGAAATAATACATTTAGTCCAAGAAAAGTATCCAAACATAAAAGAAAATGAGGTATTGGAAGGGATAAAGGCATTAGATACAGAGAAATATTTAGAAGATAATTCTTTGAATCCTCAATCTATAGGAGATTATGAACTCGAAAGATACAAAGCAAACCTTAATTACTTTTCGCTTTTTACGTCTTTAGAGGACAATAAGTACAATGTGCAAGAAACTATCATAAATACAAAGGTTGCTTTGCTCGGAATCGGAGGTTTAGGTAGTCAAATACTATATCATCTATCTGCATTAGGTTTTCATAACATTAATGCATTGGATTTTGATACTTTGGAATTAAGCAATTTTAATAGACAGTTGTTATATTCTGAAAAAGATATTAATAAGTTAAAAACGGAATTAGCAAAGGAAAGAATATCGCGTTTTAATCCTAATGTTAATTTAAACGTTACTAATAAGCGTATAGAATGTGCTGAAGATGTAATGGCACATATTGAAGGTAGTGATTATGTAATTTGTGTAGCCGATAAACCAACCCTTCATATACAGGACTGGGTAAATGAAGCAGTAGTGAAGTTAGGAAAGCCGTTAGTTTCAGGTGGAGTCCTAAACACAAGGGGCAGATTTTATTCTATGTTACCAGGAAAAACTGGGTGTGTAGAGTGTCATAAACAAACCATAATTGAAAGTGATGTTATAGTTAATAAGCAACTTGACAGTATGCATCAGATAAATTTTCAACGAAATAATGCTGCGATTAGTCCTAATGTAGCTATGTTGGCTGGTGCTATTGTAAATGAATTTTTAGGGTTGGTAACAGGTATTCAAACTCCAACATCATTAGGGAAAATGATGGAATTAAATTTCCTTACATATCAAACTTACCCTATTTCAGAGTGGAATAAGAAAGAGGATTGTCCAGTTTGCCATTCCGCACCTGTAACAGCAGGTAAATAATTATGATGGGGGGGTAAATGTTGAAATCTTATGAAGTACTAAAGAACAGAGATTTTTTATGCTTATTTTTAAGTGCCACAACAAGTAAGTTGGGCACGTCTTTTTTTCAAATCGCACTGCCTTTATTAGTATATGATTTGACTAAATCACCAAGTTTAATGGCATTAACATTTGTTTTAGAAATTACGCCTCAAGTATTGTTTAGTTTGTTAGGCGGAGCCTTAGCTGATCGTATAAGTAAGAAATACATTTTATTAATAGGTGATATTTTATCAGCCATTTTAATTATTATCATACCTCTCGCAGCTTTAATAAACGTGTTAGATATATGGATTGTATATGTGGTAGCTTTTTTAATATCAGCTGTGAGTGCATTTTATCATCCAAGTTTTGAATCAGTCATACCAGAAATTTTAGAAGGTGAAAATTTAATACAGGGTAACTCTTTATTCAAGTTATCAGAGACAATTACAACCTTTGCAGGCCCTTCAATAGCAGGCATTTTAATTGCTTTGGTTGGAACTCATAACTTATTATATTTTAATTTTTTTACGTATTTTCTTTCTGGAATATTCATTGGCTTAATAACTAAGAAATATAAAAGCCAGAATCCAGTTAATAGTTCTATAATGAATTCAATAGCTGAAGGAGTTAAATACGTTATAAATACTAAAAAGATTTTGATAGGGACTATTCTCATATTCTTAATCAATGTGGGTTATGGTGCTATGGAAGCTTTATTTATGTTTCATCTAAAGGATAATTTACATTTATCGGCACAGTATATTGGTTTAATATTTTCCCTACAAACCTTAGGGTCATTTGTAGCAATTTATGCTGCAAATAAACTAAATAAATTACCACGGGGAAATATAATTATCTATTGTGGTGTAATAATAGGTTTAGGTCAAACTATCCTTACTTTTTCAAACACTGCAGTTATTTTGTTAATAGTCTGTAGAATTGTAATTGTCGGTTCGGTAACATTATTAGCAATTAATTGGTTTACCCTTAGACAAGAGATTGTGCCATCAGCCTTATTGGGAAGAGTAATTAGCTCAACTCGTATGTTAGCTTTTTTGGCTTTACCGATTAGTGGAATGCTAGCAGGTGTTGCAGCTGAATATATTAGCGTCTCTTTAATTTTTATTTCAGCAGGCATCCTAACGATTGTGGCGTCTTTAATCGGCATTAAGACCTCTCTATTTGAGACCCAACAGTCTATAGATCAACCTATTAATAGTAGCAACAAGTAGATAATTACTTGGGTTGACTTGAAACATATTGATATTTAGTGTATTCTTCTATAAGAACTTCATACTTGGAGTTTAAACAATAAGTAAGAACCCCTTTAACATATGGTTAATAGGGGTTTTTAATTTTTAATCCAAATGTGCATCTGATATACAAGCAAAAATCTTTTTTCATACCGAAAATACGAGTTATGTTAAGTAAAACGTAAAGTATTTGATGAAAATAATCAGTTTAACTATTTACTCTTAGTGATGACAAATGGATGGGTGTCACCAAAAAGTTGGCTTACCGACCATAAACCAAAGCATAGTCATTAATAGAATGATATAAATCCAAATAGATCTCTCTAGTTTAGTTGCCAGTTCTTTTTTATTTTGTCCTTCCTCCTTGTACTTTCGAAGTGTTGGTGAAAAAGCACGGGCCAGAAAGAACAAGGAGCAAAAAAGGAAAATCAGTGTCATTATAATCCACGGCGTAGTCCACGTCCATGGGCCACACATAACGAGGAGTATCCCTGTGATAACAAGAACATGGCCCGTATGTTTTGCGAGCCTAACAACAGATTGAAATGTGATCAAATAGGCATTCATTTCTTGTTCTCTTGAACTATGTAGTTTTTTAACAATTGGTAAGAGAATAAAAAAAGGACCAATCGATAAAATGACACTAGAAACATGAATATATACTAATATACGGTACAACAAATCCATTTCTTTTACCTATCAATCGTTAACTAATCTGAACTCATGCACCCATACCCTCATTTGCGGAAGCCAAGGCATCCCAGGATGATAAGACAAAATAGATTGTTTATATTCCTCTACTGTAGCATAGCCTTCCTGGCGAGCATTTTCATCTGTTAATTCACCTAGTGATTGAGAATAAACTCGTTCAACTACAAATTTTTGATCTTCTAAAACCATTATCTCTCCTACATCAGCATATCTTCCATTTCGGCGAGTTGCTGTTTTGCTGCCTTTAATTACTTTATTTACATCATCCGGCATTGTTACAAGTCGATCGATTGTACATGTTTTTGGTGGCAATTCATTTTGTGCTTCATGGTTACTCATTAAAAAAACTCCTTTCATTTCTTGACTCGTATTTAATGTATCATATTTTTAACGACGAATTACATTTGAATTTATTAGGTGGAAATTTTCTCTAATAAATCTATTATAATTTATCCCTTTTCTTATTCGATAGTCCAAGTACATAACATAATGTATATAAGAGGATGAATTATTTTTTGAGCGTATAATAAGGGTTATTTTATAAATTGAAGTTTCAATAACTGTAAGTATTAAAGGTATAAACCTACTTTTTACAAAAAAGATATTTCTTTGGCTGGTTTGTACAAAACTTTCTCCTTTACAACTAGATGCGTTTATTGTATGATTACACAACAGGAACATTTGTTCGATATTAAGGGTTTAGAGATAAATAAAGGAACAACAGAATAAACCAAGACAGTTAAACACAAAATTTTCTCGCACGGAGCAAAAAAATTTGAGCCAATCCTTATTATTTATCCATATACATTGTCGTTTACTGTAAACGTACTAACAATCGGAGGTTTTAAATTATGAATGATAAACAAGCAGCACTAGATATGGCTCTAAAACAAATTGAAAAACAATTCGGTACAGGATCAATTATTAAGATGGGGGAAGGCACACATACAAAAGTTGAGGCATCTAGCTCAGGCTCACTAGCTTTAGATATCGCTCTTGGAATTAATGGTTATCCAAAAGGAAGAATCATGGAAGTGTACGGACCCGAAAGCTCAGGTAAAACAACAGTTTCCTTACATGCGATTGCAGAAGTACAAAAAAATGGAGGTCGAGCTGCCTTTATTGATGCTGAACACGCACTTGATCCAGTTTACGCAAGAAAACTAGGTGTAGATATTGATGAGTTACTGTTATCTCAACCAGATACTGGTGAGCAGGCACTTGAAATTGCTGAAGCATTAGTTAGAAGTGGTGCTGTAGATATTATTGTTGTTGACTCAGTAGCAGCATTAGTTCCGCAAAAAGAAATTGAAGGGGAAATGGGAGATTCTCACGTAGGTCTACAAGCTCGTTTGATGTCTCAAGCACTTCGTAAACTATCTGGAGCAATTAATAAGTCTAAAACCATTGCTATCTTCATCAATCAAATCAGGGAGAAGGTAGGCGTTATGTTTGGAAATCCGGAAACAACGCCAGGTGGAAGAGCACTAAAATTCTATTCTTCCGTTCGTCTTGAGGTTCGCCGCGCTGAACAACTTAAACTGGGAAATGACATAGTTGGTAACAAAACAAGAATTAAAGTAGTCAAAAATAAGATGGCACCTCCTTTCCGCATTGCTGAAGTAGATATTATGTATGGAGAAGGTATCTCAAGAGAAGGAGAAATCTTAGATATTGGTTCTGAAGTAGATATTGTTCAAAAGTCTGGATCTTGGTTTTCATATAATGGAGAACGTTTAGGACAGGGAAGAGAAAACGCTAAGGTTTTCTTAAAAGAAAACCCTGAAATCAGAGAAGAAATTAGAAAAAACATTATTGATTTTAAATATGGTAATACTGACAACGATAATGATAATGATAATGATAATGATAGCGATAGTGAAAACGAAAGCCAATAAAAACATACAATGCCTTTCCCAGCAACTTCAAGTCCATTCATTTCATTAGAAGCATAAAAAGTTAAAAATAACCTAAATGATAAAGTAATACAGAAACTAAGAGAGAACTTATTCTTTTATCAATAACTATACTTACTACACATATTAAAGCGGAAATCATTCCACTTCCTAGACAATTATTAAGAATTAAAGACCCCTTAATCATATACTTTTTATGCATAGGCCAGTCCTTTAAAAGATAATTGTGAATCCTACTAAAAAGCTACCTTGCTTGCTGAGGTAGCTTTTTAAATTCACTTTTTATACTGTTGAGATAGTTAGATTATTTATTAGAGGTTAGCTCAAAAGAAACAAACAATGAAGTACCTTGGGTGGATATATCTAACCCCATGAAGAATTGTCAGGAAGACCTTATTGAACCAGTAAGAATTAAAGGGATAGACATCAGTTCTCCTCAATAGAGAGCTTAGGAAAAATTGATAGCAGGACAGTGTATAGATATTGAGTTTCAATATAATTATTACTGATAATCATCCTTACCTCAACTGCTTTTTCATCTGACACATCTGCGGTGATAAGTAACACTTCTGCGTTTGGTGCAACTTCTAACACTTTATTTTTTGTTTCTTGTAATGAAGAAGCGTTTAAATCAACGAGTGAAAGTTTTGCTCAGCATCTTAAGCAGTTCTCTTAATACATGTAAGTCTTCTCATTTACATGTATTGAGAAAAAAAGAGTTTAGAAATATGATTCAACAAATCGATTCAAATGTGTGAAGACCTATTAGCAAGATAAACATCTTCGCTTCTCTCAAACACCTGAAAACTTCTTCAGCATATTCACAGCATCTAAACTGTATACATTTTGTATTAGTTTTGTTTATATTTAGTTGAGGGCAAACGTCCCGAAAAAAAAGAAGAGGAGTGGGAAAATGAAAAAAATCTTTTCAGTAATGGCGGCAATGGTTTTATTATTGGCATTTGGGGCTGGTGTTTCTGCGGCTGGCAATGATGCAATGGTCAGAATCGTTCATGCTTCTCCAGATGCTCCGGCGGTTGATGTTGTAGTTGACGGTAAAACAATTGTTGAAGGTGCTGAATTTAAAGCTGCCACAGACTACATGATGCTCCCTGCAGGAGAGCACAAGGTTGAAATTTTTGCAGCCGGAACAGTTGCTGACGGCAAACCGGTCATCTCGTCTGATTTAACAGTTGAAGCCGGCAAGGCCTATACGGTAGCAGCCATCAACAAACTTGACTCTCTTGAACTTAAAGTTCTGAACGATGATCTAAATGTAACAGAAGGAAAATCAAAAGTGCGTGTTGCACACTTTTCACCTGATGCACCTGCAGTTGATGTAGCAGTTAAAGGAGGAGATGTCCTATTTCCTGGAGCAGAATTTAAAGGTGTAACTGAATATTCAGAAGTGGATCCTGGATCCTACGATCTTGAAGTAAGAGGTGCTGGAACAAAAGATGTTGTTCTTGACCTTTCGGATACAGAATTAAAAGCCAATATGTCTTACACTGTAATTGCAGTGGGGCTTGCAGGTGGAGAACCTGCTCTTGAAGCACTTGTTCTTGCTGATCCGGCAATGATGCCTTCTGAAATGCCAAAAACAGGAATGGGCGGAACATCTGAAGATCAAACAAACAGCTATCTACCAATAGCAGCAGTATCAATCCTGGGATTAGGTGCTCTGATGGTATATGGAATCAAGAAAAAAGCAAGCAGTCATTAAAACGGCTGCCCTGTTGCTGCTATTAGCAGGGTGTTCCCAATCTGGTGAAGATTCGGCATCTAAAGTGAAAGACACTCGGATAGAAAATGTTTCTGCGGTCTCGGATTCATCGGGGACGGCAGCTGTAAAGCCAAAACCCTATAAGCACGGTGAAACAAAAGGAATTGAACCGAGCCGAATCAGCATCCCGTCTCTAGGCATACGTGCTGATGTTGAATCCGTAGGCCTTACTTCTAAGGGTACAATGGAACTCCCCTCAGATGACAAGCTGACAGCATGGTATAAGAATGGAGCTCTTCCAGGCGAACAGGGAAATGCTGTCATCGCTGGACACGTTGACAATAAGACAGGACCAGCAGTATTTTTTGATTTAAAAAATATAAAGGTCGGAGAGGAAATCATTATTGTCGGAAAAAATGGCGGCAAGCTTACATTTATTGTACAGGAGAAAAAATCCTATCCGTATGATGATGCACCCATTCCGGCGATATTTGGATTCAGCCAACAAAAGAAGCTGAATTTAATTACGTGTACCGGTAATTTTGACCGCAAAAAGAAGACGCATTTGGAACGTCTTGTTGTAACCGGTTTTCTAAAAGAAGAAAGCCAAGATTGTGAAGTATGACCTTAAGGCACTGATATCTGACCAAGAAGAAACCCGAACTCATCGATGAGTTCGGGTTTCTTCTGCATTTAAAATACATTTGTAACGGTATCGCAGATTTGCAAAAATAGCTGCTGAATTATTAGGTGTAGATGGTGTTAGAATCTACCATGACCAAGCTTTGTGAAATTTTAGGGGAAAGCTACCTCTTTACTTTTATTTATTAAGGATTAAAATTGGGATATGCTCTATTAAATAAAAAAGACTACCTTACTAGAGTTAACGTTTTTTACGCTACTTAGGATGCATGCAAACCAAAAGTTTATACTGTCTGCATTTTAACACTCTTAAAGAAAAGATTTCAGTCTTAAGAACGAGATGAATATCAGTCCTCAACTATACTAACTCCAATATTTCTTCTAATGGACTCTGAGGAAAAGGTATCTTCTTATTTCATCTAGATAACGGAATGAGCGTTAAATTCAGTGGTATTTAGTAATATCAAGTTGGGAAAATTTGTAGAAAAAGAACTATTTTGTCGTCACTAAGTGTAAATAGTAAAAAATAAAATAAATAAAATACTTTATCAATTGCTTAACTAAAAAAACTTAAGTAAGGTTGCTTTTTAAAAACAGAGTCATCACAATGTTTATTTTTAAAGTTATATGTATATGAATCTACAAATCTGGCCAGACTAATAACGTATTCCCAACAGAACAACCTCCTGTACAGGAGGTTGTTCTGTTTTATAAATTATATACTTAGTTACCATCAACCAGCTTATTGGAACAAAAAGGGCATCTATCTATATAGTCGCCCTTTTTTATTTTACTGGCTTGCTTATTTATTAAAAGAACCACATAACTTATAACTGTTCCAAACATATTAAGTAGAACATCGTCTATATCTAAGCTACGCCCCATGAAATATTGAATAAATTCAATTAAACATGTAACAGATAAATCTCAGATTGTTACTTTTTTTACTTAACGAAACTTTCTTGATAGGGGTTTATTTTTATAGAATCCTTCAAAAAGGTTGCTATAGACCCACTTGAACTTGCTTTGTTAGGATAAAAGAGAGGAAACATTATGGAGTCCTGTAGTAGATATCTCCATTCTCGCAAATTCCATCTTGGGAGTAGATGCTGCTCATGATATAACAGCTAAAGTAGAGAATACATTAGCATAAGAACACGGTATAGAGGGTGCTAACTTACATGTGGAAACAAGCCAAATAGTAAACATGCCAATTAAAACGAATACATAAAGGGAAGGAATTAATCATATGGAATTAGGATATAAGAAAAACATACAGCTTAAAGATAGAGATTTAAAGTATAAAATAAAAGATAGTGAGGAAACAATTGAATTGATTGTTTTTATTGCACTTTTAAGTGTGATTTTTATTATTAATACTTTCTTTAAATTCTTATAGTCTTTTTTACATGTGATTGTATGAAAAGATATAGTATGTATGTCTGGACGTGCATATTATAGTAAAAAGCCACCTTTACTTCAAATACTAGATGGCTTTTTATTTTATTAACGATAATAATTTCTTTAACACTCTGCAATAGATTTGAATATTTTGTTCGTGAAAATATATCTTTTTAAAAACACAAAAACTCATTCATAATGTAAGAAAGAGCTGGGAAATAATAATTCGTAAAAGTGAGTCATGATTTTTTTGTCTGTTGACCTATACATTTAGTTTATTATCGACAGCAATATTCTTCAGGGTTTACACATATAAAAACACCAAGTTGTATTAGTGATGACCTTCACGTTTGGTGGTAGAGCAAATAGCTGACTCATCATGAGGGTGCTCTTCGTTTTCTAACTGGATAGTTGCATGCTCAATTTCTTGATGTTGAAGTTTGGATTCAATTTCTCTTAATATGACCTGACTTTCCAGGAAACTTATTTGATTATTTAACACCACATGACAGGATAATGCATTTTTCCCACTAGTTATACTCCAAACATGTAAATCGTGGACATTTAGTACACCTTTAACTGCATGAATTGTTTCCATTACTTTTTCTAAAGAGATTCCTTTCGGTGTGCCTTCCATTAAAATTCCTATTGTCTGCTTTACAATTTTCCATGCGCCCAAAGCAATTAAGAATGCAATAAGAACACTTAGGATTGGATCTACGATATTCCAGCCAGTGAATAGGATAATAAGTCCTCCGATAATAACTCCTGCCGAAGCCATTGCGTCCCCAATCATATGAAGTACGGCGCTTTTCACATTGATGTTGTCTTCCTTCCTTAAGCCAAGACCTAAGTAAAGGTTCATGGCTAAACCAACAGATGCACTAATAAACATCCATGTACTTCCCACTGGTTGGGGATCCTTAAAGCGATCAACCGCTTCGTATAGTATGACAACAGCAATAACAATTAACGTCATGGCATTAATAAAAGCAGCTAGTATCCCTGAACGGTGATACCTGTAAGTGAAATTTTCCGAAGCTGGCTTTTGGGCTTGGTGCATAGCAAACCACGATAGCCCTATGGCTGCATGCAATATCTGTAAGTACATGTCCAGCATCAGAAAGTAGGGCTAAGCTGTGTGAAATGAATCCTCCAATTAATTCGACTACCAGGATAATTAAAGTAAGAAAAAATGCTAATTTCATTTTCCCAATCGGAGCATGGGAGTGATTGTGGTTGTTTCCCATAAAAATCTCTCCTTGCTGCAAAAACATGATCATTGTTTGAAAAAACGTTATTTCTCTTGTTCTGGATTTCACTAAAAGTAGTTTATTCAAAAAACTCAATGGGTGGATCTTTAAATCCCCGAAAGCCTTATATACTAAAGATTCCTTTTAAGACAGTAGATATAGAATGTTAATTCTTTTATGATGGGATGGTGCTTTTAAGTTCTGGGAAACCCTAACAGAAGCTTCATCATTTAAAGATTTAATTTGACCATTTGTTTTAGTATTTTCAACTTCATCAAAAATCATTTATGTCACTCAAAAGCTGTTTCCAAATCAATCTCATACTTCTTTTTAACAAATCAGAAAAAATTCGGATCACGACTTTTGAATTTCTTATGTAATATGATTAATCTTATAAGAATAAAAAAGAGACCTTATAAATTAAGATCTCTAAAATTTTCTATATAAGTTTAATGACTATGAAATAGTGAAAGGGAATAGTGATAAATATAAATAATTAGTACTCCTAGCGATATTAATAGCCATACATGTAGGTTTCTGAAGTGACTAATAGCCTTTCCTATTATTTCATGAAAAATAACAAAAGATAGGGTACCAATTGCTCCTCCGGTCGATAAAGCTTGTATTTTAAGCGAGGAAGCTTGTACACTTTCTCCAAGTAATAAACTCCCTCCTAAAGATAGTGATAGAAGGACTATAATGAATAAAAAGAAGACGTTAGGTATTTTTGCTATGGAGAGAACGGTCATTAGGGCCATACCCTCTGGAATTTGGTGTAAGAGGGTAGCTACGAATACGGAAGTTGACTGATGTAGATCTGTTATCCCAAAGGTAATTCCTGTAATAATATTATGAAAAAAGATTGCAGCCGTTAATAAAATAAGTGACTGAAAAGGTGAAATTGCACTATTTGTTTTATGCAAAAAGAGGTCAATGCATAGCATAACGATATATCCTGCTACGATACCTAATAGAACGCCTTTTAAATCATACAGATGCCATGTGGAAGGAAGGATATCAAAAAATAACAACCCTAATAAGATTCCTCCACATATCGCATACATAAACTGAATTCTACCTCGTGACAGGTGACTAACTAATTTAAGAAGTCCTCCACCTACTAATAAACCCATTAAAGAACCTAAAGTAAATAAGGTATTTATTTCTATATGCATAATTGCTACTTCCTTTCGGCTATATGTTTTTTTACAACTAACCTATTCAAAGGAAGGGCAATCATACCTATGTTTTATAAATGGTTAAAAAATAAAAGTACATGATATTAACTTTGGAGTGATTTTTAGGTGAATCACTAATAAAAACGGACATACTAACGTTATCTAAAGAAGAGGTGTTACTATGGAATCTCCTTTTGAAATGATAACAGATGTGGATAAGGTGGAAAATGCTTATTATATAGAAGTGAAGCCAGGTGAGTACAATGCAAAGTATTGGAATAAAGAATCGGTCTATTTTGCTGATGAAGCTTTTGCTTATTTCTACACCACGATTTGCAAGTATGTGCCACAGTATGAACCTACCCAAGTGACAGAAATCAAAGCAGAAACATGGCTGAGGATCAGTAATCAGCTGCAAGAACTCGCGTATTTTTTGAGCACCAACCCGCCTATGATTAAACTAAAGAAATGGATTGATTTTAGTAAAGTAGAGGAAACGTACAAACAGTTTGATCATCACAAAAACAAGTACATTCGTGAGTTGATTAACATGATCAAAGAATTTACAGTGTGGATAACAAAGGTATGTCAAACACACTCGTATATCACCATTTTGGGCACTTAATGGGAATTGACATTGCTTATTGTAATCTATAAGCTATGCAGAAAGTGAAAGAATTTCTCAAAACGAATATGGCATATTGGATGGAAACCTGAAAAAGAAAACGCGTTAGGTTTCTAGGGACTGGATAATGTCAAATTAATTGGAACTTTTTTATCGACAGCAAGGCACTTTATAATATCTCCAAGCGGTGTATAGTGAAAATTTCACTATATGTCTCAGAGTTGAGATTCTAATGAAACAGTTAGAATCTGAAATGCTGATTATGTTAACTGGGTTTGTATATGTGGTATACATAAGCGCTTAACTTGTTTAATCCCAGACTTTAGGACGATCAACTCCCATTGTTCTTAAATACTGTAAGAGTTGTCCTGCGTGTACGGACTCATGATAACCTATACGCAATAACATATCACCTAAAGAACGAATATAGCCTACATCTGAACGATCTATTTGAATACATGTTAAATCTTCATCTGAAAAGGTACTTATCATCTCTAGAAATTGTTGATGGTATATGTCTGCAAATTCCAATTCACTTTTTACACAAATCAATGGTTTTTTTCAAAAGGAGAGTCAAATTCTTTTAAGCTACCCCTATTTTTAATAGCTAGATGATAATAATATTCTGACTCTAAGACATGTCGAACCATCTCTATGCATGTCATAGCTTCTTTATATGGCTTCCAATCCAATTCAGTTTGAGGAATTGCTTCCCATATCTTTATGCTTCTTCTTCTAATCTCTTTTATGTTTAATAATATGATTTCGGTTGTGCTCATGCTTTCTTCCCCCTTTTTATCTTCTTAGATAATTTCACCAAATTAAAAAGAGAAACATCTAATTATTTCAAATGTTTATGGTTCTTATAATGCGTTTTATGTTAATTAACTCGGCATATTGTATTCATTAATTTATCTTTTCTTATAATGTGTTAAAATGTAATTATAAGGAAAAAGGGGATGTTTATATGTTTACAGTGGGAATTGATGTTAAGAAAACAGAAAAAGAATTAATCATAAAATGGCAACTTGCTAAATTTAATATTGCACTAGAAGATATTATTGAGATTACGGAAGACGATACGTATGGAGGTAAAGAAGTTGATGCAATCCGTATAGGTCCTCCATATGGAACAACTGATCGAATTTTCATTAAAACTAAGAAGCAAAATTACATACTTTTCACTACAAACAGGGCGACAATCATAAACAGAATAAACTCATAATCGATAGTTTTTATTTATACATAATGGCCATATCTAACCACAGATGTGGCCATTAATATTTAGCTTCACTACCAATAAAGTCCATTATATTAATTACAAATCAAATATCGTATGTATTTTTATTTTTATTTATATTTACTTTTAAATACTTTGTAAAGTAAGCAGCGAGTAATAGTAACATCATATTAACAACCCAACTTATTGTACCGTTATAATTTAGCCACATCGATAAAAAACAATTAATGGATATGATATAAAAACATAAACTGGAGAGAAGTTCTTTAGGTTGAAAACCTACCTTTTTTATTCTAGCTCTTAAAATGAAAAAGTAGAGCACAGTTGTTAGTACTAAAAGCGGTATTACTACATGTAACAAATAAAATACACTCCTATTTCTTTATTAATCCTTTAAAGGGTCATTTTACCATATAGTTGAATCTGCGCCAATAACGTGGTTTATAAAAACTAGAGGTATAAAAAAAATTAAATAGAACTTAAAAACAAAAGAACCTACCTTTTGGGAGAGGGGGGAACTTCTTTTGCTCATTAAATAGGAACCCTAGACAGTTGTCTCAGTGTTAACACCTGTCTTTTGTTAATATTCAATACAAAAACGGTTACAGTATTAATTGTTTACAAGTGGAAAATAAAACATAATTTATTCTAATTACTAAAAATCACAATGTTATAATAAAAGGGGTTTGAAAATATTTAACAACTAAGAGGGGATAAACATGATATTTCTTACTCTGTTTTTACTATTAATTATTGTAGGGTATCCAGTATGGGACTATTTTTATTTAAAGAAAATAAAAAACAATCAACTAAACAAATGGAGAATGTACGGGGAAATTGTTATTACTCAATGGATATTGGTCATCATATTTCTAGTCTATTGGTTTTTGACTAAACATACGTTTAACAACTTATTTTCTATTAAAAAACCTTTATTTTCTTTAGATAAAGATTTTTTACTGTCTGCGGGAGTGGGGGCAGGAATTAGTATTATAATGATTGTTTTTATGATTTCCTTTTCCAAAAATGCTAGAGAGAAAATTTCCGAAGGATTAAGTGATGAGAGTATTCAATTCCTGTTGCCATCAAACTTCAAGGAAAGGCTGTTTTTTCTTTTGGTAGCAGTTACAGCAGGAGTTTGCGAAGAGATTATTTTTCGTGGTGCAATGTTTCATTATTTCGACCACCTCCCTTTTCATTTATCTACCGTTGCAATTGGAATTATTTCAAGCCTGTTATTTGGAATTGTTCACCTATACCAAGGCTGGAAAGGGGTACTATTCACTTCCTATTTAGGTGGCATTATGTTTTTTCTTTTTGTGGGGACAGGCTCTTTGTGGGTTCCTATCGCACTACATTTCATTATTGATTCGAAGTTTGTCTTTTTGCCTAATAAAAAGAGCCCTTCAAGTGTAATTAAAGAAAATTAAATCACTATTATCAAGAGATACTTGAATAAATGATTATTCAGGTGTTTTTTTTATTACTATTCATTTCTACCTTTAAATTGAGTATTGAAGTTTCATAAAATTTCCTTTTTAATGTGTTCTGAGAACAGAATTTATAAAGAGAGCTTTTTATATCGTATATAAAGAATTCACTTAGAAAAATGTTAAAATAAAATCAAAAACCACGGAGAAAAATATATGAACCATGATATTCTACACTCATTTTTAGAAAAACATTTTGAAAGACTAATATTAGGCCCTTCTCTATTTTATTCATGGAAAAATAGCATTCGTTTTGAAATATCGGATCCTTTGATACCTTATTATAAGAAGGAACATTTAGAGCAAGCATTTTATCGTTCAATCCGATTATTTGAAGCAGTATTTGAAGAAGAAGATGAGATTCTTCTTGTTACGGATGTACACTCCATAAAAAAAGATATCTTCCTCCAAAAAAGACCTTTAAACGTATATTTAAAATACATAAAAAATAAGGAAAAGCTATATCAATTAAGTCATCATCCTTTACCTAGTGTATTTGATGAGGCAGATGATCAATCTGTCACTCATCGATTTGCACTTTCTTGTAAGAAACCAGAACTAAAATATGTACAACTCTTAAAAGCTATTTGTTATGAAGACTTTGATCATCCATCTAGCATACTTAAAAACAACCCACAAAGTGGTTATGATATTTATTTTGTTAATCTTTCTAAAGAAATCATTTTTCATTTGTATGATGATCGAGGTTGTGATGTATTAGCCTCTAATAAAGAATCTATAAAGTTTCTTTATGAAGAATATAATCATTGGATTTTAGATTATGACCGGGAAGAAATAGATCTTTTATTTAAATAAAAACATTATTAAATGCAGAGTCACTGAACGAAAGGTTACTATATATGCGTAAAAAAGGATCTGTTCTAATAAAAAATGACAATCAACTAAACCATGCAGAATTAGCACAAATAGCATATTGGAAACCAATTACTATAGGGGAAGTTCTTTATAATTACTGGGATTAAATTTTCACTAAGAAGAAAAGAATGGAGATATAACGATGGATTCAAGAAAAGCTATGTTGATGGAAATGCAGAAACTTATACATGAATATTCGCAAATGGATAACCAACTAACTAATATTAATAAAGAACTCGTTTGGCAGGAACTAAACTTAACAGATGAAGAAGCCCTAAGTTTAAGTAGCGAAAATTTATCGCCAGCATCAATAAAAGCAATTGAAAAGATAGTTAAGGATAATATGATGGGCTTATTTCATGATTTTATGTGTTTAGTAGATGGCGTTTCAGATCCGAATGACATTGAAATTGATAACGATGGAGTCTGGCTAGGTCTTCAAATAAAACCAAAGCACTTATTACCTGAACAAGAATTGGAAGATGAACATAGTGAATTAATGCTACATGACGAGGTTTATGATAGTTATTGGGACTGGAAAGACCAATTCGGGGAAAATGATGATAAAAACGGATAATACGTTACTTAAACATTTACTCATCACCACTTCTGTTATGACCCTTATGATGTTTTTAACGATTGTTCTCCTCCCCGAGATATGGCATCTATCTAAAAATTATATGATCGCGATAGGGATTTATTGGGCAATCGTAAAGTGCAAAACGAGAGTAATTTTAATTTCGCAGATTTTTGCTGTTATTTTTAGTATTCCCCTTATGGAATTATTCTTTTGATTTTCAAGCTGAGAGGAACTGTCTGTTTTTGAGATATAGAAGATAAAAAGAACCCTTTGCTACTATAAGCAAAGGGTTTTCAAATTTATTGGGATAGGGGAATACGTTATTAGTCTGACCAGATTTTTAGATTCATATACATATAGCTTTAAAAATAAATATTGTGATTAAATCTCCGAGTGTAAAATAACCTCATCTTCGTTCTATTATTAGTTAAGTAAACATTAAAGTATTTTAGTTATTATTAAAGTTTTATTATTTACACTTAGTGACGACAAATATGAACTTTTTCTACAATGTGTGTAATAGTTAACGATATTTTTAATAAAATACGTTAGATGTTACTTCTATAGAAAAGGGGTCGCAGGAAGAAGAGTTTTTTACTTTATGCATATTTTTATACATCGTTGATTTAACAAGGTTTCTCTTTGAGACAGAGCTTAGAAAAGTGTATAAAAAGCGCACCTTCTGTATGTGGTTTTATTTATTTGTTTGAAAATTCAATAAGTTACCACTATATTTTGTTTACATAATCCTAGTATAATGAGAGAGCGAGAAGAAAGAAGGGATTATGTGTTGAAAAGTAAAATGAATCAGTTGTTTGCAGAACAAAAGAGTATTCATATACTGTATTCCTACGACCAGCAAGAAAATTATATACGACAAGTTGTAAGTTATATCCAAGAGGGGATTTTTGCTGGAGATTGCATTCTTCTTATTGAAAATGACCGTTTTTATCCTTTTATTCATGATCATTTGAAAATACTATTGACCACAGATCAAATGAAAATGATACATCGTATAAACAACTTTGATTTCTATTATTCAAGTGGTAGTTATCATCCTCCCGCCATTCTTAATTATTTTAATAAGAGCGTTCAGCCCTACTTAGAAAATAAAATTTCTTTCAGGTCATGGGCACATGTAGAATGGAGCACAATGGAAGATCCTTTACATCTAATCGAAGATTTTGAAAAAATAGTGGATAGTGCGGTGAATAAACTCTCCTTCCCATTGATTTGTGCATACAAAGGAGAGAGAATGCCAGAGTATCTCAAAACTATTCTGATGGAAACACACCCTTATGTTCTCATTGAAGGTGATTTAATTACGTCTAAACAATACCGGCCATTAACTGATTTGGAATAAAGATAAAAAACGCTTAAGCAATCATACTAAGCGTTTTTTATTTTTAAAGAAATCAATGGTTCCTTTTCATCCATTCAGTTTATTTACCACCATAAGCTCTTTCCTCGTTTTCTTATGTCTCTTCTGGTTAGTTTTTCTATTTCGAGGTAGCTCTTTTTATTGTAAAGAAAGTCTGGTTTAATTATTTAGTTAACCTAATGGAAATCATAAACACAAAGCATACAAAAGCATCATTCTCTTATACACCCTTCATAAAAATACCGGTTTTGATAGGCGAAAATGTGGAATATCAAATGTAAGATTATTTTAAGAGGAAAGGGAGACAGGTATGTTTGGATGGAGTGATATGCCGAAACTATTATTTTCTTTTTTGATTGTCATTCCACTTGTGTCTGTTATTCACCAACTGGGGCACTCACTTATGGCTATTATTTTAGGAGGAAAGGTCGATTTTACCATTGGACAAGGTAGAACGATTTTTAGGTGGAAGAAAATTAAAATAAAATCTATTTATTTTTTGCACTCCTTTTGTATTTACGAAAAATTAAAGTATGATAACCGTTTTACTCATGCTTGTGTTTATGCTGGAGGTACCATAGCTAATTTAGCGTCTATCCTTCTTGTGTATGGTTTAATTATGTTGGGTGTTCTCTCAAAGAATCTCTTTTCTTACCAATTTGTTTATTTCTCTATTTATTATATTGTTTTCTCGCTCTTACCCTTTGAATATTCAGAAACGAGTTTAAGTGATGGGCGAGCTATCTATGATGCATTGAGATATGGAAAGATAACGTGTAATCCGGATTAACAAAGGAAAAGTGGCTAATTAAAACTATACGTCCACAACGTGTATTAACGCGGCAACGGTACTGAAATAGATACTGATTAGTATTCAAGTCTTAATTCTTTAGCTACTATGATGTAGCTACTGCAGTAAACTTACCTGTCTACTCAAAAAATAACAAGGAGCTCTTACTGCAGTAAGTAAGGCGTAGATGTTTATATACGAGAAAAACTCTGATCAGGAAAAAAATAATAGGATTCATGAGTTTTAGTGAGGGGTAAAGTTAACTAAATAATTTAAAAGGAGGGAAGTAGTAATGGAGATTCTATGGATGCTAATTGTAGGTGGAATTATTGGGTGGCTCGCCGGTTTAATTACAGGACGCGACATTCCTGGAGGTATTATTGGTAATATTATCGCTGGCTTTATTGGTTCTTGGTTAGGCGGTCTTACCTTGGGAAGTTGGGGGCCAGTCATTGGCGGTTTTGCAATTATCCCAGCAATTATTGGATCAATCATTTTAGTATTAATTGTAAGCTTTCTTTTAAGAAAAATGGGTCAAAAAAAGAATCATGGTCATCATGTATAAAAATTGAAAAAACTTAAATTGGAGTGACTAAAAATGAGAGAAGAAAATAATTCTATGCTATATGATTTTGTTGAAGGCAATGAATTTGAACTAGATTCTTATCTTACTTATTTATTCGATCAAATTAATAATAACCGCGAAATTCTTTCAGAAGATTAATGAGATTACAGATATTTTATTATAAAGAAACAGACAAAAAAATAATAAATCAAAATATAGTATAAGCGACCTTAGTAACTTTGTTTACAGTATATAGGGTCGCTTATTATTATGGAAAATATTTAAAAATAAAGTGCAGATATGCTTCATTACTGCAGCAGGTAAGGCGTAAAAGGCCCTAGAATCTGTGCTTTTTATAGGTTGAGAATTAGCTTCCTCACTTAAACTGAAGTATCTATTACTCAACCTTATTGAACATAAACAAAAGTTCCCTTTAAATTCTGAAGGGCCTGGTTATCATATATTTATATACTCTTCTTCATGCCACATTCTCTACATTCACGTAAGAACACGCGACCTTTTACGGAGCTTTTGAAGTAAGCTGAGTTACAGTTATCGCAACGGCCACTAACCTTATCCGGAAATTCCACATAGTCATACACTTTTTCAAGATCGATTTCTTGCTCTTTTATTTCTTCCAGGTTGATCACTCTTTTCTATTTGACTTTTATTAGACTAACACAATTAGGTCTATATAAAAGGTGTATGTTAAAATTACTTTGTTTTTTCCATAACAGTTCGTCGTTATTAAAATATCATTCACTTCTATGAGACCTGTCTAAATAAAATGTACGCGAAATGAATAATAATTTCTTGATTTATCTGTCGTATATAAATATAATGTAACTGAAGTACGCAAAAAGAGAACATGAAATTAAAAATATACTTTTCGTTATTATCATTTTTTTGATTCCATTCATTACCTATATACAAGAAACGCATGTTTATTATAATGAGATTACAGTATGAAGAGGATGAAGGAGATACCCCAACTTAATGCTGTAGTTTAGTTAATTAAGTTACACTTGAAATAAATCCTAAATTCCTTTAGCTTTCAGAGAAGATATATGTAGTTACTACGATTGAAATTTTTGAAAGCGATATCATTTAATTTGAAGAAAAACATTTTAAGAGATTTAATTATTTTAACAAGTTATAGAGATATCTAATGTTATGATTTCCTTATCTCTAAATAAAAGAAGAAGATATTTCTTTATCTGAAATGAAGGGATAATAGATTAAGGTACTCTTGTCTAACATTCATATAAATCTAGTAACAGTCACTTCTAGGTTTATATGAATGTTAGACAATAAACAGGATTTCAGAAAGGTTAAAAGGATAATAGAAAATCTCTTTATAAACGATACTATATGCTCAGGTATGTAAGGTGAGCCGAAAAAGTGGATTTTCACAATAAAGATTTTGAAAACGCTTTACTGAAGGGGGGAGTTAATTTCAAATCATATGATTACCATTTATTTTAAAGATTATTCACACATTGGTCTTATTTTTAATTATTGTCTTTTTTATAGACGATAGCCTAAGCATAGGCTCTCTTTAGGTGTTTTAATGAATCGCAAATTGAAAGGGGTTACAACCATGAAGAAATTGGGATTAGCTACACAAATATTTATTGGACTTGCGTTCGGGATTGCTATAGGCGCTATTTTTTATGGAAATAATACAGCGATGGCCATTCTTCAACCTTTAGGAGATATTTTTCTTCACCTAATCAAAATGATTGTTATTCCTATCGTTGTATCTGCACTAATCGTATCTATAGCTGGTGTAGGTGATATTAAAAAGTTAGGAAGACTAGGTGGAAAAACCATTCTTTATTTTGAAATTGTTACTACGATTGCATTAGCAGTGGGATTATTAGCCGCAAATTTATTCCATCCAGGTAGTGGTATAGATATGGGGAACCTTGAGAAAGGTGATATATCCAAGTATGAAGAAACATCTAAAACAACTGAGAGTACAGGTGTAGCAGCTCAAATCGTTCATATTATCCCAACTAATATATTCCAATCATTGACGGAAGGAAATTTATTAGCGATTATCTTTTTCTCAGTCTTATTTGGTCTAGGAGTTGCAGCAATTGGAGAAAAAGGCAAACCAGTTTTAAACTTTTTTGAAGGCGTACTGGAATCCATGTTTTGGATGACAAACTTAGTTATGAAATTTGCTCCATTCGGAGTATTTGCTTTAATTGGTTTGAATGTCGCGAAGTTTGGAATCGGTTCATTAATTCCTTTAGGAAAGTTAGTACTCGTTATATATCTAACCATGATTTTCTTTGTTTTTGTAGTATTAGGTATTATTGCAAAAATGGCTGGAACTAATGTTTTAGTCCTTATAAAAATCTTAAAAGATGAGTTAATTTTAGCGTTTACAACCGCAAGCTCTGAAGCAGTATTGCCAAGGTTAATGACTAAAATGGAGAACTTTGGTTGTCCGAAAGCTGTCACATCATTTGTTATTCCGACAGGATACACCTTTAACCTTGATGGGTCATCCATTTACCAAGCCATTGCTGCCCTTTTCATTGCACAAATGTATGGGATTCATTTATCTTTCATAGAACAAATTACACTTTTACTTGTATTGATGTTGACTTCTAAGGGAATGGCAGGAGTTGCAGGAGCATCATTTGTTGTTGTATTAACAACACTAGGATCAATGGGATTACCTCTAGAAGGTATGGCATTCATTGCTGGTATTGATCGTATTTTAGATATGCTTCGTACATCTGTCAACGTAGTAGGTAACGCATTAGCTGCTATTGTGATGTCTAAGTGGGAAGGCGGATTCGACAAAGAAAAAGCAAAGCATTATACAGATTCTATTAGAAAATCGGACGTAGCATAAAAAAATTTCTTTTTATGTAAAGAAGGAGATCAATGTTATGACAAATATAGAAATACCAGAAAAACAAAATGTAAGAATTGAAAAAGATTTCCTAGGAACAAAAGAAGTTCCTACTTATGCTTACTATGGGATTCAAACTTTACGTGCAGTTGAAAACTTCCCAATAACAGGATATCAGATTCACCCAGAGCTTATTAAAGCATTAGGAATCGTTAAAAAGGCTGCTGCTCTTGCTAACATGGAAACAAAAAGGTTATATGATGGATTAGGTAACGCAATTATTGAAGCAACAGACGAGGTTATCGAAGGGAAAAGAAACAATCAATTTATTGTTGATCCAATACAGGGTGGTGCGGGGACCTCAATGAATATGAATGCAAATGAGGTTATTGCAAATAGAGCTTTAGAGTTACTTGGTCACAAGAAAGGTTCTTATTCCGATTTAAGCCCTAATAGTCATGTAAACATGTCACAATCAACAAACGACGTATTCCCAACTGCTATCCATATTGCAACGCTTAATCTGTTAAATAAGTTACTAAAAACAATGAATTATATGCACAGTGTATTTCAGAAAAAGGCAGAACAATTTGATTCTATTATAAAGATGGGACGTACTCACCTACAGGATGCGGTTCCAATCCGTCTTGGTCAAGAATTTGAATCATATAGTCGTGTTCTTGAGCGAGATATGAAACGTATTAAGCAATCTTATGGACATTTATATGAGGTTAATATGGGAGCAACTGCAGTTGGAACGGGTTTAAATGCAGATCCACGTTATATCGAAAATGTTGTAAGATATCTAGCAAATATTAGTGGTTTACCACTTAAGAAGGCCAATCATCTTGTAGACGCGACTCAAAATACAGACGCTTATACAGAAGTCTCTGCTAGCTTAAAAGTTTGCATGATTAATATGTCTAAAATTGCGAATGATATCCGATTAATGGCATCTGGTCCTCGTGCAGGATTAGCTGAACTTATATTACCAGCTCGTCAACCTGGTTCATCTATTATGCCTGGAAAGGTCAATCCTGTCATGCCTGAAATGATTAATCAAGTAGCTTTTCAAGTTATAGGTAATGATCATACAATTTGCCTGGCATCGGAAGCAGGTCAACTTGAACTAAATGTGATGGAGCCTGTTCTTGTGTTTAACTTGCTTCAGTCAATCAGTATTATGAATAACGCATTCCACGTCTTCACAGACCATTGTCTAAGAGGCATTGAAGCAAATGAGGGACGTTTAAAAGAGTATGTAGAAAAAAGTGTAGGGATTATTACAGCCGTAAATCCACATATCGGATATGAAGTAGCAGCACGAATTGCTAGAGAGGCTATTTTAAATGGAAAGTCGGTACGAGAACTATGTTTGCAATATGACGTATTGACTGAGGAGGAGCTTGAGTTAATTTTAAATCCCTATGAAATGACGAATCCAGGTATATCTGGCAGCTCTCTTTTTGACAGAAATTAATTTTTAAAAGCGTGCTCCATATTAAGTTTATCGTATAAGCCACCTACTTGGGATATCCCTAGGTGGCTTATTTTCGGTATAAACGTCTAAAAATACCAACTGCCATTCAAACCATGCTATTCCTAATAGTCCACCTTTTGCATAAAGTAAATGAGAGTTCAGAAGCTTCCCTAACTATTGAAGATAAATGTGATATTTTAGTGAGCTCTTGAAGTAAGCTGACTTGCAGTGATTGCAACAGCTCCTAATCTTATACAGAAACTCAGCATACTTCTCTTATTTCAGATCAAAATATTTCCAAAATTAAACTAGTTGATTAATTAACCTTCTGGTATATATAATTAAATATATAGTGCTACTTAACTTATAAGGTTTTACCTAACTCTCACTAAGCCCTTAGAATAAAAACATAAATAGAAATGGAAATTAGTTGTAAAAATTCAGAGGAGTAAGAAAGGGGATACATCTATGAAGAAAAAAGTGACTTATTTTTTCATTGGTCTCGTTGCAATAATCATGGTAGGTTTTTTTGGTTTCTTTACATGGTCACAACAAACGTATGAACCATCTCAAAAACTTTATACACTTGTGAATAAAAAGGACATTAAGTATGAAAAAGATTGGATTATTTTCAACTCGAAAAATAATAATCAAGTGGGAATTGTGTTGTATCCTGGAGCAAAAGTAGAACCGGAAGCGTACAGCTATTACGGTAAACAATTAGCAAAACAAGGTTATTTAGTAGCTATACCCAATGTGAACTTTAACTTTGCATTATTTGACTCTAATAAAGCACAGGAGATAATAGATGCTCACTCCTCTGTCCAAAAATGGGTTGTAGGTGGTCATTCCTTAGGAGGGGTTACTGCATCTAAATTTGCTTATAATCATCCTAAAGAAATTGATGGTGTGTTCTTGTTAGGTTCTTATCCAGATGAAGGAACTGATTTCTCAAATAAGAATCTTCCTATGCTTTCAATTTATGGTGAAAAAGATGGTTTATCAACCGTAGAAAAAATTGAAGATACAAAGCATTTATTGTCCCAACAAACAACCATGCATGAAATAAAAGGTGGTAATCATGGTCAATTTGGCATTTATGGAGCACAGAAAGGTGACTCTAAATCATCTATATCTGTAAAGAGACAACAGAACGAAATGGTTCGTGTTACTTCAACATGGTTAAAAGAAAATATTAACTAATTAATGGTTTGTTATAAGAGAATTTTGTTGAAGGGTGACTTTTATGAATTCAATAGATCTTTTAATCAAAGCCTTAAGAGCAAAAAACATTCCAGTTCAAAAGGTAAAAGTAAAAAATAATACGCGCAAGGAGTGGAAAAGTTGCCAATTGCTAAATGAACAAAAGCAACTTTGGGATGTGACACTAAAATAAATTATAAGACTTAGCTTTTAGTTTCGACTTAAATAATCAAGGAGAAAAAAATGATTGATACAATACTCTATTTTCTGTTTAGTATTTGCTATTTAACGTTGCTGATTTTAAGCATAAAGCTTATTAAAAAAAGAAATGTATCCTTTTATATGGTATTTCTACCTCTTGTAATAGTTGGTTTGATTTACGATAATATCATTATTTTTATGGGATCATTTATTGGGGAAGGTAATGTACTCCTTCTGCTTAGTATGTTTCGCTTTTGGTTCCATGCTTTATTCACGCCTACTCTTTTACTTTTTGCTTATGGAGTAGCTAAACAATCTAACCTTCAATGGGTTAACAAATTTATATTCAAAATCATCTTCCTAATGAGTACACTTGCTCTTATTAGTTATGAGATTATAGAAACGATTAATAAAAATCCGGAGATATTACGCGAGTATGGCATTGTTCGATATACTCTTGTAGGAGCCTCTGGTCCACCTTTAATGGTTATTATTGTGGCATTCATTTTACTTGTTGTTGGAGTTTCTCTCTATCGCAAAACACGATGGAAGATAATGATGATTGGAGTAGCTCTTATGGTTGCAGGAAGTGCTATACCCATTAACCTTCCAAGTACAGCTATAATAAATATCTTTGAGCTATTCTTTATTTGTTCTTTATTTTTAACTCAGCGTTATGTTACTTTTTCAATACATGATAAAGATTAAATTGATGTCTTTTATTCTTATGAGATGCTCCATTTAACAAAATCTTTATTTTAAAATGTAAGTATATATGTCTAATTTTAATAAGGAAAAAGAAGAACGGATACCCATTCTTCCTTCAGCCATCATTATAAAATTGTCTTAGAAACGTCCCCCTGTCAAGTGGTTGTTCAGTAATTTGTACAAAACGTTTTGTGATTTCGCCACCTATTGATTCGTTTGCAGGTGCAGTTGTATTAGCACCAAGGTTTACACCAAATTCGCTCGCGATTTCATATTTCATTTGATCGATTGCTTGTTCAGCACCGTATACTAATAATTCGTTGTTGTTGCTGCTTTTGTTGTTTGCCATGTAGGAGATAGAGTGTTGAGAATTAAGTTTTATACAAATGAAGTATGCATGTCACAGTAAATTGGAAACCTGAAAAAACTACCTCATCTAATTGTTTAGTTACTTTTTTAAGTAGTTTTTTCGGCTTCACGATGTTCATTTTGCCACAATGAGAATAAACAAATTGCCGCTTCACAGCATCTTTTGTAGTTTGGTCTGGCTAGTTCAATTCATAAAAGGATGCGTTGAGTTCTTTTTTAGATAACATGCTGCCTTATAAGTCTTAATGACAATCTGTTTAAAAAGTGAAAAGCTACCTTTTATATAAAGGTAGCTTTTCGACTGGTACAACAAGTTGTAAGTGGAGTTACAATGTTATCTAGTAGTTTGTTCAAAGGTAGCATTAATATGCAGTACTTTTAGCTTATTAAAAAAATAAGCGTAATAAAGGGTTCTTCCAATCACGATGGAAGAACCCTTTTAACGCAAATTCTGTTATTTACCAGAATTTTGGTTTTTGTTCGCAGCAGCTTGAGCGTTTTGACGTTTCACGTGTTGAACGTCCGTTTCGCTAGCAAATTCTGTACCGTATTTACTAGAAGAAGCTTGAGCATTTTTTTGCTTCACATGTTGTACGTCTGTTCCTGAAGCAGTCTTGTTAGTGTATTTATTGTTTTCCATTACAATCACCTCCACAAAAATTAATATATCCAAGTGTCTCTGCCTTATCCTCATAAGTACAAAGTTATAAAAAATCTTTAATATGTAAGTGATCACAGGTAATTATGCGTAAGTAGGAAAGTAGTCTTCGGCGCATAATAACCTAAATAAGGAGGAATCGTGATGGAATACAAGTCATCTCAGGAAATTGAGTATGAAACTGCCCTACTGGTCCGTCTTATTACGTCTCTTGGGCCTCGTTTTAGAAACTTGGAGTGGTCTGAGTATTTGTTATTAACTGAACTGCAAGAAAGGGATTCCTTATCTATTAATGCACTTTCTTGCAACTTAAGGCTAACTATTTCTACAACAAGCAGACAAGTTTCTACATTAGAAACTAAGGAATTGGTTCAACGTTTTCCTTATCCTAAAAATAGAAAAATTAGCCTTATTACTATTACACCTAAAGGGAAGGCGCTTCTGCAGGATGTTCAAACTGCACGTAAGGAAGCGTACGCTGATATTCTTTATGAATGGTCAAAAGAAGAATTAAAAGTACTGGCGAAGCAATTAACTCGCTTGAATAACGATTTGAGAAACTGCAAAAAGTAGTGATTGTATATTGGATACACTGTTAAAAATGACTAATAGACGAGAGTGGGTTTATATTTAGTTTTCAACTAGGAATGTGTCGTTCTTATAAGGAAAGTTCCCCCTACATCTTATAATCGAACAATTTATTCTTAGGATAGGACAAAAATGTCCCTTTTGCTTATGATAGAATCAGTAAATCTCAAGGATTTTTATAACAGGTATTCTAAAATAATGGAAGAATAGGTGATAGTGATGGCTACAATCGATGATTTTTTAAAGTTAGATATCCGTGTTGGTACGGTAGTAAAAGCCAAGCCGTTTCCAGAAGCAAGGAAGCCAGCAATAAAACTAGAGATAGACTTTGGTGAGCTTGGAGTAAAATGTTCTTCAGCTCAGATTACAAGACGCTATAAACCAGAACAACTGATTGGATCTCAAGTAATCGCTGTGGTGAATTTTCCTCCTATGCGCATTGCGGGTTTTAAGTCTGAGGTACTAGTCATGGGTGGAGTCCTAGAAGAAGGAGATGTGGTGCTACTAAAGCCTAGTGAGTTTATTAAAAATGGTACACCCATCGCTTAATCATATTGTCATGTTTAGATCTTTCAAAATAGATATTAAAGTATACATGAAAGAATAAAGTATTTCGTTGAATTAATTAGTTTTATTGTTTTTAATAAAAGTAATAGTTAACGTATTTTATTAAAATAGTTATATCATTTACCTAACTTATAGAAAAATACGAAGGTTTTCTACGATATTAGTAATATACAAAAGTATTTTTAAGGAAGTACTTTAGAAATTACTAAAGCGTAGTGGATGTTTATATACAACTTAATAACTTGTAAAAGAGATACTATTGAATTTTGAATAATTTGTTTATTCTAAAAAATCCGTTGACAAATTGAGTAGATAGATATAATATTGCATGTAATCAAATAATAATAAGCAAAGATTGGAAATAGTAGAAGGATGTATAAACTTTTCAGAGAGCCGATGGTTGGTGAGAATCGGTAGTTATTGCCTTTGAACTCATCCAAGAGCTACTCTCTGAATATTATAAGTAGGGGATGTCGGTTTTCTACCGTTATGAAGATAGGTGGTGATAGCTGCCGAAAATGAGTGGGTTAATTATGTAATGATTAATCAATTAGAGTGGTACCGCGAGCAACGCCTCGTCTCTATGTTTTTATAGAGACGGGGCTTTTTTTTATACATTAATATGACAAAGGAGTGTTTCTGAAATGACGAGAAAAATTTGGATGTTTGATACGACTTTAAGAGATGGCGAGCAAGTTCCGGGGGCTAAGCTGAACCTGTATGAAAAACTAGAAGTAGCACAGCAACTAAAGAAACTGAAAGTCGATATTATCGAAGCTGGTTTTCCTTCGTCTTCAGCTGGTGATTTTAATGCTGTGAAAGAAATTGCTATGAAAATAGGAAATACAGACGAAACGATCATTACAGCGTTAGCAAGAGCAGTAAAGGCTGATATTGAAGCTGTTTATAATAGTGTGAAATACGCTAAAAAACCTTTAATTCATATAGTTTTAGGCGCTTCAGACATTCACGTGGAAAAGAAGTTTGGGAAATCGAAAAGTCAAATTTTAGATCTTGGTGTTGATGCAGTAAAATATGCAAAAACACTTCTACCAGAAGTACAATATTCAACGGAGGATGCATCTCGCTCCGATTTTGAATATTTATGGGCAACGATTGAAGCTGTTGTAAAGGCAGGAGCTACCATTATTAATGTGCCCGATACAGTCGGCTATGCCGAGCCAGAAGAGTTTGGTGAACTAATCTTTAAAATAAATAATCGCTTGAAAAATTTGAATGATAAAGTGCTTTTAAGTGTCCATTGTCATAATGATCTTGGTATGGCAACTGCGAATACGTTAGCTGCAATTAAAAATGGAGCAGATAAAGTCGAGTGTACGATAAATGGCATTGGTGAGCGTGCAGGTAATGCTGCACTAGAAGAGGTCGTGATGGCAATTAATACGCGCTCATCAGTTTATAATGCATACACAAATATTAATACGAAAGAAATCATGAATACATCTAGGTTAGTAAGTAGTTTAATGGGACTTGATGTACAAGTAAATAAAGCCATTACAGGAGATAATGCCTTTGCTCATTCTTCAGGTATACATCAAGACGGCCTATTAAAAGCAAGAGATGCTTACGAAATCATTAGCCCAATTGAAATTGGTTTAGATGATATGGAACTTGTTTTAACTGCCCGTTCTGGACGTCATGCGGTGAAAAATGCCCTTGAATCATTAGGCTTTAATGAGATGACTAAAACACAATTTGAAGGGATATTTGACGCTTTCCTTGCATTGGCAGATGCGAAAAAAGAAGTATATAATCATGACTTATATGTCATCGTTGAGAATTATTATGCGAAAAATGATGTTCATAATCAGGATATAATGCACTATAGTCATCATTTTTATGAACTAATCGACTTGCAAGTGATTAGTAATACAAATTTCCCGTCTGCAAGTGTGAAAATTAAAAAGGGTGATCAAATATTGAAAAGTAGTGCCGTCGGTTCTGGCCCAATTGATGCTTTGTATTCTGCTATTACAGAAATTAGTGATTTAGATATTAGATTGATTGAATATAGTATTAGCAGTGTATCAAGAGGTAAGGAAGCATTAGGAAAAGTAAAGATTCAAGTGGAATACAAAGGCGAAAAGTATATAGCCAAGGCAACAGATACGGATGTTATGAAAGCAAGTGCATTTGCGTATATCAATGCTGTAAACAGTATTGTGGTTGATACTTTACTTCCGATCGAATAGATAAAAGGTAATATTCACCTTGATATACTTAGTTTGTTAAGGTAATTGATTCAGGCGACCTACATTGTTAAAACAAAGAGCAAAAGGTACCTCGTTCTAATGACATTGGAGAAGGAGGTACCTTTTTAAAAAATCTATAACTGGAAATAAAGCTTGGGGATAGGTTACATCTAGTTGGACAAAATTTTCAAGGTCAAGTAGACTACAGATAATATGCTAAAGGAGCATATGTCTAAACGTTCGATGTTATTGAAAAACTGAAATTCTATATAACAAACAAAAGAGTAATCAGTGCTAAAATAGCTGGAAGTCCCTGTTTTATAATAATTGACTTGTTAGATGTAAAACCACCGTAAATAGCTGCTATCACCACACAAATTATGAAAAACAACTGAATCATATAACCAACTGAATTAAATCCGAGTATGAGCCCCCAAACGAGCCCTGCGGCTAAAAATCCATTATATAATCCTTGATTTGCAAACATAATAGCTACATTCCGATCTCCTTCCAAGTGCTTAGGCAACTGGAATGCTCGTTTTGCTACCTTCGAATGAATAAAAAACATTTCAAGAATCATAATGAATAAATGTTCTAATGCTAAAATTCCAACTAAAATAGCTGAAAGTATCTCCATGCGCCATTCTCCCATTCTGTTTTCTAATTTTTCCGTATCCATAACAACTCACGAATGAACTTAATGTATTTTTCTCAAGTAAAATCAATAACGCCTAAATTGGCTTATTTAGGTGCGTTTATTAGTTCAGTTTATAGAATAGATACTTTGAATTTTAAATCCTTTTTAGATAACCTGCTTGTTTTTAGTAGGTTAACTTATTGTACAGTTAGAAATCCTCATTATTTTTTTTAAATTAACGAATCAATTGTCCCTCTTATTTTATATCCAAATGTTTACGAGTCAATACTGTTATCAATAAAACTTTTCATTAAGAGTAAATGATAAAACCATAATTTTAATAATATAGTTTCGGTATTTACTTCTTTAAATGATATAAATTCAATGTTTAATTTGATTAATGAATAATTTATAAAAATCTTATTAAGTGAAAATTGTTATGAAAATTATATTTAATGACTATATTTTTAATAATTTACCTAAAGATAGGAAGATATAATAGTGGTTTATAAGAAGTAGGGGTATTAGCTTTTTAATTACAGTGAATGTATAAACGAAATACAAATAGGCGACTTATTCCTTCTATTGAGAAAGAGCAAGTCACCTAGACTTTTTTACATCCATCATTAGTATTCCTTTCAGCTTATAACATTTATTGGTTTACATGTTCCAGTTTTAACAGATTTACTACATTACTCTAGCATTACTTTAGCACTTTCCATTTTAAATGTAAAAATGATTGTAGTTTAAGAAAATAATAAGACATAGTGCGGTGTTCTACACACTTATCAACGAAGCGATAGTATAATTGAAAGGTCTTGTAAGTGAAATTCATGAATATTAAGGAGTATCTTATGAAAATAGCAGGTAGTATTCTTCTTCTTTTCCTATGTTGTATAAATCAACGGGTTGAGGCTGCTGATCAACCTTCAGTAGAGCCTATACATCATGAAATCTACGTTTCTCCTGCAGGAAGTGATGAAAATGCAGGTACTAAAAACAGCCCCTTTAAAACTTTGAAAAAAGCAGGTAAAGTAGCTAAACCTGGGACGACTGTTAATATTCGAGGTGGTGTTTATCACGAAAAGTTAGTGATTGGTCGTTCGGGTAATAAACAGCATCCCATTATCTTCAGAAATTATAAAAATGAAAGGCCAATTATTAGTGGAAAGAAAATAAAGAGTGGTTCTTCAGATGGAGGGCTAGTTACCATAAAAAACAAGAGCTATATTACAATTCAAGGTCTAAATATAGGACATTTTTCTACTTTGAAAGAACAAAGTACACCATGCGGTATTTTAGTGGAGGGAAGGGGAAAAGGTCTTCGGATTATTAACAATCATATTTTTGATATTAAGACCGCACATAAAAAAGGAAATGCACATGGAATAGCTTTTTATGGATCCGAAGCGCCACGTTCATTAAACAATATTGAAATATCGGGAAATTTACTTGAAAACCTAACTTTAGGTTTTAGTGAAGCGCTGACTCTAAACGGGAATGTTAAAAAATTTGTAGTCCGTGCGAATACGATTCGTAACGTTGATAATATAGGAATTGATATAATCGGCTTCGAAAAGATAGCTCCTAATCAAAAATTTGATCAAGCTCGTGAAGGAGTTATCAGTGAAAACTCTATTTACAACGTAAGCAGTTATTCCAACCAAGCCTACAGACATGAATATTCTGCTGGGGGAATCTATGTAGATGGAGGAAAGGATGTTGTTATTGAACATAATATTTCAAGTCATAACGATTTAGGAATAGAAATCGCTAGTGAACACCAAGGTAAAAAAACTAGCAACATTCAAGTTATAGGAAACATGATTTATGAGAATCGTTTTACAGGAATCTCAATTGGGGGATATGATCAAAAGCGTGGGGGAACAATGAATACTTCGATTGCACAAAATATCTTATATGGGAACGATACCATAAAAATGGATGGTGGACAATTATTAATGCAATATCACGCGACCCATAACATCATCAATGATAACATTATGGTTTCAGTAAAGTCTAACTTACTTCTAGCCAATCTTCATTACTCAAATAAATATAATGAGATTAGCAATAACGTATATCTAAATAAAAGTAGCCACACAATGAATCGATGGATATGGAATGGACAAGAAATAGAAAGTTCTACATTCGGATCCTCTAGGTTTTTTCAATAAACTTTCTTTAAAAAAGATACTCTTGGCTAAGCTTTTTGCTGAAGTTCTACCTGTCACTATGACCTATTTGTTGTATATTTTATATTGTATAAAAAGTTCATATTTGTCGTCGGTTAGTGTAAATAATACAAATAAGATTTTTATAAGTAAGTTTATCTATTTACTTTTATAAATAAAATGCAGTATTTTTGTATTTCTACTTGAAAATATCTAGTTAAATGTATTGTAAGATTAAATGTTTCACTATTTTTCTGTTAGGATAATATAAACAAATCAATTTCTTGAAAGAAAAGTAGGAGATAGATTAGTTATGATAAAAAGCGTAATTATTTACTTCTTATTAATATTGATCCTTGTTACGTATTCTCAATAAGTATTATAGTGCTTTATTTCGTTGTGAAAGAAACAAAAACTCGTTATACTGTATACAAATTAGGGAGGAGTTAGTATGGATAAAAGACAACAGTTAATGAGTGAGCTTATGGATTTGTGTAATGAGATAATCTGGCGGAATAAACCTGAAGTAGAAATAGCTTTAAAGGACTATAAGTTGAGTGAAATAGAATTAATCGAAAATATTGCTTTAATTCCAAATGCAAATGTAACAAAACTTGCAGCTGTAAGCTACATGACTAGAGGTGCTATAAGCAAGCTCACCAAGAAGCTTATAGCTAAAAATATGATTGAGAGTTATCAAAGTGCCGAAAACAAAAAGGAGATCTATTTTCGATTAACAACTAATGGACAAAAAATAAATGCTATCCATCAAGAATTACACCAATCTTTTCTTGAACGTGATAAAGAAGTATTTAAGCACATGACCAATGAAGAATTTGATACTATTTTTCGTTTCATTGGTCGATATAGACATCATCTGAAAAATATCACTGAGTAAGTGGTGTTTTTTTACGTCGATTTATTGTTGACAAGGAAACAATTAAGAGATAAACTTGTTATTGTTTCCTTGTTAACAATAACTTTAAAGGAGAACGATCATGGATACTTCAATAAATAAACATGCCCTAACGTTTGGGCTTATCACGGTCTTCTTAGCGGGTCTTGGATTGACTATAGTTAGCCCTGTTTTACCTTTTTTAGTAAGGACTTATACTAGTAGTCCTAGTAGTCAGGCTACTGCAGTAACATTACTTACGTCTATATACGCTCTTTCTGTCTTTTTGGCTGCACCAGTCTTAGGTGCGTTAAGCGATAGATATGGTCGTCGTCCAGTATTAATTATTAGTCTAATCGGTTCTTCCCTTGGTTATTGTATCTTTGGACTTGGAGGTGCACTTTGGATTCTCTTCCTTGGTCGTATCATTGAAGGTTCAACAGGTGGCGAAATTTCAGCAATTTTTGCTTACTTTGCAGATATCACCCCTCAAAATGAACGCACTAAGTACTTTGGTTGGATTAGTGCTGTTGTTGGGGTGGGCACTGCTTTGGGCCCTATCATTGGAGGTGCACTTGCGACTTTTGGAAACAGTGTTCCTATGTATGCTGGTACGGTTATTACATTACTTAATGCCATATATGGCTATTTTTTTATGCCTGAGAGTCTTGAGAAGTCCAGACGCTCTCCCAGTATCTCTGCTAGACATCTTAATCCATTTATACAATTATCAAAGGTTTTTTCCTTTCACTCTGTTAAATGGTTGCTAATTGCCGGGTTTCTAATTTGGATTCCTAATGGATCATTACAAGCGATCTTCTCTCAGTTTTCAATAGATACATTTGCGTGGCAGCCTCTATTTATTGGTCTGACATTTTCTATAATAGGTCTACTAGATATCTTTTCCCAAGCACTTATTATGCCACGACTACTCAAATCTTTGACGGATAAAAAAATTGCTCTATTAGGCATGATAAGTCAAATTATTGGTTTTATCCTTATTGCGATTTCAGCCCTTACAGCCTTTTATCTAGTCTTTATTGCTGGGATGGTTTTCTTCGGACTTGGTGATTCAATCTTTGGGCCATCATTTAACGGGATGCTTTCAAAATCTGTTAGTGACAGTGAACAAGGTCAAATACTAGGGGGAGCTCAGAGTATTCAATCTCTAGCCCGATTTAGTGGACCTATCATTGGTGGTCAGCTGTATTCAATAGTTAGTCACACTACTCCAGCCATCATGGGTGTGGTAATGATTGGTACCTCTGCTCTCGTTTTATCCAAAAAGCATCGTTATATTTAATAGAGAACAACCATTAAACAAGAACAGAAAAACTGCCTTCACCGATGGCAGTTTTTTCTGTTTTATAACTGTATACCTTATAAGCGTTTAGTTAACATAAACACTCTTAACGGAACCCACGCAAAAAGAGAACCCTTATGGGAGTAAGGGTTCGAAAGAGGTCTCAATTATGAGTTATGCAGCTTTTTATACATCGTTGATAGAATAGGCATTCTATTGAGCAAATCAAGGAAAACAATGTATAAAAAGTGCACCTTTTATACATATGTAGAGCACATCGAAAATAGTATGAATATTAAAAACATGTTATAGTTAGGTTGTTCATTCTCGGATACGTTTGAACGACCCCTTATATGAAAGCAACCTCGCTTGCCAATAGCGAGGTTGCTTTTTGTTTTGCTAATATTAAGTTTTCTCGAATGCGGGTGGTCTAGAAGTACATAGTTTTTTAGACACCATTGTACTCAAAAGTATCTAACCTAACAAATAAAGAAACTTTAAGCATCTATATAAAAAACATATCTATTATCATCCTAAAATACTGTAAATTTTATTACTTATTTGTATGTAATAAAATTTACAGTATTTTAATAATCATATTGTTATAAAATATATAAGTTGGTAAAATAAAGAAAAATGATTGGTGGTATTTAGATATTAATGAGTATCAAAGAGAAAGTATTAATGAAATTTGCAGAGAAGAAATTAAATAAGTTACAGATTAATCTTGTACATTTCATTCCAGGAAGAATTAGACTTCGTTCAACTATTTGGAAAGATAATAGTAAGCTAGTTGAATTAATTATTTTAAATTTGAAATCTCAACCCCTTGTCTATGACGCAGTATTTACACCAGATACCGGGAGTTTACTTATTACATATAAAGCTTCCCACATGACAAATAACAAAGAAATTGAAGAGTGGTTTCGACTTATTGAACAAATATATCAAGAAGAATATAGAGCTTAAGGAAAGGGAGGGATGAGCATGCTTCCTACTGTAATTGGTTTAGGAGCTTCTTTTATTGCTCCAAAAATTATGTCTCAATTCCGTGATCAAAAAATAAAAGTAGTGCATGCGATGCCGGGTCGACTGCGTATACAATGTGACAGTTGGAAGCACCATATCATTGCACATGCTCTAACGGAAGAACTCAAAAAACATCCTCTTATTTTAACATCGGAAGCTTCAGAACTAACCGGAAGTTTGCTGCTTCAATTTGTTGTACCTCATATTAACCAGGAAGAGCTAGATGAACTGATGAGTTATATCGTACAAATAGCAGCTAACGCCATTTTAAACAAAGATGCTACATTGATGAATGGCATGACTAACACACTTGGATTTATAGATAAAGGGATTAAAAAGCAAACTAATGGCTTTGCTGACTTCGATAGTTTATTTGTTCTATTTTTATTAGGAAAAGGAATTCAGACGTTTGGAAGTGCGCCTGCTTTCTCTGCAAGCTTACTTTATTGGTCATACAACATCATTAAGTATAAGGGGGAAAAGAATAGGTGATGATGTTAGGGGTAAAGGTAGCTCATTCTCTCCCTGGAAGAACCCGATTTTATATACCTAAACAGCTAGATACAAACTACATTGAAACTTGGTTACGCTCTTTTCCAGGGGTATATTCTGCAAGCTATAATCAAGTAACCGGAAGTCTACTCATTTATCATCATATTACTCTTTCTTTATACAGTCTCAAATCGTTCATCCATAAATACAAACATACACTCAAGAAAGCAGCATGTTCATGGAAAAAGGCTATACCTATCATAGCTTGTGGAACTATTTTTTTAGTTAACTGGTACCTTCAACGTTCTTCGTATCCTGCTATAGTAAAAGCACTTTCCTATTGGGTTAGCACCTTTACTGCTATCAGTACTTCCTATGATGTAATTAAAGATGGTGTTATTCATGTCCTAAAAGAACGAAAAGGGAATGCTAATACATTAACAGCTGCTTCTATATTCGCTTCTTTGTATATGAAGAATCCAGGATCGGCTTTAATTATTACTTTGATGTCTACTATTAGCGAGCTATTAACAGACTATACGTCTGAACAAACCAAATATTATATTCACTCCGTCCTAAAATTAGATGTCTCATATGCCTGGAGAGTAAAGGAAAAGGGCGTTGAAGAAAAGGTTTTAGTCGAGGATATTCAAGTTGGTGATAAGGTTGTCGTTTTTACGGGAGAAAAAATTCCTGTGGATGGAATCATAATAGAGGGTAATGGTACAGCAGATGAAGCTTCCATTACTGGGGAGTATATGCCAAGAGAGATAAGTGGTGGAGATAATGTGTACGCTGGAAGTGTTTTGCAGAGTGGACATGTTACTGTAACAGTTGAAAAAGTAGGAGAAGATACATCTCTCTCTAAAATTGTAAAACTGTTGGAGGAAGCACAAGATAAACGCGCTCCTATTCAAAATATAGCTGATAGAGTAGCTGAAAAAATGGTGCCTTTCTCTTTTGGTTTGGCACTAGTTACGTTTTTCTTCACGCGAAACCTTAATAGAGCGATGAGTATGTTAGTTATTGATTTCATTTGTGGAATCAAATTATCAACAGCCACAGCTTTATACGCATCCATTGGACGTGCTGCAAAAGAAGGGGCTATTGTTAAAGGCAGTGATCATATTGAAAAGATGTCTAAACTAAATACAGTTATTCTTGATAAGACCGGAACTATTACAGAAGGCACGCCTGTGGTTCAGCAAGTAATTGCTGCTGAAGGTTTTAATCAAGAAGATGTCATTCGTTTAGCTGCAGCAGCTGAGAAAAATTCTACCCATCCTATTGCTGATGCAATTATGAAGCAAGCAAAAGATTGGAACATTTTAATTCCTATTAGAGACAATAATGCTCAGGTAGAAACAACGGTAGGAAAAGGAATTTCCATTTGGCTAAATGGTAAAAGAGTTGTGGTTGGAAGTTTACGTTTTATGAATGAATTAAAGATTAAAACAACCAACTTACTTCAACACATGCAAAACGATGAAAATGTAATTTATGTAGCCTATGATCAAACACTCGTAGGAGTAGTTAGCATTTTTGACAAAATACGTTCTGGTATGCACCGCGCAGTGAATAATCTTCGACATCAAGGTATCAACGACATCATTATGCTTACTGGAGACAAGAGAACGGTTGCAAGAGAGATGGCGCGTCGCTTAAAACTGAATTGGTATCATGCAGAGGCTCTGCCAGATGATAAAGCCTTTTATGTGAAGAAGTATGGAAGAACGGGAGCTGTCATGATGGTAGGTGACGGCATCAACGATGCACCAGCTTTAGCTCATGCTCATGTAGGTGTAACTATGGGTGCTAAACGAACAGACATTGCTTCAGAAGCCAGTGATGTTATTATTACATCCGATAACCCAGAAATGCTTTCTGAGTTAGTTGGACTATCTAAAAAGACCATGAACATTATTAAACAAAACTTCATTGCCACGTTTGCTATTAATGGTATTGCAATTTTATTTGGTGCTTTAGGTATCTTCTCTCCAATTGTGGGAGCAGCTATTCATAATGCGGCCACTATTGGTGTAGTAATAAATAGTGCAAGAATTTTATGGCTAGGGAGGGAAACCAATGAATCCCAAATTCTACGTTCTGCATGATATACCAGGTCGTATTCGATTTCATATCCCAGCATTGAGAGATAAGAAAAATCATGTGGAAATAGAGCATATGTTTTCTGCTTTAAAAGGTATAACGAGTGTGAGAATAGAACCGACTATTCAAACCATGCTTATTTACTATGATGTTTCACAACTTTCTCGCAATACCATTTTTCGTTATGTATCTATCTTTTTTCAGCAAACGCGTTTAGATCCATTAGATGATATTATGATTCAAATGGATCCTGCCACACGAAATGATTGGCTACGTACATTGTTTTCTGGGGGATTACTTCTACTGGCAGGTATTCGAAAAGCATCTTTTTATAAACCAGATGCACTCGTATATGGAGCAGTAGTTGCGACAGGCTATACGGTCTTATCCCACGGTACGAGCAATAAAATGAGGCACCCAGATATTTTAACTGGAATTGTTACGATGTTATCTCTAGGGCCCTCAAATATGCTATATGTAGCAATGATTACATGGATTGTGAATGTATTGGAATTGTTACATGAAAAGCAGAAAGTGCAATCACAAAAGCTATCTACAATTACGTAAGATATTCATTCATACCTTTTGTATGAATTGATATAAAAAACTTAAGATTATGGGGGAGTTTTATAATGATTAATCGCGATTTTCTAATGGGATTTGTATCAGGAACAGTGGTAGGCGCAGTAGGCTACCGTTTATATGAACAAAACGGTGGGCAATTACAACGTTTGGTTCAACCTAAACAGGCATATGGTGGACAACAAACTATATCATCTTATCAACCTTCTATGGAAGAGCTTCAAGCACAGAAAGAGCGTCTAGAAGATATGATTGCTGAGCTACAAGTAAAATAATGATAAAAAGAGTGAGAGATAGTTCCAGGCTACCTCTCACTCTTTTTATTCATGATGAGGGAATCATTTTAAATGATTAAACGCTTATTTACCGTACGCTAAAAAGTTTCCTGTGGTAAACTCTTGTTATTATTATATTCTGCAATTTGAAAATTATCAATAATTGTAGAGGGAAATGTTCTATTTTTACAAATGAGCAGAAGGAGTAATTTACTTTTTATTCAAACATCGTTAAAAAGTTACAAATAAAACTCTTGACTTTACCTCTATAATTTTTGAAGAAAATTGCACGTACCGACCGTAAAAGTATACATTTACGGACTTTTCTTTTATGTAATAAATCTATCATTTTTATTGTTCGTTTAAGTCAAAAAACAAATTGCGAACGTGCACTTGAATTCAATAACTTTTACGAACGTTTTTTTGCAGAATAAGAGAAATCTTTACAGAGTAAACGTAAAAATGAAATTTATAGTGCCAAAATAAGGGTGCCATGTAAATAATAAAAAAATTCATACCTATTATAGGTATGAACCTTTTTAAAATATAATTAGTTTCCAATAGATATTTTTTATAATAGAACCAATCCAGCTACTAATAAAACAGCACCAAGCATAATACGGAACCCTGAAGAAGAGACCGGATCCGTTACTATATCCGATGCTACTGCTAAAAAAGCTAAAGTTTTCTTAGTCTTTCCTTTTGTGTTTTTATCTTTTACAACTATTAAAATTCCTGAGATTAATAGATACAAACCAATTAATAAAACTAATATAGGTATGAAAATCCTTTCCACCTGCTTTTATGTATTATAGTGTATTTATTTTCTATGCTTTTTATAATTTCACTTAACCTTCCGATAAACCATATTTCGTCGCAGTTCTCATATTCATATTCAGCATCAATCGGTTTATAGCCTTTAACGCTTAATCCTTCAGGTATGTTTATCTTCCACTTATTTTCAAGATTTTGAGTTTGGTGTAAACGTATAAACGGTGTTTCATCTATCTCTGTACTAAAAAAACCTTCATAGAAGCTATCCATCCCTTTTTTAGTAAATAAAATTAGCACAACAGAATCGTCCAAATCAAATGAATTAAAGCTAAAAAATATGCGATATTCCTTTTGCGTTTCCGTTCGTATGTCAAGAAGATATTGTATTTTATTAACAATCTTCTGTACAAAATATCTTTTTACGTTAATTGGAACATTCTTTGAATGGGTAAAAAACATACTAAAAGGAATATGAAGAGAGGTATATCCTTTATAATTTGGATCTTTATTATTCTGTACAGGTAGAGAATCAATTTGTTCATTAAGATATTTTGAAAAAGTACGAAGCCTTCTTCCTAAGCCTCTTACTTTCTTTTTTGAATAACAATTCTGGTTCCATTGATTCATGTATTGATTTTCCTCCAATTAATCTTTTTCTCAGTGTCCATGTTAAATTTATAAACTCTGTCTATAATACTACCTAGACAGAGTTTATATTAGTTTTTGCATATTCACATATTTTTTTAGTGAATATTCACCTTAAAATCAAAAAAAAGTTTTTTGGTTCCGATAATCAAACTTATGGTAACTAAACTAGAAAATAAAAAGCCTGAATCTCCTTAGATACAGGCTTTTTCTCAACTCTGTTGTTTAAGTAGAAAAAAGTACTTACTTTAAATTCAAGGTTACTTCCTTATTTAGATATGGAGATGTAAAAGTTACTGTTTGTTCATTTCCCCATTGTGCATCATGAGCTCCTAAAACATTTAAATCGCTCATATCCGTATTTCGTGTCATGACATGAAGAGGTTCTTGGTTTATTCGTTTTTTCACCAAAGGGAATTCCGTTTGTTTATAAAAATCATAGTAATGGTTAGTTTCTCCAAGACTCCAATTATAATAACCAATAATAAGTTTTTGGGTATTCTTAGGCGAACTTAGATCATAATAGTCAACTTTATTAGTATAAAAGAACGTGAACCACCCAACGATTGCTATAGGTACAATCAAAAACGGCCCAATTACTCCCCAAAAAACTTTAGACTCTTTTGTTTTGCTAACAGTTATAAGGACTATGTATAAATAGATAAAGTGGAGGACAAAAATCAAAAGATATATTGAAACCCTTGAAGAGAAAACGTATAGGCTCTTTAGTGCTAAAAGATAAAGGAATAGATCTATAGAAAGAAGGATGATAGCTAACATTTTTAGTATTCTCTTATTATTGTTATACTTCATTGACTACGAACCCTCCTTCTTTTAATTTAGAAATGTTAAATATTGCTGCTATTAATATCAAGTGAGTAGCTACGAGGTATATAATTTTGGAATTTTCCAGGTGATTTAAATAGATCACTCTTACTGAATATCGTAAATCCAACCTCTTCCACATCCACAAATGTATCGACTTTATCTATATCGACATTTTTAAATTCTATAGGTTTATTCCATTGTTTCGAAGGAATTAAATCCTGCTCTACAATACCTTCTCCGTAGAAAATGAATATACTCAGCCCATTATTAACTAATTCTTCTGCTAATCCACTAACATAGCTCAATTTTTCTTCAGAATCAACTTTAATAATAGCACCATCTAATGAATGCTCATAAAAAGGAATTTTATTTTTAATCAATGTTTCTTTTCCATGTCCACAGAGCATTGAGTCTAAAACAAAAAAAACAGGCAAACCAAACATTTTTCGAACTAAAGAGATGATCAAATCATGATTAATGTCCCTAATCCCTACAGTAATAGATACAAATTTATCTTCTGGAAAGCCAAAACTATCAATTATACTTTGGTCTGAATATTGCACAAAATATTCTTTTTTCAACATTTATCCCCCTTTAGGGTTTAGTCTTTTTGAACTCTTACTATTACGTTATGTAGTAGTTACTTCTGTTAATGTAACAATAAATTCTATGCAAGTGATAACAATAATCGGGAAAAATTTAGAATTTCCATTGAATAAAGAACGTTTGTTCGTATATAATAGAGAACAAACGTTCTTTATCTAAGGAGTTCTTTCAATGGATTATGCCCAGCTACCAAACAGAGTCATTATATGCATCGACATGAAAGCATTTTTTGCTTCAGTTTCTTCTGTCATACGGGGGTTAGATCCGCTGAAAGCAAAGCTTGCGGTGGTAGGAGATATCAAACGGTCTGGATCGGTTGTGTTAGCTGCCACACCTTTATTAAAGAAAAAAGGAATCAAAACAGGAAGTCGTCTTTTCGACATTCCTAAAAGAAAAGATATCCATGTCGTGAATCCATCTATGGAGAGGTATATCAAAGCTTCGAACTATATTTCTAGTTTGGTGTTACAGTATGTGGCTCCTGAAGATTTTCATGCGTACAGCATTGATGAGTTGTTTATTGATGCGACAGCTTCTTTGCATTTATTCGCTAAAACACCAGAAGAATTAGCTCATAAAATCATCAACGAGATTTACCGTAAGACACGGCTGACAGCTACCGCAGGCATCGGTCCCAATCTCTTACTGGCAAAAGTGAGCTTAGATCATGAGGCTAAGAATAGCCCAACAGGAGTTGCGTATTGGCGATATGAGGATATTCCCTTTAAACTGTGGTCCATTCATCCGATGAAGGATTTCTGGGGAATTTCGTCTGCTACGGAAAGGCGCTTACAACGGTTAGGCATTCACACCATCAAAGAACTCGCTCTTTCTTCAAAGGAGATGTTACAAAAAGAATTTGGCATTCTGGGTGAAGAGTTGGTGCGCCTATAAGGGCGTGTATTGAAAGTGCTGATAGCAAGGCATCAGGTTAGATTGCAAAGCCTGTC